>NZ_JCAQPA010000008.1:0-404604 GCF_059567965.1 Variovorax sp. BGA-UO-ETr-C22
CCGTGTAGATCGGCCGGATGGCCGCGGCCAGCAGTTTGCGGTCCTTCCAGCTCGCGTAGTCCAGCGAGTTGCGTATCAGGTGCACGATGCACGTTTGCAGCGTGGTGGCCGGGTACACCGCCGCCAGCGCTTCGGGCATGCCCCTCAAGCCGTCGGTGACGGCAATGAGGATGTCATTGACCCCGCGGGTCTTCAGGTCGTTGAACACCTTCATCCAGAACTTGGCACCCTCGGTGCCCTCGATCCACAGTCCCAGGATGTCGCGCGTGCCGTCGGGCAACACGCCCAGGGCCAGGTAGATGGCCTTGTTGCGCACCACCGCATCCTCCTTGATCTTCACACGCAAGGCGTCGAAGAAGACCACGGGGTACATCGGCTCCAGCGGGCGCGCCTGCCAGGCGGTGACTTCGGCCATGACGGCGTCGGTCACCGAGCTGATGAACTCGGGCGACACCTCCACCCCATAGCTCTCCAGCAGGAAGCCCTGGATCTCGCGCATCGTCATGCCGCGCGCGTACATGGCCACGATCTTGTCGTCGAAGCCGGTGAAACGGCGTTCGTGCTTGGGGATGAGCACCGGCTCAAAGGAGCCGGCGCGGTCGCGCGGCACCTCGATGCGCAGTGGCCCGTCGCCTGCCAGAACGGTCTTGGCACTCCTGCCATTGCGCTGGTTGCCGCTGCCGGTCTCGGGCTTGCTGGCGCCGCTGGGGTAGCCCAAGTGGTGCGACATCTCAGCGCCCAGGGCGCGCTCGATGAGCGCCTTCTTGAACGCGGCTGTCGCTTCGTTGACCGCCTCGCCGGTCATGGGCCCGGTGACGAACTGGTCAATCAGCTCCTTCGGAATCGATGGCAAGGCCGCCATCCTGGCGGCGATCGCCGCGTTCTTCATCTTCGTCTTGCTCACTGGCATACATGCTCCTTCTCGTCATGCTATGCCTCGAACACAAAATTCAGGACAGGCTCAGATCCGTGGCCTTCTTGCCGAATTCGGACTCATCATCCCGCAAGGAATCAGCAACATTGCTGCGCGTGTGCCGGAACTGGTCGAGGATGCCAGCAACGAGTTGCCGGGCGCGTTTCGAGTGCTCGTGCAACGTTTGCTGGATCATCTCAAAGAACTCGATCGCCAAGTCGATGAGCTCGAAGTTCAGATTCAGGCATGGCATCGCAACAGTGTTCTCAGCACCAAGATCGCACAGGTTCCCGGCATCGGCCCCATCAGCGCCAGCGCGCTGATTGCATCCATCGGAGACGCGAGGAACTTCGACAATGGTCGTCAACTGGCAGCATGGCTAGGCCTTGTTCCAAAGCAGCATTCCACCGGCGGCAGGTCCAATCTGCTGAGCATCAGCAAGCGCGGGGATGCCTACCTTCGAACACTCCTGATACACGGTGCAAGATCGGTGATCTATCACGCCGCGAAAAAACCAGAGCCCTGCAGTTGGGTTAGCGCCGTGGTGAGCCGGCGAAACAAGAACGTGGCAGCAGTTGCATTGGCCAACAAGAACGCACGCATCGTCTGGGCGTTGTTAGCCCATGACCGGCGTTACGAGGTAGGCTACCCACGAACGGTTGAGGCCACCTGAATCGCATTGAGACGACAGCAAAGCAAGAACAAAGACAGGGAGAGCAAACCTCCGATTGCTCAGGCGATCATGAAGTGATGGCAAGACAGGTCAGACCGTGGTTGGCAAAGCCCGCAGTTTCCGAAGCACGCAAAGTGCGCCCGACCGATAGAGGCGTCAACCAGCGAATCCCATCAGGGACCGCGGCGCAAGCCGCAATCGAGTCCGAATGTACGGGTGCAATCTTTTCCTTCGAGCCGTCATGAATTGAAAGCCTGGCAAATTCCGGGGGCGTCCATGTACGGAAACTGAGCCAGTTTTTGCAGGCAGTGCCACCTTTTTCCGACTTCGCTCGCGAGCGTCTTCGACCGGTCCGCACTGCCAGGTTCGCAGAGGGCGACTGGCTACTATCGGCTAGTACCCGCCATGCCAACCTGCGCCGTCGCGCAGCGACGTCACGACTCCCTCGGGACGTCAAGGACGCGTGTGATCGTCTGGCATTGACCGGTTCACAAACAACTTGGCCGGCGCCCAGTGCGTCGAAAGAACACTCGCGATGACCATTACCATCACCGCCTTCGAACGGTCGCCCGACGGCGGCAAAGGTCTGGCGCGCGACACGCGCGTGCGCTGGGCGCTGGAAGAGGCCTGCCTGCCCTACGAGGTGCGCCAGATGTCCTTGCGCGCAATGAAAGAGGCTGCGCATCTGGCGCTGCACCCCTTCGGCCAGATACCCACCTACGAGGAGGGTGACCTCACGCTGTTTGAGACCGGCTCGATCGTGCTGCACATCGCGGAGTGCCACCCGGGGCTGTTTCCCGCCGATGCCAACGCAAGGTCGCGCGCCATCACGTGGATGTTCGCGGCACTCAATACGGTCGAGCCTCCCATCCTCGAACTCGTCACTGTCAAGTTCGCGGAAGGCGACAAGCCCTGGAAGGACGAGCGCCTGCCCCTCGTCCAGGACCGGGTTCGTGTCCGGCTAACCCAACTCGCCGCCCGCCTGGGTGACAGCGACTGGCTCGACGGAGGCTTCAGTGCGGGCGATTTGCTGATGGTGTCGGTGCTTCTCTGGCTGAGACCGTCCGGCCTACTGAGCGAATTTTCCAGGCTGGCCGCCTATGTCGCTCGTGGCGAAGCACGGCCGGCCTACCAGCGGGCGTTCGCCGCGCAACTGGCGATCAACGCGGCCCCCTTGCGGGCGGGCTGATGGTGGGCGCCATTGCCGGCGCAAACGAAGCGATGTACAGCCTTCGCCCTGGCCGCCGCAGGCGCGCCGTTGAAGGTGGAGTCCCCGACGGCCGGTGTAGTGCTCACACGGAGCGAGCCCCTTCCAGGCACAACCGGGTGGCCGAGGCAGACAAGCTTCCTTCCGGTTGGACAATGAGCGGTGATGCGCTGCTACCGCAGGCACAGCCACCGCACACGCGTGCTGCGGTACTCGCCCAGTCCGATCTTGTTCATCCTCTACGTGTACGCCAACGAATGCCGCATCGCGCGTTTGCGCGATGTCGCCCGCCGACACTTGGGCGCTTCGCTGCGTAAGCCGCAATCCACGTCCTCAGCAAGTTCGTGCCGACACAGTGCGCCATCGCCATGCGTGCCACCGACACTGCCTGCTTGAGACCGGAAACGACCTGACCAAGCCATGACGTTCGTAGTCGCGGGTGCACCGCTCGGGGGCCGGGGCTGCAAAGGTCGCGTGCGCTCAGGCGCCTGGATTTGGCTTTCCTCGCTCACGCACAACATCACGCCCGTCCATGGCGGATCCATGTACAAACCCGGGAGCGTGGTCACTTGCGTTGGCTGGCAAGACCCCATAGTTGTTCGCATTGGCCTCGCACGAGCTCGTCATCACGAATCCATCGCAGCTGTTCCACTTCGCAAGCTCGTCCACCAGACGCACCGTAGTGGAATCGCTGCGCGCCGTGGATGCGCTCAGGACGATTCGTAGACAAGCGGCACCCGCTTGACGTTGCACAGCAGCTCGTAGGCGATGGTGCCCGCCCGCCGGGCCACTTCGTTCACTGCGACCTGCTCACCCCATAGCTCGACCCGGCTGCCGATCCCGGCTTGCGGCAGATCGCTCAGGTCGACCGTCAGCATGTCCATCGATACACGTCCGATCAATGGTGCGATGCGGCCGTCGACAGCGACCGGTGTACCGGTTGGCGCGAGGCGAGGATAGCCGTCGGCATAGCCGACTGCGACCAGTCCGACCCGTGTAAGTCGCGCTGCAACAAAACCGCCGCCATACCCCAGCGCATCCCCGACCTGCAGCGTGCGCACGGCGAAGACCTGGCTCTCGAAGTGCATCACCGGCCGCAATGCCGCGCCCGACCCCATGCTTCCCATTGGCATCGGATCGGCGCCATACAGCAAGATGCCAGGCCTTGCCCAATCCCGAGATGCCGCAGGCCATCCCAGGATGCCGGCGGAGTTGCTCAGGCTGTGGTCACCCTGCAGCTCGGCGGTTGCGGCGGCAAAGGCCCTCAGTTGCTGTGCTGTTGCGTCGCTGTCGGGCTCGTCGGCCCGCGCGAAATGGGTCATGAGCACGATCTCCTCCACCTTACCGCTGGCCCGCAGTCGTGCATAGGCACTGAACATGTCGGCGAGACAGAAGCCGGCGCGACCCATGCCGGAGTCGGCCTTCAGCCACACGTGCAGCGCGCCATGGCTCGGGTCGCGCTCGATCATTCGCAGTTGTGCCTCATGGTGTACGACGATCCACAGGTCCAATATTCGTGCTGCGGCAAGTTCAGCGGCATCGAAGAGTCCTTCCAGCACGAGAATCGGCGAGAGGATGCCGGCAGCACGAAGTTCCGATGCCTCTTTGAGGAACGCCACTGCAAAGCCGTCCGCTTCGTCCTGCAGTGCCTGCGCGCACCGCACCGCACCGTGGCCGTAGGCGTTGGCCTTGATCACCGCGAGCGCCCGCCCGCCATGCAGGTGCCTGGCCAAGAGGTAGTTGTGTCGCAGTGCGTCGAGATTGATGCGCGCGCGGGAGGGGCGTGTCATGCTTGGTGCGCCGTTGACTGGGTGACGCGCCGGCGCCCGCTGCCGGCCACGTAGCGGTCGATGCCCAGGCCGCTTGCACTGATTTCCGGACGCTGTCCGGTCACCATGTCCGAGACCAAGCGAGCCGAGCCGCAGGCCATGGTCCAGCCGAGCGTACCGTGGCCGGTGTTGAGAAACAGGTTCGGATACTTGGTTGCGCCGATCACAGGCGTGCTGTCGGGGGTCATGGGGCGAAGACCGGTCCAGAAGCTGGCAGCGGCCAAGTCGCCGCCCGGGAATAGGTCCTTGACCACGAACTCCAGCGTGGCACGTCGTCGCGGGTCGAGCCTTAAGTCGAAACCAGCGAGTTCGGCCATACCGCCCACGCGGATGCGGTTGTTAAATCGCGTGATGGCGATCTTGTACGTTTCGTCGAGCACGGTCGATTGCGGTGCGAAGGCTGGGTCGACCAGCGGCACGGTGAGCGAGTACCCCTTGACCGGGTACACCGGGAGGTTGAGGCCCAACGGCAGGAGGAGCGCCCTCGAATAGCTGCCCAAGGCAAGCACAAAGCGATCCGCGGTCAGGATCTGTCCGCCAACGCTCACGCCCCGGACGCAACCGCCATCGGTCATCACGCGGTCGATCGACTGCCCGAAGCGGAAATCCACGCCTATGCCCCGCGCCAGCGAACACAGTTCATTGGTGAAGCGGTGGCAGTCACCGGTCTCGTCCTTGGGTAGGCGCAGGCCGCCCGCCAGCCGGTCGCGCGCCTGGCCCAGGCTGGGTTCGATCAAAGCCAGCTGATCTGCAGTGAGCAGTTCGTAGGGCACCTGACATTCTTGCAGCACAGCGATGTCGCGCTGCACCGCATCGATCTGAGCCTGGGTACGGAACAGTTGCAGCGTGCCGCCGGTGCGTTGCTCGTATTCGATGCCGGTGTCGGCCCGCAACTGCTGCAGGCACGCGCGGCTGTACTCGGCGACGCGCATCATGCGCTCCTTGTTGACCGCGTAGTGCCCCGGCGAGCAGTTGCGCAGCATCTGTGCCATCCACTGCAGTTGGAACAAGCTGCCGTCCAGACGGATTGCAAGTGGTGCGTGCTTTTGGAACATCCACTTCATGGCTTTCAGCGGGATGCCCGGGGCGGCCCAAGGCGTCGAATAGCCCGGCGAGATTTGGCCGGCATTGGCGAAGCTGGTCTCCAACGCTGGACCGGGCTGTCGGTCGAGCACCGTGACTTCTGCGCCCGACTTGGCGAGGTAGTAGGCCGTACTGGTTCCGATAACGCCGCCGCCGAGGACGATGACTTTCATTGCAAGCTAAAATAGTGCCCATTGATAAAATAAGTTTATGTTTTATCAATAAGTCTATTTCACCGAAAATTAAGAAAATCTCAGTGAAATTCTCCGAAAAAAGCTGTCATTCTCTATGAATGCAGCGAAAGAGTGGTGTCCACGCTCATCGCGTCATACCCCACGGTCGGCGCAGTGCGAGAACACACATGACGACATGGCTTTCACAGATGACTCACGCGAAGCGCCCGGCCCTTTGGTGAGGAGGAGATGTCAGTTAGCTTGCCGCAGGGGAGAACGCATGACAATCGAGAACTTGTCATGAGTGAGGTTGACCATGGCTAAAGCCCGATACAAGCAACTGGTTGACACACTGGCCGCGAGCATCCAATCGGGACGCTTGCCGCCTGGCACTCGATTGCCAACGCATCGCAAGTTGGCAGATAAAGAGGGGCTCGCTCTCGTGACGGCGACGCGTGTCTATGCCGAGCTCGAAGCGATGGGGTTGATCAGCGGGGAGGCCGGTCGCGGAACATTTGTTCGGGAAATTTCCCTCCCAGCGGGCCTGGGGATCGATCAGCACACGACTGCAGCCGGAATGGTCGATCTGAACTTCAACTATCCAACGTTACCCGGTCAGGCGGAAATGCTGAGAGCTGCCCTACAGCAGCTTTGCGCTTCAAGTGACTCGGAGTTGGAATCCCTCCTTCGCTACCAGCCGCATGGCGGACGCATGCATGAGCGGGCGATGATGGCGCGCCATCTGCTCACTCGAGGACTGAGCGTTGAAACAGAACAGCTATTGATCGTGAGCGGCGCTCAGCATGGTTTGGCGACCACTGTCATGGCACTGCTCCGACCGGGTGATGTGGTTGCCGTGGACGCTTTGACTTACCCGGGCCTGAAAGTGCTGGCTGAAGCACATCGGCTCGAACTGGTCGCTGTGCCCGCTGCAGGTCAGGGCCTCGATCTCGATGTGCTTGAGAGGCTCTGCAAGAGCCGCCGTGTGCGCGCCATCTATGTGATGCCGACCTTGCAGAACCCGCTGGGGTGGGTCATGAGTGCGCGACGGCGGAAAGAGCTGGTATCGATCGCGCGCAAGTACGGGTTACTCATTATCGAAGACGCTGCGTATGCCTATCTCGCAGAAGATTCACCGGCCCCACTGGCCGCGCTTGCCCCTGATATCACGGTGTACGTCTCTGGGCTCTCCAAGAGTGTTGCCACCGGGCTCCGTGTCGGCTTTGTCGTCGCGCCTGCCCAATGGGTGCCCGCGATTGAGCGAGCAATTCGCGCCACAACCTGGAATACAGCGGGTGTCATGACGGCAATTGCTTGCGGATGGCTCCGGGATGGAACCATTGCACGATTGGAGAAAGAGAAGCGTAAGGATGCAATGGCGCGTCAGTCAATTGCGAGCGCCGTGCTTGCCGATGTGCCGTGCGTACGCCATCACGCGTCATACTTTCTTTGGCTTCCCTTGGCGGAGGGCATCCGCGCAGATCAAGTTGCAATGGAGCTTGCACACGAGGGCATCGCAGTCTCGACGGCTGAGCCGTTTTCAACCTCAGAGCACGTGCCGCATGCGATTCGATTGGCGCTCGGCTCCGTTGATATGGACGTTCTCAAGGAAGCGCTGAAGAACGTCAAGCGCATCATCGGCGTCTACTAGGCGGGCTTCCTGCCGCTGGCCGTGGAGAGGACTCCCCGCTGCCCAGCGAAGCGCGAGCGGAGTGTATCCATGACAAGAAATTGATCGTGCTGAATCGGGGGCATACCATGCCTCAAATCGGTCCTTCGACACTTCTTACACAGACACACGATGCACATCGCAATCCTCACCTTTGAAGGTTTCAACGAACTCGACTCGCTGATCGCGTTGGGAATCCTCAACCGCATCAAGCGGCCGGACTGGCGCGTATCGATTGCGAGTCCTACGTCGCGCGTAAAGTCCATGAACGGGGTGATTCTCGAGGCGCAGGCATCCCTTCAAGACGCCTGCCAAGCTGACGCCGTCATCGTGGGAAGTGGAATGCAGACCCGTGAAGTCGTGGCTGATGCGAGTCTGATGGCCCAGTTGAGATTCGACCCGTCGCGCCAGCTCCTTGGCGCGCAGTGTTCCGGGACACTGGTGCTGGCCAAACTCGGACTTCTTGGCAATGTTCCGGCTTGTACCGACCTGCTCACGAAGCCTTGGGTCGAGGAAGCAGGCGTCGCAGTTCTCGATCAGCCATTCGTCGCCAAGGGCAACGTGGCCACGGCGGGAGGATGTCTCTCTTCGCAGTATCTTGCCACGTGGATGATCGCGCGCTTGGTTGGCGCCGAAGCGGCGGAGAGTGCGATGCACTACGTGGCACCGGTAGGCGAGAAGCAGGAGTACGTGTCAAGGGCAATGAAGAACATTGCCCCGTTCGTGACTTAAGGGCCGGCAGTTGACTTCGCTGCAGCTGCTCCGCAAGCGCAGTAATTTCCGTCAAGAAATTACCCAGGAAAAATCCTGCCTTGCTAAATTTTTCCGAGCCGAGCCGAGCCGAGCCGAGCCGAGCCGAGCCAGTACCCTTTGTCGGCTCGTCAAATTACGCCTCTTCGTATTGGTCGCACACGGCTTGGCCAGGCTTCATGCATCTTTGAAAGGACCGCGCCAAAAAGAGGCACGACCAGGAAACCCACTCAGAAAGGCGAATCCGGAAAGTAGTATTTGGAAGCGTTTTCCTTGGTGACCAGTACCGAAGGAATGATCGTCGTCGCCGGCATTTCGCTCCCCTTGATACGGGCCTCGGCCGTGGCTTTCATGGCGTCAGCGATCATGCTCGGCGCATAGGTCACGTCGGCGCTGACGATAGGATCGCCATCCATGACCTTCTTGATGTAGTCCTTGGAACCCGCCCCGCCCACGACGAGCTTCACATCACTGCGCTTGGCCTGGGCGATGGCTTTCTGCACGCCCACCGCCATGTCGTCATCGGAGGCCCAGACCGCATCGATCTGCTTGAAGCGCGTGAGGTAGTCCTGCATGACCTTGAAGGCGTCGTCCCGATTCCAGTTTCCATGCTTGGCGTCAAGCACCTTGATGTTCGGGTGGGCCTTCAGCACTTCGTTGAAGGCATCGACGCGCTGGTTGTCGATGACGGTGGGTATGCCGCGCAAAATCACGAGGTTGCCTGCACCTCCCAACCTCTTGGCCATGTACTCGGCGGCGACTTTGCCGAACCCGGGATTGTCGCCCGCGACGTAGGCGCTTTGCGCGTTCGTGTCGGTCAAGCCCCGATCGACCACCGTCACGAACACCCCTTTGTTCTTCACCTGGGCCACCGGCTTGGTCAGCGGCGCCGATTCAAAGGGAAGGATCACCAGCGTGTCGATCTTGTTGACGGTCTGGAGGTCTTGTACCTGGTTGGCCTGCTCGGTGGCGGAGCCCGCGGTCTTCACGATCACCTTGGCGCCGGGGTACTGCTTTTCCAGTTCGGCCTTGGTGCGATTGGCCCAATACACCACGCCGCCGGTCCAGCCATGCGTTGCTGCGGGGACCGACACGCCCATCACCAGCTTGTTGTCGGCGGCGAACGTCGGTGCGCTGGCCAGCGCGCATGCGACCAATGCGATGGAAGAGAAAATTCTTCTGTTCATGGATGTCTCCTTCTTTCTTGGATCTTCGAGGCGGGAATGGCTCGCCGGCCCGACGGGCTGCGCAGCCGGAAGTTCATCGTCGCCCTCTTTGCAGGAAGGCCACGACGATGATCACGAAGCCCTGCACCGCCGCGTTCAGGTAGACGCTGATGATGCTGGTGAGGTTGAGGATGTTGCCGATGACGGAAAGCAGCACCGCGCCGATCACGGTGCCCACGATGCGGCCGTTCCCGCCCTTGAGCGCGGTGCCGCCGACGATCACGGCGGCAATGGCTTCGAGCTCCCAGAGCAGGCCGGTGGAAGGCGATGCCGAGCCCAGACGCGGCACGTAGAGCAGCGTGGCAACGCCCACGCAGATGCCCAGCAGCACATAGGTCCAGATCTTGATTCGGTTCACCGCGACCGCCGCGTAGCGCGCCACCTGCTCGTTCGAGCCTATGGCTTGCACGTAGCGGCCATAGCTGGTGCGGTTGAGCAGCAGCATCCCGGCCAGTGCCACCGCCGCGAACACCCAGATCGGGATCGGCACGCCCAGCCAGGCCCCGTAGTAGACCGGACCGTAGGCATCGGCCAGCGTGTTGTCCAGCGTGAGCGCCCCGCCATTGGAGAAATAGGTGAGATACGCACGGAAGATGCCCAGGGTGCCCAGGGTCACGATGAAGGGCTCGATGCGCCCCTTCGTGATGAGCAGGCCATGCACCAGTCCGAACGCGGCGCCCAGCGTCAATGCGACGGCCATGCCGACCAGCACCGCGGCCCCCGGGCTGCCCGCAAGAGGCGCGACCCAGTTCATCACCATGATCACGGAACCTGCGATGAGGGCGGCCATCGAGCCCACGGAGAGATCGATACCTCCCGAGGTGATGACGAAGCACATGCCCACCGCGATGATGCCGATGAACGCGGTGCGCGTGAGCACGTTCATCGCGTTGTCCCAGGTCGCGAAGTCCGGGTTGAGCAAGCCGCCGGCGATGCACAGCAACACCAGGCCGATGACGGGACCCGCGTCGCGCAGACGCACGCGCAGTTGTCTGGCGGCTTGCCGTGCAGCCGCCGGCGCGGTGGGGTCAGGTAGGCGGGCGGCGGTTTGCATGGAATCAGTGAGTGCCGGTGGCATGGGCGATAAGCTCCTCTTCGGTCAGGTTGTCGGCGTCCAGGGTGGCCTGCAGGGCGCCTGCGCGCATCACTGCGACGCGATGGCACAAGCCGATCAACTCCATCAACTCCGAAGAGATGATGACCACTGCGCGGCCCTCGGCCGCCAGACGCTGGATCAAGAAATAGATGTCGCGCTTGGCGCCCACGTCGACGCCGCGCGTAGGTTCATCCAGCACCACGACGCGCGGTCCGGGCTGCAGAACCTTGGCCATGGCCAGCTTCTGCTGGTTGCCGCCGGAGAGAGCCCCAGCCCTTGCATCGAGCGTGCCGGTGCGGATACCAAAATCGGACACGGCCTGCTCGAGCGCGCGGCGTTCGGAACGCGGGTCGAGCCAGGGCCTGGCGTGGCGCTCCAGGTTCATCAGCGTCAGGTTTTCCTGAAGCGACATATGGATGTGCAGGCCGCAGCCCTTGCGGTCTTCGCTGAGGTAGGTAAGGCCTTCGCGCTGCGCCTCGCGCGGATCGCGAAAGGCCACCACGCGCCCGCCGAGCCGCACTTCGCCGCCGGCGCGTTTGCGCAGCCCCAGCAAGGACTCGAAGAGCTCGGTGCGGCCGGCGCCGACCAGTCCCGCGAAGCCAAGGATCTCGCCCGGGCGCACGTCGAAGCTGACATCGTGCGCCCAGCCCGGCACCGACAGCCCGCGTACCGACAACAGGGGTTCGGAGGGCGGCGGCGCGAGGCGGGACGGAAACATGTCCGACAGTTCGCGGCCCACCATCAGGGTGGCCATCTGGTGCCTCGTGTGCTGCGCCGTCTGCCCGCGCATGATGAAGCGGCCGTCGCGCATGACGACGATCTCGTCGGTCATGCGCTCCACCTCATCGAGCTTGTGCGAGATGTAGACCACGGTCACGCCCTGAGCACGCAGTTGCGCGATCAGTTCGAACAGGCGCTGCGTTTCCGACGGCGTCAGCGTGGCGGTGGGTTCGTCCATCACGAGCAGGCGCGCTTGGCGCGACAAGGCCTTGGCGATCTCCACCAACTGCTTTTCGGCCACGATCAGGTCGCCCGTGCGGGTATCGGGGTCGATGTGCAGTCCAACCTCCTGCAGCACCTCGCGTGCGGCGCGGCGCATGCGGCCCTCGTCCAGCAATAGGCCGCGGCGCAACTCGCGGCCCAGGAAGATGTTCTGGGCCACCGTCAGGTCATCGGCCAGGTTGAACTCCTGGTGGATCAGCACGATGCCCGCGTCCTCGGCCTCGCGCGAACTGGCGAAGCGCCGCGCCACGCCGTCGATCTCCAGGCTGCCGGCGCTCAGGGACTCGTAACCCGAGAGGATTTTCATCAGCGTGGATTTGCCCGCGCCGTTCTCGCCCAGCAGTCCGACCATGCGACCGGGTTCGAGCTCGAAGCTCACGCCGTGCAGCACGCGCACCGGGCCGAAGTCTTTGACCACCTCGTTGAAACGCACGCGCAGGCTCACGGGTTCGCCCTCCGTGCGTTCGTCGCGTGGCGCTTCATGCCGTCACCTCGACCCAGGCGCCGCCCTGGGAGGACGAGTGCACCGCCGCCTCGATGAACGCCATGCCGTGCACGCCGTCTTCGATGGTGGGAAACACAACGTCGGGCGGCAGCGCCGAGCCGTCGCGCGCGGCACGCAGGGCGTGCGCAATCTCGGCGTAGACGGTGGCGAATCCTTCCAGGTAGCCCTCGGGATGGCCGGAAGGCAGCCGCGTCACGCGCGCCGCATCGGCGTTGGCCGCTGCGGTGCCGCGCGAGATAATCTGCGTCGGCTGCCCGTAGGGCGACCAGTGCAATTGGTTGGGCTGTTCCTGGAGCCACTCGATGCCGCCCCGGCTGCCGTAGATTCGCAGCCGAAGGCCGTTCTCGTTGCCCGGTGCGACCTGGCTGGCCCACAGCATGCCGCGCGCGCCGCCCGCAAAGCGCAACATCACCTGCACGTTGTCGTCCAGCGCACGGCCCGGCACAAAGGTGCTCAACTCGGCGCACAGCGATTGCGTCCGCAGGCCGCTGACGAAGCTCGCCAGGTGATAGGCGTGGGTCCCGATGTCGCCGATGCAGCCCCCCGCGCCGGCACGCGCCGGGTCGGTGCGCCAGGCGGCCTGCTTCTGTCCGGTGGCCTCGAGAGATTCGGTCAGCCAGTCTTGTGCGTACTCGACCTGCACGACGCGGATCTCGCCCAGGGCGCCCTCGCGCACCAGGCGGCGCGCGTGGCGCACCATCGGGTAGCCGCTGTAGTTGTAGGTCACGGCCAGCACCAGCCCGCGTGCGCGGGCCAGCTCGCGCAGCCGCTGGGCCTGGGCCAACGTGGTGGTCACGGGCTTGTCGCAGATCACATGGATACCGGCTTCGAGAAAAGCCTCGGCGGCCGATGCATGCTGGTCGTTGGGCGTGACGATGGCCACGGCCTCGATGCCGTCGGCGCCGCGCGCGGCTTCCTCGCGCGCCATGGAGCGGTAGTCGGGGTAGGCGCGGGCCAGGCCCAGCGCATGCGCCGAACGCAAGGCCTTTTCCGGGCTGGACGAGAGCGCGCCGGCGAGCAGTTCATAGTGGTCGTCCAGTCGCGCGGCGATGCGGTGAACAGCGCCGATGAAAGCGCCTTCACCGCCGCCCACCATGCCCAGGCGGATGCGCCGGCCGCGCGCAGCGAGGGTTGCGTCGGAACCGCCTTCGATGGTCATCGCGAACTTTCCTGCAGGCCGAGCATCCGCTGCAGCTGTTGCGGGTCGGTGGCAGCACCGGCGAAATCGTCGAAGGCCTTTTCCGTCACCCGGATGATGTGGCGGCGGATGAACTCCGCGCCTTCGGCTGCCCCGGCTTCGGGGTGCTTGAGACAGCACTCCCACTCCAGCACGGCCCAGCTGTCGTAGTTGTACTGAGCCATCTTGGAGAAGATGGCGCCGAAGTCCACCTGGCCGTCGCCCAGCGAGCGAAAGCGGCCCGCGCGGTCGACCCATGGCTGGTAGCCCGAGTACACGCCCTGGCGTCCGGTGGGACGAAACTCGGCATCCTTGATGTGCAGCGCCTTGATGCGCGAGTGGTAGATGTCGATGAATTCAAGATAGTCGAGCTGCTGCAGCAGGAAGTGCGAGGGGTCGTAGTTGATGCAGCAGCGCGGGTGCTGGTTCACG
This sequence comes from Variovorax sp. BGA-UO-ETr-C22, assembly GCF_059567965.1. Lineage (NCBI taxonomy): Bacteria > Pseudomonadati > Pseudomonadota > Betaproteobacteria > Burkholderiales > Comamonadaceae > Variovorax > Variovorax sp. BGA-UO-ETr-C22. The sequence goes on from NZ_JCAQPA010000008.1 coordinate 13,736, forward strand.
CGATCCAGGAACATCTCGAAAGTCGTGCCATCGAACAGGTCTTCGCCCGGGTGCAACTCGAAGCAGACGTTGCAGTCGGCGTCCTCGAACGCATCGAAGATCGGCGTCCAGCGCTTGGCGAGCTCGTCGAATGCGGCCTCGATCAGACCGGCGGGGCGCTGCGGCCACGGGTACAAATAGGGCCAGGCCAACGCTCCCGGAAAGCTCACGTTGCTCTTGAGGTTCAGCCGGCGCGACGCCTTGGCCGACAGCACCATCTGCTGCACCGCCCAGGCCTGCCGTGCCTTGGGGTTGCGCCGCACCGCCTCGGGTGCAAAGCCGTCGAAAGCCTCGTCGTAGGCTGGGTGCACCGCCACCAGCTGCCCCTGCAGGTGGGTGCCCAGTTCGGTGATCTCGACGCCGTTCTCGCGCGCCACGCCTGCCACCTCGTCGCAATAGGTTTGCGATTCCGCGGCCTTGTCAAGGTCGAAGATGCGCTTGTCCCACGAGGGGATCTGAATGCCCTTGAAGCCAAGACCGCCGGCCCAGCGCGTGATGGCATCCCAGGAATCGAAGGGTGCAGTGTCGCTTGCGAACTGCGCGAGGTAGATGCCTGGTCCCTTGATGTTGCTTGCCATGTGGTTGCCTCTCGTGGTCCAAGGTTTCAGAGATAGCCGTTGACCAGGTGCTCCAGCCGTTCCTGCTGCCCCGAGCGCGGCTGCGGTTCAACGCCTTCGGTTTCGACATCGCGCGCCAGCGCCTCCAGCGAGTACTCGCCCTGCAGAATGGCGCGACCGCGCTGCGTGTCCCAGCCCTGGTAGCGGGACTGCACGTGGCGTTGCAGCGCGCCGTCCTGCACCATCTTCTCGGCCACCAGCAGACCGCGCGCGCACAGGTCCATCGCGGTGGCGTGAGCCCACACCAGGTCGTCGGGCTCGATCGACTGGCGGCGCAGCTTCGAGTCGAAGTTCAGGCCGCCCTGGCCGATGCCGCCGGCCTTGAGCACTTCGTACAGCGCGCCCGCCACATGCTGCAAGTTGTTCGGGAACTGGTCGGTGTCCCAACCCAGCATCTCGTCGCCGCGATTCATGTCCAGCGAGCCGAAGATGCCCAGCGCGGCGGACAGCGCGATCTCGTGCTCGAAGGTGTGGCCGGCCAGCAGCGCGTGGTTCTGCTCCAGGTTGACCTTGATTTCCTTCTCCAGTCCGTGCGCCTTCAGGAAACCGTAGACGGTGCCCACGTCGTAGTCGTACTGGTGCTTGGTCGGCTCGGCCGGCTTGGGCTCGATCAGGATCTGGCCGGTGAAGCCGATCTTGTGCTTGTGCTCGACCACCAGGTTCAGGAAGCGCCCGAGCTGTTCCAGCTCGCGCTTGAGATCGGTGTTGAGCAAGGTCTCGTAGCCCTCGCGCCCGCCCCACAGCACGTAGTTGTGTCCCTTGAGCCGATGCGTGGCCTCCAGCACGTTCTTCACCTGCGCGGCGCCGTAGGCAAACACATCGGGATCGGGGTTGGTGGCGGCACCCGCCATGTAGCGCCGGTGGGTGAACAGATTCGCCGTCCCCCAGAGCAGCTTCACGCCGGTCTCGTCCATCTTGCGTTCGAACACGTCGATGATGCGCTTCAGGTTGTCGTTCGATTCGCGCAGCGTTGCACCTTCGGGGGCCACGTCGCGGTCGTGGAAGGTGAAGAAGGGCGAGTCGACCAGGCGGAACAGGTCGAAGGCGACGTCGGCCTTGTGCAGCGCCTGCGCCATCGGGTCGCCCGCGCCGTGCCAGGGCCGCGTGAAGCTCGGGTCGCCGAACGGGTCGCTGCCGTTGCCGACGAAGCTGTGCCAATAGCAGGTCGCGAAGCGCAACTGGTCTTCCATGCGCTTGCCCAGCACCAGCCGGCTCTTGTCGTAGTAGCGGTAGGCGAAGGGCTCGCCGGCGGTTGGCGTGAAGCCTTCGCCGCGAAAGGCGATGGGCTGCTGGAAAGAGAAGTAGGAACCCCGCTTGGCGATCGCCGCGGGTGCTGAGTCGAGGGTCTGCATGAGGGGATGGTTCTTCTTGAAAGGTTGAAGGGATCAAGCGGCCTTGGCCGTTGGAGGAAAAAGTGCCGATGTCTGCGGAGCCGCCACCTGGCGTGCCAGGCCATACAGCGCTTGCCAGCGGCGATGCGCTTCGTCGTAGCGCGGTTGGCGGGCACGGTCGGGCTCGAAGCTGCGCAGCCGGCGCGGCTTGCTGAAGTCGCTGCCGCCGCCTGCGGCCGCGCGAGCCAGCCGGGCGGCGCCGAGGGCGCATCCATGCTCGCCGCCCTCGACCTGGTGCAGAGACATCCCCAGCACATCCGCCAAAATTTGGCTCCACTGCGCGGAGCGCGTACCGCCGCCGAGCAGATCGGCTTCGTGCAGCTGCGTGCCAGAGGCGGCGAGCGCATCACGTGCATCGCGGAAGGCATAGGCCACGCCTTCCAGCACGGCCTGGGTCATGGCCGGCCGCTCGGTGTCGGCCGAGAGATGCAGGAAGCCACCGCGAACGTCGACATCGTTGTGAGGGGTGCGATCACCGCAAAGGTAGGGCGCGAACCAGCACGACGACGGGCCTGTGTGACGGCCGTCCAGTTCGGTGAGCAGGTGCGCCTCGGTGGCGCCGCTCACACGTGCCCACCAAGCCAGCGACGCGGCGGCCGAAAGCTGCACGCCCATCTGGTGCCACACGTCGCGCACGGCATGGCAGAAGGCATGCACGCCTTGGTCGGCCGCCGGCGTGAAACTGGCGGTTGTGGCCCAGAGCACGCCGGAGGTGCCGAGCGAGACAAAGGCATCGCCGGCCTTGACCGCGCCCACGCCCACGGCGCCCGCGGCGTTGTCGCCCGCGCCGCCCGCAACCACCGGCACCTGTTCAAAGCGCCAGCGGGTAACCCATTCATTGCGCAGGACGCCGGCCGGGTCCGTACCTTCGACCAGGGCCGGCATCTGGGCTTCCGTGAGCCCGCAGGCGGCCAGCAGCGTGGGCGACCAACGGCGCTGAGCCACGTCGAGCCACAGCGTGCCCGAAGCGTCGGACATCTCCTCGATGAATTCGCCCGTGAGCTTCCATCGCAACCAGGCCTTGGGCAGCAGCACCTTGGCGATGCGCGCGAACACCTCGGGCTCGTGCTCGCGCACCCAAAGCAGCTTGGGTGCCGTGAAGCCGGCCATCGCGGGATTGCCTGCCAGCCGGCGCAGTTCGAGGTTCGGGGCTTCCAGTTGTGCGCAGTGCGCGGCGCTGCGCCCGTCGTTCCACAAGATGCAGGGACGGAGCACCTCGTCGTTCGCGTCGAGCAGCGTGGCGCCATGCATCTGACCCGAGAGGCCGATGCCGCGCACGGCCGCCAGGATGCGGGGATGCGCGGCTGCCAACTGGTCGAGGCAACGCTCGGTGGCTTGCCACCATTGCTCGGGGTGTTGTTCCGACCAACCCGCCGCAGGCCGCTGCACCGTCAGCGACGCCGTGGCGGTGGCCACGGTGGTGTCGCCATCCAGGAGCAGTGCCTTCACGCCTGAAGTGCCCAGGTCGAGGCCCAACGTGATCACGGCAGGTTGTCCTTGAGGTAAATGTCGATGCGGATGCGTTCCTGGTCCGCCAGTACCGGCCCCTTGGACCAGTGAGCTAGCGCCAGCCGCAGTGCAGAGCGAATCTCGTGGCCGGCGTCCTGGTTGATGACGGCGTCCATCGTGCCGTGCAGCAAGTCCGCCCGAGAGTCGGGCGTGAGCTCGTGGCCGACGAACACCGTCTCCAGCGCGCGGCCGGCTGCGCGAAGCGCGACGGAAATGCCGCCGTTGCCGGCACCTGCGCTGTAGATCGCAACCAGGTCCGGATGGGCTCGGAGCAACTGGGTCGTCAGCGCTTCGTTGCGCACGGGATCGTCCTGCCCTTCGAGTGGCTGCAGCACGACCAGATGCGGGTGATCCTGCGCCATCACCTGGTTGAAGCCGAAGTAGCGCTCCGCATGGTCCCGAAGTGACAAGCTGCCGAGAAGAATGGCCACCTTGGCCGGGCGCTTGCCGACGAAACGGCCGATGAGTGTGGCAGCCGTGCGGCCGGCCGCCGTGTTGTCGATGCCCACGTAGTGCTGGCGGATGGACGAGGGCACATCCGAGACGAGTGTGATGACGATTGTGCCGGCCTGCGTCAACAGGTCGATCGCCGATCGAACTACGGGATGGTCCAGGGCCATGACCATCACGGCATCGCGGCGGCCCTTCTGCGCGAGCAGCGCCTTGGCCAGTTCAGCCGGGTTGAAGACGTCGACCGACAGAACCTCCGATTCGATGCGCTGGTCGCGCATCCATTCGGTATTGGCCTCGATCTGTTCGCTCAACAACCCGACGAAGCGGTTGCTGCCAGCCGGCAACAGAAACGCCACCTGTCGGGGACGGGCGCGTGCCAGCCGGGCGGCAGCGGGATCCGGCCTGTAGCCCAGCCGGCGTATCGCCGCGTTGACCTTGGCCACCGTTGCCGCCCGCACACCGGGGCGCTGATTCACCACCCGATCGGCAGTCGCCAGGCTGACCTGCGCGTCCAGGGCCACATCTTCCAGTGTGGCGCGTACCTTGAGAGGTGATTTCGATTGCATGGTCGAAATTCTGAGGTGCGCACCTCAAATCAGGCATAGGTGATTTCACCATGCTCTAAGAAATTCGATGTGCGCATGTCATTCTGACTCGTTGCGCAAATGACGTCGGCATGGCACCGTGGCAGATACGCGAGCAGACCGGCCACAAGTCCGACGTGACGTTGGCCAAGTACATCCGGCCGATTACCAAACGCAAAATTCCGACCCTGTTGTGGGCCAGTCCGACACAGGGCAGAACGCCATGAGCCTCATGCTCACCAACGGCTGTACCACCAGCCGGTAGCCCGAGGCCCGCGTTCACTTCGGGTTCGCGACGCGCTCGCCCATCAGGTGCGCACGCAGCGCCTTGGGGATAGCCGATTCGCAGCCTACCCACGCATGGAAGTCGCCGGCCGGAAGTTGGAAGGCCTTCAGGGCACCGAGCAGCACAGGGCTCAGGCCCGGCTCGGCGCCGCGGCGGTAAACCTACTTCAGCGTGAGTTCGGCCTGCGTGTCGAACGGGATCTCGTCGGCTTCGCTGTCGACTTCCGCCAGCACCACCACGCGAGAGCCGGCCGGCAATTCGCCGACAACGAATGGCTGTCCCGCTCGATCGGAGGATTTCGTTGCGGAGTTGGAGATGGCTGCGTACCAACCGGCTGCCCCATCCGATCTTTTCCCTGTCGGTCGGATGTGGCGCCGCCGGCCCAGGGCCGGACGTCCCCGATCTTCAAGGCTGCAGTTGCGCGCGAAGAAAATCTTCTGTGGACTGGCGTGCCTGCGGCAGATTGAGCAGCGTGTGGGGGGCACTCCAATCTAGGGTCAGAGATCGGCGGAATCCAACAGCCGAGCGGCTGCTCGCGCACGTGCACTACACGCGATTCAGCAAAAAGTCCGCGCTGAACGAGGTCCGTTGGAGGCTCAGGCTCCGGGCCGTGGGCAGCAGGCGCAAACGCCACCGTTCCCGAGTCGTTGATAGTGCGAGCTGGCGCTCTGCGTTGCAGCCTGCCGCGACTCATCTTCGCTTCGCCGCTTGCCCAGGAAGTCCGGAACACTCAACGCGCGCCCGGACTCCGTTCCGCATCTGGGGCAAGGCACTGGCCGATCGAACAAGGTCATCGGGCGCCGCTCGACGAACGGCCCGCAGCGCGAGCAGGCGTAGTTGTAAGTGGGCACAGGGCTACCAGCCGCCTGATTCCCCGCGGGCCACATAGCGACCGCTGCCAGCTTTTCCGAGCCATCGATTGTCGTCGACGATGAGTTCGCCGCGCAGCAACACGCCTCTCACTTTCCCTGTCACGCTCTGGCCTTCGAAAAGCGTGAAATCGCAGTTTCCATGTTGCGTCTTCGCCGAAATGACGTGCTGCGCTCCCGGGTCGAAAATCACCAAGTCGGCATCGCTGCCGACGGCGATCGTGCCTTTTTGCGGGAACAGCCCGAACAGCTTCGAAGGCGCCGTGGACACCAACTCGACGAAGTGGTTGAGCGAGATGCGGCCCGTGCGTACACCGCCTGTGGATTTCTGGCCATATGTGATCCGCATTTCCACTGGCGCTTAACCCACCTATATCCCAGAGCGCACGCCGCCTGTGCTGTGCATCGATGTGCAGAAGCCGGGCAGCGCGCGATGGAAACGTGGGTCAAACGAGCGTGAAACTCCACAACCGAGAGAATCAGTCTTGGACTTACGGCATAAAACCAGTCTAAGTTTTTATCCGCATCCCCGATCGGCGGAATCCAACACCTGTGCATCCACCGCTCGGCGATACGGCGATCGTTCTGCAGGTATGGCTGGCGCCATACGGGACCGCTGGCGACTTCGGCCATATGCGCGATCGTGGAGGTCGATGCAGTGGAGAGCACGAAGGGCACACCGACTTTCCCTGCAGCGGACGCCAGATGTTCGTCAGCCTGGTATCGAAACGGGCCGTTCAACCCGGTCGGGCCGACCGCCGCGGGCATCGACAGGTGCTGGCTGAAGAGGGGCGTGCGCGTGTCGACTGAATCGACATTGACCAAGGTCGCCGGGGTCCATCCGATGCGCTCGCAGGCCGCGATGTTGGCGCGATGGGCTCATCCTTCTTCGGCGCTGCCGTCGAGATAGCCGAAGGCGAATCTCGGAAGAATTCTGGCGGCAGTCCATTGCCAGTCGTCCATGGAAGTGAGTGCGCGGTAGTCTATGCGATCGCCCTGGGTCGAGTCGACGGATCTGTCCGTCGGCGCACTTGCACGTCGACAAGGCAACCCGAGTTCGAGACCATTGTTGCCGTCGCGGATGTCGGCGCAGACCAGAGCAGGCCATTTTCCGCATCCAGCGACACTGTGCCAGTGGATGTTTCCAGCTTGAACTGTCCGTTCAGCACCAGCACACAACGTTGCTGTAATGCCTCCGATGCCGCGAATGCAACGCTTCGATCGTGTGTCGTGACCCGTGCGACAACGGCGTCGCGACGCACCATGACATTGAAGAGCCTGGCGCTCGCCCCGCCGAGCCGGCAGAAGAATTTCTCCTCACCGTCGAAACCATGCGCCTCGCCCTGCGAAGTCCACGCAAGCACCGATGAGCGAGACTCCAGCCGCACGACGCCGTCCACCAGCGTCGCGATGCGATCAATGCCATAGAAGCTGGAGAACGGCCCGTCCGTGAGAATCGACGCCACGCTCAGGCGCCAGTCCCATGCACTGGCCGTGGCCCCATCCGCCGTACCGATCGCGATCTCGCGCGTAAGGCCGCCACCGTTTCGCCACGGTGTGGGCGCCAGCTGGCAGAGGCTGAATTGCCGCATGGCTCAGGAGACGGCGCCGACCCCGTACTTGCCCGTCAGCAGGCCGCCGGTGCGGAAGCGCTCCAGCGCATAGGGCGCGATGTCGACCTCCGTCGGCAGACCCAGCGCGGATTGCGCCAACACAAGTCCGACGGCCGGCGACAGCTTGAAGCCGTGGCCTGAGAAGCCATAGCCGACGATAAGTCCAGGCACGTCGTGCAGGCGACCCAGGACGGGATTCCAGTCGGGCGTGACGTCGTAGACGCCTGTCCACGACGACGCGATGCCCGCGGTCTCATAGCTCGGGAAGCGCTCGGCGACCTGCGCGCCGACGTCGACCATGTAGTCCATGCTGATGTCGCCCTGCTCGTTGTCCGGCGCATCGAGCTTTTCGCCCACAGTGCCTTCGCTCACCAGCATCTGGCTGCCGCCGTAGCTGCGGCAGTAGAGCATGCCGGGCGAGCCCAGGTCTTTGTAGACCGGCATTTTGTACGTATAGGCCTCGGGGCCTTCGAGCGCCAGCACCGCATGCCGCTCGGCCTTGACCGGCGCCTCGATGCCGGTCCACCGCTCGATGTCCTTGGCCCAGATGTTCTGCGCGCTCACCACGACCGGCGCGGCGAAGCTACCTTCGGATGTCTCGACGCCGACCACGCGGCCTTCATCCATGAGCAGGCGATGGACCTCAACGCCTTCCATGATCTTCACGCCCAGCCGGCGCGCCGCCCGCGCGAAGCCGGTCGCCACCAGGTAGGCATCGGCGAAGCCCGCCTCGGGCTCGTAGCCGATCAGTGCCGCATCGTCGAAGCGGGCGATCGGAAGCAGGGAAGACGCCTGCTGCGCGTCCAGTTCCTTCACTTCGATGCCTTGAGCGCGTTGTGCGTCGAGGGCCGAGCGCAGCGCCTCCAGCTTGGGGCCATCGGGTGCGGCGATCAGGTAGCCTGATTTCACCATGCCAGCGGATGCCTCTTCGTCGCCGAGGTAGTTCGCGAAGTCGTTGAAGACACGCCAAGAGGCCTGCGCCAGACGAACGTTCTCGATCACCGAATAATGGGTACGCAAGATGCCGCTGGACTGGGACGTAGTGCCCGCGCCAATCTGCGTGCGATTGAGCACCAGCACTTTGGTGCAACCCAGCCGGGCCAGGTGATAGGCAACCGAGGTCCCGATGACGCCGGCCCCCACGACGATTGCGTCAAAGCTGCGCATCTTTTTGTCCTGATGGAAGTAGTGGATGGCGGCAAGCGTAGAGGTGAAAGGATCCGCGCGATCCGGTATATCGCCCGTTGATTCTTAGCATCAGCGCTCGTTGAGTTGCGTACCCAAGGCTGATGAAAAGTTCATCATCCATGCAGCAGCATCGGGCGGCCTTCATCGCAGGAGGCCCACGACATCATTTCGCAACTCAATTGCCGGCGTATGGAATCCACCGTCTTCAATCTTCATCGGGGCAGCATTCCCTTGCTGGTCTCCATTCCCCATTGTGGGATCGAACTGCCTGAGGAGGTCCGACCGCAATTCTCCGAGGTCGGCCGGACACTTCGCGATACCGACTGGCACCTCGAAACGCTCTATGCCTTCGCGAAAGACATGGGTGCCTCGATGCTGGCCGCCCGTTTTTCGCGCTATGCCATCGATCTCAATCGCCCACCGGGTGGCGAAAGCCTCTATCCCGGCCAGACCACGACCAGCCTGTGCCCGACCGAGAGCTTCCGCGGCGAGCCGCTCTACAAGCCGGGCTGCGAACCCGACCAGGCGGAGATCGGGCGGCGGCGCGCGGCTTACTGGACGCCTTATCACGATGCACTGCGGGCGGAGATCGAGCGGCTTCGATCGATTCACGGCCAAGTGCTGGTCTGGGAGGCGCACTCGATCGCGACGGTGCTCCCGCGGCTGTTCGAGGGTGCGCTCCCTCATCTGAACTTCGGGACGAACGACGGCAAGAGCTGCGCGCGAGACGTGCTGAAGACCGTGCTGGATGCCGTTGCGCGCGATGATGGCGGCTTCGTGCATGTCGTGAACGGTCGCTTCAAGGGCGGCTACATCACGCGCCACTACGGGCAGCCTGAACAGGGCGTGCACACCGTCCAGCTCGAGATGTGCCAGCACCTGTACATGAACGAAGAACCACCCTTCGAATACCTTCCGGCCGTCGCAGCCAAGGTGCGCTCGCTGCTCCACGTGATGCTGGCCGACGCCATGGCGGCGCTGGCTGGGCGCCAGGCGCCCTGATGATCGCCCGAACCTGCATCCCGAGGCGGCATCGCAGGGTGGGGCGGTCTTCGTTCAGATCAATTCTTTAAAGGCATGAGGATGAAAATACTGGTTCCCGTCAAACGGGTCGTCGACTACAACGTCAAGGTCCGCGTCAAGTCCGATGGTTCGGGCGTTGACATCGCCAACGTCAAGATGAGCATGAACCCCTTCGACGAGATTGCCGTCGAGGAGGCGGTCCGCCTGAAGGAAAAAGGCCTGGTCACCGAAGTCATCGCTGTGTCCTGCGGCGACGCCAAGTGCCAGGAAACCCTGCGCACGGCCATGGCCATCGGTGCCGACCGCGGCATCCTGGTCGAGACCACCGAAGAGCTGCAGCCGCTGGCCGTGGCCAAGCTGCTCAAGGCGCTGGTCGACAAGGAACAGCCGTCGCTGATCATTCTGGGCAAGCAGGCCATCGACGACGACGCCAATCAAACCGGTCAGATGCTCGCCGCGCTGGCCGACCTGCCCCAAGCCACCTTCGCCTCGAAGGTCGATCTGGCAGCCGACAAGGCCACCGTCGCACGCGAAGTGGACGGCGGCATGGAAACGCTGACGCTCACGCTGCCTGCCGTCATCACGACCGACCTGCGCCTGAACGAGCCGCGCTACGTCACGCTGCCCAACATCATGAAGGCCAAGAAAAAGACGCTGGACGTCTACAAGCCCGAAGACCTGGGCGTGGACGTCAAGCCGCGCCTGAAGACGCTCAAGGTGGTCGAGCCGGTCAAGCGCGGGGCCGGTATCAAGGTGCCCGACGTCGCCACGCTGGTGGACAAGCTCAAGAACGAAGCCAAAGTCATCTGAGGAGGACACAAGACATGACCACACTCGTTATTGCAGAACACGACCACGCCAGCCTCAAGCCCGCCACGCTCAACACCGTGACTGCCGCCGCCGCCTGCGGCGGTGACGTGCACGTGCTGGTGGCCGGCGCCAACGCCGCCGAAGCCGGCAAGGCCGCCGCTCAGGTGGCCGGCGTGGCCAAGGTGATCATTGCCGACGGCCCATCGCTGACCGAAGGCCTGGCCGAGAACGTTGCCGCCCAGGTGCTGGCGCTGGCCAAGGACTACAGCCACATCCTGTTCCCGGCCACCGCCGCGGGCAAGAACGTCGCTCCGCGCGTGGCCGCCAAGCTTGACGTGGCGCAGATCAGCGACATCACTTTGGTTGTGAGCCCCGACACCTTCGAGCGCCCGATCTACGCTGGCAACGCGATCGCCACCGTGCAGAGCAGCGATGCCGTGAAGGTCATCACCGTGCGCACCACCGGCTTCGACGCCGCCGCCGCCACCGGTGGCAGTGCCGTCGTGGAAACCATCGAGGCGGTGGTCGACAGCGGCAAGAGCAGCTTCGTCGGGCGCGAGGTGACCAAGAGCGAGCGCCCCGAGCTGACCGCGGCCAAGATCATCGTCTCGGGCGGTCGCGCCCTGGGCAGCGCCGAGAAGTTCCAGGAAGTCATGGCACCGCTGGCCGACAAGCTCAACGCGGGTCTGGGCGCGAGCCGCGCTGCCGTGGACGCGGGCTACGCGCCCAACGACTGGCAAGTGGGCCAGACGGGCAAGATCGTCGCGCCGCAGCTGTACATCGCCGCGGGCATCTCGGGCGCGATCCAGCATCTGGCGGGCATGAAGGACTCCAAGGTGATCGTGGCGATCAACAAGGACCCGGAGGCGCCAATCTTCTCGGTGGCCGACTACGGCCTCGAAGCCGACCTGTTCACGGCCGTGCCGGAACTGGTCGCCTCGCTCTGATCCTCTCTCCACCCTTTAGCCGAGCAATACCATGAGCGCATCGTTCCCTGAAACGGCCACCAATACCGACGGCACTGCGAAGTGGCAATTCTGGATCGATCGCGGCGGCACCTTCACCGACATCGTCGCAAAGAAGCCCGATGGCAGCCTGATCACCCACAAGCTGCTGTCCGAAGACCCGGAGCAGTACAAGGATGCGGCCGTCGCCGGCATCCGCCGCCTGCTCGGTCTCGGCAGGGATGAGCTCATCTCCGACGAGCAGGTCGAGGCGGTCAAGATGGGCACCACCGTCGCAACCAATGCGCTGCTGGAGCGCAAGGGCGAAAAGACGGTCCTCTTCATTACCGAGGGCTTCGGTGATGCGTTGCGGATTGGCTACCAGAACCGGCCCCGGCTTTTCGACCTGAAGATCGTACTGCCCGAATTGCTGTACAGCCGGGTGGTCGAGGTGAGTGAGCGCATCGGCACCGACGGCACGGTGTTCAAGCCGCTCGACGTCGAGCGCACACGAGGCGACCTGCAGTCGGCCTATGACGCCGGCTACCGTTCCATCGCTATCGTGCTGATGCACGGCTACCGCCACGTGGCTCACGAGGAGGCCCTCGAAGCGGCGGCACGCGCCATCGGTTTCACCCAGGTTTCGGTGTCGCACAAGGTCAGCACCCTGATGAAGCTGATCCCGCGCGGCGACACCACGGTCGTCGACGCCTATCTGTCGCCCATCCTGCGGCGCTACGTCGATCAGGTTGCGGGCGAGATGTCCGACGTGCAGCTGATGTTCATGCAGTCCAACGGCGGCCTGACCGAAGCGGGGCGCTTCCAAGGCAAGGACGCGATCCTGTCGGGTCCGGCCGGCGGCATCGTGGGCATGGCGCGCACCGCTGCGGCGGGCGGCTTCCACAAGGTGATCGGTTTCGACATGGGCGGCACGTCGACCGACGTGTCGCACTACAGCGGTGAGTTCGAGCGCGAGTTCGAGACCCAGGTGGCCGGTGTGCGCATGCGCGCGCCGATGATGAGCATCCACACCGTCGCGGCGGGCGGCGGATCCATCCTGCATTTCGACGGCAGTCGCTACCGCATCGGCCCGGATTCCGCCGGCGCCAACCCAGGCCCCGCAAGCTACCGCCGTAGCGGTCCGTTGGCGGTGACCGACTGCAACGTGATGCTCGGCAAGATCCAGCCGTCGCGTTTTCCGCGCGTGTTCGGGCATAACGCCGACGAACTGCTGGATGCGGACGTGGTGCGCGAAAAATTCAACGCGCTGGCCGATCAGGTATTGTCCGCGACGGGCAGCCGGCCGTCGCCGGAGCAGGTGGCCGAAGGCTTCATCGAGATCGCTGTCGGCAACATGGCCAACGCCATCAAGCAGATTTCGGTGGCGCGCGGCCATGACGTCACCGACTACGTGCTCAACACCTTCGGCGGCGCTGGCGGTCAGCATGCCTGCCTGGTCGCCGACCAGTTGGGCATGACCCGCATCTTCCTGCACCCCTTCGCCGGGGTGCTCTCGGCCTACGGCATCGGCTTGGCCGATTTCACCGCGATGCGCGAGCAGACGGTCGAACTCAAGCTCGAGGCCGCCTCGCTGCCGCAACTTCGCCGGGCGCTCGAAGGCCTGGAGCGCGAGGCCAGAGCGGAACTGCACGAGCAGAATGTCGACGAAGCGCACATCACCGTGTTGCGTCAGGTGCATCTACGGTATGACGGCACGGACACCTTCTTGTCGGTGCCTTTTGGCGATGAGCGCGCGATGCTTGCGCAATTCGAGGCGGCTTACAAGACACGCTTCTCGTTCCTGATGCCCAGCCGCACGCTCATCGTCGGCAGCGTCGCGGTGGAAGCCGTCGGCTCCTCGCCCTCGGTCGAGGAGCGGGAGTTGAATTTCCCGCCGCGCGACGGCGTGCTGGCGCCGGAAGAGGCCGTACCCATGTTCAGTGGTGGCGCCTGGCACGAGACCGCAGTCTTCCTGCGCGAACACATGCGTCCGGGCGACGTCGTGAAGGGCCCGGCCATCGTTGCCGAGCAGAACTCCACCACCATCGTCGAACCCGGCTGGCATGCCGAGGTCACCCGGCTCAACCACATGGTGATCACCCGCGTCGAGGCTCGCACCGAGCGCCGCGCTATCGGCACCACCGTCGATCCGGTGATGCTCGAGGTGTTCAACAACCTGTTCATGTCCATCGCCGAGCAGATGGGCCTGCGCCTGCAGCAGACGGCCTATTCGGTCAACATCAAGGAGCGCCTGGATTTCTCCTGTGCCCTGTTCGACCGCGACGGCAACCTGGTGGCGAACGCGCCGCACATCCCCGTGCACCTGGGCTCCATGGGCGAGAGCATCAAGACGGTGATTCGCGAGAATTCCGCAAGCATGCAAGTGGGCGACGTCTACGTCATCAATGACCCGTACCACGGCGGCACCCACCTGCCCGACATCACGGTGATCACGCCGGTGTTCTCCGAGGACGGGAAAGCGGTGATCTTCTACGTGGGTTCGCGCGGCCACCATGCCGACATTGGCGGCATTACCCCTGGCTCGATGCCGCCCAACTCGACCTCGGTCGACCAGGAAGGCACGCTGTTCAACAACTGGAAGCTGGTCGAGGGCGGTCGCATGCGCGAGCAGGAGACCCTGGCCATGCTGTCGTCCGGGCCGTATCCAGCACGCAACCCGCAGCTGAACATGGCCGACCTGCGGGCGCAGGTGGCGGCCAACGAAAAAGGCGTGCAGGAGCTGCAGAAGATGGCGCAGCACTATGGCCTGGACGTGGTCCATGCCTACACCCAGCACGTGCAGGACAACGCCGAAGAGGCCGTCCGCCGCGTCATTACCGCCCTGGACGATGGCGAGTTCACCCTCGAGACCGATAACGGTGCCGTCATCCGGGTCGCGATCAACGTCGATCGCGAGACGCGTTCCGCCACCATCGACTTCACCGGCACCTCGCCGCAGCTGGAGAACAACTTCAACGCACCCTCGGCCATCTGCATGGCCGCGGTGTTGTATGTGTTCCGCACGCTGGTCAACGACGGGATACCGTTGAATGCCGGCTGCCTTAAGCCGCTGCAGGTCATCATCCCGGAGGGCTCACTGCTCAATCCGCGCTACCCGGCGGCGGTGGTGGCGGGCAACGTCGAGACCTCGCAATGCATCACCAACGCCCTGTACGGCGCGCTGGGGGTGCTGGGCTCGTCGCAATGCACGATGAACGTTCTGTCTTTCGGCAACGCGAAGTACCAGTACATGGAAACCGTCGCCGGCGGCTGCGGCGCGGGCGCGGGGTTCGACGGTGCGACGGTGGTGCATTCCAACATGACCAACTCGCGCATCACTGACCCGGAAATCCTGGAGTTCCGCTACCCGGTGCTGCTGGAGAGCTACAGCATTCGCCGCGGCAGCGGCGGGCGCGGTGTCCACGTGGGAGGCGATGGCGGTATCCGGCGCATCCGCTTCCTGCAACCCATGACGGTCTCCATCCTTTCAAACAACCGTCGTGTCGCGCCGTTCGGCATGGCCGGCGGCGAATGCGGCAGCCTCGGCGCCAACTGGGTGCAGAAGGCAGACGGCAGCACGCTGTCGCTCGGCCCCTGCGAGTCCATCGACCTCGAGGCGCAGGACGCCATCGTGATCGAGACGCCCGGTGGCGGCGGCTACGGCGCGGCATGATCCGCCCTGTCATTCGGTTCTCTTTTCCTCACCTCAAAGGTTGCATGATGAAAACGCTATTGATCCAGAAGCTCGGACCCGCGTTGCTGGTTGGCACCACCCTGTTGGCGACGTCCGGATGGAGCCAGGCCAAGGACACCGTGAAGATCGCCTTCGTCGGTCCTTTGACTGGCGCCGTCTCCAATGCCGGCCTCGGCGCGCGCAACTCGGCCGAACTGGCCGTCAAGCTGCGCAACGAGGATCCCAAGACCAAATACAACTACACGCTCGAGAGCCTCGACGACGAGTGCAAGCCCAATGTCGGCGTGCAGGTGGCGACCAAGATCGCGGCGGACAAGAGCATCATCGCAGCGGTGCCGCACTACTGCTCGTCGGTCGCCATCGCCGCCGTCGATGTGTATCACCGCTTCGGCCTGCCGGTTGCCATCTGGGCTGCGGTGATGCCGGAGATCACGTACGGCCATTCGTACAAGGAAATCAACCGGGTCAGCGCCACCTTCAGCGGCCAGACCAAGTACAGCGCTAAGTTCATGACGGAGCTGGGTTACAAGAAGTGGGTCGTCATCCACGACACGCTGGACTTGGGCAACGCCCTCAACAAGTATTTCAGCGCAGACATCAAGGCACAGGGGGGCGCGGTTCTGGGCACCTTTGGCGTGGCCGGCGACCAGCAGGACTTCACCACTGAACTGACCAAGGTCAAGGAACTCAAGCCCGAGGCGATCTACATCGGCACCTTGACGCCGCTGGCGATCCGCATCCGCACCCAGATGGACAAACTCGGCATCACGGCGCAGCTGGTGGGCAATTCGGGCATGAAGTCCGATGCCTATATGGAAGCGCTCGGCCCATTGGCCGAGGGCACGATCATCCATTTCGACAGCCCGCCGATCGAGAAGTTGCCCGGCGGCAAGGTCTTCATGGATCAATACACCAAGGCCGCCTATCGCGAGCCGCCGGAGGCCTACGGCCCCTTCGCATTCGCCGCGGCCAACCTTGTGATCGACAGCATCGAGCGTTCAGGTCCGGACCGCAAGAAGGTCGCCCGCGACTTGCGTGCCACCAAGGACCGCGACTCGGTGATCGGCAAGATCAACTTCGATGACCACGGCCAGAACATCACACCGCTGACCAACACCTACGTCGTGCAGGACAAGAAGTGGGCCCTGTGGGAGCAGAGCGACTACGCCTCGGGCAAGCGGAAGCTTGTCAATCAGCCCAAGCCCTGAACAAGAAGACACGGGAGGAGTCACGCATATGGAAATCGGCCTGTTTGGTCAATATGTCTTCAATGGGCTGATGTTGGGCGTGATCTACGCCATGGTTGCCGTCGGGTTCACGCTGTTTTTCGGCGTGCTCGACGTCATCAAGTTCTCGCACGGCGAGGTGCTGACGGTCGGCGCTTTTGCCGGCTACAGCACCTACTTGATGCTGCAGGAGATGGGCGTGGAGTCGCCGATCGTGCTGCTGCTCGCGGTACTGTTCGCGGCCACGCTGGGCATGGCGGTCCTTGGCGCGCTCATCGCCAAGTACCTTGTGCTGCCCCTGAAGTCGGCACCGACCATCAACGTGTTGCTCATCACGCTGATGCTGGGCACGGTGTTGCGCGAATCGATCCGACTGTTCTTCCCGAATGGCTCGAACCCCAAGCCATTCCCGCGGCTACTGCCGGTGAACTCGCTGGAGGTCGGACCGATCAGTCTGCGGGCTGACAGCCTGATCCTGCTGCTGGTGGGTGTCGGCGTGATCGTGACGACCCACCTGCTGATCAACCGAACCCGCCTGGGCCTGGCCATTCGGGCCGTGGCGCAGGATGGCGAGACCGCACGGGTGATGGGCATCAGCTTTGAACTGATCGTATTCATCACCTTCGGCCTTGGCTCTGCCATCGCTGGCTTTGCCGGCGTCATGAGCGGGCTCTATTACAACGAAATCAACTTCAGCATGGGCTTGCTGCTGGGCATCGTTGGTTTCAGCGCGGCCGTCATCGGTGGGCTGGGCAACATGTACGGCGCCATCCTGGGCGGCTTCCTGTTCTCGGCGATGCAGACGGTGGGCGCGGTGGTCATTCCCGCACTGGTGCCCGCGATTCCCAGCGCCTACAAGGACGTCTTCGCATTCGCCGGCGTGATCGTGCTGATGTCCATTCGGCCTACCGGGCTGTTGTCCGAAAAGAGCAGCGAGAGGGTCTGACGTGATGACTGACAAGAAAAATTCCTTGCCCTTGGGCGGCGGCGCTTTGGTGCTGTCGGCCCTGTTCCTGTATGCCTTTTTGCATGCCGAGTCGCAAGTTGGCGTCGCGGCATTATTGGCTGTCGCCGTCGTCGTGCTGGTCGTGGCGGCGCGCCGGGGATGGCTTCGCACCGTCGGCGCCGCATTCGAGACGCATGAGAAGTCGATGAACCGCCTTGTGGTCGTGCTGTCGATCGGCGTGGCCGCGGCTTTCTACGACACCCATTTCGCGTTGCTGATGCTGACAACGCTACTGCTGTTCGTGGTGGTTTGCCTGGGGTTGAACCTCCAGTTCGGCTACGTGGGGGTGGTCAATTTCGCGGGTGCGGCCTTTTTTGGCGTCGGCGCCTACACAACCGCGGTGCTGTCGGCAAAAGCCCAGCTGCCACCGCTGGTGTTGATCCTGGCCGGCGGGCTCACCGCGGCGCTGATCGGCTGCGCGCTGTTGCTGCCGGTCCTTCGCACACGGGGACACTACGCCGGCATCATCACCATCGCCTTCAGCATCCTGTTCAGGACTTTCCTGGAGGTCAACGACGTCTTCGGCGGACCGCAAGGCATGAAGGTGCCGGGCTTCACCCTCTTTGGATGGTCGCTCAACGAAGACATCGTGATTGGCGATCTGGAGATCTCGTTCTACATGAACTACTTCCTCCTGAGCCTGGCCCTGGCCTGCGTGGTCTTCATGCTGATGCGTCGGCTCGAGCGTTCATGGATCGGGCTGAGCATGGATGCGGTGCGCCTCGACGAGGTGTCCGCCAGCACGTTCGGGATCAACGTGACGCGCTGGAAGATCACTGCCTTCATCCTAGGCAACTTCCTGATCGGGCTGGCCGGCGCGATCTACGCGACCATGACGGGGTATGTCTCGCCGAGCAACTTCACGTTCGGCGACTCCCTGATCCTGGTGTCGATCCTGATCCTCGGCGGCATTGGCAATCCCTGGGGCATCCTGCCGGCAGCGGCCATCGTGCTTCTGCTGCCGGAGAAACTCCAGTTCATCCAGGAGTATCGATTCCTGCTTTTCTCGCTGTTGGTCATCGTGATCCTGCTGTTCAAGCCCGAAGGCCTGCTGCCGCGGCGCGTTCGCAACTACTTCCCTGGCGGATCGCAGAAATGACGGCAGCGCAGCAAAACCAGCCAGAAAACGCAGTGGTGCTCACGTGCCGCGATCTGACCATGCGCTTCGGGGGGCTGACCGCCCTCAACAAGCTCACGCTCGACGTCAAGCGCGGCGAGATCCTGGGTCTCCTGGGACCCAACGGCTCGGGCAAGACGACCTTCTTCAACGTGGTCACCGGTCTGTACCGGGCCTCGTCGGGAAGCGCGGCATTCGCTGGCGAGGAGATCCTGCACATGTCGCCGCAGAACATCTACCGTCATGGCATCACTCGCACATTCCAACGCTCACGTCTGTGCTTGCCGTTGACGGTGTACGACAACATCATGATTGGCAATCATCGGAACCTCGACCATGGCTTCGGCTTCAACCTGTTCCGCCGCAAGGCCTTCAGGGCGCAGTTCGAGCGCAGCTTCGAGGAGGCGAGGGCGCTGGCCATCACATTCAATCCCGGCCTAGGCGATCGCCTGATGGACGAGGCCAGCTCCTGCACCATGATCGACCGTCGACGCATCGAGATATGCCGCGCCCTGGTCAGCCAGCCTCGCCTGCTGCTTCTGGACGAGCCGTCGGCCGGCATGACGCACGACGAGACCAGCGAACTGATGGACGACATCCTGCTAGTGAAGAACCGCATTCCGGACCTCACCGTCGTTGTCATCGAACACGAGATGAACATGATCGAGCGCATCACCGACCGCTGCGTGGTCCTGAGCTACGGCGAGAAGATCTGTGACGGCACCTACGCCGAGATCATTGCCGACAAGCAGGTTCAAGAAGCTTACCTGGGGCAATCATGAGCACCTTGCTCGCTGTGGAAAACGTATCGACGGCCTACGACAAAGCCGATGTGCTCAATGGTGTTTCCATTCGGGTGGAGAGCGGAAAGATCACCTGCATTCTCGGCTCCAACGGCGCCGGCAAGTCGACGCTGATCCGCTCCATCCTCGGGCTGACCCCGGCGCGCCAGGGGCGCATCGTCTTTGACGGCCAGGACATCACGCGCATGCCGACACACAAGATCATCGGCGCCGGCATATCCTGCATCCCGGAAGGCCGCAAGGTGTTTCCCAAGATGACGGTGCAAGAGAACCTGCGGTTAGGCGCCTACCAGGAGAAGAATCCGAAGCTCATCCAGCAGCGCCTCGATGCGGTCTACGCCGTGTTCCCGCGCCTGCAGGAGCGCCTTGGGCAGTTTGCCGGCACGATGTCCGGCGGCGAGCAAGCCATGGTGTCGATCGGTCGAGGCATGATGGGCGCGCCCAAGCTCCTGGTGATCGATGAGCCCTCGCTGGGTTTGTCACCGCTGTATGTGAAGGAAAACTTCAACATCATCCGCAAGATCAACGCCTCGGGCGTGACGGTGTTGCTGGTCGAACAGAACATGCACCAAACGCTGGAGATCGCGCACGACGGCTATGTGCTTTCGCAGGGGAGGGTGGTGGCTTCGGGCAGCGCGGCGGAACTGGCGATGAATCCGGAAGTTCAACACGCCTATTTCGGCGGGGCCTAGCCGGGCGGGGGCGGCATCGCTTACTACGGAACCACCCGCCCCGGATTCATCATGCCGCGAGGATCCATGAGCGCCTTGAGCTTTTGCATGAGCTCGATCTCCACCGGGTCCTTGTAGATGCGCATCTCATCGACGTGCAGCGATCCGATGCCGTGCTCGGCGCTGAAGGTCCCGCCCAGTTCCGCCGCGATGTCGTAGAGCCTGTGGCTCAGCGCGCGTTGAAACGCGGCCTTGTCCGCGACATCGGCCCAGAACGCATGCGAGAACATGGCGATGTAGTGCAGGTTGCCGTCGCCCATGTGCCCGACGACGACCTGCGTGGCTTGCGGATAGTGCGCTGCGAGAGCGGATGCCGCACGTTCCATGAATGTCGGGATCATGTAGATCGGCACCGCGATGTCGTGCGTCAAACCCATGCCTTCGCGTCCGTTCGCCTCGGTCACGTTGTGGCGAATGCGCCAGAACTCGTTGCGGTGCTGCTCCGATGCCGCAACCACTACGTCCTGGCAAGCACCCGATTCGTAGGCTTGTTCGAGCGCTTCCTGCAATGTCGCCGTCAGGGCATCGCCTGTGCTCGACGACGCGAGCTCGACCAGTACCAGCCAGGGAGGCACGCCATCCGGGAACGGGTTGCGAAGATCATGGCCGTGGCGCAATGAGATCTCGAATTCCGAGCGCGAGATGAGCTCCAGCCCGACCAGGTCGCCCGGAAACAATCCCTGCAGGCGGATGCCTTCATCGACCGCCTCATCGACGGATGCGAAGCCCATGAGCGCTGCGGCGACGGACTTCGGCTTGGGAAAGAGCTTGAGCGCGGCGGCCGTGACCACGCCGAGCGTTCCCTCGGCACCGATGAACAGGTTTTTCAGGTCGTAGCCGCTGTTGTTCTTGCGAAGCGTGCGGATGCCGTTCCAGATCTGGCCATCGGGAAGAACGACTTCGAGCCCGAGGATCAGGTCGCGGGTGTTGCCGTAGCGGACCACGTTGGTGCCACCGGCATTGGTGGCGATGTTGCCGCCAATTTGGCACGACCCCTCTGCCCCGAGCGACAGTGGGAACAGCCGATCGACTTGCGATGCGGCCTCCTGGATGTCGGCGAGCACGCAGCCGGCTTGTACCGTCATCGAGTTATTGCGCGGATTGATCTCCAGGATGCGATTCATCTTGCCGAGCGCGAGCACGATGTTGCGCCCTTTCGCCGTCGGGACAGAGCCGCCGCAGACGCTCGTGTTGCCGCCCTGCGGAAAGACGCGAACCCCATGTTCTTGGCAATATCGCAGCACCTTCGCGACCTGCTCAGTCGTGCGCGGGTAGACGATGCAATCTGCCACGCCCATGTGGCGCTTGCGCCAGTCGACGAGGTGCGGTGCGAGCGCGTCTGGTGCTTCCGTGGCGCCATTCTCGCCAACGATGGCGCGCAGGCCTTGCAGGAGTTCGTTGGTCATGCTTGTTTCGCCTTGATCACGACAGTGTTCTCAGAAGCCCAGCGCAGCGCCATCGGCGCACCGATCTCGATGCGATCCGCCGCACGGTCCGAGATGCCCTTGACGAGCACCGTACAGCCGTTCGAGAGCTTCACCTCGAAGCGTGTCATGCCGCCCACGAAGGAAATCTGCGCAACTGTTCCGACGCATCGATTCGGATGTCCCGCCGACTCGTCGCCCGGGGCGGCGATCTCCACCTTCTCCGGCCGCACGAGCACCTTCACGTTTTCGCCGAGGCGGAATGCCTCGGTGCTCCTCACCTTCAGCATCCATCCGCCGTCGAGTTCGACCTGGCGGTCGTCCCTCACAACGCCCACAAAGAGATTGGACTCGCCGACGAAATCGGCGACGAACTCGTCAACCGGCTCGAAATAGAGCTCATCCGGCGTGCCGACCTGGGCAATCCGCCCGCCATTCATGAGGCACACGCGATCCGAAAGGTTCAGCGCCTCTTCCTGGTCGTGGGTCACATACACCAGTGTCGTGCCGAGGTCGCGGTGCAACTTCTTGATCTCGCCTTGCAACTGGTCGCGCAGCTTCTTGTCGAGCGCACCGAGCGGCTCGTCCATCAGGATGACCGAAGGCGAGTAGACGATGCAACGCGCAATGCCCACGCGCTGCTGCTGGCCACCTGACATCTCGCGCGGCTTGCGCTTCTCGTAGCCCACGAGGCCCACGCGTTCGAGCGCGTTGCCGACCTTCTGCTTGATCTCCGCATTGCTCGCGCCGCGGATGCGAAGCGGGAAGGCGACGTTGTCGAAGACGTTGAGGTGGGGCAACAGGGCGTAGTTCTGGAACACCATGCCCAACTGGCGCTCCCTTGGCGGCACCGTCGAGACGTCGGCGCCGTCGAGGAGGATCCTGCCCGAGCTCGGCGCGATCGCACCGGCAATGATGTTGAGGATCGTGCTCTTGCCCGAGCCGCTGGGCCCGAGCAGGCTCAGGAACTCTCCGCGACGCACGCTGAGCGCCGTCTCGTGCAGCGCGACGGCCGCACCGTACGATTTGCTCACGCCGTCGAAGACGATCATGGCATCGTGATTGGTCGGACTGCTCATCATCATCATCCTTCGATGTTCTTGTGTACTGGCATTCATGGGGTCAGGGGGCGCTGTCTGAAGCCGCTTGCGGCTGGAACAGGACGGAGATACAGCAAAAGACAACCGACAGGACGGTGAGCAGCGCGGACACCGCCGCGATCACCGGCGAGATGTCCCACTGGATGCTGCTGTACATCTTGACGGGCAGGGTCGTGGTGGTCGGGCTGGTAAGGAACCAAGCGATCACCACCTCGTCGAACGACACGAGAAAGGCGAACAAGGCCCCCGCGAGAAGAGAGGGTCGCAGCTGGGGCAGCACCACCTTGAAGAACACCGTCGTGCGGCTGGCGCCCATGATGGTCGCCGCAAACTCCAGTGCCGGGTCCAGCTTCTTCACCCCCGCCATCACCGTCATCATCATGAAAGGCACCACATACGCGGTGTGGCTCGCGACCAGGCCCGCAGTCGTCCCGACGATCTGCAGCCGCGACAGGTACAGGTACAGGCCGAGCGAGATCACGATGACGGGCACGAGGATCGGGCTCATCAGCAAGAGCATGACGAGTTTCTTGCCCGGAAATTCGAAACGCACCAGCCCGTAGGACGCCGGAATCCCGATCAGCATGGAGGCCAGCGTGGTGATGACCGCGACCTTGACGCTTTGCAGGATCGACGTCATCCACGAAGCGGATGAGAAGAGCTGGCCATACAGCTCGAGTGTCCAGACCCGCGGCGGAAACGCCAGCTCACCCTGCCCTCCGAAAGAGATCGGAATGACGATCAGCGTTGGGATCAGGATGAAGGCATAGACGAAGATAGCGAGCAGGTTGCGCACCCCGCCATAGAAATTGGCTTGGCGGTCGACCACGTCGCGCGATGCATTGGAACTCATGCGGGTACTCCCGGTCGACTGCCGAAGCGCTTGGCCTGATCGGCCGCGATGGCGACCAGCGTGACGATGCCCAGGAGGATGACGCCGATGGCCGATGCCATGCTCCAGTCCATCGTTTCCCGCGTGTAGAAATCGACGAGGTTCGACATCATCACATCCTGTCGTCCGCCGAGCAGTGCGGGAATTACGAAAAAGCCCATTGACATGACAGTGGTGCTCAGCACGCCCGCGGCCACGCCGGGCAGGCTCAAAGGCAAGGTGATGCGAAAGAAGATTCGCGGCGGCTTCGCGCCCATGATCTCCGAGGCGCGGTACAGCGACTTGTCGATCGCCAGCAGGCTGGCGAGCACCGGGAAGACGATGAATGGAATGAGATAGTTCGTC
Organism: Variovorax sp. BGA-UO-ETr-C22; assembly: GCF_059567965.1. Taxonomy (NCBI): domain Bacteria; kingdom Pseudomonadati; phylum Pseudomonadota; class Betaproteobacteria; order Burkholderiales; family Comamonadaceae; genus Variovorax; species Variovorax sp. BGA-UO-ETr-C22. The sequence continues at coordinate 37,400 of NZ_JCAQPA010000008.1, forward strand.
ATCCCCACCATGACACCGAAGCGATTGAAGAGCAGCGGCAGTTGAACGGAATCGCTGGCCAGGAAGGACAGGAGCTGGTTGACGAGCCCCACACGGCCCAGCAGCACCGTGAAGGCATAGCTCTTCACGAGGATGCTGGTCCAGAACGGGACCAGCACCAGCACCATGTAGAGCGCGCGCTTCCTGGGTGTCTGTTTCGCCAGATGCAGCGCAATCGGGTAGCCTAGCAAAAGGCTTGCGAACGACGCAACGATGCTGATCTGGAAGGTGGTCTGCAGTGTCCGCTTGAACAGGCCACTGGAAAACAACTTTTGATAGGAGGCCAGGCTGAAGTCCCCGCCTGCCGTCGTCACGCTCGTGTACACCACGTACGCGAGCGGAACGAGCATCACCAGGAAGAGAAACAGGGTGGCCGGCCCGACATAGAGCCAACCTTCGTTGCGCGCGTTCATCGGGATATCAACTCAGAACCCATTCTTTGAATTTGAGCGTCAGCTCGTCATAGTGGTCGGCCCACCATGCGTCGTTGCTCAGCAGATTGTTCTTGTTTTGTGGGTCGGAGAGCCACCTGCTGATCTCGGGCTTCATCAGGCCGCGAGCCTTCTTGCTCGCCGGTGTGTTGCCATGCAGATTCATCAACGCGGCCTGCCGGTCGGGGCGCATCGCGAACTGCAGGTACTTCATTGCGGCGGCCTTGTTCGGCGCGCCCTTGAGAACGACCAGGTACTCGAGGCCGATGAGGTTCTGTTTGAAGGAGAACTGCGTGGGCTTGCCGGACTCCTGCGAGGCCTTGGCGCGGGTCGCATAGGTGTAGCTGTAGTCGACCTCACCGGTCTCGACCAGCGTTGTGGTCTGCGGCGTCTGGTCGACCCACTTGGCGATGTGCGGCTTGATGCGTTCCAGCGCCTTGAAAGCGCGCGGCACGTCCAGCGGGTACATCTTGTCGGGCGACACGCCATCGGCCAGCAGCGCGATCTCAAGCGTTTCGCTGGCGCGGTTGCGCAGGGTACGCTTGCCGGGGAACTTCTTCACGTCGAAGTATTCGGCGAAGGTCTGTGGCGCCTTGCCTTCCGGATACTTCTTGGCGTCCCAGCAGATGCCGCCGGTGAACCCGTAGAAGGGAACTGCTTCCTTGGTCATCGGGGCGATGAGGTCGTTCTGGTCGAAAAGCGCCCGGTCCAGCGGCTCCCAGTAGCCGGCCTTCGAACCGGTCATGGCCATCGGGCCGACGGCATCGAAGACGTCCCATTCAACGTTTTTCGTCATGACCTGCGCCTTGACCTTCGCGAGATCCGGCGTGTCCACCAGCGTGACGCTGATCCCGTACTCCTTCTCGAACGGGCGCACGAGCGCCTCTTCGACGGCAGTGCGGTAGTTGCCGCCCCAGCTTACGACGACCAGCTTCTCTGCCGCCGACGCGCGGTGCGGCACCGCCATGAGCGGAAGGCCGATCGCCGTCGCCGCGGCCACGGCGGTACCCGCGCTTGTGGTCTGCAAGAACCTGCGACGACCCGGATTCAGTTGACTATTGGAAGACATCATGACCACCTTGGGAGAGTTGACGGGAGAGTGTTTATTCGCGTTCGAGAAGCGGCGGAAGCACCTGGGCGATGCGCGCCTTGAGCTGCGCGCTGGCCGGCTTCATCGGCGGCAGCACGTCGCAGCCCATGCCCCAGCCGAGCAAGTCCATCGCGGCCTTGATGGGCGCCGGGTTGGGCTCCGCGAAGATCGTGTCGATGAGCGGGCGCAGCGATGCGTGCAGCGCCACCGACTCCTGCAGCCGGTCGGCCAGGGCCAGTTCGAGCACGCGATCCCACTGGCGGGGCAGCAGGTTGGAGCTGGTGATGATGGCGCCCACGGCACCCATCGCGACATGCAGCGGCATGACGTCTTCTTCACCCGTGAGGATCGCGATCTTCGAGGCCGCGAGTTCCGCCGCGCGCATTTGCTGCGTCAGGTCCGGGTTGCAGGCCTTGATACCGACCACGCGCGTCAAGTCGGCGAGGCGGTCCACCGTCTGAAAGTTCAAGGAGACGCCGGTGCGGTAGGGGATCTCGTAAAGAATGATGTCGGCATCGACCTCGTTCGAGAAGCGCTCGAAGTACTCGACGATGCCGTCCTGCGTCGGCCGGAAATAGTAGGGCGTGACAACCATCAGCGCCTTGACGCCGGCACGCACGAACGCCTTCGCGTTGTCGATCGCATCGCCGATGCCCGGCGACAGGATGCCGGGAATGACGGCGGTCGCGCTTTGGGCGGCTTCGAGCGATGCCTCGACCACCGCGAGGCGCTGGTCGAACGAGAGCGAGGTGTACTCGCCGGTGCCGCCCAGCGGCACCACGCCGCGGCTGCCCGCCTGGGCCATGCGACGCACGTGGGCGCGCAGCGGCTTGGTGTCCACGGCCAGGTCCCGGGTCAGAGGCGTGGGGATCGCAGTCAGGATTCCGGCGTATTTGTGCTGGGCGTTCATTTCGATTTGATGGGTTGAGGTCGGTTCTCGTGAGCGTTCGTCGCTTGGCCATGCCGAACATAAGTGGCGAATGTCACCGTTCTGTCAGCATCCGCCGCCATGATCATTTGCATCAGAGGCCTTTATCAATCCGACCCGAACCGGGGTGGAAGCACACCAAGATCAGTCATTCACGCGCGTGCGCCATTCGTACTTTCCCTTGGGGTTCGCCGTCGCCAGAAGAAAAAATGGCCCCGAGAGGGGCCAAGATGCATCGCGCAGGATCGCGTCACATTTCGCGCGGCGGCGCATAGGTTTCCTTAACGACGCGCGGCGATGTCCAGCGCAGCAAGTTCATCCACGAGCCGGCCTTGTCGTTGGTGCCGCTCGCACGGCCGCCGCCGAAGGGTTGCTGGCCGACGATGGCGCCCGTCGGCTTGTCGTTGAGATAGAGGTTGCCGGCAGCGTGTAGCAGCGCGTCCTGCGCTTGCCGCAGCGCGGTGCGGTCGGTGCAGAAGATCGAGCCTGTTAACGCATAGTCCGAGACCGAGTCGACGGCCTCCAGGACTTCGGTCCATGCCGCATCCGGGTACTCGAACACCGAGAGCACCGGCCCGAACAGCTCGTCCTTCATGAGCCGGTGGTTGGGGTCCTCGACCTGCAGAACCGTCGGGTTTACGAAGAAGCCGACGTCGTCCTTGCAGGTGCCGCCTGCGACCAGCTTCACCTGCGAATCGGCCTTGGCCGCGCCGAGCACGGTGCTGAGCTTGTTGTACGAGTTCTGATCGATGACGGCCCCCATGAAGTTGGACATGTCGGCGACGTCCCCGACGCGCACCTGCGTCAGCAGGTCGCTCAGGATCGACTTGACCCTGGGCCACAGACTGCTCGGCACATAGGCGCGCGATGCGGCGCTGCACTTCTGCCCCTGGTAGCCGAACGATCCCTTCAGCAATGCGACGGCAACCTCCTGTGCATCCGCCGAGCGATGGACTAGCACGAAATCCTTGCCGCCTGTTTCACCCACGATGCGGGGGAAGGTGCGGTACGTGTCGATGCCGGCGGCGGCGCGCTTCCACAGCGACCGGAACACCTCCGACGACCCCGTGAAATGCAGCCCGGCGAAGTGCTTTGATCCGTAGACCGCATCCGTCACGAGGGGGGCGTCGCCGGGCACGAAATTGATCACGCCGGGCGGCAGGCCGGCCTCTTCGAGCGCCTCGAAGAACAGGTAGTTGGACCAGGTCGACTTGTTCGACGGCTTCCACAGCACCGTATTGCCCATGAGCGCCGGCGCACAGGTGAGATTGGCGCCGATCGCCGTGAAATTGAATGGCGAGACCGCGTACACGAAGCCTTCGAGTGGTCGCCAGTCGCATCGGTTTTGCGCGCTCTGAACGGACAAAGGCTGGTCCGCGAAGATCTGCTGGGCGTTAAAGGTGTTGAAGTGAAGGAAGTCGATCAACTCGCAGGCGCTGTCGGCCTCGGCTTCGTCGAGGGTCTTGCTCTGGCCCAGCATGGTGGCCGCATTGATCCGGTGGCGCAGGCGTCCGCGCACGATGCCGGCCGCGCGGTGCATGATGGCTGCGCGATCCGCGAAGTCCATGCGCGCCCAGTCGTGCGCCGCTTCGAGGTTGCTGCGGATCGCATCGTCCACCTGGGCCTTGCTCGGGCGATGCACGCGGGCCAGCACCCGGCTGCGGTCATGCGGCGCGTGGATGGTCTCGACGTCGTCCGAGAAGATCTTCTTGCCGCCGATGACTGCGGGGATGTCCACGATCGCGCGGTCCGCGAGATGCGTCTGGAGTTGGGCCAGCGATTCGGAGCCTACCGCGTAGTTGCAGGTGGGTTCATTCTCGGGCCGGGGGAAGAGGGGGCGATAGTTCATTGAATGCTCCTGCGCTGGGGAAGTTCGACAAGTCTGCGCCGTAGTAAACGCGATGGATGCGCAGGTAAACTAGGAGTTTCCAAGCATGGGCAGGCAGCACGCTCATCATCAGCACCCTTGATGCAATGCAGCAGTATTGCCGATGGGGTCCAGGACAAAAAATTGAACATTGATTTCTTGGTGACTGTATGAACGATGAGTCGACGAGCGACTACCCGGACTGGGGGCTTCTGGGCGCGTGGGTCGCCGTGGTCGAGTCGGAGTCCGTGTCCCACGCTGCCCGTCGACTCGGCCTGTCCCAGGCGGCCGTGTCGATGCGCATCAAGATGCTCGAAGGCAAGCTCGGCACCGACCTGCTCGATCGAGGCACCCGCCCCGCCAAGGTGACGCTGGCCGGCCAGCGGCTCTATGAAACCAGCACCGGGCTGCTGAAGGGCGCCGACGAGATGCTCGAGAGCGTGCGGGGGATCAGTCGGGCCAAGCGGTCCGTCGTGCGGCTGGGATGCATCGACTCCTTCGCCGCGACGGTGGGGCCTGTTCTCTATCGCGCGCTGTCGGGCACCACGCAGCAGGTGAGGTTGTGGTCGGGCCTCACGCCTTCGTTGACCTCCCAGTTCAGCAACCGCCAGCTCGACCTCATGATCACGACAGCGCCGAGCGTGACCGGAAGCGGAGTGAGCCATGTGCCGATCTTCGCCGAGCAGTATGTGCTGGTGATGCCTCGGGATCACGCACTCGAGCCTTTGGGGTCCATCTCGGAGCTGGGCCGGAAGCTTCCGCTCATCCGGTACAGCGCCCGCTCAATGATCGGCGATGACATCGATGCGTTTCTTGCCCGGCATGGCGACCAGTTGGAGAGAACCTGCGAGTTCGATACCACCGACCCCCTGCTGAGCCTTGTCGCCGCGGGGCTCGGCTTTGCCATCACGACGCCGATGTGTCTCTGGCAATCACGTCACTTCGCGCAGCAATTGCGGATGGTGCCGCTCGAGTCTTTGCGAACAAAAGGCCGGCCTTATGGATCGTTGAGGCGGTCCTTTTATCTTTCTTACCGCGAAGGCGAACTCGGCAAGCTGCCTAAGGAAGTCGAGAGTCTTACCCGGATCGCGATGGAAGGGCATATCGCCGCGGAGATGGAGGCCGTGCTTGGCCTGCCCAGCACGATGCTGTTCATGCCGTTGGGAGTCGAGTCACCGGCCGGCGGCGCATAGGGTTAGGATTCCATAGAAGTCAACAGCCAGATGGCTTGATCGCGATCCGAGTTCTTGATCCGCGCCACCTCGGCGGCGAGCAAGCCGAGGCTGCTCTGATCGACTAAGAACTTATGCCGGCATGACGGCCATGAGCTTCGAGGAACGCACGGCCTTGCTGGTGGAGCGCGAAGTGCACTGGCGCAGTGACAAACGCCGAGAGCGTCTCTTGAAGGATGCGCGCCTGAAGTACCCGCAGGCGGCCATCGAGGACATGGATGCTCGCGCCGGTCGCGGCATTGATCGCAAGGCCGTGATGAGCCTGGCGCTGGGCGACTGGATCGATTCGGGCCACAGCGTGTTGATCACGGGACCGACGGGTACGGGCAAGTCGTGGCTTGCATGCGCGCTGGCGCAGTACGCGTGCCGGCGCGGTCGCTCCGCCTAGTACCAGCGCATGCCGCGGCTCGGCGAGGAACTGCGCATCCGCCACGGCAATGGGACCTTCGGCAAATGGCTGATCCGACTGGCCAAGACTGACGTGCTGCTGCTCGACGACTGGGGCATGGCCGCGCTGGACGTTCAAGCACGCAGCGATCTGCTGGAGATCATCGACGACCGGGCGGCCAGCAAGGCCACCATCATCACCAGCCAACTGCCGATCGAGCACTGGTATGCATGGGTTGGTGACGCCACGATCGCTGACGCGATCCTTGATCGATTGATGCAGCAGAACCACCGACTCACTCTCACGGGCGAGTCATTGCGCCAGACCGCGAAAACTCCCCAAAGGAGAAGAACAAAGTCCCATCGTGACCGCCACTTCTACAATCTGAACGCGCAACTGAACACGCATGAGGACCGGTCACGATAGAGCGGAATCGTCGGTCACGTTCGCCGGAATACGCAGCACGGCAAGGACCGGAACGCCTTGCGAAGGATGGCGCTGAAGCTGGGCAAGGGGACGCGGTTCTCCATCGACATCAGCCGTTTCGAGTACGTGGAGGACAAGGAGGCCGCCGACCTCGAGGGCGACACACATCTCCGTGTACTCGCCGGTGATGATCGTCTGCAAAAAGTTGCGGGCGATCTCCCGGCAGATGCCCAAGTACGGCCTCCTCATCCCGAGAGGCCGGCACGGCTCCGCGCGGCCGTGCGATTTCGTGGACATCTTCGTGCTGATGCAGGGACTGAACCTGGACCTGGGTTCGCAGAAGGGCCCGGGCAAGATCGGGATGCTCTTGGTTGCCCAACTGGTCATTGCCCGGCTTGAGAGCGCGCGCGTGTACAGCATGCCGCATGCGGCCACGGTCCTCGAGATCACCGCGGACGGATTGCCCCTGCTGCTGCGGCTCGACGCCAGGGCACATCCTCCTTCCTCCACCGGCTGATTCAGCGTGAGGTTGCTGCGGCCGCGCGGAGCGCGCGCCCTCGCATGCATAGCCGGTGGTGGGCTGCTGCAGGTTCGCGCCTTCGCGCTCATCCCAGCGGGAGGGCTTCGCTCCTCCCTGGACATCTCTTCCCGATCGGACCGGCCTGTGGCGCGGCTGAAATACCGAATCGAGCTCGGTTGCGAACGAGCCCGTTACTTGCGACTGCGGTCGGGGTCTTGTTGCGCGACCAATACGGCCTCGGTTTCGAGCAGCAGCTCGCCGGCGGTGCGCCCGAGAGCGCGCGCGATGCGCAAGATCATGGCGAGTGTTGGCATGTGCTCGCCACGTTCGATTTTCCCCATATGTGATCGTTCGATGCCGGCCTGATGGGCCAAGGCTTCCTGTCCAACGCCATCTGCTGTTCGGAGCGCTCTAACGACTGCCCCGAATGCGAGGGCAGGCGCAGCCTCAAATGTCGTTGCTCCTAACGGCCTTCCTCCCCGAGTGATGTGCTTCTGCATAGACAGAAGGCTCGGATCAAGAGACAATTAAAACCACGTTATCTTTAACTCATGGACAGGATCTTGGAGCAAATATCTCGGTTGAATTGCGCATCGTCGCTATCAGCGAAATCCAAATGACGCGTCGACAGATTGCCTCGCCTTTGCCAACGGCTCGGCCTCTGCGGTTGCCGATCTCGGTGACGCGTGCGCGGCCGCGGCAGACCGCACCTGTCGTGCGCAGCCTGTCGGCTGTGCGTATCGGCGCGCAGGTGAGGGCGCTGCGCTTGGCTGCGGATGTTTCTGGCGGGGCGCTCGCTCAGACCTCGGGGATTTCTGCCTCGATGCTCTCGCGCATTGAGCGCGGGTTGGTCTCGCCTTCGGTGGAGACCTTGGAGCGTCTCGCGCAAGGCTTGCATGTGCCGACGTCGCGCTTCTTTGGCGACCAGGCGCGCCGCACGGATTTCTGCCATGTGCGCGCAGGGCAGGGCGTTGTTGTCGATCGCGTCGGCGCCGTTTCGGACTACCGCTACGAGCTGCTGGGTCATCTGCTGTCGGGCAACCTGTTCGTGGAGCCCTATCTGGTCACCCTGCTGCCCGGTGCCGATCCCTACGTGACTTTCCAACATCCCGGCCTCAAGTTCCTGCACTTCCTGTCCGGGGAGGTCAGCTACCGCTACGGTGGCAAGGTGGTCGCGGTGAGAGCCGGGGACTCGTTGCTGTTCGAGGCGACGGCGCTGCATGGGATCGAGGCCATTCAGAGCGGGCCGGTGTCCTATCTGTCCGCGGTGTTCACGCTGCGCGAGTGAGGCGTGGAGGCCGCGGACCTCGAGGGCGACACCATCTCCTTGTATTCGCCGGTGATGATCGTCTGCGAAAAGCTGCGGGCGATTTGCCAGCAGATGCTCGAGTACGGCCCCCCTCATCCCGAGAGGCCGGCCGGCTCCGCGCGGCCGTGCGATTTCGTGGACATCTTCGTGCTGATGCAGAGACTGAACCTGAGCCTGGGTTCGAAGGCCTGGGCCTTCCTTCGCTCGAAGTTCGCCGTGAAGAAGGTGCCTGGCTCGGCGTTCTCGTAAAAGTGCCCGATGCGTATGAATTCCACCTCGCTCGGGGAGCCCTACCTGGTCACGTTGCTGCCCGGTGCCGATCCGTACGTGACCTTCCACCGCATCCGGGCCTGAAGTTCCTGTATTTCCTCTCCGGGGAGGTCAGCTATCGCTACGGCGCCAAGGTGGTCTCGGTGAGGGCCGGGGACTCGCTGCTGTTCGAGGCGATGGCGCTGCATGGGGATCGAGGCCATTCAGAGTGGGCCGGTGTCGTACCTGTCGGTGGTGTTCACGCTGCGCGAGTGAGCGTGGGCGACGCAGTGACTCGTTGAGCGTTTGGGGCGGGCGCGCTCGAACGCGTCGGATCCCTTCGGCGCCGTGAGATGCCTTGCACGTGGGTCAGGATTGCATGGAAGTCAACACGCTTGACACTTCACGCCTAGACTGCAGCGGGCTTGCCATACCTAAGACACGGCACTGGGACGGTGCACGCGCTTCGATTAGATTTCATGGGGTGTACTGAGCAGGCGTGGGTTGGGCCGAGACACGCTCGCCAGCGTGGGCGAGGTTTTCGACGGGGACTTCATTGAGCATGATGCGGACATTGTTCATCGGTGCGCCCAAGGTGCGGTGTGCGGCTTGGGTCAAACCCATGAAAAGCGCAGATTTCTGTTCGGACGTGAAGCCCGTGGGGAGTGTGACTCGGAGAATCGGCATGACGACCAAAGATGTTGAGGGGTTTTCGAAATTAGGCAGCAGGCGTGGCTGACCCACCGCTCGACGGCCCGGACTTTGCGATGCCAGCGACTGCGAAATGGGATGCGGGGACCTCGTCGATGGCGATGCGGACGGAGTCGGCGGGAACCCCAAGTGCAAGCGCCGTGGCGTCGGTCATCTCGCGAAACATGTTCGCCTTCTGCTCGGCACTGCGACCGGCGATGAGGGTGGCGTTGATAAAGATCATTTGTGAAGCCTGAGGGGTGTTACCTGTTTCAAGAACGAGCGCTGCAATGCGTTTGCGCGATCAGAGACCCCGACTTGCTTTCGGTCATCGCAGTGATGGAGGCTTCGGCCGGCCCTTGCGGGGGCATTGCGTCGGTAAGGGGCTGAACATGGTGGCGCGCGAGGTACAGCGCGTATTCGCCCGCATGCAGTTTGGGTGGGGCAGAGCCTGGAAGCGCCGGGCCGCACCGGTTTGGAGTGGGTGTGGGCTGCCGGTTCGATGACATCGGTTCATAATTTGCCGCAATAGTTGATATTATTATTTCTTCCATTGACTGGTTATTGTTGATGACACCTATTGAGATTTCACAAACGATTCTGTAAGGTTTAAGTCAAGCCGTCGCCATACTGGCGAGCCTGCTCGCACACCAAGTCCATTCGTTTGGCCACGACAGCCTGCAGTGAGTGCCGATCGCATGCGCGGTTGTGAGATTCCGGCGGCCGCGAGATGCATGGCTTGAAAGCCGCACTTGCGCCTCGAAAGCGATCAAATCATTTAAGTTCAATGCGCACACGGCCTCGCCGGACCCGCGCCCACCAAGCCCAACATGGCCAAACGCCTCGCCAACACAGCTCCAGAAACCATCAACGACGACATCGACTCCGGAACAGACAAGGCCGCGGCCGGGCTTCGTACCGGCACGCTGCTGCGCGGCCTGGCCATTCTCGATATTCTGATTCCGGCGGGGCATCCGCTGCCGCTTGCTGAGATTGCCGCAGAGGCAGACCTTGATCTCAGTACTGCACTTCGGTTGTTACGCACGCTAGAAGAAGCGCGCCAGGTGATCCGCGTGGGAGATGGCAAGCGCTACATCGCTTCCCCCAAGGCCCTGCGTCCGCTGCCCCTGCTGCACCCACTGGAGCAGTTACGCCGGGAGGTCGATCCGATCATTCGCGAGCTCGCCGCCAAGGTGTCTAAGACCGTCGTGCTCGTGGCATTCCTTGGCGCCGAGCGCGTGGTGGTTGAGGTGATGCAGTCTGCAGGATCGCTCAGTCCTTACTATTCGACGTGGTTGACGGGTCCGCTGCATGCATCCGGACCTGGCAAGGCTTTGTTGCTGTCGATGGATGCGCCGCGACGCCGGGTATTGTTGGGCGATGCGCCGTATGCCGCGTTCACGTCATCGACGATCACGGACGCCAAGGGACTGGAGGCGGACCTTGAGCAATCGGTCAAGCGCGGGTATGTACTGGTGCGCGATGAGTACTACGACGGACTGAGCGCGATGGCCACCAACTTCCAGACGTGGGGGGGGCGCACGGTAGGCTGTATCGCGCTGACGGGGCATTCGGCCGACTTCGGCGACAGCGCGCTCGATGCGATGGCCGTTGAGTTGACCGCCTGTTCACGGCTGATGCCGTTGCAGGCCGTCTCGCTGAAGATGCTCGACCAGCTCGGCGGTCGAACATAGAGGTCCATCCGTGAAGGCGGCCTTACGCGGTCTGTGCAGCTGACAGAGGTGTACCGCTGAGATGACACTGTCGCCAGCCAAGTGCGCGCGGCCAGTGATTGGCGGCCGGCCGGAGCATCGATAGGATTTCGCCGGCTGCTTCAGCCGCATCAAGGCACGGCAACTGATCCTGCACTTGCCGATGGTCGTGTCCTGCGTTGGTGGCAAAGGGTCAGATGGCGATTCGCCGCCTGAGCTTCAGCCAGCGGAGGTGTAAGCGGTCTTGACGACCGTGTAGAACTCCGCCGCGTAACGCCCCTGTTCCCGTGGTCCATACGATGAACCCTTGCGGCCGCCGAAGGGCAGGTGGAAGTCGAGGCCGCTCGTTGGCTGATTGACCTTGACGATGCCCGCCTCGGCATTTCGTTTGAAATGCGTCGCGTACCTCAGGCTGGTGGTGCAGATACCAGTGGCCAGACCGAACTGCGTGTCGTTCGCGACGGCAAGCGCCTCTTCGTAGTCCTTCACGCGCACGACCGCTGCCACGGGACCAAAGATCTCTTCACGGGCAATGCGCATCGAGGGCGCTACATCGGTGAACAGCGCGGGCTGCAGATAAAAGCCCGGAGTCGGCCGACCGAGTCGTTGGCCGCCCCAGTGCAGGATCGCACCCTCCTCGCGGCCGATCGCGATGTAGGAAAGATCGGTTTCCAATTGCCGCTCGTCTACGACAGGGCCGATGTGGCTTCCGGGATCGAGCGCATGGCCGACCTGCAGCCCCTGCAGGCGTTCGGCGACAGCATTGACAAAGCGATCGTGGATGCCCTCGGTGACGATGAAGCGCGACGTTGCCGTGCAACGTTGACCGGTGCTGATGAACGCGCCGTTCACCGCACATTCGACCGCCACCTCGAGATCCGCGTCATCGAGCACGACCAGTGGATTCTTTCCGCCCATTTCGAGTTGCATGCGCTTCATCACCGGTCCTGCCACGCAGGATGCGGCAATGCGCCGACCTGTCGGTACCGAGCCCGTGAAGCTGATGGCGTCGACCTGCGGGTGCGCTGTTAACACAGCGCCGATCTGACTGCCGCTGCCCATCACAAGGTTCAGCACGCCGCGCGGTAGGCCTGCGCGGTGCAGGATCGCGACCAGTTCCCAGGCAGATCCCGGCACAAGTTCCGCTGGCTTAAAGACCACAGTATTGCCGAAGGCGAGTGCGGGCGCGATCTTCCAGGCCGGGATGGCGATGGGAAAGTTCCAAGGTGAGATGATTCCGACCGTGCCGAGTGGCTCCCGTGTGACTTCCGCATCACTGCCCGCCACCAGGCCGGCCAGTCGTTCGCCGCCAACGCGCAACGCCTCTCCTGCAAAGAACGAAAGCACCTGGGCGGCGCGGCTGACTTCACCGATGCCTTCGGGCAAGGTCTTGCCCTCTTCCCGAGCCAGTAGGCGGCCCAGTTCCTCGCGGCGCGCCATGATCTCCTGCGATGCCTTCGCCAGAATGTCGTGTCGCACCAGTGGCGTGCTGCGCGACCAGCTCGGAAACGCGGCGCGCGCCGCCGCGATGGCCTGCTCGGCCTGTACCGCGTCGGCGCGGGCGTACTCACCAATCACTTCGCTGGTGTCGGAAGGATTGACGTTGGAGGTGTAGCCGCCGCCCGAGACCCATTGGCCGTCGATCAAGTTGTCGTAGCGCTGGTGCCGTGTCATGGTGCCGTTCTCCCTTTCTCAGCGGCCGGCGGCAATCGCCTGTTCGCGAATCTGGCTCAGCGTCGCATGGGGGGTGAGTGCTTCGGGATCGATCACGCAGTGAATGATCGACGGCTTGCCGGAGGCCAGCGCCCGCTCGAAAGCAGGGGCGAACTCCTCGGTGCGCTCGACCCGCTCTCCGTGGCCACCGAAGGCGCGGGCATAGGCTGCGAAGTCGGGGTTGCGCAGCACGGTGCCGCTCACCCGTCCGGGGTAGTCGCGCTCCTGGTGCATGCGGATGGTTCCGTACATGCCGTTGTCGACCACGACCACCACGATCCCAAGGTCGTACTGCACCGCGGTCGCGAACTCCTGGCCGTTCATGAGGAAGCAGCCGTCGCCGGCGAAGGCGATGACGGTGCGATTGGGCATCACGCGCTTGGCGCCGACGGCCGCCGGCACGCCATAGCCCATCGATCCGGAGGTGGGCGCGAGCTGTGTACCGAAGGCATTGAAGCGCAAGAAGCGGTGGACCCAGATCGCGTAGTTGCCGGCGCCGTTGCACACGATGGCGTCACGCGGCAAGACAGTGCCCAGGTACTGCATGACTTTGGCCATCTGTAGCGCCCCCGGCGCCCGGATGGGCTCTGGATCGCTGTATGCGAGATAGGCCTTGCGAGCGGTTTCGAGATAGGCCTTGCGCGCCGGATCGCCGTTGCCGGGCGTGTCCCGCAATGCGGCGACGAGCGCTTCCGGGGTGGCCGCGATGGCCAGATCCGCCTGATACACGCGGCCCAGTTCGCTGGCATCGGGCATGACGTGCACCAGCTTGCGGTCGGAGCGCGGAATGCCCAGCAAGGTGTAGCCTTGGCTCGGCGCCTCGGACATCCGACCTCCGATCAGCAACACCAAGTCGGATTCATTGAAGCACTCCATCAAGCCCGGACCCGCCGTGTAACCGAAGTCGCCGACGTAGTTGGGATGATCGGCCGCGAACAACATCTGGCGGCGCAGCGACACCGCTACTGGCAGTTGCAGGCTCTCAGCCAGCGCGCTGAAGTCGCGCACCGCTCCCGCCGTCCAACGAGAACCACCGAGGATTGCCAGCGGTTTTTTTGCCTGGGCCAGCATCTCGCGCAGTTGCGCGATCTGCGCCGGGCCGGGATGTGCCTCGATGGGTTCAGCCGGTGCGGCGTCGGCAGTCTCGACACGGTCGCGCAGCATGTCCTCGGGCAAGGCGATCACGACCGGGCCACAGCGCCCGGACGTGGCGGTATATACGGCGCGGGCGACGATTTCAGGAATGCGATGCGCATCCTCGATCTCGGTGGCCCACTTGGCTTGAGACCCGAACGTGGCGCGGTAGTCCATCTCCTGAAGCGCGTCGCGTTCGCGCACCCGGCGCTCGATCTGGCCCACGAAGACCAGCATGGGCGTCGAATCGTGCTTGGCGATATGGATGCCCGGCGCTGCATTGGTTGCACCCGGGCCGCGAGTGACGAAGCAGGCCGCAGGCCTGCCTGTGAGCTTGCCGTGGGCCTCGGCCATCATTGCGGCGCCACCTTCTTGGCGGCAAATGGTCACGTGGATGTCGGCGTCGTACAGAGCGTCGAGCACCGCAAGGTAGCTCTCGCCCGGCACGCAGAAGACGTGATCGATGCCATGGATGCGGAGCTGGTCGACCAGGATCTGGCCGCCGGTGCGAAGGGAATTGGAGGGCATGCGAGCGTAGGGGGTTGACGTGGACTCTGAGCGCGTGGACAGGCAATCCATCCAGGCGGGCCCACTACAATATTAAAATAAGATTGTCATTGAATGACATCATATCGTCGAACAGTAATAACCCTATCTCGTTTTGTCCGGACGGGGCTTGCTTCGGCTGCCAAAAATGCCGCTCGGCGTGTCGCTACAGCACGATCCCGAATTCCTCAAGCGCGTCCCAATCGAAACCGTAGCCCACGCCGCTCTTTGTCGGCAGGTCGACCATGCCGTCACTCCCGATCACCGTCTTCTCCTTGAACAGCGGCGCGAACCACGGGAGGTGTTCGCACCAAGTCGCATTGGGCGCCGATGCCACCAGATGCAGGCTGTGTTCCGTGAAGATGTGCGGCGACACAGGAAGGTCGTGCGCTGCCAGCAGATGGATGGCCTTGCGCATCTCCGTGTAGCCGCCCATGCGTTGCAGGTCGGGCATGTAAACGTCCGCGCTCTTGCGTTCGATCATCCGGCGGATGCCGTAGCGGGTGTACTCCGTCTCACCACTGGCGACGGGTGTATCGAGGTGCGAAGCGATGGATGAAGACGCCTCGTCGTTCCACGTGGACACAGGCTCCTCGAACCATTCCAGGCCGAAACGTTCGAGGGCGCGCCCGAGCCGCAGCGCAGCGCTGGCGGAGAGGCCCTGGTTCGCGTCCGTCATGAGCCGAACGTCATTGCCGATCACGTTTTTCACGGCTTCGACCCGGGCAACATCGTCCTGCCAGCGTGCAGACCCTAGTCGCAGCTTCATGGCCTTGAATCCCTCGGCGAGAAAGGCCTTGGCTTCGCGCTCCAGTGTCGGGATGTCTGCACTCAGCCAGAGGCCGCCGCTGGCGTAAACCGGCACGCGACTGCGCACGGCGCCGAACAATTTGTACAGCGGTTGCCCGGCCGCCTTGCCTATCAGGTCCCAGCACGCGATGTCGAGGGGGTTGTGCGCCAGTACTGAGATGCCGGCCTGGCCGTAAAAGTTGTTCGACCTGAAGACCTCTTGCCACAGTGCCTCAACGTCGTGAGGTGAGCGGCCGATGAAACGCGCAGAGATGGCCGACGTCATGGTCGCGATCGCGCGCAGCTGGGGTTCGCCAAAGCAGAAGCCGTAGCCTTCGCCGCTGAGTCCGGCGTCGGAGTCGAGTGTCACGAGCAGGCAGTAGACGTCGCGGATTTCGTGAATCGCGGTGCGCAAGGGCTGGGCGAGCGGCAGTCGCACGGCGCGCATATGGACGTTGGTGATGGATATGGATGGGTTCTGCATGGTCATTGGCTGGTGGCATCAGTTGCGCGGCCTAGAATTATGGAAAGAAAATGTCATTCATCAAAATAAAAACATCATAGGTAGAAACCATAGTTGCTTGAAAGTGATCGAGATCTCATCATTCAGTGAATCGATGATTGCATCGGTTGCAAAATTCCATGGAGATATTTCGATGAAATCAAGGGCTGAAGCCGTTGTGTTGGGGTTGCTTGCGTCTGCTGTCCTGGTTGTTTCTCCGCAGATCGCGCTGGCGCAGAAGCCGCCGGTGAAGATCGCGTGGTTGTCGTCGCTGACCGGCCCGCTGTCGTCGGCGGCAATCGCCGAGAACCAGGGCGTGCAACTCGCCGTCGAGGAGATCAACAAGGTCGGCGGCATCGATGGGCGCCGCATCGAGTTGCTCACCCGCGACACGGCGGGCGATCCGACCAAGGCAGTCAACTTCGCGAACCAGCTTGTGCACAGCGAAAAAGTCGACTTCGTGATTGGTCCGGTCAACTCCGGTGAGGCGCTGGCCACCGTGCCCATCGTCTCGCGTGCGGGCATTCCCAATCTGGTGATCGGCACCGTTGATTCGCTCATCGACGAGAAGAAATACCCGCGCACTTTTCGCGTCATCAACACCAACGAGCAGTGGATCACCACGGCCAATGCGTACGCAATGGACACGCTCAAACGCAAGAAGGTCGCGATCATCGGCGACACATCGGGCTACGGCGCATCGTCTGCCAAGGCCGCGGCGGCGTTGCTCGAAAAGGCGGGTATCAAACCGGTGTATTCCGTGCTGATTGACCCCAACAAGACCAGCTTGACTGACGAGGTCACGAAGGCGCGCGAAGCCGGTGCCGACGTGATCATGCCGTGGTCGGCGGCGACCGGTCTGCTCGCGCGACTGCTCAACGCTCGCGGCGACATGCAGTGGGATGTGCCGGTCGTTGGCCATCCCGCCATCATGGGACTTCCGATCAAGGCGCTGCTGAACAAGCCTGAATACTGGAACAACACCTTTGCCGCCGGCTACGCCAGCACCACGTTTGACGCAGCGGGCAAGTTGCCCGAAGCCACGACGCGCCTGATGAACATCGCACGCCCGAAGTCCGACGGCCAGATCGACTTCACCTTTTGGTGGGTGGCGCTGGGCTACGACACGGTCAAGATCATTGAGCATGCGGTCAAGAAGGCCGGTTCGACCGATCCGGCTGCGATCCAGAAGGCACTCGAGACCACGTCGGGCCTGCGCGGCTCCTACGCCGACTACACCTGGACGCCCACGGATCACAACGGCTTCCCGGACAGCGCCATGGTGATGAACAAGGCCAACACCTTCCGCGACGGCTCGTTCAACCGCGCACCGCGCTAAGGAAGCCATCGCGATGTTTGCGGTATTGATGACCGGCGTGGCGATGGGCTGCCTTTATGCGGCAGCCGGCCTTGCCTACAACGTGATGTACTCGACCTCCAAGGTGCTCAGCGTCACCACGGGCCACATCTTCATGCTCAGCGGCGTCTTTGGCGCCTACTTCATGACGATCCTGGGCTTGCCGGCATGGCTGGCCTTTGCAGGCGCCGTCGCTGTGGGCATGACGTTCGGGATGGTTACCGAGCTGGTTGCGGTGCGGCGCATCCTCGCGCGATCCGACGAACATCTCTGGCTCCTTAGCACGCTGGCGCTCGGCACCATCGTGGCGCAGTCCGTCGCGCTGTGGTGGGGCACCGAGCCGCGCCCTTTTCCGCGGCTGTTCGCGCAGGACTCGGCGTCAGGTGTGGCCGACCAGAAATACTGGTTGCCGATCGTCGCCGTGCTGGTGCTGATGGCCGCACTCGAATGCTTCTACCGAAAGACGCTCTTCGGCAAGGTGTTCCTTGCCGTTGCCGAGGATCCTTTTGCCGCCCGAGCGCGCGGCATCGCGACCAGCCGCGTGCGCGCGGCGTCGTATGCCATCGCCGGCGCGATGGGCGGCGTGGCCGGCTTTGCCGCCGGCCAGCTGACCTTCGCCAATTTCGCGCTCGGACACATGCTGACCTTGAGCGGATTCATCGCTGTCGCGGTCGGCGGACTCGGCAGCAACATCGGTGCGCTGGTCGGTGGAATCTCCCTGGGGTTGCTCACGGCAATCACGTCGTACTACTTCGGCGGTGAATTCCAGCAGACGATCGCCGTCGGCTTGCTGATGGTCTTCCTGCTTCTCAAGCCCGAAGGCCTGTTCGGAAATCAGAAAGTACGGCACGTATGAAACCCATTCCCAGCAGTCGCCCCGTACTGCTCGTTCTCTCGCTTGTGGCCCTGGTTTCGCTCCCTTTCTGGGCGCCCGATGAATACAAGATCCACCTTGCCACGCTGATAGCGGCCTACTGGGTCCTCATCGGGGGGCTCAACCTCGCTGTAGGCTACACGGGCCTCCTATCGATCGGCCACGTCGGGCTGTTCGCGATCGGCGCCTATGCCTTCGCGATCCTGGCGGGCACGCACGACGTCCATCCGTATGTCGCACTGGCGGCGGCCGGTGGGATCGGGGGGCTTTGCGGCCTGCTGCTGGGCCTGCCTTCGCTGCGTCTGCCGGGCTTCTATTTTGCGATGGCCACCATGGCGTTCGGCATGATCGTTGGCGAGCTATCGCTCGCGTTCGACGGCCTGACAGGCGGCGGTGCCGGCATCTCCGTGCCAGCCTTCCCAGCGCCCTTTGACAAGCCCGCAACCGTGTTCTGGCTCGTGCTGTCGCTTGCGGCGATCGTCACAGTGATGACGTGGAACGTCGCGCGTCTGATGTTCGGGCGCTCGCTCGTCGCCCTGCGCGACAGCGAAGTGGCCGCAGCCGCAGTAGGCATTCCCTTCTATCGAACCAAGTTGGCGGTGTACTCGTTCAGCGGTGTGACGGCCGGCGTAGGCGGCGCAGTGTTCGCGTCGCTGCAGACCTACATCACGCCAGAGACTTTTGTCTTCGACCTGGGCATGTTCTTCTTCATCTGCATCATCATCGGCGGGCGTGGTTCCATCCTCGGCCCCTTGTTGGGAACCATCGCGCTCACGGCATTGCCCGAAGTGGCTGCGCCGCTCGCAAAACTCGGGCAGTTCTTCTATGGCATCGTGCTGTTGCTGGTCGTGCTGCTGGTGCCCGAGGGCATCGGGTCGGTCTTCCACCTGTTCCGCAAACAGCCGGCCAAGACCAAGCATGTCGTCAAGCCCGAGCTCGAACTGCTGTCCACGGCGCTGCGCAAAGGGGCTGCACGATGAACGCCCGGGAAAACACACTCCGCAAGGACGTGTCGGCAGCGCTGCCTGCGCATGTCAGCAAAGCGGCTGCGGCCGCACTGTCGGCGCGCGATGTGACGCGCAGCTTCGGCGCGGTCAAAGCAGTGGACTCGGTGTCGCTACAACTGCGGCCCGGAGAAATCCATGGTCTCATCGGACCGAACGGAAGCGGCAAGACGACGATGCTCAACTTGCTATGTGGCTTCTATCCGGTCACCAGCGGCAACATTGCCATCGGTTCGCGCGATGTGACCGCTGCCACCGTGCAGCAGCGCAGCGCGGCGGGCATTGCCCGCACTTTCCAGAAGCCACGGCTGCTCAACTCGCTGAGTGTGTTGGACAACGCCATGCTCGGCGGCTGGAACAGCACGCGTTCAGGCTTCCTGGCCGCGGCGCTGGCGACGCCGCGAGCGCGGCGCGAAAACGCCGACATCCGTGCGCGCGCCGAGGAAATCCTCTGTGGCGTGGGCCTGCGCGAGGTGCTCGACCGCCCGGCGGGCAACCTCGACCACGCCGAGCAGCGCTTCCTTGAGATTGCCCGCAGTCTGGTGGCCCAGCCATCGTTCCTGTTGCTGGACGAACCGGCCGGTGGTCTGACCGAACACGAAATTGCGCAACTCGCAGCCGTGGTGGGCACCGTGCGCAACGCTGGAATCGGGGTGCTGCTGGTCGAACACCACACCGATTTCGTCTTCAAGATTTGCGATCGTGTCACGACCCTGAACCTTGGCGCCACGATCAAACACGGCACCCCCGACGAGGTCCGCAACGACCCCGAAGTCATCGCCGTCTACCTGGGAGCCTGATTTGAACGCTGCGTCAAAAAGAAATGCGACCACATCGCTGCTGCAGGTCGAAGGCTTGCGGGCGGGCTACGGCAAGGCCGAGGTCCTTCATGGCATCAACTTCTCGGTGAAGCCGGGGGAATTTGTCGTGCTGCTCGGGCGCAATGGTGCGGGCAAGAGCACCACGCTGCATGCGCTGTCGGGGCTGATCCCGAAGTCCGCCGGCACAGTGCGCTTCAAGGGCGAGGACATTTCGCGTCTCGACTCGCGCGAAATCGTGCGTCGTGGCGTGGTCAACGTCCTGGAAGGGCACCGTGTGTTCACCGGCCTGTCAGTCGAAGATAACCTGCTGCTCGGAACCTATGCGCGCACGCGCTTGGGCGATCGCTCGAAGCTGGCGCGCGTGTACGACCTGTTCCCCGAACTGGCCGAGCGCCGCCATCAGCTGGCGTCGCGCCTGAGCGGTGGACAGCAGCAGATCCTGGCGGTTGGGCAGGGCGTGATTGCAGAGCCAGCGCTGTTGATCCTCGACGAGCCGTCGGGCGGGCTGGCCCCCATCGTCGTCGACCGCATCCTCAAGGTTGCGCGGCACCTCTGCGGCACGGGGATCGCGATCCTGCTGGTGGAACAGCTCGTCAAGGAAGCATTGAAATATGCGGACTACTGCTACTTGGTCGAATCCGGTCTCGTCGGCGGCGAAGGAACACCCGACGAAGTGCGCGGCGGAGAGACGATCAAACGCATCTACCTGGGCGGTTGAGCCCCCCAACTCTGAACAAAGGCGCCATGCTGATCACGAAACTTGAGACCATCCCCGTCTCGATTCCTTATACCCACGACGGACCGCTGACTGGCTTCGGCGGCACGACCTGGGCGTCGCTGAACTACCTCCTCGTGCGCGTCGAGACCGACGACGGACTAGTGGGTTGGGGCGAGGCTTTTGGCTACAACTGCATTCCCGCGACACGGGTAGCGTTCGAGAAGATGGTGGCGCCCCAAGCTCTTGGCAAGGACGCGGTCGATATCGGCGCGCTGATGGGGCAGCTCAAGCGCAACATGCATCTCTTCGGTCGCAGCGGGCCGGTTCAGTACGCCCTGGGCGGGCTCGACATCGCGCTGTGGGACCTCGCCGGCAAGCGCGCCGGAGTTCCGGTCTCGGCATTGCTCGGCGGCGCGGTGCAGTCGGCGCTACCTGCCTACAAGAGCTTGATGCGCCTGTCGGATCCTTCCATCGTTCGAGCCGCCTGCCTGCGCGCGTTGGAACGGGGATTCACGCAGGTCAAGTTGCACGAGATCACGGTCGACGCCGTGGCAGCGGCGCGCGCTGCGCTCGGCCCGGACGTGCAGCTCATGCTCGACGTGAACTGCGCCTGGGACCTGGAAACCGCCATTTCGATGGCGCGTGCCCTGCAACCGTACAACCTGAAGTGGCTGGAGGAGCCGATCTGGCCGCCGGAGGATGTGGATGCCCTTCGGCAACTGCGCGAGGCCGTAGACATTCCCCTCGCGGTCGGCGAGAACATCGGCAATTCGCTGGGCTTCCGAGCGCTGTTGGAAAGCAACGCTGTGCGCTATTTCCAACCCAGCGTGACCAAGGTCGGCGGCATCAGCGAATTTGTCGACGTCGTCGCCCTGGCGCGTGCGAATGGTCGGCGTGTTGCGCCTCATTCGCCGTACTTCGGTCCCGGTCTGCTCGCGACCTTGCAGGTCGGTGCCGCATGCCCGGAAATCGGCGGCGTCGAGATATTCGGCGTCGATCTGGAACGACCGCTGTTCGGCAAGATCGGCGTTCCCGGCGCCGACGGCATGGTGCAGATTCCTACAGGCCCGGGGCTTGGTGCTGACCCCGATCCTGCGGTCGTAGAGCGCTATCGCATTTGACCCAGGAGCAATTCAAGTCTTGAGGCGTCAGTGGGCGGCGCGTCCGGCGAGTTGGAGTAGCGTCAGCTCATGCGCTGTCCCAGTCGGTGTGCTTCAGGAATTCCTGCTACTCGTACTGTCGAACTGGCTGCCTTGGTCGGATGCATCATCACCTTACCGGCCTGCCTGTGGCGTGTAAGCCTCCTCTCAAGACTCCTCTTGACGCTGGATCGACTGAGGAACTACAGCAGCTTGCTCTGGCCGGCCTAGACCTCGTCGACGAACGTGCCATTTGCCCAAGCCAGGTCGATGGCCTTGTCCAGGCGTTGGAGCAGGGCGTTGAGGCGCTCGCCTTCGTGACGTACAAGCATGGCCAGGCAGTTGCTTCCATGGGCGGCCGCGGCGACGCACTCGCGCGGCGCCAGCGCACCGATGGTGATCTCGCCACCGCCCTCGATCAGGGCCTCGATGGAGTTCGCGCGAGCCATTGCCGCTCAGACCTTGACCTCGGCGAGGCGGTCATTGATCTCGATGGTGTCGAAGGCCAGGGGGCCCAGGTATCGACACGATCCATGCGACCAGGTTGTCGTGCTCGGAATCGTCAAGGTTCGCCATGGCCCGCACCAACCGCCGGAGTTTGTTGCGCTGTCGCTGCCTTCATCGCCGCCGTCCCTGTCAGCGGCGCCGGCGGTCCAGTTCTCGATCAATCTGCGGCGACGTAGACCAGCCCACGGCGTGGTGGGCGTCCAACGCTTGCGGTTCAGCCCGGTGCGATGCCCAGTTCTGCCAGCACTTCGCTGGTGTGCTCACCCAGAAGTGGCGGATGCGTGGGCGTACGCACCGGCGTGCCGCTCATGCGGATTGGCGACGCCACCAATTGCACGAGGCCAGCCGTGGGGTGCTGCACCGTCGTGACCATCTGCCGTGCGGTCGCCTCAGGCGAATGCAGGGCTTGGCCCACCGTGCGAACCGTGCCTGTGGGAATGCCGGTGCTGGCGAGGCGCTGCTGCCAGTCGACGGCGTCGCGGGTGCGCAGCACCTCCTTGAGCAGCGCGATCAGCGCATCGCGGTGCTTCAGACGCGCGACGTTGCTGACAAAACGCGGATCGGCGGCAATCTCCGGGCGCTGTAGGACCTCGTCGCACAACAACTTGAATTGGCGGTCATTTCCCACCGCCAGCACGATCTCCGAATCGCGCGTCGGTAGCACTTGGTAGGGGACGACGGAGGCGTGCGCGTTGCCGTAGCGCACCGGCTCCTCACCACTGACCAGCGTGGCGCTGGCCACATTCGCCAGCATCGCGAGCTGGCAATCGAACAGCGCCAGGTCAATCAACTGGCCTTGGCCATCGTTCGTGCGCGCGATGATCGCCGCCAGGATGGCTTGAACTGCATACATGCCGGTGAACAGGTCGGCCACAGCCACACCCACCTTCATGGGTTCGCCGTCGGCTGCACCGGTGACGGACATCAGTCCAGCCTCGGCCTGAACGACGTAGTCATAGCCGGCGCGCGCGGCAAGCGGGGAGGTACGGCCGTAGCCGGAGATGGAGCAGTAGATGAGATCCGACTTCACCGCACGCAAGGATTCGTAGTCAAGTCCGTAGCGCTCTAACCCTCCGGTCTTGAAATTTTCCACCACCACATCGCACTGCGCGGCCAATTCGCGGATGACACGCTGTCCCGCGGCCGTGCTCATATCCACTGCCACGCTGCGCTTGTTGCGGTTGGCGCAGAAATAGTAGGCCGATTCGCCAGCGGTGAACGTCGGCCCCCAGCCGCGGGTGTCGTCCCCACCCCTTGGGTTTTCGACCTTGATGACGTCGGCACCCAGGTCGCCCAGGGTCATCGTGCACCAGGGGCCGGCAAGCACGCGCGAGAGGTCCAGGATGCGAATGCCGTGCAGCGCCGGCTTGCGAGATTCGGTGTTCATTGTCTGGTGAAGGTGAAGGTGGGGGGGCGCGTCGCGGTGAAGGTGCATGCCGCTTCCCGGTGATCTACGGGAGATGGTCGCCCTTGGAATTGAGCGTCATGACTTACTTGGCTTCAGCAGAGGGTGCGAACGAAATCGGCGGCGAGAGGTTCGCGGCAGGCAATGAACAATCGACCCAGCTCCCGGTGCCAATATTGTTCGGAGCCGTGGGCAACCCGCCATTCGTGCAAGCGACGGGTGAAGAGTTGCAGGTCGTATTCCTCGGTGATGCCGATGGCGCCGTGCACCGCATGGGCGATCGAGGCTACCAGTTGTGCCGCCTCGCTGGTGCGCGCCTTGGCAACCGCACAGGCGGAGGGCGTGGGGAATGCCGAGTCTGTGGAAAAGGCTGCTTCGACGGCCATGGTGGCGGCGGCCACATGTTCCGCCATGACCGCGAGGTGGTGCTGAATCGCCTGGAATTTGCCGATCGGCTTACCGAACTGGACGCGTTCGTTGGCGTAGTCCATCGTCAGATCAAAAGTGCGCTTGAGCGCGCCGGCCATCAAACCAGCATGCAGCAGTGCGGCCAGAGGCTGCAGATCGACGGCGCGGGCTGGGCCGTGCAGCACTTGGCCGGCCCCGGTTTTCCACAGGAAGGATGCCGAGAGGCTGCCGTGCACACCGCTTGGGACCTCGTGCGCATCCGCCGTTCGCAGCAGCACAAGGTCGTCGCCAAGCGCCCCGATCACGTGCGCGGCCATGCGCCCACCCGGCACCTGCTGTGCGTGCAGCGCACCATCGGGCATGCGCACGAGCACCGGTGCGTAGGTGATCAGGCCAGCTGGCGGCTCATCGGTGATCAGCGTGCGGGCCGCCAGTGTCTGCGCCAACGGAATCGGTACGGCCCAGGTGCCGAACAGTGCGACCACGGCGTGGAAGTCGCGCCAGCCCGCGCCGGCTCCGCCCCGCTCCTCGGGCGCAAGAAACTCTAGGAAGCCCGCCTCCTCGATGGCAGCCGTCAGCGGCTGGGCGCTTGCGCCGCCTTCGATGGCGCGCACGGTGGCAGGCGCGCAATGGGTTTTCAGGATGGATTCGATTGCTTCGGTGAACATTGTGTGCTCCTTCTCTTAGCGCAGGCCGAGCCCACGGGCGATGACGCCGCGCAGAATTTCGCGCGTGCCGCCGCGTAGCGAATAGGTGGGGGCCATCTGGCTTACGTAGGCCAAGGTGCGAACCAGGGCAGGGCTGGGCGCGAGCCCGGGGTCCGCGCCCAGCGCCGCTTCCACCACAGCGGGAATCGCCTGTTCGAACTCCGTGCCGATGTCCTTCACCAGCGCCGCCTCCACGACAGGGCTTTCGCCGGCGGCCAGCTTTGCGGTGACGGCGATCGACATATGGCGCAGCGTTGCCAGGTGGGCCGCGAAGCGGCCTGCGGCCTCGAGGTGATGCTCGGCCTGGCCACCTTCGCGTAGCCATCGCAACCATTCGTCCAGCAGGACGATGCTTGAATACAGGCGCTCGGGGCCGCTTCGCTCGAAGG
Source organism: Variovorax sp. BGA-UO-ETr-C22 (assembly GCF_059567965.1). Lineage (NCBI taxonomy): Bacteria > Pseudomonadati > Pseudomonadota > Betaproteobacteria > Burkholderiales > Comamonadaceae > Variovorax > Variovorax sp. BGA-UO-ETr-C22. Next base: position 62,294 of record NZ_JCAQPA010000008.1, read on the forward strand.
CCAATTCGGCCGTTACCTGCTGCCAGCCCTGGCCCTCGGCGCCGATAAGAGCGTCCTCACCGAGCTCCACGTCGTCGAAGAACATTTCACTGAAATGGGCGTCGCCGGTCAGGTCGACGATGGGCCGCACGGTGATACCAGGCAACCTGAGGTCAACGATGAATTGAGAAAGGCCGGCCTGCCGGTCGGCCTGCGTGCCCGAAGTGCGCACCAGTGCGATGGTGTAGTCGCACTTGTGGCCGTTGGTGGTCCAGACCTTGCGGCCGTTCAAGCGCCAGCCCTTTTCGGTCTTGACGGCGCGCGTCGTCACGCTGGCGAGATCGGAGCCCGAGTTGGGCTCGCTCATGCCAATGCAGAAGAAGATCTCGCCCCGGCAGATGCGCGGAAGATAGGACTGACGCTGCGCTTCGCTGCCGAACTTGTTGATCAGCGGTCCGCTCTGCCGATCGGCGATCCAGTGAGCGCCCACGGGCGCGCCCGCCGCCAGCAGTTCTTCCACCAATACGAAGCGGCTGAAGGCGTCGAGGTCGCCGCCACCGTATTTTCGCGGCAGCGTGACGCCGACCCAGCCCCGCTGCGCCAGCCTGCGGCTGAATTCGGCGTCGAAGGCAAGCCATGAGCGCGATCGCACGTCGGCGGGCGCACTGGGTTGCTCGCGCGCAAGGAACTCCTTGACCTGGATGCGAAATGCTTCGGCTTCCGCGGGCAGGGCGGCGAGGCGGAGGTTGTCGATGAGTTGGGCCATGGGCGTGGGAATGACTGGTTGATTCCCCTGAGTTTGGTGCGGGCCCGGATGCCTCGTCCAATACCGATTGCTGGCCGGGCTATATGCGAAATCGAATGGCCTGCGCCGCAATCGCTATTGGACGGTGGCCGACTGCTTCCCTTAGCCTTGGCCCAGCCCAAACAAGGAGAACCATGTCCGATTTCCTCATCTATGAACAGCAAGGTGCCGTGGTTACGCTGACCATGAATCAGCCCGAGCATCGCAACCCGCTTACCGGCAACAGTGCGGTGCCGGAGTTCCTTGCCGCCATCGACCGCATCACCGACGACAAGAGCGTGCGCTGCGTCATTCTTACCGCCAACGGCCCATCGTTCTCGGCAGGCGGCAACATCCGCGAGATGAAGCGCCAGGCCTCGCCAGACGTGACAGAGATGGAGATTCGACACGAATATCGCCGCGGCATCCAACGGCTGCCGCTGGCGCTGTTCAACCTTGAGGTACCGGTCATCGCCGCCGTCAATGGCCACGCCATCGGCGCTGGCCTTGACCTTGCCTGCATGTGCGATATGCGCATCGCATCCGAGAAAGCCAAATTTGCCGAGAGCTTCGTCAAGCTGGGCATCGTGGCGGGCGACGGCGGCGCGTGGTTGCTGCCGCGCGTTATTGGCCTAGCGCGCGCATCGGAGATGGCGTTCACTGGCGACACCATCGACGCCAGCCTGGCACTGGAATGGAACTTGGTGTCGCGCGTGGTGCCGCCCGAGCAGCTGATGGTCGCCGCGCGGGAGTTGGCCGGACGCATCGCGGCCAACGCATCGCACGGCCTGCGCCTGACCAAGCGACTGATTCGTGAGGGCATGCATTCGCGACTGGATACGGTGCTGGAGATGGCGTCGGTCTTTCAGGCCGTGTCCCACAAGACCGCTGATCACGCTGAAGCCGTCGATGCCTTCTTGGAAAAACGCGCGCCGCGCTTTGGCGGTTGAGGTTGCCGCTGCCGATGGCTGGTTATCCTTGGTGCTAGAACACAGTTACGTCCATGGACTTGCGCCGCATCCGTCATTTTCACGTGCTCGCAGAAACGCTGAATTTCAGCCGGGCTGCAGAACGCCTGCACATTGCCCAGCCGGCGCTGTCAGTTTCGATCCAGAAGTTGGAAACGGAACTGGGCACGAAGCTGTTTGAGCGTACGCCGACCGGCGTGCTGCTGACGGCCAGCGGCGCAGCGACGCTGGTTGAGGCACGGCGGTTGCTCTATCACGGGGAGCAGTTGCAGCGCATGGCGCGCGACGCGGCCCAAGGTACGGACGGGCGGCTACGCATCGGTTTCGTCGGCTCTGCGATCTACGGGCTGATTCCGTCGCTGATCCCTCGATTTCGCGACCAGTATCCCAACGTGGAACTGGTGCTGCGCGAGGCCACTTCGGCCCGCATCCTTGAGATGCTGAATGAGGAAGCACTGGACGTCGGTATTGTGCGAACGCCATTGCTGCAGTCGCATGCCGCCACGCTATTGACGCTGCAACGCGACTCCTTCATGGCTGCCTTGCCCAAGGAACACCCCTTGGCGGAACAGCCAAACCTGCGGCTGGCAGACTTGGCGCGTGAACCCTTCGTGATGTATGGCGCGGCCGAAGCGGCCGGCCTGCATGCCGCCGCGTTAGCGGCTTGTGAGGCTGTCGGTTTCGTGCCCGCAGTAGCGCAGGAAGCGACCCAAGTTGCGACCGTGCTGGCCCTGGTGGGTAGCGGTCTGGGCGTAGCGTTGGTGCCAGAGGTCATGCGCGGTCAGTGCGAAGGTTCAGTGGTCTACCGAGAACTGGTCGATGGTGGCCGCACGGCGCCTACAACGTTGGCTCTTGCATGGATGGAGGGGCAGGAAAGCCCCGTGGCGCGGCGTTTCATCGACGTCACACGGTCTGATCACCGGCTTAGGTAGTTGAGTACCACACGGATGTCTGCTGTCGAGCTGGCCGTCGGGACTGCCACCGGCTGAATGCTGGACCAGGCCGTGTCGCAGCGTCGCTTTCCGACTCGTCGCGCACCGCTCCAATGGGCTGCTCTCCCTCATGGGCCCAGTGGCGCAGCAGGTTGGCATTGATCCTATAGGCCACCGCCATGACCATCTTAAGTCGGCGAGCAAAGGTCAGTCGGGCATGCTGATGGGTGTTCATCCGGTTGGGTATCCTGAGTCGATTGGGTGTTTGGCGACTTCCAGTCTCTCAAGCCCAGTCCGGATGAACACCGGATACAACCTATTGGCGCTTCACAACCAGTCGGTCGAAGCAGCGCCAATTGCATTGCATCGCCCGAAGTGGCGACTTCAGAACGGTTGGCACGAGCGTCTCCCTTTCGACGACAAGTCACGGTGCCCGCTTTGTCTTTGTAGCACCGGATCGGAGGCGCTCAAAGGACGGCGAGCAAGGGTGAGCAACGACTTCGATTCGCGCAGCGCTTCCATGCTCATGGTAGGCCTGTTGGACGGGTGCATGCAGTTGCTGGCGCCCGCGTCGAATATCCACATTGGGATCTCGGTTGCATGCGCTTCCGGATCGGGCATCAGCCCACAGCGAACGAACTGCTGATCCCCGAGGGGTCTTGTGCGATGGACGTAGACAGTGCGAGCGAACCTCGGGTGCCTGCGATAGGGCACCGTGACAGCGGCACTTGCGGCACTCATGCCGCCCAGGCCCCACAGCACATGGTCGCGCCGGCTCGCAACCCCGAGCTGAGCGCTTGCACGCCGCTTGGTCACCGCCGTGCCCGTTGCCCCGACCTCATCGCGCAGGCGCTTGTAGTTGAACGCCAGGTCCATCAGGACGGTGTCGTTGCGGGTGCGCTTGAGCGGTTTGCTGAATCGCAGTTCCGCGCCTTCGGCGGTACCGCCGTGCCTGATCGGCTTGGAGGCCTGCGGCAGCGCTCACCATTGGGTGCACGAGTTTGTGCGGCGGTAATATTTCGATAACTGCTCAGTATCGCGACATGAGTAGCTGCTACCGCACGGCGCACGTGGGACGCCGCGGTCGACCAGGTGCAGTTGGAGACACCGCAGATCCTCCGCGGTGGCTGTGTCGGGGGAGCGATGGAGGAAGCTACGCGGGGTAGGTAGTGCTCGGCGCGGACGTCTGCCGATTGCGTCTTGGGGCCGAGCTTGCGCATGCTCATGTCGTCGAGCAAGCGCTGGCGCAGCGCAGAAACCGCCGGCGCGGAAAGGATCATGCTCGTACTCCTGTCGAAGAGCGAGGCCGATTGCCTCGCTCGCCAACATAGATAGGGGCGCGATTTCTACCCACGGCGCGGTTTTGGCGGTGGGCTACCGCGAATACGAAGGGACTTCCCACCTTCCCGCAGCGATTGCCGACATCGACCTCGAAGCCGTTAATGTCTGCTTTGGACTTGAAGGCATGCGCGATAGCATGCGCCCATGTGGAAGCCCGCCAGTCCCCTCATGATCGCCGGGCGCACCCTGACCGATCAAGAGGCCTGGTGGTACGAGTTCAGAGGCGAACTCTATGACCTGTGCGAGCACACAGTCGCCAGCGACTGGCTCACCATGATCTGTCGAGTCGCTTACCCCATCGCCTTCAGAGATGACCCGCGACACATCGCCAGGTTGGCGCATGCTGTCTTTGGAATCAAAAGGCTGAAACCCGGCTGTGCAATGCACAGAGCACGTCTGCGCTGGCCACGGTCAAGTCGATGCACTTGTTGCCGACGGGCACGGCGGTAGTCATCCGACGGCTGCACGTGCGGGACAAGCTTTCGGAGCGCGAGATAGCGCGCATCACGGGGCTACCGCATCTCAAGCAATCCGAGTTTTTCCTCAATGTTCAGATTTCCGGAGCCACCTCTTATGGGGCCCACTATCACTGGCCTAGGTGGATGTCGCGATCGGCGATGCGAAACTGATTCGCTCGATGTCGCGCCGCGGGTGCTCGCCTGACAACACGGCTGTTTCTTCGAGGGAGGGCTGAAACGAAGTGGTTTCGTCCTCAGCCTTGGCAGGCCACAACCATTGGTAAGTTCATTCACTCATACATCCGCCGGTACAACAAGAAACGGATCAAGGTCTTCCTTGGATCCCGCCTTGCCGTATTCCCAATGAGTTAAAAGTAGCGGCAACATACGAAATTCAGTGCGAATTGGATGGCGGGGCTCCGAGATCGATGCAAGTTGAACGGCGGCAACAATTGAGGTGCAAGAGGCTGTTATCCTGACAAGATAGGCAGATTTTAAGAAAAAAGTATAGGTAGGAAGAATCGTTAACTGGAGTGGAAGATGTTTCGGTATAAGCTCGAGGCCTTTTCACATTGAAGGTTCTCCATGGCGAAGACATATCTACAGGTGCAACAGCAAATCGAGCAGTTGCAGCTAGAGGCAGAGAAGCTTCGAAAAAAGGAAGCCGATGGGGTCCTTCGCCGAATAAAAGAGGCAGTCGCGGTATACGGCTTCACGGCTGCCGATCTTGGTGTTGATGCTGTTTCAAGTCGAGTCGCTGCGGTCAAAAAGAGCAGCGACAGCAGCACCCGCAATGCCAAGAGTTCAGTTGCCAAGGCGGGCATGCCAAAGTTCAAGGACGCAGATGGCAACGCATGGAGTGGGCGAGGACCTCGGCCCATTTGGTTCAAAGCAGCCCTGGAGGCTGGAAAGTCAGCCGAGGATTTGTTGATCAAATGACGACGGAATTGGGTGCGACGGCGCTCAACGCGTTTTCACTGTCCGAGAGAACTCTTTGTTTGCGGCGGCGCCGTTTGTTGAGTCCCGTTGATCTCTGATCCGAGGGGGATTCATACGAAAACTCGGACCTACCTGAGGGTAGGTCATGTATTCGCACAATGGGTAAATTTGAGCGCTCATGCATTACATAAAATTGCGGGAACCCCTCGTGGGGACCATTCGTCAGCAGGGCTACCTGACGAAGAATTGCCTCACAAGCTGGTTTCGGGAATACGAGCGATACCTCGACTTACCAGTGGGCTGTGCGGGCGTGACCTGCCCCCTTCTGTCGTGCCATTCATAACGAGGAAGTCCGGGGTTGCAAGATTAATTGATCTCGGTGGTTGTTGAAGTGGATCGAGCTGCATCGCCAGCGCGCTGGCGATGCAGCTCGGCGAACTTCGACGGAGGCATTCGCTGGCAACTGCTGTGCGGCCTGACCTCGTTGTAGTCCTGGCGCCAGAGCGTGATGGACGATCGGGCCTGTTGCAGCGTCTCGAACCACTGTTCGTTCAGGCACTCGTCCCTGAACTTGCCGTTGAAGCTCTCGATGTAGCCGTTCTGCATGGGCCGTCCCGGCTCGATCAGGATGTGACGGATGCCATGGGTCTGCGCCCAGCCCATGAAGGCGCGACTGGTGAACTCCGGGCCGTTGTCGGTGCGCACAGCCAGCGGGTAGCCTCTGAACGCGGCCGCTTGATCCAGCAGTCGCGTAACGTATTGCCCCGAGATTCCCCAGTCCACCGAGATGCTCACGCACTCGTGGCTGAAGTCATCGGCCACGGTCAAGCACTTGATGCGCCGTCCCGTGCTCAGGCTGTCACTGACGAAGTCCATGCTCCACACCTCATTGACCGTCGTGGCCAGTTGCAGCGGCACGCGTTCGTTGACGGGGCGTTTGACCTTCTTGCGCTTGCGCACCGCCAGGTTGGCGGCGCTGTACAGGCGGTAGACGCGCTTGTGGTTCACGCCCGGGAAGTGCGGGCGCAGCATGTCGTGGATGCACCGATAGCCGAAGCGCCGACGTGCATGCGCGATCTCGACGATCTTGTTGCTGAGCTCTTGCGTCATGGCATCGGCCTCGGGTGGGTTGCGGTAGCTGTCGCGGGAGAGCCCCACAAGCCTGCAGGCGCGTCGTTCGCTCAGATCGCATTCCCCGATCATGATGGCGACGGCCGCGCGCTTGGCTTGCGGGGCTATCGCTTTACCCCGAAGGCCGTGTTCAGCGCGTGGATGTCCAGGTGCGCTTCGGCCAGCAGCTTCTTGAGTTTGTTGTTCTCGGCCTCGAGCTCACGCAGGCGCCTGGCATCGGGCACGTCCATCCCGCCGTTTTTGGCGCGCCATTTGTAGAAGGTCGCATCGCTGAAGCCGCCCTTGCGGCACAGATCTTTGATCGGCAAGCCGGACTCGGCTTGCTTGATGAAACCGATGATCTGCTCCTCGGTGTATCTGCTCTTTCTCATGTCCGTCATTCTCCAAGTTGACGGACTTCACTGCCATTACGCTGGTACGGCCGGGAGGGGGCAGGTCAGGCGCGCCCTTGGTTATCCGGGGCGGGGTGTACTGACCGCCTGGATTCACGAGCTGCATCCGGAGACAAGGAAGCGCGTTGTTAGCAGATTTGAGGGGCTACAGCACACCCTCCGGCGCTGACGCAGTAGCGCGGCTGATCCGCTCGTTTTCGAGCGTCGGCGGTTTCGATGGTGCGCTTCATCGACCGGTTGAAACCCGTCAAGTCGTGGATGTGATGGGCCTCAGGCGCGGCGCAGCTCCATGCTGAATCGGAATTTGTCCACCAGATAGAGATTCACCTCCACATCCGCGACATCGGGTCCTACAGAAGGACTTCCCCGACTGCGCGTTGTCGCCACGCAGGGTTGGGACAGTCATCTGCGAAGCGGTCTGAAGTCGCATGACCGGCACCTCCTCTGCGACTCAAGCAGGGATGCCCCCCGTCATGGGGGGGGTAAATTTGTGGGCATTTGCTTGTAATTCGGGCTCGGATAGTCGCCGGGGCGAATCTGATCAATCGCTCCGGATGAGCGCAATGAGTTTCCTTCGAAATGTCAGTCACGGGCTGGCCGAGCGAATTCGCTCGTCGTTGTGCTGGTCAGGTCGCATTCCAGCTTACGGGCGTAGCTTGGCCTATCAAGCAGTGAAACCCCGCCAAAATTAAACCGCCTCTCTGCGAATTCGATGCAACAGCTCGACATCGACGATCACCACAATGGCGCACTCGAAGACCTTGAGCAATTCGTCTCGATGCGCGACGTCACGCCTCGATGGATCTGCCAAGTCGCAGGTACGAAACGGACGGTGACATGAAAGCGCCCGGCGGCAAGTTGATGACAACGGCACTGCAGCCGTGCCTGGGGGTACTTTGCGAGTTGCATCATCGATGCGCCCGGTACTTTGCCGTTGATGGAACGAGCTTGCTATCGTCAAGCTTCATGGGTCACTGCATCGACGGCCAGGGCACTCGGCCCATGTTCGTCTCGATCGAAAGTTGCGTCCCGCGCCAGCCCGGCAGCACCATCGTGCCCCAGTTCTACGCCGTCACGGGAACCTTGGAGAGTATCCAGTTGCTGACGAGCAGGAACGTTCAAGGTGATCGTGACGCTTAACGAACACTCTGAAGCGCCGCTATCTTCTGCCGCAATTACCGCTCCCGGCACAGAGGGCTTGCTCCGAAGCAGCGAACGCAAAGCCCGCTTGCATCGAATCTCACGCGCCAGCAGTAGGCCATCGTGTTCGGCCTCCATGTGCAGATGCCTCGTACGACTCGCGGCGAAGCGCATCATCGTCGTAACGTGTTGCAACTCATTGAACAGCGTATTGGCGCGAGCCAGTCTTGCGCAACTTGATGCGATTCGCTTTGCCGTCCTTTCGTGTGGTCAGTCAACGCAGCGCAGACGGATTCCAGCATCACCCTGGATGAGTCTACCCAGCAAGCCGAGCCTATTTGGTCCGGCCAACTCTATTCCAGCCTGCGGGCCTTCCCGGATGTCGCCGGCTTGGCTCACAGGCTGTGGCGACTTGTCGTTTACCGCTTGAACAGGTTTTTTACGTATTAGCAGTGCTCATGTAGGCGGTACTGATGTCCCATGCAAGAACTTGCGTTTGTCACGATACCGGGGTTGCCCCAGGCGGCACTCGGCCCACGGCAAGCAGCGCTGGCGCTGCTTGCCGTGGGCGTGCATGCGCACGTGTTTGCAGCCGACATGAGCAGAAAAATGCCTGAAACCGCTTCAGTCGTTGCGCAGGTGCAATCGCTGGACCGCTTTCAGGCAGAGCAGGAACGATTGAAGAAGCTGATTGAGGGCAAACCCAAGGCCTACGAGGACAAGGTGATGGACCCAAGCACCTTGCCTGCGCTCGATGCCGCCGATGGCTTGCCACCTGACGGGTCTCAAATGGGGTTTCGCAGCTACATGGTGGAAAGCCGTTACGGACTGGCCCAATCCAAGGTGACGGGGTTGAGTCCAAGCCGGGCCAGCGAATTTGGCTTGCGCACCGAATACCGTCAAGAAACCCTGAATTACGGCGACATCTTGCTGCAGGCCGATGGACGTCACAGCAGCGGTGACCCCTTCCTGAATGCGGGGCTGCTGGGTTACGCCAGCGAAACATCGAACGCCCGCCTGACCTTGCGTAACCTGGGCTTCCCGATCACGCCACACACCTTTGCCGACACCTCACTGGGGGACATTTCCAGCGAAGTGACGGATGCTTTCAGTCGCAGTTACAGGCTGTCGCTGGGTAACAGCACGGTGCGCGGTCTGAGTACCCGAGTGTTTGCGAGCGATTTTGATCTACGCGTCGGCGTGGGCAAGCGTGGCTACCTGAGCGGGGGGCCTTATCCTGGCTTTGAGGCAAGCAAGGGCACGCTGGCCTGGCTAGGCTACACCCAGCGTTTTGCCGGCAATCTGTATGCCGGTGTGCAATTCAACCAAGCCACTGGGGTCGCGCCTCTGGATTACTACAACCTGCTGGCCAGCCCGACCATCGGCCCAACCATGGGAGTTCGCACTGTGGCAGCCTCCTTTGGCTACGGCCGCGAGTTGCTTGCCGACGGCGACAAGAAGGTTCGCGTCATGCTGCTGCGCAGTCAGACCTCGGCAAGCTCAGTAAGTAGCAGTAGCAATGCTCGGGGCGTTTTTGTCGAAGGTGGCTTCATGTCCGGGCGTTTCCGCCATGAACTGGGCACGTACGTCGCCGGCCCCAATCTGCTCTTTGGCGATTACGCACTGGCTTCCGACAACCGGGGCGGCTATTGGCGCGTCGACCATGCGGGCTCCCGTCTCAGCTGGGGTGGGGGTATTGACTACGGGCAGCAAAATCCCCATCGCGATCCAGGTCGCATTACCGACAGCCGCGTCGCCGTCAACGCCAACGCGCAATACCGTTTGGGCCGAGACACATCGATCGGCGGCAATATCAACGTCAGCGATACCCGCTACAACAACGGCTCAGTACTACCCGCGCTCACTTCCAGCGGGTTGCGAAGCCTCAACGCCAGCGCTTTCTACAGAACGCGGTTCTACGACTGGGGGAGCAGCAGCTTCAGCGCCACGGTGTACAGCAATGCCGCATTGGTTGCCGATGCTCCGGCCGCTACCGGCGATCAGTTTCAATGGGAACAAGACTGGATCACCGGTAAGTACGAAACCATGCGCCCCGAGCTCTCCACCATCCTGGGCCTGGCGCGCGACCGCAATGGTGGCGTCACGCACACCTATCCCACAGCAGGCATCCGGTTTCGCTACTGGGTCGACGCAAGCTGGAGCATGAGTGGCAACCTGAACTACACCTCTAGCACCAGCAACCTGTCCACCAGTCGTGGGCTTTCGGGAACGCTGAACACCGAGCGCAATCTTGGCGGCGGCTGGCGATTCGGCGCCATGGTCAGCCTGAACCAGGCCGTGCTGAAGACCAACCCAGGTCAGGGTGTGGCGAATGTGTCGGGCTCGTCCTTCCTGACTCCGCTGCTCAGCCGTAGCGACAACAAGTCGTTCTATGTTTACCTGCGCTGGGAGGGAAGCAGCGGCTCACCCTACCGGGCTGTCGGCGTGCGCAGCGTCGACGCCGCTGGTTCTGGCGGCATCCGGGGCGTGGTGTATTTCGACGCCAACCGTGACGGCGAGCAGCAGGTCGGCGAAGGTGGTGCACCCAGCGTTGAGGTCTTTCTGGACGGGCGCGAAAGTGTCACCACCGACCGCGACGGCCAGTTCGAATTTCCGATGGTAGCCACCGGCCATCACCAATTGACGCTCAAGCTCGAAAGCGTGCCGCTGCCCTGGGGCGTGGCATCCGATCGAAGTTTGGACGTAGACGTTCCGTTGCGTGGTCAGGCCAGCGCCCGCATCCCCGTGGTGCGGGTGGGGCAATGACCAGGCAGCTAACAAAAAGGGGTGTCCGGCAGCGACTTGTCGCCGAAGGAGCTCAACAATGCAATTAAGAATATGAAAAGGAAAATTGATATGAAAAAGCTGCTAAGCGCTCTGTCCTTGGCTATCTGCTCCGGTCTGGTCCTGGTCAGCGGCAATGCCATGGCTGAGCAAACTATCGGCGTGCAGGCTGCCACTGCACCGGCAATCGCTACGGCGCGAGTCAATGTCAGTGTCGTTGTGCAAAAAGTGGTCGTCCTTCGGATCGGCGATGCAAACGCGACCGTCTCGGCCGTGACCTTCTCCGTTGGCCCCAACCCGGCGATTGCAGGCGCTCCGGGCGACTCGCTGGCATATGCCGGCGCGATTCCGCCCGTCATCGGTACGACGGTTGCAACCACCAACCCCACCACGTCAGCGGGTGCGTTGACGGTTGGCGCCTGGACCAATGCTTCTGCGGGCGCCAGCCTTTCGTGCTCGTTGAGCGCATTGAGTGGTGCAACTGCCTTCGCAACAGGCGCAACTGCGGCTGGTGTACCTGGTACCACCGACATCACAGTGACGAGTGTCGCGGGGGCCGGCAACCTGCAAACTCCCGGTGCAACGTTGGCTGCTTGCGGAACATCCACTTCGACGATTGCCAGCCGTACGACCCTGGGCGGGACCTTTACCTATGGCACCAGCTTCACGGCTACTGATCTGGCCGCAGGCACCTACGGCAACACCGTCACCTACACGGCAACGACGCTGTAAGCTGGTGCTGCGCCACCCCAGGGGGCCCAACGTGCCCAGGCCACGACCTTCCCGAGTGCGCGCGCGCGCGTGGTTGCGCATGGTCGTGGGAGGGGTGACCGCCCTGTGTCTCGTGTCCGAGGCCGGGGCGGTCGTGACGATCAGCAGTATTTATCTCGGAACTCGCACGCTCACCTTGCGGGTGGGAACAGCGACGGCCGGCGCCATTGATACCGTCCAGTTCAATGTAGGCGGCGCAACGGTAGGCAACTCGTTGCCCTATGCGGCTGCTGTTAATGGCAATGGGGTTGCCATCGCGGCCAGTAGCGGTGGTGCGGTGGCAATTAATATGAAGATGCAAGTGCCCGCCTCAAAGGTACCGCAGAACGTTACAACCACGGTGACTTATCCTCCAGCGCTCACGTGCATTTCGGGCGGCTGCGGCAGCACAGCCATCCCATTTTCGAAGATCAGATGGACCACGAATTCCCCGTCTTCGTTGGACTTTCAAAGTGGATATTTCTCTGACGGGGGATCGCCGAAGACCATTCAAAGCGGTCAGCTCAACTCGACCGCTGACCCTTTGATATCGTTGGTGGGAGGCACGTTTGACGTCTCCAACACAATGACGTTCATGTACATCAACGACGTGGCGTATCCGGCTGGCAACTACAGCGGCACCGTCACATATACGGCCACGCTGCCATGAAGCTGCATGTGCTGGTGCTGAGCTTGGCATTGGGCGCAGCGCCGTGCTTCGCTCACGTCGAGCGGCTCGATGATTCGGCCTCGCCGCGCGGCCAAGTGACATCGTCGCCCATGCTGTCCGAGCAAGGCCAGCCGCTGGACAAATATATGGCGGGGCCAGCCCCCACTGTCGGCATCGTCAAGTTTGGTCGGGTCGAGTACAAGCTGGCCACAGCACGCTTTGTTGGCAAGCCGGCGCGAATCTATTACGTGGTCCCGGCCGTCATTGTCGGTTTGCGCTCGCCTACCGGCTTGCGCGTGGAATGGCGCGGCAATGGGCATTTTGCCGACGGCATAGCCCGCCCCGGCCAGCGTGTCCTGGTCTGGTCTGGCATGGTGCGCGAGACTTACATGAGTGTGGGGCTGGACCTGACGATGCGGATCGAGCTGCGTGAGCTGCAGTTGCGCTCGGGCGCGGGATTGGCCTTTGAGTCTTTTTTTGAGATTGAGGTATCACCATGAGCTGGGTTTTACAGGCCGTGAGGTGGCGGCAAACCCTGAGAGCAAATTTGGCGAACGTTTGCATGGCACTGGTGGCGTTGCTCGTGACAGCATCGGCCTTGGCCGCTCCGTTCGAAATTGCCATTTCGCCTTCGCGTTATGAGCTATCTGGAAAAAGCGCCGGTCGTGTGGGGCAGTCGCTCGACATCATCAACGTGGGTCGCAGTGCCACCGAGGTGTCGGTGCGGACCCTTGATTGGTCTTACTCGACTGAAGGCGGCGTCACCTACATCGATGAACTGTTGTCCAACAGTTGCCGGCCGTGGGTCACGCTGGAGCGCAAAACCGTCAAGATCGGAGCCGGCAGCAGGGCCTCGTTTCGCTTTCAGGTGGACATACCCACCGATGCGCCGCGTGGCGAATGCCGCTTCATGCTGGCAATCGAAGGGGTCGAGCCAGCTTACAACTCCCTGATCCAAGGGGGGGGCGCTAGCTTGAGCCTGCCTGTGAGCGGGCGCATCGCCGTGGCGGTTTACCTGAGCGTGAACGGCGCGGAATCCCAACTCGCGTTGACGCGGGTGGGTGTCAAGGAGGTCAACGGCAAACGCACGCCAGTGGTCACGGTCAGTAATACCGGCGATGCGCATGGACGGCTGGATGGCAGCCTGGACGCAGTGGACGCCAAGGGCGTGGAGTTTGAACTGGTACCCGAAGGCACGCCTGTCATGCCCGGGCAAACCCGCACACTGCCACTGAGCGTCAAAACCGAACCCAACCAGAAGCCCCTCGAAGTGACGTATCCCGTCAAAAGCAGCGGTACGCTGGACTGGGAGAACGGTAGCTTCAAGGTTAATGCCGAGTTCAAGTGAAACGACCGTTGCCAGTGATAGCCAGCAAGGTGCGGACTCGTCAAGCGGTGGCCTTGTCGCACCTTCTGGCACTGTGCCTGCTCGCCGCACCGGTGGCGCACGCGGACCAAAAGGTTGTCTCGGGCAACACGGGCACGTTAACGGCCGCCGTTCAGCTGAATTTCAATATCGCCATTGCCAAATATGTGATGCTTCGGGTTGGCAATGCTGATGCCAGCGTGTCTGCCGTGACTTTCACGGCCAAGCCGAGCCCCGCTCCGGGTAATTCCCGGGCCTATGCCGGTGCAATCCCTCCCGCACTCACCACGACGGTGGGAAGCACCAACCCCACGTCGACAGCGGGTACGCTGACGGTCGCGGCATATACCAACGTTGCGGGCACGACGCTTACGTGTTCATTGAGCCCATTGGCTGGTGCAACCGCTTTTGCAGCGGGCGCAACGGCAGGTGGCGTCCCTGGCACCAGTAGCGTCACCGTAGTGAGTGGTGCTTCGGGTACCGTTCAGCATCCGGGCAACAGCCTGGCTGCCTGCAACGGAGCAACGACTTCGTCCATCACTAGCCTCACGGCAATGACTGGCACCTTCACCTATGCCGCTACCTTCGCGGCCACCAGTCTGGCAGCGGGTACCTACGGCAATACTGTGACCTACACAGCAACAACACCTTGATTCGGCAGGTGCGGATTCTGCATTCCAAGGGCATGCGTCCATCCCGACAGGAATTTCCCATGAACGGGCTCGCTTTGTCGTTCTAAACCAGGATCACGCAGTGTTGGCGCCGTCCGGAAATTGAGCCAGTGGGGTTGAGGCGGAAATCAACACGCAGTGCTTCCGCGATGGAGAGACGATCCAGAGAGTTACTCGAATACACCTCTATCGCCGACGCATTAGGCCAGCTTAGACAAAGCTGACATGAACGTAATCGAAACGATGGCCGAACCGACTTCCCGTAGTGTGTCCGCCATGTTCAGGCTGGCCAAGCGCTTTTCAATGCTGCGCAGCACAGCGTCGATGCACGTCAGCCAATCCAGTCATCCGCATCACCTGGAAATTCGCTTCGCTCGTGCCAGCACGCTGCATATGGCAAGGTCAAGCACCGGTGACATTGGGGTTGATTGATCACCTCATTGTCGCGGGGTGTTCAACGCTATCCATGGCGGAGCGGAGGTTGATGTGACGGCGGAGCCTTCGGACTCCTTCTCACCGCGGTCAGATCGATGGGAAAGGACCCAAGCCTACGAGCCTCAACCGCCAGGACGGCTGTTGGTGCAGCCACGAAGGCTGCTTTTCCTTTTATGGCTGGCGCAGGGGAATGCGGTTTGCCGTCACTTCAGAACCATTGCCCGAGCGACGAATAATGCCGTAGAGCATGCCGGATTCGCTGCGATCGAAAGCAATGCCTTGGCCCGCGAGATCAGCGGGAATGGTGCCGGTCCATCGCAGAACAGAGCCCATCTTTGGCAACTCCAGTACATAGAGCTCGGTGTTGTCGTGCCCCGTGATGTAGAGTTTTCCATCCGGCCCCCATGAGCCACCGGAGTTGCTCATGTCACCGAACTTTTCCACCAGTTTGTCGGGCAGCACCCAAGCCTGCGCCACCGTCCATTCGGGCGTAAAGCGGACGATCTGCGTGGTGTACTTGTTTCCATACGCAATGGGGCTTTTGTCGAACACGCGGTTGTAATTTGCAAAGGCGCCCCACCATCCGCCGGAAGCATCGCGGTCGATCCAGGTCAACGACCCGCGGTCGATACCCAAGCTGTGGCTTTGCAGGTGCTTCAACGAGGCTGCGTCCCAGACTTCAATCGAACTGGTCATGGGCCAGGCTGGATAGTTCGAGTGCGCGGTGTAGAGTTTGCCATCGAGGACTGCGCCACTGTCCATGTGAATGATCGGACCGTCTTTTTCGCCCTCCCAGCGCGCAAGTTGGGTGCCGGTCTTCTTGTCGAATTTGGCGATGACGCGGTTGTCGATGGCATAGAACGAGGCGGCATCAACGGCCACGGCCTGGCGAGCATCCTTGATGGTGAAGCGCGCAACGGTTGTGGCAGGCTTGATGGATTCCTGCGCAACTACGGGTGGCGTTGCGAACATGAATGCGGTCAGTGCAGGGATGGTCCAGTGTGAGATCGACATGATGTTTGTTTGCAGGAAATTTCAAAACGCACCGAATGTACAAGAGAGATGTGTCAGTCCTGCGCGAGATTCGGTTCTTTCGATGACGTCACTGCCATGCGGTCGAAGGTGTCCAAGCATTTCTTGATGGATTGCCGCTGACAGGCTTCGCGATAGAGTGCCGTTGAAAATGTGAAATCACTGGCTTCGCTTTCGCCAGCCCTTTATTTCCAAGGCTGGAGTTCGTGCACTAACAAACTGGCTGGCCCGCAACTTGATATGAGCAACTGCGACGTCTAATGAGGGCTGCTGCATGATCACAATGTCTCCTTGCAAGAGGCCACAAAGTGATATTTCTGCGAAGCCCGCATAACGACCGTTGGTTGTTTTTTTGAAGTGAAACAAACACGACCATCCATCGTGAAGATCCGCTGTGATTGGTGTCGAACTTGCGAATTCCACCAACATACTCCCAGGAGCAAATCACCACCCGGCGTTAGCTCGCCGACTCTCCTGTGTGACGTACGAACTGATCGAGTGCAAGGAGGAACAACGCAGACATGGTGAACATCAAGACCCAGCCGGGCAATTGCAAACCACTGACGACGGCCAGGCCCTGAGGAATCGCCTGCGGGTTGGCTGTGGTGCAAATGAAACTCGCGGCCGCCATGCCGGTGTAGTGCATCGAGCAGACGGCACCGCCCATCACGCAAGCAGCCAGCGCCCGAATGACAAGCGTGCGTGTATTGAATGCGAGCCACAGCGCCACGGTCGCCACGATGACGGCAATGAGCACGGACAGGCCGATGATCGGATACGACCAGGCGATGAAGCCCCCAAAGCGCATGCCGAACATGCCTAGGTAGTGCATGACGACGACACCCATGCCCAGCAGGAAGCCGGCCACGAGCAGACGCACCTTCTTGCGAGGCGCAGCAGCTACGTAGGCAAGTGCGATGGCGGTTGCTACGACGGCAGCGACCAATGAAATCAGCGTCTCGCCCATCGAGTACGACACACCGACGTGCAATTGCAGCGCGAGCATGCCGATGAAGTGCATGGCCCACACACCGACACCGCCCAAGGCGAGTCCTGCGGTGGCGGCGTGATAGAGGTTGATTCGGCCTCCCGGCCCCACGATCCGGCGTGCGGCGATGAGCGCGATGAAAGAGCCCGAGACCGAAATTAAATAAGACAACGCGACCAACGGCACGTTGTATGAAGGCCAGAGCGGTGTGCCCATGCAATCCTTGAATGTGTGACAGCAAAATCGGGCTTCGGCCGCTTTTTTCTTCCTTGCGATCGAAAGGGACCGCAACGCCGATATCGGCACTGACGAGTGCTGGATCTAAGCCGAGCTTGTAAGGCCGCGGGTAGCAGCCGGTATGAGCTATTTTGTTTTAAGTATTAAATTTAAAGTAATAAATAAAGATTAAATTTTGTCAATTCATCGCGAGGAATGTGAGGACGTCACGGAACGTCGCACGTACTTGTTCGGCGTGAACGCGCCATTCGGCATCGCGAAGGTCTTTGGCCGCGAGGTGATTTCTGTTGAAGATGTGGCTGCGTTTTCGCTGAGCGCCGATCCGGGATCGCGGTGCCTTGGGCAGAAACTCGCCGAAGAAGTTTGCTCACGCGCGAGATCTCGGTTGCTGCTGAAAGGCTCCGCGATGAGTTCCCGCGCTGCGCAAGCTGTAGCCGCTCGAGGGGCAGGGGCCCGACGAACTCGCCTTCGCCTTGATCGACACGGTGGCCGCCCACCCAACGCCGCTGGCACTCCTCCTTGACCGCTTCGCAGTGCTGCAGAGTCCGGTCGTGCTCGGCCTGGTGCAGGAATTGATCGATCGGCTGCCGCGTGGCGCGCAGTTGTTCATCGGCTTGCGCGGAGTGCCCGAGCTGGGGCAGGCTGGGCCGGCTGCTAGAGGTCGAACCGACGCAGCTGCGTTTTTCCAAATCCGAGGGGGACGGTTTTCTGCGCCAACAGCGCGGCCTCGTCTTGCGATCGGAGGAAATTTGTCGCCTGCACCGCAGCACCGAAGGCTGGGCGCTGCACCGTGGCTGGTGTCCGTGACGCGGCTGGAGCAGCGCGCCAACGACGATGTTGAGGTGCGCGCCCACGCACCTGCGCAACATCAACATCAAGCGCGATGCACGCAACCCGATCAGAACCGCGTCGTGAAGCAGTGGATTTGGCAGAAATGGCCATGGACTTTTCAGACAGATTGCGACTTCACGCTTGCTGAACTCGTTCTATCGAGCCGAGGACATTGACAAGATCCGAATCCTCCGAGCAGCTGGGCTCATCGCTGCCCTCATACCCGCGCCATCAGATTCCTTGGCGTTGTGGGGTGATGTGGGGGAGTGCAGTCCTTACAGTGACGCAAAAAGGCGCGAAGAGCTGATCTGAAATTCAGGCTGCGCGGGGAGCCCGCACCGTGAGCCCTAGGAAGTCGTGGATGTATAGCTATAGCCTCGACGAACGCCTTGCCGCCTGAACAGGTGCCTTCCGCGGCGTTTGTCAGCCCAGCAACTCGATTGCCGCTTGGACGATGGGTCGTGCCCACGGCGGCGTCGCTGCGAGCACCGTGAGGTCGTTGGGCTGCGGAAAAATGGGCGCGCCCAAGCTCAGTTCAAGCACCAGGACCGGATCGGCAATGTCTTCTCCGAGCAGGGCTTCTGCGCTGTTGTCGAAGACCTGCAGCCGCGTCAGCTTCGGCAGCAGTTGAATGAGGTTGGCACGTGACGCGATCCAGCGCTCGCGAATTTTGGCTTCGGGAATGTGGTGGCCCCCACGGGCCACCCTGGCTCGTACACGGGCAATATGCTGCTCGGGCGAAGAAAGGCCGCAATAAATCATGATCACGTCGTGGCTTGATGCGGCGCGGGCGAGCAATGCGGGGATGGTGTTCGCGCCCAGCGTGGTTTCGAACGCGTAGCTGGAACCTTGCGCGATCGCTGCCTCCAGTCGCTCGCGGCCGAGGTTCCAGGCGAGGGCATTCGCTTCTTCTTGCGTGAGACCGAGCTGCGTGATCAGTTCTCGTGCGCAGGTGTCCGGGTTGAACCAAGTCAGCCCGTGATCGGCGAGCAAAGCGCCCCCGACCGAGCTCTTGCCGGCTCCGTTGACTCCGGCCAGCACCAGGATGAACGGACGCGCGGCCACTGCCATCAGAACGTGTCGCCGGCCTTGGGACGCCGCTCCAGCTTGCCCTTGGCCGCGAACAGCCTGCCCACCTTCGCCGAGGCATCCGGCTGCTGCAGCACGCCAAGGCGTGCGTCGAAGCGGCGGCCGAGTTCATCGAGCACCGACTGCTCACGCGCCTTGAGTGCCTGTGCGTCTTCCACCAGTTGGTTGTAGGTAGCTGCGGTCAGGAGCACCATCTCCACTGTCGAGTGGTTGGTGACCGCCACGCTGCCCGACTGCTGGACCTGGCGAACCACGTCGCCCCATCGGTTCTTGACGTGGGAAGCGTTCTGACGGGGTAGGTCGTTGAGGCTGGGCAGGACGGCGGCCATGATGTGCTCCTTTTTCGCCATTATGGCAAAAATGGCAAAAATAGACAATTTTCAGAAATGGCAACCTCCTGCGCGTCGCTCTCGCTCACGAAGGGCGAAAGCAGTAAGGTCTGAATCCGGCTCAAGAGGCTCACGCAGTCCATAGCCGCATGCAAGCCCGCTATCAGCTCAAGGGCCTCCTGCTGCGCCATGACGTGCGCTACACCGGCAAGACCTCGTGGTGCGGTGCCTACTACCGCTGGCTGGGGACGCTGAATTTCGGCGCCGGCGCCGCCCAGACGGCGTTCACCGAATACTGGCAGGCCGTGACGGCGGTAGATGATCGCGTCGATCGGCTAACGAAGGCGCTGCAGGCCTCGATCGCTGGTTGGCGCTTCGAGCCAGTGGTCGGTGCACTGCAGGCACTGCGTGGTGTCGCCGCGATCACGGCGATTGGCCTGGTGGCCGAGATCGGCGACCTCGGGCGCTTTGCCCATCCGCGCAAGCTCATGGGCTATCTCGGACTGACTCCGTCCGAGCACTCCAGCGGCGAGCGCACGAGCCGCGGCAGCATCACCAAGACGGGCAACGCGCATGCACGTCGACTGTTGACCGAGGCCGCCTGGAATTGCCGCTTCAAGGCGCGCATAGGACAAAGGGCGCAGGCTCGACAGCAAGAGTTGTCCGAGCCGATACGAAGGGTGGCCTGGACGGCGCAGCTGCGGCTGACCCAGCGGTTTGCAGCCCTGAATGCGCGTGGCCTGCAAGCCAACAAGGCCTGCGTAGCGGTCGCAAGGGAGCTGGCCGGCTTCGTCTGGGCCGTCGGTATGCAGGCGCAGCGCGAGAAAGTCGAGCCAATCTGAATAGCGAAGGAAGCCCTCGGGATCGATCTGGTGATGCGGCACGAGCAACGATAGGGCAACCCTCGAGCCTGTTACCAGGGCACCGCAAGGATGATCCCCGACCTTAGAGCGAGGCAGGCCCACCCACGACGAATCGATGAAGTGCAGGTACTGAATCCGCGGATATGAGCTTGATTCATCGTCGCTGCAACGCTCGAGTCGCATCACCCGATCGATCCCCCAAACATCCAGCCAAAAACACATGCACCGATGATTCTTGACAGAGGCGACCATATGAACAGGCTGCTGAATTACCTCGCCCCAAGGTCCCCATCAGGATCGGCAAGTGCGTTGTCTTTGCAGACCTTTTGTCAACCCCAAGCTCCAATGTCGCACGGCCAGCCAGATAGAAATGTCGCATTCTTCCTTCTTGAAGGACTCCAGCGAACGCCGTGACTGCCTTGCCTTTGAGCGTGCACAGGCCTGTCAGCCGGAGGCCAACACGGTGGATTCTTGGCCGCTTGGCAGACCGCTCTGACAGCTTCGTTGAGATCTTGTGACGTGAACTGCCTCGACAAGGCCTTGGTTGCGGCCCGAAGCCCGTCGGGCCAGCCTCGTACACGATGTGCAGTTGCTCGGCGGTGCCGACCTTGACCAGCACCCTCAGTAACTTGTGCACGTCGTGCGGGACCTTGCCGATCAACCGTCCCGGCGCCCGGCCAGGTTCGGCTGCCGCGACGCTGATGCTGTCCTTGTGGACGTCAAGGCTCACGTGAAACTTGATATGCACTTCCATGGTCGGTCTGCTTGTTGCTGACGACGAAAGTCACAGCATGTAGCTCTGCACGCCTCGGCGTGCAACCTACGTTGTTGGAGACCGGCCGCTTATCCAGGCAAGGCGACCATCATGTCTAGGCCGTGTTCAGATTCGCGCGGCCGGCTCTGAAGTTTCCAAAGGCACCACTGCAGAAAACTGTTCCTGCATCAGTTTGCGTGCATGGTCAATGAAGGCACGCGGAAGACGTTGCCGAGGCTTGTCCCTAGGCAGCATGGCGCACACGGGAATAGCAACACGAGGCCGAAAATGGTGCGCTTTGAACTTGGAATGCCAACCTGATTTCGCCGTCAGTTCATCTACCAGCCCAATGCCGAGTCCCTCTTCGACAAGCGGGCTGGCCACATTGGCAAAGCGGATTTCAAAATCTGGCGCGAAATGATCCCCCGAACGTTGGAACACCTCCGCGATCATTGCGCCCAACGGGCTACCCGGTGGCGGCCCCACCAAGCGCCGCCCCCTCAAATCGTACGGCGTCACCACTGGCAGGTCATGCAACGGATCATTGATCGGGCTGATGCACATAATCTCCGCTTCAATCAGAACTTCACGAATCAGTCCGGGCCGTGTTGGAGGTTTCATCGCGACGCCGACGTCGGCGATGCCGCTCTCCACACCGTCCAGAAGGTCGTCCATACGCAGGGTTTCCAGCGTGACCCTTACATCCGGATGATCTGCGATGAAATGCCGCAGTACTCTGGGCACCAGAAATTCTGACAGTTCCGCTGTCGCAAAGATGCGCAGGACACCGGCCTGGCCTGTTCGGAGGTCCCATGCTTTTTGTTGGATGGCCTGGTGCATCAGGAACAA
The DNA here is from genome assembly GCF_059567965.1 of Variovorax sp. BGA-UO-ETr-C22. Taxonomy (NCBI): domain Bacteria; kingdom Pseudomonadati; phylum Pseudomonadota; class Betaproteobacteria; order Burkholderiales; family Comamonadaceae; genus Variovorax; species Variovorax sp. BGA-UO-ETr-C22. The sequence goes on from NZ_JCAQPA010000008.1 coordinate 84,006, forward strand.
CGGTTCGGCATCGGCAAACAGGATGCGCGCTTCCTGTGTGGGCACGAGTCGATTGCTGATGCGGTCAAACAGGAGAAACCCCATTTTTGCTTCCGCCAGCTTGATCGCATTGCTGACCGCCGGTTGCGACATACCAAGCTCCTCTGCGGCTCCGATGGTGGTGCGGTAGCGCATGACGGCTCGCAGCACTTCAAGCTGTCGTAAATTGATTAATGTGCGAGGCGTAGAACTTGTCATTGATGAATAAAAGTCTAAGAGCGACTAACAAAATCCTTTCATCGCCAAGCGCGAGGAATGCGTTTGAGGAGCGATGGGACGAATCAGAAACCAGGAAATCAGCGCGGCGCTGTACAAGAAGATCGCGCCATTGTTGCCCGTGGTGACACTTCTGCCAAGGGCGGGCGGCCGCGACTGGTAGGCCACAGGGGTGTGGCATGGCCTGCACCTGAGACTGTTATTCGAACTGCGCAGCGCCGACAAGCTCGACTTCAGCCGAGTCAGCATAGAACGGGCCAGCGTGCCAAGCCCTTGCGGGGCCCGCACACGGGGCCCAACCGGCGCGCGTCAAGGTAGTTGTCGCCTCTTTCATGCAGCCAGCCGCTGTATGTCTGATGCCCACGAATGTGTCTGAACGACGCAGTCACGTTCGGGGTTGGGGGTCACCGCGCCGCGCTCGTGGCCCGAGAAATTGGGTGCGGACAAAGGCTGCGACTACACGCGATGCCGTGCCCATCTCAAGCGCCACGGGATCAAGGATCGCATCGCTCGCAAGGGCATCGAGCGCAATGATTGGCTCGGGCGCCACCGCTGGGTGGTCGAACGCACTCACTCCTGGCTGGCTGCCTTGGGCAAGCTGCGCGCCCGATTCGAGCGCCGCACAGAGATTCATGTCGCGCTGCTTCCTTGGCCTGCTGCATCATCAGTGTTCGAACTCTCGCCCCGTCTTGTTAGCCGCTCTTAGTGTTAACGCGCCCCACCCCGCATAAGCGAGCACGATGTATGCCGTTCAAGCATGCGCGGCACGTGCTCCATGGCATGGTTTTGGTGCTGATTTGACTCAAGGCACACCAGTGCCAGCCACAAATGCACCAAGTTCATTCATATACAAAATTCTTATAGTCGACTCTCCTATTTTTATTGGAGTGTGCTGAGCATCGCCGCTATCGTTTGGGCTTCTTATCCACCAAGAACCCGTCCTCATCTCCAGTTTCTAACGAAGGAAAACCCATGGTTAATGTTTATTTTTCCCGTTCTCTTGTGGCTGCTGCTGCGATGCTTGCGGCCTTGGCAGTGACATCCGCGATGGCGCAGGACTGCACACCGCTCATCCCCAAGAGCGAACTAGTGAAAGAGGGAAAGCTGACGCTGTCGACTAATCCAACACTGCCTCCGATTCAGTACATTGACTCTAACGGCAACTTGAAGGGTATGAATATCGAGCTTGGCAATGAAATCGCCAAGCGACTTTGCCTGCAGCTCGAGACCATCCGCATGGATGCTCAAGCCATGATCCCGGCATTGAAGGCCGGCCGTTTTGATGGAATTAATACCGGCATGTTCTTTACAGAAGAACGCTCGCGCGTGATGTACACGGTGCCGTATGCGCTTTCGGCGATTGATATCGTCATGGCGCCTGACAAGACAAGCACCGTCAAGGCAGCGGAGGATCTGTCCGGGTTGGCTATCGGAGTGGAATCAGATAGCTACCAGGAGCGCTGGCTTCGCGACCGTGAAAAGGACAATGTCGCCAAGGGTCGCAAGTCACTGAAAATCCTTGCGTTCCCGACGGCCAGCGATGTAATGGCCGCGCTGCGCGCAGGCCAGTTGGACCTGGCGGCCTTTCCTAACTACGCTGGCGGCGATTTCGTCAAACGCAAACAGGCGGTCATGGTTCTGCCGGCACAGGGCCAATCTCCCACGATGATGTCGTTCCGTTCGCGGCCCATCGCTGAGGCAGTGTCCAAGGTCATGACCGACATGGTGAAAGACGGGACTTACGGAAAGGTGCTCGACCAGTACGGCATGACCAAGTTGCCCGAACGCGTGATCACCATCCGCGGCCCCGGCCCCGTCTAAATTTTTAGAGTTGACTGCGCATGAAAAGTTTCAATTTTGCTGACTTCCTGAGCTACCTGGTCAATGGATTTCTCCTGCAAGGTGTATTAGTGACGCTGGCGATGACCGTCGCCACCGTCATCGGTGGCATGTTCTTGGGGATGGTCGTGGCTTTCATGCGCATGTCAGGCAACAAGGCGTCATCACTGATAGCTCAAGGCTACATCGGGTTGTTCCGCGGCACGCCGCTGTTGATCCAACTGGTCATCATCTACTCAGGTTTGCCGCAGTTGGGCCTCAAGCTGGGTGTCGTGGAGTCGTCGCTGCTCGCATTAATCCTCAATGAAGCCGCCTACATGTCGGAAATAGTTCGCAGCGGTTTTATGGGCGTGGCACCCGGGCAACGCGAAGCTGCAGACTCGCTCGGATTGCCGCGCTGGCTGGTGGTCTGGAAGGTAACGCTGCCACAAGCATTTCGCCTCATGATTCCACCGTTGGGCAACTCCATCAACGGATTGCTGAAAGCAACGTCCATTACCTCCGTGATCTCGATGGAGGAACTGATGCGGCGCAGCCAGATGGTGATGCAGGAGAAGTTTCAGGTGCTGGAGGTGTTCTGCGCTGCGGCGGTCTTATACCTGTTGATGACCATGATGTGGGGATTTGTGCAGACACGACTCGAAAAACGCTTCGGTGCATCGGCCCAGGGCCGATAGTGCCCGGATCCACAAGCTGCTCGATGACAAAAATATCGCTCAGAGGCGTGACCGTTGCGACGGTCCTGCCGTTTCTTTCTGCAGGCAGCATTGACTGGCCGAGTTACCAACGTCTGCTCGCCTACTGCACCGCACCGGCTGGGATTTCATCCGTGTTTGTAAATGGCCACGCTGGCGAAAGCGCGGCGCTCAGTGGCGCAGAGCGTACGAGCGTGATCCGCTTCACTCGTGAAAACATGCGCGCTGACCAGCTGCTTATTGCAGGACTTGTCGCGGACACAACGCACGAGGCGGTGACCCAAGCAAAAAAATCCCGGGACGCGGGCGTCAATGCATTGACGGTTTTTCCGCTGCCGCCGCTTAGTGGCGGAGCAACTCGCGGTGCACAGGAAGTGCTTACGCATGTGCAGGCCATCGGCGAGGCCGCGGACTTGCCATTGGCCTTGTTCCAATACCCGATCAGCTCCGACGCGGCTTACAGCACTGAAGTGCTTGTTGCTCTGGCAGAACTCCCCTGGGTCATCGGAATTAAGGAAGGCAGCGATAGCATGACGCTGTATGAAGACAACTGGCGCGCGGTCAAAGCCGCAGCGCCGGACGTAGCCATCCTGCCGTCCAATTTTGATTGGTTCCTACCTCAGCTGGCGGTTGGTGGAGACGGCATCCTGTCCGGCCTCGCCAGTCTGGCCCCGCATGCCCTGGCCCACCTCTGGGAAGCCAGCGAGCGCAATGACCTTGTGGCCATGCGGGCGGTCAGCGATTCACTGTATCCGCTAGTGCGGGCGATCTATGCCTTGCCGCGATCCGATATGTATGCGCGCATCAAGCTGGCGCTGCACCAGCTTGGCATGATCGATTCAGCACACTCCAGAACCTCTAAAACGACCGTTAGCACGGAAACCGCCACAGCCCTCGCTGTCGCCATGAGGCATGCGGGCCTCATCACCGGCGCCAGGGCTTGAGTTGCCCGCCGCCGTCTTTCACTTGCAGGACTCCACCATGATCAATATCCAGAATCTCCACAAGTGGTACGGTGACTACCACGCGCTGGACAATATCAACCTCACCGTGAACAAGGGCCAACGGGTCGTGATCTGCGGACCTTCGGGCTCAGGAAAGTCCACGCTAATCCGCTGCATAAACAGGCTTGAGGAGCACCACCGTGGCAGCATCCTGGTAGACGGCATCGAGTTGACCGCCAGCGCCAAGAACGTTGTGGCGATTCGACGTGAAGTCGGCATGGTGTTCCAGCAATTCAATCTGTTTCCTCACCTGTCGGTACTCGACAATCTGACGCTTGCGCCGATGTGGGTGCGTAAGGTGTCCCGGCAAGAAGCCGAACAGCAGGCCATGCACTACCTGAAGCGTGTACATATCTCCGAGCAAGCCCACAAATATCCGGGCCAGCTCTCAGGTGGACAGCAGCAACGCGTGGCGATTGCGCGGTCCCTGTGCATGCAACCGAAAGTCATGCTATTCGATGAGCCCACCTCTGCTCTTGATCCTGAAATGATCAATGAGGTGCTGGATGTGATGAGCGAACTGGCCAACGAGGGCATGACCATGGTCTGCGTGACTCATGAAATGGGCTTCGCCCGCAAGGTGGCCGACACCGTAGTGTTCATGGACAAGGGCCAGGTGGTGGAAATGGCTCCGCCAGAAGAGTTTTTTGCACAACCCAAAAGCGAGCGAACGCAGCTTTTTCTTAAACAGGTAACGACCCACTGAAAGCAAAAAAACGGCAGACTTTGTGTGCCGTCTTTACCTTTGAAAAACGCTGATGACAATAGCGTTCGTGCGTGTCAAAGGACTCACGCTTCAAAGTCCGAGTGGCCCAAGAAATATCGGTTCCAGCAAGTCACACTCCTGCAGGTTCAAGCCGGGTCCACCGCGATCGACCACCACAAAATCACTCACGCAGGACAGCGCCAGCAAGGGGTGGTGCCATACGCCCCTAGCGTAATTCACGCCTTGCCAGCCCTGCGTCACAAAGCCACGCAATCCATGGGGCCGACCATCAAGATCGGACGCCACGACCACCAGATACGGCCAGTCGCCCAAGGGAACAAAAGCCTGCGAACCCAGCGGATGGCGCTCCATCATCGTCAGCTGCATGGGCAATGCACGCGGCTGGGCACGAAAAAGGCTGAGTAAGGTTTGACCCTTTCCAACCGTCACATCAATGTTGGCCAGATCGTGAAAGCGCGTGGTGGTGCCGCCATTGATGAGCAACTCGCGGGCGCCCGCCAACTCGATGACATCACCGAAAGGGGCAAAGCCTTCGCGGGTCAGGGGCTCCAGGGCAATCGTATTCATATCAGGCTTCGATGGTTTTCAAGCGCAAGCGTTCGAAATTGTCCACATAGGGAGTGAACTCCATGAAACCCTTGACTGCCAGGAATTCCGGCGTTTCATAGACCCAGTCGCCTGCGACTTCATAAATGGTCACATACTTCGGACCGCCTTCAAGCGACAGATAGCGCTTGGCCGAAAGCCAGCCGGGACAGCCCAGCAAGGCCGGCACATGCACCTCGGCGTACCAGGTGTTAAAGGCCTCTTCATGCGACGGATCAATATCCACGCGCACGATGTGAAGCATCGGAGTCGCTGTCATGAGGATCACTTTCGGCGATTGGCTGAGATCAGGTGTTGGCCAGCGGGGCGGCCACCGACTTGACGCGTGGAAACTTGAGCGTAGCTTCGGCCCTGAGCACTTCCTTGCCGGCCTCGTCGGTCGCACTGGCACGCCAAACAAGGGAGCGGGTGTCAGGATACTTCTCGGTAATCCAGACCCGAAAGCTGATCGTGTCGCCGTAGAACACCGGACCAGTGAACCAGAAACGGTCTTCAATGGACACGCCCAGCGTGCCGGCCAGTTCGCTGCTCAGCACACTGGTGCATAAACCTGCCACCATGATGCCGGGAGCCAGGCGGCGGCCAAAGCGGGTGGTGGCAGCATAGCTGTCATCCACATGGACCGGACCAAAATCCCCGGTGGCGGCAATGTACATCGCGCCATCGGCTTCGGTCACGGTTTTGCTGACGCTGACTTCATCGCCTACATGCAGGCTGTCAAACGGTTTCAGTTCGTACATGTCAGCCTCTCGCCAGTGCCGGCACCAGGGTGACCGTTCCGGTGATGGCTGGCTCGCCGGTACTGATGGTGCAGGCCAGGTCGAAATGCAACGCAGCCGTCTCGACGCGCGTGATCGTCACACTGGCTTCCACGGTTTCTCCCACCAGCGTGGCCGCTGCAAACTCCAGCTGCGTCGCCCCCAATCGCCAGGCCGGTCCGGCCAGACGGTTCAGTGCGGTGGAGGCCAGAGCGAGAACGGCAAACTCGAAAGCCACCATGCTGTTGAAACCGGCGGCGCGGGCGGCGCGCTGGTCCACATGCAAGGGGGCCAGATTGCCGCTAATGCCGGTAAACATGGCCTGTTCGGCCACAGTGATGGTTTTACGAAACGACATGGTGTCGCCGACTTGCGGCGCGGGAGCGGAGTGGGTCATGATGGGCAGAACTGGAGTTAGAGGGAAAGCCCGTTTTTGATCACACTGCGGGCAATCAGCATGCGGTGGATTTCAGAAGTACCGTCATAGATACGGGTGACGCGGCTGTCCCGATAGATGCGTTCGAGTGGCATTTCCTTGCAAAAGCCCATGCCGCCGAACACCTGGATGCCCCGGTCGGCGACACGGCCGATCATCTCGGATGCATAGAGCTTGACCATCGACACTTTGTCACGGGGGTCGCGGCGGCAGTCGAGCTCCCAGGCCGTACTGAGCACCATGGAGCGGGTAGCAAAAATTTCCGTGGCTGAATCGGCAATCATTTGTTGCACCATCTGGAAGTCACCGATCGGCTTGCCGAATTGCTGGCGGTCACGCGCATAGTTGCGCATCATCTCCAGCACGCGCTGGCCCATGCCCACAGCCCGCGCGCCAATGTGCGCTAGGCGGATGCCAGACACACTTTCCATGATCAACTTGAAACCGCCACCAACGGTCCCGAGCACGCTGTCGGCCGGAATGCTGCAGTTCTCGAAGACCAGTTCCGCATGACCATAGCCGCGGTGGCCCATCATCGGCTGTGTGCGTGTCACCGTGAAGCCGGGTGTGCCCTTGTCGACCAGGAACAGCGTGATGCCGCCCTTGGCGCGCTTGTCCTTGTCGGTCAGCGCCATCACGATGATGTAGTCGGCGATATCGCCGTCGCTGATGAAATGCTTGGTTCCGTTCAAGACCCAGCGGTCACCGTCCAGGCGCGCCGTGGTCGAAATCGACGCGGCATCCGAACCCGCGCCCGGTTCAGTGATGGCCATGGCACAGATGCTGTCGCCCTTGACGGTAGGCAGCAGATAGCGCTCTCGCTGCGTCGGATTACAGGCCATCAGCATGGGATAGACCTGGCCGAACACGCGGCGAATCAGTGCATCGGATGTCTGGCCGAGTTGTTCCTCGACCAGGCACATATCGACATGGCTCAGGCCGCCGCCGCCCACTTCCTCGGGCATGTTCATCGCGAACAGCCCGAGTTCCTGGGCTTTGCCGCGCACCAGGCTCAACTTGTCGGCCGGGATTCGGCCCGTTTCCTCAACTTCGGTTTCCAGCGGCTGCACTTCGTTGGTGACAAACTTGCGGACGGTATCCACAAGCAGCTGCGATTCTTGAGAAACGGAAAAATCCATCATGTGGTGAGTCAGTGGTTGACGTATTAAAGAGGAACTCAAGCGCGTGGGTCTTGACCTGCTGCAGTGGACTGGGCTGCAGGGATGCCCACCACGCCCGACGCCACCAGCTTCCGCCGCTCGTCATCGCTGTAACCCAGCGATGCCAGGACGGCGTCGCTGTCGCAACCCGGCTCGAAAGGCATGCAGCGGTAGGCAGGCAGCGCACCGTCGTAGCGCAAGGGGTGGTTGACCAGCACGGCCTTGCTGCCATGCACATCGATTTCCCGAAAGGCTTCGTTGTGAATGGCCTGCGGATCGGTGCGCAAGTCGTCGTAATCCTGCACCCGTTCAAACCAGATGCCGTGCGCATCGAAAGCCTTGGCGATGTCGTCGAACCGGCGTGGCGCCAGTTCGGCGGCCACTGCCTGGGCATAGCTATCCCGCTCGGCATAACGGTCAACGTCCTGCAGGCCTCGCAGGCTGGCGCTGTCCAGCGCCAGCGCCAGCTTAATCGGGTCGGTCATGGACAGCGCAATACTGCAGTCAGTCAGCGCGTACACCCCGTACGGAGCATCGTGGTACCAGCTGCCCACATGGCGGTCACGCACCAACGGGTTGCGCCGATTGCTGACGGCGTAATACTTGGTCAGCGCCTCGGTCTGCAGGTCAATACCGGCGGCAAACAGGCTGCCTTCAACGCGTGTGCCTTCGCCAGTCTGAAGCTTGTGCACACAGGCCCCCAGGATACCCATGGCGAGCAAGGCCCCGCCGTGCTGGTCAACGACAGCGGCGCCCACGGCGCTGGGGCCTGCCACACCTCCACCGGTGGCCGCGATCAACCCCGAGCGGGCCTGCATCAACAGGTCCTGGCCGGGACGATGCGCAGCCGGGCCGGTCGTTCCCAGGCCGCTGGCCGATGCGTAGATGATGTCTGGCTTGCGCCGCTTGATGGCTTCGTAGCCCAGCCCCAGTCTGTCGAGCACACCGGGCCGGAAGTTTTCGATCACCACGTCAGCCTCGTCAATCAGCCGGAGAACCACCTCCAGCCCTTCGGCACGCTTCAGGTCGATGGCCAGGCTCTTCTTGTTGCGGTTGGCCGACATCATGAAGGCGCTGACACCCTCTACATACGACTGCCCCCCTGACCAGTGACGCTCGAAGGCGCCTTGGAGCGGCTCGATCTTGATCACATCGGCGCCCATGTCGGCCAGGTATTGGGTGCACGCAGGCCCCTGCAGGTAGTGGCAGAAGCTGACGATTTTCAGGGTGATGTTCATGGCCCAAGCTCCTTATGTCGTGACGGCGGAGGCCGGACTCCCGACCACGCCGGCATCGAGCAGAGCGTCGATTTCAGTGGCGGCGTAGCCCACCTCGCCCAGGATGTCGCGCGTCTGTGCACCGAGCGCCTGTGGCATCCACCGCAGTGGCGGCGACAGGCCGTCATAGCGCACAGGATGGCCGACCAGCGTGACTGGCTTGCCCTCGATGCTGGGCGCCGACATGAAGGTACCCAAATGCTTCAATTGCGGATCGGTCTTCAGGTCTTCGTAGTCCTGCACCGGCGCATGCCAGATATTTTCCTTTTCCAGCGTCGGCAGCCATTGGGCCGTCGTGCGCTCCGTGAGGCGCCGCGCCACTATTTGCGTGATCTCGTCGGCGCGCGTGAAGCTGTCGGACGGCAAAAACTTCAGCAGGACCGGCAGTTCCAGGGCTGCGGCCAGGTCAGCCGGGGACGCCATTGAAACGGCCAGATGACCATCGGCCGTGGCATGAATGCCGGAGGGTCCGGCGCTGCACCAGCTAGCCCGCCCATGCGCGCCGCGCGTGCTGGCAGAAGACGCACCATTCATCCAGGCCGTGAGCGATTCAGTCTGCAGGTCAATCGCAGCCTGCAACAGACTGATCTCGACCAGCTTGCCTTGGCCGGTGCGTGTGCGGCCCAGCAGCGCCGCGAGAATGCCCATGGCAAAGAGCGAAGCGGCATGCTGGTCAACGATGACCGGACCCGCCGGCGTGGGCGGGCCGTCGGCCTGGCCAGTGCGGGCGGCCAGCCCGCTACGCGCCTGTAGCAGCAAATCCTGACCGGGCTTGTCACAGTCCGGGCCGTCGGCGCCGAAGCCGCTGGCCGAGGCATACACGACGCGTGGGTTGAAGGCCTGTACCTGTTCATAACCAAAGCCCAGGCGCGCCATGGCGCCGGGGCGAAAGTTTTCCATGACCACGTCGGCGTTCTCCAGCAAGCGGCGCGCCACAATCCGGCCTTTCTCACTTTTCATGTCCAGCGCTAGGCTGCGCTTGTTGCGGCCGGTAGTGAGCAGATTGACGCTCTGGGTGCCGACGAAATGGTTGGCGACCGCCCAGTTGCGCTGAAAAGCGCCGTCGATAGATTCGACGGCGATAACGTCGGCGCCCAGGTCGGCAAGCATCTGCGCCGCCATCGGACCGGCATGAAAGTGGTTAAAACTGATGACACGAATTCCCGAAAGCATGGGCATACCTAACAGGTAATTGGCATCATGGGGAGCTTCGGAGTATGGGTTGCTCGCCGAACGTTTTAACGTTGGCAGAGGCTCGGTCTGATGCCTTCCGAACGTTTTCAGAATAGCAAGACAAGCCGGGCTTCAGGCCGTTTTCGCCTATTAGATAAGCGACCGAAACTATCACCAGCACTAATAACTTGTGTTGCGCATTTAGTGCGCAGATCTATAGGCGACCGCTATAGTTGCCGGTCAATTCTTGATTGGTGCAGTGTGCGGCACACCGATATAGTGCAGCTAACTCCTCACGGACTGCAGTTCCATGACCTCCGTTTTCCCTCGAATCTTCGATGGCATTTACGCTGCCACGGTGTGCCCCTTGCTGGTCGACGGCGCCATTGATGAACCTGCGCTGGCCCGGCATCTTCATGAAGTCTCCAGCGTGGACGGCATCACAGGGCTGCTCATCAATGGACATGCGGGTGAAAATTTCATGCTTAACCGACAGGAAAAAGCCCGTGTCACCGCGCTGGCGAGGCAGGTCTGTCCTGCCGGCACGGTCCTGGTCTGCGGCATCAATGCTGAGGACAGCCGGGAAGCCCAACGTCATGTGGACGATGCGGCCGCTGCCGGCACCGATGCAGTGCTGATATTCCCGCCGTTTTCATGGGCTTTATCCCAGGACAGCCAGATGGCGGTCCATCACCACCAGATCGCCAATGCCAACAGCGCCATGCCCCTTTTCCTGTATCAGGCCGGGGTACGCGCCGGCGCGATGGCCTACGCACCTGAGGTGCTGGCGGCACTGGTCCAGTTGCCCCACGTAGTTGGCGTCAAGGACGGCAGTTGGGAAACCGCCGCCTACGAAGCCAATTTGCGTCTGGTGAATTGCATCGCACCCCATGTCGCCATGATGGCCTCGGGCGATGAGCACCTGTTCACCTGCTTTGCAATCGGCAGCCGGGGCAGCCTGGTCAGTCTGGCCTGCGTCGTGCCGGAGTTCATCGTTGGGCTGAATCGTGCCATCGTCGCCGGCGACCTGTCCGCCGCGCGCGAGTGGAACGACCGCATCTACCCGTTGGCCAAGGCGATCTACGGCACGACGCCCGGCGGCCACGCCAATGCCCGCCTCAAGACCTGTTTGAAACTACTGGGCCGGCTGGACAGCGACCGCATGCGGCCGCCTGTCGGGCCACTGGCGGCCGAGGAGGTCGCCATGCTGCACCAGGCGTTGTACGCCGCCGGTCTTTGAGGCCAGACACTTTTCACTCAACTGCCTAAGCCGACTGGAGTTCCATGACCGCTACCCTAATTCGCAACGGCCGCATCGTGACCGCCGTCGATGACTACCGCGCCGACATCCTGCTGGATGAAGGCCGCATTGCCGCGATCGGCAAGACGCTGCACGTGGGCCCCGATGTGACAGTGATCGATGCCAGCGGCCTGCTGGTACTCCCCGGGGGCGTGGATTGCCACACCCATCTGGAAAATACTTTCGGTGATTCGACCACCTGCGACAACTTTGAATCTGGAACCCGGGCTGCCGCTTTCGGAGGGACCACGACCATCATTGATTTTGCGTTCCAGAACGAGGACATCAGTCCGCTCACGGCCATTGCCCGTGCCCAGGAAAAGGCGGCCCAGGGTGCCAGCATTGACTATGGCTTCCACGTTATCGTTACCCATGTGGACGAAGGAGTGCTGGGCGACATGCGGCATGCCATCCGGCATGAAGGCGTGACCAGTTTCAAGATGTTCATGGCCTACCCCGGCTCGGTCATGGTGGACGACGCCGCCATCTTTCAGGCCATGCGCATGGTCGGCCAGCACGGAGGCATGATCGCGCTGCATGCCGAAAACGGCACCATCATCGAGTTACTGATCCGCGAGGCCCTGGCCCAGGGTCATACCTCTCCTAAGTACCATGCCCTGACTCGGCCCGCCCTCATGGAAGGCGAGGCCACGCACCGGGGCATCAAGCTGGCTGAGCTGGCCGATGCACCCGTGTATTTCGTGCACCTGTCCGCGAAGGAGGCTCTCAAGCACGTGATCGAATCGCGGGATGCTGGCATTCCCGTGTTTGCAGAAACCTGTCCGCACTACCTGTTCTTTGACGAGTCGGTGTATGACAGCGACGATTTCTCCCTCGCCAAATACGTGATGAGCCCGCCGCTGCGTTCCAAGGAGTCGCAAGACGCCTTGTGGACGGCACTCAAAACGGATGATCTGCAGATTGTGTCCACTGATCATTGCCCTTTTTGCATGAAGGAAGGCCACCTGGGGCGGGTACGGCAAAAAATGCACGGCAAGGATGACTTCTCGAAGATCCCCAATGGCGCACCCGGCATCGAAACACGCATGACCGTCATCTACGACGGTGGTGTGCGCAAACGGCGCATCTCGCTGAACCGCTTCGTGGAACTGACTGCCACGGCGCCTGCCAAGCTTTTTGGCCTGTTTCCGCAAAAAGGCACGATCGCCGTCGGCAGTGATGCCGACATCGTGCTGTTCGATCCCGAGGAGTGCCACACCATTTCCGCCCATACCCACCAGAGCAATTGCGACTACACCCTGTTCGAAGGACATCACGCGCATGGCAAGGTCAAGAAGGTATTTTCACGAGGCGAATTGATCGTCGACAACGACACCTGGCTGGGCCGGCCTGGTCGCGGACAGTTCGTGCGCCGCGGTGAGGTGGGCGGCTTTTAGCCTAAAAAAGAATGTATATCTACAAAAACGAAACCCGACGCCTCCTTGAGGCAGGACATGTGGTGTTGGGCCTAGGCGTCCAGCAAGTGAGCAACGTCAATATCGCGGCCCTGGCCCGGCGCTGCGGCTTTGATTTCCTGTTCGTGGACATGGAACACGCGCCGTTGGACCTGGCCAGCGTGGCCAACATCACGGCGGCTGCATTGCCGTTGCAGATGGCCGGCCTGGTTCGCGTGCCCGGCAAGCAGTCGCCCACCATTTCACGCCTGCTGGATTCGGGGGCGCAGGGCATCATCGTGCCGCATGTGGACACCGCCGAAGAAGCCGCCATGGCGGTAAAAGCCTGCAAATACGCGCCTGTCGGGCTGCGCTCATTCCTGGGCTTGCAGCCGCATTTTTCCTATGACGTCGTCCCAATGGAGGAAACGATGCAATTGGCCAATGCCGAGATTCTGGTGACCGTCATGCTGGAGTCTCCCGAAGCTATTGCCAATGCTCAGGCCATTGCGGCCGTGCCCGGCGTCGATGTACTCATGATCGGAAGCAACGACCTTTCCATGGAACTGGGCATTGCCGGCCAAGTAGGCCATCCGAAGATCGAAGCTGCCTACCGTTTGGTCATTGAAGCCTGCCAACAGCACGGCAAGTTTCCCGGTATGGGCGGCGTGGCGGATGCTGCGCTCATCCGTCGCTTCATTGCCATGGGCATGCGTTTCATCCTGAGCGCCAATGACACCGACCTGGTGATCGCCGGTGGCCAACAGCGGGTCGCAGCGCTGCGACCCGCAGAGCCGGCCGCGCAAATCTGAACACGGCCTAAAGTGCCCGCCACGCAGATCAACCGAAACGTTGAGTTGCTTGGCACCAATCGTGCAAATCATTCCCCACTCGATAATCAACTGGCGGCAAAAATTGGTGCTGGCATTGGGATTTCGATGGTCGCGCTTTCCGCCGTACCGTCAGGCATACCGTCGTATTTTTTGCGTGCCCGGTTATCTCCCCGTACATTGAACTCATGCCCCTTGGCCCCGCTGCCTTGGAGGAGGCGCATGCACTGGTGATTGATGCCGGCATGGCGTGCTTCATCCCGACCAGTCCAGCGCCTGCATGTGCCAGAGGCGAACCCGTGGCGATTGCACTGATCGATTCGTTCGCTCGCGGCCTTAGCAGTTCGCTACCGGCGAACAGTCAGGCGCGAGAATTGATAGCTGCTGATCAGCCTGAGATGCATGCTTGCTGCAGCTCAAGTCATGAAGCGTTTCACAGCAGGATCGGGATCTTGCATTTGGTTATCGGCTGGATGTACTTGGCCAGCGTCACGTCCGACTTGTGCCCGGTCTGCTCACGTATCTGCCATGGAGCCTGCCGACGAGCGCCGCCTCTGTGCAGTAGCCCGCTCGCAAGCTGTGACCGGAGACAGCCTTGGTCGCAGCGACACCATGCACGCGCTTCACGGAGCGCTTGACGACCAGCGTCACTGATTGCGACGTCAGTCCCTTGACCGTACCTCGATTTCACGTACGGCAAGAAGTTGATAACTTCTGGAGTACGGAGAAACGAAATGAGAGATGGCAATGTGCCCAAGCGGCAATACACGGACGAGTTCAAGACTGAAGCGATCAGGCTGTCGGATTCGGTGGGTGGTCACGAGGCTGCGCGAAGTCTGGGAATCCCCTCGCCGACGCACGCTCGACGGTTGCGAGGCTGGTGGATCTTGGCCGCGCGTTGTTTGCGGGGCGTCCACAAACCGGCCGCCATCATCAGCACCCTGACGGTCTCCTTGGCCAGCGCAAGCCCGTGGCACTCACGGAGCTTCTCGCACGCAAGTGTTGGCCCGAAATTAGCATAGCGTTCGCGGATCAGCCTCGTCGCGCGCTCGGTCACCTCTGGCGCCAGTTGATGATTGCTTGGACGTCCGCGCTTGCGCGAGACCAGGCCGGCTGGTCCTTCGGCGGCATAGCGCTCGATGAGCCGTGAAATCTGCCTGCGGCTCAAGCTCCGCCGCTTCGCAGCCTGATCCACACGTGTCATTCGGTCAACGACGGCTTGCACCGTCTTGAGCCGGTCGACCTCGCGCATGTTCATTGTGATGGTGGCCGCATCGTTCGCCATGTCTGCACCTCAAACCCCGGACCGGGGGCGCAGACTTTGCGACATCTCTACTTAGCCAGAATGGGACATTACTATTCAGCCGCTACACAATCATGCGATGCAATGTATCTTAGGCTGAATTCGTGAGACGCAATAAGCGTTATGTCAAGCGGAAATCGCTTGAAAAGTTGTAAATCTCTGAAAGACTAGCATCAATGAAAAGGCCCCTCGAGAGGGGCCTTTCTTGTTTCTGGCGATCGACGGGAAAGTATCGCCAAACGCGCCGGACCCTCGCGCCTGGCTAGCTGTTCAGTACAGTTCAGCGATACTTTTGCTCCGATCGGAGTTTCGCGGCAGGAGCCCGCTAGCGGGCGTTTTCCTGGCCGGCCAGAGATAGGGCAGGGGCACGTAAAGCACTCAGCACCAGAGAGCAGATGCCTCCGCCACAAGGGCTACGGCGTTTTGTCTTCTAGCAGGGAAGCATGAGAGCCACGCCGCTATTGCGTGACCTCGCGCAACCAGCGCCGAAAGTCCTTAACGAGCCAGCAGATGAGCGCGCCGCACATCGACGCCTCGACCACGGTGATCACCACGGAAAGCAGCATGCAACGATCCTACTTCGCCTGGAAAGACCACGGCGAGTTGCCCTTGACCCTGGGTTGCGAGAACCCGTTTTCGCTCGACTGCCGTTCAAGCGGCGCAGCAGGCTCACGCCGTGGCGAATCGATGATCGACAGCCCTGAGGGCCCAGCCGGCGCGGAAACGGTCTGCATCGACCCCCCTCGGCCATCAACACCACCGCGAATCGCATCCTGTCGCGCCTCGGAGACACGGCCCACCGCGTCTTCTACCGGCCACATCGTGGCGAGGGCAGACCACTCACCGACACGCAGCCGCACAGTGGGGCCAGTGACGATGACGGCCACGCCAAGATCGCGCAGCGTGTCGAGGCTTTGCCGCTCGACCACACGCGTATTCCCGTCGAGCCACTCGACCACGCCAGCAACGTGCCCGCGACCTGCGAGCAAGCCAGAGAGACGAATCCGGTACTTTCCGCTCAGGTCTTCGAAATAGCGCTCTTGAGGCGACTTGTCCGCATCGGCTACCTTGGCCTGCACCTGGGCCGTTTGCGCGCTTGGCGGGGCCGTTCCGTTCGTCGGCGATGGCCTCGGGCCGGTCGATGCCGCTACAGCTTTCGGCGGCGGCACCTCAGGGTGGAAAAACTGCCAGAGCTTCCAACACCCGGCAATGAACAGCACCATCATCACCGGCACGCCGTATTTGATCGTCGCTCCTTTCCAGAACACCGCGCGGTTGTCGGTGTACGTCTCGGTGTTGGTGTCTTCGGACACATGGCTCTTGTACGTGCCGAAGTATTTCGGGTCGTACTTGCCGAGCTTGTCGGCGACCTTGACGAATTCGTCATTGCCCTGGCCCTTGAACACCGTGACGCGATAGCGCTTGTCGGTGCCCAAGGCCGTGAGCTTGAGGAACGTGAACTTCTGATCCACGCGACGACGCCAGAGCGCGAGCACATCAAGCAGCGATTGGCCCATCAACAGAATGTCAATGCCACGGTGCCGATGCTCGGTGACGAACTGCGTCAACGCCTCCGAGGCACGGTGACGATTCGGCCACCAGTTTTGCGCCTCATCGAAAACGTGAAACGCGTTGTCGCGCACTTGCTCGATCCATAGACCATCGACGGCCACCGTCTTTTTGCCGTCCTTCTTTTCGCGCGGGCGCATGTCCTCACGCGTGATGACAAACAGCAGTTCGCGAACGCGTTCCTCAGGCAGGTCGGCAGCAACCGCAATCTTCGCGTGGTCCAGGCCCTCGATGTACGCAACGACCTCGCGGCCTTTCTGCAGCATCGGAATGATCTGCGTTGCCATCGCTTCATAAGACTTGCCAGCACCGGGCAGGCCTTCGTAATACAGGATCGCCATGTGCTGCTACCACTGGAAGAGGGTTAGGAACTTGCGCGCCAGCCTGAACGCATAGCCGCCACCAAGCACAGCGAACGCGGCGGGCACTCCCGCTTCACTCAGCAGGTACACCATGCCCGGGTCCATTTGCGCCCAGAGACTGCCCAGGCCACCCGAGATGAAGGCGGGTACAGGGATCGCCGCGACGAGGCTTGCGAACCCGTTCACGACCAAGGTGAAGAACGCAATGAATGCGTCCTGTAGCAGACCCCACACCGCGCCAAAGGCCGCGACGATCAGGGACCAAAGCCAGTCAGTAAATTGCTTGAGCATGCGGCCTCACTCGATTGCGATGCGGAACGCCATCCAGCTTGCGATCAGCAGCAGCACGATGCGCAGCAACAGCAGGGCGTTCGTTGCGAAGCTGGTGCAGTAGAAATCGAGCGTGATGGTCCGCTCAAGAAACGGAATCATGGCCGTGGCCGTGGGGCAGGAGCCACCACTTCCGACAACGAAGAAGCCGGTGACAGCAGCGCCAATAGGTGAGCCCCTGAGCGTGGCCGCAGCACTCTCAAGAGCGCCCTTTACGGTGGCCTCTTTCTTCGTGTACAGACCATTTGAGTCAACCGCTTTCGGATCGCCACCGCAGCCGGTGTCGGACGAGTTTTTCTCGCACTTCTCGGCCTTCTTGTCTTTGTCCTTGTCCTCGGCCTCCTTCGTCACGCCGCTGCCCGTTGTCGTGCTGCTGGAGCTTCGCTTGCTGCCGTCCGGGTTGTACGTGTCGACGGTCTTCGTGGTGGTGCTGGTGCCGTCCACGCCGCGCGTCGTCGTTGTCGTCGTGACCGTCTTCGAGCCGTCCGGGTTGGTCTGCGACTCGATGTTCGTTTGGCTAGTCTTCTTATCGTCCGACGTTGGGGCCTCCGGCGTCTTCGGCGGCGTTGTGCCGTCCCCCGGCTGGGACATGTCAGGCGCGCACACGGCCTTTCCGTTGACAACGCCGGCAGCTTCACCAGGGCCGCACGTATCGGGTGGAACAACCTCGTTCGGGTCGGGTACGTTGCCATCACCAGAGGGCATGCCGGGACCGCCGCCAGAGTCGCAGTTGCTTCCGTTGTTGGCGTAGCTTCCCTGAGCAAAATAGTGCCGCTTGCCCCCGACGAGGGCATTGCCAGCAGGAAACTCGCCATCGAAGGCGGCAGCGCAACCAGCCGAGCAAACGATATAAGGCGGGCCCTTTGCAATCTCGCTTCCAGCATCGAAGAAACCGCTGCTGATCACCTGCCCCACAGTGCAGGTGACTTTCTTTGGTTCACACGCGGTCTTCGCTGCGTTCTCAACATAGTTTGTGTTGCACTGACAGGCCGTTCCGCTAACCGTACTGTTTGCAGGGCAAGACAGCACGTTTCGCATGTTGTACAGAGAGGTGACATAGGTCCGGCTACCCATCTCGTCGGTGTAGTGATAGACACAACTCTGCGAAGTAAAAGTGATCGACCAATTCGTGCCCTGAGGGTTGTTTTGTTGCGTCTTCGGCAAACCCGACTGGCAAGCCTGCATCACGTCCGAATACCAAGGCAGGTTGACTCCTGACTGCGATTGATACTCGGTGCCCGACACCTTAGGTATCAATGCATTCGCGTTAACGCCAACAAGTAGAAATCCGAAAATCAGGAGAAGGCGGAGAACATGAGCGAAGCCACCGAGCCGATTGCGATGGTGCAGCATGTCAAGTGTTCCAGAGTCCTGCGACGCATGCGCAGCCGCAGCAGATACCGCAGAAGAAAGCGAGGATGAGCCACATGGTGGAAATGCCCAGGCCCGAAGGCCCGGGCGAATGGCTTAGCCGCGGAAGAAGCCGAGCACCTTCTTCGCGCCATACGACGCGACCTTGGGGCCCATCATGATGACGGCGATGGCCAGGATGGCAACGCCAACGGTGCTCAGATCGATTGCGCCAGTGAGAGACGAGAAGTCCATGATTTTTCCTTTACTTGAAGAAACGCAGCACCGCCCCGGCACCCCACGAAAGCACGTAGGAACCGACCACGAGAGAAAAGCCCCACACCCAGGCGGTGCCAAAGTCGGCAGGCGAGGGGACTGTGAAACCCGACGCAATCGCTATCTCGGAGCCCGAGACAAGCAAATACGAACAGGTCGAAAGGTCAGCGGGTTGAGCCGCCGTGATCGCGAGCGGCTTCGCGCCGTCCGCCAATGCTGGAAGTTCCTGCGCGCAAATCACGCTGAGTCCTTCCAGGTGATCTGCGGGACCGTCGAGTGGTCCCGACGCCTCGCTTTGAAGATGCGTTCACCACGCTGCGCAGCTCGCTCGACAGCGCCGCCCAACATCAGCAGCAACGCCGGGAGCGCCATGACGACCACAACAAGGCAGAGGAACGCGAAGCCGGTCATCGCGTGCCCTCGCTGTAGTCGTCAGACGTACCGAGGCGGTCGAGGTCGATCACCTGAACCGGCTCGCCTTGCTCGGCGTACTCGATAGCCATGTCGAGCGCTTCGTCTTCATCAGTGACGACACCGCCGCCAGCCTCCCGCAGCGAGCGCACCCATTCCGGCTGTCCGTCCGCTAGGGAAGGGCAGAGGAACCGCCCGGTTTCGAGAGACTGAACGACGAAGCGCATCACGATGCCTGCGGAGCCTTGGCCGGTTGCTGCTTCATGTCGATGGGCTTGATCGCCACGAGCACGAGCTTCGAGCCGTCCTCGCGTGCAGCCTCGATTTCGAACGTGGCTTGAGCGCGGATCGGGCCAGCGTTGAGCGTGGCGCCAAGGTGGGCCCACTTTTCGAACTCGCTGTGATCACCGAGCTTGAAAGGGCGCGTGACGTGCCCGATTGCACGGCCTGCGCCGTTCTCTTTCATGTCCACTTCGCAGTGGAAGACGGTCGAGCTAAACGCCCGACCCTCGAAGGTCCCGGTACTTTCCTTGATGCCGTGCACGAGCACTTCCGATTGCATTTGCATGGTGATTTCCTTTTGGCCGAGTTACGCCGATTGCATGGCGGGGCCAGCGCCTGCGAGCGAAGAAAACGTCTGAACTTGCGTGCTGAATGCTTGACGCAACTCGGTTGCGTTGAAGCTTCGCAGGCGGCCTGGACGGTTGGTCCCGCCGACCAGTTCCAAGAACTCATCGCCGAGGTATTCCCATGCGGCAGCGATGGTTGGCGCGGCTGTGTTGAAGGCCCACCGAAGGTTGCGCGACACCTCCGCTGCGACCGTCTCGATAGCGAGGCGCGGGCGCGTCTTCATCGGGATGGGCTCTGCATGCTGATCGGCAAGCGCCAACATTTGCGCGTGCCAGGACGACGAACCCGCGAAGAAGTCAGCGGCACGCCGCAACACATCTACAGGTAGCTCGCGCAGCTTGTTCCCATACCGAATCTCGATGCGAATCCAGGGGTTGCCCGACTCCGGACCAAATAGCTGATGGCCCTTTTCGTACACGTTCGTTTCTTTGCCCGCCTGCTTGCTGCCGGTGTAGAAACTGCGTTCGCGGTTGTTGATCCAGTCGCCGTGTTGATGCGTCTTCGGGCGCTTGCCGTAGACGTCCATTGCTCCCGAGAGATAGTCATCCTTCAAGCGGTCCATGCCACCGGGCATGCCGTCGAAGAAATCAAGCGCGAGATCTACGCGGGTGATTTCCGCTTTCTCGTCTTCGACCAGCTTTGACACCCGGTCATGCCAGCCGTGCGCAGCGAACGTGCATGCCGCTCCGTAGAGGTTGCAATGGATGGTCTTCGCCTGCGCCTGCTGACGAGGGCTTTCGCTGCTCGCGAGAAAGCCGACCCATCCGCATTCCTGGCCGTTGCGCTCGATGCTCCAACGATGGCGGTAGAAGTCGTGACCCTTGCGAAGCTCAGGACAGACAGCGAAGTCAGAGCCGAGCGCCGCTGCCACATCCTGGGCTAGCTGCATCGCCTGGGCACCAGCCCAATGGTCTTCGTTCGGCAGATCGGCCAACACCTTGTGGACCCGGTACTCTGCCGCTTCCCAAATGTTGAACGGCTCAGGGCCGAACAACAGTGCAGCGGAAGGCACTGCGGCATAGCGACGTTGGACGGTGAACCGAAGCCAGTCGATATGGACCTTAGAACGTGAGGCCGTGCGTGCGGCTTGCAGCCGGACCTTGACCTCAGAGCCGTCCAAAACCAGGGCGTTACGAGCCGCGCGGGTCATTCAAACGTTCTCCCCGTGATTACCAACGGGGAGGGCCGACACCGGCCCGGTGGCCGCGCAGGCGCGTCCCTCCGGGCCGCTGCAACCCTCGCTTTTCGAGCCCTGCTGAACGGGCGGCATCCAACCGGTCAGCATTCCTGCCCCGGATTGGCCCTGCCTGAGGCAGTAGGTCATGCCTTCGCCCTGTTTCCCTGCCTTCAAGATCAGCGCCATAATCACCTACTTCGGTTACATAACCACATTTCGTTAGGCGGCGAACATAACCGAAAGTAGTTGCAACCACAAGAGGTTACAGATGAATCATCTTGAAGAATTGAACCTTCTCATCGACAGGGCGTCGGCGATAGCCGGTAGCGATGCAAAGCTAGCGCGGACGATGGGCGTTCCGCCTCAGCACGTGAGCAACTGGCGACACGGCCACAAAACGGCAACGCCAGCCGATCAAGCACTGATGGCGCACGTTGCAGGGCTTGATCCAGTCGTGACGCTTGCACGCGCAACAGTGCAGCAGTACGAGGGAAAGCCGAAGGGAGACGCGCTCATGAAAGCGCTGGGAAAAGCTTCGCGTCTGACTGGCGCGGTAGCCGGTTTCGTTGGAGCCGTGGTACTAGCGATTTCTTCGCTAGTCCCGACCAGGACGGAAGCTGCGCCTGATCTGCGTCTTGGAAGCAATGTATCTTATGTTAAATAAGATCGGCAACTGGTTGATGCTCAATAGCCTCTCCCCTCAGCGGCTCCTGCGTGCCCCCTGAAGTCCCTGTGCGGGTGACAACCTGTGGCTGCCGCCAGCTGAGGTTGTCGAGATGCGCCTGAACCGGTCGTCGAGGTGGATACGACCTTGAATGAGACACCTGATTTCGTCTTAAGTTATTGATTTGTATCGTTTTTCATCATACTTTGAGGAAAAATAGATTTGCAGTGAAAATTTGACAAGGATCGCTTTCAGCTTTTTCACTATAAAAGTGGAAATCTTGAGAAAATGATGAAATGTCAGACATCCTCGAGAACAGCGAGAGCCAGAAGCGACAGTACATTGACGCGGAGACCGTCTTCGCAGAACTTCGACGCTTGAGGCAGGAGGCTGCGCAGTTCCGAGGCGGGATGATGTGGCGCGAGATCTCAGGTCATCGATATCTCATCCGCACTTCAGTCAAGGGCGCGCACAAATCACTTGGCCCTGAAAGTGAAGCAACCACCAAGATTTTTCAGGCCTTCTCTCAACGAAAGGCCGCGCTTGCCGATCGGCTGGCGTCCATCGAAAAGACATTCGAGGAACAGCGCCGTCTGAATCGAGCGCTGCGTGTCGGGCGGGTCCCGTCGCTTGTTGTTGACGTACTGAACGTCCTGGACAAAGCCGCACGCCCTCACCTTGTTGATATCGGCGTCAATTTCCATTCTGGGCAACTAGCGTCGATGACTGCCTCCTTTGCTGGTGCGTGCAAAGGCTGCAGGCGCCATGCAGATTCTGGCAACGGGCACTTCGCTCGAAAACGCATGACGACCGGTCACGATAGAGCGGAATCGTCGGTCACGTTCGCCGGAATACGCACTCTCACATATCAGGACGTCTCTCGAAGAAAAAGCAGCCAGGCAGGATGGCCGGGGCGATGTAGTCGACGTCCTTGGCCGACACGCCGCAGGCGAAGAAGCTTTCGCGCCAATGCCGAACGACGTCGACGAGTCGATCGATTTCTTCACGCGCTTCGTCCCCCGACAAACCGAAGCGCCCCGCCTGCGACAGCAGGTTGTAGACGCTGGCCGTGCGGCCGTAGTCGCCGACAGTCAACGCCAGATCGCGCCTCTCCAGGCTCACCACGGGAGCAGGCACGAGGTCGTAGGCCGGCGACAACCGCCATCCCTTCTGCCTGCGTAGCAGAGCGTGGTTGCGAGGATGATCATCGTTGTTGGTCACGGCAGCATTGAAGACCATCCGCCTGAAGAGTTCGGCGCAGTCAGCTTCCGGCTTGTCAGACCAACGACGCAAGTTGTCGGCCAGCAGCGGATAGGACCAGCGCTCGCGGTCCAGGTGGCTGTCACCACAGTCAAGCACGGTCAAACCGCTGACAAGGCCGACGCGAAGGTAGCCCTTGTCGGTGTAGTCGCGATCGAAGCGCTGCAACATCAGCACATCGCTCTCGCCCACAGGCTGGAGCCGCGCCTGTGTGACATTCAAGCCGCATCTGCGTGCCAAGTCGAGCGTCGCAAATTCGACGCGCTGCAGATTGAAGCGGTCATCTCTGGCGGGAAACTTGCCCAGCCAGAGGCTTTGCGCATCCTCGATCGTGGCCTTTGGCCGCGCACCACCCATGCTGGTGCCAGGATCGAGCTGCTCGAGCAGATGTGCGGCCACTGGACGCCCCTCTTCGATCGCCTGCGTGGCAGCGATCAACTCGGCCAATTGGTGCGTGCGGTTGTACTGTCGCTTGGGCGCGGGCGGTTCGGCCTTCAGTCCGAAGCTCAGGTACCCTGCCCCGTCTTGTGGGCCATGCAGCAGATAGTCGATTTCCTGGAGGTCGGCCGCGCTGCGCTCGAGCTTGTGCTCGATCACGCGCCGTCCCCAGGCGTCGGGGCCCGCGTCTCGAACCGCACCAGGGATCCCTTTGAGCTGGGTGAACTCGAAGACTTCCTTGGCAAGAGGCAGCTGGAATGGATCGAGTGCCACCGCCTCTTGGCGCTGAAGGTAGCGGTCGCCGTAGCGAAACCGCCCTATTTGCGTGCCGTCGGGCAGTGTCTGCACTCTGAGCAGTGCTGCCGGCACCGTTTCCAACGTGCCGGGCAGCTGAATGTAAACATAGGCTTCTCGCTCAGAAGTCATAGTCGTCGTTCGCCTTCCGGGCCTTGCCCGCCCGTGTCGGGCGGCGCGACGCTTCGAGCGCCTTGCCGTGCAGATCGCTGTCGGGATCCGCAACGGCGTCCAGAGACTTGTCCAGGCCGAGTGCCCACAGTACCGTGAAGCACACGCCGACCGCCGTACCTGGCTTGCCGAGTTCTAGTGCCGTGAGGGTATTTCGGTTGATGCCCGCCTTGCTGGCGAGATCGGCGATCGACCAGCCGCGCCGAAGCCGCGCCAACCGAATGCGCTGCCCCAGCTGTGCAATCCGCTCGGTGGCTTGTATCGGCATCACGAATTTGCTCATTAAATTAGGCATTTCATATATTCAATGCCCGTAATATTAGGCATTGAGTCCATGAAAGGCAAACCGGAGACGCGGAAGAGAGATCGCCAAAATAGGCAAATAGCTCGATAACGCCTGATATTTTAGGCAATTTATGACAGAATTTGTGCACGCCCGGTTGCCATGGGGTGGACCGTGGCGGGGTACGCCCCTCCTCAGAAGTGAACGAAGGAGGCCCCGAGCGGCGACATGTTCGACGTGCAACCCATAGCGGCCATTGCGCAGATGCAAGGTGTCGCCGGGCTCTGAGCCGAGCCGATTCGAGCCCCAGCCAATCAGCTGGAGCGAGGCCTCGCTGCCGACTTGCGGCCCCTTGCCTCTTTCCCCTCCTTCAGCTTCGTCGCAAGAGCATTGGCCAGCAAGCCGCGCGTCAGCTCATGCGCACGTTCTTCTGCCGCAAGTCGGGTTCGAGCTTCGTTGTGTGTCTGCTTGGTCGACCGCATCTCTGCTTGCAACTGCGCAAGCTCGGCCGATTTTGCGGCGAGGTCGGCACGCAATTGCTCCGCCAGTTTTTCAGCTGCGCGTGTGGCGGCGCGCTCGGCCTCCAGTTTCGAGACGCTTTCTTCCTCGTTGCGGGCGCGCAACCTCTGCTCCTTCGCAAGTTCGGAGGCCGCCTGGCGGGACGCCACGCGCTCCCGATCGATGTCGGCCAGCAATCGGTGCTCACGCGCCGCGTGCCGCGCTTGGGCTTCCTTCAAGGCTTCCTCGCGCGCGGTCACGGCGGCGCGGTGCTCGAGCCGCTGCGCGTCCAGTTGCGCCTGGGACTGCGCAAGCGCATCTCGCAGACGCCGGATCTCGCCCTGGGCGCTGTCCTGTTGCCGGGCCGCCTCCGACAGCTGTCCTTTCACCGATTCGAGTGCCTGCCGCGATGAGGCCAGCGCGCTTTCCAGACTGCCGCGGGTGTGTTCGAACGCGACCTCGCGCTGGCGCAACTGCGCTTGCTGGTCCTCCAGTCCCGCGGCTTTGAGTTCGATCTCGCGGCGCAGCGCCTCGGCCTGCTGCGCCTGTGTCTTGGCCGCCTCCGCGCGCGCGGCATCCCAGAGCTGATGCGCGACTTGCAGCAGTGCCGGGGGCATGACGTTCGCTGTCGGGCTTTGCGCAGCGGCGCCCGAGCCGTTGCCCAGCCGCTTTCCCAATGTCGCGAACCAGCGCTCGAGCATCGGGCTCACGGTGTTGGGCGATCCGCGGCCGATTTTCTGCCGGACCCGCTCGATGGTGGGTCGCAGCCCCTCCGCGAGCAACTGGTCAGCGGCAGCCCACACCTGCGGCTCCTGGATGCCCCTCGAACTCCCGCTTTCCATGTGTTGCTCCAATCTCGACTTTTTACCCTCGATAATGAAAACTTATCGAGAGTTATATTCACTATGTGTAATACATCATACATGCCATGTATTAAATAGAATGAAAAGCCTGCCCGCGAAAACCTCGGTGGCCGAGGTCAGCCTCAAGCGCCACCCCATGCTCGATCCGGCGAAGCTGTCGGAAATGGCGGAAGACGCCGCGCGCGAGCTGCTGCGCGAGGGCGAATCCGCCAACACGCTGGCCGCCTATCGCTCCGCCCTGCGCTACTGGGCCGCGTGGTTTGCCGCGCGGTACGGCCAGCCGCTGCGCCTGCCTGTGCCGGTGCCGGCGGTGGTCCAGTTCATCGTGGACCACGCCGAGCGAACGACCCCAACGGGCCTGGTCTCACAACTGCCGCCCGCCGTCGATCGCGCCCTGGTGGACAACGGCTACAAGGGCAAGCTGGGCGCGCCCGCCTTCAGCACGCTGGTGCATCGCGTCGCGGTGCTGTCCAAAACGCATCAGTTGGCGCAACAGCCAAACCCCTGCGGCGATGCACTGGTGCGCGAGCTTCTGGCGAAAACCCGGCGGGCCTATGCCAAGCGCGGCGCCCTCCCCCGCAAGCAACGCGCGCTGAGCAAGGAGCCCTTCCAGGCCCTGCTCGCCACCTGCGATGAATCACTGCGCGGCCGACGTGATCGGGCTCTGCTGCTGTTCGCGTGGGCCACCGGTGGCCGTCGACGGTCCGAGGTGGCGGCGGCCACGGTTGACAACTTGCGTCGCGTCGAGCCGGCCGTCTTTCTCTACACGCTGACGCATTCCAAGACCAACCAGGCGGGCGTGGAGCGGCCGCAGGACACCAAGCCGCTGGTCGGCGGCGCGGGCGAAGCGATGGCCGCCTGGCTGGCCGCCAGTGGCATTGCGAGCGGCGCGCTGTTTCGGCGAGTCCGCAAAGGCGGGCATCTCGGCGAAGCACTCAGCGCCGCGGCCGTGCGCGACATCGTCAAAGAGCGATGTGCGCTCGCCGGCGTCGAGGGGGAGTTTTCTGCGCACTCACTGCGATCGGGGTTTGTGACCGAGGCCGGGCGGCAGAACATGTCTTTGGCCGAAACGATGGCGATGACGGGGCATCAGAGCGTCGCGAGCGTGGTGGGGTACTTTCGCGCAGAAGCCGCGCTCAGTAGTGAAATTGCAAGTCTCCTCGACAACAGCAAATTGGAGCTACGGACTGTTAATCCGTAGGTTCCTGGTTCGAGCCCAGGTCGAGGAGCCACTACAAGCCGCAAGGCAACTGAAAAGCCCGCTACAAAACATGTTCTTGCCGCCAACAACGATGCTCCGTTCTCCAACTTCCGGGAGTTCGTCGCGTATGCAACGGCCAACCCCGGCAAGCTGTCGGTTGGTGTGACGCCTGGCCTGGCAGGCACTGCGCACGTTCTCTTGGAGCGGATCAAGCTCGAGATGGGCATCGATGTGGTCCCCGTCGCATACAAGGGCACCGTTTTCAGCTATCGACTGTGTGGTTTATGAGGAACTCATTCTCATCCCGCCTTCTTTGCATGTAGCCAGCCGCGCTTGTCTGCTTTGCAGCGATTGTGTTGAAAAACTCTCCCGAATCCCAGTAGCTGGCTTGCAGTTTGCATGCGCTTCGTGATCGATGGAGGTACGCATCATGATGGGTCAAGGCACCGCTCAAGATCAGCTGTTCTACGCATTCAACCTCGACGATCACGTCCCGCGTGATCACCTGCTTCGAGGCGTTGATCGCTTCCTCGATCTGAGCGAGCTACGCCAACATCTTGCGCCGTTCTACAGCCACACCGGCCGGCCATCGATTGATCCCGAACTCATGATCCGCATGCTGGTCATCGGCTACTGCCTGGGCATCCGATCCGAGCGCCGGTTGTGCGAGGAAGTCCATCTCAACCTGGCCTACCGATGGTTCTGTCGCCTGGGCCTGGAGGACAAGGTGCCCGACCATTCCACTTTCTCCAAGAACCGGCATGGCCGCTTTCGCCAGAGCAATGCATTTCGATTCGTCTTCGAGGCGGTGCTGCACCGCTGCATGACCGAAGGACTGGTGCAAGGGGAGGGATTTGCCATCGATGCCAGCGTCATCAAGGCCGACGCGAACCGCGCGCGCAATGTTCCTGCCTCCGAGGTTGCGCAGTGGCGCCAAGGCACCCAGTGCAGCCGTGCGGTGCGTGAGTACCTCGAAGCGCTGGACGCCACTAATCCGGTTGCCGACGGTGCGCCCGAGGTGCCGCAGGACACGCAGGCACCATCCAGGAACATCTCTCCGACCGACCCGGCTGCGCAATGGACCGCAGCACCGGGTGGTCCGGCCTTCTACGCGTACTCGACCAACTATCTGATCGATCTGTCGGCCGGCATCATCATGGACGTGGAGGCCACGCCTGCGCATCGCACACCGGAGGTCGACTCCACCCGAACCATGATCGACCGGGTCGAAGAGCGCTTCGACATCAAGCCGCGACGGCTTGTGGGTGACACGGCGTACGGCACTGCACCGCTGCTTGGTTGGATGGTTGAAGACAAGCAGATCGAACCTCATGTGCCCGTGTGGGACAAGACGGCCCGCAAGGACGGTAGCCTGTCGATCGGCGAGTTCGAGTGGGAACCAGAGCGCAATGAGTACGTATTTCCCGAAGGCCATGCGCTGCGTAATGAACGACGTCGATTCACGATCCCGCGCAGCCACGTCACGAAGGCCGACACGGTGATCTACCGAGCGAGTCAGTCAGACTGCGTCGACTGTGCGATGAAGGATCGGTGCTGCCCGAACACGCCATTCCGCAAGATCGCGCGAAGCGTCCATGAAGGTGCACGTGAGACGGCACGATCCATTGCAAAGACACCGGAGTACAGCCAGTCACGCAGGGATCGCAAGAAAGTGGAGATGCTGTTCGCGCACCTCAAGCGCATCATGAAGCTGGATCGGCTCCGGCTTCGCGGGCTCAGTGGTGCGCAGGACGAGTTCCTGCTGGCGGCCACAGCCCAGAATCTGCGGCGGATGGCCAAGTGGTTGATGCCAATTGAAGGATATGCAACCGTGAAAAGCGTGTGAGGTGAACGCAGAGGCATGCTGCGCTCTCTCGCTTCGTTAACTCGATTGCGAATCCTGTGCGATCGCCAACGCAGGCAAGATTCGAGGCGAGTTTTTCAACACAATCGGCCGGACGCGGCCTTTTTCTACTGCCGGTCTTTCTCGAGGTTGTCTGCCTGGACGCGCGCTATATCCCCAAAGGCTTTCCAAGGACATGAGCTGGCAAAAGATCGCAATGCCGAGATCGCGGCCTGCAAGTTTCCTTCAGACCGTTGGTCGGCCGCGTGTATTAGCGCTTCACCGAAGGCTCGATTCCACCCACGCTGGTTGGCCCTGAGCTCGAGGACCGCCCTCGCAAATTCGGCGGGTGGCTGGTTATCCGGTGGCACGTGGCCCGGCAGGCTCGCAGTCACAAACTTCTTGAACCGCGTGCGGTTGGGGGACGCCGCAGCGTCCTTCGAGATAGTGAACGGCCGAGCCGTGCAAGTCTGCAACCTTGGGGTCGCCAGTGCCCCCCATTTTCGCTTCTATGCAGGGGCGCCGGTCCATGACCCCGACGGCTTTGCACTCGGGTCAATCTGCGTCATCGACTTTCGTCCGCGGAAGCTGGATGGCAGCCAAAGACGCACCCTGCTGGAACTTGCTGCGATTGCTTCTGACGAAGTGAAGCTTCGAGAGCTGATGGCCAAGCTTTAGACGAAGCGAGCGCGCAACGGCCATCTCGCATTCAAGGGAATCACTGGGCCCGGCGCCCTCCCTCCCTGGCAGCTCGATCGATCACGTCGGCGACTGCCTTCGGCTGGGTCATGAATACCGCATGGCTTGCCTTGACCTCCTGAACCGTGGCGCCGATGCGCTTGGCCATCTTGTGCAACATCCGGACGTCGAAGGCCCTGTCCTCGGTCGCGATCACCGCCCAGCTTGGCTTGGTCCGCCATGCGGCGTGATTGAGCTTGGTCGCAAACACCGACATGTTGATCGGCACCTGCGAATCACGCAGGAACGCGGCGTCCGCATCGCTGGCATCGCCGGCGAAGCCGATCTTGAACTTCTCCCGATTGACGAATCCGAATCCGTCCGACTGCGTGTCGATCACGAAGTCGGGGGCCGTGAATCCCGCGTACTGTTCGCTTGTGGTCTCGCCGGCGTCGGGCGACAGCGCGGAGACATAGACAAGACCCACCACCTTCGGATGGATGCCCGCTTCGGTGATGACCGTGCCCCCCCACGAGTGACCCACGAGGATAGTGGGACCGTCCTGGCGCGCGAGCGCGCGCTGCGTCGCCGCCACGTCGTCGGCCAGAGACGTCAGCGGGTTCTGAACGATGGTGACCCGGTAGCCTCGGCCGATGAGCTCGTCATAGACGCCGCGCCAGCCCGAACCATCGGCAAAGGCGCCATGCACCAGCACGACGTTTTTCGCCTGAACCTGTTGGGCATGGGCGCCGCCACCGGGACCGACGATGCTGGCGGTTGTCGCAGCTGCGATCAAAAGCTTGCGAATCAGTGAGTTCATGGGATGTCCTGTGAGTGGATGGGAGAAGCGAAATGGTAGGAAAGAACGTGTTGAACAGGGTTGCGAATATCACGCCAAAGTTGAAGCTTTACGCGCAAGAATTGCTGTTCTTCAAAACTACATTTCGTGACACGCTGCAGATGCGCAATAAAGATGTCCGATCCGAATGGCGCCGCGGGAGGCGTTGCCACGCACGCAGTCCCTCGCCATCGCACGCGTGTGCAGCCAGCTGCTTTCGTACCGTGCCGGTGATGGCCGCGGCCTTGCCTAGACCGTCGGGACGGTCCCGCCATCGATCAGGTGTTCCGACCCTGAGATCGAGCCCGCCCGGGGTGACACAAGGAACGTGATCAAGTCGGCAACTTCCTGCGGCCTGGCCGGTCGACCCAGCGGAATGCCGCCGAGCGATTGCATGATGATCTGCTTGCCACCCTCGTAATCCGTTCCGGCCTGGTGGGCCAGGCGATCGGCCAGCGCCACCGACGCTTCGGTCTCGATCCATCCGGGCGACACGCGCAGCACGCGCACGCCCTTGGGCGTCACCTCTTTCGACAACGCCTTGCTGTAGGTGGACAAGGCCGCCTTGGCCGCCGCATACGCGGTCGTCGATTCCGGCAGTGGCAGCAGGCGCTGGATCGAGCTGACGTGGACGATGACGCCAGAGCCCTGCGCGAGCATGGCGGGCAGCAGCGCACGATCGAGCCGCACGGCCGGCATGAGGTTCTGGTTCAGTTCGGCGAGCCACTGGGCATCGTCCAGGGCCGCGAAGCCGCCGCCCGGTGCGCTGGAGCCGCCGACCACATGCACCAGGATGTCGAGGCCGCCCCAATGCCCGAGCACCGAGTGCGCCACCTTGGCGGCGCCTTCAGCCGTCGCCAGATCGGCGGTCACATGGACCACGCCCCCGATGGGCCGCGCGGGCGCGGCGCGGGCCGTGGTCATCACCTGCACACCGGCGTCGCGCAGGCCTTGAACGACGGCGGCGCCAACGCCTTTGGTGCCGCCGGTGACCAGCGCGCGCTGGCCCTGGAGTTGAAGATCGAAGCTCATGCCGTGATCTCCAGCGACGCAATCAAGCCGCGTTCGAGGCGAAAGCGATATCGAAGATCGACCGGACTGCCGGGAAAATTGCCGGCCACGTGCGCCCGCACGACCTGGAACTCCCCCGCGTGGTCCAGCGCAAATGGCGCGACCGTGTACGCGTACTGCGTGGATGTCGCGCTCTTCCATTCCTGGATGGCGCGGCGGCCGGTGTGGGTGCGGCCCTCGTCCTTCACGATGGCTTGAGGCGTGAAACAGCGGGCCAGGGCCTCGGCGTTCCGCCGATCGGCCGCGAAGTAGGCGGCGATCGGAGCGGGAAGGATCAGGGTACTCATGGTGACGACTCCTTGGATGTGAAGACCTCAGGATGCGCGTCGAGCATCAATAAGTGAATCGCCTAGAATCTTCACGAGCTATGTAGAAGGCGATACAGAATGCGCGGATCGGAGTTTGCCGAGCTCAAGGCCTTTGCTGCCGTGGTGGAACGCGCGAGCTTTGCCCGCGCCGCCGAGCATCTGGGGCTGTCTGCTTCGGCGCTGAGTCAGACCATCCGACAGCTGGAAACGCGGCTGGGTACGCGGCTGCTGAACCGCACGACCCGCAGCGTGGCCCCCACCGCGACCGGGGCGCAGCTGTACGGGCGCATCGCGCCGCTCTTCCGGGACATGGCCGATGCGGTGAATGAAGCCAGCGCGATGGCGGGTCAGACGCGCGGCACGCTGCGCATCAACACCCTCGGCATGGCCGCCTGGCAGGTGATCGGCCCCCGGCTGGGCCGGTTTCACCGGACGCACCCGGAAGTGACACTGGACATCGTGGTCGACAACGGCCTGAGCGACATCGTCGCCGGTCGCTTCGATGCGGGCATCCGCGTCGGGGGCAAGCTGGAGAAGGACATGATCGCGGTGCGCTTGACGCCGGACGTGAAGATGGTGGCCGTGGCATCCCCGGACTATCTGGAGCGTCGCGGCAAACCGCGGTCCCCCGCCGACCTGCACGGCCACGCCTGCATCAACTGGCGCCTGCAGGGCGACGGGAGCGCCTACCGCTGGGAGTTCGAAAAAAAGGGCAAGCGGATCGAAGTGGCGGTGGAAGGACCCTTGGTCACCAACCACTCGGACACTGGCGTCGCTGCGGCACTCCAAGGGCTGGGGATCGTCTATGCCTTCGATCGCGAACGCGTCGATGCACTGCTCGCCCAGGAGCGGCTGGTGGAGGTTCTCGCCGACTGGTCGATTGCAAGGCCTGGCCTGTTCCTGTACCACCCCAGCCGGCGCCACTTCCCTGCCGCACTGCGCGCCTTCATCGACTGCATGCTGGAGAAAGACCCCTGAGCGGACTTTCTCTTCCCGGCGATCGGACCGGGGGCCGGGCAGGCCCTGCCGGCGTCGCTCGATGGTGACTTCAATATTTCCGCGGATAGGAGCCGGGCAGCCGGAACTCCGCATGGCTCGCGAGCAACTTGGCGATCTCCGGCTGCGAGGCGTGATCAACGTTCCGATCGTTCATCGGCGGACTTGATCAGACGTTCCCTAGGCGCGGCAGGCAGTACGGCAGGCCCATTGCGACATCTCGTGAACACAATGTGCGAGAGCGACATTTGGTGAACACTTTCGTGAGAAGAAACTCGCGACGAAACTGTTCACTCGGAAATGTGGTTTCGCATTAAATCAACGACTTAGCGCCGGTTCCTGACGAACATATTTCTGCAAATAGACGGTCTCTAAGAGGGTGTAGACGAAATCAACTGGCTGTGGCGAGCCTGGAAAGAAGAATACGCGCCTCGGCAAGCCAGACCCATGCGGTGGAGATAGAGGTCTTGCGGTCGTGGTGCATGACCATGCGGCGCCAGCGTTCGTTCCAGGCGTGAGTGCGTTCAACCACCCATCGCTTGGGCAATACGACGAAGCCAGCCACCGGCCGCGGCCAGAGGGACTGTTGCGGATCGTGCAGCCTCCCGGTCGAGCGATTGCCTGGCCTGCGCACGACTTCGACACGGATGCCGTGGACGTGCTCGATGGCCTGCGCACATTTGCCACCGTAAGCACCGTCCGTGTAGAGCCGCTCGATGGTAGGCGCCTTCGCGCAGGCCTGCCCTACCACCTGTGCGGCACCA
The DNA here is from genome assembly GCF_059567965.1 of Variovorax sp. BGA-UO-ETr-C22. NCBI lineage: Bacteria > Pseudomonadati > Pseudomonadota > Betaproteobacteria > Burkholderiales > Comamonadaceae > Variovorax > Variovorax sp. BGA-UO-ETr-C22. Next base: position 117,038 of record NZ_JCAQPA010000008.1, read on the forward strand.
TCGCGGTCTTGCACGTTGGCCGCAGTCACCGTGACGGCCAACAACAATCCGAGTGTGTCCACCACCAAGTGGCGCTTGCGGCCCTTGACCTTCTTGCCCGCATCGAAGCCACTGTCACCGCCCTGCGGCGAGGAGCGTGTCGACTGGGCATCGATGATTGCCGCGGTCGGCTGCGCATGGCGCCCCATGCGCACACGCCACTGCTGGCGCAGCCGGTGCTGCATCTGCTCGAAGGCGCCGACCTCGACCCAACGCACGGAGGCCTTGTAAACCGCCTGCCATGGTGCAAAGCTCACGGTGGCTCGCTTGACGATCGCGTTGATTCGAGATAGCCAATCGATTGTTGCGTGATGAGAGACTCCGCGCTTGCCTTTGATGCGCAGGAGACCGATCTGCCCCGGCGCGACCGCTTGCCCCGCATCGTCGACGACCGACACCCCATAGGACGCAGTGGGCCAGCCGATGCTCTCCTCGGGCGCAGCGAAGTCAGGGTCACCGGCGATCGGGTGCGCCACGGTCTCGGTCATTCCATACCAGGAGAAAATCTGGACGCCGAGTTGCTGTCGCAGCGAGTCGCTGGACGCTCCGACACCGATGCAGCGAATGCTGTGCTTTGGAATCGGATGACGCGACAAGGCTTTCAGGCAGAACGGGATCAGGGCCGCTCAGGTCGTATCGTGCCGCAATGCCACCTCCCAATAGCGCCGTGCCGAAAACTTGGGCTGGAGGACCATGGTCGCGCCCAGCGGAACGATCACGCCGAAGAGATAGATGAGCGCCGATTCAATGGCCGACGTGCCTCACGCGTGCACGCCTGTCTGGAGGATGTGAGCACCGCATTGGCGCACACACCAGCGATCCCTTTCGAGGGAATTCGCACACGGAGGTGACAGCCTGCATGAAGGTAGATGCAGGAGCCGATCCCATGCAAGGGTGCGCTCACAAGCATTGATGCCGCCCTGTGCGCCGATCACTTCGGCGCTGACGTCGGGGCGCAGGGATCTGTGCTGGAGCGTGAGGATCAAATGCTGTCCTCTTTAATGGACATTTTCTCGAATATTCGACAAAATGTGGCGCATGAAGGACAAAATTAGATTGCCCGTCGAACTGGGGCACGCCATCCAGCGTGCGCGCAAAGAGCGCCGTTTGAAGGCGACCGACATCGCCGCGCGTTCGGGGCGCGCGCGCAACGTGCTCTATCGATTGGAGCGGGGGGAAGACATCACACTCACCTCGCTGTTCGACATCCTGCGCGCCATGGATCTTACGGTCCGCCTGGAGCGGCTGGGCATGCCGACGCAGGAGGAAGTCGCGGCGCGTTTTGGACAGGATGAGGACGATGCTTCCTGAAAAAATCAAGCAGCTCGACGTCGAGATCGCCGACGGGCCGGCCGGTCAGCTGCTCAAGCACTCGATCTACGAGTTCCGGTACCTTGACGGCCGTGCCGATCAGCCCTCGGTCGCGTTGCTGATGCCGCCCACGCGTCCGACGTATCAGGACGGCGATCTCTTCGCTGTGATGGATCAGAACCTGCCCGAGGGCGACCTGTACCTGCGTCTGAGGGCGATGTTCCCCAAACAACAGCTCACCCAGATGCATCTGCTCGCAGTGGTGGGTTCCAACGGCATCGGGCGGCTGGGTTTTCGGCTGCCGGGCGCGCCATCGCGTGCGGCGCCCCGGATCATCGATCGCAAGGCCTTGCTCGGAACCCGCTATACGCCGGAGGTGTTCGACGATCTGGTGCGCGCCTATCTGAGTACGGGCGCTGGCATTGCCGGCATGCAGCCAAAGATCATGGTCCCGGACCGGATCAGCGTACCGGTGCCCACGATCATCGTGAAGGCCGCCGCACCATCCTATCCCGGCCTGTCGGCCAACGAGTTCATGTGCCTCACGGCGGCGGGTCACGCCGGCATCGAGACGCCCTCATTCGATCTTTCGGACGATGGGCATGTACTCCTGGTCGACCGTTTTGACATCGCGGCCGATGGGTCTCGGATCGGTTTCGAGGACATCGCGGCTCTGATGAATCTTCGGGTGCGCGACATCCAATCCGATCGGAAATACCACGGGAGCTACCAGCGCATCGCCGAGCTCATGCAGTATCTCCAACTGCCCAGCAAGAACCTTGAACGATTCTTCGAGCAGGTGGCGTTCAGCATCATGGTGCGCAACGGCGACGGCCACCTCAAGAACTATGGCTTGCTCTACACCTCGAGCGCTGACTGCCGCCTCGCTCCGATGTTCGACGTGGTGACAACCGCGCTCTACCGGTACACCCGCTATGAAGGCGGTCCCGAGCTCGAGGACCGCACACTGGCGCTCAAGCTCTTTGCGGGCAAAGGCCACACGAAAGCCTACCCGACGACCGAGGAGCTGCTGCTGTTCGGCAGCAAGGTATGCGGGGTTGCAAAGCCGCAACTCATCCTCGCGCGCATTGCAGAGGGAATGCACAAGACGCTGGGCCTGGCGACCAGCGACCAGCGAATTCCGAAGGGTCTTCTGGAGAAGATGCGAGACATCTGGGCCGGGGGAATGATTTACGCCAGGACGTAGTAGGTTGCTCCGGGGCACACCTCCATCTCGCCGACGTAGTCGTGCGACTCGGGATAGGGATCGCCAGGTACGGGGCCCGCCCTCGCCCACAGGCTGGGGTTGCAGTGGTCCGACATGCGAACGCTGGAAGCGATCACCCGCTACGACTGGCAGCACTACATTCCGCTGGCCGCAGCCACCGTCACGCCCCGTGACGATGCGAGCCTGTTGGCCGAACTGCGCCAGGAGATTGCCGAGGGGCCCAGCTACAGCTAACAACCCGTGGTAGCCGCCAGCGGTCGCTGTCGAGACGCGCCGAACCCAGTCGTCATGCGGGTCCGATGCTGGATAAGTGCTTGTCTGTGGATCTGCTGGAGATCGGGCCACTGTTTTGGCAATTGGGTGACCTCGATCGCCAGCCAAGTCGCGAGCTTTGGCATGCGAGTCGAGCTTGCTTGAGCTCGTCCGCTTGGCATCGCGGCTCCTCATCGCCGCCTTGCAGAATCCGCGAGCCATGACGAGTGAAGGCGTGTTGCACCTTTTCGGTCACTACATTCGCATTCTAAGTTGTTGATTTATAAATATTTTCATCATATTTATGAATATTTCAAAGTTGCAGTGAAAAGTGACCAGGGTTGCTTCGTTTTTTCACTATAAAAATAGAAATCTTGGGAAAATGATGAAATGCCAGACATCCTCGAGAGCAGCGAGAGCCAGAAGCGGCAGTACATCGACGCGGAGACCGTCTTTACGGAACTTCGACGCTTGAGGCAAGAGGCTGTGCAGTTCCGAGGCGGGATGATGTGGCGCGAGATCTCAGGTCATCGATACCTCATCCGTACTTCAGTCAAGGGCGCGCACAAATCACTGGGCCCTGACAGTGAAGCAACCACCAAGATTTTTCAGGCCTTCTCCCAACGAAAGGCGGCGCTTGCCGAGCGACTGGCATCCATCGAAAAGACATTCGAGGAACAGCGCCGCCTGAATCGGGCGCTGCGCGTCGGGCGCGTCCCGTCGCTCGTTGTTGACATCCTGAACGTCTTGGACAAAGCCGGGTTGTCCGAGCATTTCACAGTGGTCGGTACATACGCGCTGTACGCCTATGAAAGCGCATGTGGCGTGCGATTCGTGCCTCAAGCAATGGCAACGCGCGACATCGACCTTCTGTTTGATACGCGCAAGCATCTGGCCTTCTTTTCGCGTATGAAGGAATCGGAGGTATCGCTGCTGGGTCTCCTTCGCAAGGCCGACAAGTCTTTCGAGCGCCTTGAGGACCAAAAGGAGACTGCGCGCAACGCAACCGGATTCGAGATCGATGTCATTCGTCGTGTCGCCAAGGATGGCGACCCGCATCCACTGCGCATGAGCGACGACGAGGACGACATCTGGGCAGTGCAAGCGTCCACCGGCGAGAGAATCCTGAGTTCACCTCGGTTCAGCCAAATGGTGGTCTCTACGACTGGTGAGATGACGCTCATGAATACGATGCATCCCTTGGATTTCGTGGACGTCAAGCTGGCCCTGGCGAACTACCCGAATCGCGATCCCCTCAAGCGTTCGAAAGACGCGCTGCAGGCAGAGCTTGTAGCAACGCTGGTCCGGGACTACATGCCCCAGTACGCACGCCTAACGTCGGAGAGAGTAGATGAGCCAGAGGAATCGGGAGGGGCCGATATCCCTCACTGAACTAAATATCGCATTCCTTTTTCGCAGCGCACGAAGGCGCACTCGCGCCTTCCCCTCGCGATTGCTCCGGCGACAAGCCAGCGCCCATCACCTGCACGGGCCCGAGCGACGCCCCGCGCGCACGCGGTAGCTGGCAGTGGGGTCTGGACATTGGCATCACGGGCTGGGTGACGGACCGCCAGCGTGGGCAGGCGTTGCGCGACGCCGCTGCGGCCATCCAGCTGAATCGACGGCATCTCTTGCAGCGCGACGTCGTGCAGATCGTGTGAGCCTGCACCGGAAAATAGCCGCCGGATATTCTGTCTTCCGAGCATTGGAGACTGCGCATGACATGTCGCGAGAGAGTACGCCTCATGTCGCCAACGCCCCCGTGCAAACAACGGCTGGATGCCCTTGCGCGCAGAGCTCGTCGGCACTGAAGCTTGGCGAGCCCTACTGATCCGCAACCTCACGCCCCACGCGTCTTGATCAGGCATGATGTGGCACAAGTGTGCTACATTTTCATTCGCCGACAACGTCACGAGGTCAATCGAGTGTCCACAACGACCATCCGCCTTGAAGATGAGCTGAAAGCCCGCATTGCAGCAGCGGCTGCGCGGTCGGGCCGGTCTTCGCATGCGTTCATTCTGGATGCGCTTTCCGACATGGTCGAGCGCAGCGAGTTGGACGAGGAATTGCATCAAATCGCTGACCGGCGCTGGGCGGCGTTGCGGAGCACTGGCGAGTCGGTTGCGTGGGAAGACGCCAAGGCCTATGTCCAGGAACGTGCGGCCGGCAAGAAGCCTCGCCGGCCGTTGGCTCGCAGGCCGGGGCCCTGACGGCTCATGGTCCGTGTCGAACTGGCGCCGGAGGTCCTGGATGACATTGACCGCCTCATTGATCATTTGGAACAACACGAGGTGGTCGATGTGGCGAACCGCGTCGGCGAGATTCTTGAGGCCATTCAGATTCTTTCGCGCAGCCCACTGATTGGCCGCCCCGTCAGGGGCGGAAAGCGCGAATTGGTGATCGGCAAGGGGAACCGCGGGTACGTGGCGCTGTACCGTTACCTCGCTGACATCGAGACGGTCTTCATCTTGGCACTGCGAGCTCAGCGAGAGTCCGGGTTCAAGCACTGATAGACCGCAAGCGGTTCCTGAAACATCGCTCGTCTGTCCCGTGCGATAGCTGGGACTCCCCCCAGAAACCGTCGAGTCCGACGCGGCTCGGTCATGACAGGCAGTCGCTCCCTGCGCAGGAAATATTCGATGACAGGCGATTTTCTGGCTGCTCGGCGAGTTTTCACGCTCAGTCGATGGGATGGCGCGACGCCTCGCATGCTTTGCCGTCTTCAGGCAGGAGGAACGCACACGACGGCCCGTCCCGCTCTATCGGCTGCGCGAATTCGTCGCGCGTTGCGCCCCTCACCACCTTCGGTTTCGTTGCTAGGGCGCTGGCTACCTGCGAGAGCTCGGCGGGCGCGATGTCAGGCGCCGCCGGAACTCCCGCGCCGAACCGGCTCGAGCCCCGGCCAATCAGCTGGTGTGGGGCCTCGCGGCCGACTTGCGGCCCTTTCCTTCTTTCCCCTCCTTCGGCTTCGTCGCAAGAGCGCTGGCCAGCAAGCCGCGCGTCAGTTCATGCGCACGCTCTTCCGCCGTAAGTCGGATTCGAGCTTCGTCGTGCGTCTGTTTGGTCGATCGCATCTCTGCTTGCAACTGCGCAAGCTCGGCCGATTTTGCGGCGAGGTCGGTGCGCCATTGCTCCGCGAGTTTTTCAGCGCCGCGCGTGGCGGCGCGCTCGGTCTCCAGCTTCGATGCGCCCTCCTCCTCGTTGCGGGCGCACAGCTTGTGCTCCTTGGCAAGCTCAGAGATCGCCTGGCGTTCCCGATCAATGTCGCCCAGCAGCCGATGCTCACGTGCCGTGTGCCGCGCCTCGACCTCCTTCAAGGCTTCCTCGCGCGCGGCCATGGCGGCGCGGTGCTCGAGCCGCTGCGCGTCCAGTTGCGCTTGGGCTTGCGCAAGCGACTCCCGCAGACGCCGGATCTCGCCCTGGGTGCTGTCCTGAAGACGGGACGCCTGCGACAACTGTCCCTTCACAGATTCGAGGGCTTGCCGCGAAGAGGCCAGCGCGCTTTCCAGACTGCCGCGGGTGTGTTCGAACGCGACCTCGCGCTGTCGCAGCTGCATTTGCTGATCCTCCAACGCGGCGGCCTTGAGTTCGATTTCGCGGCGCAGCGCCTCGGCCTGCTGGGCCTGTGTCTGGGCCGCCTCCCCGCGTGCAGCTTCCCAGAGCTGATGGGCGGCCTGCAGCAGGGCTGGGGGCATGGCGTTCGCGGCCGAGCTTTGCGCAGGGACGCCGGAGCCGTTACCAAGCCGCTTTCCCAACGTGGCAAACCAGCGCTCGAGCATCGGGCTCACCGTGTTCGGCGACCCCCGGCCGATTTTCTGTCGGACCCGCTCGATGGTGGGGCGCAACCCCTCGGCCAGGAGCTGATCCGCTGCAGTCCACACCTGAGGCTCCTGGATGCCTCTCGAACTTCTGCTATCCATCTGCTGCTCCAGCTTCGATCTCTTGATGTAATAGAACATACATGGCATGTATAAAATAATATGAATTCGATCTGGCGAATCCCTTGATGGGCCGAAGGCAGGCTCAAGAACCACCCTACGCTCGATCCGGCGAAGCTGTCGGAAATGGCGGAAGACGCCGCGCGCGACCTGCTGCGCGAAGGCGAAGCCGCCAACACGTCGGCGGCCTACCGCTGCGCCCTGCGCTACTGGGCCGCATGGTTTGCCGCGCGGAACAGCCAGCCAATGCGCCTGCCCGTACCGGTGCCGGCGATGGTGCAGTTCATCGTCGATCACGTCGAGCGAACGACCCCGACGGGCCTGGTCTCGCAGTTGCCGACTGCCGTGGACCGCCGTTGGCGGACCATGGCTACAAAGGCAAACTAGGTGCTCCTGCCTTCAGCACCGTGGTGCATCGAATCGTGGTGCCGTCCAAGACCCATCAGCTGGCGCACCAGGTCATCCACGAGAGCAGCTATGCCGTCTTGAATTGAGAAGGTAATGTAGATACGTTGGTAGATATATCGCCTGTTTGGAGTCCGTCGTGCACCAATCCACCGCCAAACTTTTTGCCCCCGGAGGCAGCCAGGCCGTGCGCCTGCCGGCCGCATTCCGTTTCGACGGCACCACCGAGGTCTATATCCGACGTGATGACGCTACTGGCGACGTCATCCTGTCCACGCGCGCCCCGGCCGACTGGCGCGCGTTCATGCAAATGCGGAAACAACTGGGCGTAGTTCCTTCGGACTTTCCCGGCGCGCGCGAAGAAACCGAGCAACTGCGCGACCCTTTCGAAGGCTGGAAGGAATGACTCAGTACATGCTCGACACCAACGCGGCGAGCGAAGCAATCCGGTCTTCGATACGCGTCTGCAAGCCTTGGCCCCGGGGCAGTGGTGCATTTCTGCGGTGACCTGTTCCGAATTGAGAACCGGCATCGCCCGGCGGGACGAGGCCGTGCGGCTGCATAGGATCGTGCAGGAGTTCTTGCGCATCGCGCCGGTCCTGCCATGGGATGCGCACGCTGCGCTGCGGCATGGCGATCTGTGCGCCCATCTGAAAACGGGCGGTACACCCATCGGCGATTTCGACGAGATGATCGCGGCCCACGCGCTTTCAGTCGGCGCCATCATCGTCACGGCCAACGCGAAGCATTTCGCGCGTGTGCCTGGCTTGGTGCTCGACAACTGGCTTCGAGCGTCGACCGGGCCCTGAACCCGCGGCGGGCGACCGAGCCTTTGTCCGAACGATCCATGGCCCACGCGCGGGGCCACCAGGGGCTTGTGATTGGCAGTACAGCGCCGTCAAACGCGATCTCTGGCTCAACATCGTTTCCGGCGAAACGGACATCGCGGGCGGCTTCCTGGTGGAGCCTCCACCCTGCCGGTGTACACAGGCGAGATGCAATGGCGCATGTTGGGCGCCTGCGTGCAGGCGTGGAACGATGCCGGCCAGGACGAGGTGGGGGAACTGGTGTGCACCAGGCCCGAATCCTTGATCTCACCGAACGGCGTGAACTTGATCCGGTAGCCGGCTACGACCTTCACTTCGCAGCTACTTCATTACGTCGACATCGCGCGATTCGGGCAACATCCACATCGCCGCCACGCTGATGGCGCACATCGCGACGACATAGTAGGCGGGTGCCAGCGGATTGTGCGTTATGGCAATCAGCCATGTCACGACGAACTGTGTCGTGCCGCCGAACAGCGAAGTGCCGATTGCGTAAACCAATGAAAGGCCCGTGCTTCGCACGGCGATCGGCAGGAGTTCCGGCACCGTCACCAGTCCCGCCGCGCCGAACATGGCCGTGAGTGCAGCCAGGAGCGCAGAAACCGTCAGCAGCGTGGTTGCACTGGGTGCACCAGAGAGCCACATGAACAGCGGAACGATCAACAGCATCAGCACAATGCGTGGAAACTGGTTGGTGATCTTTCTGCCGAAACGGTCGCACAACAGGCCGCCAGCAAGTGCAAACGCAAAGGTCATGACGCCGCCCATCAGCACGCTGCCCTGTGCGAGCGCCGATGGCAGCTTCAGCACCATGACCGCATAGGTGACCATGTAGTTGCCCACTTGCGAAGCCACCGCGGTGGCGGCTGTGAGAAGCACGCCCAGCACCAAGATTCGGCTGTGGTTCTTGAACACGGTGCCGACGATCTGCGTGCTGGTGCGCTCGCTGCTGCCCTCATGGGTCTCGGGAAGACTGCGGCGGATGTACAGCGCGATCGGAATCAGGACCAGGCTGAATAGAAACGGTACACGCCAGCCCCACGACGAAAGCTGCTCCGGCGCGAGCACAAGCGAGAGCGCTACGCCGAACGCCCCGCCTACAGCCACCGCCAGTCCTTGACTCGCGACCTGCCAGCTCGAATAGAAGCCTCGTCGACCGGGTGGCGCCGCTTCCAGCAGCAGCGCGGTCGCCGGACCCACTTCGCCGCCGAGTGCAAGGCCTTGCAGCAATCGGCAGAACACGACGATGATCGGCGCGGCGATGCCGATGCTTGCGTAGCTGGGCGTCGCCGCGAGGCCCAGGGTGCCGACGGTGATCAGTGCGACCGTCAGGATCATGGCCGGCTTGCGTCCCGCCCGGTCGGCAAATGCACCGATCAGTACCCCGCCAAGCGGGCGCGTGAAGAAGCCTACGCCGAACGTGGCCACCGCAACCAGCAGGCTGCCGAACTCGCCGCTCACGGGAAAGAAGGTACGTCCGATATGGACAGCGAAATAGGCGTAGATGACGAAGTCGTAGAACTCGAGTGCGTTGCCCGCGACGGCCGCAGCCACGGCCTTGCGACTGATCGTGGTCTGTTGCGCGGCATGCACGCTGTGCGCGCCCGTGGGGGCCTGGGACGCGGGATTCATGGGGGTCGCGTTCATGGGGTGTTCCGTGGAGTGTTCGTGTTGGAGATCGAAACGGACGCGGCTCAGGCCGGCGTGGCGTGGGGCGCCTCTTCCTGCAAGCCTTCGAGCGCGCGCAAGCAGGCCTGCGCGCCCTGTTGCCACACGGCGAGCTTCCAGTCTGCGGCATCGGGATAGAACGCATCCTTGAGCGCCTGCTTGATGGCCACTGACTGCACCGCATCGGTACTGCCGTGCCTGTGCAGCCAATGCTCCGCGCGCAGCGCACCGGTGACGCGCTCGCTCGCGTAGGTTCCATACTCCAAGCAAATTCCCACGTGCTGCGCGGCGGGGAATTCTTCGGTAAACGCCGCCTGGATCGGTCCGGTCAGCGGAATGCTGGTCGACGTGCCGGCAGTGACTGAGGTCAGCTCGCCCCACCAGCGCTCGCCGCGTGCGAGCACGGCAGGATCCTCGTCGAAGCTCGCGAAGATGCGCTCGCCCACGCCATAGGCTCCGAGCCCGGTGTGGATGTCGATCGAAGCCAGTTGGCGCACCTGCGGCGCATGCTGCTGCAGGATGCGGCGAAAGGTGTCGTTGCTCCAGGTCGGCCCGTTTCCACCGAAGAACATGCCGTCGGCGAAAGCATACTGGCCCAGGCCGATGGCACGTTGCAGGCCACGTGCGCCGTGGCGCTCGCGGTACGCGGCCAGCGCGGACTCGACGTCCACATGCGGCGGCCACTCGGTCGGCAGCAGCAACTCGTGAATTTCTGCGTAGCCTACGTTGACTGGCAGGGGTTTCGAGAAATCGACGAAATTGCGGTTGAGGTCCACGTTCTCCTGCGTGACGCGGCGCGAATGCGAGAACCCGAAGGGGTTGACCGCATGCACATACAGTACTGCCGTGTCTTGCAAGGCGTCCGAACGGGTGCCGGCATCGAGCTGCAGCATGCCGGTCTGGATCGCCGAGCCGCAGAAGCCTTCGACCCCGTGCACCCCGCTGATGACCACGAGCATCTTCGAGGCGTTGGCCGCCCCCTCCCGCACCACGTCGGTGGCCAGCGACTCGCCGTCGACGCCGGGCATCGGCAGCATGTGCGACTCGACCTGGAGGCCGCGCTGCGATGCGGCATTCAGGAATTTCTGGCGTGCTTCAGCGTAGCTGCGGCTGAAGAGCGCGTTGATCCGAGCGTTGTCCATGTGTCTCCGTCAAGTTGTCTGTCTGTCTGTATGGGTCAGGTGAATTGAAGCTGACGCTGCTGCTGCCGCAGCCGGCAGGCATTGCCGAAAGCCTCGAAGATGGCGCGCGCGAAAGCGCTGTCGTCGATGCGCATCTCAGGGTGCCATTGCACGGCCAGCGTGAACTGGGCCACGCTTGCGACGGTGAATGCCTCCACCAGGCCGTCGGGTGCGTTGGCCTCGACGCGCAAGCCGGTGCCCAAGCGATCGATGCCCTGGTGGTGCACCGAGTTCACTCTCTCGCGTGTGCCGCCCGCCAATCGCGCGAGCAGGCTGCCTTCGACGATGTGGAGGTCATGGCTGTCGTCGTACCAGCGTTCGATGGGGCGGTCGTGATCGCCTTCGCGGTGGTCGAGCCGGCCGGTTTGCTCGTGTACGGCAGGCTCCAGCGTGCCGCCCCACGCGACATTCATTTCCTGGAAGCCGCGGCACACGGCTAGCACCGGCACGCCGGCCGAGACCAGCGCCGGCAGCAGCGTCAGGATGGCGGCGTCGCGTTGGTGGTCGAGCAGCATCTCGCGATGCGGCAAGGGCGCGCCGTAGCACGTCGGTGCCACGTTCGACGGGCTGCCCGTGAGAACGATGCCGTCGATCGACGCGATCAGGGTGTCCACATCCAGCCCGTCGGCGAAAGACGGCAGCACCAGGGGAAGCGCGCGAGAAATTGCACTGACCGCGCGAACGTAGCCGTGCAGGGCCGCATGCACCGGGTGGCCGTGCAGTTCGATGCGGTCGGACGAGATGGCGACGACGGGGCGCAGCGCTGCAGAGGGGGGCGGGAGGGGCTTCATGACTCTTGTATGGCTCTTGCGAGGGTTCTTGACGGCAGTCTAGGAACTTGCTTTGATTGCGTAAATTGCATAATTCTCAGCAACTCATTGCATTAATTGCAAATGAAAGGCGACCATGAACATTCGGCAACTCAAGCATTTCCTGGCAGTCATCGACCTCGGCTCACTGAGCGCCGCGGCTGACACGGTCCACCTGAGCCAGCCTGCGTTGTCGCGGAGCCTGCGTGCACTCGAGAGCACCTTGCAGGTGCCGCTGTTCGACCGGCAGGATCGGCGTCTGCGCCCGACGCCATATGCCCTCGCCTATGTCGAGCGAGCGCGGCGAATCGTGTTCGACGAGAACGAAGGGGCCCGTTCGATGGCGCTCATGCGCGACGGCGAGATGGGCTCGCTGGCAGTCGGCATGGGCTCATCGATCGCGAAGTTCCTGCTAGCACCGCTGATGCTGGAGATGCTCAACAAGGCGCCGGGCTTGCGAATGAGCACCATGGTGCAGAGTACCGACATACTCCATGCCGCATTGATGAACGAACAACTCGATTGCTTCATCGGCGACGTACGCATCGCTCGGCACGATCCCGATATGGTGATCGATGCGCTCTACCCGTGCACATTCGGTTGGTTCGCCCGCGCAGGGCACCCACTATCGGCAAAGCGCAACGTCACGATGGCCGATCTCTCTGTCTATCCGCTGATTGCTGCAGGCTACACCGATGAATCGCTCGAGCGCAGGCTGGCGGACCTGTATGACTTGAGTATGCCGATCAGCAAACATTTTTCCCTCAGCACCAGCGACCTGGGCACCGTGCACACTTTGCTGGCATCGAGTGACGCCGTTCTGCCATCGACCGACATCGCAGTGCTCGGTCCCCTGAACGCTGGCGTGGTGGTGCCGATCGATGTGACGCCGCGGCTCGACCTGGATTTGACCCTTGGGATCATCCATCGTGCTGGCCGCACGTTGGTGCCTGCAGCCACGCGGGCATTCGAGTTTGTGCGGGCGAGCTTTGCGAATGTGGCCACCGAGATCTCGCGCCGGCATGTACGCGGACACAGCCTGGATGTCATATCGTCTCGCACGAATGGATCAACCTCGACAAAGGTGTTGAAGCGTTCCGGCGGCAAATGAGGAGGAATCATGCAGCCTCGGCAGAATTAAAGGTCCATTCAAATCGGTGATCAGGATCATCAGATTTGCAGCCGGGTACATGGCGAGATGGAGACTCGAACGCGGTTGGATGGATCGAGTTCACCGCCAAAGGGTGGTGCTGCACCCTAAAGTGCGAACGAAAGCGCCAGTCATCTTGCCAGCGGTAGGAGAAGAGATCGTCGCGCCCTACCCCGTGTTTTCGAACATGAATCCGCTGATCGCCAGGTTTTCAGCGATGCTGGAATCCGACATTTCCTGACGTGGAAGTGCCGGATTGAGCCATGCCTGCACCTGCCGTTCAGCCGCTCGGCCTCATGGCACGCGCAGGCATTGATCCTCAATAGATTCAACAGTCTGGACGCGGCCGAGACCGTGCGCGCGGCACAACTTCGCCCTGAGATCAGGGGCGATCCAGCCTCAATCCAGGTTACGTTGTGACATCAAACCAGGCCGGGGATGAGATCGGTCGAGGCCTCGGAGAAACGGGCCGATTCTTGAAAACGCACCGTGGCCGAGGCCGGCCCCCTCACAGCACCGAACCGTCCGCGACCGACGCGGCCGCGCGCCTTCATGCGCATCGCATCTTCGTCCACGGGTTATCCCTCGTCCTTCATGCTATTTTCATCAATGACAATTGGCTTTCATTAATAGAAATCGGAGACGCACATGAAAACTGGTCTGGGCTGTTCGCGCCGCGAGGCGCTGGGTGCGGGGATGGGTTTGTTCACGGCCGGCCTGCTGCCGGGCATCGCCTCGGCGCAGGGCGTCGCGTCGTGGCCCGACAAGGCCGTGACGGCGGTGGTCGGCGCGCCGCCCGGCGGCCAGACGGACTTCGCGATGCGGGTGCAGACGCCAGGCTTCCAGGCCGCACTGGGCCAGCCTTTCGTGATCGACAACCGCCCGGGTGCCGGCGGCAACATCAGCGTCGACTACGTGCTGAAAGGCCCGACCGACGGCTACCGCCTGCTCGTGGGCAACGGGGGCAACATGACTCTCAACCCGCACACCTACCGCAACACGCCGATGGTCGATCCGCGCACGCTGGTGCCGATCGGCTTGCTGCTGCAGTCGTCGCTGGTGCTCGCAGTGCACCCGAGCGTGAGTGCGAAGAACTTCAACGAGCTGGTCGCCTGGGTCAAGGCGCAGGACAAGACGCAGGGCGGCGTCGACTACGCCTCCTCCGGGCCGGGCAGCCTCACGCAGGCCGCCATGGAGCTGCTGCGCGAGCGCATGGGCAAGCCGAAGATGAACCACATCGCCTACAAGGGCAGCGCGCCCGCGATGCAGGACCTGATCGCCGGGCGTGTGACCCTGATGTTCGACGCGGTGTCGGTCATCGCGCCCTTCATCAAGTCGGGGCAGCTGCGGGCGCTGATGGTCACTGGCGACAAGCGCGTGCCCGCAGTGGCTGACGTTCCGACCGCGGCCGAACTCGGCGTGAAGGACTTCGTCGTCACCTCCTTCATTGGCCTGTACGGCCCGCCCGGCCTGTCGCCCGAAATCGTCCGCAAGGCCAACGCCGCGCTGAACAAGTCGATGGCCGATCCCGCCACCGCCAAGACGATCACCGACCGCGGCGACGAGCCCGGCGGCGGCACGCCGGAGCGCCTGATGGCCATGACCCGCGACTACTACAAGACGTGGGGTGAAGTGGTGAAGGCCAACGATATCCGGGCAGACTGAGCGCATGTCCTGTTCCTTTTTCACCTTCCGAAACTCACACACCTTCAGGAGAACCGCGCCATGAGCCCCGCCCCCGGAGTCAAGTCCGACCAGCCGGCGCAGTACTCGGCCCCCGCCGTCGACAAGGCGCTGGACGTCATCGAGTTGCTGGCCTCGCAACCTGACGGCCTCGCGCTGGCGGATATCGCGAGCCAGCTCGAGCGCACGATGAGCGAGATCTACCGCGTGGCCATCGCGCTGGTCGCGCGGGGCGTGATTGCGCGTGAGACCACCACCGAGCGCTACTTCCTGACCGGCAAGCTGTTCGAACTCTCGCACCGTTTCCCGCCGATCGAGCGCCTGCTGGGCGTGGCCACGCCGCTGATGCGCGCTCTGGCCGACCGCATGGAGCAGTCGTGCCACCTCGCGGTGCTCGACCGCGAGGCCGTGCTGATCGTCGCGAGCGCCGAGAGCCCGCTGCCCATGAACTACCGCGTGCGGGTCGGCGCGCGATTTCCGGCGCTGGAAACCAGCTCCGGCGTGGTGCTCGTCGCTCACCAGCCGCGCGCGCAATGGGACAGCTGGGTCCAGGCCGTGCCGACGCTTCCCAGCGGGCAGCTGCTGCAGCGGCTCGAATCCGCACTCACCCGTGCCGCAGAAGAACTCACGAGCCCGATCGTGCAGGGCGTGACCAACATGAGCTTCGCCGTGCGCGACCACCGCGGCACGGCCGTTGCCGCGTTGACGGTGCCGTTCCTGAGCCAGGTCGGCATGCACATGGGCCTGGCCGATGTGCGCCCGATGGCGCAGCGCACGGCCGACGAACTGTCCGCCTTCCTGGGCTTTACGCCATCCGACGAACAGGACCGCCACGCATGACCTCTTCGTCACGACAGATCGCGCTCAAGGGACTGACCTGGGACCACCCGCGCGGCTACGACCCACTGGTGGCCTGCGCGAACCGCTACGCGGAACTGAACGGCCACGTGCGCATCGAGTGGCGCAAGCGTTCGTTGCACGACTTCGGGGCCTACCCCATCGAGACATTGGCCAGTGACTTCGACCTGCTGGTGATCGACCACCCCTTCATGGGGCAGGCCGAGCGCACCGGCTGCTTTCGCGACCTGCGCGAGCTGATTGACGGCCCCACGCTGTCGCGGCTGACGGCGCAGGGCGTCGGTCCCTCGGGCAACACCTATGTGTGGCGCGACAAGGTGTTCGCGCTCCCCACGGATGCCGCGGCCCATGTCGCGAGCTACCGCGAGGACCTGCTGGCCGCGCTTTCGCTGGACGAACCGCGGCGCTGGTCCGACGTGGTGCAGGTGGCCGAACGCGCCCGTGCCAACGGCCAGACGCTCGGGTGGGCCGGTACGCCGACCGACGCCGCCTGCACCTTCCTGACACTGGCGGCCAACCTCGGGCATCCCGTGGGTGGGACCGACGGCGAGTTCCTGCCGGCGCGCGCCACCGAACAGGTGATGTCGCACCTGCAGTGGATCGTGCAGCATGCGCAACCGTCCTGCCTGGACGACAACCCGATCCGCGTGTATGAGGCGATGACGGCCTCGGACCGCATGGTCTATTGCCCCGCGGCCTTCGGCTATTCCAACTATGCGCGGGAAGAGCGTGCACCCTGGTTGCGCTTCGCGCCGCTGGCCGGCCCGGGCGCCGAGCCGCAACGCGGCGCCCTGCTCGGTGGCGCCGGCATGGCGGTCTCCAGCCACAGCGCGCATGCCCACGAGGCTGCCGCGTTCGCGGCCTGGCTGCACAGCGCCGAGGTGCAAAGCGGCCTCTATGTCGAGGCTGGCGGCCAGCCCGGCAACGTGACGGCCTGGCGCGACCCCGCCGTCAACGGCCTGACCCGCGACTTCTTCGCCGCCACGCTGCCCACACTCGAAGCGGCCTGGGTGCGCCCGCGATTTGCGGGCTTCGTTCCCTTCGTGGAAGCCGCCGGCGTCGAGATCAACCGCTGCCTGCGCGGTCAGACGGACCTGCGCACGCTGCAGCACACGCTGAGCGCGCTGCACGCCGACGCCTGGGCGGCCCGCGACATGGTGCCATCGCCCCTTTCAACGGAACACGCCCCATGAACAACGACACTTTCGTCACCTTGGAAATCCGCGGCCACGCTGCGTTGGTCCGCTTCAACCGGCCCGAGCAACTGAACGCGATGAACAGCCGGATGATCGCGCAGCTGTGCGACGCGCTCGTGGCGGCCGACGCCGAAGCGGGCGTCAAGGTGATCGTGCTCGGCGGGCACGGCTCCTCCTTCATGGCCGGTGCTGACATCAAGGAGTACGCCGCGCTGACCGAAGACACCTTCGCCGACTTCCAGCGCCGCGGCGCCCGTGTCTATGCGCTGATCGAACAATCGCCGAAACTCGTGGTTGCGGCCGTCAACGGCTATGCACTGGGCGGTGGCTTCGAGATCGCGCTGGCCAGCGACCTCATCGTGGCCCACGCCGAAGCCAAGCTCGGGCTGCCCGAGATTCGCCTGGGCCTGCTGCCGGGCGGTGGCGGCACGCAGCGGCTGATGCGCAAGCTGCCAGCCAACCGGGCGCTCGAACTGCTGGTGACCGGCGCCGCGCGCACCGCCGAGCAGTGGCACGACTGGGGCGTGGTGAACGTGGTGTCCGAGGGCGACGCCGTCGAGGCAGCCATCGGCTGGTGCCAGCGCTTCGCCGAGGCCTCGCCCGAAGCCCTGGCCCACGCCAAGCGCCTCACGCGCGCCGCGCGCGACCTGCCCTTCGCCGACGGCCTGGCCCAGGAATACGAAGCGCTGCGCGAACTGCACCGCACCCCTTATGCCAAGGCGCGCATCGACGAGTTCGCGCGCCGCGGCAGCTGACCCCCACATTCCCACGGAGTCTCCGATGAGCCAAGCACTCGACGACATCACCATTCTCGATTTCAGCCACCTTCTGCAAGGGCCCTTTGCCACCATGCTGCTGGCCGACATGGGCGCCCATGTCATCAAGGTCGAACGGCCCGAGTCGGGCGAGATGTTCCGCCAGCTGACCTTCAACAACCGCTGGCTGGGCGGCACCGAAAGCCCGAACTTCGTGGCCTGGAACCGCAACAAGAAATCCATCGCCGTCGACCTGAAGGCGCCGCAGGCGCGTGAGCTCATCCACGAGATCATCTCGAAGGTCGACGTGGTGGTACAGAACTTCCGTCCCGGCGTGCTGGAGCGGCTGGGCTACGGCTACGAGGCGCTGAGCGCCATCAACCCGCGGCTCATCTACTGCTCGGGTTCGGGCTACGGCGAATCGGGCCCGTACGTGGACCGGCCGGGCCAGGATTTGCTGATCCAGGGTCTCACTGGCCTGGCCGCCGCCACGGGCCGCGGGGACGGTCCGCCGGTGCCGGTGGGCGCGGGCTTCGCCGACCAGGTGGGCGCGATGAACATGGTGTACGGCATCCTCACCGCGCTGCACTGGCGCCACCGCACTGGGCTGGGTCAGGAGGTGAAGGTCAACCTGCTGGCCGGGCTGCTGGCGCACCAGGCGCAGGAGCTGATGAGCGTGCTCAATCTCGGCGAGAACTTCGAGCGCCCGCGCTCTGGTATCGCCCACCCCGGCATGGACGCGCCCTTCGGCATCTACGAGACGGCCGACGGCTACATCACCGTGGCCATGAGCCCGTTCGCCACGCTCATCAAGATCCTCCAGGCCCCCGAACTCGCGCGCTTCGACGACCCGAAGCGTCTGTTCGAGAGCCGCGACGAGATCCACCAGTTGTTGTCGGAGCGCACCCGCCAGTGGAAGCGCGCGGAGCTGCTCTCGGCACTGCTTGCCGCGGGCATCTGGTGCGGCGAGATCAAGACGCACCTCGAGGTCGAGAACGACCCGCAGGTGCAGCACATGGGGATGATCACCAGTTACGACCACCCAGCCATCGGTCGCGTCAAGGCCGTGGCCCCCGCCGTGGCACTGAGCAAGACCCCAGCGAGCATCCGGACCCCCTCGCCCGCCGTCGGCCAGCACACGACGGAAGTGCTCGAAAGCCTTGGGGTCAGCCAGGACACCATCCACGCGCTGCTTGCCGGCAAGGTGATCGCGCAGGGCAACGTCGACGGCAAGGGCACCGCCCGGCCCGCGGCGGTGACAAGATAGTCGTTGGGCCGATCAGTACTTCATTCTGTGCACCTTGGCGGCAGTGACTCCGCTTCTGTGCAAAGCAGATCATGATCGCGACGTTTAGCGAAGAGCGCGCGACATCCACCATTGCTGATTCAGCGTCAGCGCTCTTGCATTGCCATCGTCACCTCTTCTCAGATGGAAACGCGACATTCAATCTCCCTGTCAGCCGATTGCGTCCACGCCCGCTCAAGTGTCTTCAAAGATTCCGAGCATGCGTGCGCGATCGACAACATGTTTACGCGAGCCGGCCCCTAGCTTGCTGAACAGATTCTTCATGTGCCATTTGGTCGTCTCGTTGCCGATATCGAGTGTCGTCGCAATTTGCTTGTTGGACATGCGCCGAGCGAGCAGTTGCAAAACCTCCCTTTCCTTTGGTGTCAGGAGGCTGGTCGGAAGGACGCGTGAGGCACTGGAATCCTTGGTTCGCGTATTGGCAATCACTGGCGCGGCGAAGGTATCGACGGCGTGACGGACTATCAACGTGGGCTGCGCGGTCACCTGCTGGGCTGTCGGAGTTGCGTCCAAACGGGTATCCAGTGCGATGCGCCTGAGGCCGCGAGCCCTTGCCAAGCTTGATCCTTCGGCCAGCAAAGCACTGTCGTCCTTGTACATCCGACGGAGTATCAACGCCTGCAGCAACGTGATCTCGATCTCGTCCCGACCACGTCGCAGGTGTGCAGCCAGCAAAGCGGCAGGCGCAAGGAATTTCAAAGCGTCGTCGTATTTTCCTTGACCGATCGCAGCATAGGCATGAGCCACGCTCAACTGCAGCTTGCACAGCGATCCCCACAGCCCCGATTCGGATATCAAATCCATCGGGCATATCGCTTCCAGCCGCTTGGCCAGGTTGTAGCAGGTGCGTGCGTGCGCGCCTTGCGCGTGCATGCGGATTTGTTCGGCGAGGCTGGCCACGCACGCTCGCTTCAACCCACGTGTCTCGCCGACTGCGTACAGTTGATGCAGTAGGTCGAAGGCCCTTCCTTCTTGACCTTCCCAACTGGCGATGCGCGCAGCCGTTACATAACCCATGCACATAGGGTCTACCGCCATGCTTCGCTCCACGACGTCCAGCCGATTCGCCAACACAACAGCCGCCTCAGCCGGCGCATCACAGTCCCACAGCACCGCAGCCAATGCCGTGGCCAGCATTGTCGCGGGGTGACTTCGCCTGCCGATCTCCGTGTCCGCCCTTGTACTTGCGGCGCGAAGCGCCTCTCGGGCAAGATCCGCCTGGCCTTCCCACCAATAGCTCAGACCGATTTCCCATTCAATCAGGCCGACCATGGAGTCCATATCTCCTCGAAGACCGTGTATGCGAGCTGTGTGCGCATGATGTTGCCGCAGCATATCAGGCCGCCCTTTGTAGAGGTAGGAAAGAGCCGTCCGATGGAGCATTGGCACGCGCTTGTACTTTTCGTTCTGCGTCATCGCGCGCCAAGTGAAATGAATCTCCGCTGCATTGTCGAGATGGTCGGCATGGTATTCGGCCGCCGACATGATTCCAGCAGCCTCAAGACGCCATCGTTCTGGCGTTGCCTTGTCTTGGAGCAATGGGTCCACCAACGTCGCGGCATCACGGTGGCGATTCGCCGAGACCAGCGCCCAGGCTGCACCGAGCCTCATTCGGGGGCGACGCTCGATCTCGGCGATCGGCAGGCGCTCGATCCATTCCAATACCGTCGCAAAGTGACCACTTCCAATCATCTGGTGCAGGCAACGTTCGGTCAGATCGTAAGCCCATTGCGGCTGATCGGTTGCGAACGCGTGACGCACCGCGGCTTCGTGCATCCCATGATCAGCTAGCCAGGAGGCTGCCCGCAAGTGAAGATTGCGTCGCACTTCGTCAGGCCATGCTTGCACTCGTGTGCGGAGGAATTCCCTTGCCAATGGATGCATGCGCGACCAGTCCCCATTGGGCACATCGAGGAAGATCGGCGTGGCTGCACGCAGCCGTTCAAGCATCGCCTCAGCGTTCGGGTCGGCGGTCAATGCAAAGCACAACGCGGGGCTGATCATGTCAGCGATCGAAATTCGCTCCAAAAATTCCAAGAGCGCTGGAGGCAATTGCCCGGTCAGAGACTCCAGGAAATAGAGATCGATGCTGCCATGAGAGGTCACCAACCTCGCAACCGCGTCGCGTACGTTTGCATTCCCATCGATACCCGAGATCGCCAACTGGAGTCCCAGTGGCCACCCCTCACTCAGTTCGTGCAGGCGTGCACATGTGTCCATATCGATCCGACGGCCAAACCGCGCACGCAACACCGCGATAGTTTCCTCCAGCCGCAAGCGGAGCATCTCGGTATTGACCTCCGCATATTGCCCGCGAGCGCGCATGCCTGACACCGGCAGTGCAAGCCGGCGGCGAGCAGCCATGACCACTGTCAGGTTGGCGGGTGCGTTGTGTACCAGATATGCGAGAGCGCCCTGCACCGTGGCGTCCGGTAGGGTATGCGCATCATCGAGCACGAGCACGATCTCCGCTGCTGCTTGTGCCACCAGGGACAACCAGTCCGTCAAGCGCTCCATGCTGCTTTGTATGCCTGCGGCGCTGCGCGTGAAATCCGATGCAGTACCGCCAGTCGCTAGCTGCATGGCGACACTGATGCCTTGTGCGAACCGCGTAGCGTCATCGCCCTCGTCAAGCATCAGCCAAGCCACAACAGCACCCCGGCGTAACCATTCACGACGCCATTGCTGTAGCAGAGAGGTCTTCCCGAAGCCGCCGGAGGCTTGGAGAACGATAAGACTTCGGCCATTCAACTCGATGGAGTCCGAGTGCAGCTGCTCACGAGTGAGCATGTACTTCGCCGTCCGCGGTGCGGTAGCTTTCAGCAGGAGTTCCGAATCGATAGGATTCATTTCCCATGAGGGCACGGCGAGAAGACGGCACTCGCGCCTTCAAAACGGCCCCAGCAATTGTTAGGCGATTGTCAGAATCATACGACGATGTGCCAGCGCATGAGTCATGCCTCCACTCGTCGCAAGTCCTACGGCGTCATCGAGAGCGCAGTAAGAGCATGGCCGCCTGAGTCCGCCCTGCTTTCCTTGCCACTTTTGAGCTGTCGAAATGGTATCGCTCGAACTTTGTGGACGATGGATCGCCCGCAGTTTTGTGGCGACGCCGGGAGTTATGGAACATCTCGAGGGGCTCGTTGCGCTGGCCGTGATCGCCGAAGCAACGCCGGAGGGCCGCTCGATCGCGTCGCGTCGAGCATCCGACGAGCGGCCAACGGCTCGCACTACGCGGCCGGCACACGTCAACCGGTGAGCTAGATGAGGCGGTCGTGATCTGAGATGGCGTCGAGTTCGGCGCGTCGTCGGGCGCGTGGGCCAGCAGGCACTTGGCGCTGGCGCCGTCGCGTGCAGGCACGCTGCGGCCGCGGTCGAAGGAGCAGCGCAGCGACTGTTCGCTGTCGATCATCTCCAGGCACAGGACGCGGTCGTTCACGAGGGCGACGAGCGCCACGCTCTCGTGGCTTTGCTGTGCCAGCACGCGCATGTGGTGGAGCCCTCCATGCAGGCCTGAAAAGCCGCCAACTTGTGCTTCTCTGAATACTTGACACCACCCCAAAAAGTTGCGTCTGGGAAGCCACTGGAGATGAAGCAATCTTCTCGAGAAGTTGAAAAAGTTTTACTCAATTTTATAGATTCATTTTTTGAGGATTGTTCATTTACTTGTCATGAGGCCTATCTAGCATCCGCTGGCCGACCCACACCCAATGACAGGAGCTTTCATGAACATCAAGCAACGCGCAGCCGCAATTACAGGCGCTCTTCTTAGCCTGTTTCTCGTGGCCTGTGGTGGAGGGGGAGGAGGTGCTCCCACGATGCCCGCTCTCATCCCCACCTCCACAACTCCACCCACATCTCCCGCTGCAGCAGATCCCGGGGCTTCACGGCCTGCGGCCGTGGTGCACTGCGCGCCTTAAAGACTGCCCCTCCATCCAACTAGAAAGACCGAGTCATGCAATCGAACGATCGCCGCAAATTCTTGCGGTCAGCATCCCTTTCCGTTGGCGCAGTCACAGCGCTGACCGCATTTCCGCCGAGCATTCGGCGCGCACTGGCCATTCCGGCTGCGGTGCAATCCGGCACCATCAAGGACGTCAAGCATGTCGTGATCTTGATGATGGAGAACAGATCGTTCGATCACTACTTCGGCACGCTCAAGGGCGTTCGCGGCTTCGGCGATCGCATCACCATTCCGCTTGCAAGTGGCAAATCGGTTTGGTACCAGTCCGACGGCACCAAGGACATTACTCCTTACCATCTCGATCCGGCGACCATGAACGCGATGCGGTTTGGTGACGTACCACACAACTACCAGGACTCGCAACTGGCGTGGCGCCAAGGCAGTATGGGCTTCTGGCCGCTGGACAAGACGACAGCAAAGCGTCCCAACTCGTGGGCGACCATGGGCTACTTCAAGCGCGCGGACATTCCCTTCCAATTCCAGCTCGCGGAGGCCTTCACGCTTTGCGACGGCTACCATTGCTCGGTAACCGGTCCGACAATTTCAAACCGGGTGTTCCTTTTCTCCGGCTCCGGTTTCAACCCGGATCTGGCGCAACGAGGAGTGAACTGTACGGACGCCGACTCCGAGCCGAACAACATGCGTGGCTGGGTGGACTACAACCGCGGCTGGGTGGACTATTCCCAACGAATCAGGGAGCCTGAGCCGCTGGATCCGAACGCCGACGGATATCCGTACTACGGCTTCAACACGAGAAACGCTCCGTTCCGATGGCCGACCATCCCGGAGGTTTTGCAGAAGGCAGGCGTGACCTGGCGTATTTGCCAAGACCCTGTGGACAACTTCGAAGGTGCCATGCACGGTTGCCTGCCGTTTCAGAGCTTCCGCGACGCGCAGTCCGACCACAGTTCGCCGTTGTTCAAGAATGGAATGACCCCGTGGACAGTGGAGGACATGAAGAAGGATGTTCTCGCCAACAAGCTTCCCGAGGTGGTTTGGGTCTTGCCCTCGGAGCCCACCTGCGAGCATCCCGATTCCTCGAGTCCGGTGCAGGGAGGCCACTTCATCCAGCAGGTTCTGGATGCCCTGACGGCCAACCCAGAAGTGTGGAGCAAGACGGCTGTCTTTGTGAATTTCGACGAGAACGACGGCTTCTTCGACCACCTCCCCGCGCCCGCTGTGCCCTCTTACAACCCGGACGGCACGCTGGCGGGGAAGGCAACATTGCCTTTGGACGGCGAATACTACGATGCCACCGCGGACCGGCGCCAACTCGATCCCAAAGACACGATTACTGGCACGGTGCGACCGTTCGGCCCGGGTGCACGCGTGCCCATGTTCGTGATTTCTCCGTGGAGCAAGGGCGGTTGGGTGAATTCCCAGGCTTTCGACCACACCTCGGTGGGCATGTTCCTGGAGAAACGATTCGATATCACGGTTCCAGCGATCAGCCCTTGGCACCGGGCGGTCTGCGGTGATCTGACCTCGGCCTTCAATTTTTCGACACCCAATGACCCTCAGTTTCCGAAGCTGCCGGACACCAGCAACTACGCCGCGATCGAAGCTGAACAGAAGAGCAAACCCTACCCGCCAGCACCGACCGCCACGCAGGTGCCTGTCCAGGAGTCCGGGGCACGCCCGTCACGCGCGTTGCCCTACGAGCTGCACACGAGTGCGCGCGTCGTGGCGGGCAAGGTCGACCTCCTGTTTTCCAACACCGGCAAACAGGGGGCGGTGTTCCATGTCTACGACAAGCTGCACTTGACCCGCATTCCGCGCCGCTACACCGTGGAAGGTGGCAAGGCCCTGACGGATACCTGGAGCATCTCTGGCGACGGTGGGAAGTACGACTTGTGGGTCATGGGCCCGAATGGCTATCTGCGCCATTTCACTGGAGACACCGGCAAATCGGGGCAGGCCCAGCCGGAGTGCCAGGTGTGCTACGACGTGGCCAATGGCGACGTCTATCTGCACATGCGAAACACCGGCACGACCGCCTGTAGCGTGACAGTCAGGGCCAATGCCTACCGTACTGATGGCCCCTGGACCATGACCCTGCCCGCTGGCGGTGCCGTGGTCGAGAAGACCTGGTCTCTAGACAACAGCGCTCACTGGTACGACTTCAGCATGACCCGGTCGGACGAGCCCAGCTACCTGCGTCGCTTCGCCGGACGGGTCGAGACCGGCCGGGACAGCGTCAGCGATCCGGCCATGGGCAGCCTACGGTAACGACTGCTCTCACCTATCTGCTCGCTTGGCTGGTCACTCGGACTGACTACGCGCTCGCGAGAATTTGAGAAATATGCGGTTCACCAAGGATCCGAGCACGCCCTGTCGTTCCTTCGGTGAATCGTCTCATCCCGACTACCGATGACTGGCACTCGTGGAAAGACCAGTTCATGGCTATTGAACCGTACCACTCGGTGGTCAGTTTCAGGTGCTGGCCGCATCCACTTGGAGCGACGCAAGAACGCGGCCATGCTGTTTGCGCAGTCAACCACAGTCTGTGGATGGCCAGAAGAAGCTTATTGCGATGAAAAGACCGGTGAGTCTGCAAGCGTTCTTCCAGGTAGGAAGTCGCGCTAGCCCGTTCGTGCTCACCCCGGATCTATGGCGCCTTGCGCAGGTCGGCGACTGCGGTTGACGCGCCTCTAGCAACCAGGCTCTCGCTATCGTTGCGGGCGACTATCCCCCGCGCTTGAGTGGCGCACGACCTCGAAGTTCTGCCGCTCGAGCCGAACGAGTCGATTCAGTTTCTTGCCACAGGAGAAGCTGACGCTTTCCACAATGAGCACAGTAGTAGAGACGACGTCGGACGAAGAATCGCATCCAAGCACTTCGATGCAAACGCGAGAGATCGTCGACGCCGCACCGGCAGGAGAGAAAAAAGTGCAGAAGCATGTAGTCCGAAGAAGCCGACAGTGGCGCAAACGAAATAGCACCGATCGGGATGTTGACTGAAAGAGGTTTTCTAAGCATCAACACGGCCCGTCCAAGAATCTAGTGCGATGTCATCGAGATTAGCTGACGTTCGATTGAAGCCTCCCCCCATTTACAGGGGGGAAGCGGCATGGCCAATTTGTCGCCACACGGACATGGGCCCTTCATAGCATCAAGCGCTTTTCACTACGTACTGCATTGCATGCTGCAACTCTTCCCACCTTTCAAGGCCTCCCTCCTCCGAATCCTGACTTTGACCGCCTGCGCGGTTTCCATTTGGACCGCGCTTTCAGCTTGCGGTGGTGGCGGCGATTCCGTCGCATTCCCCCCGGTGCTTCCAACGACACCAGCGCCAACACCAACCCCTGTGCCGGTGCCAGCGCCAGCGCCAGCCGTGGAGCGCAGTGTGCAGGGCGTTCGCCTTATCGGAGAGCAGGTGGTCGCCAATGATTTGAAGGTAGACGGCGTGCAGGTCGGTGGACTGTCTGCCGTCGACTATGACCCGGTTGCCAAGCTCTGGTACTTTCTGAGTGACGATCGGACTGCATCGCGATTCCATACCGCCGAATTGCAGTACGACGGTTCGAACTTCGCGGCGATCCGGTTCCGATCGACACTCGCGCTCAAGGATATGGGAGGTAAGGCCTATCCCAGCAGCGATCCGGCGCCCGGCGGCACCGTGGCCGATCCTGAGTCCTTCCGTGTCGACCCACAGGGTGGCGGCCTCTGGTGGGGTAGCGAAGGTGACCGTGCCAAAGGTCTCACTCCCTTTGTCGCGCGCATGGCCACCGATGGTGTTTCCAACTTGATTCTGCCGACGCCCGCGATGTTCAAGATGTCGCCAACAGAGGAAAAAGGCTCGCGTAACAATGCCACCTTTGAAGCACTGAGCTTCGCCTCAGATGGAAAAAGCTTGTGGGTCGGCATGGAAGCACCGATCTACGAAGACGGCCCATTGCCCACGTTGTCGAGCGGTTCCGTGTCTCGCTTCACGCAGATGGACCGCACCGGCAAGGTGCTCAAGCAAGTCGCATACCCCATCGACCCGATCCCGGCAGCGCCCGCCGCTGGCAAGAATGCGGACAACGGTGTTTCGGAAATGCTTGCGATCAACGATCACCAATTTCTGGTGATCGAGCGCTCGGGCGTTCAGGGTGCCGATGGCCTCTACGTCAACTACATTCGTCTCTACGAGGTCGAGACGAATGACGCCACCGACGTGAGCAGTTTGACAAGCCTGACGGGTGCCACCTACAAGCCCGTTCGCAAGCGCCTTGTGTTGGATCTGAACACGCTGGGCCTGCGAAAGATCGACAATATCGAAGGCATGACTTGGGGCCCGAAATTGTCCAACGGCAACGACACGCTCGTGCTGGTTTCGGACAACAACTTCAATACCACTCAACAGATTACGCAGGTTCTGGCCTTTGAGGTGGCGCCGAAAAGGTGAAGTAAAAAGCCACCGACCAGCGCCTCGTACACATGAAGTACGAGGCGCCGAAATTCTCCGGGATGACTGCGAGAGGTTAAGGCGCAACGCGTTCTTTGGAACGGTGCATTTGTATTTCCGGAGAGGAGATCCTCGCGACTTCTCCAGGCGCGGCATGAAGTCATGTTTCCTTTCGGCGCCGAGGTTAGAAATCCGTGGTTCGCGAGTGGCCTTGGTTCAAATCATTGCGCAGCATCATTTCGCGTTCATCGAACGTTTCATGATGTTGCGTTGCATTCCGGTAACGGGCACAGTCCTCAACCTGCCAAGTGGTTGTCGACACCTCATGTACGCAGACAGCCTGTGCGTGGCTCGGAAATCGCTCCTGCGCAAGATTCAAGCGGGGGATGCCGAGCGCCCGCCAGACCAAGACTCTCGCACCCCTGCGAGGATTCGTGCGAACCGACGTTAGTCAACCTTGACTTGGAATAGCACGGTGCCATTTCCTCCGGGATTCAATGCACCAGTGAATGCCCAACTCACCGATCCCGCACCGCCAGTGGACTGCATCGCATCGCATGCCACAGTGGCTGAGGGCGGAGGATTTGCTGGAGTCACTTTCCTGCACGCCGTCAGCGTGACGGGTGTGGTGCCCGCCGTGCTCGAAATGAAGGTCGTGTAGGCCGGCGTCGTGTCGTTCACCGTGAGGTTGCCGATCGGGCTGGTGCCGTTGTTGGTGTAAGTGACACGATATTCCAGCGTCTCCCCGGACTTGGCCTGATTGTTGACGCTAAAAGCCGCTGCGCCCTGCGTCAAGTTGCGCACCTCCTTCTTCAACTCCAGCGCGGACATCGAGACCGTCGTGATGTCGTCGAGCGTGTAGCTGGCGCTGAGCGCTGGGGCTGGCAACGAATTGGTGAGGATGAAGTTGGCCTGCACCTTCGCATCGTTCGAATAGCCCGGTTGGGCTGTGGCTGGAATGAACTCCTGCACTATCACGCACACCGTCTGGCTCACGGTCACGGCGATCGCTGCAGAAGGCGGGTACAGCGTGGCGGCGCCTGGCTGAAGGCTCCCGCTGCAGGTCGGGTCCGCAAAGATCTTCTCTGCCCAACCGGTCAGGTTGGGCGTCGATGTCGAAGCGCTGATCGCGAAGGTGACGCTCCCGGCCGTGCCCGCCGTGAAGGTGTGGGCGTAGGTCACCGTGTTGCCCGGCTGACCGGTCTTCGCTCCACCCGTCGCAAAGGCGCTGTTGTCGACGTCGCCGAAGTTCAGGTTGCTGTGGCCCGTGCCGTTCCAGCTGAAGGCGATGCGGTCGGGCGTGCCGGTGCGCGTGTAGGTATAGGTGCCACCGGCTGCGGCCACGGTCGAGCCTGACGGCAATGCGACGTTGCCCACCGAAGCGCCCGTCGACACGCGCGTGCCGGGGTTTGTTTCTTCCACGCACATCGCCGAGCCCGTCGCCGTGCCAGCCGGCACGCTCAGGCTGTAGCCGCCCGACGCGTCCGTGAGCGCGCTCGCGTACACGGTCGCGCCGCAGTTGGTTAGCCGCACGCTCACGCCCGACAGCGGGCCTTCACCGCCGTTGACGATGCCGTCGTTGGCTGTGCCGCCACCGATGCCGTTGTCCAGGAACACGCGGCCGCTCACGATCGCCGCGAGCGTGTTGGTGAAGGTACAGACCACTGCCGTGCCGTTCGTCAGCCCGGCCGCGGGCAGCGTGACGGTGCCCGCCACGAGATCGACCGCAGCGGTCGCCCCACCCGCGAGGCCCGTGCAGGTCGCGCCCGAGAACGCGAAGCCGCCGGGCATCGAGGCCGCGACTTCGGTCAGCACCGTCTGCGTGTTCGCCGTGGTCAGCGTCTTGATCGTGCCCACCACCGTCGAGCCCGACACCGAGACGTTGATGCTGTCCGCGCCGAAACCGTTGGTGCCGCTGAACGCGAAGGTGCCCGTGCCGCCCAGCGCCTGCTTGCGGATCTGGACCGTCGGCAGGCGGTTGTTGGCGTAGGTACAGACGATCGCCTTGCCGGCATCGCCCGCGCCGATCACCAGCGTGTTGCTGGCCTGGCCGTTGGTGCCGCTCAGCGCGTTGGCCGTGGCGCCACCATCGGCGGTACACGACAGCACGGTCGTGTAGTTCGCCAGCGTGCCCGTGGTCATGGTTTCCGCGGGGAAGGTGATGGTGTTGCCGACAGCGGCCACCACCGCCGTGCCGCTGTTGCCGGCCGTGGGCGCGGTCGCGGTGAACAGCGCCGTGTTGTTGGCGCCGCCCGTGGTCGCGCCGATGCTGGCGACGTTGCCGGTTTCGCTGTTCGCGCCCCAGGCCTTGCGCACCTGCAGGGTGACCGTCTTCTTCGCGTTCGTGTAGGTACACACGATGGCCTTGTTGGCATCAGCCGCGGGGATCGCGAGCGTGTTGCTCACCTGGCCGTTGGTGCCGCTCAGCGGGTTGGTCGTGGCGCCGCCGTCGGCGGTACACGCGAGCACGGTGCTGTAGCTGGCGAGCGAGCCCGTGGTCATCGTCTCGGCGGGCAGCGTGAGCGTGCCACCGACGACCATCGACACTGCCGTGCCGCTGTTGCCGGCGGTGGGTGCGGTCGCGGTGAACAGGGTCGTGTTGCTGCTGCCGCCCGAGGTGGCGCCGATGCTGGCCACATCGCCGCTCGTGCTGTCCGCGCTCCAGGCCTTGCGCAGTTGCACGGTGACGGTCTTCGGCGTGTTGGTGTAGGTGCAGACGATGGCCTTTCCGGCGTCGCCTGCGCCGACCAGCAGCGTGTTGCTCACCTGCCCGTTGGTGCCGCTCAGCGCGTTGGCCGCGGCACCGCCGCCGGCCGTACACGCGAGCACGGTGGTGTAGTTGGCGAGCGTGCCCGGCGCCATCGTCTCGGCCGGCAGCGTGATCGTGTTGCCTGCCTGCACGCTCACGGCGGTGCCGCTGTTCGCACCCGTGGGCGCCGTCGCGGTAAAGGCCGTGGTGTTGTTCGATCCGCCCGTGCTCGCGGCGATGCTTGCCACGTTGCCGGTGATGCTGTTGGGGTTCCAGGCCTTCGCCAATTGCAGCGTGGCGGTCTTAGGCGTGTTGGTGTAGGTACAGGCGATGGCCTTGCCCGCATCGCCCGCGCCGACCAACAGCGTGTTGCTCGCCTGGCCGTTGGTGCCGCTCAGCGTGTTCGCCGTGGCGCCGCCATCGGCCGTACACGACAGCACGGTGGTGTAGTTTGCGAGCGTGCCCGTGGTCATCGTCTCGGCCGGGAACGTGAGCGTGTCGCCCGCGCCCACCGACACCGCGGTGCCGCTGTTGCCGGCTGTCGGCGCCGTCGCCGTGAACGCGGTGGTGTTGCTCGCGCCGCCCGTGGTCGCGCCGATGCTCGCCACGTTGCCCGTGGTGCTGCCTGCGGTCCAGGCCTTGGCCAGCTGCAACGTCGCAGCCTTGCGCGTGTTGGTGTAGCCGCAGGTCACCGCGCTGTCCGACGGCATCGTGAAGGTGCGGCTCAGGCCGCTGCCGGTCACCGTCACCGTGCTGCCGTCCGACACCTTGGTACAGGCCAGCGTCGTGGTGTAGTTGGCCGCGCTGCCAACCGTGAAGGCTTCGGCCAGCGTCACCGTGGCGCCGCTGGCCGCGGTGGCCGTGGCGTTGGTGATGGTGGCCGGCGCGGTCGACGTGCCGGCGGTCGCGCCCGTCACTTCGGCGGCGCTGCCGCTGACCGTCAGGTTGACCCTGTCGCCGGCGATGGCGCCGGTCCAGCTCTTGGTCAGCGTCACCGCCGCGGTCTTGCGGGTGTTGGTGTAGGTACAGACGACGGCCGTGTCGGCCGGGCCGACCGTCAGCGTGCTGCCCGACAGGCCGCTGGTGCCGGTACAGCTCAGCGCGCTCGTGTAGTTGGCGGCGCTGCCGGTGGTGAAGTTCTCGGCCAGCGTGATGACGCTGCCCACGGGAACGGCCAGTGCCGTGCCGGTGTCGGTCTCGGTGGCGGTGTTGGCCACGGAGGCCAGCGTGGTCAGGCCCGTGCCGGTGACGCTCACCGCGTCATTGACGATCGCGCCCGACCAGGTTTTGGCCAGCGTCACGTTCGCCGTCTTCGCGGTGTTGGTGTAGGTACAGACGATGGCCTGGCCCGCGTCGGCCGCGCCGATCAGCAGCGTGTTGCTCGTCTGGCCATTGGTGCCGCTCAGCGCATTGGCCGTGGCTCCGCTGTTGGCAGTACACGCCAGCACCGTGTTGTAGTTCGTCAGCGTGCCCGTCGTCATCGTCTCCGCGGGCAGCGTGATGGTGTTGCCCGCCACCACGTTCACGGCCGTGCCGCTGTTGCCGGCCGTCGGCGCCGTCGCCGTGAATGCGGTGGTGTTGCTCGCGCCGCCCGTGCTCGCACCGATGCTCGCCACGTTGCCGGTGAGGCCGCCAGCGCCCCAAACCTTGGCCAGTTGCAGCGTCGCGGGCTGGATCACAGCAGTCGTCGTCGTGCTGGCATCGCAGGGCTGCCCCGCGGCCACTGTACAGAGCGGATCGCCGCCCCCCGCCACATTCACCGTGTTGGTGGCGCCCGAAGGCCCCACTGCGCTGACGGCCACCGTGACCGGTACGGTGATCACGATGCTGCCGTTGGCGACGCCCGTGGCGATCGAACAGCCGGTGAGATTTGTGGCACCCGCCGCGGGGCACCCGCTCAAGGTGCCGCCCGTGGCTGTGACAGGACCGCTGGTGGTGATGCCTGCAGGCAAGGCGTCCGTCAACGTGATCGGTGCCGTCGTCGGGCCATTGGCCACCGTGATGGTGATGGTATAGCGCTGTCCGCTCGCCCCCACCAGCATGGGATTGGCACTGGCCGTCTTGGTAGTCGTGAGTTGGGGCAGCCTCCTTCTGTTGGTAAAGGTACAGGTGATGTCGTCGTTGCCTGTGGGTGTCACCGAGAAGCCGGAGGTACCACTGCCGCTCGGCAGCACGGTGGTGGAGCCCGCAGTCGCATTGGTACAGCTGAGGCTCGAGACATACAGCGCCATGACCGTCGTGAGGTTGCCTTGTGCCTCGGACAACACGTAAGTACCGCCGGAGTTGGCGGGTGAAGACGCGTTGGTGTCGGCAAGGCCGGTGGCCGTGGTTCCGCTGCCAGTGGTGGTGGTCGTCGTCGAGGCGCTGGCCGTCCCACCGCTCGGGCCAACGATCGACAGGCTGAACTGGTCGGGTGACAGGGGGGCATCAACCACACGCCCGTCGGGCAGCAGCTTGTTCAGGCGAATGCGCGGACGGGCGTTGGTGAACACGCAGGTGAAGTCGGCGCCAGCTTTCACGTTGGCAGCGGGAATCGTCAGCGTGCTGCCCGCCAGCGTGCCGATGGCGCCGGTGTTGCCTGTCGCCGCGCTGTTCGCATCGGTGCAACTCGCCGAGACCAGCGCCCATCCCGCCAGCGTGCCGGTCAGTGGCCCTTCGGTCAGCGTCACGGCCGTGGCCGTCGTGGTCACGTTGATCGGCGTCGGCGATGACGGCGTCGGTGTGCCCGCGGTGCTGGTCGTGATGCCCGCCGGTGCACTCGCCAGGTTGGTCTGAGTGAAGCTGAATGGTCCACCCGTTCTCCCCAACGTGACCTTCTGCACCTTCACCGTCGGTGTCTTGGCGTTCGTGAACGTGCAGGTGACCGTCTGTCCCGCCGCCACGGTGATCGAGGCCGTACCGCTTGCGACAGTCCCGCCGCTGGTACAGCTCACGCTGCTTTGCGTCCATCCGCTGGGCAGCGCCGCCTCCTTGACGGTGTAGACGGTCGCGCCGGGGGTGACGTAGAAGGTGCGGCTGTTGGGCAGCGTGGCATCCGTCGGATCGTCGTCCAGATCAAAGCTCGCGGGGAGGCCCGAACCTCCGGTCGTGGTGAAGCTGAAGTCCTGCGGGCTGTCAGGGATCGCATCCTTGACGATAACGATCGTCCCCATCACGGTGTCGGTATCGGTCGCCGTGTTATTTGCGGGAACAAGGTCGGTAAATCCCGCTGGGGGCGTGAGAGTGGCAGTATTCGAAATGGATGCGATTCCTGTCCCGACCGTTGCGGTAACAGTAAGCGTCAAGGAACTGTTCGGCGGAAAACTGGCAATCGCTGCACCGCCTTGAAGCGCCGCCACGCGCAACGCCTGGCTCGCCTGGGTCAGGCTGCTCGGGCAAGCTGCCGAACCGGTGGTGACCGCGCAGGTCACGCCGGTCACGGTCAGACCTGGGGCGATGGGGTCTGTCACCACAGCGCCGTCGGCGAAGTTGACGGAGGGATTGGTCACCACGATGGTGTACGTGGTCGTCGCCCCCGGCGACACCGACGTCGTGCCGTTCGTCTTGGTGATATTCAGATCTATCCCGCCTCGCGTCAACGTGAACTTCGCCGCTCGGCCACCCGTGGTGATTTGCGCTGACCCGTTCCGTGATTGCAATCTGATATTGGACGCAGGGACTCCGTTACTAAACTGAAATGAAGTGCTGAAGCCGTCAGACTCGGTGCCGGTCACGAAATGCGTTCCAGCGCTAGTGCCCGCGTCGACCACGGGGTTGGTGTTGATCACTGCTGGATTTGCCACTTCGGTGAATCCCGCGACCGTGTCAAAGCCCATGGCTCCGCCGCCAGCATATCCGTTGAAGCCGTACAGCAACACGCCGTCGCCAGCAGCGGTCGGCGCTTGACCCGCGTCGTAGCCATTGACACAAAGCGACCATGTCCCCGGCGCAAGACTGAGTTCGTAAGTATTGCCTGAAGTACAGTCCACCAGGCCGGTATCGACCATAGAACGAACAATGCCCGTTCCAGCATTGCCGTCCTTGCGCTGACTGACATTGTTGAACTGCAGAGCGGTCAGCAGGGCCTCATCGGCAGCGCGGCGTGGCACCTGCACATTAGGCAATGTCACGGTGATCGAACCACTGGCCGCGCCGCCGAGCAAGGTGCGCAGATCCGATTCATACAACGCGGCGAAATAGGCTTCCTGACTGTAGTAGGTCCGATCAAGCCCTCCACTGCCCAGGCCTTCAAATGTGGTCACAAAGCGAAGGTCACCGTTCGGCGGTGCCAGCGGATTGGTGAAGGTGAGGGATCCGCCCGGGCCGGTCGCAGTGTATTGAATCTGCAGATTCGCACCGTTGTTCGCCACGTAGTTAGGCGCGGCGAAGTTGCTGTTGGTCACATTGGCTGGTTCATCCGTGCAGCTTGCGTTGGAGTTGGTGCTGTCGGTAATGCAGTGATCACGCTCGAAAGCCGCCGTAAGGAAAACGATACGATTTCGCCCTGCGGCCACATTGAAGGTCAGGGTGGGCGTGCCGAGCGCGCCCGAGCCAACGGCGGAAGCCGATGCCGTGCCGGCGGAAGTCACCGTTTGCGCTTGCACCAGTGTCGGGATCAGTGCCAGTGTGGCCAAGGCAAGCAGACTGCTCGACAGGGCCGACGCGAATCGCGTGCACAGGTTTCTAGGCATCATTCTTCTCTTTTGTCGGTGAGGCAACGTGACGATGGATCCCGTCACTGGTCGAGTGGGCGCGGCGCCTGAAAGGAAAAAGTCCCGCCAATTGAACAGTCCATTCAGCATCGTTGAAGACAGCCTCAGCCAGCTACTTCAATCTCCAGCGACTGCTTGCGCGCGCCGCCGAGCGGCACGGGCCGCTCGGCGGGAGTCGACGCATCCGTGCGCCGCTCTGGCTTGACGCGGGCCGAGCTCACGCCATGCGCCACGAGGTAGGCAGCGACCGCTTCAGCCCGCTGTTTCGGCAACTGCGGCGCGGCATCGGCAGCGCCTTCGGGAGTGGTTGCGCCGATGATCTCGATCAGGTCGTAGTGTTCGCTCTTGATGCGCGAGACGACCTCATCCAATACGGCATGGGCAGCAGGCTTCAGGGTGTGCTCGCCGGCCTCGAACAAAGCCTGCGCCTGCAGCGTGATCTTTCCCGGCGGAAGTGCAGTCGCCGGCTCGCCTGTGGCCGGCTCGCTCACGGCACCGGCAGGAACAAACCCCAGCGCGGTTTCGTCGAACTTGAAGCGCAGCCGCACGAACGCGCCCTTGCTCGTGTATTCGCCGGCGGTCAGGTCGCGGTCCTTGAGCCCCACGAAGTTGTAGCCGCCCGACAGCCACAGGTCTTTGTAGACCTGGTAGCCGACTTCGAAGCCGAGGGTCTTCTGCAGCGAGCCGCCGCTGCCGTGCAGCAGGCCGGCCTGCACGCCGACGTCCCAGTCCTTGTTGAGGTCGTAGGTCAGGCGGCCCTGCAGCAGCTGCGCCGAATAGCTGCTCTTGAGCACACCGTCGTCCTGCGTCGCGCGCTTGGCCGCAAAGCGACCGGTGATGTAGGTGCCGGGCTGCGGGTTCACGTTGACGTGCACCGACACGATGTCGGCCTGGTAGTCGCCGGCCTGCGTGGCGTCGGAGCCGAAGGCGTTGCCGCTGATCGTGCCGAGCGTCGTGCCCGCACCGCGCACGGCTTCGGTCTTGTGCTCGTAGCGGGCCAGCACGTTCCACACGTCCTGCCCCACCGGGCGGTAGGCCACGCCGATCTGCTGGCGCGACAAGGTGCGCCGGTCGCCTTCGTTGGCGCCCTTGCCCTTGCTGTCGCTGTAGACGCTGCGCATGAGCAGGCTCCAGTCGTCGTCGAGCTTGTAGCCCAGGCCCGCGCTCGACAGCGTGGTGTTGGAGTCGTCGGCCCAGCGCGCCTCCAGGATCGCGCTCGCCTTCACGCGCTCGCTGGTGTACTCGACACCGCTGACCACGGCGGTGGAATCGCCCTGGCCCAGAATGCCCGCGGTCGTGGGAGCGTGGCTCATCGCTTTCACACGCTCGATGCCGCCGGTCAGGCGCCACCGCTCGTTCAGCTTGACCGTGTTGCGAATGCCGATGGCATTCTGGGCCGTAGGGCCGTCGACCGAATCGGCCAGGCGGTACTCGTTGTAGACCCGTCCGCCCTCCATGTAGTTGCTCTCGACACCGAGGATGCCGGTGTTGCGCGACTGGTGGCTGTTCAGGTCGTAGCTGCCGCCAAGCGTGGAGATGAACTCGTAGCGGCCATAGATGCGCGTCTTGTCGGTGATGGCGTAGTTGCCCCCGATCGCGATCTGCTTGCCGCTGCTTTGCAGGTCCTGCTCGCCTTCGACGAAGACCTGTGCCTGCGGCAGATTCGGTACCTGCGCCGTGAGCCGACCGCGGATGGTGGCGAGGTTGTCCTGATGCTTGTCGAGCAGCGCGCCCGCGGCATTGGCGGCGCCGCCGAGCGCGGTGACCGAGCTTCCGACATTCGGCGAACCCAGCGCGCCGTTGTAGCTGGAAACCTGGTTGTAGTCGAACAGAGAGGCCGACGAGCTCGAGGTCGATCCGTAGCGCAGGCCGACCTCGCCCGTGAGGCTGCCGTTGATCTTTTGTTGCGCACTGACGGTGACACCTTGGGTGTTTCCCGCTGTCAGGTTGTCCTTGCTGTAGCGTGCCTCGCCGCGCACCTGCAGCGTGGGGTCGACCTTGTATTCCACACGCGCACTCGCTTCCGTGCGCCCGGCCGCGAAGGATGCGCCTGGGTTGTCGAAGCCCTTGCTCGTTCGCGCGACCTGCAGCGCAACGCCGAGCTGTTCGTCCTGGTGCCGCAGTTCGATGCGGCCCGCCGAGCCCTTGCCGTTCAGGTCGGAATCGGTCTGCACCAGCTCGGCCGCCGCGCTGGTGTTCTCGCCCAGCCGCGCCAGTGCGGTGATCGCGCCCAGCTTGCGGCGGTTCTCCGGATTCTGGTCGGTGCTGAGCACCAGGCCGACTTGCAGGTTCTTGGCCACCTTGAGCTGCACATCGGTGCCGGCCACGGTGTACTTGGGCCCACCGGCGTCGATTTCGTAGGAGACGCGGATCGACTGCGGATTCAGGTTGGCATCGACCGATGCGATCGGGCGGGTGAATAGGATGCGGCGCGACAACGGCTCGATCGTGTAGTCCACGAAGCGCGTCGCCGCCACGTTCTGTAGCACCACGTTCGGCTGGCTGCGGTCGCGCACCAGGATCTCGACGCGCTCGCTGTTCTCCACGAAGTCGCCGGCGCTGCCTTCGCCCCCGCCCAGGTAGTACGGGCCGGAGATGCCGCGTGCGGCGAACTCTTCCACTTGCTGCGTCTGCGACGTGCGCGAGGCGTAGCTGGTCGCGCGCACCGTGTCGGTCTCGTACACGTGCTTCAGACCGGTGAGCGTGCGGCTGGTCTGGCTGAGCTGGCGCACGTCCGCGCTGCTCGAGGTGACGAAGTCACCGTACATCAAGTATGAACGGTTCTTGTCGATGCGCACATACAGGCGCTGCGAGCTTTGCGCATCGAAGCCCCGCACCGACGAATCGCCGTAGACGGGATAGAACTCGTCCGGACGGATGTCGCGGAACAACCGATCTTTGCGGTTCTTGTCGGTGTCCAGCGAGGCCGTAAGCAGGTACTCGCCCTTCACAGCACCCTTGAAAAAGAACGCGGCACGCGCACCCGCACGCGTGTCCTTGGGGTCACTCGACAGGCTTCGCAACTCCGTCTCGAAGGCCGCACCGGCAGGCATTTCGCCCAGCGCGAGCTTTCCGCGTTTGGAGAAGTCCAGGGTCCCCTCCAGGATGCCGACGCCGATCATGGGGCGCAGATCCGGCAGCAAGGCGAGCCGCACCTCGCGCACGAAGGCCGACGTGGACACCCGCACGCGCACATCGCCGGGCTCGCCCGGCGGCAGCAGATGGAACTCGGCCTCGCCGCCGTCCATGAAGACCTGCGTGCCCGGCTCATTCGGGTTCAGGTCTTCCTCGACCCAGCGTCCCCGGTCTGTTTCGAGCGTGAGCTGTGCGCGGGCGGACACCAGCACGCCGGCCGCATCGGTCAAGCGCACCTTGACTGGCACCGGCGTACGCAGGTCTGCGCGCGCGTCTTCGGGCACCTGGACCGCGATGGCGCCGAGTTTGTCCGGCGCGATGACGTTGACTTCGACCGGCTCACCTCGCGCCACGCCGAAATCGTCGTGCACCTCCAGCCGAAGGAGGTTGTTGCCGGGCTTGAGCACGATGCCGATGTACTCCCAGGCACTCAACGCGGCGCTGGGCAGGGTTGCTTTCTTTCCCACACGACGGCCGTCGATCTTCTCGCCGTTGACCTGCAACTGCAGGCTGGCACCCGCCGGACCCTTGACGCGCACGTTGATCGTCTGCGACGCGAGGGTGTCGCGGTCCTTCAGCTCGATGAACCCTGGCTTGTTGTCCATGTCGGGCATCACCTTCTCCAAGTCGATGGTGCCGGGTGCGGCTTGCGGCAGCAGGGGCTGCGCCAACGGCGAGAGGCTGCCGCTGCGCGCGTTGATGCCGTTGGCGCCGAGGGTGCCCACGCCGCTCCCCACACCACCGGGCAAGAGGCCGGAGGTGCCGCCTGGCACGCCCACAGGGCTGCTGAAGGACGCGGGTTGCTGCACGGCCCCTAGCGTGCCGGTCAGGCCGCTGGCCGCGCCGACGCCGCTGACAAAGCTGCCCGCACCGCCCGCGGGTGCGCTCGGCAGAGCAATCAACGGTTGGCTCGATGTGAGCGTGGCGCCGATGGCGCCCGAGGCGCTCACCTCGCCTGACGCCGGCAGGGAGCGTTGGTCTCCCGCGGGGACGATGGCACCCTGCGGGTCGAGCCGTGCGCGGACCGCGGCTTCACCGTCGGCACCAGGCCGCACGGCGATGAGCTTGCGGCGCCGGGCCACATCGTCCATCACGACCGGGTCGTCGCAGCCGGCCAGCGGGAAGTTGGCCTTGTGCAGCTCGCCCTTCTTGAGATCGATGAACCGGCTGGCAGGGTTGTTGGCGTTGCGGTTGTCCAGCAGCACAATCTGCGCTTGCGGCGGCAGCGTCGTCTGGTCGAGCCGCAGCACGTGCGTGACGGGCTTCAGGCCGTACAGGCTCCACTTGCCTTCCACGTCGGTCACGACGCTGGTGCCGTCTTCCATGTACAGACGCACGCCGGGCACGCCGGGTTCGTCCGCGCCCTCCTGCGTGCGGTCGCGCTTGCAATCCATGTAGACCTTGCCGAACGCAAAGGCTTCGTCGGAGAAGACACCGCCGGTGACCCGTACCGTGAAGGTGGCCAGATTGGACTGCAGCGCGCCGGAGTTCGCGAGCGCGCGGTTCACGACGTCGCCGGACACGGGCGCGCCCACGCCTACTCGCACGCGGTAGCGCAGCATGACCGACTGGTCGCTGGCCAGCGAGAGCGTGGGATAGCTCCAGACCAGCTGCGGGCCGGCGCCGCCGTGCGGATTGTCGGTGGCCACGCCATTCAGCCGCGCGCTACCGGGCACATAGGCCAGGCCGGGCGGCAGTGTGTCGACGACGTTGAGGCCGCTGATGGGAACGCCGGTCTTGTTGGTGACAGTCAGCGCGTAGTCGAGAAGATCGCCGAACTCCACCTGCCGCTTGCTGCCGTCCTTGCGCATCACCAGGCCGGTGAGCGAACCCGGGTCCAGCGGCACGTGGTTGTTGGTCACGTCGCAGGCACTGCCGTCGGCATTGAAGCCGGTCACCACGTTGTAATAGTAGGTGGTGGGCTCCGGGCCCTGCGGTGGCGCCGCGTTGGGCACGACCTGGCTGCAGCTCGCGAAGCTCCCTGCCTTGGCCGGCAGGCGTAGCGACGGTGCCACATACCCGCTGCCCGCCGGCGGCGTGACAGCGATGGCATAGGTGCACAGCCCGGTCACGGGCGGGTTCTGGAGCGGGAACTGATAGGTGCCGTCCACCCCGGTGGACATCGAAACACTGCCGTCGGCATTGAAGGTGTACAGGCCCGTGTCGGACCCGACGATCTCGCCCGATTTGATCGGCGTCGCCGGCCCCGCGTTGCACGACTGACGCGTGAACTTGACCACCGCGCCCGCAACCGGCAGGCGCGTCACGGCGTTGTAGACGGTGCCCATTGGGTCCATCAGCACGGCCCGCGCGGAACCAACGGCCACGGCCACCAGGTTTTCCGGCGAGAAGGTGACGGTGTTCTGCGCGAACGCTGCGGCCCAGGCCTTGTTGTCGAGCGTCACGCGCGTGCTGTCCGCTGCACGCTTCGTGGTGACGCGCACGCTGATGGCGAGCTCCTCACTCTGGCCGGGCGCAAGCGCTCTGCTGCCGTCGACCATGCTCAGTGCAGCGACCTCGATCGGCATCTTATAGGGGTCGGTGCTGGCCGCGGTGTCGCGGTTGCAGGTGGCACGGCCGGTGAAGCCCGACGACGGCGACAGCACACCGTTGCGCGCTCGCACCGGTCCCGTCAGTTGCCACGACGCAATGCGGCCGTCCGACCTGTCCATGTCGAAGGTGCAGTTCAGGTTGTCGATGACGCGCAGGTTGGGCGCCGGGCCGTTGCCGGTGTTCGTGACCTTGAAGCCGTAGTCGATCTCGTAGACGCCGTCGCCGACACGGCGAGGCTGCGATGCCGTCTTCACGATCGACAACGAGGGGCCCTGGATGGAGACGGGCGTGGGCGAGGTGTCGTTGCCGGGGTTGCCGTCGCCGTCGGCATCGGGGTTGGCTCCGTCGACCGAATCGTCGAACACTTGCGGCGCACCGCCCGAGGTCAGCGAGGCCTCGGCGCGGGCGGTATTCAGCAGCGTGCCCGTGCGGCCCGTGAAATTGATCCGCACGTCGAACTGCACTGTGAACTCCGCGCCCACGGGCAGCACCGCGCCCGGTGCGAGCAGGCCGCGCGCCGCGGCCTTTCCGGTGAAGCCGGTGTTGACCGCCGCGACGGTGCCCGCGCCTTGGTTGCCGACCACGCGCAGCGTACCGGGCACGACCGTGTACTGGTTCGCCCCCGGCACCACGGCGGGCGTGTAGGTTCCGAGCTGGGTGGCGCCCGTGCCCTCGAGCAAGTCGTTGATCTGCACGCCATACAGCCAGGTCGTGCCGTAGTTGCGTACGTGCATGCTGAAACCGACGCTTGCGGTGCCGTCGGGCGAGCCGTCTGTGTTGCGGTGGAGGCGCGGCACCGTGGCCGCCTTCGCAACGCCGATACGCGCGAGCGACAGGGGGATGATCACGGTGTTCGATTGCGCAATGGTGTCCACCGCGCTGTCGTTGTAGTAGCCCTGCGCGTTGTTGCGGATGTCGCCCGTGACGTCGGCCTTGACCTTCACGGCGAACTGCATCGCGATCGAGCCGTTGCGTACCAGCGCCGTCGG
This sequence comes from Variovorax sp. BGA-UO-ETr-C22, assembly GCF_059567965.1. Taxonomy (NCBI): domain Bacteria; kingdom Pseudomonadati; phylum Pseudomonadota; class Betaproteobacteria; order Burkholderiales; family Comamonadaceae; genus Variovorax; species Variovorax sp. BGA-UO-ETr-C22. Next base: position 158,115 of record NZ_JCAQPA010000008.1, read on the forward strand.
CACGCCGATCGCCACTTCGATTGCGGCCGCGTCGTCCGTGGTGCGGTAGTTGAAGGGCGCATCGCCTGGCAGGCGGTACAGGCGGACCGCGCCGGCGGCCGTACTCTGCAGCGTGCCGGCCAGGTAGATCGTGCCCACGGGCACCAGGTCGCGCACCAGCACCAGCGACGACGCCACGCCGTTGACTGTGATCACCGAGGGGCCGGGCACGGCCGAGCCGGTCGGCTGTGCATCTTGCGCGCCGATGTTGGAGCCCTTGACGGTGAAATCGATGCGCGTGGTTCCCGGCACGAGCACGCCGGGGTACGACGCCGACTTGACCAGCGAGATCACCGCCGCGCTGCTGACGGTGACCACATCGCGGTTGATGGCCGTCTGCGCTTGCAGCGCGGTGGTGGCGGTCAGCGCCAGGCATGAGGTGCCACTCGGTGCCGCTGGGAGCGTTCCTTGCACCAGCAGCGACGCAGTCTCACCGGGCTTGAGCGACAGCGCGCCGGCGCTACCCAGCGGCAGCACCGGGTCGCCCGCATCGACCACGCCGTTATTGTTGACATCGCGCACGACGCGCAAGGTGCTCAGGTCCAATTGGTCGGGACCGCAACCGCCGGCGTTGTTAGCCCAGGCGAGTGTGTAGCTCGACGTCACGTTGCCGACGTTGCTGAGCAGGTGGTTCAGCGTGACCTGTGCATTCGGTGGCCGCGTCACGCTCTGGTCCTGCGTGAGCAGCAGCGCCTCGACGGGCAGCACAGTCGCCTGCACGGCGTTGGAGCTTGCGGTTTCCTGCTGGCTCATCCCGGTCGGCACGTAGGTCGCGGTAGCGACGTTGCGGATCGAGGCGCCGGCCGGCACGGGCGCGGCCGATGCCGGTGCCATCGCGAAGACGAACCAGCACGCCACCACCCGCAGAAGCACCCATGCGGCAGCTAACAGGCATGACCTGGATCGACGTTGATTGTTGGCGTTTCGCACGTATTTTTCCGAACCGATTGCGACGCGACGCTGTGCGCGCACGCGTTGATGACTTTTTCCTGCGCCGCCTGACATTGACGGCCAGGAGCACAGTGCGATTCGCAGCGCAGGAAAAAGCCGAAGCGACGCCACTCAAGGGCGCGCTTCGATGGCCCTCAACGTCCGCCAGTGGTGGACGTTGAGGGACGAGACCCATCAGTCTTTACTGATTGATCTTCACGGCGAAGATCAGCGTGGCCGAGCCGCCCGGCGCCATGCTGTTGGCCGCGCTACCGCAACTCACCGTGGTTGCCGGTGCCGTGCCTGCATAGGCCACAGCTGTTCCGGTCATGCCGGTCGACGAACACTGCGTCGCCGCTGCGGGTTGCGTTGCACCTGTGAGGCTGGTGTACGCAGGAACCGCGTCGGTGATCGACAGATTCGTGATCGGCGCAACACCTTCGTTGGTGGCAATGATCCGATAGATGACGCACTGGCCCGGCTTGATCGTCAGCGATGCGGCCGAGAAGTTCGAGGCCGTGGCCGCTTCGACGCCGTCGCAGTTCAAGTCAGCAGCTTGGGTCTTCACGACGCGAATCTGCCCAGTGATGACCGTGCTGATGTCCGTCGCGGTCGGCGTGCCGCACGAGCCAGTGCCGGGGGGGAACGTCGCGGTCACGGTTGCAGTGTCCGTGGTGCCAGCCATCGCGCCGCCTGGGGCGAACACCTTGACCAGCAGCTTCTGCGTACCGCTGACAGCCAGGGGACCAGCAATCGGGCCCGTCAACAACGTATCGCCGCCATCGATGACGCCGTCACCGTTGTTGTCGATGTACAGTGCGGTCGTCCAGCCGGCGGTCACGTCGGCCGCAGGCAGGTTGGCCGATACCGTGTAAGGACCGGTGCAGCTTTGCGTGCCGGTGTTGGTCAACGTGTGGGCATACACCACTGAACCGCCAGGGGCGACCTGACCGGCGTTGCTGGGCGTCAACGTGGCGCCGTAGGTCAGCATCGCGGTGACCGTCACAGCGTCGGTCTTCGCGTCGCTCACGATGGCCCCGGTCGATGCAGCCGACGTGGACTGGACCTGGAAGTAGATCTTCTGGGCCGTGACCGGCGTCTGCGTGGCAGGTGGCGTCACGCAGGCGTCGACTTGTGTTTGCGCACCAGAAACCACCGCCACGTTGGTGATGGCCACACCGGCGCAACTCGCGCCAGCAGCAACGAACTTCACCGTCCAGCCAACCGGCAGGGTGCCGGGGAAGCTGGGGCTCTGGCTTGCTGCCAGGTTGTAGGTGTTGTTCACCGAGTCGCCGTTCTTGACAAACAGCGTGAAGATGGTGCCCGTGCCTGCCATCGTGGTGTTGGTGGTCGTGGGGCTCGGGCTTGGGCCTGGACCCAAGTCACCGCCGGCGACCGAGCCGGAACCCGTACCTGTAGCGCTGTTGGTCAGGTCGACCAGCGAACCAATCACGAGGGTCACGACTTCCTTGGTCGCGTCAACCACGGTCGCCGGATTGCCGGCCGATCTGCCTGTCACCAGGACGTCGAACGGACCCGAGCCCACGGTCGCGCTGGCGGGCACGCTTGCACGTACCACGATGTCGGCGAACCCGCCTGCCGCGATCGGACCCGTGTCCGGCACGCCGTCACCGGTGGTGTCGAGCAACGGTGTCAAACCGTCTGCAGCAAGGAAGGTGAATGTGGTACCAGCGGGGAAGGTGCTCGTACCTGCAGTGAGATTGATCGTATCGGTCGCGTTGCCGGTGTTGAACACCCGGTTCGGGAATGACACGCTGCCACCAGGAATCACCGAAGGACGTGTGGTCGTGTCCGCGCTACCGTCGGCAGTGCCCGGCGTCACGTCCTTGGCCGTCACGGCGGTGGACACGGTCGGCAGGTTGGTACCAATCGCGAAGCCGTAGCTGGCGAGCACGGTGAAGGTCGCAGGATTCGACGTTGAAGACAGCGTGCCCGGTGACGCGGAAGTGGCGCCAGCCGCATTGGTCGGGTTATACCTTGCCGTGTTGGTGGTGGTCGACACGCCAACTGCCGCCGTGCTGTTGACCAACACCACAAAGCTGATGGTCTGCGACACGTTGACAGGCAGCGACTGGATGACCGCTGTGACGGTGTTGCCCGAAGCCTGATAGTCAATGCCACCAAGATCGGCTGTCGAAGCGTCCGTGAGGGCTGTGCCCGCCGTAGGCGAATTGCTCCACACGGCCGATCCGCCGACATAAGTGAATCCGCTCGGAAGCGTGTCCTGCAGCGCCAGGGTGCCCGTGGCGCCACCGGTGTTGCTCACGTTGATGGTGTAGACCGTGTACTGGCAGTTCGCGGTCGACGCAAGTCCAGCTGTCCAGGTTGTCGCGCAGCTTGCCGACGACGAACGCGGACCGCTGACAGCCGGCGTGGGCCATGCCCCGCCGCCCGGCGCTGCCACGGCAGGCACACCGATCGCTTTGGTGACATTGAACGCCGCCGCAGTAGTCAGGTTCACATTGTCCCGGTCAGCAGCTGAAGTACTGGCGTACGACGCGAGAGCCGGAGATGTCGAAACTACGTTCGCGGCCACCGTGCCGAAACTGTACGGCGTTGTCGGTGTGGTCGCCGTCGAGGGAATCGTATATGCGACCACGAACTGGAACGTGCCGTTGTTGCCAGCAACCGTCTGCGGGGGGACGACGCAAGATGCCGCCGGCACAGCCGTACAAAGCGGGGTCGTATTGTCGGGAACACCGTCGCCATTGGCATCGGCGAAGACTTCAACCCTGGAGAACCCACCGGCTGCAGCATCGACCTTGATATCGAACGCATCGCTGCCGTTGCCGGTATTCGTCAGCACGTGCGGTGCGTAGACCGTCGCACCAGCAGCGCCGGTCTTGGTATTGACGACGTTCGTCGTGACCGCCGTGTTGGAGTCCAAATTGAACGCCCCCACTTGCTGGACGGTCGTCTGAACGAGATTCGATGTGGCCAACTGAGCGTTACCGCTCGCGTCGGAATAGGTAGCGGACGCTTGATTTCCGATGACGGTGTTGGCGGGAGGCGGCGCAGAAAGTGCTGCCCCCGCTCCGAATAGGAGCCCGAGGCAGACGGTCGCGCGGGCCACCCATGATGAGACCGGCGCAAGGCCGGGCACACCAGGATTTGAAGAAGAGTTCACGTGGCTTTTTCCTACTGAATTGTTGAGATGTGACGAAGTGATCGGCTGACTAGGGATACCCGACCTGCGACGCGCGATGGGCACTGATCGGATCGAATGAAGAGGCTGTCGAGAAGCGAGACGTCAGACAGCCGCTCATTGCTTGGGGGCTCCGGGCACCTGCGTCGCAGCACCCGAAGCGATTGGCGCCTTGGGCACCACAATTTCAACGCGTGCGCGTGCACTTACGGCCGTGACACCACCCGCAGGCAACTGCCCGAGCATCCAGCGCAGCGCGCGATACTCGTTGTAGGGTCTCGGTTCTGTCTTGCCGCCCGGCAACGGGCGCAGCAATGGCTCTGGCGCAAAAACTCCGTCGTCGGCAGCAGCCTTCACCAGCGCAGCGCCTGGCTTGGCACTGCGCGGCATGTACTCCAGCCCCTCAGGAATCGGCAGGTTGCCGATCAGTCCGGTCACTGCCTTCGCAGACTTGTTGGTATAGGTCGCCCGGTACTCGATGACGTCCCCGGGATTGACAGCGGAAGCATCCATCAATTGCTCCTCGCCTTTCTCGTTCCTGACAACCTTGCGCTGCGTTAGCTCCACAGTGATGGCGGACGGAGTCGCCGTCCGACTTGCAACCGTTGATTGCGCACTCGCAGGCATCCATGCTCCGAGAACCAAACTCAATGCAACCGCACCTCGCACCCCCCACCGATGCGCAAGCCGCCCGTCACCCGCAGTCAAGACTCCGCGAGTCAACGAGGAATAAAGTGAAACCATGAAAACTCCTGAATAGATCGAGTAATAACGAAACCAGATTTGTGCGGGCATCGCACGCGGCCAGGACGAACACACCCCTCCAACCCCACAAGAAGAGTTGGCGCAATGGTCGACATGAGAGAAAAGTTGATGACTGCAGAGCTCCCGATCTGCGGACATCACACCGAGTGGGTGCAGAGCACCGAACCCCTTGAAGATTTACTCGAATGACTTATTCATTTAGGGAAGAGCATTGGTTTTGAATAAATCACCCCATCCCGATGACTCGAGCTCACACTTGAATACCTTTGTACTAGAAGCAAAATGTAAAGCGAACCCTTTCTCACAACCATCGAGTTGACAGTTCCTGAGAATTGAGGGCGGGGAATTTGTGAAAAAGTACCTACTGTCTTCGGCAGCGAGCTCGTGAGGCGACAAGACGGGCCTCTAGAGGTGCACCAGCGAAAGATGCGGCTTCAAGAGCTCCACTCAGGCCTTGAGGAGCAGACAGCATGCGCTGCATCCATAGCTGACCAGCTCCGCGGCAGCTACAGCCCCCTTGCAATCGTCTCTAAGTGGCAATCACCGCTCATTGCAGATGTGCCTGTAGCGTGGATTGACTGCAGGCTGTCGCGGCGCCCACTCGAGCCTTCTCATCGGATGATTCGGTCCATTGGCGCCTTCTTGCCGTGCTTCAAACTGGTCACTTGTGCTACTTCGACTGCGTTTCCATACCGAACTGGCGCTGATTCATGCGCAAGTAGCAATGCAATCCGGTTGGAGGCCAACTCCAGCAAAAGTAGAGGCTTGCCAACCGGTCGATCAGCTCATCGTCCGAAACAGGCATGAGCAAGTAGTCATTGCGCGCACCAGTCATGACGCTGGCGACGGCCTCAACCTGAGCCAACCCCAACAGCAGCATCAGTGGCGTCTGTCCTTCTGTGAAGGTTTGTATTTGATCCAGATCACTTCGCATCCGAGCGACACTACCTTGCGGGGCCAATACGAGCATGGCGAAGTGCCGACCAGCGCCAAGTTCAGCAATCAAGTTCGTGCTATCGAGTACCTCGATTTTTGGCCCTAATCCATGCAAGGCGTAGCGCAGGCGATCTCGAGTCGACGCCTCCGATGCAACCAGCGCGATCGCTGGCTTGGCTTGATTCATGATGTCCTCTTTCGATTCAATGCGTCAGGTAACCTTGGTGTTCGCGGCGAACCAGAAGGAGCCGCGAGAACATTTCATCGAAACACTTCGACATCGATCAAGGAGTTTCCTTTTGTTCGAATCTAGAAGAAGATTTCACTCTTAACAATCGAATTGACACTGCATGACAATCGATTCGGCAGGGCGGGACAACTGTTAAGAGAAGACCGCATAGTTTCATCCTCGATCACTTCGGAGAAGCAGTGTGTGATCTAGGCCTTTGGAAACACCAATCTGAACGCACTTCCGCGATCCGACGTGCTATCAAGAAGCACTTGGCCGCCATGGCTTTGCACGACAGCCTTAACGAACGCAAGCCCCAATCCATCCCCGTCGACATCGTTGCGTTCACGCCCCCTGACGAAAGGCTGAAATATTTGCGCCTGGAGGTTTGCGGCAATACCGGGCCCCTGATCTTTCACCAGCACGCCCCACCCTGCCTCGTTCGACTCAATCGCGCATGTGATGACCGTATCACTGGGAGAAAACTTGAGCGCATTTCCCAAAAGGTTGCCGATTGCGCGTTCGACCATCTCGCGATCGACCAAGCTCATTGCTTCTTGCGGCGATGGCGCCACGACGATACTTATGCGATGTCGCCTCGTTGCCTCCCATGCACCATCAATGGATTCGAGTAGCACCTCAACGAGGTTGCAGCGCTCTAGACGATAGGTCTGGGATTGCGCACGTACAAGGTGGATGAAACCATCCGAAAGCGCCAGCGCCTTTCGCGCATGGCGCTCGATACGCTCGTGGAGCTGCTCCTCGGTCAGCGCCGTCGGATTCTTCCGGTACAGCTCCAACGCCGTGAGGATGGCCGCTTGGGGGGCGCGAAGGTCGTGGCCAAGAAATCGCATCGCGGTTTCTCGCAAGCGCTGTGCCTGCCTCAGTTCGGTCAAATCGATCAGTGACAGGATCCATCCCGTGCGCCACCCCACACTACTGAACGCAGGCACTCGCTTGACAAGAAGATCACGGTCTTTTCCATCGCGAGCGGCAATGCCGACCTCATCTGGCCCGTCGCTCAATGCTTCAGAAGTAACGACAGGCTGGCGATCAGCCTCCGACACCACGTCGCGCATCAATTCAATGACGGCTACGCCGTGCAGGATCTCCCCCAATGCAACGCCAAAATATCGTGCCGCCGCAGTATTTGCATGCAGCACGGTTCCCATCAGATCGCAAACAAGAACTGCATCTGGCAGCCCCTCAAAAATGTGGGCCACAGATCGACTAGATCTGGAACTGGACAGTCGCAGAGGCTCTAGCGGAGTCTCGTTGGCGCGACGACCAAAAAAAATGGACCTGAAAGCACTATCGTTGGCCGGCACATCCATCATGCAAGAACTTGTTCCCAGTTGGTTGATTTCGATGAAAGTTCAGGTGCATCACGTATCCATCCTGTTCACTCCTTGGCGCGTAGTTCGAGGCGGGCAAGTCTCGCCACCAGAAGGATCAACAGGGATGTTGATTACTGCGTGGCGCACCCAGAGGTTTCAGGCGAAATTGTGTTCATCGGGATCAATAACGTCGAAACGGTACCCTTGCCCGTAGACGGCGGTCAGCCGATAGCCATTGCTAGGCCGCAGGTCAAGTGTCGAGCGAACGCGCGAGATGTGCGTGTCCAGCGAGCGTGACATGAGATCCGTACCCAAAGGATTGTTGGTTCGCCATATGGACTCCAGCAAATACTGGCGCGTGAGCAAGCGACCGATATTGCGAAAGAGGATCAGGGCGAGGTCGAATTCCTTCTGAGTTAGCATCATCAGCTTGCCGTCAACCTCCAGTTGACCACTCGCCGGAACGAATCGAAAGCGCCCCCAAGTTTGAACCGCCGGCGCCGACTCCGTGTAGACGCGTCGAAGCAAAGCCTTCACCCGCGCTGTCAACTCGCCAATGCGGATAGGTTTTGCCATGAAGTCATCAGCTCCTGAAGCCAATCCCTCCATGATGTCCCGCTCTTGGTGGCGATTACTCACAAAGAGGATCGGTATTCGGTCCTTCAGGTTGCTTCTCGCCCAACGAACTATGTCCGGCCCACTAATGTCCGGCAAATTCCAGTCCAGGATCAGCAGGTCAACCGTCTCTCGGCGCAGTTCGCGTTTGAGTGCGGCACCCTCAGTGAAAACATGGCATTCATGTCCGATCGCGTGCAGCGTTCTCTGGATCAGGTCCAATCCATCGACGTCGTCGTCGAGTGCTACTACACGCATTGCGTCTTCCCTGCCTCAGACTTCAGCGTGGAATTCTCTCGCGAGTGCCACCCATCGAAGATATGGAGGAAGTCTGATCGGCGATCGAAAATCATGCCAAATCCGTCTATCCCAATCTCGTTCGACAGTGTTGAGAAACTTGACAGCCTCCTCGATGTAAATCCGTAGCGCTCATTCGACGTCGGTAAGTCGCCGTCGTCCGTCATGGTTCGCGCGTTTTTTTGATCACACACCGAAACCAACGAGAGGTCGAATCGGCCCTTAGCCCACACCGCCGTGGCCTGACTCAATCCACGCATCGCATCGGCACCGATCGCCTCACGATCCGAACCATCGAACATGGCAATCAAGTCGGCCAGCACTTCGCAATGAAGATAGGGTTCTCGGTAATTGAGATGAAAGAGAACCCCACTGTCACCGGCAGACAACCGTGTCACGCGTGCGATACCTACGCCTTTTTCAGCCGCCGACCTCACCACGTCCGGACCCATGTCATCAATTTTCTTGAGAGACTAAGATCGATCCTTGCAGGCGCTCTCCGCATGGACACGAAGCGTATCGAGGCCACCGGAACGTCACTTCTCATTCGCGCTTTCATCATTCCCCGGAGGATGGATCTTTAGTTGGTAGCCCACGCTGTATATAGCAAGCAACTCACATTCGCTGTGTGGGCCAAGATCGAGCTTTTTTCTTAGCCTTGCCACATGGACGTCGAGCGTCCGGGTCTCATCGTCGGAACGGTCGCCCCCCCATACGGAGCGGAACAGCGCTTTTCGGGCATGGATATAGCCTGGATTCCGGAAAAAACGGCACGCAAGATCGAACTCCCTTGGCTGAAGCTTGACCTCTTTCCCGAATAGATCGACCTTACGGCCTCTCGGGTTGAAGTAATAGTTGCCGCAGCGGAATCCCTCGTCCAGTTCGTCGGAAGATACGGAACGCTGAAGCGCCGCAAAGCGCGCCTCAAGCTCCAAGGGGTTACACGGCGCCAGAATGAAGTCTACGTTCGCCGTATATGCACTGACGGCGACAATGTGAAGATGAGCCTCTCGCACCATCAGCAACAATGGAACGGTGGACCCGGCAGCGAGCTTCAGAGCTCGCACATCGTCTGCAACCTGGCTTCCATCGCCATCAAAACTTGCCAGCAACAGGTCGAAACGCGTCCCTCTGCGAAGCAGAGTGATCAGGTCTTCGCTCAACTCAAAGCCGAACGGCGTATACCCGAGAGATCTCAATAGCTCGTTAGTGCATTCCCGGTTCGCCGAACTTTTTTCGAGAACGGCAACCAACTTCGACTCTGCGACCTCATTCTTTTTGATGATCTCGAAGAGCTGCTCTTTTGGGTTTTCTATTGACTTGATCGTTGTTTCGGAATCGAATCTGTTGTCCAACGAGACCCTCGTCTGTGAACGCATTTCCAATCCCAATGTCGACGCCTGAATCAACTCCGCCCGTATCATCGAAACACTCATTCGTGCCCCCCTTTTTTTACTCCCTTCTCCAACTTCATTAGACGTTTTTCGGTTGATTGCCTCCCCCCCCATAGAGGGTGGGTCGAACGAAGGGCGTAGGACGGGAGGCTCCCTCTGCCGATCGAATCGGCCAGGCCCTTCGCGCGTCCGCCCCCTGCGCGAGTGGAAGCAAGAGGAAATTCGGTCGGGGTGAATCCCCGCCGAGGTTCGATACCATCTAGAGAATTCGAAGCAGTTCAGGTGGCTCGCCTGTTTTGAACGCCGTGCGGCCTCACATCTCCACTGCAAAGGTGTCGAGCCCAGGGGCCGGGCAGAGACGCGTCGACGCATTCATTTCCGTCGGATGGTTGACGCCCCTAGTGCTAGTGCGCAGCGGACCCGGACCAACATCTTCGAGCGAGATCACCGTTGCTACAGCTCTCCGGACGCCGACTCTAGGTGCCGTACTGCCCCCATCTGGCGGCTACAGGAAGACGTCAGCCGATCTTGCGGTGAGATCAACCCAATGCTCGCTAGTGGTGCCGCGGGAGATCGTCGATGTGGTCTGTCGTGTGCGTACGCGGGCCGGCGCTGCAAGGCGTCATTGAGGTAAGCGTGCAGTGCAGCCGCGCATCGGCATCGGTGCGCGGGGTATGTGTTGTTGCTGAGGATGTCGCCATGGGCGTTGTCCTTGGACGCGAGGCTGCAGTGGTTGGCATACGCTCGGATGAGGGTGCCATTGACGCTGAAGCGCTTGTCAGCCACCTCCGACGATGAGGATCACGTCGTGGGGCAGAGTTCTGATGTCAAGGCGCCGCAGCAACAAGTGGCGCCTTCCTCATATCGGCAGTCATAACGACCAATGCAAGGCACGCGGACAGACCAAGCATGGAGGAGAACCATAACGAACCATCTCCCCACCGTTCCACGGCAGTGCCGAACAGAAATGGAGCGCCAGCTTGCACGACACGTGCCGGCACCATGAGGAGTCCTTGGCGCTGTCCGTAGCCCTTCGTGCCGAAGATCAGCAAGGGAAGCGTTCCGATGGCGATGGTCAAGATACCGTTGCCCAAGCCGTGCAGCACAGCGAAGGCCACGGCGGCCGACGTACCGAACAGGCCAAGGCAGAGCGCGCCCAGCGGATGAGCGAGCCCAGCCAACCTGGCCGACAACAGCGGATGCGCACGCTTGAGAAAAGTGAACTCGATCAACCGGCCTGCCACCTGTGCCGGGCCGACCAACGCTGCAATGCCCACGGCAGCCGCCAACGTCGCGCCGCTTGACAGCAGCAGTTCGGGCAGGTGCGCCGCCATCGCAGTGCTGATGAACCAAGTCACGGCGAAGACGAAGGCCATCAGGATGGAGGCTCGGCGCTGTTGTGCCAGCGAGAGCCTCGTGCCTGACTCCTGTTCGGAAGTAGCAGGCTTCGACGCCAGGGCCATATGAGAAGTTCGTGGCAGTAACATGTTGAGCGGCAAACCGATCATCAGATGCATGGCCGCCCAGGAAAGGCACGCGCCACGCCAGCCCACAGTGCTTTCCAGATAGGCGGACAGCGGCCATCCCACAGTGCTCGCAAAACCCGCGAACAGCGTGATGCCGGTGATCGCGCGTCGCGCATCTTGGCCGTGCAGTCGTACCACAGTGGCGAACGCGGCCTCGTAGAGTCCGCTGCCCATGGCCAAGCCCATCAATGCCCAGGCGGCGAATACGTGGCTGGCATGCGCGGCTTGGCTCAGTGCGGCCAAGCCGGCCGCAAACACTAGGTTGCTGAGAACGAGTACCGGGCGCCCGCCTCGGCGGTCGATGAGCCGGCCGGCGAAGGGGCCGACGCCAGCGGCGACGAGTAGCGCCACCGAGAAGGCACCGAAAACCATAGACGTGCTAATGCCGATGTTCTTGCCGATAGCACCTGCCAGAACCGCAGGGAGGTAGTATGACGAGGCCCACGCCAGGGTCTGAGCCATACCTAGTATCACCGTCGTCGTGGTTCTGCTTTGCACCTCGAGTTCGCTTTGCTCAGAAACTGCGCAAGTGGACACGCTTCGATAGGGCCTCTGCACTCTCGCGGCGTTCGCTATAGCGGTCGTTGTAGGGTAAGGGCTTCATGCCACCATTCTCATCGAACGCAAGGAAAAGCCTTTGCCAGCGATGACTGGTTGGGAGTGGTGAGCATACGCATCCAACAGCCGAGAACGCGCAATTGGTTCACTGCGGTGGCCCGCGCTTCGCTCGAGTGGAAACCAAACAGGCTGATAGCGGCAACCACGGCAGTCACGGCGAACTGGGCTTGGGTCTGATGCAAGCAGAGATGCGGTGCCCCTTCAAGAATGCAGCCCAACCGTTGGCGAGCGCCCATCCGGCGCGGACTTAGGTAGCGCAAGGACTCGGAGGCAGCGCCTTCAGAGCCGCAAACCCCTCTTCCAAGGCGAGGTCAAACTCCGGAAAAGACGTCAGGGATTGAGCAATGCGGCTGTCGATAACATCCGAATCCTTGCGCTCCAACAGCGCCCATGCGAACGCGCCTGGGCTGACCTCTTCTACGACTACACGGAACTGGCTTGTCGAGATCACTACATGCTCCACTATGAACATACTTCAGTGCGATGCGATGCGATGCGATGCGATGCGATGCGATGCGATGACATTGACCTGATGGGACACGTCCAGCAGCTTTCCTCTTCGCGTGTAGTAATGGTCGAGTCGCCATTCCTTCAGGATTTTCATCGCAAGGGAGAAAGTCTCAGGGTTCAGCGCATAGAGACCCGCGAGAGGAAAATCGAATTCGGATTCCAGCGCCAAGGCTAAACGGGCCAGAGTCCGGGACTCTTCGCTGCCGGGGCCGGCCGCGACGACCCGGCGGGCTTCTTTGATTGCGTTCATGCAATTGCTTCAAAGAACAGAAAATGGCAGCTGTCACGGCCTAGAAACGCAGTGCCGGCCTACTCAGTGCCATGCAGGTAGATATTCTTGCTTGTCAGGCAAGGAGTACCAAGGCACTCCTTTCTGCGCCGCAGTCTAGCACCGGCCGATTGCTGAGGGTATGTGCTTTGCAGACTTGAGGCTTATGCGCCATTCGTTGCCGCAGACACGAACCTCCGCACCGTCGATCCCGGCCGCGCACGCGATTCAGCCCTTGAAAACTTGTCGCGCGCACTGGCACGCGAAGAGTCGGTGCAACTGATTGGGCTCGGGATTTCCGACGTTGCGAGCTATGCGGAGCGCACTGGCCGCAACCCGCCGACTGGCGAAGATAGTGACGATTGAGTCGAGCAAAGCGCCAAAGCTCACGGCCGGGCGAGCTTTGAAAGACGCTGTCAATGCTGCAGGTTGGGTCACCTCCGGTGGAGCCAACCGCTGAAGGCTGAAACGAGGCAGATTGCAACAAAATGGCATTGCGCAAGAAGACCGCGAAGAACCCGGCCTCCGACCCCAAGCTGTCTGGGAAGAGTTGCGGAAAATCCGCATCGATCCCGTGCGCTTTCGGCGCCAATCTCGTCGGCCGCGAACCAGAGGGCCCGCCCGTCACGCAGCCTGGCGGCGCCGCCAGGCCATGACTGCCGGGTTACCGGCGCTGGATGTGGGACGGCGCGTTCTGCGACAGAAGCTAGTTCCGCTGGGAGCCTGACACCAACGCTCTGCCCGCCTACTGCCTCGGACACATCGGCTACGTTGTGGCGCCACGGAAAATCGGCCTGCGCTACGCCAAGGCCGCGCTGCGCACGCTCTTGCCCGAGGCGCACGGCAGACCTCGACCATACCGACATGCCGACCGACACTGGCAACCTCGCATCGCGAGGCATGTGATACGCGTCAACGTTGGCGCACTTGTCGACGAAATCTTCAAACTGCCCGAACTTGTTGGAACGCCGGAGCTAAGGCCTCGCATCGACGTGTGGGACCGGAAGTAAAACTTGCCCAGAGGCTGCGCCGCTTTCGCGTCCGCTAAAGCGCGACCTGCGCCATCTTCTGCAGATAGTGCGCCAGCGGCGGCGTCGCCCTGCCCTTCACCTTGGCCAGATCGTCGTAACGTCGCACGCGAAGCGATTCCTCGGCGAACTGCGCGTGCATGAACACTTCCACTTCTTCCTGCGTGTGACGCCCGCCTTGCAGTACCAGACTGTGCTTCGACGCTGGTGATAAGGCGTCCCAATACCCAGCGTCGAGCGTGCACAAGCAGCGCTTGGCTTCCACGTGCTGGCGGATCGGCTCCAGCACCGCGGACGGAAACACCCCACGAAGGAAAGGCAGTGCTATGTACTGGTGCAGATCGTCATGCGCTGTTGGCGCGGCGGAATCCGCCTCTGCGCTCCCAGGAGCGAGCAGGTGACCGAGGTCATGCAGCAAAGCCGCCACCACGGTCGGTGTGCTCTCCCCCGCCTCTTCCGCCAGCGCCGCGCACTGCAACGCGTGGTCCAGTTGGCTCACGGCTTCGCGGCCGTATTGCTGCTGGCCACGAACGGCCAGTAGTTGTTCGATGTCGTCAAGATTCAGTGCCATCAATCGGTAACTCCGCTTAGATCAGTACTTTCCGGATACGAGCCGACACCAGATCGATGACGCTTACGCTCACCACAATGATGATCATCACCGCGCAAGTTTCGGCGTATTGGAAGCCCCGGATGATCTCCCACAGCACCACGCCGATTCCACCCGCACCCACCATGCCGACCACCGAGGCCGAGCGCACGTTCGATTCGAAACGGTACAACGCATACGAAATCCACAGCGGCATCACTTGCGGCAACACGCCGTACACGATCTCGTGCAGCGCGCTTGCGCCGGTGGAGCGGATGCCTTCCACCGGCTGCGGATCGATGGCCTCCACGGCCTCCGCGAAAAGCTTGGCCAATACGCCGGTCGTGTGCACCCAGAGCGCCAGCACGCCAGCAAACGGCCCCAGACCCACGGCCACTACGAACAGCATCGCGAATACCATCTCGTTGATGGCGCGGCAGCTGTCCATCAGTCGGCGCATCGGTTGGTAGATCCACCACGGCACGATGTTGGCCGAGGCCAACAGCGCCAGTGGCACAGCGGTAACGACCGCCAGCGCCGTGCCCCACAGCGCAATCTGCAGCGTGACCACCATTTCCTGCAGATACATGCGCCAGTGTGCGAAATTTGGCGGGAAGAACTCGGCAGCATAGGTCGCCATGTTGCCGCTGTCCTGGATCAGGGCGAGCGGTCGCATGTCGGCGCCTTTCCACGAGGCGAGCAGCAGAACCAGAAACACGGCCCAGGAAAGTTGCCACGCAAGGTTTCGCTTGGGAAGCGCCGCCGGAAGCGGTGCACGGGTCATTGGATTCGTTGAGAACATGGCGTGCTGTCGGTCATTCGGTCGTGTGCTGGGAGGCGCTCACGCTCAGTTCAGCGCTGCCAATTTCTTCTCGATCTCGGCCAGGCGCGCCTTCTTATCAGCGTCGCTCAAGATAGTGTCGGCTTCGATCTTGTTGCGCTGGCCGAAAAGATCAAGCTGACGGATCGGTATCAGTTGCTTGTCGCTCGAAGCCTTGAAGCCTGAGAGCTTGTAGATCTTCATCACGATCTCTTTCTCTCGCGCATCGGTCTTGGCATAGTTGATGAAGAAGGTCTTCAGCTTGGTCTTGGTGGCTTCCGGCAAGTCCTTGCGCATGACCAGCGGGTCCAACGGAATCAGTGGAGAGGTCCAGACAATCTTGATGTCCTTGAACTTCTCGGGAAATCGCTCTTTGACTTTCACGAGGTTCTCGCTGTTGTTGGTTGCTACGTCCACCTGTTTGTTGGCTACCGCCAACGCATTGGTCTCGTGATTGGCAGCGCGAGTGATCTTGAATGCTGTCTTGGCGTCGATCTTGTTCTGCGCAAAAACATAGAAGCCCGGCACGAGGTAGCCAGAAGTCGAGTTTGGGTCGCCGTTGCCGAAGCTCAAGTTCTTGGCGTTCTTCAGTACGTCTTCAAGGGTGTTGAGCGGACTCTCTCGATGGACGATCAGGTGCGAGTAGTAGCCCTGAACACCATCAGCGCTGACCATTTGCGCGAACACTTCGCCGCTCGCACGATCCACGGCTTCCATGGCCGACTTGTTGCCAAACCAAGCAAGCTGCACCTTGTTGAATCGCATGGCCTCAATGACGCCGGCGTAGTCGGATGCGAAGAATGCCGAAACCTTCAGACCAGTCTGGCGGCTCATGTCGTCGATCAACGGCTGCCAGTCACTCTTAAGGTTCTGCGACGCCTCTGTCGAGATGATGCCGAGATTGATATCCTGCGCGAACGCGCCGACCATACCGAGCCCGAGGGCCACGGCTGCACAAAGTTTCTTGATCATGGTTGACTTCAAAAGGGGAAAAGGAAAGAGCAGATGCGGCGGTAGGCGCGCGAGGTTCAGGCCGCCTTCGCCTGGCGTTCTGGCCAGGGAACGACGGCGGGTGGTGTCAACACATGCACGCTGGCGCCTTCAGAGGCCGGCTCCGCGGGTCGCAAGAGTTCTTCGGCCTGCACGCCATACAGTTCATGCAACAGCGCGGGCGTAAGTGCCGACGAAGGCCCGTCGAACACCACCCGGCCCTGGTTCAACGCCACCACGCGTGGGCAGTACTTCATCGCGATTTCGACCTGATGTAGCGAAACGACCACGGTGCAGCCGTCTTCGCGGTTGATGCGCGTCAGGATCTCCATGACATTGCGCGAAGACTCCGGATCCAGCGAGGCGATCGGTTCGTCAGCCAGAACCACCTTGGCGCCCTGCACCAGCGTGCGTGCAATGGCGGCGCGCTGCTGCTGTCCGCCCGACAAGGTAGAGGCTCGCTGCGCGTGACAGTCGGCAATGCCGACGCGCGCCAGCGCATCGAGGGCCAGCGCGCGCTCCTGCGCGGTGAACATGCGCATCCAGCTGCGCCACCGGGGCATGCGGTGCAGCGAACCCACGAGCACGTTCACCAGCACTGGCAGCCGCGCGACGAGGTTGAACTGCTGGAACACAAAACCGACCTGCGAGCGCACCTTGCGAATGTCACGGTGAATGCGGCCGCCCTGTTGCACACAGCGTCCATCGATCTCGACCAACGACTGCGTGGACCCATCGGCCGCCACCAGCCCTGCGATGTGCCGCAGCAGCGTCGACTTGCCAGAACCAGATGCTCCGAGGAGGGCCACCATATCCCCGCGCGCCACGTCGAGGTTGATGTCGCGCAACGCATGCTTGCCGTTGGCGAAGTGCTTGTTGAGTTGTCGGATGTGCAGGATGGTGTTCACGGCTGGCCTCAAAGTCGTCTAGACAAATGAAGTTTCGCCACCTCGTATGACGCAGCAGCGACATTTCAGCGACGGTCGCATGTCATGCGGATTCAGATCACACGGCGGCCTTCGCGCCACACGCCGCGCACCAGTGCATGCCGCTTGCCATCGGGAAATGTGCACATACGCACCTGCACCAAGTCTGCGCGAAGGCCCGGCGCGAGCGCGCCGCGGTCATGTTGCCCGGTAGCGCGTGCCGGTGTGCAGGTCACCATGCCCACGGCTTGCGGCAGCGTCGCGAGTTCATCGTCCACCAGCCGCATCGCGGCGCCCAGCAAGCTGCTGGGCACGTAGTCGGACGAGATGATGTCGAGCAGGCCGCCGCGCGCCAGTTCGGCCGCTGCCACATTGCCCGAGTGCGATCCGCCGCGCATCACGTTCGGGCCGCCCATCACATTGGCAAGGCCGAGTTCGCGCGCCGCGCGTGCCGCTTCCATCGTTGTTGGAAACTCAGACATGCTCGCGCCCTCGGCGTGGGCCTGCTCGACATGCGCCGCCGTGGTGTCGTCGTGGCTCGCAAGCGCGACGCCGTGCGCGCGGCAGTAGTCGACGAAGTGACGCCGGTGCGGCTGCGCATACTCGGTCTGCAATCTGCCGGACCGAGCCACAGTCAAGTCGAACTTGCTGTCGCTCCAGCCTTTCTTGCCGGTGTAGTAGACGCGCGCCAGCTCGATGTTCTCCCATTGACGCTGACCCGGCGTGTGGTCCATCAGAGAGATCAGCGACAACCGCGGGTGCTTGCGAAAAGGCTCGAAGAGCTCAATGGTGTTGGGTGCAGGCAACTCGCAGCGCACGTGCAGGTGATGGTCGACGCGCAGCAGATCCTGTGCAGTGCAGGCGTCGAGCGTTGACAACGCCTCGCCCCATGTGCTGCCGCGCAGGCTTTCGGTGTCGGCCTCGCCCACGCCGAGCGCGTCGAACACAGTGGTGATGCCGGCCGCAGCCAGTTCGGCGTCGTGTGCCAGCAGCGCGGACAAAGGACTCCAGTGCACCTTCGGGCGGGGCATCAGGTGCCGCTCGAAGTTGTCGGTGTGAATTTCCACCAAACCCGGCAGCAGGTAGTCGCCGTCGAGATCGACGGTTCCTTCGGCACTCGGCCCGCTGTCGATCGCGTCGATGCGGCCACCGGCGACTGACAACGAACCCGACACCACCTCGTCCGCTAGCACCATGCGTGCGTTCGAGAACACAACGCGCGCGCTCATGGCTGGCTCCTGAACTCGCCGACGTTGACGCGGCGCGTGGCCACCGCGGCACCAACGTCCGCGTCATGGAAGATGCCGACGGTGGCGGCGCCACGCGCCGTGGCCTCGCGAATCAGTGCGATGACTGTGTCGGTGTTGGCCGCGTCCAGCGACGCCGTGGGCTCGTCGAGCAACAGCAGTGGCTTGGGCTTGATCATGTTGCGGGCGATGTTGATGCGCTGCTGCTCGCCGCCCGAGAAGGTGGCAGGCGGCAGGTGCCACAAGCGCTCGGGAATGCGCAGGCGCGCGAGCCAGCGGCGTGCCTCTTCGCGTGCAGCCTCGATGCCCCCGGGGTTGCCACCAGCATCCTCGGCCAGCGGCTCGGCCACCACGTCGAGCGCCGGCACCCGCGGAATCACGCGCAGGAACTGACTGACATAGCCGATGGTGTCGCGACGCAGGCTTACCAGCTCGCGCGGCGCGACCTGCGTCACGTCGACCGGGCCGTTTTGCGACTGCACCGTGATGCGGCCCTCACTCGCGCGGTAGTTGGCATAGATGAGCTTAAGCAGCGTGCTCTTGCCTAGACCGGAGGCGCCGTCGAGCACGACGCATTCACCGGCCGACACGCTCAGGTCGACCTGGTCGAACACTGACAGCTCCAGCTGGTTCTGGTGGTGAAGTGTGAAGCGCTTGGCCACGCCCTGGATGTGAAGCAATGGAAGCGTCATGGGGTCAGTACCGATGAAACGAGCAGTTGGGTGTAGGCGTGCTGCGGGTCGTCCAGGACCTGATCGGTGAGGCCGGACTCGACCACGCGGCCTTGCTGCATTACGACCATGCGGTGCGCCAAGAGCCGCGCCACAGCCAGGTCGTGCGTAACGACGATGGCGGCCAGCTGCATCTGCCGCGTGAGCTGGCGCAACAGGTCGAGCAGGCGCGCCTGCACCGACACGTCGAGCCCCGAGGTCGGTTCGTCCATGAACATCAGTCGTGGCTGCGTCACCAGGTTGCGCGCGATCTGTAAGCGCTGCCGCATGCCGCCCGAGAAGGTGCGGGGTGCGTCGTCGATGCGCTGTGGATCGATCTCCACGCGCTGCAGCCATTCGGCGGCTGTGGCGCGCAGGCGGCCATAGTGGCGCTCGCCCAGGCCCATGAGCCGTTCGCCGACGTTGGCGCCGGCCGACACGTCCATGCGCAGGCCGTCGGCCGGGTTCTGATGCACGAAGCCCCAGTCGGTACGCGCCAGCAGCCGCCGTTGGGCCTCTGTCATCGAGAAGATGTCTTGCAGCCCGCCGCCGCGCACTTGGAACTCGACGCTGCCGGCATCTGGCTTGTCGCGCGCGGCGATGGCGTTGAGCAGCGTCGACTTGCCGGAGCCGGACTCGCCGACCACGGCCAGTACTTCGCCGGGCCAAAGATCGAATGATGCGTCGTGCAGCGCCACGCGGTCGCCGTAGCGCTTGCCGATGCCGCGCACGCGCAGCAAGGGAGGATGGGAGAGTGCGGCGTTCATGCAATGGCCTGTTCTTCGGAAGCGACGGCCTGCCCGGCCGGCGCCTGCTGGCGCGACTGGCAGTAGTCAGAGTCCGAGCACACGTGCATGCGCGAGCCTCGGTCGTCGGTGATGATTTCGTCGAGAAAGCTGTCGGTTGCCCCGCACAGTGCGCAGGGCTCGTCCCAACGCTGCACCTCGAACGGGTGGTCGTCGAAGCTCAGGCTCTCGACCGGCGTATAAGGCGGCAGCGCATAAATGCGCTTTTCGCGGCCGGCGCCGAAGAGCTGCAGCGCGGGGTTCATGTCCAGCTTCGGGTTGTCGAACTTCGGAATAGGCGACGGCGACATCACGTAGCGGCCATTGACCAGTACTGGGTAGTCATACGTGGTGGCTATATGGCCGTAGCGTGCGATGTCCTCGTACAGCTTCACGTGCATCAGGCCGTACTCGGCCAGCGCGTGCAACACGCGCGTGGTGGTTTCGCGCGGTTCCAATCGCTGCATCGGTTCCGGCACCGGCACCTGGTACACCAGCACCTGGCCTTCGGCTAGCGGCGCTTCAGGAATGCGATGGCGCGTCTGGATCAGCGTGGCCTCGGTCGTGCGCGTGGTCGTCTCCACACCTGTGGTGCGCTGAAAGAAGCGGCGGATGTTGACTGCGTTGACGGTGTCGTCCGAGCCCTGGTCGATGACCTTGAGCACGTCTTTCGGGCCGATGACCGCGGCCGTGACCTGTATGCCGCCGGTACCCCAGCCGTAGGGCAGCGGCATCTCCCGTGAGCCGAAAGGCACCTGGTAGCCCGGGATGGCCACCGCCTTCAGGATGGCGCGGCGGATCATGCGCTTGGTGCGCTCGTCGAGGTAGGCGAAGTTGTAGCTGATGGCAGTTGTGGTGGTCATGGCTGTTCTCCCGTGGCTTGCTTCCCCGCGCCTGCCTTTTGGGACGTGCGCATCTTTCGCACGAGTTCGAGTTCGGCCTGGAAGTCGACGTAGTGCGGCAGCTTCAGGTGCTGCACAAAGCCCGAGGCTTCGAGGCTGTCGCTGTGCGAGAGCACGAATTCCTGCATCTGCGCGGGTGCCTCGATGGCTTCGCCGAGTTCTTCCGCGCGCAGCGCGCGGTCGACCAGGCTCATAGCCATGGCCTTGCGTTCGCTGTGCCCGAAGGCCAGGCCGTAGCCGCGCGTGAACTGCGGCGGCTCGGTTTTGCTGCCGGCGAACTGGTTCACCATTTCGCATTCGGTGAGCTCCATGTCGCCAACGGAAATGGTGAAGGGCAGCTCTTCGGGGGCCAGCTCCAGCTCGACGCTGCCCACACGGATCTCGCCGACGAAGGGGTGGCTGTGTGAATAGCCGCGCTGCGTCGAATAGGCCATCGCGAGCAGAAAGCCCTCGTCGCCGCGCGCCAGGTTCTGCAGGCGCGTGGCCCGGTCGGCCGGAAAGCGCAGCGGCGTTCGCGTGAGGTCCACCGGTGCTGGGTCGCCGGCGGGCACCTCGTGGGTTTCAATCAGACTTTCGTGGTTCAGCAAGTCCACCACGCGTGGCGTAACGGTGGGTGCGACGGAGGCGTTGGTTCCGGAGCGCGTACCGTCTTTCGAGGATTCTGCATTGGCCAACAACGTGAAGTCGAGCAGGCGCTGTGTGTAGTCGTAGGTCGCGCCCAGCACCTGCCCGCCCGGCAGATCCTTGAATGTGGCGGAAATGCGTCGATCAAGCTGCATGCGCGCGGTGTCCAGCGCCACGCTGGTTCCCAGTCTCGGCAGCGTGGCGCGGTAGGCGCGCAGTAGGAAGATGGCCTCGACCAAGTCACCTGCTGCCTGCTTGATGGCCAGCGCAGCCAGTTCGGGATCGTAGACCGAACCCTCAGTCATCACGCGATCAACCGCGAGCTTGAGCTGCCCGCGGATCTGCGACACCGACAGCTCGGGCATGCCCGCGTCGCCGCGTCGTTGTTCGGCCAGCAGCTCGTAGCTGCTGAGGATGGCGGCTTCACCGCCCTTGACGGCAACGTACATCTCAGGTCCCCAATTCTTCGATGCGCGTGGTGCGCGGCAAGCCAACGATCTGCTGAGGCGCGGCCAGGAAGAGGTCGATGCCGCGCGGGAACCCGGCATGATTGGCGGCCCACTGCGCAATGAAGGCCGAGGCGCCGGAGCGCGGGAGGCCGGCGACCTCGATCCGTGTGCAGTCCTTGATGCCGGGGCCGCGTAGCGCCCAGCCGGCTGCGCCACCTTCGATCAGCGCGGCCACGTCGAGCACACAGGTGGCGGACTGGTCGGGATAGGCATCACTGCCATGGGCAAAGTGCTCGAGCGGCGGGCATTCGTCGCCCTGTGCAACCCATGCGAACTGCGCCTGGTCCGGCGCGTCAACCAACACGCAACCAGTGTGAAAGCGCAGCCACGCGGCTGCATCGCTGTTAGCCAGCGAGGGCGAGAGCCAAAGAGTGCAGTCGGGATCGAGTAGCGCCAGCAGCAGTGCGGCAGATGCGGCATGGCCGCGCGATGGCGCTTGCGCATCGTGCGCCAGTGCGATCACACGACCAGGATGCGACAGCGACTGCAGTGCTGCGCGAAACACTGACTGGCTGCCCAGCGCCGCATCGGAGAAGCCCGCGCCGAGTTTGGAAAGATCGTGCGCGCTCATTCGTTCCCCTCTTCTTCGTCGGCCACGCCGGCTTCGCGCGCGACCGTGAAAAATTCGACCTTGCTGCTTTGCGCGCGGGCGTGGCGCCGTGCACGTTGCAGGGCGAGGTGATGGCGCACCGGCACCAGCAGTTGCGTGTTCAGCAGCTCCTGCCGCTCGGGATCTTGCAGCAGCGCATCGGCCAAGGCGGCCAGTTGCGCATGGCGGTGCGAGCGGCCCAGCACGTAGGCAACGCCGACCGCCGAAGCCGTGTCGCCTCTATCGTCTGTTCCCCCGAGGCGCAGCGCGCAGCGCGTCACCGTAACCTCGCCCACGTTGAACCGTTGGCCGGTTCCGCCGGCGCGTCCCTGCACCATCACGAGCCCCGTTTCGGGCGGGCGCAGCCAGTGCGGCGTGCATTGCGCATGGGCGCCCAGTGCCGGCTCTAGCAGGTCGAGCGGCGCTCGTGCCAGCGTCGCCATCCACTGCGCACGGTCGAGCGGACGCCCGGCCGGTTCCGTGTCAAAAGCATGAAACATGAAAGTGATATTCTGAAAGTTGTATAGACAAATTGAACAACCAGCGCGAGCTTAGAGAGCGCACAAGACGACTTCATGACAACCACAACGAGCTCTTCCGCATCGCTTCCGGCACGCCCGGCGCGCGACAGCTTCTGGACCCGCATCGCCGCCGATCTCGCCGACGCCATCGCGCGCGGCGTCTATCCGCCGGGGCAGCGCCTGCCCTCTGAACACGCGCTGGCAGCGCAGTTCGGCGTCAATCGCCACACGATTCGACGCTCGCTGGCCGACCTCATCAGCCAAGGCCTGCTGCGTGCGACGCAAGGTAGCGGCACCTATGTCGAAGAGTTCGCGGTCGACATCGCGCTAGGCAAGCGCCCGCGGCACCATCAGCGCCTCGCACAGGCGGGGTTGCGTGGTGCGCTGCACGTGGTCGCCTCCAGCACCGTGCGCGCCACTGCCGCGCAAGCCCGCGCGCTGGACGTGGCGGCGCGCAGCACGCTGCTGTGCCTGAACGTGATCGGCGAAGCGGAAGGCCAGCCGATGCACTTCAGCGAGCGCTTTTTTCCTTTGCCGCGCTTTGCCAGGCTCGAAGCCGTGGTGCGCGAGACGGGCTCCATCACGGCCGGATTTGCGGCCCACGGCGTAGACGACTACACGCGGCGCGATAGCCGCATCACCGCGCAGATGCCCGAGGCCTCGGTGGCAGCACACCTGCGCCAGTCCGTGGGCCGGCCTGTGCTGTTCGTCGAAAGCGTGAACGTGGACACCGCAAATACGCCCATCGAATACGCCCGTGCCTGGTTCGCCGGCGACCGAACGACGCTGACGGTGAAGCACGATGACTGAGCGCGATACGTATATCTTGCGCAGAGCACATCGCTACGCCGCCTACTTCGCCCCCCCCCTCGAAAGTGCCTGGTGGGAGGCCGGCACCAGCTGGCTCGGTCGCTGCGCGGCCAGCGGCGAAGCGAGGCCGCAGCTGGTCTTCGACGGGCTGCCGGTCGATCTACAGCGCAAGGTCACGGCAGCACCGAGGCGCTACGGCTGGCACGCCACGCTCGCGGCGCCCTTCACGCCATGGCCACACATCGAGGAAGCGACCCTGCGCGATGGGTTGCAAACGCTCTGCCAGGTTTGGGAGCCGTTCACCATGCCCGCACTTGAAGTCGCGCTGCTCGATGATTTCCTGGCGCTGGTGCCGGCGCAGCCGAGCCCAGCGCTGAATGCAGTGGCCGGTGCCTGCGTGACGGGCCTGCATGCTTTTTCCGAACCGCTTTCGCCCGCCGAGCTTCAGCGCCGCCGCGCGGCCGGCCTCACGCCCGAGGAAGACGCGTTGCTGGTGCGATGGGGTTATCCGTTCGTGCTGGGGCATTTCCGCTTTCACATGTCACTGACAGGCTCACTGCGCGACACCGAGCCCGCCATGGTCGATGTCCTGCGCGTGGCGGCACAGCAGCATTTCGCGCCGCTGCTGGCATCGCCGCCTTTGCGCTTCGAGGCCATCAGCCTCTTCGCGGAACCCACGCCCGGCGCTGACTTCATGTGCCTTGAGCAGATGGAGCTGGGCCGATGACCGGGCGGCTCGTGTACGTCGCTGGCCCCTCGGGCGCCGGCAAGGACAGCTTGCTCGAGTGGCTGAAGGAACAGCTGAGACCCGACGCACCGGTCGCTTTTGCACGCCGCACCATCACGCGCGCTGCCACGAAAGACGGCGAGCAGCACGATAGCGTCGACATGCACGACTTCTTGCATCTGCGAGCGGCTGACGCCTTCGGGCTCGACTGGGAAGCCAACGGCCTTTGCTACGGCGTGCGCCATACGGAACTGCCGCCTCGGCGCGATGGCGCTGTGGTGATCGTCAACGGATCGCGCGCCTACCTGCCTGAAGCGGCGCGCCGTTTTCCGGACATGACGGTGGTGCATGTCACGGCCGGCGTTGAAACCTTGCGGAAACGCCTTATGGCAAGGGGGCGGGAGTCGGCCGAAATAGTAGAAGCCCGCGTGCAGCGGGCGCTCGCTTTTCGCATGCCGACGGGCTTGGCCTTCATCGAAATTCACAACGACCAGCAGCCACTCGCCAGAACCGGCGCGCAGTTGGCCGAGGCGCTGCAACCGGCCATCGGGCCGTATTTACGGCCTGGTTTGGCTCTCCATGGGAGTGGTAAATGATGCTGCTCCAACGAGCCAGGTTGCAAGAGATCCGATAACAAGCAGAAGCAGCCCCGGCGTTTCTGGCTCGCTTCACATGGGCCACAGAGCCGCAGGGTTCCAGCATGTTGCCATGGCCTGCTCGATCCGTAGATCAGCAACTACGCGAGTCTTGGCGATACACACACCTGGATTCGGCTACCACGCGAATGTGCCAACGAGGCTTGGGCGGGACCTGCATGCGGCAGCGGGTGCACCCGGCAATCACGCCGCCTACGGCCTGAGATTCCATATGCGGACGATGGCATCGTTCAGGCCCAGACCCCCCAATCATGGGGGGCGCGTGTAACACATCCGCGCCATACCCTCCAGCGCAAGCAAAGGCGGCTGCCGATGTGCACCTGCCGACGTCACGCCGTGTGATTGCCCGAATCCTTAGTCATGTCCGCGTAGGCCGCTCTTGGCACTACCGCACATGCTCGACGTGAGCATTTATACAAGAAAGCATCCAAATCGATGGAGGAAAAAATCTCTATGACGCATGCGCGCAAGCTCATGATCTTGGTCGCCCTCTTGATCCTCTCTGCCTGTGGAGGTGGAGGTGGAGGTGGAGGTGGAGGTGGAGGCTCTCCTGGTGCCCCAGTCGGGGTTGATTTTCCGGTTTCCGGGACTCCTCCAGGCGCTTCGCCGGGCACCACTGTCCCCTCATCCTTTCCCCCTGTAAGTCGCATCGATCTCGCACTTGAAAGTGGAGATCCCAGTGGGCTGCTGCCCGAGGATCGGAGCACGCTGTTGGAGCGCGCCACCCGCAAGGCCATAGAGTTGCGCCCCCGTCCACAGCAAATACTCGCTGACATCTACAACACAAAGGGCAAAGCCCCAAATCTTGCCCTCAGTGTCAACAACAGCAGCAGCAGCGCGCTGACACCCGCCGGCATAACCCAAGCGACCCCCTTCATCGTTTCGGACGACGGCTCGGGAATTGCTGCCATCACAGAACTGGGTAGTGGTCGGGGTCTGGCGTATGGCGCGGACGTGCTCTCCTGGATGGCTGGAACTTCGCGAGAACAACAGCACCTGCCGCTGTTCACCCGCGCCTTCACCTGGTTGATGACTGGCCAAGCCCAAGGCAATCTGCCTGCGATCATCAGATTCAGCCAGTCGGGCTACAACTCGAGCGTGGTCAAGAGTTTTGTGACGAACCGCCTCGAAAAGCAGGTTCAAGAAATCAGTTGCGACATCGCTTCGCCTACCAACACCTGCTGGGATGACGCCGATCTGCTCGTGTTTGGCGCCAACGTTCCCAACAATGCTGGCCTGGACGAGTTGGTGCGGACTTACCTGAAAGCCGGCAAATCCGTGATCTACATGCACGGTGGCTGGTGGTACTCCGCAGGCGGCACGCAGTTGCTGGCCGGCATGGGCATGAATGTCAATGGTGAGCCCGGCAATTTCTTTGCCAGTGAGCCAACCTACACAGTGAGTGCAAACCGCACCGCCGCTGACGCCCTGGCGCGCGCAGACCAGCTCGGCAAGCTGGTGCAAGCGCTCCAATTGCTTGCGAAAGACAAGTACACCCAAGACTTCACGATTGATAGCGTCCCCATCGACGCCATCAATTTGGTCCGCAAGGACCTGTCGAACAATGAAACGGCGGGTCAGAAGGTGTTCAAGGCGGAGAATACCGAATTGCAGCGTCTGCTGGTGCTGTGGGCCGACGAGTGGCGTCCTGAGGTTGGCTACGGCAAGATTAGCCGTACAGGCGATGCCGCCAACTTCCTGCGCGCCTATGCATCTGATTCCTGGGAAGCATTCAGCCGCAAAACGACCACGACCAACCCCGGGGGCCAAGGCGACTACATGCCAGCTGTTGCCCAGAAGCTTGCCGCGAGCACCGACTACGAGACCATCGAGTTCACGCTCCCTCAAGGTAGCGGCAAGACGGCAATCGGCCGAGGCGCCATCCCTGCCAGGGCGGTAGCTCTGGAAATCGCCGATGCACCTGCTGGCGTCAATCTCGGCCTGCAAACGGGCTACATCCGGACCTCCGGTAACCCATTAAAGGAAGACAACTACAGTCGTCCGCGCCAAGCGCCCTCCTGGACCGTGCCGCTGCAACGCGATGCTGTCAACGACTTCGTCACGCCTTTCGGGGGGCCTCTGTTTCTAAGCTACAGCGGCGCCGCCGCCGGGCAGAAGGTCAAGCTGCGCATCAGGGGCGTTGTCAAGTATGCACACTTCGACTTCAGCCAGGGTACACCTGCGCAGGCCGATCTGGATGCGGCGATGGCAGCGCTGCAGCGCCGGGATTATGGGTGGGCCACTTTCAAGTTCCGCGGCGGCGAACTTCAGCAGACCATCGCCAGCGCGCTCGAAAGTTTCAAATACGGTATGCCAGCAGGCACGCTGCGGACACCTCAGGACCTCGTCACCAAGCGCATCGTTGGCATCCTGATGGATACCAACCACATGTCAAACGGCTACAACGACATGGCGATGCCAAGCACAGTGTCGACGCTGTGCACCACCTTCGGCTGGGCTTGCGATGACGTTGTACACAACGCCCCGGGTGTTCAGCACTTCGTGAGTTGGCTTGCGGCTTGTGGTGGCGGCTGCTCCGGTCAGCCGATCGACAACGGCAATTGGTCGATGGACATTGGGTGGGGCTGGCCCCATGAACTGGGTCACAACACCGTACAGCCGTGGATGCACGTTGTGATCGACGGCAAAGGTTGCGACATCGAGTGCGACAACAATACGCTGTCGAGCGCTCACATGCTGCGCCGCTATGCCGTCCTCGGCGAGGATGCGAGCGGCGCGAATACCGACCACGCCGCCTTGTACAAGATGATTCAGGACAATCGAGCTGGTAGCCTGAGCGGTGAATTGCAGCGCGCAGACATGCAGGCTCGACTGTGGGGCGGTCCGGAACAAAGGCCGATGCTCGCTATGTACTTCCAGCTGGCGTATCTCTACACCCAGGCCCGGCATCCCGAGGCCGCCCAACCGACGGCTGCCAGCACCATCGAGTTTCTGACCCTCCTGTCCAAAGGAGGGCGCCTAGTTGCCAAGAAATGGAGCACTAACACGGCGGGTAACTACGGAATGAGCAGCTACACCAACAACAGCATTCCTAACCACGAATTGCTGTATGTGCTGAGCTCGAAGATCATCGGCCAGAACTTGCGCGACGTCTTCTTCATGTACGGCATTCCCCTGTCGCAGACAGCGCTCAATTCGGTGGCCGCCCTCAATCTCCCACTCGCTGCGCAACAGTTTTACGCGTTGGGCGCAGGAAAGGCCAATCAACTCGCGACGGGTGAGTGGTTGTCATTGCAGGGCCAGACCCCGGCATACCCGTAATGAGCAGAGGTTGGCGGCCCACGGGTGATGTCGTGGGTCACCAGCTCTACGAATGCAATCGAGGAAGAAGGAGACCAAGTACTTGCGTGAATCTCGGGCCTTAGCGTGGGAACCGTTCTCCATGGCTCGGCCGTTGTCTGGGACGATTGAGCATAGATGATCACAGCCAATCGAGAACTTCGAAAGGGAGTAAGAAATGCAGTCCGAATCCATTTTTTATGTCTGCAGTAGCTTGCGTGTTTCGCTGCAGCTGATCGACCGCGCCATTGCGCGAATAGATGCAAAAAAACTGTTTCCCGAAGAGCAACATAGAACTCGACTTGCTTGCGCCATGGTAGAAATTCTTGAAGTTGTCGAATCTCTGCGCTCATCCACTCCCGAGCTAAGCCACTCGAGCGCAGAAGCAAGAAAACTCTCGTCCTCATACGACGACCTATTCAAGGTCGCAGTGCTAGAAGCTCAAACCTTTGAAGCCGAGAGAAACTTTGGGAAGGCGGCGACCAGGTACTCCCAATTTTTGGAGATTTGTGGCTCTCACACGCATCAAGTACTCGCGCGAGGCGAGCTCCAACGACTCCAATCTCTGGGCGACCTCTAACGACCTGCACGTCGCCATAACGCGAATCGTTCCAGACTCAGTCTTCGACGGCAAGAATGCCGAGCATGCGGGCCCGAGCGACGGCATGCCGGCGACTTGACGCCCCCAGCTTCGCAAAAAGATTTTTGATGTGCCACTTGACCGTCTCCTGACCCACGGCGCTGGCAGCTGCAATCTCTTTGTTCTGCAAACCCTGTGACAACAGCCCCAAGACCTCACGTTCCTTGGGCGTTAGTAATTCGGTCGGTGCCACCATGTCCTCCCAGCGCGCAACGGACGCAGAACTGCGCTGCGTAACTGGGATGCGGCCATTTGAAACCAGATGCGCTACATCGTGCGACACATCGGACACCAGACCAGCAAGCTCAGGATGCGTGTCAACCATGATCCGCTTGAGGCCGAGCACTCCTGCCAGATTGATCGACTCCCGCAAGAGCTCTCCCGTATCCTCGCCGAGTCGATGCATCGACAGTACCTGCAACAGCCTACACTCGATGTAGTCTTGCCCACGGCGCAGTTCGCTCGCTCGTGGCACTGCGCGCTCAAGATACCGCAGCGCCTCGCGAAACTCCCTGTTCGCAATACAGGTGTAAACCTGAGAAATGCACAGCCGGAGATCCAGCAGCGGCGCCAATGTCTTGGAGTTCAGCCGCAATGCGTCCGCATGGGCGGCGCTGGCGCGTTGCAACAAACGCGTGCTGGAATGGGCACGCCCGGCACGCGAATGCACGGCGATCAACTCTGAAAGCGCCTCCAACATCATCCAGGGTGAGTTCCGCGTCTCTGCAAGGGTACACAGGTAGTCGAGCAGATCCAGGCGCCTGGCCTCATGGCCCTCCCACGCCGCGATACGCGACGCGGTAATGAGCCCTCTAGAAACCAGAAACGGCAGACCTTCGGCCGCAATAACGTCCAAGCGATCGGCCAGCAGTGCGGCGGCGGCGTCGGGTTGATCGAGATCCCACAAAGCGGCAGCCAACGTGGTATCCAGCATGATGGAATACCTGTTTCGCCGACCCAGCTTCCTGCGCACATCGTCGGATGCAGGGCCGAGCACATCCGCTGCCAGCGTCGCTTTCCCCTCCCATAAGTAGCTCCGACCGACAAGATGAACACAGGCGATTCGTCCCGGGCTCAGTTCCTCCGTGACATGCGCGGGAGCACCTCTGGTACAGCGGTGTCGAGCCAGATGAGGCTGTCCTGTGAGCAGGAGAATGAGGCTCCCCTGGTTCAGGATGCGCTGATCCAAGTCGGCAGAACCGGTGGGATAGGCCTCCTCCAACTCTGCGACCAACTCAGCCGCCCGGTCATAGCTTTCCTGAACGAATGCCAAAATGATCTCGACAGCTACCGCTTCCCGCTTGATCTCTGCCGGCAGGTCGACTTCGGCGCGCACCGCCGCGATCAATTTTCCTGCCTGGGCATCGGGCTCGCCGAACGCCCTGACGAATGCACCTGCGAGCGCCAGCCTGGGTCTCGACAACAGCACTTCAAGAGGAATGCGATCCAGCTGCGCTCTTGCCCTGCCAACATGTCCGTCTAGCGCCAGAGAGTACAGGCAGCGCTCCGCCAACTCGTAGGCGCGATCCACTTGACCCGCCGCCAGAGCATGGTGCGCAGCTTGTTCATCCAGCCCGCGCCGAGCCAACCAGTCGGCCGCTCGCTCGTGAATGAGTTGAAGTTCATCAGGGGCGAGTATCTCCAGGGCCCGAACACGCAGAACTTCGCGGGCAAGTGGATGCATCTTCATCCAATCGCCGCCGACCGTCGCATCGAGAACGGGCGTCGACTCGCGCAATTGTTCCAGTTCGGCGGCACTCTCAGCCCGACCGGTCAGCTCGACACACAATCCCGGATGAATGGCATCCACCAATGAATTTCGGAGCAACAAGTCCACTGCGGTGTGGCTCAGTCGATTGAGCAGAAACTCCATGAAGTACTGCCCTCCCCCCTGCGCCGCCCGCTGGGCAAGATCCAAGGAGTGTCCAGCAGCGGCCTCTTGCTCAATGGTTGAGCTCATCAACTGCAACCCGAGTACCCAGCCTTCGCTGGTCTCGTGGAGCCTTGCAGCCATGTCCTTATTCATGCCTTTGCCAAAGCGCATGGCAAGGACTTCAGTCGTCTCTGCCGACGTCATTCTCAGCGCACGGGCATCCAAAGTACACCATGTGGAATTCCCGGCACGTCTGGCCGCAGGCAATTCGATCTTCGTTCTTGAAGCTAGGGCGAGTGTCAGATTTGCGGGGGCATTGCAGACGATGTACCCAAGCAGGCTGCGTGCACCGGGATCTTGCAATGTATGAATGTCATCCAGAATCAACGCGAGCGGCGCAGCCATTGCGGCCACATTCGCAAGCCACCTCGTTGCAGCAGCCATAGCATCCTTGGCTGAGTCGATCTCCTTGACAGCCAGCGAAAGCTTCGACGATGCGGCGCTCACGGCGTACTGAATCGCCGAGATGAACCGCATCCCCTCGTCGCGCTCGTCGAGTGCGAGCCACGCGACCGAAACCCCACGTTGCAGCCATTGCCGACGCCATTGAGCTAACAGTGCAGTCTTACCAAAACCTGCCGGCGCTTCCAAAAGCAACACTTGGCAGTCTCGGATGCGAGGGGCATGCAAGCTCAACCGAGCTCTCCCCACGATCAGCTTTCCGGATCGCGGAGGAATCGCCTTGAGAACGAACTCCGGCTCTATCAATCGATGCGGCATTTCTCTGACGGAATACGTTACGGGCCACCGTTTAATGCTTGGATGAAACGAATCAAGTCGAGAGCCCAAGCGGATCACCAGATCGTCCGGGGCCTCGATTGGCAGCAGTGCATCTCACAGCTTTTTAGCATACACGGCCTCCAAGCCGGCTCCTGCCAAATCAATCAACTCGCCAGGATCCTCATCGAGTGCCCACAAGTGATTCCGCTGACCCTCACGTCTCGCGCCCAGAGCGGCTGGATGTCGCCATCAACGAAAGGTCGATGAAGGACCGATACGTCGCTCCCAAGCGTGAAGTCGATGCACGCACGGCGACCAGGGGGCGAAGACGTCGACTAGGCACATTGCGCAGTGGCATGGTGGACCAGCGATTTGACCACAATGACAACGGCGCATTCGCCTGCGCTGGCGCGGGAACGTACTTGTGGATACGGTCGATAAAGAGCGCTTCGCGCTCCCAAACGCCTGCCAGCAAGTGGTCACGACACGAACTGGGCGACGACGCCGGCACCAAGCAGTAAACACCTGGTCGCGCCCTCATACCTCGATTGATCCGCCAATACAGCCAGAGGAAGTCCAGGGCGCCGCTCAAGATGTCGTGCCGCGCCGGCTTGCATGGCAGCGATCCGGCGTAGTGGCGATCGCAGCGCAAAGCAGAGTCACAGATGCGGTCGAACTGCGGCGTCTTGAACGCGTTGGAACCCTAGCCTCCGCGTCAATGGCGATTCAGGCTGTCCAGCAGAATCACCACAGCGTTGCGCGGGCGGGTCAGTGATGCAGTCATTTTTATGGAGCAACCCTGATGGGGAAATGGCACGCAACGCTTCGGCCCGGAACAATGTCGCGCAGCAGAGGCGCTTCGGTGGCGCAGAGTTCTTCCGCACGGGGGCAGCGGGTACGAAAGCGGCATCCGCTAGGAGGGTCGAACGGGGACGGCGTCTCCCCCTTCAATGTAATCCGCGAGTGCTTGCCGATGCTGTTCATGTCGGGCGCCGCCGACAGCAGTGCCTGGCTGTAAGGGTGCGCGGGAGCTGCGAAGAAGCTGTCAACATCCGCCACTTCGCACAGTACGCCTAGGTACATCACCGCGACGCGGTCCGCAATGCGGCGTACAACTGCCAGGTCGTGCGAGATGAAAAGCAAGGCGAGCCCGCGTTCGAGTCGCAGATCCTGTAACAAATTTATGATCTGCGCCTGCACCGAGACATCGAGTGCCGACACGACCTCATCGCAGATCAGCAACTGAGGCTGCGCAGCCAGCGCGCGTGCAATCGACACTCGCTGGCATTGACCGCCCGACAACTGGTGTGGTTTGCGTGACGCAAATGCGGGATCGAGGCCGACGCGTTCGAGTAACGCTGTTGCTGTACGCACCTGCGCATTGACATCGCGATTTCCTGCATAGCGCAGTGGCTCGGCTATGGTTTCTCCGATATTGCGCCGAGGATTGAGCGACGATATCGGATCCTGAAAAATGATCGGCATGCACCGTCGCAATGCGCGCAGACCGCTCATTTTTAACCCCGTGACATCCGTGCCGTTGAAGCGGACTTCACCGGCCGTGAGTTCCACGAGACGCACGAGGGCGCGACCGAAAGTTGATTTTCCACAGCCAGATTCGCCGACCAGGCCTACCGATTCCCCGTGTGCCACACTAAGCGTGGCACCGGCAACCGCGTGTAGGCGCCGTCCTCGAACTTTGAAGTCGACCTGCACACCCCTAGCCTCCAGCAAAGCTGGTTCATTCATCGCGAAGCCACCAACGTCGACTCGCCCACTGGCGCAGGGTGCCAGCACGCAAAGCGGTGAAGGGTTTCGAAATCGCCTGACAGCGGCGGCTGAGTTGCACAGCGCGCGTCGGCGTGCGGGCAACGGGGGGCGAAGCGGCAACCCGCCGGGAGATTGTGCAAATCTGGAGGTCGGCCGTCGATGCTCTCCAGCCGGACGTGACGATCATCGTGCAACCGCGGCAACGCGCGAAGCAGCGCGGCGGTGTAGCGCATGCGCGGCGTGACGAACAACGCTTCGCTTGGCCCGATCTCGGCGACGCGGCCGCCATACATCACGGCGACGCGGTCCGCATGTGAAGCGACCACGGCCAGATTGTGACTGATTAGCATCACCGCCATGCCTCGCTCGCGGCGCAAATGATCTAGCAGATCGAGTACCTGCGCCTGCACAGTGACGTCGAGCGCCGTAGTAGGCTCATCGGCAATCAGTAACTTGGGTTCACATGACAATGCCAACGCGATAACTACGCGCTGACGCAAGCCACCGGACAATTGAACTGGATACTGGCGAGCGCGGCGCGTCGGATCTGGCATGCCAACGCGCTCCAGCAGTTCCACTGCACGTCGCCGAGCCTCGGCGCGTGACAGGCCGCGCCGGCGCGTCAACGCGTGCTCAATTTGCTCGCCGACTGTCAATACGGGATTGAGCGCGGTCATTGGGTCCTGAAACACCATCGCGATGCTAACGCCACGCAGCGCTCGCCAATCGCGTTCGCTTAGCGTTGTGAGTTCATGACCTTCAAAGCGAATCGAGCCTATGACACCCTTGACACTGCCAGGTCGACACAGGCCGAGCAACGTACGCGCCAACACTGTTTTGCCGGCCCCCGATTCGCCAACGAGGCCAAGCATCTCGCCTGCGGCGATGTCAAAACTGACATCGTCGATCACGTGCGAAGCGGCGTCACCGTTGCGCAACCAGACGCCAAGACCACGAACTTGAAGCAATGCGCTCAAAGTGCGGCTCCTCGTGTGTCGAGACGCTTGCGCGATGCGTCACCAATGACATTAAGCGCGAGCACAGTCACAAAAATCACCAGCGCTGGAACCAGGGCCACATGCGGAGCCTCCGCGAGCACGGGTCGCCCTTGCGCGATCAAGGCACCCCAACTGGCTGCGGGAGGTGGCACGCTCAAGCCGAGAAATGCAAGTCCACCTTCGGTGGCGATCGCAATGGCTACGCTGGTCAAGCCATAAGTGCCGACCGCAAGGAATACATTCGGCAGCAGCTCGCGCAGCAGCACGTCACGGTGCGATGCGCCGAGCGAATGGGCTGCAAGCACGAATTCGCGATTTGCATACCCAAGGGTGGCGGCGCGGGTCACTCGGGCGAACGCAGGAATCTTGATGAAAGCGATGGCCAGTGTCACATTGGTGAGGCTGGGCCCAAGCACTGCGCTGATCGTCATGGCAGCCACCAGCGGTGGAAGGGATAGGATCACGTCGATCAACCACAGCACGGCCTCTTCATAGTAGCCTCGAAAATAGCCCGACGACAAACCGAGCGCACCGCCGACGAACAGTCCGATCAAAGTTGCGCTCAATCCCACCGTCAACGAGATTCGAGCGCCCCAGATGATGCGCGAGAACAGGTCGCGACCGACATCGTCCGTGCCAAGCCAGTGGGCCATCGAGGGCGGCATTGACAGTTGCGTGTAGTCGGTATCGTTCGCCGGATCCAGCAGTGGAAGCCACTGTGCCAGGACCGCCGCGCTGAGGAGTAGCGTCATCCAAGTGAGGGCCAATAGCAACCAAGCGTCGCGCCGAAAAACCCTCAGTTTGGCGCTTCTCTCATTCATGACGGATCCTCGGGTCAAGCAGCAGATAGGCCAGGTCGACCAGCAAATTGACGAGGCAAAAGGCGACAGCGATGCACAGGACCACCCCCTGCAGCAGTGGATAGTCGCGATTGAGGGTCGCATCGACCATGAGGCTCCCGAGGCCGGGTAGCGCGAAGAGGTATTCGATGATGACCGCACCTCCAAGGAGCACACCAGTATTGACGCCGAACACGGTGATCATTGGCAGAAGTGACGGCCGCAACGCCTGCCTGAACAAGATGTAGCCTGCGCTGTGACCCTGGGCCTTGGCTAGCAAGATGAAGTCCTCCTGCAGCGTGGCGATCATGTCGCTGCGAACCAGACGCGCGTAGATCGCCATCGGTGTGGCAGCAAGAACGAGCGAAGGCAATGCCATGCTGCGCATGTTTGCGAGAGGGTCTGTACCGATCGAGGTGTAGCCAGTGGCCGGTAGCAAGCCAAACCGCACGGAAACTACGTAGATGAGGATGATCGCAAGAATGAAAGCGGGCGCCGACAGGAGGCCGTATGCGCCTATATTGATCACCCGGTCCAGCGCGCTGTCTCGGCGCCAGGCGGCAACAACCCCGAGCGGCAGACCAACAATAAGTGCTATCGCCTGTGCCATCAGCATCAGCTGCAGCGAGACCGGCAAGCGCTGCACCACGACCTCAGTCACCGGCTCTCTGGTCATCAGCGAGCGCGAGAGATCACCGTGGAGCGCCGACATCAGCCAGTCGAAGTAGCGCAGGAGCACCGAGCGATCCATCCCCATCTGGCTGCGCAGATCCTCAATCTGGGCTGGAGATGCCTGGTCGCCGAGTATCGAGACGACCGGATCCCCTGGAAGCAAGTTGATGAGCACGAACGTGAGCACAGTCGATCCGAAGAGCACGGGCACCAATCGCAACATGTGCCGGATGGAGGAATTCATCGCAAGAATCTCGCTCGTCTATTTTTTCAGCCAGATTTCCGTGGATCGAAAAATCTGTACGCCGGCCCATTCGGCTGGCGGCACATCCTGTACCGATGGTTTGTAGATGATGGCGCCGATTTTGCGCATCAGGAAGATGACCGGCGAATCCTCGGCAAGAATCTTGTTCACCTGTTGGTAGCTATCGAGGCGCACCTTAGGGTCCGTATTGACACGGGCTAGCTCGAGCAGAAAATCCACCTTCGGGTTCGAGTACTTCATGTAATTGAAACGCCCACGCGAGTGGAAACCTTCAAACAGGCCATCGGGATCGGGGTACTCTTGCGCCACCCAACTGGCAGCCTCGAAATTCTTCTTGGAAAGAACGCGTTCCGCGATCTGCGGGAAGTCAACTGCCGAAATTTTCACCTGCACACCGACCGCACGCCACATCTGCTGAAGAACTTCCGCTTGCTTGCGTCCGTCCGGGCTGGCGACCGTGAGCAATTCGAATGCGACAGGCTTGCCGTAGGCCACCAACAATTCGCGCGCAGCCTTCTGATCGAATCCTGGCCATGCGGCCTTTCCGTCGTACGGTGAACCTTCACCCAACGGACCTTGGCCCGGCCTGCAGATACCGTTGGTCATTACCTTGACCAACGCCTCGCGATTGACGGCCAAGGCCAACGCGCGTCGTACGCGCGGGTCACTGAACGGCTCGCGTGAAGTGTCCAACACGACCATCTTCGAGCCCAGTCCCATGTTGATCCGGGCCTGCATGCCGACCGCACGCGCCTGCTCGGCTTGCAAGGGATTGATCGTCTGCATGAGATCAATGTCGCCGGCGCGCAAACTCTGCAGACGGGTTTGCTCGTCGGGTAGCGGTCGGAAGACGATGCGGTCCAGGTAAGGCAGAGCGCTGCGCCAGTACGAAGGATTGCGCTCCACGACGATCCGGTCACCCCACGTGAATTGCACCAGCTTGAAGGGGCCCGTTCCCACGGGCCGGGTTCCATAGTCCGGTCCGTTGGCGGCGACCGCAGTGGGCGAAGGGATGAAGGCAAAGGCCGATCCCAGAACTTGCGCTGGAAACGAAGCCCAGCCGCTTGCGAGCTTGAATACCACAGTGTCGGTAGCCGGCGTCTCGATGGATGTGATCGCTTGCATGGTCGGCAAGCAGGTGCAGTGCGTTTTTGGATTGGCCAGACGCTTGAAATGTGCAGCCACCGCTTGAGCATTGAATGGCGTGCCGTCGTGGAAGCTCACACCTTGGCGCAGTGTGACTGTCCAAATGCGACTGTCCGGAGAGGACTTTACCTTGGTCGCGAGCGCGAACTTGTAGCTACCATCGCGCTGCATGTCGATCAAGGGATCATAAACTGCGTACATCACGGCCTGAGCGCCCGCATCGCCACTACGTCCCGCTGGATCAAGTGTTGCCGGTTGGGCATGCAGGGCCACGTTCAGCACTCCACCCGGTTGCGGCACAGCGGCGGCGATCAGAGGCAGCATCCAGGCTAGAGTCAACAAGAAAAACCTGGTGCGCATGAGTCCTTGTAAAGGCATGGGATTGTCTTCTTGTCTGAACTTCTTGACGCAAGCCGGTATAACGAATCGACATCAAAGGCTTGCCTGCTTCAACAATTATGTCGTGGCAAAAAACTGGCAGCACCTCGGAATTTCAGCGAAATCTCCCGTCATCGCTGGCCAATTGCCACTGGCGGCGCAATAGCACTTTTGCCATGGCGTCTGGCCCAAGGGTATTGGAGGTGGCCCGCCCCTCCTGTGCATATCTACTTCAGCTTCGGGCATTGGCATGCCGCAACTGCTCCAGCTCGTGTGGATTCGCACCATGTTTCCCGTGCGCTGCGTATGCGAATACGCCCCGCGGGAGTTTCCGGCGATACGTTGAGAATAGAGGAGCTGTCGGAAATTCCGAGAGGCCGCTTCGTCTTACTGTGTCATAAATGAAATAATGCGGTCCTCTCGTCTTCGCACCGGAGGATTGATGAATGCAGCCGAGCGCTTCGATAGCTACCTGGAGCACCGGAGCGCGGGCCTGGGTCACACGGACCGGCACCCCGGCCTTCGCGGTTATTGCACGGGGCTGAGCTCCCCCTGTCGCGCAAGAGCATAGGGCCCATGGCCGCGCGAGTGGATCCGACACACGCCAGCGCACGGCATCAAGCACTGCACCACTTCGCGGCCAAGGCCGAGTGGTCAGACACCCGGATGCTGCGCCGCGTGTGTCAGTGGGTGATGCCCAAGATGGACTTCAGCTAAGGCGGCTGGTGGCTCACCGTCAGCTCAGAGAGGCATTTGTATGCTTCGCATAAGAGCACCATCAGCTCGATGGTTGGAGGACTCGACTGAATGCCCGCCAGGAGCTCGTCCAGCGTCATCATCAGTTCGCAAGCCCCTAGATCTTCAGCTTGTCGCTTGAGCATAGAAATGTGCTGCGATATGTCGACAGATTGGGGGGGCCTTGCTCCGCGTCCCATCCTCCGCAGTTCGTCGATTGAAGAAGCTAGGTCTTCTTTTGAAAGAGGTCTTGAAGGTCGATTACCTCGACCTTCAAGACCTCCAGGACCGCCTTCCAACATTCCTCGATGAGCGATACAACAAGCGACGCCTACACTCATCACTGGGCTACATGCCCCCAGACGAATTCGAGCAACAACACGCCCGACGACATGTCAATTCATGAACACCGACCTGTCCACCCCGAGGGGGTCACTCCAAGCCCCTTGTGCGCCCCCGCCGCGCGCGCACGGCGTTAGCGCATCCACCCGGCTTCCTTTGCAATCTGCCAGATCCCTGAGGCCGCACTGACTGCAGCCGGCTCGGCAGCATGTCCGCACAGGCCGAACGCGACCAAATAGCGTTCGATCAGAGCGTCGGCGCCAACGACCCGGGTGGGCAGC
Organism: Variovorax sp. BGA-UO-ETr-C22; assembly: GCF_059567965.1. Lineage (NCBI taxonomy): Bacteria > Pseudomonadati > Pseudomonadota > Betaproteobacteria > Burkholderiales > Comamonadaceae > Variovorax > Variovorax sp. BGA-UO-ETr-C22. Next base: position 197,197 of record NZ_JCAQPA010000008.1, read on the forward strand.
TCGTCCGACGCCGGGCCCGAGTTGGTGCCTGAAACAACTTCGCTCCCGATCAGCAAGCCCGACGTGTAGTCCGCCAAGGCTTGGCCGGTCATGCGCTCGAATAGGCCGAGGGTGCGAACACCGAATAAAAGCCGAGCGAGATCTGCGCCGCCGTGCGCTTGCGCAACAGCCACGCCGCGTTCGAACGCCGACGCGTCCAAAGCACCCTCGGGCCGGGTTGTGCGGGCCAACACCGAATGACGCAGCAGCACATCGAACAGCTCACCGGTCATGTAGGTATGAAACGATTGCACGGCGGATTGGTGCGTGAGCACCCATTTGGAATGGGTTCCGGGTAGCACGATGCGGCAGCCCGTGGCCAGTTCCGGTTGTGCGGCCAGCAGCGCCGCCACTTGGGTCTCCTCGCCGCGCATGACCTCGGGCGCGCCCTCGGCCGGTTGCCACGAAAGGCCGGGGATGATACGCACGTGCAGCCCGCTGGTGGTCTCCACCGACCGGACATGCGCGGCCAGCTCACTCAGAGGCGCGGGCGCGCTCACGTAAGGCGCCTCGGCCCAGCCGTGCTTGCTGCCAACCATGCCGCAGGCCACGATGGGCAATTCCGGATTGGCGGCCAGCCAGTCGCCCGCCAGGCTGCGCAGTGCGGACTCGAACGCCTCGGCGCCGCCGTCCAGTTTGCTCGCCCCGGCCTCGCTGGAGCACTGGGCGACCACCTCACCTTGCTTGTCCATCAGATAGCCGCGCAGTGACGTGCTACCCCAGTCGAGCGCGATGAGGCGCGGCGTGTCTCCTACCATTCGGCCACGCTGCCGTCAGGATGGCGCCAGACCGGATTGTGCCAATCGGGCGCGTCCTTGGCGGCTTCTTGGATGCGTTCCTCGTTCATCACCACGCCCAGGCCGGGGCGGGAGCTGGCCGTCAGGAAGCCGTCCTTCACTGCAAAATCTTCGGGGTTGGAGATGTAATCCAGCAGGTCCGCACCGCGGTTGTAGTGGATGCCCATACTCTGCTCTTGGAACACAGCGTTATGCGAGACGAAGTCCACCTGCAGGCACGCAGCTAGAGCCAGTGGGCCCAAAGGGCAATGCAGCGCCAGGGCCACATCGTGCGCCTCGGCCATGCCAGCGATGCGTACGCACTCGGAGATTCCGCCGGCATGTGAAACGTCCGGCTGCAGGATGGCGATGCCGCCGCCGGCGAGCACTCGCTTGAAATCGTAACGCGAGTACATGCGCTCGCCGGCCGCCAGAGGGATAGCGGTGTGCTCGGCCAACCGCGCGTAATGCTCGGCGTGCTCGGCCAGCACCGGCTCTTCCACGAAGAGCGGCCGCAGCGGTTCTAGCTCGCGCAGCAGCACCTTGGCCATTGGCAAGCTGACACGTCCATGGAAGTCGATCCCGAAGTCCACTTCCGAACCGAAGGTCGCGCGGATCTCGCCGAATTTTTCTATCGCGCGATCTACCGCAGCGTGCGTGTCGACCATGCCGAATTCCTCGGTGCCGTTCATCTTGAAGGTGTCGAAGCCGCGCGCCATGGCTGCGCCGATCGCCTCCACCACCTCCGCCGGGCGGTCGCCGCCAACCCAGCAGTAGGTCTTCATGCGATCGCGCAGCTTGCCGCCCAGCAACTGGTAAACCGGCACATCGAGCGACTTGCCCAGGATGTCCCAGAGGGCTTGGTCGATGCCGGCGATGGCGCTCATCAGTACCGGGCCGCCGCGGTAGAAGCCGCCGCGATACATTACTTGCCACAGGTCGTTGATGTTGCGCGGGTCTTGGCCGATCAGGTAGTGCGACAACTCCATCACCGCTGCCTCGACGGTGCGTGCCCGCCCCTCCAGCACCGGCTCGCCCCAACCGACGATGCCTTCGTCGGTTTCGATTTTCAGGAACATCCAGCGCGGAGGAACGCGATAGGTGGTGAGTCGAGTGATTTTCATGAGGTTTTCCTGATGGATGAGTGCCAGGCTTGAATGAACGCCGATGCTCGCGCCGCTGTGTCTGCGCTGGATTGGCCCGGCTTGTAGAGGTCAGAGCCCAGCCCCGCGCCGCGGCAACCCGAGGCGAGCCAGAATTGGAGGTTGTCCGGCGTGACGCCGCCAACGGCGAACAGCGGGAAGTCACTCGGCACCACGGCGCGCAGCGCGCGCACATAGTCCGGTCCCAGCGAGGCAGCCGGGAAGATCTTGACGCCATGGGCGCCGGCGCGGCGAGCCGCGAAGATTTCGCTTGCCGTCATCGCGCCCGGCAATGCGACCATGCCTTCGCGTACCGCTTGCTCGATCACGCCGGGGCAGGTGTCGGGGGCGACCGCGATGCGGCCACCGGCAGCCTTCAAGGCGCGGACCTGGGCCACCTCCAGCACCGTGCCAGCACCGACCAGCGCGCGCGCGCCGGCGAAGTCCGACACAGCGCGCACGCTGCGTTCCCACGCGGGCGAGTTGGTCGGAATTTCGATGCACTCGAAGCCGGCGTCAAGCAGGGCGCGCGCATGGGTCACTGCCTCCTCTGGATGGATGCCGCGAAGAATGGCGATCAGCGGCACGACCATGGGCCATGGCGCGGTTGCAGCAGTTGAATTGGTGGATGCAGTGGGAATGGTCATGGTGTTGCCAAAGTTCCGGCAGCGGCCGCACCGGTCAGAGGCCGCGCACCGCGCACTGCAACGGCCAGGCACAGCAGCCGCCGCGCAGTAGTGATGAAGAGTCGGTCGCGTTTTGCGCCGCCAAAACACAAGTTGCTGACGACGCCGCCCAGCGCGAGCTTGCCCAACAGTGTGCCGTCCGGCGCAAAGCAGTGCACCCCGTCGCCGGCACTGCTCCACACGTTGCCTTGTTCGTCTACGGCCAGGCCGTCGGGCAAGCCGCAGTCGAGGGTGCCCAGCACGCCGTCGGGCTCGAGTTCGGCGCCACGGACCGTAAAGCGCCGGATGTGCGCCGGCGTGCCTGGCACGTGCGAGCCACCGCTCTCGGACACGTACAGCGTGCGGCCATCGGGCGAAAAGACCAGCCCGTTGGGCTTGGTCATGGAGGTCACCACCGCCTGCGGTTCGCGCTCCCCGGCGCCCAGACGAAAGACCCAGCAGCCTTCCTGCTCTCGTTGCGCGCGATGCCCTTCGTAATCCGTCAGGATGCCGTAGTCGGGATCGGTGAACCAGATGCTGCCATCGCCATGCACTGCCACGTCGTTCGGCGAATTCAGGCGTTTGCCTTGAAAGTGACTGGCCAGCACGCTGACGCTGCCGTTCAGGTCACGTGCAACGAGGCTTCGACTGCCGTGTTCGCAAGCGAGCACGCGGCCTTGGCCGTCGCGCGCGCGGCCATTCTGAAAGCCGCCCCGGCTGAACACGCCGACGCCGACGCCTGGCACCCAGCGCAGCACTTGATCGTTCGGGATATCGGAAAACAGGAGCTGCTCGCTGTCGGGAAGCCACAATGGGCCTTCCAGCCAGCGGCCGCCTTCGTACAGACATTCCAGTTCGGCGTTTGGCAAGACCAGCCGGCGGAAGCGTGCATCCAGAGCTGAATAGAGCTGCGACATGCTCAACTCCAGCGAGGTAGCAGCGAGAACTGGGCGACCAGCGTTTCGCCCGGCGCCAAACTGGCGCCGCCCAGGTCTGCTGCGGAATGTTCGGCGCGCAGGTTGATCCAATCGGTGCACTGACTGACCGGCTCTGCGCAGAAGTGGTCCGCCCGCGCCGGGCTGTACAGCACGAAAAAGTCCAAAGGCGCTTGCGCCCGCATCACGAGCGACCGCGCCGGGCCATTCGCATCGTCGCTCCATTCGATGTACGCCTCGCGGTCCCAGCCACTGAAGTTGTTGTCCAGCACGAGATCCGCCACGCCAGTGCCGGCTGCCAAGCGGGCGACGGCCTCGTGGGTCGACAACGCGATTGGCAGGACGTCCTGGTCGCCTTCCCACATCGCTCTGGTGCGAACTGTGATGCGGGTCCGGTCGTCGCGCGGAAAGTAGGGGTGATGTCCGATGCCGGCCGGCATGGGCACGGTGTCCCGGTTTGTCACTGCCATCGACACCGTCAGCGCCGTGGCGGAGAGCTCGAAAGTCTGCGACGCACTGAACGACCACGGCCATTCGGTATCGGCTTCGACCGCCAATTGCAAGGTCGCCCGGGTGTTTGAAGCCGCAACCGTGCGCCAGGGGCGCAGCCAACCGATACCGTGCAGTGGATGCGGCGAATCGCTGCCCGGATGGTTCGGGTGCATGCGGATCTCGCGACCGGCGAACATTGCCGCGCCATTGCGGATGCGGTTGCAGAATGGCACCAGCGGGAAGCTGCCCATGCCCAGCGGCTCTCCATTCAGCATGCTCTGCACTGTGGCCGGGCGCAGCCAGTGCGTCCGGCGAAGCGCGCCGGCCTCGCGCCATTCGCGGCTGAAGTGCGCAATGGAGCCGCCCACCGTCGGACTCAGGCCCAGGCGCAATTCGCCGGCCGTCAGTTCAATGAAGTCTTCCGCCACCGCGCGTCGCCGGCTTCAGTATGCGAACGCGCGGTAGCTTTCGCTTTCCTCGCGCAGGTTCGCCTCATCCACGATCGGGTTGTTGCGCAGCAGTTGCTTGCCGATCGGTGAAAGTGTGTTCCAGGCCTCGCGCGGTACGCGGATGTGCACCTCTGGGCGAAGCAGCCAGCGGCGGCTGTAGCCCAATACCACCATCGGCCGCGGTGTCTCGGTGCGATTGGGCGTACCCCGGTGGATGGCACGCACGTCGCGGATCATCACATCGCCGAGCGCCATCTTCAATGAATGCACTGGCAGCGAACCGTCCTTCAATCCCGCCATCGCTTCGGTCCTGTTCATCCGGTGTGTTCCGAAGGTGGTCTCGAACGGGCCGTTGTCGTCGGTGACATCGCACAACGGAAAGTTGACCGCCAACTGGAACGAGGGCGTGTCGTTGTCATTGAGTTCCGGGAACAGCGGCGGCGTGTCGGAATGCCAGGGCTGGTAGTCGGAGCCCTTGAGTGGCGTATCGGTTGCCAGCTGGCACAGCACCGGCTCCGGACCGGCCACACGCTCGACGATGGACAGGATGTCGCGGTCCTCGTAGATCTCGGGGTCTGCGAACGGCAGGGCAAATGGCAAGGTGACGTAGTAGCGCTCTGCGCCTCTGCTGGGCTTGCCGCGTTCGGCCTCGATGCCTGCCTCCAGCAGAGGCTGAAAGGCTTCCCGCCAACGCTCGAGCTTGTCGCGCGGGATATGGTTACGCAGGATGACGAGGCTGTCGCGATTGAAATCGCGTGCGAAGGCGTCGTGTTGGGCAGCGGTGTAGCGCATGTGAACTTCGAATTAATATTAACTCAGGTGCCCTGACTTTATAATTCATATTATACTGATGCCATCGGGTTATTACCTAGATGTGCGCGCCAGCAGAAGTAATAATGGTGCAGTGATTAAAAACGACAGCACCAGGGCCAAGCCCAAACAGCGCCCGACGATGACCGACATCGCCCAGAAAATCGGCGTGTCCCAATCCACGGTTTCGCTGGTTCTCAACCAGATGACCGGCGCCAAGGTGGCGCAGGCGACCCGGGACAAAGTGTTTGCCGTCGCGGCCGAGCTGGGTTACGAGTTGCCAAGGCGCAAGACCCGGCTGCCTGCCGCGCCCCCTTCGGTCGGGGGGGCGCGCCGCAACATGGTGGTCTACATCGCTGATGAAATTTCCACATCGCCCCATCCGGCGCTGAGCATCGACGGCGCGCGCACCGCGGCCTGGGAGCACAACTGCCTGTTGTCGGTGCAAGTGGCCGGCGGCGACCGCGAACTGGAGGACGCCATCGTGGAGGCGACGTTGGCCAATCCGGCAGTCTTGGGTGTGGTGTATGCCACGATCTTCACGCGTGAGGTCGAGCTGCCGCGCGCATTGCAGACCGGCGCCTTGGCGTGTGTTCTGCTGAACTGCACGACTCGCCTGCGCCGCCGGTCCAGTGTGGTTCCCGGCGAGGTTGGTGGCGGCTTCACCGCAACCGAGCACCTGATTGCAAACGGCCATACCCGGATCGGCTTTATCAACGGCGAGCCCTGGATGGACGCGGCGCGCGATCGCCTTCGCGGCTACCGCCAGGCGCTGGCCACGGCCGACTTGCCATTCGACCCCGATCTGGTGCGCGACGGTGACTGGATGAGCGGCTCGGGCTTCGAACATGCCACTGCGCTGATGCGGCTCAAGCGCCCGCCGACGGCGATTTTCTGCGCCAACGATCCGATGGCACTGGGCGCGCTGGAGGCCATCAAAGCCTTGGGCTTGGCGGTGCCGGGCGATGTGTCGGTGCTCGGCTACGACGACCAGGAGGCAGCCAGCCATGCGCACCCGCCGCTCTCCACGGTGCTGCTCCCGAACTTCGCGATGGGCCAGTGGGCCGTCGAGCGGCTGATCGAGGAAGCCAGCGGAACCGATGGCGCTGCGGGATTGCGGCACATCAAGATGGACTGTCCACTGGTCTTGCGCCAGTCGGTGTCCGCGCGCGTCAATTCATAACTAGGTGATTTCCCTCGTTTATTATTAATATCTAGTGAGTAAACTCCGCTGAGGCCGACAATATGAAGCGGCCGGTTGTGGGGCAATTCCCCTTTTTGTTTTAACTCACTGGAGTCCTCATGCGCTTCGCTTCGTTGACCGCAATTGCCTTGGCCGCCACTTTCGGAGTCTCCGCTTACGCCGAGTTGCCCAAGTTGAAGCAGAAAGACACCTACAAGGTGGGCTTCGCCCAGACCGAAAGCAACAATCCCTGGCGCATTGCTGAGAGCAAGTCGATGCAGGACATCGCCAAGGCATGCGGTTGGAACTTGGTCTACACCGATGCGGCTGGCTCTGCCGCCAAACAGGTGGCGGACGTGGAAAGCATGATCGCCCAGAAGGTCGATCTGATCGTGCTGGCCCCGCGCGAGGAAAAGCCACTGATCCCGGCTGTGATGAAAGCCAAAAAGGCAGGCATCCCGGTGATCCTGATCGACCGCGACGTCGATCCCAAGCTCGCCAAGGCGGGCGTCGACTATGTCACGTTCATCGGTTCGGACTTCGTCGACCAGGGCCGCCGCGCTGCGGAATGGTTGGTCAAAGCTTCCAAGGGCCAAGGCAAGATCGTCGAGCTCGAAGGCTCCACGGGCTCATCGCCGGCCAACAACCGCAAGAAGGGCTTTGACGACGTGATCGCCAAAAACACGGGGCTGAAGATCGTCGCTTCCCAGTCCGGTGATTTTTCCCGGGACAAGGGCCGCCAGGTGATGCAGACCCTGCTCCAGGCCCATCCGGACGTTACCGCCGTCTACGCGCACAACGACGAGATGGCCATCGGTGCGATTTCGGCGCTCGAGGCGGCCGGCAAGAAGCCTGGCCAGGACGTGGTGGTGGTGTCGATCGACGGCACCCGGGATGCGCTGACTGCGATCGCGTCCGGCAAGATGGGCGCCACCGTCCAATCCAGCCCGTTCTTCGGGCCCATCGCCTGTGAGACCGCAAGGAAGTACGCCAAGGGCGAAAAAATTCCGGGCTGGGTCAAGGTGGAAGACAAGTTCTACGACAAGGGCAACGCGCAAGCCAGCATGGCCGACGGTTACTGACCGATCTCTTCTGGCTGCTGCTATGAGCATGAACGCCCCCGGGACGTCGCTGCTGGAGATGCGCGGCATCGATAAGGCCTTCGGCGGTGTGCCGGCTCTGCGCCAAAGCAGGCTGTGCGTGGGCCGTGGCGAGGTGCATGCCCTGATAGGACAGAACGGCGCAGGCAAGTCCACGCTGATCAAGATCCTGACGGGGGCCTACGCGCGCGACGCCGGGACCATCGTGTTCGATGGCAAGGAAGTCGACTTCAAAGTTCCCATTGCGGCGCAGCGCGCCGGATTGAGCACGATCTACCAGGAACTCAATCTGGTGCCGCAGCGCTCGGTTGCCGAGAACATCTTTCTCGGTCGCGAGCCAATCCGCTTTGGCCTGATCGATTGGCGCCACATGGAGGCCGAGAGCGCGCGCATCCTGGCGGGCTTCGGCATGTCGGTTGATGTCAGCAGGCCGCTGCGGTCGTACAACACCGCCACCCAGCAGATGACGGCCATTGCCCGCGCCGTCAGCATGCGCGCCAAACTGGTCATCATGGATGAGCCCACTTCGTCGCTGGACGAAACCGAAGTAAGCACCTTGTTTGGCGTCATCCAAAAGCTCAAGGCTGGCGGCACTTCGGTCGTGTTCGTAAGCCACCGGCTGGACGAGCTGTATGCCGTGTGCGACCGCATCACCGTCATGCGTGATGGCCAGACAGTGGCCGAACGCGAGATGGAGGGCTTTCCAAAGCTGGATCTGGTCGCCGCCATGCTCGGGAAGGAGCTGTCGGTGCTGCAGGGCGCGCGCCGTGCTGCTCCCGACCCGTCGATGTCCGAGGTGCTGAGCGTCCAGCACTTGCGCAGCGGCACACGCGTGAAGGATGCCAGTGTCGCCGTGCGACGCGGCGAGATTGTTGGCTTGGGGGGCTTGCTGGGCTCGGGCCGCACCGAGCTCGCGCGCGCGGTGTTCGGCGCCGACGCGGTCGATGCCGGGCAAATCCGAATAAAAGGCGAGTTCGTCAAGTTGGACCAGCCGGCCGACGCCATCGCCCGCGGCGTGGCCTTCCTGTCGGAAGATCGCAAGACAGAGGGCATCATCGCCGACCTCTCTATCCGCGAAAACCTTTGCTTGGTTCTGTCGCCCCGCCTGGCGCGACTGGGCATCGTCGATAACCGAAGGCAGCAGGAGATTACGGAGGAATTCATCCGCAAGCTGGGTATCCGCTGCGCCGGGCCGGATCAGCCGATCCGGGAACTATCGGGCGGTAATCAGCAAAAGGTGCTGCTGGCACGTTGGCTGGCTGCGGGTATCGACCTCCTGCTGCTGGACGAACCCACGCGCGGCATAGACGTTGGCGCCAAGGCGGAGATTCTTGAACTGATTCGCGGCTTGGCCGATTCGCAAGGGCTGTCCGTCTTGATCATCGCCAGCGAACTGGAAGAACTCGTTGCCGCCAGCGACCGCGTCGCGGTGCTGCGCGATGGCCGCACAGTGGCCGAGCTGACGGGCAACAACGTCAATGAGAGTGCCGTTATGGCGGCAATGGCCAACGAGCCGGCGAAGCAGACGGAAGTTCCGGAGGTGGCACATGGCTGAATCAGCCCCCGCATCGACCCCGCTGACGACGAGCGGCACCGAGCGTCGCGGTTGGGCGTGGCTAAAAGGTGGGCGTACGCTGATTGCGTTGGTGGCGCTGCTTGCGTTCAATGCACTGTTCACGCGCGACTTCCTCACACTGCAGACACTGAATATCAACCTCTCGCAAGTGGCACAGGTCGTCGTGGTGGCTATGGGCATGGCGTTGGTCATCGCCACCGGAGGTATCGACCTCTCGGTGGGCGCAGTGGCGGCGTTCGCGGGTACCCTGGCTGCAGTTCTGCTGACCCAAGACTCGGGTGTACTTGCGCAGCCCGGGGTGGCAGTGCTGGCGGCGCTTGCATTGCCCTTGCTAGCCGCGGCGTTGCTCGGCGGGATGAACGGGCTCCTGATCACACGTTACGGGGTACAACCCATCGTGGCCACGCTGGTGCTATTCATCGCCGGCCGCGGGCTCGCTGAAATGCTCACGAACAGCAATCTGCGCGCCTTTGCTCCCGAGCGGCTGGAATGGCTGCGCAGCAATCTGCTCGGCTTACCGGTCCAAGCCTGGTTGATGGCGGCGGTGGTCGCTGTGACCGCCTGGGTGGTGCGGCGAACGCTGTTCGCGCGCCGCTTGCTTGCTGTGGGTGGCAATGCGCGGGCAGCGCACCTTGCCGGGGTGCCGGTGGCCCGCGTAAAGCTGATCGCCTACTGCGCCTGCGCAGCGTTGGCCGGCCTGGCTGGCCTGATGAACGTGGCCATGATTTCGGCCGCCGATCCCGCCAAGATCGGTCTGAACATCGAGCTGGACGCCATTGCGGCGGTGGCCGTCGGCGGTACGCTGCTCTCCGGCGGAAGGGTCGACATCTTCGGCACGCTACTGGGAGCACTCGCCATCCAATTGCTCGACTACACCCTACTTGCTCACGGGGTGGCCGATGAATACGCGCTCATCGCCAAGGCGACGATCATCCTGTTGGCAGTGTCTCTGCAGCGGCGCGGCAAGTAGACCCCGACGATCGAGAACTCACGATGAATTTGCAGTCTTCCAGCAGTACATCACAAGAAGGTGCCGGTGTGTCGCCCGTTGCGAGGCCGGTACAGGAGCCCTCCGTTTGGAAGCGACGCCTCCAGTCGCAGGGTGCACTGGTAGCTTTGGCGTTGCTCCTTCTGTTCGGCGGCCTTCGCTACGACGAGTTTCTGGGAACCCAGAACATCGTGTTCTTGTCGGCCAGCACGTCCAAGTTCGGCCTGATCGCCATTGGCATGGCATTTGTAATCATGGCCGGTGGCATCGATCTTTCGGTGGGTACGGTGGCGGTGCTGGCGAGCGTGGTAGCGGCCCACCTGTCACACCACGGCGTTGTCCCGGCGTTGGCGGGCGGCGTGGCTGTTGGCTTGCTAGCGGGCCTGTTCAACGGCATCGCGATTGCACGATTCAAGCTGATGCCTTTCGTCGTCACGCTGAGCACCTTCATCGCGGCGCGCGGCTTGGCTCTGGTCGTATCCAATCGAGAAACCGTCGCCATCAGTTATGAGACCGGATTTGATCAGCTCGCAGACGGCATGCTCTTGGGTGTGCCAACGCCCGTGTGGATTGCCGGCTTGGCCTTCGCGTTGGGCGCATTGGCTCTGCGTTTTTCGCGGTTTGGCCGTGGCGTGCTGGCGGTTGGTGGAAACGAGGAAGCTGCGCGCCTGATGGGCTTGCCGGTAGAGCGGATCAAGGTCTCGGTCTACGCGCTGTCGGGCTGCCTGGCTGGCCTGGCCGGTGTCCTGCTGGCCGCGCAAACCTCGGGTTCACCCACTGAGGGCGCGGGCTGGGAGTTGATTGCGATCGCCGCAGTGGTCGTCGGCGGCACGCTGCTTACCGGCGGCGAAGGCTCGATCCTCAACACCCTTACTGGCGTACTGCTGCTGGCTGTGATTCTGAACATGATCAATTTCGAGAACGGCTACACCGACGGGCCGCACCTGACGCTGGGGTCCTATTGGCAGACTATCGTGCGCGGAGCGTTTCTGCTGGCCGTGGTGGTGCTGCAAGCCAGGCTGGCGCGTGGCGGACCATCAGCGCACTGAACAACTTCATCTCTCTTCGCATGATTGAAACCCGTTATCCCAGCTTGGCCGGGCGCGCCGTGGTCATCTCCGGCGGTGCCAGCGGCATCGGCGAGGCTTTCGTGCGGGCCTTTGCTGCACAGGGCGCGAAGGTCTCCTTCATTGATCTTGACGTCCAGGCTGGCACCAATCTGGCCGAGACCTTGCGCCGAGACGGTGCCGAAGTGTTCTACCAAGCCTGCGACGTGGCTGATGTCACCGCACTGCGCGTCTGCCTGGCGGAAGGTGAACGTCGTCACGGGGCGCCCCGTGTGCTGATCAATAACGCAGCCAATGACGTCCGGCATGCAGTCGCCGACGTGACCCCCGAGTTCTTCGATCACACGATCGCGGTCAACCTGCGCCACCAGTTCTTCGCTTCCCAAGCTGTGGCGCCGGCCATGGCGTCGGCTGGTGGCGGCAGCATCATCAATCTGGGCTCGACCAGTTGGATGATCAAGGGGCGCGGTTACCCGATCTATGCCACTTGCAAATCGGCGGTTCATGGCCTGTCGCGCTCTCTCGCACGCGAGCTGGGACCACAGGGAATCCGCGTCAATGCGCTGGTGCCCGGGTGGGTGATGACACCGCGCCAGGTGCGGCTGTGGGTAACACCCGAGGCCGAAGCCGAAATTGACGCCGCTCAGTGCCTGACTGGCCGCGTGATGGCCCAGGACATTGCGGCCATGGCGCTCTTTCTGGCGGCGGACGATTCACGTATGTGCACTGCGCAGAGCTTCGTCGTGGACGGGGGGTGGACCTGAGTGCGCTCCCCGCACTGCACTGGTGGGCTAGGGTTTAGAGGTGTTGACGAAGTCAATTGGCGTGACGATCGTGGGGAAGTCGCACACACCCACGCTCGACTTTGCTATGGGCAACAGTGCACCACGGGTGCGGGCCGTGAAGCCTCGGGATTTGCTGCGGCGGAAGCTGCGGGTGGGGTTGCGGAGGCTGGCGGGAGAAGGGGCATCGCGGGAGCACCGCCCCCACCGCCACCGCAGGCCACCAGCGACAGGCTCACAAGAGTGCCTGCAATTGCTGCTGCGCATTGCTTGATATTCATGAAAGCTCCTGTCATTGGGGGGGTGTCGGCCGGCGGATGCTAGTCACGTCACATGACAGATGAATGAACAATACTCAATATTTGTTTTTCAAAAAATGAGTGAAACTACATCGATCGAGCCGGCAGCCATCTGCCTGCATTGATTCACTTTCAACGACTGCAAGACCGTGCTTCTCTCTGCTCCCGCGACTTTCCAGCATGCGACGCCGACGCCGACCCCGGCCTCGCACTACCTCATCGACCTCGATGGCACTCTCATCAGGGGAAATATGATCACCCCAGGCGCCACTGCGCTGCTGGCAGCGGTCGACGGGCGATATATAGTGGTCTCGAATAACTCGACAGATACCGCGCTGACGCTGTCGCGCAAGCTCAAGCGTATGGGCCTCACCGTCCCACCAAATAGACTGGTTTTAGCCGGCGAGGTCACCATCGAATGGTTGCGTGAGACCCATCCCGACGCGAGGGTGTATTTGGCGGCAAGCGCTACGCTACGTCGACACGCCTTCCGGATGGGCTGCCGACTGGTCGAACACAATCCCGAGATCGTCGTGCTGGCGCGAGACAAGAAGTTCGACTATCAGAAGTTGCAGCATATTGCGAATCTCGTCCGAAATGGCGCCAAGCTGGTCGTCACGAATCCAGATCACGCCCATCCAGGAATCGGCGGCAGGCTTGTACCCGAAACTGGCGCACTCTTGGCTTCAGTTGTCGCTTGCAGCGGCGTCCAGCCGGAGTACATCGTTGGCAAGCCCGCCGAGGGGATTTTCTGGGAGGCGGTGCGAAGGCTAAAGTCAACGATCACACAGACCGTGATGATTGGCGACAACCCATGCACCGACGCAGCCGGTGCAATTGCCGCGGGCATGCCCTGCCTTCTTGTCGGCGAGGGTGACGACTGCCATGCCATCGATTTGGCGCAACTGCTGCAACATCTACGATGCAGTGAAGCACTGCCCGTCTGCTCGCCTCTTGCGGCTGACTCTTTTAGTATCGCTTGAGTGACAAGATATCGGAAGTGTGGCGTATGGTATCTACGGCATTGTCATAGTCAGTGAGCGCCAGGCAGGCGATCAACACGTCAATGATGGCAAGCTGCGCCAAGCGACTCGTCATGGCCTCTGTTCTAAAGCGGGTCTCACGCGCCATGGTTACGAGCGCGACGTCGGAATGGGCCAGGATCGGCGATTTTCCAAAATTGGTGATGCAGATCGTTTGTGCACCGGCCTCCTTCGCGAGGCGTGTCGCGGTGACGGTTTCATGCGTGCTGCCCGAATGGGAAATCGTCAATACAGCAACACCTGGCCCTGTGAGCGCCGCACTGATGGCTTGAATATGCGAGTCGGTTTCCACCTTGACGTTCATGCCGATACGCAGCATCCGATAGTGCGCATCTTTTGCGATTGTGGCAGCGCTACCGATACCGTAAATCTCCACGCGCTTTGCCTTTTTCAGGATTCGTACGGCGCGCCTCAACGTTGCCATCTCTAGCGTGGAGGACGTATCGTGAAGCGTTTGCACATTGCTCTGGAAGATCTTGCGAGCGACCGTTGCGACGTCATCATCCGGCTCCAGATCTTCGTGGATCATGTGGATGGGGCGCACGATTTCCTGTGCCAACGCGATCTTGAGTGCTTGGAAACCATTCGCACCTATTGCCTTACAAAACCCCACCACACTGCCTTCGCTGGCGCTGCACCGCTCGGCAACTTCGCTGACCGACATATAGACCACCTGCTCAGGGTGGGCAACTATGAAATCGGCGATTCGTTGAGCTGTATTCCCTAGTGAATCTCGCACGCTACTGATACGAGTCAGGATGGCTGTCAAAGCAGCTTGGCGCTCTGTCGGTTTGGGTGCTTTGCTTTTTGTGGGCATTGGGTGTGTGCGATCAAGTGGCCCATCGATCCTACAGAATATGTGTGTCTGCTTACATTTCCATTTTTGCCTGACTTGACCTCTGATCCTTGCGTTTCAGGTCATGTGGCTGATGATTTCACCCCACTTCAAGCGCCGCGGCGTATCCATTTTTCAAGTGACTTCGCATGTAATCGGCACTGCCGCGACAGTTTCCCTCAGCACGCCCGCTATTCGATCTTCAGTTCAGCGATGAAGCGCTCGCGCCGCTCGAGCGCCTTCAACGCCTTCTTGCCCAGGTCGGTCGCCACGAGGTTCAGCAAGCCTTCGCAGAAGATGAGGTAGGCGCCCATCGAGTTGCTGAAGAAGGTGCTGGTGTGTGGAACGAAGAACGCATGCTTCGCGAAGGCCGCAAGCGGCGACGCCCGGTGGTCGGTGATGGCGATGACGACCATGCCGGCCTGCGCGGCGGCAGCGGCCGTGTCGGCGATGCTGCGCGTGTAGGGCTCGACGCTCGTCACCAGCACCAGATCGCCGGGCTGCAATTGAGCCAACCCTTCGGCGACGCCCAGTCCGTGCGGATCGAGCAGCGCCACGTCACCTCGCACCATCCCCAGCCCATAGGCCAGGAAACTGGCCAGCGCGCTGAACTGCCGCAGGCCATGCACGCGGACCCGCGGCGCCGTCGCCATCAGCCGCGCCGCCTGTCGCAACTCGTCTGCCGAGAGTTGTTCGAGGAAGCTCTCGGTGTTGGCGATCGAGTCCTTGGCGATCTGCACCATGGTCTCGATCTCCGGGCGCTGTTCGGCACTATCCGACCGTGACCGTTCCGAGGCATGCGCGACCAGCCGGCCGGCCTGCTCGCTGTAGAAATGCCGGTGCCGGGAGGCCAGCCCGTCACGGAACACGGTTTGGAAATCGACAAAGCCGGCATAGCCGAGCCGGGTCGCCAGACGCGTCAGCGTCGAGGCGTTCACCCCGAGGGATTCGGCCAGTTCGGTGATGGTGCGCACGGCGACTTCTTCCGGCCGCTCGACCAGCCGCGCCAGCACGCCGTGCGCCTTCGCACCCATTGAGACCAGCGCGTCACCCCGCCCCACCTGCATCGTCAGTGCGCGCAGCGCCTCGACCGTTCGCGGCGGCAAGGCACCGTCGGTTTCGGCGTCAGGCGGGGTTGGAACGCTGTTTTTTTTCGAGACTTGCATGGCCGTCGATCATATGGAATCGCGGCGGCTTCGCGGGATGCTCGTACACCTCCCATTCGATGGCCGAAGGACCGATGCGGATGTCCGCAGTGGCCATGGTGTTCTCGCCATCGCTGTCCGCAGGATCGGTGCGCAGGATCGGGAACGACGCGTCGTCGCGATCGGCCAGCAGGCGCAACGGATCGGCCACGCACAGGTCGCTGTCGGCCAGCAGGGCGTCGCCGCGCTGTTGCCGGTGCAGCGACGAGCCCGTGACGATCTGCGGCAGGCCCTGCACCGCCGGGTGCAGCGCATGGTTGGCATGCAGCCCGCACCCCGCGACCTCGACGATCGAACAGGCCTCGCTGCTGAACTCCACACTGAGCAGTTCGGGCGTCGCCCGGTGCGCGACGGTGAGATGAAAGCCGCCCGCACGCTCGTTCGACAGTAGCAGCTCGCGCACCGCATCCTGGCTGGCCGCTTCGAGCAGCGCCCGCGTAAGCATCATGCGTGGGACGCCGGGCCGTACCTTCAGGCAGCGCAGGTTGTTCACCGTCATCGCGAGGCCGCCCTCGGTCACGGCGAAGGTGTGGCCCGGCAGCGACCCTGGATAGACGAAGGACGCGAACGACACCCCGTCGTCCACCGTGCACGCTGCGATCGCGCAATGTCCCGCGAAGGCCGGATCGCCGTCTTCGTTGTGAGTGATACGGCGCCGCGCGCCGGCCTCCTGCACGGTGGTGCAGCCGTCGGGCGCCATGGCCCACAGGTCGCCGCGGCTGTTCCACAGAAAGACGTCTTCGAACGGCAGCTCCAGCCCCGCGGCCAGCCCGCGCAGTTCGTCCCACACGCGCGGAAAGCGCGCGCGCACCAGGGCCGCCATCGACTCGGCGGCCGGCGTGCCGCGATGACGCATCACCGTCGCCCACGCGGGCGAACAGCGTGCGTAGTCCTGCAGCGCTGCGGCGCCGAAGCAGCCCAGTGCGCGTCCGATCTCGAAAGCCGATCCTTCGACCTCCAGGTAATTCAATGTCGGCATGTCACTCCACGTGCTGAAGAAAATCGCGCAGGCGCTGATTCGGTGGGTTGTCCAGCAAATGCGCTGGCGGTCCGTCGACCGTGATATGGCCGTGCTCCATGAAGATCAGTCGGGTCCCGACCTTGCGGGCGAACTGCATTTCGTGGGTCACGACGACCATCGTCATTCCCTCCTCGGCCAGCGATTGCATCACGCGCAGCACTTCCTGGCGCAACTCGGGATCGAGCGCTGAGGTGGGCTCGTCGAACAGCATCAGCTTCGGCCGAACGGCCAGCGCGCGCGCAATGGCCACGCGCTGCTGCTGCCCACCCGAGAGCTCGCTCGGGTAGTGCTGCATGCGTTCGGCCAGCCCCACCTTGGCGAGCAGCGCGGCCGCTTGGGCTTGTGCTTGCGACTTCGAGGCGCCGCGTACCTGGCGCGGCCCGAACGCGACGTTCTCCAGTGCCGTCATCTGCGGGAACAGGTTGAACTGCTGGAACACCATGCCGGCTTCCTGGCGGATCTCGCGTGCCACGGTGTTGCCGCCGCGCACGCTCAGGCCGCCCACCAGCAGGTCGCCGCCGTTGATGGTTTCGAGCGCGTTGATGCAACGCAGCAGCGTCGACTTGCCCGAGCCCGAGGGGCCGATCAGCACCACGACCTCGCCCTGGCGGATCTCCAGGTTGACACGGTCTAGCACCACGTTGGCGCCGAAGCGTTTCTCGACATTCTTGAATTCGACGATGTTCACAGGATGCGCATCCTTCTTTCGGCGGTTCTCAGGCCCAGCGTCAGCACACCGATCAACAGGAGGTAGATGGCGGCGACGGCGGTCCAGATCTCGATGGCCCGGAAGTTGGCCGCCATGATTTCCTGCCCCTGGCGGGTCAGCTCGCCCACGCCGATGACGATAAAGAGCGAGGTGTCCTTGAGGCTCACGATGAACTGATTGCCCAGTGCTGGCGTCATGCGCCGGAACGCTACTGGACCGACGACGAACGCGAGCACGCGCCAGCGCGGCAGCCCCATCGCCAGCCCGGCCTCGCTCAGGCCCTTGGGCACCGAGAGAAACGCGCCGCGCACGATCTCCGCGATGTAGGCGCCGGAGTTGATGACGATGGAGGCGATGGCCGCCGTCATCGGGTCCACGCGCACGCCCAGCAAGCCGGGTAACGCGAAGTAGATGAACATGACCTGCACCACAATGGGAGTGCCCCGCACCAAGCCCACGTAGGCAAAGCCCAGGCTGGCGACGAAGCGGTTCCCGTAGGCGCGCATCAAGCCGAACAGCACGCCCAGCAGCGTGCCGCCAACCAGGCCCGCCACGGTGATGAGCACCGTTAGGCGGGCGCCGCGCGCCAGTGCCGGCAGCGCGCCGGCAATCACTGACCAGTCGAATTCCATGGAAAGGCTTTCCGTGCCGATGCGATCAGGAGGACTTCGGCGGCTCGGTCTTGAACCACTTGCGATAGATCGCCGCATAGCGGCCGTCGGCCCTGATCTTCGCCAGCGCCGCATTCACCTGCGCGACCAAGGGGCTGCCCTTCGGAAACCCGATGCCGTACTGCTGCGCCAGCATCTGTGGACCGACCGCCTTGGCCTTGCCTGCGCCGGCGGTCGCAATGTAGTACAGGACATTCGGCGTGTCGTGCATGGCCGCATCCACGCGGCCGGTCATCAGCTCGAGGTAGGCGTTGTCGATGTTCGGGAACTGGCGCAGCTCAGTGCCTGCGAAGTTGGCCTTGGCGTAGTCGGCGGCCGAAGTACCCGTCTTGATGGCCAGCGTCTTGCCCTTCAGGTCCGCCACGCCGGCGATCTTGCTGGCGGTGGGCACCATGAGGATGAACCCGCTGTCGTAGTAGCCGTCCGAGAAGTCGATGACCTTCTTGCGCTCTTCCTTGATGGTGATGCCAGCCAGCGCCACATCGACATTGCGGGTCTGCAGCGCGGGCAGGATGCCGCTGAAGTCCATGGGCTGCAGTTTGTATTCGAGCTTCAGCTCCTTGGCGACGGCGTCCCACAGGTCGATATCGAAGCCGACGTAGGTGTCGCCCTGCTTGAATTCGAAAGGCACGAAGGCCGTGTCCACGGCAACGAGCAAAGGGCCGGCCGCGGTGGCGGGGGCGATGAATGAGGTGGCGACGGCCGCGGCTGCAAGCAGCCGGAGAACGAGTTTCTTCATGACAATCCTTCCGGGGGAAGAGTGGGCTCACCGAATTGGTGCAATTGAATTTGCTTAAATATCAAATTCGCAAATTCATTTGCAGAATGTGTGCCAAGTCGTGCACCGTCGCAAGCTCGGGTTTGCCCTATGCAGCTTTCCAGGCAACTGCGGCGCTAACGCCAACGACGCCGCCCGCACACGGGAGTGGCGGATTCAACTGACGCTGCCTGCAGCGACCGATCTGACGCACGCAGCACTCAGGGCTTTTCGGCGCTAGTGAGAGAGCTCCGAACAGGGTGTTCGTTGTTGCCAGCCTGTATATCGAGCAACGAAGCGATGCCACCTTGACAGCCATTTCGACCGCGATTCCCCCCGTACAAGCTTGCCAGCTGTGAGTGCTGGGCGTCGCCACGGAAGAGCGCTCACCGCTCTACCCGAACGCACCGACGACCCGGGAGAAGGGGCTGCCTTCCGTCGTGGGCTATGGCTGGCATGGCATGCTCGCGTCGACTGAAATCCCGGCCTGCAGCGTGGAGCGACTGGATGTGGAGATCAAGGCTGCTGTGTCCGACGCGGATGTCCGTCGCAAGGCTGAGGCTGCGGGGCTGCAATTGCGCCGCGGTAGCGCCGCCGACTTCAGTGCGTTCATTGCAGGCGAGACGCGCAGGTAGGCGCAGGTCATCAAGTCCGTGAATATCACAGCTGATGAAGTGGAACAACGGTTGCGCCCGCTGCTGCACGACGGCGTTCGCAGCGGCGCCCTCTTCAGGTCGACATTCGGCTAGGTCGCAAAGGCCGACTCGCGGGTAAGAATGATCCGCCAGGAGGTGCGCTCGAGCGACCCGGTGGCGCCGGCCGCTCATCGCCGGCCACATCGAGGCCTTGAGGGCCACGCGTGGGCTCAGCCGCCCAGCCTCCATCGACGCAAAGCGTCGATGCCGTTGCAGGCTCCCTCCAGCGCATCCCTTGCATCGTCTACCGCTTGGCCGCAGCTCTTGCAGAGCGTGCCTCATGGCCGTGCCTGGTGCCCGATGCGCCCACACGCGCCGTGACGGCTAACGCAAACGGCTTTCGAAAACAAGGGTAGCTTCACTCCTGAATGGAATAAAAATATTATTAGAATTAATTTCAACAAAAACGTTCTATACCAAGCTTATGCAAATCTCCGCTGGAAAGTTGTGGTCGATGCGTCGTCTCGCTGATGAGCACGGCCTTTTCAAGATGACCGCTGTAGATCAGCGACCCGGGGTCGAAGCCCTGGTTCGAAGCAGGCGGGGTCTCGCAACCGCGCTGTACGAGGATGTAGGCCGAGCCAAGCAGGTTCTGATCGAAACGCTTTCGCCCTGGTCGACCGCAATGCTGCTGGACCCTGGCTACGCCTATCCTTTCGCGGCACAGCAAACTGATCCTCGCCGCGGCCTGTTGATGACCTACGAACAGTGGGACTGCGAGGAAACCCCCGGAGGTCGAAAAACCTTCGGCTATCCAGACTGGTCGGTCGAAAAGATCAAGCGCATGGGGGCCGATGGCGTCAAGCTCATGCTGTGGTGGCGCCCGGATGCGAGTGAGGACGTCAAGGCGCACCAGCGCGAACTTGTGAGGCAGGTGGGCCGCGATTGCCGTCGACACGACATCGCGTTTCTTCTGGAACCGCTTCTTTACCCTCTTGGCAGCGAAGGAAATAGCGCGCTCTACCAGGAAGACGCCACCAAACGCCCGGAAATGGTGATCGACACCGCACTCGAGTTTCGCGACGAGTCCTACGGCGTGGACATTTTCAAGATGGAGAGTCCTATCGCCGCGAATGCGGTACCGCACCCGGATGCTCCCGAGTCGCCAGCCTGCCAGCAGTGGTTCGACAAGCTGGGTCAGGCGCTCGACCGGCCCTGGGTCATGCTCTCCGCAGGCGCCGCGATGGAACCCTTCCGCCGCATCGTCGCGCATGCTTGCCGCGCGGGCGCCAGCGGGTATCTCGCTGGGCGCGCCATCTGGTGGCCGACCTTCGAATCCACTTTCCCTGACTGGGATGCCATGCGTGCCGGCATCGTACGCGACGGCATTCCGTATGTGCAGACCCTGCACGCCCTTCTCGAGGAAACGGGCACGCCCTGGACCGGATGCAGGGCCTTCTCGCAGGGCATCGAACTCGCCGACGCCGAAGCGGACTTCTACAAGCGCTACCCCGCTTCCTGAACGCCATGGACTACGCCTTCCAGTTTGGTTCCGTCTGGGCGGCGCTTCCTCGCTTGGCCGAGGGCGCCCGGCTCACGATCATGCTGTCCTTGGCCACCATTGGCATCGGACTCGTGATCGGCATCGCATGCGCGCTTGCCCGAACCTCGCATCGCGCATGGTTGCGCTGGCCAGCATCGATCTACGTGGAAGCGATCCGCAATACGCCCTTCCTGATCCAGCTTTTTCTGATTTATTTCGGGCTGCCTTCACTGGGCGTTCGACTCGATCCGATCGAGGCGGCGCTCATCGGCATGTCAGTCAACTGCGGCGCCTATGCCACCGAAATCGTGCGCGCCGGCATCGACGCGATCCCTCGTGGGCAACTCGAGGCCGCACGCGCGCTGGGTTTTCCAGTGCCGAGCATCGTGCGACACGTGATCCTGTTTCCGGCCCTGCGCGCCGTGTTCCCGGCACTGGCGAGCCAGTTCATCCTGGTGATGCTGGGCTCCGCCGTGGTCTCGACCGTCTCGGTCGAGGAACTTACGGGGGTCGCCCATCTGATTGAAACCGAGAACTTCCGCCCCTTCGAGGTTTACCTGGTCGTGACGGCCATGTACCTGGCTATTGCCTTCTCGCTCAAACTGATCTTTGCCGCGATTGATCGCTTCTACTTCCAGACCCGGGGACATGCATGATCCGCGACTTCGGAAGCGTCGAGTTCTTCTACCTGCTGGCCGCGATGCGATGGACGCTCGGCCTGTCCGTGCTCGCCTTCGTCTGCGGCGGGCTGGTCGGACTGCTGGTCGCGTTGCTGCGAGTTGCGCCAGTGGCGCCTGTGCGCTGGTTCGCCGCTTGCTACATCCAGCTGTTCCAGGCCACGCCCCTGCTCATGCTTTTGTTCCTTGTGTTCTTCGGTCTGGCGCTCTTTGGCCTCAGCCAGAACGCCTTTCTTTCGGTCACCGTGGCCCTGACCTGCTACGCCAGCGCGTACTTCGGCGAGATTTGGCGTGGCTCGATTCAGGCTGTACCGCAGACACAGTGGCAAGGCTCCGCCGCACTCGGGTTTTCCTATCTCGAGCAGATGCGCCATGTGGTGTTGCCGCAGTCGGTGCGCATCGCCACCCCGCCCACCGTGGGGTTCATGGTTCAACTCGTCAAAAACACTTCGCTGGCGTCGATCATCGGTTTTCATGAACTCACCCATGCGGCCCAGTACGTCAACAACGTCACGTTGAAGCCGATCCTGGTCTACAGCATCGTGGGTGCGATGTACTTCAGCGTCTGTTTCCCCCTCTACCTGCTGTCGCGACAGTTGGAGAAAAAATTCAATGCCGATCGTTGAAATCTCATCGCTGCACAAGCGTTTTGGCCAAACCACGGTGCTCGATGGCGTCGACCTCGAGGTCGCCGAAGGAGAGGTCGTGGCCGTCATCGGGCGCTCGGGTTCCGGAAAGAGCACGCTCCTGCGCTGCATCAATGGGCTCGAGACCATCGACGGGGGCACGATCGTCGCGGACGGTGTCACCGTGCAGCCTTCGAAGCTGCGCGAGGTTCGCCGCTCCGTGGGCATGATTTTCCAGAGCTTCAACCTCTTCCCGCACCTGAGCGCGCTCGAGAATGTCGCGCTGCCTCAGATCGTGATGAACAAGACGCGTAAGGACCTCGCGCTCGCGAATGCCGCGCGCCTGCTTGAGCGCGTCCAGCTCTCTTCCAGAGCCAGTGCCTATCCATCCAAGATGTCCGGCGGACAACAGCAACGCGTCGCGATTGCGCGCGCGCTGGCGCTCGAGCCGCGCGTGCTGCTGTGTGACGAGATCACCTCGGCGCTCGACCCCGAGATGGTCGGCGAAGTGCTCGACGTCGTGTCCGAGCTCGCAAGAGGCGGCATGACCATGATGCTCGTGACGCACGAAATGGGTTTCGCCCGTCAGGCCGCGGACAGGATTGTGTTCATGCATGAAGGCAAGGTCTGCGAACAAGGAACTCCGGCGGAGCTTCTCGATGCGCCCAAAACGCCTCCGCTGCAGCAGTTCGTGCAGTCGATCCGAAACAAGGGCTGAATGCCGTTCTTTATTTTTACAAGGAGACAAGACCCATGACTTCCAACCACTTCTTCCGCGTGTGGCGCGCGCTGGCCGCTGCCGTGCTTTTGATCGCCGCGCAAGCAGCCAGCGCTGTAACCGTCGACGAAATCGTCAAGCGCGGCAAGCTGCTCGTGGCGATCGATACCAACAACCCGCCCTGGGGGCAGCTGGATGCGTCGATGCAGCCGGAGGGCATTGACGTCGGCGTCGCCAAACTGATGGCCAAATACATGGGTGTGCCGCTGGAGATCGTGCCTGTCACCAGCCAAAACCGCATTCCCTTCATCGTGACCGGCAAAGCCGACGTGGTAATGGCCACGCTCACTATCACACCGCAACGCGCACTGCAGATCTGGTACTCGATCCCCTACGCCCTGCAGGACAGCGTCATCATGACCGCGGCCAACAGCCCCATCAAGAGCTTTGAAGACCTGAACGGCAAGAAAGTGTCGGTTGTCCGCGGCGCGATTCAGGACGCGCTGGTCACCAAGCATGCACCGCGTGCGCAAATGCAGCGTTTCGACAACGATGCCTCGACGATCCAGGCCCTGGTGACGGGACAGGTGGATGCCACGGCCACTGGTTTTCTGATTCCTGCGCAGACGACCAAGGCCAACCCGGGCAAGACCTATGTCTCGCGTCTCAAGCTGGGCACACAGCACATCGGCATCGGCATGAAGCGTGACAGTGCGGATCTGCTGCAGTGGACCAACACCTTCATCTATCACGTCCGTGCCAACGGCGAGCTGGCCGAACTGTTCAAGCAGTACTTCGGCATGACCTTGCCGGAACTGCCCTCGTTCTGAGTCTTACGCCGTGGTGCCCACTTCAGACAGGCCCGTCCGCGTCACCAGCATCGGCATGAGCGGCCTCGACCGCATCATGCGGGTCGCGGCGTTCGCCGACGGAGGTGACAAGATCTATGCGAGCGGCTACGACGAAATCGGGGGCGGCCCTGCCGCCACAGCGGCGGTGGCAGTGCAGCGTCTGGGGGGTACGGCGCGGCTGATCGCCCGCGTGGGAGACGACGCCACGGGGGATGCCATTCGCGGCGAGTTGGCGGCGCACGGTGTCGACCTGTCTCTCATGCGAACCCTGCGCGGCGCCCAGTCGGCGGCGAGCAATGTTATGGTCGACGACCGCGGAGAGCGTCAGATCACGCACTTCGCAGGGGAAGGGCTGGATGTCGAGGCCGAATGGATCGAAGGCTCCGAACTCGAAGGTACCGGCGTCGTGCTGGCGGACATGGGCTGGGGGCGTGGCGCGAAACGCGCGCTCACCTTCGCGGCAGCGGCGGGCATTCCCACCGTGCTCGATGCCGACATGAGCATCGACCCGCTCGCAGGGGAGCTGCTTGGCCTGGCCGATCACGTCGTGTTCTCCGAGGCAGCGCTGAGCCGGATGAGCGGCCTTTCCGAGCCTGCCCGAGCGCTGCACTGGGCGCGCGGGCGTGTGCGGGGGCCGTACGTGGGCGTGACGGTGGGGGCCCTCGGTTACCTATGGCTCGCCGGCGAGACACTGCATTCCATGCCCGGCTACCCGGTCAAGGCCATCGACACGCTCGGTGCGGGCGATGTTTTCCACGGCGCATACGCGCTGGCGCTAGCCGAAGGTCGGGATGTGGCCGCTGCGGCACGATTCGCCAATGCCGCCGCCGCTATCAAGTGCACACGGGCGTCGGGCCGCCGCGGCATTCCACTGCGAACCGAAGTCGACGCCTGGCTCGCGCAGCACCACTGATATCTCCACTGACAACTCAAAGGGCTTCCATGATCCGGCGCATTGCCTTCATTCACACGGTCGCGATGCTTGTCGAGCGTTTTCGGCCGCGATTCCAGGCGGAACTTCCCGATGCCGACTGCTTTCACATGCTGGACGAAAGCGTCCTGCAGGATCTGATCCGGCATGGCCCCTCTGTCGACGTTACCTGCCGCATCGTCACACTCTCGCAGCTGGCAGCGGACGCGGGCGCCGAGCTGATCGTTTTCACGTGCTCCTCGACTTCGCCCGCCATCGACGTCGCGCGCCAGATGGTCAACGTGCCGATCCTCAAGATCGACGATCCTCTCTACGCTCGCGTATCGAGCACGCCAGGCCGTGTGGGTCTGATCTGCACGACGTCGTCGACGGTCGAGCCCAGCCGAACGTTGCTGGCCGCGCATGCACAGGCTGCCGGCCTCGACATCCCCTCGGAGAGCGCGCTGTGCGCGGCGGCGTTCCAAGCATTGACAAGCGGCCAGCGCGACTTGCACGATCAGCTCGTCCGCGAGACGGCGGCGGAAATGGCGCCACGCGTGGACCGCATCGTGCTGGCGCAAGCTTCGCTAGCGCATCTTGCCGAACCGCTCGCTGAACAGTTGGGGCTGCAGGTGTTCGCAAGCCCCGAACTGCTGGTGCAGGACGTGGTCGCCCGCGTGCGTGATTCGGCCTGATACTTCACCGCCATGACCGAAGCTGCAGCACCCATCACGCTTGACGCCTTGAGGAAACTGATCACGGAGCGTTTCGACAACCTGCCGGCGCGGCTGCAAACCGCCGCCCGCTACTTGATCGATCACCCTAGCGCAGCTGCCGTTGACACCATCAAGTTGCTATCCGAAGCGGCCGATCTGCAGCCGTCCGTGTTGATGCGTCTGGCCAAGACGCTTGGCTACTCGGGCTTTTCGGAAATGCAATCGGTTTTTCGAGACGCCCTGCTGTCTCAGACGCAGAGCTACGGCGAAAGGATGCGCACCCAGCAGGCCAAGCGCGCCGCAGCGCCGCACGCGTCGGATGACATGCTCCGGTTGCTGTGCGATGGCTCCATCAGCTCGCTACAGGGACTGCAGGAATCCACCAATGGCGAGGCATTGCAAAAGGCCATTCAGTTGCTCGCCGGCGCTCGCGCGATTCACGTGGTGGGCCTGCGACGCGCGTGGCCGGTTGCCACCTATCTCACTTACCTGCTCTCTCGCAGCCGGCGCTTCGTTCGTCTGCTTGGCGGGATGGGCGGTATGCTGACGGACGAAGTGCAGGCGCTGGGTGAGAACGATGTGCTCCTGGCGATCAGCTTCCACCCTTTTCATGCGGACACTGTCGCTGCAGTGGAGCGCGCGCGCGCCCAGGGCGTTCCTGTTCTTGCGCTCACCGACAGCGCGCTGTCGCCGTTTGCGCGACACGCACAGGTCGTGCTTGAGGTTCGCGACGCGGAGATCGCCGGGTTTCGCACCGTTGCAGCGTCAATGGCCTTGTGCCACGGTCTTGTCGTGGGCTTGGTCATGGAAGAGGAAGCCAAGGCGCAGCGTGGCAACCGGCGAACTGTACGGTAATCGTCGCAATGGCGCAGTTTTGCCCCGATGGCTAACTGCTTCCTCGTTCTGGCGTTCGGAACCGCGACCGGCATGCGCGGGGCACTTTCCAGTGGTCGACCGGCGCCTCGTCATTGCGCCGCTGGAACACACGGTCTTGAAGTCGGACAAGAGCATCGTGCGTGGCCAGAGCCCCACTATCGACGCAATCTCTGACTGCACCGTGTGTGCACTGCACGTACCGGCAACGCACTGAAGAGGCCATCCCTGCCAAAGGTGGGAGTGAGGGCCAGAGCGTGGAACCAGCCCAGTGAACATCGCTTCGCGCACGACCAGTGCACCACGGCGAAGCCGCGCTGAACACGACTTTCCCACTGCGGCATGCGTTCGTCACGCATGTCTGCCGCCACGCCGAAAACTGTCTGCGATTCGCCTGAAACAGGCGTCCAGGATGTCCGAGCAGAACGAAGAGGATGCCGTTGAGAGCCTGCTCCTCGTTCAGTCGCGGCCGCTCTGGAAGGAGGGTGTCACCACCGGCAGCAATGGCGCAATTTTCTTGCACCGCACCGAGCTAATTTTTTATGCTTGATCGTCCCGTTGCTCATCGAGCTCGTACCGTGCATTGGGCGATGATGTGGGGTTCTGATATTCGCTCTAAGGCGTGGTGGTGTGCAGCCAATGCCGAGCGATTTCATCGCGCCGGGCGATCCACACGTGGCCACGCAAGCGCATGTGCTCCAGTATCTGCTCAAGGGTCCACATGCGCGCAGGCCGTCCCAGCATGCGCAGGTGCAGGCCTATCGACATCATCCGCGGGGCGACTTCGCCCTCGCGCCAGAGCCAATCGAAGGCGTCGTTGACATAGCCAGAAAAGTCCTGCGCGCGCACGAAGCGTTGCGTGTGCTGGAACTGCATGTCATTTGCATCGAACGCGTAGGGCAGCACTGCGTGCGACCGACCGTCGGGGCGCCGCAAGGTGAAGGGCAGATCGTCGCCATAAAAATCGCTGTCGTAGACGAAGCCGCCTTCTTCCATCAGCAGCCGCCTTGTGTGTGGTGTAGAGGCCGAACGCGTGTGCCAACCTACTGGCCTCACACCCGTTGCAGCCTCGATGGATTGGACCGTTCGGGCAATGGAGTCTCGCTCCTGGGCTTCGGACATGCGCGCGTGGCTCTCCCAGCGCCAGCCATGGGCCGCCACGTCATGACCCCGCTGCACGGCGTCGCGTGCCAGGTGCGGCGAGCGTTGCACCGCTTGGCCACAGGCGCTCACGGTGCAGGGTGCCCCAAACCTTTCGAAAACGTCCATGATGCGCCACCACCCCACTCGTGTACCGTAGTCGAAGTGCGATTGCAAACAAGGATCCGGGATGCCGTCGAGCCGATCGATCACCTCGTACACCGCTTCATTGCGCTCGTCGCCGTCGGCGATGGCGTACTCGGCGCCTTCCTCGAAGTTCAGCACAAAGGAGACCCCCGAGTTGAAACTGACCACGGCGCTACCCTTGAATCATGTGAAATGACATGGACGGCCTGATCCTTGGTGACACGGTTGACGATGCTTCCTATCTCAGTCACTCCGGGCGGGCGGATGAAGCATGGCAACACCGGTACAACGCCGGCGGAAGGACGCAGCGGGCGCAAGGCCGATGTCGGTTCTCGTGAGATGGATGTGGTTGGGCACAGGACAGATGTAGAACAGCCCGCTCAAGGCGGGCTCGTGGGACGAGTAGGGAAATTCCGGACATGGCCGCTGGCCATTGCGCGGCAGTTGTGTGCGCTTGTTGTCGTTCAAGGGCGAAGAGGACGGCACAATCCCTCCATGACGATCAAGGAGATGCTGACCGACGAGGAACTGGGTGCCCTGGCGAGCGATTGGCGCAAGAAGGCGCTACAAGGGGATCCCCGTGCGCGCGGCATTGCCCATGAATTCGAACGTGAGGTGCGCCGGCGCACTGGCGCACCGCTCGCGAATTACGACGCCTTGGATTTGCGCCCTCTGGAATTGCGGGTAGCAATACAGCGTCGGTGGTGGAGGTTCTGGCGAGTCGAGGGGCCATAGACCTTAGCCAGGAGGCGCCGGGGGTTCACGGTCAAGGCATGACCTCCTCACCTCGAGCAGGCAGTGCCTGGTCAAACTCGACGCAATGCCAGAACTCAAATTCGGCGTCGATGAGCCGAGAGATCTGGACCTTGCCGCGTTCGACCCGGTGGATCTGCAGGTCCTGGCCGCAGATCAGGGCCAAGACCTCGATGGAGCGGGACATTGGGCCAGCAGATCAGGCGCGCGTTATTGACGGCTTCGGTGGTCCAAGGTGACTGACCGCGCGCAGCGCTTGACGGAATGCGTTCAGAGAGTCCCCCACTGGCTCCTCTCGGCGAAGCAGCAACGCGACCGGAGGCAGGCGTGCTTCGAACGGCAGATGCAGCACTTTGAGCAGCCCCAAGCTCTCGTAGTGCTGCGCCGTATCGCGGGTCATCATTGCGAGGGCGTCGGAATCTCGCACGACCGTAACATTGGCCAGGATTGAAACCGACTCCATCGCACACTGCGGCACGGCCAAGTCCTGCTGAGCCAGCCACGACACCAGTGCATGGCGCAATGGGGCATCGGGCGGCGGCAGCACCCACTCGAAGCCCAACGCAGCAGTCCAGCCGATCTGCGGCGTGCGGCGGCGCAGCAGTGGGTGGCCCGGGCGCGCCACGATCACGATCGGCTGGTGGTACAGCGCCTCGATAGCGAATCCAGAGGTGTCGTCGCCGTCAAGCACTCGGCCGATGACGCAGTCCAGCCTGCCGTCGCGCAAGGCGCCGAGCAGGACTCCTGACCCGGCCTCCTCCACCCGGACACGCACCCGAGTGGCATGTTCACGCAGCCATGCGAGCGCGCAAGGCACGAGCACGGGTGCGGCAACGGAGGAAATGCCCACCGACACCAAGCCGCTCGCCCCCGCCTCGATTGCGGCCAGTTCATCCCGCGCACCATCGAGCACTCCAAGCAGTCGCTTTGCCCGTGCGCTCAACGCAGCACCCGCCGGCGTCGGTACGACGCCGCGGTGGCTGCGTTCGAACAGCCGCAGTCCAACAGCGGCCTCCGCTTCCAGAAGCAGCTTGCTTGCGGCCGGCTGCGTCATGGCGAGCTCGCGCGCTGCCCGATGCAGGCTGGCCTCGCTGTCGAGCGCCGCCAGCAGCTCCAGGTGGCGCACCTTTAGACGGCGGTGCAGGGGGACGGTGGATGCGGATGTCATCCAGCAGATGATATCTGTTAGTTATCACTGTCAGCGAATTCCTGATTATGCAGATATCTAGCCGCCGGGTAGGCTAGCGCTGCATTTGCCGTCCCGCTTCTTCTCACGATCAGGTTTGCGACTTTCCGCTGCTCGTGATTACAGGCTGGACGTGGGATCGTGCTGACAGTTGGAGAGAAAATGGGTGATTCAAGGATTGGCGCAGACTTGGTCTTTGCGAAGGTGGCTCTGATCGAGCATTGGTGCGGCGTTGCCGCTCCCAACGAAGTGGCCATCAAGATGGTCAAGGAACTGGAAACAACCATCAAGGCTTTCGAGAAGCTGCGTGGCGATTCCAGAATCACCGATGAGCCGGCGTCGTTCGATGCGGCTCTGATCGAAGCCGCGCACATCGTCGTGGAGGACTGACCTTATGGCGTCCAATCTTGCAGAGATGTCTCTCGTCGAGGTCGCCGATGGCATTCGCGAACGGAAGTTCACGGCAGTCGAGGTGCTCGACGCAGTGCTGGTTCAGGTCGACAAGGTCGATTCGAGCTTGAACGCCTCGATCTGGATCGACCGTGAAGGTGCTTACGCAGCTGCTTCGACGGCGGACAAGGCACTTGCATCCCGAAGCGGCGTAGGCACGTTGCATGGCGTGCCGATGGCACACAAGAACATGTTCGCTCAGGCCGGCATGCGCTGCACTTTTGGCTCGAACATCTATGGCGAATACCGACCATCGTTCAACGCCACCGTCATTGAGCGCCTGGCGTCCGCCGGGGCGTACTGTTTCGCCGGACTCAACATGGCCGAGTTCGCGCAGGGCGGTACCGGTCACAACGCGCATTTCGGCGACGTGCGCAACGCTTGGGACCCGCGATACGTCAGCGGCGGTTCGTCGAGCGCATCCGGTGCGGCAGTCGCTGCGTGCATGACCTTCGGCTCGCTCGGATCCGACACCGGCGGCTCGATCCGCCTGCCGGCCTCGGCGAATGGCGTGACCGGCATGAAACCCACGCAGACCCGCGTGAGCCGCCATGGCGCCATGCCGCTTTCCTTTTCGATGGACAACGTAGGAGTCCTCACGCGAAGCGCTCATGACTGCGCACGCCTGCTGAAAGTCATCGCCGGACATGACGATCGCGACCCAAGCAGCGCGAAGGTCGAGGTTGCCGACTACGAGTCGGCGTTGGTGGGTAACGTCCGCGGGCTGCGGATCGGTATCCCGAACAACCATTTCCTCGACAACGTGAGCCACAGCGTGATGAAGGCCTACGAAGCCGCGCTCGCCGTATTGAAGGAGCGGGGCGCGCAATTGGTGTACCTCGATCTGCCTCTGATGGACGCCATCAATGCGTACGCCACGCTCATTCCCAGGGTCGAGTCGTCCCAGGTGCACATGGACAACATGCGAGCCGGTGCGCATCGTATCGCCAAGCACATCAATGCGCGCATCTACGCGGGGATGGCCATTCCTGCGACCTACTACGTCGAGGCGGTCAGCCGACGGGGTAGCGTGCTGCGAGAGTTCGCGAAATCGGTCTTCGGCAAGGTCGACCTTCTGGTGACGCCGACCATTGCGATCGAACTCCCGACCCGGGCGGCCACCGATATTGACCAGAACGACTCGGACGGCGTGATTGCGCACGCCGCAGCGCTAGGTGACAACACCCGGCCATTCAACTATCTCGGCCTGCCCTGCGTCAGCATCCCCTGCGGCTTCGATAGCCATGGACTGCCTGTCGGCCTGCAGTTGAGCGGAAAGCCCTTCGACGAAGCGGCAATTCTGCGTGTTGCCGATGCGTTCCAGCAGGACACCCATTGGCACACGATGCGTCCTCCTGTTGGACGTGACATCGCATAGTCAATCGTTGTTGCATGAAAAAGTACTTTACTGGAGATGATGTTATGAAATTGTTGAGTCCGACATTCTTGATCATGGCCGGTTTCGCGGCTTCGAGTGCGATGTACGCACAAGCGCAGGAGAAAACCTTGCGTATCGCCATGACGGCGGGTGATATTCCACGCACGACCGGCCAGCCTGACCAAGGTTTCGAGGGAAATCGATTCACCGGAATCCCCATGTACGACGCACTCACGCAATGGGATCTGGCGTCGGCTTCAAATGAAAGCGAGGTGATCCCGAATTTGGCCGTGTCATGGAAAGTCGATGAAGCCGACAAGACCAAATGGGTTTTCAAGTTGCGGCCCGGCGTGAAATTTCATGACGGTTCACCTTTCAATGCCGATGCGGTCGTCTTCAACGTCAGAAAGGTACTTGACAAAGATGCGCCGCAATTCGACCCGCTGCAGGTCGGCGTGTCTACCCCGCGCTTCCCGACGCTTCGCAGTGCGCGCAAGATCGACGACCTGACGGTCGAGCTTGTCACGTCACAGCCCGATGCCTTTGTTCCGACCCACCTGACGAATCTCTTCATGGCTTCCCCAGCGCAGTGGGAGAAAAAGCTCGCAGCGGTACAGCCATCAGTGACGGACAAGGCTGAGCGCAGCAAGCAGGCGTGGGCGGCGTTCGCGCTCGATCCTGCCGGGACGGGACCTTTCAAACAAGTCAAGTTTGTGCCTCGTGAGCGGCTGGAGATGGTGAAGAACCCGAACTATTGGGATCCCAAGCGTCGGCCCAAGATTGATCGCGTCGTGTTGCTTCCGTTGCCAGAGGCAAACTCGAGGACTGCAGCACTTCTGTCCGGTCAGGTTGATTGGGTGGAGGCGCCTGCACCCGATTCCATCGCTGCGATCAAGGCGCGCGGCTTCAAAATCTATGCCAACGCCCAGCCGGCAATGTGGTCTTGGATACTGTCGACGTTGCCGGACTCCCCCTTCAAAGACAAGAAGGTTCGCCAAGCGGCCAACTTGTGTGTGGATCGCGCTGCCGTTAAAGAATTGCTGGGCGGCATGATGGTCGAGGCGACCGGCATCGCGGAAGAGGGCGAGTCATTGCGCGGAAACCCGACCTTCAAGATCCGCTACGACGTAGCCGCAGCAAAGAAGTTGATGCAGGAATCGGGGTACAGCGCATCCAAGCCGGCGAAGGTCAAGGTTCAGGTTTCGGCCTCTGGTTCAGGACAGATGCAGCCGCTGCCGATGAACGAGTTCATGCAACAGAATCTGAAAGACTGCTACTTCGACGTGCAGTTTGATTTGGTCGAGTGGAGCACGATGCTGTCGAATTGGCGCCTGGGCGCAAAGGATCAGGCAATGCACGGCTCCAACGCGTTCAATATGAGCTTTGCCACAGTCGACCCGAGCACAGCTTTGATCCGGAACGTCAATAGCAAGTCTCTGGCGCCCACCGGTACCAACTGGGGCTATTTCAACGACGCGACCGTCGATGCACTTGGCAGCAAGGCCCGTATTACCTTCGACGACAAGCAGCGCACCGCGGTGTTGTCCGAACTTCAGGCACGCATCACTGACGAAGCGCCCAATCTGTTCGTTGCGCACGACGTGGGTCCACGTGCCATTTCGCCGAAGGTCAAGGGTGTGGTACAGCCGAAGAACTGGTTCATCGACCTTGCCACGATGTCTATCGACTGACCCCTCCGGCCTGCACACGTTGCCTTCGCCCCCTTTCGAAGGCGACGTCGGCGGGCCGGAAGAGGCGGCCCACTGCGCACCCTGACAGCGCGCCATGCACAGCATCTAGATTGATTGAGAGCCCACGATGATTGGCTACCTTTTTCGCCGTGTCGGGTATGCACTGCCCATCATGTTGGGCGTGTGTTTCCTGTGCTTCATGCTTGTGCATATCGCGCCGGGTGATCCTCTTGTGGCGATCCTGCCTGCCGATGCTTCGAACGAACTGCAGCAGCAGCTGATGAAGCTCTATGGATTCGACCGACCACTGCCCGAGCAGTTCGTGCGCTGGTTGTGGCGCGCGCTGCACGGCGACTTGGGCACTTCCATCGCCACAAGCCAACCGGTTGCAGGCGAGGTGCTCAAAGCGGTAGGCAACACCTTCATGCTGGCCATGATGGCCACGCTGATCGGCTTCTTCTTCGGTTGCCTCTTTGGTTTCGTGGCTGGCTACTTTCGCAACTCTTGGGCTGACCGGATGGCATCCTTCATCTCGGTCATCGGGGTCAGCGTGCCGCACTACTGGCTCGGCATGGTGATGGTCATCGTGTTCTCGGCCAAACTGCAATGGCTGCCTTCCACGGGCGCAGGGCCGGACGGCTCGAGCGAGTGGATTTGGAATCTCGAGCACGTCAAGTACATGGTGATGCCCGCTATCACCATGGCCTTCATCCCCATGGGCATTCTGGCGCGTACGGTGCGCGCGCTTGTGGCCGACAAGCTGTCACAAGAGTTCGTCATTGGCCTGCGTGCACGAGGTTTGAGCGAGTTCGGCGTGTTCAAGCATGTGGTGAAGAACTGTGCGCCCACGGCGCTGGCTGTCATGGGCCTGCAACTGGGCTATCTGCTTGGTGGCTCGATCCTGGTCGAGACCGTGTTCTCCTGGCCGGGTACGGGCTTCCTTCTGAATCAGGCGATCTTCCAGCGCGACCTGCCGCTGCTGCAGGGATCCATCCTGGTACTGGCGCTGTTTTTTCTGGCGCTCAACCTGATCGTCGACGTGCTGCAGACCGTTTTTGACCCGCGAATCGACAGGAGCTAAGTCTATGGATGCAACGCTCAATCTCGGCGCAGCCGCCGTCGCCCCGACGCAGGTGGTGCGCTCACGCAGCCACGGCGCCAATGTCTGTCGCCGGCTCGTACGTAACCCGGTCGCAATGACCGCCGCTGCCATCATCCTTGTGCTGGTGGTGCTCGCTCTACTGGCGCCTTGGCTCATGCCGGCCGACCCGTTCGCCACCTCAATGTTCAAGCGCCTGCGACCGATCGGGACGCCCGGCTACCCACTGGGCACCGACGAACTCGGCCGCGACCTTCTATCTCGCCTCATGCTCGGCGGTCGGCTGTCGCTTTTCATGGGTATCGCGCCAGTCGTCATGGCCTTCGCAGTCGGCGGCGCGCTCGGCGTGCTGGCTGGCTACGCGGGCGGCAAAGTCAACACGGTGGTGATGCGCTGCATCGACGTGCTTTATGCCTTCCCGTCGGTGTTGCTGGCCATCGCGCTTTCGGGTGCGTTGGGTGCGGGCATCACCAACGCGCTGATATCGCTGACGGTGGTGTTTGTCCCACAGATTGCGCGCATCGCGGAAAGCGTCACAACACAGGTGCGCAGCAGCGACTACGTGGAAGCCGCCAAGGCCTCTGGCGCGGGGGCCTTCACGATCGTGCGCCGCCACGTGTTGGGCAACGTGGTCGGCCCGATCTTTGTGTATGCCACCAGCTTGATCTCGGTGTCGATGATTCTGGCCTCGGGGCTGTCCTTCTTGGGTCTTGGCGTGAAACCGCCCCAGCCCGAATGGGGCCTGATGCTGAATACGCTGCGTACCGCAATCTACAACCAGCCCTTGCTGGCAGCCCTTCCCGGTGCATTCATTTTCATAAGTTCTGTGTCCTTCAATATGCTGGCCGATGGCCTGCGCAAAGCGATGGAGATCAAGGAATGATTTGCGATTCCACTCCTGCTGCAGTGTCCGACCCAGGTGACCTCGATGGGCGCCGTCAGCTTCTGCTGAATGTGCAACACCTGAAAAAGCACTTTCCACTCAAGCGAAAAGGATTGGGCTTCGGCGGTCCACGCCCCACGGTTCGCGCAGTAGACGACGTAAGTTTCCACATTCGCAAGGGCGAGACGCTGGGCGTGGTCGGTGAATCCGGCTGCGGCAAGTCGACCACCGCGCGGCTGATCATGCAGCTGATCAAACCGGACAGCGGTGAAATCGTCTTCGACGGCCAGACCGTCGGCTCTCCCGCCCTCTCCCTGCGCGAGTTTCGCCGGCAGACGCAGATGGTGTTCCAGGACAGCTATTCCTCGCTCAATCCGCGCATGACCATTGAAGATACGGTGGCCTTCGGCCCGATGGTGCACGGCGTGTCGGCCGAGGTGGCGCTATCCCGTGCGCACGATCTGCTGGTGCGTGTCGGTCTTGAGCCGGCGCGTTTCGCCGGGCACTATCCACACGAGCTTTCGGGTGGTCAGCGCCAGCGCGTCAATATCGCGCGCGCTTTGGCGTTGGAGCCGCGCTTGGTGATCTTGGACGAAGCGGTTTCTGCGCTCGACAAATCCGTCGAGGCGCAAGTGCTGAATCTGCTGGAAGATCTGAAGCAGGACTTCGGTCTCACCTATCTCTTCATCAGCCACGATCTGCATGTGGTGCGCCACGTCAGCGACCGGGTGCTGGTGATGTACCTCGGCCAAGTCGTGGAAGTCGGCCCTGCTGAACAGGTGTTCGATGCGCCGCACCACCCCTATACCCACGCGCTGCTGAAGTCCATGCCCAGCACCGATCCGTTGAAGCGGACCACAGAGGTTCCGCTTTCGGGCGACCCGCCTAGCCCGATCGACCCACCCTCGGGCTGCTGTTTTCACACCCGTTGCGCTTTCGCCCAGGCGGTGTGCAGCCAACAAAAGCCCAAGTTCGTCGAGCCGGTTTCGGGCCATGGCGTCGCCTGCCTTCGCTGGCAGCGAGATTCGGGCTATGAGCCGCAGCCAGACTTTCCCAGTCCCGCGCCGGCCCACGATGAAGTGCTGGCGATGGTTTCCCAGCAGGAGCATCTCTCGGGAGGTCTTTCATGACTGACGTCGCTGTTCGATTGAAGAACCTGCGCGTTGAATTCCACGCGCCCGGAAAGAAGATCGAGGCCGTCAACGGTGTCGACCTGGAAATCAAGCAGGGTGAGGTCGTTGCTCTGCTGGGTGAATCGGGTTCGGGCAAGAGCGTCACCTTGCGCGCCATCATGCGGCTGCATGCCGAGCGCAGATCGCGAATCACCGGCACATTGGAGGCTGCCGGCGTCGACGTGCTGGCGCTCGACAGGGCCGGTCTTTCGGCTCTGCGCGGAAGGAAGGTGGCGATGATCTTCCAGGAGCCGCTGCTGGCCTTAGACCCTGTCTACCCGGTGGGCCAGCAGATCGTCGAGGCGATCCGCCGCCACGAGAATGTCAGTCGTTCTGAGGCATACGCACGCGCGCTGGCACTGTTCGAGCGAGTGCGTATCCCCAGTCCCGAACGCCGCCTTGCGGCCTATGCTCACGAGATGTCTGGCGGCATGCGCCAGCGCGCCATGATCGCGCTGGCCCTGGCCTGCAAGCCGCAGGTGCTGCTGGCTGACGAGCCCACCACCGCGCTGGACGCCACGGTGCAAATCCAAATCCTGCTGTTGCTGCGCGAATTGCAAAAGGAGATGGGTCTGGCCATCGTCTTCGTCACCCACGACATCGGCGCTGCTGCTGAAGTGGCCGACCGCATTGCTGTGATGTATGCCGGGCGGATCGTCGAGCAAGGTCCGGCCGCCGTGTTGCTTACCCAGCCGCGCCATCCCTACTCCTTGTCACTTCTGCAGAGCCGTAGTCCCGGCGCGATGAAAAAGGGCAAGCGCCTGATGACGATTCCTGGATCGCCGCCAGACCTGTCTCGGCTGCCAATGGGCTGTGCGTTTGCGCAGCGCTGTGCTTGGGCCGCGGCTGCTTGCAACACGGTCCAACCGCAAGACGTGCCGTTGGGCGAAGGCCACAGCGCCCGCTGCATTCGGTTGGATGTAGTCGACGCTGTGCGGCCAGTAGCCAGCGATGCGGGCTAGCTGGTTGTAGTTTTCCCAGTATCAAAAATATTGAAGGTCTATATGAACATGTCAACTTCTTCAATTTCTATCGGATCCTACGAGGCTGCTGAATGGCAGACCCGCGTGGACTTGGCAGCATGCTATCGACTTGTTGCGCACTTCGGCATGACCGATCTGATCTACAACCACATCAGTGCGCATATCCCAGGTACAGAAGATCTGCTCATCAATCCATACGGACTGATGTATACCGAAGTAACGGCCAGCAGCCTCGTGCGGATCGACTTAGAGGGGCGCGTGATCGACCCGGGAAACACGGGATTGGATATCAACCCCGCAGGGTTTGTCATTCACAGCGCCGTACACACCGCGAGAAAAGATGTCGGTTGTGTCCTGCATACACATACGCGTGCCGGAATGGCGGTATCGGCTCTCGCATGTGGTTTGCTGCCATTGACGCAGAACGCGATGCGATTCCTTGACATCGGTTATCACGACTACGAAGGGGTGGCGATTGACCTGGACGAACGTGCTCGATTGGTCAGAGACCTGGGCGAACGGGATGCGATGGTGTTGCGCAATCATGGCTTGTTGGTTGCCAGCGCAACCATCGCGCAAGCATTTAATGCCATGTACTGGCTTGAGATGGCCTGCAAGGCCCAAGTGGACGCTATGGCCTGCAATACAGAGCTTCACCTGCCCAGCGACGAAGTGGCGCGCAAGACTTGGCGGTTGTATCGGCCAGAGGTGCGGCGGCCTTTTGGCGAAATGGAATGGCCCACGATGCGTCGCCTGATGGACAAAGTGAGTCCAGGCTACGAGCGCTGAGACCACTTGGTACAGCAGGATGCCTAGCTAAGTAACGTCGGCTGTTCTGCGACAGAACCCGGCATATGGACTGCGCGAGAACGACGAAGTCCGAACTGCCCAATTCGACCGACCCGATCAGGAAGACCCTTTCATGGACGATTGTCTCGATCTCCCCGTCCGCCAACTGGCGGCGATGGTATCCCGCCGAGAACTCACGGCCGAAGCAGTGGTGCGTGCGGTGCTCGCACGCATCGTCGCGCAGGATGCCCTTGTTCAGGCTTGGCAGCATGTTGGTGCCGACGCGGCCATCGAGCAGGCGCGCCGGCTCGACGCCGGCGTGCTGCACGGCGCGCTGCAGGGCGTGCCGTTAGGTGTCAAGGACTTGATGGACACGGCCGACATGCCGACCACCTACGGATCCCCAATCTATGCGGGGCACCGGCCCCGAATGGACGCTGCCGCCGTGGCGTTGGCGCGGGCAGCAGGTGCGATCGTGGTGGGCAAGACCGTGACCACCGAGTTCGCCACGTCTCACCCTGGTCCGACGCGCAATCCTCGGGCCCCAGCGGACGCCCCCCGCACCCCAGGGGGCTCGTCAAGCGGTTCAGCCGCTGCCGTGGCCGCTGGCATGGTGCCGCTGGCGTTCGGTACGCAGACTGCAGGGTCGATCATCCGCCCCGCTGCGTATTGCGGCGTGATCGGCTACAAGCCGACGCACGCCATGCTGCCGCTGGCTGGCATCAAGCCACTGGCACCGAGCCTGGACACCGTTGGCGTGCTGGCGCGTCGTGTTGACGACGCCGCGCTGTTCATCGGCACGTTGGCGCGAGATGCGTCTGTTGCGGATGCATGCGTGGCCCCAAATGTGCCGCTGCGCATCGGGATCTGTCGCACGCCCCATTGGGAGCGCGCCGGCGCCGACGCACGCGCTGCACTGGACACCGCCGTGGCTGCCTTTGAACGCCTTGGCGCCACCGTGCGTGAAGTCGACTTGCCACAAGCATGCCAAGGCCTTACCGAAGCGCAGACGGACATTGTGGCCTTCGAAGCACTTGCCGCATTCGCACCCGAAGCGTGTGAGCATGCTGCAGAATTCAGCACGGAATTCGTCAGGCTACTGGACGCAGGGCGTGCCGTCACCGGTCAGCGCTTCCGCGCGGCGCTGGCGCTCGCCGAAAGCGCCCGCATGGCCCTGACAACGGAAATGACGGCCTTCGATGCCGTGCTGGCGCCGAGCGCCGAAGGGGAAGCTTTGGCCGGGCTTGACGTCACCGGTGCTGCGATCTTCTGCCGTATGTGGTCGCTGCTGGGGACGCCTTGCGTGCATGTACCGACGGGCTTTGGATCGACGGGTATGCCGGTCGGCGTCACCGTAACGGGACCCAGGCATGCCGATGCGCGCGTACTGGGCATCGCGCATCATCTGGAGCAAGCGCTCGGCGCCCGCCGTGCCTGATTCGCGTATTGACGCGACGCACATTGCCATCGGATGCCAAGGCCGTGCTCAACAAGGAGGTATCGCTAGATGCGTCGACGCTCATGTGGATGGTGGCTTGGGCATTAGCGCGGAGGATGCGCTACCTATGGGTAGTCACTTCCCCGATTCGACACCGAACCCGGTGGCATCTCCCGCGATTTCAGGGGTGATCCGTTCCGCGGGCAGCGCTTGGTCGTGGGCTTCGACGTTATCGGCATCGCGTTGCAGGACGATGCAGGGATCGCCGCATTCGCGTCATCTGATCGCAGCAGGAGCGACCGGCTCTTCAACGGGGAGGCGTGAGCGGGTAAGCCCGTCGCTGGCCTACCTGGCAGCTTAACGAACCCCATGGAAAGGAGTGCACATCATGACCTTCTTCAAGTCACTGCCCGCGAATGCCGGACCTCCGGCCGTTTTCACGAAGTATCCGGACGTCTATGGTCCCTGGTTGCAGATGAGCCAGGTCATCATGAATGGACCTTCGCCTTTGAGCGAGGGCGAGCGCGAACTGATCCTGTCCTATGCGGCCGCCGTGACGGGCTGCGAGTTCGTCTACGTGTCGCACTCCGAGGTGGCTTATGCCTGGGGCATCGAGAATGGCGTCATTGAGCGCCTGCTCGAGAACCCAGACACCGCCCCTCTCGAGCCTCGCCTGAAAGCACTGCTCACATTCGTGCGCAAGCTCGCGATGACTCCAAGCGAAATGACACAAGCCGACGCGGACGCTGTCTTCGGCGCAGGATGGGACGAACATGCACTGCAGGACGCCATCGCGATCACGGCCCGTGCCGCGTTCATGCAAAGGCTCGTCGAAGGGCATGGCTTCACGCCGATGTCGCGTGAGCATGCGGTCAAGCGTGCCAAGGAACGCATCGAGAAGGGCTACGTCAATTCTTCCGTGCCTTTTCGTCAATCTACGTGAAAGCCTGCGCCGCTTGGCATGTGCGGCTGCGGATTTCCATGGAATTCTCATCCGTGCCAATAGGCTGGCGAAGCGTTTGAATCGGCGCTGTGCATGGGCATTGGCCTAGCTGAACGCGGGCGACGGTACTTTTGACGGTATCTTTCCAGGCCGAGCGAAATAGGCATTCATGCGCCTCCCTGTTGTAAATTCGACTCAGACAAGCCTCAAAAAGCCCGCTAACGTCCTCAAACGTCCGGGCTTTTTTCTTTTTCTCCTCAAAGAGAGATTCCGTTTTCCCTGTGGTGAATGTTCGAAGGCGTCCGAAAAAGCATGTCTGAATCCGGGTGTTTCAAACACTTCAAAAAGTAGGCTGCGGCGGCCATAATTTCCAGCGCAGGGACATACCTGTGCCTAGAGGTTTTGGATGAAGACAATCCCATGGAGCGCAGCCGCTGCGCTGTGTTTCGGTCTGTGCGGTGTGGCGTGGGGGCAGACGCATGTGCCTACCCAAGATATCAAGGGCCTGACCGATCCCTCGGGGCTCCAGCGCTACTCGGGGGCCGTGTTGCTCTATCGCGACGACGCTGCCTACGACGAAGTGCGCTTTCCCGCCGCCAAGGCAGTGGAGCAAAGTGACGAGCGGTTGGTGGCACCGCGCAGCATCGACCGCGCGGGCCAGCGCGCCGCATTGCAGTATGTGGCCCCGGCCGGGCGCTCACCGCTCGAAGTGCTGCGCAGCTATCAGCAGGCGCACAAGGCGGCTGGCTTCGAGACGGCGTACGAGTGCGCGGGCTTCGAGGCCTGCGGCGGCTCCAGCACCGGCATCTTCCGCTACAACCTGCCGGGCCAACTGCTGCCGCGCGGCTGGGCGGGCAAGGCGGGCGACAACACCCCGGCAGCCTGCGCAGCGGGCACCATTACTGACTTGCGCTACGCGCTGCTTGATAACAAGGCCACGGGCGCCACGCTGGCCGTGTTCACCTGGACGCCCCAGGACATGTCGGTCTATTGCGACGAAGCGGAGTTTCGCAAGCGCACCTCGGTTGCCGTCGTGCGCGTGGAGCCCAAGGCGCGCGAGCAGCGCATGGAAACGCTCTCGGCCAGCGAGATCGGCAAGGGCCTGGATGCCAATGGGCGTGTGGCCATTTACGGCATCCTGTTTGACACGAACAAGGCCGATATCCAGCCTGCCAGCAAGGCATCGCTGGACCAGATCGGCGCCTTGCTCAAGCAGCAGTCTGGCCTGAAGCTGCATGTGGTGGGCCACACCGACAACGTGGGCAACCTGCCGGCCAATATCGATCTGAGCCGTCGCCGTGCCGATGCGGTGGCAGCTGTGCTTGCCCGCGACTACGGTATTGCCCGCGACCGGCTCACGGCCAACGGGGTGGCCAGCCTCGCGCCGGTGGCCTCCAACGGCACCGATGCCGGCCGCGTCAAGAACCGCCGGGTGGAGTTGGTGCTGCAGTAGTAGCCAGGCGGCTTTCGCGCCCACTGTGCAGCCAGACAACGCGGCTTGCGAAGGCTTTTTCGGTCGATTGAGAACGGAACCGTTTTATCCTGGCAACTGGCCGTCAGCAAGAATTGCGCAACTCACTCGCGCACAGGTGCTCAACATGCTCAACGACCTGCGGCAGCCCCTCGGGCTGAGCATGCGGTCATCTCACGCGACCTGGCGGTGGTGCGCAACGTTGCCGACCGCGTGGCGGTGATGTACCTCAGGCGCATCTGCAAGGCCGGCGCCGCGCCGCGCACCGATGCCGTCGCCCATGTCGCTGCCCACGGGCTGTCGCTTCCGCACGCGCTGCGGCGGAGCCGCCATTGGCTGCGCTCGCGGACAAACGCCAGGTCGCCTGCCACCTTCCGTTTTCAGTGGCGCTGCCTTCAGCCGCCGCCATCGCGTTTTTCGAACCCGAGGAAATCGCTTCATGAACACAACGCGCCTGCCGTTGCTCGCGGTTTTTTCTCGCCGCCTGCGTGCTGACCTTCGCCCTGCCCTCGCCTGCGGCCCATGCGCAGAAAACGGGAGCACGCCGTGCACAGCGCTCCGGCCGATGCCTGCTTGGGCGTGCGTTCGCTGCCGCAGCGCGACTTCTCGATGGACGCGCGGCTCGCGCTGGCGCAGCGCGCGCTCGACCCGCCGTACTACTTGCAGCAGAACGACGTGACCGTACGACCCACTCCGTGTGAGTGACGGGCCTTCGCCATCACTCAAGGGCGCGGCAACCTCAACCCTTCACAGTACGCTGTTTCTGTGTTCCAAGGCCTTCGATGCCTAGCGCGATCTCATCGCCCGCCTTCAGATATACCGGTGGCTTCATGCCCATGCCGACGCCTGGCGGCGTACCGGTAGAGATGATGTCGCCCGGCTGCAGGCTCATGAACTGCGAGAGGTAGGCCACCAAATGCGCCACCCCGTAGACCATGGTGGCGGTCGAGCCGTTCTGCCGCCGTACGCCATTGACCTCCAGCCACATGCCCAGTTTCTGCGGGTCGGCCACATCGTCGCGCGTGACCAGCCACGGCCCGATGGGGCCGAAGGTGTCAGCGGACTTTCCTTTTGTCCACTGGCCTTGCCGCTCAATCTGGAAGGCGCGCTCTGAGACGTCGTTGATCAGGCAGTAGCCGGCTACGTGCGACATCGCATCAGCCTCGCTCACGTATTTGGCTTTCTTGCCAATCACCACGCCGAGTTCGACTTCCCAGTCGGTTTTTTCAGAGCCCCGCGGGATTTCGAGGTCGTCGTTCGGGCCCATGATGGCCGAGGTGGCCTTCATGAAGATGATGGGCTCGGGTGGCACCGTGGCGCCGGTCTCGGCCGCGTGGTCCGAGTAGTTCAGGCCGATGCATATGAACTTTCCGACACCGGCGATGCACGGCCCGATGCGCGGCTCGCCTTCGACCAGCGGCAGGCTGCTGATGTCGAGCGCGGCGATGCGCGCCAAGCCTTCGGGCAGCAGCGCGGCGCCGCCTATGTCCTCGACTTGCGCCGACAGGTCGCGGATGCGGCCCTGTGCGTCGAGCAGGCCGGGTTTTTCCTGGCCAGGAGGGCCATAACGAAGCAATTTCATGGGAGTCCTTTGGGAGAAAAAAAGACGAATCGACCAAGCGCAAAAACTCATCTGCGCGTTCTAGGAGTCAGGCTCGCAGGATCAGGCGCTGCAGCGCGTCCTCATCGACCTCAACACCGAGTCCGTCACCTTCGGGCGCTGTCACGAAACCGTCGGCTTGCGACACCGGCGCCTTCACCAATTCCTGCTGCACTGCGACCGGAAACGGCTTGAGTTCGAACAGCCGCGTGTTGGGTGATGCGAGCGAGAGATGCAGGCTGGCAGCTGTAGTGATGGCCGTGCTCCAGGCGTGAGCGTTGACCGTCAGGCCTGCCGCGCCGGCGCGCTGGTCAATAGCCCGAAAGCCGGTCACGCCCTCGGCCCGCGCCGGGTCAACTCCGAGCACGTGGACCGTACCGCTGTCGATGAGACGCTGGTAGCCACTAACCGTCCATTCGCGTTCGCCGCTGGCTATCGGCACTGTCACGGCCGCCTTCAGTGCACGGTAGTCATCGAGGTGTGTCGGGTAAAACGGCTCTTCGATCCAGCCGATGTTGTGTTCGGCCATACGTTGCACGGTGTCGGTCGCGGTGGCCAAGTCCCAGCGCAGGCCGTTGCCCACGTCGACCAGGATTTCCAGGCCGGGGCCGGCCTCGCGCCGCAGCC
This sequence comes from Variovorax sp. BGA-UO-ETr-C22, assembly GCF_059567965.1. Lineage (NCBI taxonomy): Bacteria > Pseudomonadati > Pseudomonadota > Betaproteobacteria > Burkholderiales > Comamonadaceae > Variovorax > Variovorax sp. BGA-UO-ETr-C22. Next base: position 241,040 of record NZ_JCAQPA010000008.1, read on the forward strand.
CCGCCACCAGCGCGATGCTGCTTTGCGGGTCGTGGCCAATGGTCGAGAGCGACTTCTTGCCCAAGCCGAGCTTGATGCTGCGGTAGCCGACAGCAAACAGGTCCAAGGCTTCGTCGATGCAGGCCGCAAGGCTCTGCTTGTTCACGTGGCAGCTGGCATTGGCCGGCAGCTTTTCCTTCGCGCGACCCCACAGTTCCGAGAGCGGTTGGCCCTCAAGCTTGCCATGAATGTCCCACAGCGCCATGTCCAGAGCACTGATCGCAAACGAGGCTATGCCGCCTTCGCCGTACCACCAACTGTGCTCGCGCATCTTCTGCCAGCAAGCCTGCACTGTGGTTTCGCCGGTTTCGATCAATAGCGGCGCAAAGCCCTGCTCGATGAGCGCCACCACGGCTCGACAGGCCTCGGGCCACATGGCGATGGCTTCGCCCCATCCGGTCACGCCGTCGGCGGTCCGTACCCTGACCAGTACGGTCAGGCGCTGTCGATTGAGGTCATTGGCATCAGGGTAGGAAAGGATGTAAGCCTGAACATGGGCCAGCTTCATGAGGTCTCCGGGTTTTTTCATTTCAGACTTGACATGGAAGGTAAAAAGTATACATTTCGCTGGCCAAGTCATCAAGTGGACAAGTGGCCTGTCCACTTTCAAATGGTTCAAGCCGAGCACGCCGGCCTAGCGTGGTATCCGTCAACGGTTTTTGCATGACTTCACAACAAGTATTTCAAGTGACCAATGTCGAGCGCGACCCGGTATCTGAGCAGGTCGTGGCGCAACTGCTTGGCATGGTGCGTGTCGGCAACCTCAAGGCTGGTGACCGTCTGCCCTCCGAGCGTGACCTCGCCCAGTCTTTCGGCGTGAGCCGTCCCACGATCCGCGAGGCGGTACGCGCCTTGGCCGTGCTGGGCGTGCTCAAGGCCCGCCATGGTGGTGGGATCTATGTGTCCGCACTGCGGGCCGAAGAGCTGCTCGGCCCGCTTCAGTTCTTTCTCTCGCTGGAAGAGACCTCGGTCGACAGTCTGTACGACGCGCGCCAGCTCATCGAAGGCGGTATTGCTGCGCGAGCGGCCGCCGCAGCGACCCCAACCGACGTTGCCAAGCTGCGCGAGCTGACTGTGAAGCAAAAGGCGGCCATCGACGACCCACACACCTATCGCCTGCTCGACATCGCTTTCCACGAGTACATCCATGCGCTCGCAGCCAATCCTTTTCTCTCGCGCGCTGCCACCAGCCTGAACACACTGGGTCTGGAATTTCGCACTGTCGCTTCCGAATCGACTCAGGTCATCGCTCAGAGCCTGCTCGACCACGCCGCCATCGTTGCAGCACTGGCGTCGAACGACGCGAATGCGGCTGAGCAGGCCATGCGTCAGCACATGCGCAATGTGCTGCACTCGACCGCCGAGTCGATGGTGCAGGCCCGTGCGGCCAAGACGGCAACTGCCGCCGCCGAGGCGGATAACGCCAACGGCAACAGCGCAGAAGGCCAGTCATGAATACGTTGCCAGATTTGCAAGGCGCTGTGGCCGTGGTCACGGGTGCAGGGCGCGGCATCGGCGCGGCCATCGTCAAACGGCTGCTCGAAGCGGGCGCCTCGGTGTTTGCCGTGGTGCAACCTGGCGCGGCGCTCGCGCCTGAACTTGACGACCTGGTGGCCTGCGCGCACACGCGGCTGCAGGTGTTCGCGGCCGATGTACGCAGCACGGCCGACATGGCGGTGGCCGCTGAAAAGGCACTGAGTAATTTCGGCCACGTCGATGCGCTCATCAACAATGCCGGTGTGATCCAGCCGATCGGCCTGTTGGGCGAGGTGGATGCCGATGCCTGGGCTGAAGTGTTGGCCGTCAATGCGGGGGGCGCCATGCGCTGCACCGGAGCGTTCCTGTCGCATCTGTTGGCGCGACGGGGCGTCGTCGTCAACATGAGTTCGGGTGCTGCCTACCGTCCGCTCGAAGGCTGGAGCGCCTACTGTGCCAGCAAGGCCGCGCTGGTGATGCTGTCTCGCAGCATCGACCTTGAATACCGCAGCCGTGGCTTGCGGGTGTTCTCGCTTGGCATTCCACCGACCGATACCACCATGCAGGCCAGTATCCGCGCCTCCGGCATCAACGACGTCAGCCGCATTCCGCAGCAGAACCTGACGCCACCTTCGGTTACAGCCGCCGTGGCGGTATGGCTGTGTAGCCCCGCTGCGCGCAATGAGATCGAGCAACTCGAAATCGATGTACGCGACCCTGTATTTGCCGACTTCAACCCAGCAACTCCATGACCGAGATACGCAAGACCCGACCGCGCGTGGTCGTCACCGACTACACCTTCCCCGACCTGGCCCGCGAACAGGCCGCCGCCGAGCGCCTGGGCGCCGAATTTGTAGCCTGCCAGTGCAAAAACGCCGAGGACGTCACCCGCGCAGTGGCCGGTGCGACGGTGGCCGTCGTGCAGTTCGCGCCACTGACTGCCGCCGCCATCGCCGGGATGGCCGCAGGTGGCGGCATCGTGCGCTATGGCATAGGCTACGACAACATCGACCTGCCTTCGGCATTCGGCCGTCGTCTGCCGGTCGGGTATGTGCCCGATTACTGCACGGCCGAAGTGGCCGACCACACGGCGTCGCTGGTGCTGGCTTCGCTGCGCAAGCTGCCGCAGCTCGATGCGTCGGTGCGCGGCGGCCGCTGGGCAGCCGTCGCGGTGGCCAAGCCAATCAAGCCTTTCAGCGAAACCGTTGTCGGCTTCCTCGGCCTCGGCCGCATTGGCTCCCTGGTATTGGCTCGGCTACAGCCTTTCGGATTTCGCTTTTTGGTCGCCGACCCGCAATTGGACGACGCCCGGGCCAAAGCGCTCGGTGCCACTCGCGTGGACATAGCCGCGTTGTTCCGTGAGGCCGACGTGCTGTCGCTGCACGCACCCGCCACGCCCGAGACGACCCACGTGGTCAACACCGGCAACCTGGCGATGATGAGGCCGGGCGCGGTCATCGTGAACACCGCGCGGGGCAGGCTGATCGATGAAGCGGCGCTGGCCGATGCACTGGCGCGCGGCGTCATCGGCGGCGCCGCGCTCGATGTGTTCGAGACGGAGCCGCTGTCTCCCGAATCACCGCTGCGCACGGCCCCTAACCTCATCCTCACGCCGCATGCGGCATGGTATTCCGATGCCGCCATCGTGAAACTGCAGGAACTGGTGGCCGACGACATCACCCGCCTGCTGCGTGGGCAGCCGCTGCGCTGCCCGGTCCCCGGCTCCCCGGCCTGACCTGGCGATCGCACTGCATCTCACCGTACCCAACACCGGAGCACGCCATGCCCCAATACACGGCGGCCAAACGCCGCATCACGCTTGAGGAGATCCGCGCAGGTGGTTTTTCGACCCCGCTGGATGCTCCCATGATTCCGCCCTTTCCATTCGACTTTCGCAACGTCGAAGTGCTGACGCTGGCGTATCGCTCCGACGCTGCCGCGATGGCGATGTTGCTGCCGCCGCCACTTGAGGTCGCCGGCGACGTGGTGTTGATCCACATCTACAAGATGAACGACACCGACTGGCTCGGCCCCTACAGCGAGGCGAACGTGATGTTCGGAGCGCGCCTTCCTTCCAGCGGCGTCGCGGGTGCGTACTCCCCTTATCTGTATCTGAGCTCAGACGTCGGAGTGGCCCACGGCCGCGAGATCCATGGCCAGCCCAAGAAGTCGGGCCTGCCCAAGCTCGAGGCACGCGGCGATGCATGGGTGGGAACAGTCGCGCGCAACGGCATCGACGTGATCACTGGAACGCTGGCCTACAAGCAGACACGCGGCGACCTGTCCACGCTGTCGAAGCTGCTGGACTTCACCAACAACTTCAACCTCAAGGCCATCGACCACATCGACGGCACGCCCGCAATACGCCAGCTGACGTCGCGCCGGCTGGCCAATGTGCAGGTGCACGAATGCTGGGAGGGGCCCTGCACCGTGGAGCTGCGGCCCAACATCCAGGCACCCGTCTACCGGCTACCGGTCGTGGAGATGCTCAACGCTTTCTACTGGCGCGGTGACTTCACGCTCATCGAAGGTCAGATCTTGCACGACTACCTGGCGGACTGAACCGGCTGCCAGCAGCCCGCACATCGAATTATTAAAAGGAGACAAATCATGAACCCGACCCGAGAGCTTTCAGACGACATTGCTCGCCGCAACCGCGGCGCACAGACGGACCCCAGCGAAGTCACCCCGCAGAAGATCCGGCGCGTGCTATTGGCGGCCGTCGTGGGTACCGTGATCGAGTGGTACGACTTCGTTCTGTTCGCTGTGGCTTCCGGCCTCATTTTCAACAAGCTCTTCTTTCCGTCGATGTCGCCGGCCGCCGGCACGCTGGCGTCATTCGCCACGCTGGCCGTCGGCTTCCTCGCCCGCCCGCTCGGTGGCCTGATCATTTCGCACTTCGGCGACAAGAAGGGCCGCAAGCCGGCGCTGGTTTTCACGATCACACTGATGGGCGTGTCCACGGTCTGCATCGGCCTGCTGCCGACCTACGCGCAGATCGGCATCATGGCGCCCATCCTGCTGATCGTGTTGCGCTTGCTGCAGGGCCTGGGTGCTGGCGCCGAATACGCGGGCGCACTGGTGCTGGTGGCCGAATACGTGCCGGCGAAGAAGAAGGGCTACTACACCGCTTTCGTGCTGTCGGCGACGGTGGCCGGCCTGCTGCTGGCGTCGGTCATCTTCCGTATGCTTTCGCAGCTGCCTGAGAACGATTTGCTGAGCTGGGCCTGGCGCATTCCCTTCCTGTTCTCTTCGCTGCTGGTGATCGTGGCGCTCTACATCCGAAAGCACCTCGAGGAAACCCCCGAGTACGTGCGTGCCGTCGCCCACGCCCACGACCGGCAACGCGCCGCGTCTATCCCGCTCGGCGAAGTACTGCGCAGGCAACCCAAGGTGTTGCTGTGCGGCTTCCTGGCCATGGCCGGCGCCAATGCCGCGACCTACACGCTCAACACCTTCGCGCTCAGCTACATGGTCAACAACTTGGCCTTCACCCGCTCCGACGGGCTAAACATCCTCATCCTAGCGTCCATCGCCGGCATTGTGTGCACGCCGCTCATGGGCAAGTTGTCCGACCGCTTCGGCTACGGGCGGGTCTATGTGCTGGGCACACTGTTCATCGGGTTCTATGCCGCGCCGATGTTCTGGCTGCTCGATTCGAAGAGCATGGTGCTCGCGGCCGTCGCGATGGTCATCGGCTACGGTGTTGGTTTCGCTTCGGTCGCGGGCTCGCAGGGCGCGTTCCTCACTGGGCTGTTCCCGACGCGCTACCGCTTCACCGGCATCACCTTTGTGCGCGAGATGAACGGCGCCACCATCGCTGGCATGACGCCCTTCATCGCGACCTGGCTCACCCAGCAGGCCGGCGGCCGATCGACCTACCTGGTGGGCTACCTGATCACGCTGTGCCTCGTGTCGGTCATCGCCATCCTGGCGCTGCGCAACGGCAAGCAACTGCCGGAAGATGACCTGCAGCCGGCCTGAGCATGACAACGTCTACCGCCGCGCCAGGGCTGTACGAGCTGCGCTTGTACCAGCCGTATGCGGGGCGCATGCCGGGCCTGCTGCGGCGCTTTCGCGAACAGATTCCCGCGTTGTTTTCGCGCCATGGCATCAACTGCCTAGGCACCTGGCTGGCCGGCGGCGAGACGTCGAGGCTTGTGTATCTGACGCGGTATGACGGCTATGCTGAACGCGAAAAGGCTTGGGCCGCATTTGGCGCCGACCCGCAATGGCATGCCGTGCGACAGGAAAGTAACGCGGGCACGGAGATGCTGCAAGGCTATGAACTGCATTTTCTCAAACTGAGGTCAGGCATGCTCATGCCATCGCAGTCCGATGGACAGATTCGTGAGCTCGTCTTCCTGCCGACGCGGCATGGTCAGGACGCCCAGGTCACTGATTGGTTGCACACTGCGCTGATGCTGCAACTTCAACTTGCAGGCGCTTCACTCGCGTATTGCTTCGACATGGCAGCAGGAAGCCAATTGCCGCAGTCAGTCTTGATGATTGGCTGGGATATCGAGCCGACGCTGCTTCAGCGGGACATATTGGCAGGCATTCGCCTGCCTGTGGAGTTGGCGCCGCTGGATTCAGCGCAAGCCCGCATGCGTCGCCTCGCACTCGAGCACATTGGGCCGATACCCAGTTGCTGAATTCAGACATATCTGTTTGGGGATGCGGCAAAAATCTTGGACTGGTTCACGCCGCGAAGCCGTCGCTGCGCTCAGCTGCGGTACGGGCGAATGTGATCCAGTTCAGTTTCGATGACGCCGCGCACGACATCCTTGAACGCAGACACAAGCCGGGAACCAGGAGCATCGGGCGCAAGCAGGATCGCAAGGCGCACCGCTATTGCGGGTTTGAACGTTCGCACCTCGAAGTCGAAATTGCGCTGCTCCTCAAGTGCTGCGAGCGGATTGATCACGCTCACGCCCAGACCCGCAGCAACCAGTGAACATACGGAGGTGCCCAAGTCGGACTCCAGCACCGTGCGGGTTCTCACTCCCGCGGCAGCCAACACCTGATCGACGCGCTCCCTTGGGCCGCTGCCCAGTGGGAACGAGATGAAGGCTTCGCCGTCGAGGTCCGATGCCCGGACGAACTCGGCCCGCGCCAGACGGTGATTGCGGGGGAGCAGCGCAACGCAGTCCATGCTGAACAGTGACTCGACCTGCATGCCAGGTGGATCATCGCCATACAGGATGGCAAGGCCCAGATCGCACAAGCCTGACGTCACCCAGGTGTTGACGGTGGTGGCTGCTCCTGAGTGAATGGTGACCAGCGTCTCGGGGTGGTTGCGCTTGAAGCCGGCGACCGCGTCACTGAGGATGCCCCCGGCGATTCGCGCCATGGCTGCGACGGCAAGGCGGTCGCCACCGAACGTCCGGATGTTGGAAGCCGCGGACTCCAGGCTTTGCAGTCCGGCGAATGTCTTCTCGACTTCCTGGAAGAAGCGCTTCCCGTCCAGCGAAGACACCAGACGGGTGCCACTGCGCTCAAAAAGCGGAAAGCCGGTGATCGCCTCCAGCTGAGAAACGAGACGGCTCACCTGGGGCTGCGACGTGTGAAGCCGTCGTGATGCTTCGGTCATCGAGCCGGTCTGCATGACGACACGAAACGCCTCAATGTGCTTCAAGGTCATTTGGCGGCTTCTCATATCAATATTGTATGAGGCACTCCGATATACGCATTTGCGGTATCGGTCGCCAGAAAGAATACTTGCGTCCATGCCAGACAAGACCACGCAAGTTGTTGACCCGCAGTTGCCGCGCAGCCCGTGCCTGGGTGCGCCCATGGTGGATCTGCGCAGCGACACCGTGACACTGCCCACACCGGCGATGTACGACCGCATGCGAACGGCCGCACTGGGAGACGACGGCCTGGACGGTGACCCTACCGCGCGCGCGCTCGAGGTACTGGTTGCCAAGACGCTGGGCAAGGCGTCCGGTCTGTACGTGCCGACTGCCACGATGGGAAATCTCCTGGCGGTACTGACGCAGGCTGAGCGCCAGTCGCAGGTTGTGCTGGAGGCATCTGCGCACATGCTCGTCTCCGAGCGCGGAGGCCCCTTGTTCGGCGGCGTGACCTACACCGGTATTCCTGGCGTCGCCGGGGCGATGGACCTCGAGCAGCTGACGTTGGCACTCAAGCCATCCGGCGCGTTGCGCACAGAACTGGTCTGCATGGAAACCACGCACGTCAACGCGGGCGGGGCCGTGCTTCCGCTTGATCACATGGAGGCGGTTTGGAACGCCTCTCGGCGCGCCGGGGTGCGCGTACACCTCGATGGCGCCCGGCTCTTCAATGCCGCTGTGGCGCTGGATGTCGATCCCGCCGCGATCGCGTGCCATGCCGACACGGTGTCCATCTGTCTTTCCAAGGGCCTCAGTGCGCCTGCGGGCGCGGTACTCGCCGGACCGTCTGACACGATCGCCCATGCCAAGCGGTTGCGCAAGATGCTCGGGGGCACACAACGCCAGATTGGCGTGGTTGCCGCAGCAGGGCTGGATGCGGTCGCAACGATGGCCGGCCGGCTGGCCCAGGATCATGCGTTGGCATCGCTTCTGAGTGAAGCATTGCGGGGCGTGTTGCCCGAGTCGGTCGTTGTCAGCACGCCGGCGACGAACATCGTCTTCGTCGACCTTTCCGGGGCCGTCGCAGACAGCGCCGCCTGGGCTGAGGCGCTCGAAAAAAACGGGGTCCTGATCCGGCCGTGGGGCGCGCGACGGATCCGCCTTGTCACGCACCGTCACATCGACGCGAACGCCGTGAATACCGCAGCGGCCGGATTTCGGCGTGCCGGGCAATCGCTGCTTGCCTGAACGAGTCCTCGCGAAAACGCACATCCCATCGAACACAGTGATTGCCCAATAGGAGTTTGACCATGCCGTACCTCTGCCGCCGTGAATTCATCGCCTCCACCTTCTTGATGACCACCGCTCTGGTGAGTGGCAAGGCATTGGCCAATGGATTTCCCAATCGCCCCATTCGCCTGATCGTGCCGTACGGCCCCGGAGGCGGTTCCGATTTTGTCGGGCGCCTGATTGCGCAAAAGCTGACTGAAACGGCCGGCTGGAATGTCGTTGTGGACAACAAGGCGGGTGCCGCAGGCCTGATCGGCACCGATGCCGCGGCCAAGAGCGCTGCGGATGGATATACGTTGTTCCTTGCCGACGCTGCGCACGCCACGAATGCAGCGGTACAGCCCAAGCTCTCATTCGATCCAGTCAGCGATTTCGCGCCACTGACGCTCGTGGGATCTTCGCCGCAACTGTTGGTGGCGCACCCGTCGCTTCCAGCCAACTCCCTTCGAGAATTGCTGGCGCTCCCGCGTGATCAGGTCCGCCAATTCGGTGTGGGCACGCCAGGCCAAGGGTCTGTACCGCACCTGCTGTACGAAACGCTGAAGCTCAAGACCGGGATGGAACTGGTGCATGTGCCCTACAAGGGCGGCAGCCTCGCCTTGACCGATGCCGTCGGTGGACAGATTCCCATGGTGATCAACTCCGTGCCCGCTTGCATGCCGCACATCGAAGCGAAGCGGCTGAAGGTACTTGCCATCGCCAGCGCTGCGCGGCATCCGAAACTGCCCGCCGTGCAGACCTTCTCCGAAAGCGTTCCAGGTGTTGAAGGAAGCGCCTGGTATGGCGTGATGGCACCTTCCAAGGTCCCCGCAGGCTTGCTGCAGCAGTTGAACGCAGCCATCGACAAGGTGCTGGACCTGCCTGAAGTCAAAGCCAAGCTGGGAAGCTCGTTCGTAGACCCCATGCCCCGAGGGCCTCAGGAATTTTCCAAGTTCTTGAACGAAGAAATTGCACGCTGGAGATCGGTTGTCAAACAGACGGGGGTCACGATCAGCAGCTGAGGCCCTCTGAACTGAATCGCCTTACATGGTCCGCCCGAGAGGAGCAACAGGCTTTTGCGCTGCGAGATTCAGGAAGGCGTGCGACCTTACATTCGGGCTGGTGTTGCAGTGATCCTGCTGCCCATGATGGCTATACGCGGCCAGGGTTCCTATCTCCGGGATGTACTCGAGGTACAGGCGATTCATCGGATTTCCCCCGGCCCGGCTTGACCTTCAATCCATCACAACGCTTGCTGCCGGCTCTTCTCAAAAACCTAGGGTAAGCGATCGACTTGCCGTGACTGTCCTTTTGCTTAGGCGTCGCATTCGGCCGGGTTCCATTTGGCTTGGTCGAAGGCCGCGCCTCTGGTCAGTACCGCCCAAGCGGTACGAGCGATCTTGTTGGCCAGCGCCACAACCACCGCGTTGTAGTGCCTGCGCTCGAGTAGCAACTCGATCCACTTCGATTTGGTCGACCTGGTGATCACGGCTCGGGCGCCGGCAATCAGCAGCGTTCGCAAGTACGAGTCGCCGCGCTTGGATATGCCCAACTGCTGCGTCTTTCCACCGGTGCCTACTTGTCGCGGCGTCAATCCCAGCCACGAGGCAAACTGGCGCCCGCTCTTGAACGCCGAGAAGTCTCCGACGGCAGCCACTAGCGCCGAAGCGCCCAGCTCTCCTATTCCAGGGATCTGCCGGGCACGGACTGAATATGCGGCTGTTGAGCCGCCACCCATATCGCTTGAGCATCCATCGCATCTGTCTTGTCGCGAAGCAAGAATGCCTTGACATGCTGAGCCGGCAGAAGCCTGACCTCGTGACCCAGTTGCCGAATTGTTCTAGCCCAGTAGTGGGAGGTGCCACACGCTTCCATCGCGACCAGGCTTGGAACGCACTTGGCGAAGAACTCGGTGAGTCTCGCGCGTTTGATCTGACGCCGTTGGATTTCGCCCGTATCTGCATCGACGATGTGCAGTTGGAACACCGACTTCGCCAGATCCAGGCCAATAACCGGCAGATTTGCGATAGATTGCATGGTGAGGCCTCCAGGTTTAAGTGGTTGCGTTGAACCTCCACTTTGGCACGCTGATGCCGTCTCCGCGAGGCCCCATCCTGCTCGGCAGATGCCTCACTTCAACCACGGCACTGTAGGTGGGCGGACCATGCCATCTCCGGCTTTTTCAGACACCTCTGAGCCTCAAGATTGAGGCACCGATAGGAGGTGCCATGACCGTGCGTCAGCAGGGATATACCGAAGAATTCAAGGCTGAGCGGTCGAGCAGGTCACCGAACGCGGTCACAAGGTGGCCGATGTTCTGGTCAGACTGGGTGTGAGTCAGCAGTGACCAGTCCAGGCAGATCACCACGGCGCCGTGCTTGATCTGCGCCTGAGCCTGCGTCGCTGATGCCGACACCGCCGTCGCTGCAGGCAGCATCATTGGAACGAACGTCGGCGCCTGCGGAGCGACAGTGTCGGGCGTCTCCAATACTTCCCGTATCCTCGCAACTGGCAGTCAACAAGCATTGAGCAACTCACTGACGCACTGGACTCATACATCCGCAGGTACAACGAGAAGCGGATCGAGATCTCCCTCGGCGCTCTCAGTCCCATTGAATATCGGAAGAGCCCGGGCCTCGTGGCCGAACCAGTCCATTTTTTTGCCGCTCCTTGAAGAGCAACTTCTAGATGGGACGGACCTTGGGAAGGTCTGAACAGGTCACCGATTGGCGTGCGATGAAGGCCAATGGTGTGCATGGAGACGAATCGCGCCGCCAGATGCCCCGAGTCGATGAGGTCTACCCCTCATCCAGTGCCCTCAGACTGTTTGCAGACGCACCTGTCCCGTCATCGCCATCAGTTTCTTGCGCGCCATCCACAGATTGGACAAAGCAAACAGCGTGATCACGTGCGCCGTGTTCTTGGCCAGTCCTTTGAACCTCACCCTCACCAAGCCGAACTGGCGCTTGATCACCCGGAACGGATGCTCCACCTTTGCCCGCACGCTGGCCTTCTCATATTCGTTCTTGCGCGCTCGGGCCTTGGCACGTCCCTCGGGCATCTTCGCCATGTCGCTGGGCCGGCCCGCGATGTGCCACTGCACATCGCGCTTGACCCGCGCCTGCGCGCCCCGATAGCCCGAGTCGGCCCACACCTGCTCTTCCTTGCCATGCAGCAAGTCCGCCACCTGTTCCACGTCCGCTTCATTGGCGGCCGTCGCCGTCACGGTATGCACCAGTCCCGACTCGGCGTCCACGCCGATGTGCGCCTTCATCCCGAAGTGCCACTGGTTGCCCTTCTTCGTCTGGTGCATCTCGGGGTCTCGCTCGCCGGTACTGTTCTTGGTGGAGCTGGGCGCCGCAATGATGGTTGCGTCCACGATGGAGCCGCGCTTCAGGAGCAACCCCTTCCTGGCCAGGTGGGCGTTGACCTGCTTGAAGATGTCTTCGGCCAGATCGCTGGCTTCCAGCAGGTGACGGAAGTTCAGGATGGTCGTCTCATCGGGGATCGCCTCCAGACCGAGTCCGGCGAACGTGCGCAGCGAGGCGATCTCATACAGGGCTTCTTCCATCGCCGGGTCGCTCAGAGCGAACCAGTTCTGCATCAGGTGCACGCGCAGCATGGCTTGCAGCGGGTAGGGCCGACGGCCTCGGCCCGCCACTGGATAGTGGGGCTCGATGACTTTGAGCAGCGCCTTCCACGGCACCACCAGTTCCATCTCGGCAAGGAAGACTTCGCGCCTGGTCTTCTTCCTCTTGCCCGCTTGCTCCGCATCCGCAAAACTGATCTGGCTCATCGCTCGTGCTCCTTTGCAAGGTTCAGTCCTTCATGCAAGAAACGTGCTCTTGATCAGACCTTCCCTTGTGCAATAAATCAACTGACAAGGAAGTTACTGATGAAGATGGACGATATTCCCTTCGGCACGACCGATTGGTCCAACGTACCTCGTACCGAACATTCAGCAGAAGCTGGCCAGGCGTTCTGGCAAACGCAGAACTTCCACGGTATTCGGGTGCGCATGGTGGAGTACACACCAGGTTATATCTCCGATCACTGGTGCACCAAGGGCCACGTGCTGCTGTGCCTGGAAGGCGAGATGGAGACGGAACTGGAAGATGGGCGCAAGTTCATCCTCAAGCCGGGCGTGAGCTATCAGGTGGCAGACGGTGCGGAACCGCATCGCTCCAGATCTGTGACTGGCGCCAAGCTGTTCATCGTGGACTGACGAAACCAATAGTCTGGCTGTTTCACGTCATCATCACGCTCCTCAATGAATACGAAGAGGTCGAAGCCGAGTGCGTGACCAAGGACATCGGCAGCGCCTTGCCGTACGGCAACCCGGAGAAGATCTTAGCAACGATGATCGCCGCCCTGGGGGTGTTCCGCGGGTCTGATGGACTACAACGCGAAAATCGGCCTGGTGTTCGTCCCTCAAGGCAGTGATTCGGTCGAAGACACTCACATCTAGCGCAACCACGGCCTCGACAACAAAGGAAAGCAAGAATGCAACCAACTCGACAGGGTCTCGGAGTCCTCACGCTGAGCGCGTTGGGGGTCGTCTATGGCGACATCGGCACGAGCCCTCTGTACACCATGAAGGAAGTCTTCAATCCAGCCCACTCGCTCGCACTCGATGCTGCGAACATCATCGGTGCGGTTTCGACGATCCTGTGGGCGCTGATGGTCGTGGTGACGCTCAAGTACGTGGTGCTGATCCTGCGTGCCAACAATCGAGGCGAAGGCGGGATCATGGCGTTGACTGCGCTCGCGGCCAAGGCGGCAGGGAGCACGCCCAGGCGCCACACGATTCTTCTTTTGATCGGCGTACTGGGTGCCGCACTTTTCTATGGCGACGCAGTGATCACGCCAGCGATCTCCGTCCTGAGTGCCATGGAAGGGTTGGAAACGATCACGCCGGCGCTCAAGCCGTACGTGCTGCCCATCTCGACGGCCGTGATCATCGGGCTGTTTCTCGGGCAGCGCTATGGCACCGCGGTCGTCGGCAAGCTGTTCGGCCCCATCGTCGTCCTGTGGTTCACTGTCCTCGCCGTCACCGGCGTGGTACAGATCGTCCAGAACCCGGCCATCCTGGCAGCGCTCAACCCATTGCGGGCCGTTGAATTCATGTTGGCGCGCGGGTGGCACCTGTTTCTCGTCATGGGGTCGATCGTCCTGGCATTGACGGGCGCCGAGGCGCTGTATGCGGACATGGGGCATTTCGGCAAGAAGCCCATCCGTCTGGCCTGGAGCACTTTCGTGCTTCCCGCACTGGCGCTCAACTACATGGGGCAGGGGGCTCTGCTCATGGGCGACGCCAACGCGCTCGAAAACCCGTTCTTCAGGCTCTTCCCGCCGTTCTGGTTGATTCCCGCCGTCGTGCTTGCAACCTTGGCTTCGGTGATCGCATCCCAGGCCACGATCTCCGGCGCCTATTCGTTGACCAAGCAGGCCATCCAGTTGGGGCTGCTCCCACGCATGCGGATATTGCACACCTCGGAGAACGAGGTCGGGCAAATCTACGTTCCCCTCGTCAATTGGGTCGTGATGGTGGCCGTACTGCTCGCCATGGTGGGCTTTGGAAGCTCTTCTGCGCTCGCCTCCGCCTATGGCATCGCAGTCACGGTCACGATGTTCATCACCACCTTGCTCACCTTCTTTGTCGTTCGGCATGCGTGGGGGTATCCGCTGCCACTCGCCTGGGCGGCGACAGGTGCATTCTTGCTGGTCGATGCCGTGCTCGTGATTTCGTGCGCGCTCAAGTTCTGGCAAGGCGGGTGGTTTCCCATCGTCCTCGGCAGTGTCATCTTCGCGGTGATGGCGACCTGGCGCCGTGGCCGTGAATTGCTGATCGAGCACATTCAACGCGACGACCCTGAGCTATTGCCCTTCATCAAGGAACTGGTGGTCGACAAACACGTGCGCCGCACCCCACGAACTGCGGTCTATGCAGTGGCCAATCCTGATACGGTGCCCCAGGCCTTGCTGCACAACCTCAAGCACTACCAGGTGCTGCACGAGCAGAACGTGATCCTCACTGTGCGCTTCCAGGAGGTGCCGTGGGTGCCCGAGGAAGAGCGTCTGCAAGTGGAATCTCTGGTCGAAGGATTCTGGAGGGTACAGGTGAACTTCGGCTTCAAGGATGAGCCCGACGTCCCGCGCGCGCTGGGCCTTTGCATGCGCGCAGGACTCGCGATCGATCAGTCTGCACTCTCATACTTCCTAAGTCGGGAGATCGTGATCCCGACACGTGGCGCTGGCATGGCCCATTGGCGCGAGGCCCTATTTGCCACGATGGCACGCAATGCGAGCAGTGTCGGTGACTTCCTGCGACTCCCGCACAATGGCGTGGTCGAGTTGGGCACGCGCGTGCAAATATGACGCATCTAGTGCACATAGGCACATAGGCACATAGGCACATAGGCAGCACAAGGTAGTACAGAGTTCATTGCTTTGGCGTGCCCATGGCGGGCTCGCTGCCGCCATCCTGACCGGTCTCGACCCGCCCGGCGAAACGCGCAAGTAGCTGGGGTCGCCTGAGCGAGTGACACGGAAGTCACACCAGTGACCGCGGTTGTCGAGCACCCAGGTCTGCTCGACCACGCCGCCGCCCGCGGGCCGGATTATGGTCCAGGGGCCATCAGCCCGATAGGCATTGGCCTTGACCGTGACGGTACAAGCTGCGGTGCCGGTATTTCGCATGTGCAAATAGACGTCGCCATTGGGCACGTCGTAGCAGCCCTGCCCCCTACCTCTTCACATCCACGAATTCATTGCGATCCGGGAGGCGCCCTTATGAGACGCTCCCTGGTTTTGACCTGTAGGGCGTCAACCTCGCGCACGCCAATCGTGGTGCTCGGTACTGCTGCAGAGAAGTGGGGAGTCCCTTCGTATTCATTGCTTGCACTGAAGGTGCCTCGCGTTCAACCGTCCGCCGGCACGCTGGTCAGGCCCAGGAACATCGGACGTACGTAGAGCTCGACCACCGAGGCCTCAGTCGCGTCGGGCACCCAGCGGTGCAGCTCCGCCGCCCCGTTGACAAGGCCGACGAGCACCTGCGCACCGATGGTCGTGTCCAACGGGCGGATCGAGCGATCGCTCAGGCCATCGACCAGCATGGCAGCGATACGCTCGGTGAGTTGCTGCAGCGTGCGGTTCACTCGCTCGCGATCGGTGGCGTCGGGCAATGCGCTGGTCGTCGAGAGCCGCAGCAGCGGCCCCTGCGCCGACAACTGGAAGCGCACCAGCGCTTGCGCCATGGAACAGGCTTGACGCCATCCGCTTCCACCCGCGGTCTCGGCAGCCTCCAGCGCCTGCCGCACCGAACGGAAGGTGCGGTCGAAGCAGGCCGAGATCAGGTCGAGCTTGTTGTCGTTGTGGTGATAGAACGAGCCCTTGGTAACGTTGAGCCGGGCCGAGATCTTGTCGACCGACGCGCCGCGGTAGCCCTGCTCGTTAACCAGCGCGGTGGCGGCGCGCAGGAAGGCGTCCATAGCGCTCGCTTCGCCGTGCACGCGGAGGTCCGCTTCGGGCTCACCGGCCGGCCACGGTGCGTGCGCGGCACCCAAGCCGCGCAGCGCGATGTTGGCCACGCGGTCGGCCATGCGCGGGTATTGCGCAGGCTCGTAGCGGCCGAACCACACCGGCAGCCAGTGGACCAGCGACAGCAGCATGTGCGTGCGCGCATTGCGCGTGTCGCGCGACCACCCAGCCGTCTCGTCGGTTCTGAACAGGGCCCGCACGCGACGGAACATCTCGGTGTAGGCACCATGCACTTCGTCGAGCTGTGGGTTCGGCAGAGCGCGCACGTCGCTGAAAACGACCACCGCGGGATGCTCGCCGCACTGCACCGCCGCCAGCACTGCCGCATGACCTTGTAGGAACGCGCGCAAGCGCGCATCCAGCGTGAGCTCCGCGGCGGCGCGGACCGCCATGTCGTCGAACAACGCAATGGAACGCAGGAAGCAGGCCGCGGCCAAGTCTTCCTTCTTGCGGTAATAGTAGGTGACGCTGTTGGTCACAAGGCCGACGCTCGTTGCGATGTCGGCCAACGTCGTTCCCTTGACGCCCTCCGCGTTGAAGAGTGCGGCGGCCGCGTTCAGGATCGCATCGCGCTTTTCCTGAAAACGGGGAGTCTGCGCCTCTTTGGCGGTTGCGACGGGCATGAGCAGCGGTGAACGGATGGTAGTGGCGCTGGATGATACCGGCGTGCGGCAGTCATTCGTTTATAGAATATTCAGTATGCCATCTGAAGTAAAAATTCATACGTAAAACTGATGAATATCAGATTTTTAGAATTTTAAGTTTGCATAATTTGGCGACCCCTGCTATTTTTCGAGAACCCGGCATCGACCGGCTTGAAACACAACACGAACACCACACAAGGAGATCACCTTGGACTTCACACTGTCCGACAAGCAGGTGTATTGGCGAGACCGTGTCATCGCCTTCATGCAAGCACATGTCTATCCCGCGGTACCCATTCACGCGGCGCAGATGCAGGGCTTCGGCGAACACCGCTGGCAAGTCGTGCCGGTGGTCGAGGAGTTAAAGGCGAAAGCGAAAGCCGCGGGCCTCTGGAACCTGTTTCTGCCGCTCGACTCGGTCCCCGCGGACAGTCCGTACAAGGGCGCTGGCCTCACCAATCTCGAGTACGCCGTCTGCGCTGAGGAGATGGGCAAGGTCGGCTTCGCATCCGAGGTCTTCAACTGCTCGGCGCCCGACACCGGCAACATGGAAGTGCTGATCCGCTACGGCACCGACGAGCATAAGAAGCGCTGGCTGGAGCCACTGCTCGAAGGAAAGATCCGCTCCGCCTTCCTCATGACCGAGCCCGACGTGGCCTCCTCCGACGCCACCAACATCGAGACTTCGATCCGCCGCGACGGCGACCACTACGTGATCAACGGCCGCAAGTGGTGGTCGTCCGGCGTCGGCGACCCGCGCTGCGAGATCGCCATCGTCATGGGCAAGAGCGACCCCGAGGCGCCGCGCCATTCGCAGCAGTCGCAGATCCTCGTGCCGCTGAACACGCCGGGCATCGAGATCGTGCGCATGCTGCCGGTGTTCGGCTTCGACGACGCGCCGCACGGCCATGCCGAGGTGCTGTTCCGCAATGTGCGCGTGCCGGTCGAGAACCTGCTGCTGGGCGAGGGCCGCGGTTTCGAGATCGCCCAGGGCCGCCTCGGGCCCGGGCGCATCCACCATTGCATGCGCTCTATCGGCAGCGCCGAGGTCGCGCTCGAGAAGATGGTGCGCCGCCTGCAGTCGCGCACCGCCTTCGGCAAGCGCATCTCCGAGCAGTCGGTGTGGGAGCAACGCGTGGCCGAAGCGCGCATCGACATCGAGATGACGCGCCTGTTGTGCCTGAAGGCCGCCGACATGATGGACCGCGTGGGCAACAAGGTCGCGCGGCTCGAAATCTCGATGATCAAGGTCGCGGCACCGCGCATGGCACTGCGCATCATCGACCAGGCCATCCAGGCCCATGGCGCGGGCGGCGTCACCACCGACTTCGGCTTGGCCAAGCAGTACGCGAGCATGCGCACCATGCGCCTGGCCGATGGCCCGGACGAAGTGCACAACCGCTCCATTGCGCGCATGGAATACGGCCGCTACCCGGCGGCAAAGTAAGCGCCCTTCCCCTTTCGCCCGGCACCGGTCCCGGTGTCGGGCCATCGCCCCATCGCTTCGAGGAGATGCATCCATGTCCACATCCCTGTTTTCGCTGGCCGGCAAGGTGGCCATCATCACGGGTTCGTCACGCGGCATCGGCCGCGCCATCGCCGAGCGCTTGGCCGAGCACGGCGCCAAGGTCGTGATCTCGTCGCGCAAGCCCGAGCCCTGCACCGAGGTGCGCGACGCCATCAACGCCGCGCGCGGCGAGGGCTCGGCCATTGCCATCACCGCCAACATTTCCTCCAAGCAGGACTTGCAGCACCTGGTCGAGGAAACGACACGCCGGCTCGGCCGCGTCGACATCGTGGTGTGCAACGCCGCGTCCAACCCCTACTACGGCCCGCTCGGCGGCATCGAGGATGACCAGTTCCGCAAGATCCTCGAGAACAACGTGATCGCCAATCACTGGCTGATCAACTTCGCCGTGCCGCAGATGATCGAGCGCAGAGACGGCGCGATCATCATCGTGTCTTCGATCGGCGGCCTGCGCGGCTCGCCTGTGATCGGCGCCTACAACGTGTCGAAGGCAGCCGACTTCCAGCTCGCGCGCAACCTCGCGGTCGAATACGGCCCCCACAACGTGCGCGTGAACTGCATCGCGCCCGGGCTCATCAAGACCGACTTCGCACGCGCGCTCTGGGAAGATGCAGAGAACCTGAAGCACCGTACCGAGAACACGCCGCTGCGCCGCATCGGCGAGCCCGACGAGATCGCCGGCGCCGCCGTCTTCCTCGCATCGCAGGCCGGCGCCTTCATGACGGGCCAGAGCCTGGTCATCGACGGCGGCGTGACCTGCTGACTGAGCCGCACCGCATCCAACCGCCTCCAACATCTCTCCCCGTCCCATGTCCGACCTCGAACGATTCCGCACCGAGACCCGCGTCTGGCTCGAAGCCAACTGCCCGCCCGACATGCGCACGCCACCCACCGGGGAGGATGACGTGTGCTGGGGCGGGCGCCGCTTCGAGTTCCGTTCCGAGGCGCAACGCCTCTGGCTCGAACGCATGGCCGAACGCGGCTGGACCGTGCCCGCCTGGCCCAAGGCCTATGGCGGCGGCGGGCTCGATGCGGCGCGGGCCCGCGTGCTGGCCGAGGAGATGCGCGCACTCGGCTGCCGCACGCCGCTGCACAGCTTCGGCATCTGGATGCTCGGGCCGGCGCTGCTGAAGTTCGGCTCCGAAGCGCAGAAGCTGGAGCACCTGCCCCGGATCGCACGCGGCGAGATCCGCTGGTGCCAGGGCTACTCCGAACCGAACGCCGGCTCAGACCTGGCCTCGCTGCAGACCCGCGCCGAAGACTGCGGCGACCACTTCATCGTCAACGGCCAGAAGATCTGGACCTCCTACGCCGACCAGGCCGACTGGATCTTCTGTCTCGTGCGCACCGATCCCGGCGCCAGGAAACACACCGGCATCAGCTTCGTTCTGTTCGACATGCAGACGCCCGGCATCAGCACCAGGCCGATCCGACTCATCTCCGGCAAGTCGCCGTTTTGCGAAACTTTCTTCGACGACGTGCGCGCCGAGAAGCACAACGTGGTGGGCGAACTCAACGCTGGCTGGACCGTCGCCAAGTACCTGCTGACGCACGAGCGCGAAATGATCGGCTCCATCGGCGACCGCGCGGCGCCGCGGCCGATGGGCGAGCTGGCGGCGCAATGGATTGGGCTCGACGCCGAGGGCCGGCTGGCCGATCCGCTGCTGCGCGCGCGCATCGCCGCTTTCGAGGTGGACGAGGCGGCCTTCCGGCTCGCCATGGCGCGCACCGGCGACATGGCCCGCAGCGGCGACGCCGCGCCCCCGGCCTTCTCGTCCGTGCTCAAGTTCTACGGCGCCGAGCTCAACAAGCGGCGCCACGAGCTCCTGATGGCCGCGGGCGGCAGCGACACGCTCGAATGGGACAGCGAACGCTCGCAGCACGGCGCCAGCGCCCGCGCCTGGCTGCGCACCAAGGGCAACTCGATCGAGGGCGGGACCAGCGAAGTCCAGCTCAACGTCATCGCCAAGCGCCTGCTCGGGCTGCCCGAAGCCTGAGCGCGCCGCGCGCTCGCCCCATCACCGACACCCGAGGAGCCGAAGCGATGCCGCTCGTCCTGACCGAAGAACAGACCATGCTGCGTGACAGCGCACGCACATTCCTGGCCGAACGCGGTCCGATCTCACAACTGCGCCAGCTGCGCGATACCAGCGATGCCGACGGCTTCTCGCGCCCGCTATGGGCCCGCTTCGCTGAGATGGGCTACATCGGCGTGGCGGTGCCAAAGGCACAGGGCGGCCTCGGCCTCGGCTCGGTCGAGGCCGGCGTCCTGATGGAAGAGATCGGCCGCAACCTGACGGCCTCGCCCTTCCTGGCATCGGCCGTCGTCGCGGCAACAGCCCTGACGCAGGCCGGCAACGCGAGCCAGCAGGACGAGTGGCTGCCCGCCATGGCCGCGGGCGAGCGCATCGTCGCGCTGGCCATCGACGAGACGGCCAAGCATCGGCCAGGGCACATCACGCTGGCGGCAGGCGCCGCGGGCGACGGATGGCAGCTGGACGGACGCAAGTGCTTCGTCGTCGACGGCCATGTGGCGGATGCCTTCATCGTCGCCGCGCGCACTCGCGGCAACGCCGACGACAGGGACGGCATCAGCCTGTTCATCGTGCCCGCGAACGTGGCCGGCCTCGAGGTCGAGCGCGTGGCGATGGTCGACGCCAGGCCCACTGCGCGATTGCATTTCGGCAAGGTCGAACTCCCCGGCAGCGCACTGCTCGGGCCGCTGCATCGCGCGGCAGTGGCCCTGGAAACGGCGCTTGATGCCGGCCGCCTCGCGGCCGCGGCCGAGCTGCTCGGACTGGCCGAAGTCGCCTTCGAACGCACCCTCGTCTACCTCAAGGCGCGCAAGCAGTTCGGCCGCATCATCGGTGAATTCCAGGCGCTGCAGCACCGCGCCGCCACACTCTATGCAGACCTTGCGATCACGCGCGCGGCGCTGATCCACGCGCAGCAGAGCTTCGCCGGCGACACGGCGCAGGCGGCCGGCGCCGTATCGATCGCCAAGTCCCGCGCCGGCACCACTGCCACGCTCGCCGCGCAGGAAGCAGTGCAGATGCATGGCGGCATGGGCATGACCGACGAATTCGACGCGGGCCTCTACATGAAGCGCGCACGCGTGCTGCAGGAGATGTTCGGCGACGCCGACTTCCACGCCGACCGGCTCGCGCGCCTGCGCGGCTATTGAAAGAAGGAGGGACATCGACCATGAACGATTTCTCGACTCGGAAATGCCGCTGATGCAGGACCCGAACCATTTCAACGGCACCCGCGCGGTGGCGCCGCAGCATGCCTTCGACACTGCGCGGTTGACCGACTTCATGCGCGCGCACGTCGAGGGCTTTTCCGGCGAACTGCAGGTGGAACAGTTCAAGGGCGGCCAATCGAACCCGACCTTCCGCCTGTGCGCGGGCGGCAGGCAGTACGTGATGCGCCGCAAGCCGCCGGGCGTGCTGCTGCCCTCGGCGCACGCGGTGGACCGCGAGTTCCGTGTCATCAAGGCGCTCGCGCCCACGGCCGTGCCGGTCGCGCGCGCCTATACGTTGTGCGAAGACCCGTCGGTGATCGGCACCGACTTCTACCTGATGGACTGCGTCGACGGCCGGATCATCTGGGACCAGGCCCTACCCGGCATGAGCCGCGAACAGCGTGCCGCGCACTACGACGAACTCAACCGCGTGATCGCCGAGCTGCACCAAGTCGACCCGGTGGCGGTCGGCTTGGCCGGTCACGGCAAGCCGGGCAACTACGTGGAGCGTCAGGTAACTCGTTGGACGCGTCAGTACCGCGCGTCCGAGACGGAGACCATCGAGGCGGCGAACAACCTGATCGACTGGCTGCCGCAGCATATTCCCGCGGGCGACGAGACGCGCATCGTGCACGGCGACTACCGCATCGACAACGTAATCTTCCATCCGACCGAGCCGCGCATCCTCGCGGTGCTGGATTGGGAGCTGTCAACGCTCGGCCATCCGCTGGTCGACTTCGCCTACCACTGCATGAGCTGGCGCCTGGGCGGCACTTCGCGTGGGCTCGCGGGCCTCGACCTCGCCTCGCTCGGCATCCCGAGCGAGGCAGAGCACCTGCGCCGCTACCTCGGCCGCACCGGCCGCGACCCGGCCTCGGTCACGCCGCACGACTGGAACTATTACCTCGTATTCAACATGTTCAGGCTCGTGGGCATCGTGCAGGGAATCATGTCGCGTGCCTTGGCGGGCAACGCGGCGAGCGCGCAGGCGCTCGAGGCGGGACGACGCGCCCGGCCACTGGCGGAGCAAGCCTGGGCGATGGCACGGCAGTTGCGCTGACCCCGGCGACCTAGCTTCCCAACGGCGGAGCAGGCGCCGGCACCGGAGCGGCCATCGTGGAAAACACGCCGGTGGCGCGCGCGATCACCCGTTCATCGACCTGTAGCACGCACTCGGCAAAGGCCAGTCGGCGCCCGGTCTTGCGCAGGTGCACGTGCGCCTCGAGCCAGTCGCCCGGCCGGGCCGCCTCGATGAAGTCGGTCGAGAGGTTCACCGTCACCATCGACTGCGGCGGCTGGCGCGACATCGAGAGATTGATGCCCAGCGCTGCATCGCACAGGGTCGCGAGCATGCCGCCGTGGGCGATACCGCGCATGTTCGTGTGCTTGCCTTCCACGCGAAGCGCGATCACCAGCCCTGCGTCCGGCAAGCGCCGGTGGTAGATGGGCCCCAGCAACCCGAAGAACGGCCCTCCGCGTTTCAGCAGCTCGAAACCCGGCGGCGGATTCATGCGGCGACGCGACGGCTGTTCTCGCGCTCCTGCAGTTCGCGCCACATCACCTTGCCCGTGCCCGACTTGGGCAGGCTGTCGGCGAATTCGACGATGCGCGGAATCTTGTAGGCCGCCATGTTTTCGTGCGCCCAGTCGATGATCGCCTGCTCGCCGACCTTGCCAACGAAGGCGGGCCGCAGCACCACCACTGCTTTCACTGTCTCGCCACGCCGCGAATCGTTCACCGCGATCACGCAGGCCTCCTGGATCGCGGGGTGCTGGTAGAGCATCGCCTCGACCTCCGCGGGCCAGACCTTGAAGCCCGCGGCGTTGATCATCCGCTTGAGGCGGTCCGTGAAGAAGAAGTAGCCCTCTTCGTCTGTCGTGCCCAGGTCGCCGGTGCGCAGGAAGCGCTTGCCCTCAATCTCGACGAAGGCCTCGCGCGTCGCCTCGGGGTTGTTCCAGTAGCCCTGCATCACCTGCGGCCCGTGCACAATGATCTCGCCCACCTCGCCGGGCGGCAGTTCGGCCAGCGTCGCCGGATCGACCACGCGAGCATCCACGTCGAAGATCGGAATGCCCAGGCACTGCGCTTTCGAGGCCTGTGGCGGGTTCATGTGGGTGGCGGCATTGGTCTCCGACATGCCGTAGCCCTCCGTGTAGTTGAGCCCAAGCCGGTTGCTCATCTGCTCGGCCACCGCGCGGGGCATGGCCGCTCCGCCACCGCCAATACGGTGCAAGCTACCTAGGTGGTATTTGCTCAGGCACGGATTCGCCATGAAGTCGATCACCATCGCCGTGATGAGCGTCATGCTCGTGATGCCGTAGCGCTGCACGCATTCAGCCGCGGCGTCGCGGTCCCAGCGCGGCAGCAGCACCACGGTCGAGCCGTTGTAGATCGTGCCGTTGAGACCGTTCTGCATGCCGGTGACGTGGAACATCGGCAGCACCGCCAGCGTCACCGAGCCCTGGTTGCCCGAATACCAGAGTCCACCCGAGACCGTGTTGACCATCGTGCTGCGATGCGTGTGCATGCAGCCCTTGGGCCGGCCGGTGGTGCCCGAGGTATAGGGCATCACGCAAAGGTCGTCGGGCGTGCCGGCCAGTGGCGCGGGGGAAAGCCTCGCGGCCAGCACGTCGGCCCAGTGCACCGCACCGGCCACCACGTCGGCCTGCGGCAACGGCCGCCGCGGCTCGGCCACAAACTCGGGCACGGTCAAAGTGGTGGGCTCGATCAGATAGTCGCTGTAAGTCGCCACGACCACGTGCCGCAGCGCCTCGCCCAGCAGCGGCTGGATGCGTGCGTAGAGTTCCTGCGATGCGAAGGCCACCGTCGCGCCGCTGTCCTGCGCGTAGTGCCGCAGCTCCAGCGTGAGGTTCATCGGGTTGACAGGCACCACGACCGCATCGGCGCGCAGGATGCCGTAGTACGCCAGCATGAATTGCGGGCTGTTCTGCATGTAGAGCAGCACCCGGTCGCCGCGCGCCACCTTGCAGACCTGCTGCAGGTAGGCCGCGATGCGCTCGGTCTCTTTCTGGAAGCGCGCGTAGCTGATGCGGTTGTCGTAGAAGACCGCGCAAGCCTTGTCCGGGTAGCGAAGCGCCGAGATCTCCAGGTTGCGATAGAGATGGGTCTCGGGCAGCGGGATCGACCGCGCCACGTGGGCGGGCAGATGGGCATGGTGCCTCGTGGACATCGTCCGTTGCTCCTCTGTGTCGTTGGCTTGTTTCTGTTCGCGAACCGATGACCCGGCGGACATACTGAAACTTCTAATTGTGAAGATCGCCCTTGCTGTCGTCAATATTTTCAAAGGGAAAATACTAAGCAACACAACGATTGCACGTCAAGCTGAACCATACCTATAATTCTGACAACCGGTGAGCAACAGCCGGACCTGCATCCAGGCCAGTCACACGCAGCCTTTGCGCGGACAGCCATGACACGTTTCAGGAGACAAGCCTTGCGTCACTCAGGCCACGAGCCGCCTAACTTTCGGTCGGCGGTTTGATGAACCGATTCATCAAACTCGCCGGCATCGCCCGGCGTGCGAGCCACGTGCTGATCGTGGTCGCGCTGCTGAGCGTGGCCACCTTCCTCATGCTCGAACTGCTGCCCGGCAACGTGGTCGACGCGATGCTGAGCGACAACGCCCGTCCCGAAGAGATTGCGCGCCTGCAGCACCAGCTGGGGCTCGACCAACCGATGCACATGCGTTTCCTCGGCTGGCTCGGCAATGCGGTGCAGGGCGACCTGGGCACCTCGCCGCTGAGCGGCGAATCGGTGGCCGGTGCCATCGCGCACCGGCTGCCGGTGTCGATCCAGTTGATGATCTTCGCGCAGGTGATCGCGCTGCTGCTCGCGCTGCCGCTGGGCATCTGGGCGGGCTACCGGGCAGGCGGCACGGTCGACCGGCTGATCTCGGGCGGCGCCTTCGGCGTGCTCGCGGTGCCGCACTTCGTGCTCGGGCTGCTGCTGATCCTGCTGTTCGCGATCTGGCTGCGCTGGTTCCCGGCCACCGGCTACGTGTCCTTCGGGTCGGACCCGCTGGGCAGCATTCGTTCCCTCGCCCTGCCCTCGCTGACGCTGGCGCTGGTGGAAGCGCCGATCTACATGCGCCTTCTGCGCAGCGACATCGCCAGCACGCTGCGCGAGGAGTTCATCACGGTGGCGCGCGCTAAGGGCCTGTCGGACCGTCACATCCTCATCCACCATGCGCTGCGGCCTTCGTCGTTCAGCCTGATCACAGTGATGGGCATCAATGTCGGCCACCTGATCGGCGGCGCGGTGATCATCGAGACGCTGTTCGCCCTGCCCGGTGTGGGCCGGCTGCTGATCGAAGCCATCACCAAGCGCGACTTCGTCACGCTGCAGGGCGTGGTGCTGTTCATCGGGGTGGCCTTCGTGTTCGTCAACCTGGTCGTCGATGCGATCTACGCACTGCTCGACCCCCGAGTGGCGGCCCGCCATGCGCGCTGAATCGCTGCCCCCGTCGAAGGACGCGCTCCGCGCGCGCCGGAAGCCGCACGGGCGCACTGTGCTGCGCATGATGCTGCCGTGCGGGTGGCTGCTGGTGGTGCTGTTCTTCGCGATCAGCGCCGACTGGCTGCCGATGCCCTCGCCCACCGACATGGACTTCGCAGCCGCCGAGCAGGGCCCGGGTGTCGCGCACCTGCTGGGCGCCGATCTCGACGGCCGCGACATCCTTTCGCGGCTGGCCTACGGCGCGCGCGTCTCGCTGACCGTGAGCCTGGTCGCGCCGCTGATCGGGTTGGTGTTCGGCTCCGCGCTCGGGTTGCTGGCGGCCTACTACAGCGGCGCAGTGCGCACGGCGATCCTCGCGCTGCTCGACGCCATGCTCGCGTTCCCGAGCCTGGTGTTTGCGCTCGGGCTCACCGTGGTGCTCGGCCCCTCGGTGCAGAACGTGACACTGGCGCTGGGCGTGATGTCCATTCCCGCCTTTGCGCGCATCGCGCGGGCCAACGCGCTGCCGCTGATCGGCCGCGAGTTCGTGCTGGCCGCGCGCACTGCGGGCGCCGGCGACCTGCAGATCATGGTGCGCGAGATCCTGCCGAACATGACAATGTCGCTACTGACCTATGCGCTGACGATCATGTCGGTGATGATTGTGGCCGAAGGCTCGCTGAGCTTCCTCGGTGTGGGCGTGCCCCCGCCGACGCCGAGCTGGGGCGGCATGATCGCCGACGGGCGCGAATCGCTCGAGCGCGTGCCGCACGTCAGCCTGATTCCGGCCGCCGTCATGTTCCTCACCGTGCTGAGCCTGAACCTGCTCGGTGACAGCCTGCGGCAGCGCCGCGGCGGCGGACGCGGAGGCCTGTCATGAGCACACCCGCTACCGGCAACCTCAGCCATGACGACGATGGTGCGCTGCTGCGCGTGCGCCACCTTGGCGTGCAATTCCAGACAGCGCAGGGACCGCTGCACGCGCTGAACGATGTCTCGCTCGACGTGGAGCGCTCCCGCACACTGGCGATCGTCGGCGAATCGGGCTCGGGCAAGTCGGTGCTGTCGCGCTCCATCCTGCGGCTGTTGGGCCCGGCGGCCAAGACATCGGCCGAGGCGCAGATCTTCTTCGGCGCGCAGGACCTGTTGCGCCTGGACCGCAGCGCAATGCAGGCGGTGCGCGGCCGACGCATTGCCATGGTGTTCCAAGACCCGATGACGGCGCTGAACCCGGTGCGGCCCATCGGCGTGCAGCTCACCGAAGGCATGCAACTTCATTTGCGGCTCGACCGGCAGGCGGCGCAGGCGCGCGCCGTCGGCCTGCTGGAGCAGGTCGGCATCACCTCCCCGGCGCGGCGCATGACACAGTTGCCGCACGAGCTCTCCGGCGGCATGCGCCAGCGCGTAGTGATCGCGATGGCGATTGCCTGTGAGCCCGAGCTGCTGATCGCCGACGAACCCACCACCGCGCTCGACGTGACGGTGCAGGCCGAGATCCTTGACCTGCTGCGCAGCCTGCAGCGCCAACGCCAGATGACCATGATCCTCGTCACGCACGACCTCGGCGTCGCAGCCGGCTACGCGGACGACATCGCCGTGATGTACGCCGGTCAGATCGTCGAGCGGGCACCGACTGCGGCGCTGTTCCGGCAACCGCGCATGCCCTACACCCGCGACCTGCTTCGCTCGATCCCGCGGCTGGACGATCCGCCGCATGCGGCGCTCTACACGATCGCCGGGCGCCCGCCCGCGGTGTACGCGCTGTCCGGCGGCTGCCGCTATGCACCGCGCTGCGACCGCCGCATCGCGCAGTGCGATGCGACGCAGCCAGGGCTCGAGTCGGCAGGCGAGGCGCAAGTCTTTCGGTGCTGGCGCCCGATGGAGCTCGCAGCATGACGAAGAACTTGGCACCGTCCCAGATGGCACCCGTGCTCGACGTGCGCGATCTCGAGGTGGTCTACGGCCTTTCGGGCGGGCAGAAGATGCGCGCGGTCGATCGGCTGAGCTTCGACATCGCACGCGGCGAAACGCTGGCGCTGGTGGGCGAATCGGGCTGCGGCAAATCGTCGGTGGCCAAGGCCGTGATGCAGCTCGCACCGACAGCCGGCGGCTCGATCCGGCTCGAGGGACAGGAGCTCGCGAACCTGGCGGCCGCCTCGCTCAAGCGCTTGCGCCGCCGATTCCAGATGATCTTCCAGGATCCGATCTCCTCGCTCAACCCACAGCGCACGGTGCGCGAGATCCTGGAGTTTCCGCTCAAGGTGAACGGCCTGTTCGACAAGGCCGAGAGCGGGCGCCGCATCCGCGAGACGCTGGACATCGTGGGCCTGGACGGCCAGAACGTGCTGGAGCGCTATCCGCACGAATTCTCGGGCGGCCAGTGCCAGCGCATCTCGATCGCCCGGGCACTGATCCTCGAGCCCGTGCTGCTCGTGTGCGACGAGCCGGTGTCGGCGCTCGACGTCTCGGTGCGCGCACAGGTGCTCAACGTGCTCAACGACCTGCGGCAGCGCCTCGGCCTGAGCATGCTGTTCATCTCGCACGACCTGGCGGTGGTGCGCAACGTTGCCGACCGCGTGGCGGTGATGTACCTGGGGCGCATCTGCGAGATCGGCGCCGCGCAGGACATATTGGATCGCCCCGCGCACCCCTACACAGCGGCGCTGCTCAGCGCCGTGCCGCGCACCGATCCCGGCGCCCAGCCCCGGCGCATCGCGCTTGAGGGCGAGATGCCGTCGCCCATGTCGCTGCCCACGGGCTGTCGCTTCCGCACGCGCTGCCCTGGCGCGAAGGCGGCATGCGCTGCGGCGGAGCCGCCATTGGCTGCACTCGCGGACGGACGCCAGGTCGCCTGCCACTTTCCGTTTTCGGTGGCGCTGCCTTCAGTCGCCGCCATCGCGTCTTTCGAACCCGAGGAAATCGCTTCATGAACACAACGCGCCCGCCGCTGCTCGCGGTTCTTCCCGCCGCCTGCGTGCTGACCTTCGCCCTGCTCTCGCCTGCGGCCCATGCGCAGAAGAAGGGCGGCACGCTCACCATCGGCATGGAGGCGGAGTTCAGTGGATTCAACGCCGCGAAGGCCAAGATCTTCAACCAGAACACCACCGCGCCGGCATCGTCGGTCTTGGAGACGCTGTTCGTCTTCGAAGGCAAGCAGATCGTGCCGCGCCTGGGCCTGAGCTTCGCCGAAGCGCCCGACCGCATGAGTGCCACGGTCAAGCTGCGCCCCAACGTGAAGTTCCACGACGGCACGCCCTTCAACGCCGACGCCGTGGTGGCGCACTACGCCTGGCTGATGGCGCCCGAGAGCGGCATCAACCTGTCGATCATTGCGCCGGTCAAGACGGTGGAAAAGGTCGACGACATGACGGTGCGCTTCGTGCTGAAGCAGCCGTGGTCCGCGCTGCAATCGGCGCTGTCGTCGGAGAACCTCGTCAACTTCATCGGTTCGCCGACGGCGCTGAAGAGCGACCCCGAGGGTTTCCACCGCAAGCCCATCGGCACCGGCCCGTTTGTCTTCAAGGAATGGCAGGCCGGCGACCGCGTGGTGATGGAGCGCAACCCGGGCTACTGGGATCCGAAGCTACCTTACCTCGATCGCGTGATCTACCGCGTGCTGCCCGACGGCAACACGCGCTACCAGAGCATCAAGTCGGGCCAGGTCGACATCGGTCGCATAGACACCGCGAACCATGTACTCGATGCCAAGAAGGACCCGAAGCTCAAGCTGCTCGAATATCAGGGCTCTGGCGCGATCTCCTGGAACTTCAATGCCTCGAAGGAACCGTTCAACGACCCGCGCGTGCGTGCGGCGGTGGTGCACGCGTTCAACGCCAAGGCGATGCTCGACACCTTCTTCCTCGGCACCACGGTGGCCACCACCGACCTGCTGGGCCCGAACTCGGAGTGGTTCTGCCCCAAGCTCAACTGGCGCAGCTATGACCTGCCGAAGGCCCGCGCGCTGGTGGCCTCGGTGGGCAAGCCGATCAAGTTCCAACTGGTGTCGACCAACACGCCGGCGGGTCGGCGCCAGGCTGGCATGGTGCAGCAGTTCGTCAAGGACGCTGGCATGGAGGCCGAGATCCGGCTGGTCGAGCAGAGCCAGAACGTGCGCGTAGGCATCAGCGGCGACTACCAGATGGACGTCTGGCGCTTCAGCGACATCGTCGGCGAGCCCGACGTGGCGCTCGCGTACTACTTTGGCGGCGAGAACGGTGCGCCGATAAGCCGCCACGACAGCAGCAAGATCGACGCGATCCTGAGCAAGGCGCGCGCGGAAACCGACAAAGCCAAGCGCAAGGCGATGTACTGCGACGTGGCACAGATCGTCTCCGACGAGGCCTACCAGATGATCCCGATCCGGGTCACCTACTTCGCGATCGCGAACCTCAAGGTCAAGAACGTACCTCCCATGCTCAACAGCGTCATCCGCACGCGCAGCGTGTGGATCGAACAGTGACCCTCATCTTGCATTCCTCCATTCCCATCGAAAGAGATCTATGGCGCGCATCCCCTACTTCGACCTTGAAAAAGCGTCCGAGTCATACACCCGGCTGATCGCCTCACGGCCGCCGCTCAACCTCTATCGCATGCTGCCGCACGCCGGAAAGGCGGCCGAGGGCTTCCTGGCCCTTGGCGGCGCGATCCTGCGCGAGAACACGTTGGACTCGAAGCTGCGTGAGATCGCCATCCTGCGTACCGGCATCCTCTGCGATGCCAGCTACGAGGTGCACCAGCACAAGCGTGTGGCGCGCCGTGTCGGCCTGGCCGACGACAAGATCACCGCGCTAGAGAAGGATGCTGACCGCTCCGCGCTCGACGAGACCGAGACGATGGTGCTCGAGTTCACTGACCAGGTGGTGCTGCACGTGAAGGCGCCCGATGCGATGTTCGAGGCGCTATGCGCACGGCTGTCACAGGGCCAAGTCGCGGAGCTGGTGTTGGTCATCGGCTTCTACATGCTGGTGAGCCGCTTCCTCGAGAACTTCGAGGTCGACATCGAGCCGCCAGGAACCGTCGAATGAGTCCCCCCTTCCGAACAACGCCTCTTCAAGAAACGCCATGAACCTCGCACCCCAAGAACTCGACCCTGCCCTGCAGATGCACCCCGAAACGCTGGGCCAGGCGCCCGGGCGCGGACGGCTACAAGGCCGTCGCGTGCTGGTGATCGGAGCCGGCCAGCGCCCCATCCCTGAGGAGAACCCACCGGTCGGCAACGGCCGCGCGATCTCGCTGCTGTTCGCGCGCGAGGGCGCCAGCTTGGCCTGCGTTGACATGTCGGCACCCGGCGTCGATGCCACCTGCGAGCAGGTCGTGCGCGAAGGTGGCAGTGCCTTCGCCGAGGTGGCCGACGTGCGCGACGCAGCGGCGATCGCGCCGCTGGTGCAGCGCTGCGCCGAGCGCCTCAACGGCCTCGACGGCCTGGTGCTGAACGTCGGCATCTCGCGTGGGCTCCCCCTCGCCAGGCAAAGCGCTGCGGACTGGGACGAGGAGTACGCGGTCAACGTGCGCAGCCATATGCTGTTCAGCCAGGCGGCGCTGGAGGTGATGGCGCCGGGCTCGTCGATCGTGTTGATGTCCTCGCTCGCAAGCCAGCGCAACACAGGCCGCAACCCGGCCTACGAATCGTCGAAGGCTGCACAGGTCTCGCTGGCGCGGGCGATCGCGGTTGCGGGCGAACCCAAGGGCATCCGCTGCAACTCGGTGCTGCCGGGCCTGATGGACACGCCGATGGGACGCGACGCCACGCGCCGCCGCCCCGGCCGCGCGGCCGCTGTGCCCTTCGGCCGCCAGGGCACCGGCTGGGAGGTGGCCTATACCTGCCTTTTCCTGATCTCCAACGAATCGAGCTACGTGAATGCGCATGCGCTGATGGTCGACGGCGGACTCGGCGTCGGCGTCAGCCGTACGTGAGCCGGGAGCAATGAAGGCGATCGTCGTCACGGGCGAGGGTGCCTCA
This sequence comes from Variovorax sp. BGA-UO-ETr-C22, assembly GCF_059567965.1. Classification (NCBI taxonomy): domain Bacteria; kingdom Pseudomonadati; phylum Pseudomonadota; class Betaproteobacteria; order Burkholderiales; family Comamonadaceae; genus Variovorax; species Variovorax sp. BGA-UO-ETr-C22. Next base: position 272,769 of record NZ_JCAQPA010000008.1, read on the forward strand.
CTCGCAGACGTCGATGTGCCGCAGCCCGGACCAGACGAGGTGTTGGTGCGCGTGCGTGCTTGCGCGCTCAACCGCGCCGACCTCGGCATGCGCAGCGGTCGCATGCACGGAAACCGGGGCGGACCGGGCACCGTGCTGGGCATGGAATGGGCTGGCGAGGTGGTGCGCACCGGTACCAACGTCCACGGCTTCGCGACCGGTGATGCGGTGATGGGCTCCGGCCGAGGCGCCTTTGCCGAATATGCCGTGTCCGACCGTGGGCGCGTGATGCACCTGCCGCGTACCATGGGCTTCGAGGAAGCCGCGGTGCTGCCGGTGGGGTTGCAGACGATGCACGACGCGATCGTGACGAACGGCGGCCTACGCTCGGGTGAGTCGGTTCTGATCCAGGGTGCCGCATCGGGCATGGGCCTGATGGGCCTGCAGATCGCGAGGGCGTTGGGCGCCGGGCTGGTGATCGGCACCTCGACCCGTGCCGAACGCCGCGTGCGCCTGGCGCAGTTCGGCGCCGACTTGGCGCTCGACAGCCGCGACCCGCAGTGGTCGGCGCAGGTGCGCGAGGCGACCGGTGGACGCGGCGTGGCATTGATCGTCGATCAGCTCGCCGGGCCCGCGGCCAACCAGAACTTGGCGGCCGCGGCCCTCTGCGGACGCATCGTGAACGTCGGGCGCCTGGCCGGAACGCATGCCGACTTCGATTTCGACCTGCACGCGCTGCGCCGCATCCGCTACATCGGCGTGACCTTTCGCACGCGCACGGTCGATGAAGTGCGCGAGATCAACGCGCGCATGTGGCAGAACCTGGCGGGACATCTGGCCGCTGGCCGCCTGAGCCTGCCCATCGACCGCAGCTTCGCGTTCGACGATGCCGAGCAGGCGCTGGACCACATGGCGAGCGACGCGCACTTCGGCAAGATCGTGCTCTCACTGGCCTGAGCCGCAGCGCGCCCGCGAACGAGACGATGCCCTGTACGGCAGAAGCGCCTCAGCGTCTGCCGCCGCACTGGCTGATGGGCTCACCGCCGGAGCTGGACGTGTTCGCTTCCTCCGTCTACCGGTTGTCCATTCCCACGGTGGCGCTGAACCTGCGAGGGTGCAGTTTTCGATCGCCATCTACCAGCTGCATGCTGGTGGTCGGCCCGCTGATTAACCGCCTGGGCGGCGGCACTGACGCTGGTTGCGCTGAGCCTCCTTCTCCGAGATGGCACTGGTAGTGCGCTGGAGGACGCCGCTCAGGGCCATCGAGCCGCACGCGCGGACGTCGGCCCTAACCGTCCTCCAGCGCTGGTAGAGGTGACCAGCCCGGCTAGGGCCAGGCCATCGATCGCGGCGCGACCATGTACGCCGATCGGAAGAATCGAGTTCATCTTGCGGCTTCCTTGTCGCTACCGAAGCAGTGGGGTTGGGGAGGCGGGGCAAGCATGACCGGCGGTGTTGTCATCAACATACCAGTTGACTTCGCCAGTCACGTCTTTTGGGGAACGAGTGCGCGCCAAGGGAGCAGCACCCAACCACAGATAATCAGCCTCATGGGAATGAGCTTGACTTTGCGGCAGCTCCGTGTGTTCTGTGCCATGTATGAGCGACACAGCTTCGCGCGGTCGCTGAGAACATGCAGCATATGACGCAATCCGTGATCAGCAGGCTGTGTGCCGAGCTCGCATCCGTATGCCCCCTGTTGAACGAACTACCCGGCCCGGGGTGCCGCGTGACGGCGCAGCGGAGGCTTTCCTCAAGTACGTCGACCACACCTTCCCGGGCTCGGCCTCGTGATAGCCGAGAGGAGAATCCAGAACAATTTTCTGACCACCATCGCCACGCTGGCGGTGAATGAAAGACGAATTTGGCAATCGATCCCACCAACAACACGGAAGTGCCACCTCCTGGCTTCGAGCCGTACGCGGCCATCAGCCCCTTCATGGAACTGTGGGGGCAACTGTACGCGCGTAACGACGTCGACGAGGAGCGCGTCGTCGGCCTGTGGGTACAGACCAGGCATCTGAACCACCAGGATGTTATGCATGGGGGCATGGGGGCATGGTGGCATGCCTGTCCGACAACGCTATGGGCAGCCTTGCCGCCAAAGCCCTTGGCGGACCGATCGCCACGGTCCATCTCGCCGTCGACTATTTGGCTCGCGTGCCGGCGGGACAGTGGCTCGAGGTCCGAAGCCGATTGGACAAGCAAGGCAAGAAGCTGCTATTCACGGCTTGTGAGGGAAGGATCGGGAAGGACCTGGCCTTCCGCGCGAGCGCGGTATTTTCTTCCATTCGACGTTAGCCTGCACGGTGCAGCACATTCGCCGTGCAGCACCTCGTCCGCGGCGACGCATACATTGCCTGGACGTCGCATCACGCCGCTCAGTGCCGAAGATCCACCACCATCCCGGTTGATTCGTTGATCGGACCATGAAGCAAAAGACCTTGGCCTCCAGGGAAGCAATGGCTGCAGTGCTTCAAAAGTAATAGTCCGATGAAGGCTTTCTTGCTGAAGCCGGGCGAGGTCGACAGCATGTGACCTGACTGAGCCAGTCACCGCGGTAAGCGCGCGAGACTTCTTCGTCTCTGGTGCGCCCGATGTCGCGCTGAACTTCGACCTTGGACGGCATCGTGGACGTGACTTTTCAACCCAGGGAACGAACCAACTCGGGCACGGCCGTGAACAGGTCGGCCACGAGGCCGTAGTCGGCCACCGAGAAGATCGGAGCCTCTTCGTCCTTGTTGATCGCGACGATGACCTTCGAGTCCTTCATGCCGGCCAAGTGCTGGATGGCGCCCGAGATGCCTGCGGCGATGTACAGCTGCGGCGCGACGATCTTGCCGGTCTGGCCCACTTGCCAGTCGTTCGGGGCGTAGCCTGCGTCAACGGCTGCGCGGCTGGCGCCCAGGCCGGCGTTCAGCTTGTCGGCCAGCGGCGCCATCACTTCGGTGAACTTCTCGGCGCTGCCCAGCGCACGGCCACCGGAGACGATGATCTTCGCGGCGGTCAGTTCGGGGCGTTCGCTCTTCGTGACTTCACGGCCGACGAAGCTGCTCTTGCCGCTGTCTGCGACGCCTTCAGCGGTTTCGATCGCTGCGCTGCCACCGGTGGCGGCTGCGGCATCGAAGCCGGTCGTGCGCACGGTGATCACCTTGGTGGCGTCGGTGCTCTGCACGGTGGCAATGGCGTTGCCGGCGTAGATCGGGCGCTCGAACGTGTCCGGGCTGTCGACCTTGGTGATGTCGGAGATCTGCGCCACATCGAGCTTGGCGGCCACGCGCGGTGCGACGTTCTTGCCGTTGGCGGTCGAGGGGAGCAGGATGTGGCTGTAGTTCGCTGCGATCGCGAGCACTTGAGCAGCGACGTTCTCGGCGAGGTTTTCTGCCAGCGATGCGCTGTCGGCAGCGATCACTTTGGAAACACCGGCGATCTGCGCAGCGGCCTTGGCGGCTTCGGCTGCGTTGGCACCGGCCACGAGGATGTGGACGTCGCCACCGCAAGCCAGGGCGGCAGTCACGGTGTTGAGGGTCGCCGGCTTGATGCTGGCGTGGTCGTGTTCGGCAATGACGAGTGCGGTCATGTTCGTTTCTTCCTCAGATCACTTTGGCTTCGTTCTTCAGTTTGTCCACCAGGGTGGCAACGTCAGGCACCTTGATGCCTGCACCGCGCTTCGGTGGCTCGCTGACCTTCAGGGTCTTCAGGCGGGGCTTGACGTCCACGCCCAGGTCTTCGGGCTTGAAGACATCCAGCTGCTTCTTCTTGGCCTTCATGATGTTGGGCAGCGTCACATAGCGCGGCTCGTTCAGGCGCAGGTCGGTCGTGATGACCGCGGGCAGCGTGAGCGTCAGCGTTTCCATGCCGCCGTCGACTTCGCGTGCGACGGTGACCTTGTCGGCCGCCAGGTCGACCTTCGAGGCGAAGGTGGCTTGCGGCAGGTCGGCCAAAGCAGCCAGCATCTGGCCCGTTTGATTGGCGTCGTCATCGATGGCTTGCTTGCCCAGGATGATCAGCTGGGGCTGTTCCTTGTCGACCAGTGCCTTGAGCAGCTTGGCCACGGCCAGCGGCTGCAGCTCTTCGGTGGTCTCAACCAGGATGCCGCGGTCGGCGCCGATGGCCATCGCGGTGCGCAGGGTTTCCTGGCACTTGGCATCGCCGCAGGACACGGCGATGACTTCGGTCACGAGGCCCTTTTCCTTCAAGCGCACGGCCTCTTCGACAGCGATCTCGTCGAAGGGGTTCATGCTCATCTTGACGTTGGCAATGTCCACCCCGGTGCCGTCGCTCTTGACGCGCACCTTCACGTTGTAATCGACGACCCGCTTGACAGGCACAAGAACCTTCATCTTCTTTGTTCCTAGCTATTCTTTAGTTGAATGATGCCGCCCCATACCACCAAACGAAAAATCCACGGGCAACACACGATTTCATCGCCTCAACCCTCCATATGCTCCCCAAGACCCGGCAACAAGATAGCCGGCATCGACCGGCAAGTTAACTCCGGTGATCGCACTAGCTCGACCTGATGCAAGAAACAGTACTGCCTGTGCAATTTCCTCGGCCATCACGAGTCGCCCAAGAGCGGAGGAGTTCCGTAGATCTTCTGCTTCCAGCGTTTGGGTCGAAAAACCTCTATCAAGGGCCGGGGTCTGCGTAAAGCCGGGTGAAACACAGTTCACTCTCACTCCTTTGGGTCCCCACTCACCAGCCAGCGACTCAGTGAGGCTGATGACACCGGCCTTGGCAGGCCCGTAGGAATGCAGTGGCCCGGAGCGCATACCTGCCACCGACGCGATGTTGACGATGCTTCCGCAGTTTCTTTGAGCCATCAATACGCCAAAGGCAGCACAACACAGGTAGCTCCCTCGCAGATCCACGTGAGAGACGAAATCCCATTCACGCTGACTCAACTCCCCCGGCGGCAACGTACGTTGCAAAACGCCGGCACAGTTCACCAGAACATCGGCCATGCCATAGTTGTCCCGGACACAGTTCGCTGCTGCAGTGACTGAGCTCTCTTCCCCAACGTCGATCTGTAGCGCGACACCACCGATACGATCAGCAGTTAGGGCAGCGGCTGCTGTGTCTCGGTCTGCAACAAGAACAAGCGCCCCTAAACTGGCAAACAGGGAAGCACATGCCTCACCGATGCCACTAGCGCCTCCGGTGACCACGACCGTCTGCTGATGGAATTCCTTAGTAGGCGTCATGATGTGCTCTCTTTGGTAATTTCTTCTCTCAGGACACGCTTGAGTACCTTTCCAGAAGGATTTCTGGGCAAGGTGCTCCGCAGTACCAATTGCTTCGGAGTCTTGAATCCTCCAAGACGTCCATTGCAGTGCAGGCGTACCTGTTCAAGGCTCAGAACTGCTCCAGTTCGCAACACGATCACAGCCGTCACTCGCTCCCCCCAACGCTCGTCCGGCAGTCCGATGACCACAGCTTCAGCAACTTCTGGAATTTGATAGAGCACGCGTTCGACTTCCGATGACGCAATGTTCTCTCCGCCGCTGATGATCATGTCCTTCTTGCGATCGGTGAGGTACAGGAAGTCCTCGGCATCGAGGTAACCTACGTCGCCAGTGCGGAACCACTCGCCCAAAAAACTCTCCTGATTCTTGGCCTCATCGCGCCAGTATCCTGGCGTCACTTTCGGGCCACGCAGGCAAACCTCGCCTTGAATGCCGGGAGGTAAGCGATTTCCATCCTCGTCCATGATTGCCAAACCGACATGCGCCAATGCGCGACCGGTCGAACCGATTTTCTCGATCTCGCGCCCCTTGACCATCATCGTGTCGCCGGAACAGGTTTCTGTCAGGCCGTAAGCATCGATATAGCGTGCTTCTTTGAAGACCGCGCGGAAATCGAGAATTCTCTCCTCAGGAGTTCGCTCCCCTCCGCCTATCAGCCACCGAAGACTGCTCAAGTCATGGGTCGAACGCTCTGAACTCGTCAAGCACCGATCGAGCATGACCGGGGCCATCCATGCGCCCGTGATCTTCTCGCGCGCAATGAGGCTCAATGCCCGTTCAGCGACAAAATCGCGCTCCACGACCAACGCTCCACCGACGATCCACAATGCGACGCCTGGCAAATCGTAGGCACCGACGTGATACAGCGGCCCCACCACAAGCAGCTTGTCGTCTTTGCCAATCTCCAATGCAGCTATGTGATCCAGACACTTCCACGCCATGTTGGAATAGGTATGCATCACCCCCTTCGGACGATCAGTCGTCCCGCTGGTGTACATCAAGCGATAGATGTCTTCGCTCTGCGAATCACATTTGGCCGGATTTTTAGCGACATCGGCAGGACCAAGAGTTCGACTGTCAGCCTGTGCCGCCTCGTCAACCCATACCGACGGAATCCACTGGGGCACCGAGGCACCAAACTCTTCATCGGCGAAGAGCAATCGCACACCTGCATGCTCCGCTATGTAGCCGACCTCGTCTGCCCCCAACCTGTAGTTGATCGGAAGAAACACCGCGTCGACATGGCTGATGGCAAGTGACAGTTCCAGAAATGCAGCGCTGTTCTTCATGAGCAGGGCAACCACATCGCCCGCGCCGACGCCGCGCGCAGATAGCACCGCCGCCAGGTGTTCCACGCGCTGTTGCAGGCCCCCATAGCTCAGCCGCTGATCGCCGTAGATCAGTGCCAACCTCTTCGGTTCTGTGCGTGCCCACCAGGCCACGCTCGCCGCTATCGAAACCATGATTTGATCTCCTTTGCTTTCCGGTTCGCATCCCGCAGATGCGTCGAACGAATTCAATTTCGAAGTCCGCTCGGAGATATCAATAGCCCTTGGGCATCTTCAGTTCGTGATTGGCCACGTAGTTCAGCAGCATCTCCTCGGACACAGGCGCAAAACGGAAGAGGCGGCAATCGCGCCACAGGCGCTCAGCATGGAACTCCTTGGCGTAGCCCATTCCACCCATCGTCTGCATGGAACGCTCGGTGGCCCTGGCCGCGGCTTGGGCAGCAATCAGCTTGGCTGCATTGGCCTCGTTGCTGTAAGGCAATCCCATATCGAAATTGGTCGCGGCCTTGTAGTTGAGAAGGCGCGCCGACTCCACTTCCACATGACACTGGGCCAATGGGAACTGAAGACCTTGATAGCTGCTGATCGGGCGGCCACCAAAAACCTTGCGATCGTTCGCATAGTCCACCGCCAGCTTGATGGCCAGCTCGCCCGTTCCCACCAGACCGGCGGTGGTCACCATGCGCTCGGTGTTCAGCACGTCCAGCAACTCGCGCCAGCCCTTGTGCAAGGTGCCAATCAGCTCGCCAGATTCGACACGCACGTCATCAAAGAAGACGCTGCTGGAGTCCAGGGTGCAGGTTCCCAGCTTGTCGATGGGGGTATGGGAAAGGCCCGCGCGCTCGACGTCGATCATGAACATGCTCAGACCGTCGGTACGCGACGTGGAGTCCTGCAGCTTCTTGGTGCGCGCAACCACCAGCATCTTTTGGGCCGACGCGACGCCAGTGATCCAGATCTTGCGACCGTTCAGCCGCCAGCCGTCACCGTCCTCAGAAGCAAAGGTCTTGATCTCGAGTGTGTTTGTACCCGCGTCGGGTTCGGTCAACGCCATGCAGCAGTTGATCTCGCCGCTGATGATCTTTGGCAGCAGCTCTCTTTTCATCGCCTCGCTACCGAAACGAGAGATGGAGACGCCACCAAAGATGGGATTGATCATGAACAGTTGCCCGACGGTGGAGCCTCCGCCGGACGCCGCCAGTGCTTCCACGATCAGCGTCATCTCCATCATGCCCAACCCACTGCCACCATCTTCCTCAGGCAATGCCACTCCAGCCAGACCCGCGTCGCATACAGCCTTCCAGTATTCCGTGGGGAAAGCTTTCGCGGCGTCTTTCAGGCGCCAATACTCCAGACCGAAACTCTCGCCGATCTGGCGTGCAGTCTCGATCATCATGCGCTGTTCGTCGTTGAGTCGAAAGTCCATGGTTCAGTCTCTTGAAAAGTTAAATACTGGGCTGGACCACCACGTCGGTGGACCAGTGGAAGGCATCGCTTATTCAGCTTGAATGCCAGCCGACTTGGCGAGTGACTTCCAGCGCTCGATCTCCTTGCGCAGGAACTCCTGAGACTGCGCCGGCGTGTCGGCCACAGGTTCAAGCCCCTCCTGGTTCAGCCATTTGCGCATGGCATCGGACTTCAGAATGGCCCCCAGCTCCTTGTTGAGCATCTCCACTGTGGCCGGAGGCGTTTTCGCTGGCAGGTAAAGGCCGTACCAGACGGCGGTGTCAAAGCCAGACACACCACTTTCCGCGATCGTGGGCAACTGCGGCCAGAGATTGGTGCGTTGGGCTGTCGTCACGCCCAGTGCTCGCATCTTTCCAGCCTCGGCGTACTTCTTGGCGGTGCTCAGGGGGTCAATCACCACCTGGATCTCATTTCCCATCAAGGCGGTCAATGCTGCGCTCGCGCCCTTGTAGGGAACGTGTGTGATAGGTGCCTTGGACATGGCCTTGAAATATTCCGAGGCGAAGTGCACCGATGTGCCCAAGCCCGGGGTTCCGTAGTTCACCTTGCCGGGATTGGCCTTGGCATAGGCCACAAGCTCGGCCACGTTCTTGACCGGCAGATCATTGCTCACGACAAGCGCGAACGGCCCCTTGACCACCGTGGTGACCGCGACCAGGTCCTTGGTCACGTCATACGGCAGCTTGGACTTGATCGCCGGCTCCGTGGCGATGGCGCCGCTGTGAAGCAGCAGCGTGGTGCCGTCCGGATCTGCGCGCACCGTGGCCTCGGTTCCAATTGCACCGCCCGCGCCGGCCTTGTTGTCTACGATCACCTGCCGCCCGAGGTGCTCTCCGAGCAGTTGGGCCAATTTGCGTCCGAGGATGTCGGACGTGCCGCCCGCCGAGTACGGCACGATGATGCGCATCTGCTTGTTGGGGGGGATGGTCTGCGCCTGCGCGGGTGCAACGACCACGGCGATAGCTGCCGCCATCAGAGTCACAGACTTGCGAAATGCATTCATGTTTGTCTCCTTCGTGTTTGAAGTGGTTTCGAGAAATTGCTCACCGTTCTTGCCGTGCATGGGGCTTCTCGCGAATTCACATGTACTCACATGTGGAGTGCCCGCCCGTATGCCGCCAGCACAGCTTCGTGCATGGCTTCCGATAAGGTGGGATGCGGGAAGACTGTCTCCATCAACTCGGCTTCCGTGGCCTCCAGCGTGGCCGCCAGCGTGTAGCCGTGCACCAGCTCGGTCGCTTCTGGCCCAACGAGGTGAGCCCCCAGCAACTCGCCAGTGGCTTCATCGAACACCGTCTTGATGAAGCCGGAAGCCTCGTCGATGGCGATGGCCTTGCCGTTGCCTTCCAGCGGAAACTTGCCCACGCGGACCGTCAGCCCCGACTGGCGCGCTTGGGCTTCGGTCAACCCCACGCTGGCGCTTTGCGGATAGCTGTATACGCACGAAGGAATCGGGGCATGGTGTTGAACACCAGAGCGCAGGCCGGCGATGTGCTCCACGCAGGCGATGCCTTCGTGGCTGGCCTTGTGTGCCAGCATGGGAGCACCGGTGATATCGCCGATCGCATAGACACCTGGCTCGGCACTCACGCCCCAGTCCGCCACTTGGATCAGACCCTTGTCCATCACCACGCGCGTGTGCTCCAGTCCCAGGCCTTCAGAATTTCCTACCAACCCTACGGCGACCAGCACGCGCTCCGCGTTCAGGTGTTGCACCTTTTCGCCTCGTTCCACAGTCAGTTGCACGCCGTCGGACTGCCGCTCGCCGGCGACCAACGTGGTACCCGTCAGGAATTGGATGCCTTCCTTGGCCATCGCCTGCTGGGCAAAAGCACTCACGTCCTCGTCACTGGCAGGAAGCACGCGGGGTGCAGCCTCCACCACGGTCACTTGCGTTCCCAAGGTGGCATAGAAGCTGGCGAACTCCATGCCGATTGCACCGGCGCCGATCACTACCAGCGACTTGGGCAGTACCTTCGCTGACAGAGCCTCTCGATAGCCCCAGACCCGATCCCCGTCGAAGGGAAGCATGGGAAGTTCTCGCGCGCGCGCGCCGGTGGCCACGATGACATGGCTGGCCAGCAGCAAGTGCTGCTCGCCCTTGGCTCCAGTGACTTGCACCCTGTTGCCAGACTCCAGTGCTGCTGTGCCCATGAAGACGGTCACGCCCGCCTTTTTCAGCAAGTGCGTGACGCCACGGTTCAAGCGCTGCGAGACATCGCGCGAGCGCGCCACGACCTTCCCGAAGTCCACCTGGAGGTCCGATACCGTGATCCCTTGCGCACCCGCATGCCGGATGCGACGCACGGTATCCGCCGAATGCAACAGTGCCTTCGTGGGAATGCAGCCCCAGTTCAGGCAGATGCCGCCCAGGCTTTCTCGCTCCACCAGCGCAGTGCGCAACTTCAGCTGCGCAGCGCGCAGCGCGGCCACGTAGCCTCCAGGGCCACCACCGACAACGACGACATCAAAGTTTTGCGCCTGTTGTGCCATCACGCCACCATCATTCCCATGGGTTGCGCCAGGGCCTGCACCACCAGCTTCAGAAACTTCAGGCCAGCCACGCCGTCGAGCACGCGGTGGTCGGCCGACAGGACCACGCCCATCTCGCGACGGATAGCGGGCTGTCCGTTTTCGTCAGGGCGGAACACCTCACGAATGCTTCCCACGCCGAGGATCATTGACTGGCCGGGGTTGATGATGGACGTCATGTAGGTCACGTCGTGCATGCCCGCGTTCGAGACGGTAATAGCACCACCGGACATATCAGCGCTGCTCAAGCGGCCGGCTTGCGCACGGCCAATGAGTTCGCCGGCCTGCTTGGCGATGCCCCCCAGCGACTGCTGACCAACGCCGCGCAGCACCGGTACCAGCAGGCCCCTGTCTGTATTGACCGCCATGCCCACATCGGAGCTGTTCAGGCTCAGGATGCCATCTGCCGTCCAGACGCAGTTGACCTCGGGCATGGCCTCCAGGGCCTGACCCACGGCGGCAAGCACGAAGTGGTTCAATGTCAGGCGCTGGCGGGTTTGCGAAGCATTGAGCTTCGAGCGCAGGGCCATCACAGCGCTCATCTCTGCTTCTACCGCCAGATAGAAGTGCGGCACGTTCTGCTTGGCAGCCGTCAGGCGCTGAGCCACGGTGCGTTCCAGGCCGGTCGGTACGCGCAGCGTGCCGTTTGCTGGCGATCCGATAGCCTCTGGGACTACAGCCGCCGCAGCGGTGATGTTTGCCCTGCTCTCAGGCTCCGACGCCTGTTCGGCGTGCACTTGCCGCTGCGCAGTTGCCACCACATCCTTGGCGCGGATTCGACCGCCAGGCCCGGAGCCAGTCACGCCGGCCAAGTCGACGCCCTGCTGCGCCGCCAGACGACGAGCCAGGGGCGTGATGGGCGTGCGCTGGCTGTTTTGCACTGGGTTGGTGTTGGCGATTGATGTAGGAGCCAGTTCCACAGCCGCTACGGGCACCACGGGCGCGGCGACAACGCCGGCAGAAGGCACACCCTCGCCGGGCTGTCCGTCGTCCCAATAGCCGATCACCGCACCACAAGGCAACGTCTCGCCGGCCTGTGCCTTGATTTCCAGCAGCACACCGTCGGCTTCCGCGCCAACTTCGTTGGCAGCCTTCTCCGACTCGATCACGAACACACCTTGATCCACCTTGAATGATTCACCAGGCTGGACCATCCACTCCACCAAGACGCCCTCGGACATGGTCAGTCCGAGCTTGGGTACCAAGATTTCGCGGCGCATGCTTTCACTTCCCAATGAACTGGGCTTTGCGCTTTTCCAGGAAGGCATTGCAGCCTTCGTGCGCATCCTGACTGTCAAGCACCAATCCGATAATGGCTTGCTCGTGCGCCAGGGCTGCGCCCAGTGGCATCTCGGCACCGTCGCGCAGCGCGCGCTTGAGCAACTTGAGCGTGAGAGGCGACTTCTGTGCGATTTGTTGCGCCACGGTCATGACCTCTTCCATCAGCTGCTCCCGGGGGACGGCGCGGTTGCACAGGCCCAGCTCCACAGCTTCGGCCGCGGTGATCTGATTGCCGGTGAACATGAGTTCCTTGGCACGGCACAGAGGCACCTGCCGAATGATGCGTTGCGTGCCGCCGGCACCGGGGAACAGGCCCAGGTTGATTTCGGGAAGTCCCAACTTGGCTTCCTGGGCCACCAGGCGGATATCGAGCGTCAACAGCAACTCCGTGCCGCCGCCAAGCGCCCAGCCGTTGATGGCGCCAATGGTGGGTTTGTCGGATATCTCGAAGCGGCGAAAGACCCGGTGAATCACCTCCGCGAACTCCTCGTAGTGCTGAAGGCCTTGGCGGCTGGTCAGGTCCGCAATGTCGCCACCGGCCACGAAGGCCTTGTCGCCGGCACCAGTGATCACGATCACGCGCACGCTGGCATCGCGCTCGAGGTCTGTCAGTGCGGCCTCCAGCGCCAGCAACGTAGGCGTGTTCAAGGCGTTGAGCGTCTTGGGCCGGTTGATGGTCAACAGGCCCACGGCGCCTTGGCGCTCGCACAGGATGGGGTTGGTTTCGTCGGACATCTGAAGTTTCCTCGTATCTTTTGAAGTGCTGCCCGGTCAGGCGAGCGTCTTGCGTACAGCGTCCACCACGCGGTCCACCGTGACCGCGTAGCCCTTCTCCAGCGAACTGGCGAACGGTGCGGGCATGAAGGGCGCCGCCACGCGCAGCACCGGGGCATCCAGTTCGTCGAAACCTTCATCGGCGATGGTCGCCACGATCTCTGCGCCAACGCCGAAGGCCTGCACAGCCTCGTGCACCACCACGGCGCGATGCGTTCGCGACAGTGACGCCAACACCGCCGCCTTGTCCCAGGGCTGGACGGAGCGCAGGTCCACCACCTCCACCTCCACGCCCTCCTTGCTCAACTGGTCCGCAGCCTTGAGGCACACGTTGACCGCGGCGCCATAGGTCACCAGCGTCACGTCGCGGCCGGCTCGCGCGACACGGGCCTCACCGATGCGCGCGGTCTTCGCGGTATCGACTTGACCCTTGTTGGCGTACATGGCCTTGTGCTCGATGAACATGACCGGATCGGGATCGGCAATGGCCGCGCGAAGCAGGCTGTAGGCATCCTGCGGACAGGAAGGGCAGACCACCTTCAAACCCGGGATGTGGGCTAGCCAGGCTTCCAGGCACTGTGAATGCTGCGGCCCGGCGCTCAGGCCACCGCCATGAGGCGTGCGCAGCACCATCGACACGGAACCTTGGCCGCCGAACATGTAGCGGGCCTTGGCCGCTTGATTGACCAGTGCATCCATGGACAGCGTGATGAAGTCCATGAACATGATCTCGACCACGGGTTTCAAACCGGTCAGCGCCATGCCGACCGCGGCTGAAGTGATGGCCGATTCGGAGATGGGGGTATCGATCACACGACCAGGTCCGAAAGTGTCGAGCAGGCCGCGCGTGGCCTTGAAAGACCCCCCGGCCTTTGCCACATCCTCGCCCAATACGACCACAGTGGGGTCTTGCTCCATGCAGTCGCGCAGAGCCTGCGTGACCGCGCTTGCGTAGCGCATTTCAGTAACGGTGCTCATGCACGGTTCTCCTGCACGGTTTGGGTGTACACGTCTTGAATGGCGCGTTCGAGCGTAGGCAGCGAGTCAGCGCGAGCGGCTTCCACCGCTGCATCCACCTGCGTGGTAATCGCCAGGTCGATCGCAGTGGCGTCCACACCCATGGCCAATAGCTGCGCACGCGCGGCAGTCAACGGATCGTGCTCATGTACGGACTCCAGTTCACCCGCGTCGCGGTACTTTTGGGAGTCGCCCTCGAAGTGGCCACGCACGCGTGTAGTGATGCACTCGAGCACGTAGGGGCCGTTGCCCTCGCGCAACTGCGCGGTCCCCTGCAGGGCCGCATCGGCCACAGCCACAACGTTGTTGCCGTCGACCTTGGCGTAGCTGGCGCCGAAGGCGATCGCAAGCTGTTCAAGCTTGGCGGCGAACTGACTGGACGTGGGTGAGAACTCGGACCATCCGTTGTTCTCGCATACCAACAGAAGCGGGCACTTCCAGAGTGCGGCCATGTTCAGCGTCTCGTGCAGCACACCCTCGGCCATCGCTCCGTCACCAAAAAAGGCCACGGCCACGCCGCCGGTCTTTCGCGCCTGGTGCGCCATGGCGCTGCCCAAGGCGATGGGGATGCCTGCGCCCACGATGCCGTTGGCGCCCAGGATGCCCAAACTCAGGTCCGCCACGTGCATGGATCCGCCGCGCCCCTTGCACAGGCCGCCCTCGCGACCCATGATTTCCTTCATGAATCCACCCACGTCCATGCCGCGCGCCAACACGTGGCCGTGGCCGCGATGGGTGGTCGCCAGCGAGTCCTGCGGCAATAGCGCGCTGGCGATTCCAGCTGCCACGGCCTCCTGGCCGATGCTCAGGTGGATAAAGCCTGGGACTTCGCTGTTGGCGAACAGGCGGGTAAGTGCCGTTTCTACTTGGCGAATCAGGCTCATCGTGCGATAGAGCGCAGTGAGCCGCTCCGACTGGTTCGTGCTCTTTTTGCTGGACTTCATGTCGTTTTTTCCATGCTTGTTGACGTACCTGGGCCCGACTCGTCGCTTTGAAGCACGCCGACAATGCGGTCGCTCCCATCCTGGGCACGCACCCAGACCGTCCACTGACCAGATGTCTCGCTGTCTGGCTCGCCGCCGGCCGTCAGCTCGTCATCGATGTAGACCGGTTTTACGAAACGAACGTCTAGCTGCAGCGATCCCAGCACGTCGGCCGGGAAGTTCTTTCCAATGCACTGCCACATCAGGCACAGCGATATGGTTCCGTGCGCTATGGGTCGTCGCATCGGAGTTGTCGCAGCGAATTGCGCGTCCACGTGGATGGGGTTGAAATCGTTCGTCAGTTCCGCGTAGGCACGAATAACGTCCTGCGTCACCATCAAACGGCTGGACTTCAAGGCGATCGATGTCTGTGCGATCTGGTCCATGCTCATGTCGCCCAGATCAAGGTGATGAGTCCATCAAAGAGCTTGCGGCCACCATTGCCGGCTCCTGAAACCTGTAGCTCCACATAACGCCGCTCGCGGCGCATTTCCTTGCCAGCGCAGACCACCGTCACGCGCATGGGCTCGCCTTGCACGGGAACGCCGTGCATCTGCAGTTTTTGCTTGGCATGCACGTTGCCAGGGGGGCGTGGCACGACCACGTTCAGATAGGCCCGCATCATGTTGACCACGGCCATGCAGACACCTTCGACAGCCCCGTCGGCACCGTCTTCGGGCTGGCTGCCAAAAATGGCCTGCCAGCGCCTCGCCTGGCCAGCGTCATACACCTGCACGCACTCCCCCATGAGGACGCCGGGCTGGAAGTCTTCAAAAAGGATCGGAGCAACACTCATGGCGCCACCTCCAGCACCGCTTCCATGACGGGCAGGGCCATGCCATGCACATCCTGAAATCCCACCCGCACGCGTGCACCGATCTCCAGTCCCTCGCACGCCTGTGGCAATGCGTTGACCATCACGCGAAAGCCTTCGTCCATGTCCACGATGGCGATCACGTACGGCACCATGTCCTTGAACACGGGCAGCGGTGCGCGATACACCGTGGTGAACGTCAGCACGGTGCCGGTGCGCTGCGAGGACCTCCATTCCAGCCGAGTGCTCTGGCATTGCTCGCACAGGCTGCGGGGAATTCGTTGCACGCTGGCGCAATCGGAACAGCATTGATAGCGCAACTCGCCGACGGTTGCGCCGTCCCAATAGGGCTGGGTCTGCACGTTGGGGCGAGGCAAGGGATATTTGGCAATCGTCATCTCACCCCCCCAAGACCAAAGAACAGTGGGCGGACAAGATGCCGCCATCTCCGTGCACAAAAGCCAGCTTGGCATCCGCGACCTGTCGGACATCGGCCGCGCCGCGCAACTGGTGCATCGCCTCTACCACGTGGAACATGCCACCAGCAGCGCCTGAGTGCGCATAGGACATCAGGCCGCCATGCGTGTTGCAAGGCAGCTTGCCGCCAAGGCCCAACTCACCGGCCGCAGCCGCGATGCCAGCTTGGCCGCGCTCGAAGAATCCGATGGATTCCAACTCCACCGCCAGCGTGATGGTGAAGGAGTCGTAGATCTGCGCTACATCGATGTCGCGAGCCGTCACGCCAGCACGCGCGAAGGCTGTGGCTGACGAACTCTTGCAGCCGAAGTCCACCAGGCTGGGGGCGGCCACGATGTGCTCGTGCGTATGGCCCTGGCCGGCGCCCAGGATTTCGATCGCCTTGCCGCGAGTGTCGCGTGCGGCCGCACGGCTGCTGACCACCAGGGCCGCGCCGCCATCGGAGATCAGGCAGCAATCCAGCATGTGCAGCGGGTCCGCGATCATCTTCGAGCTCAGCACTTGCTCCACCGTGATGGCTTCACGCTTGTGGGCCTTGGGATGTCGGCCCGCATGGCGGCGGTGCTCCACCGCGATCGCGGCCAGCTGCTCGGAAGTCACGCCGTACTCGTGCATGTAGTGCTTTGCCACCAAGGCATAGGAGGCCGGCACGCTGATGCCGAACGGCCGCTCGAACTGCGGGTGCCCCACTTCTGACAGCGCGGCCACAGCGCCATCGCGGGACATCCCGGTCAAGCGGTTGTCGCCGGTCACCACAAGCACGTGGTTGCACTGTCCACTGGCAACCAGGGCGGCAGCCTGCATCACCATGATGCAGGCGCTGGCGCCGCCGGCCTGTATGGCCAAGCAGGCACCTGGGTGAATGCCCAGATATTCACAGAACACCGACGCCAGCATCAGGTGCGGCTCGGTGAAGGAATACGCGCACAGCACGCCATCAATGTCCGAAAGCTCGAGGCCGGCATTGGCCACTGCGCCAATCGCCGCTTCCGCGTGCAGGCCCATGCAGCTGCTACCCGGCAGCTCGCCCACGGCGGTGTCGTAGGCGCCCGTGATGAATGCGTTCATCGTCATCGCGGTCGCGCCTTAGGGCTTGAAGCCGAGGTCGCGCGCAATGATGTTGCGCTGGATGTCGCTGGTGCCTTCACCGATCACATAGACAAAGGCATCGCGGTGGATTCGACCCACCGGGTACTCGCGCATGATGCCGGCGCCGCCATGGATGCGGATGGCCTGCTCGCTGACCCTCAGTGCGGTTTCGGTGGCAATCAGCTTGACCTTCGCGGCGGTCGCGGCATCCAGGCGGTTCTGGTCGACCAGCCAGGCGCCGTAGTACACCATCCAGCGCGCGGCCTCGATGTCGGCGGCCATGTCGGCCAACTTGTGAGCCACGGCTTGGTAGTCGCCAATGCGCTTGCCCGCCACGATACGGTCGTCCGCAAATGCCTTTGCGGCATCGAAGGCGGCGCGAGCCATGCCCAGCGCGTTGGCGGCCACGCCCACACGGTTTTCGCTCAGACACTCCAAGAGCAACGGGTAGGTACCGGTGCACTCGCCCAACAGGCAGTCATCGGGCACGAAGGCGTCCTCGATGTGGATCAACGCGGTCTCAGAGCCGCGAATGCCCTCTTTACGCAGCTTGTGGATGTCAAAGCCCTTGTGCGGCAGCTCCACGATGAAAAGGCTGATGGCGTCAGACTTGAGTTCCGGCGAAGTCCGAGCGGCCACCATCAGGAAGTCGGCGATGGGGGCATTGGTGATGTACAGCTTGCTGCCACTGAGCTTCCAACCTCCCTCGACCTTTTCCGCCTTGGTCTTCATGGCACGAATGTTGGAGCCGCCGTCGGGCTCGCTCAGAGCGAAGCCGGCAATCTTGTCGCCGCTGAGCGCAGGGAGAAAAAAGCGGGTCTTCTGGCTCTCGGTGCCGATCTTCCAGATGGGCCATATGGACAGGTGCGTCTGCGCGGACCAACTGGTCGCGAAGGCCTGACTCATGTAGCTCAGCTCCTCGCGCACGATGCAGTCACTGACTTTGTCCATATCACTGCCGCCATCGGCAGCGGGATACCGCACCCCTAGCAAGCCCAACTCGCCCCAGCGCTTGAACACATGTTTGGGAAAGCGTTCGTTTTCTTCCGCTTCTTCGACCAGCGGCGCCAGCTCTTCCCGGCACAGGCGCCGCACCGTATCGCGCACGGCTTCGTGCTCAGGAGAAAAGGAGAAGTTGAGACTCATGTGACCACCCGTTCGCGGTTATTCGGTATTGCGAATATATTCTCTAATTTGAGAATGATGATAGGTGTAAACCCCGATGATTCGTCCTGTCTCGTGTACTTTAATTCTTCATATAGCTAATAATTTCCCATGGCGAATAAACA
The DNA here is from genome assembly GCF_059567965.1 of Variovorax sp. BGA-UO-ETr-C22. Lineage (NCBI taxonomy): Bacteria > Pseudomonadati > Pseudomonadota > Betaproteobacteria > Burkholderiales > Comamonadaceae > Variovorax > Variovorax sp. BGA-UO-ETr-C22. Next base: position 291,009 of record NZ_JCAQPA010000008.1, read on the forward strand.
TATGACAGAGTACTCGATGCAAGACGCTCTCGCAGCTAGACCGCACCGGTTGGAAGCACTGCTCAACGCACGCAGCGTGGCCGTCGTGGGAGCGAGCGGCGACCCCACCAAGATCGCAGGCCGCCCTATCGCATACATGCTGGCGCGCGGGTACCAAGGGGCGATCTATCCCGTCAATCCCGCAAGGCAGGAAGTCCAAGGTCTTCGCTGCTATCCCAGCATCGCGGCCATTGGTCAGGCCATCGACCTGGCCATCGTGGGCACCGCTGCCGCCCACGTAGAGGGCGTCATTCGCGAGGGCATCGCTGCCGGCGTCAAGGCTTTCGTGGTGTTCTCGTCAGGGTTTGCCGAACTCGACGAAGCAGGTCGCGCGCAGCAGCAACGCCTCACACAGCTCGCGCAGGAGCACGACGTTGCCATCGTTGGCCCCAACTGCCTGGGCATTGCCAACAGCCGCTCTGGCCTGCTTGCTACCTTCACCACGGCGCTGGAAAGCCATGCCATGCAGCAAGGCGGTTTCTCGTTCGTCAGTCAGAGCGGTGCACTGGGTGCGTATTGGATGGACATCGTGCTGCGAAGCGGCATTGGCTTCAGCCAGTGGATCACCACCGGCAACGAGTGCGACGTCGACGCTGCCGAGGCCATCGACTTCCTGGTCGGCGACCCGAACACCCGGGTGATCGGTCTCTACATCGAGGACATCCGCCGTACCGACGCCTTCCGTGTCGCACTCGAACGAGCGGCCCGTGCTGGCAAGCCGGTGATTGCGATCAAAGCCGGCAGCTCAAGCACAGGTGCGGCAGCCGCCGCTTCGCATACGGGAGCATTGGCCGGCGACGATGCCCTGTATGACGCTTGCTTGCTGCAGTACGGCGCTTTGCGCGTGCCCAGCCTCACCGCCATGATGGATGCAGCCCGCTTGCTGCTGCACGATGCTGTCCCGCAGGGCAATCAGTTGGCCATCATGACCGTCTCCGGTGGCGCTGGCGTGTTGATTGCGGACGCCTGCGAACCGCTGGGCTTGCAGTTGCCAAATCTCAAGCCAGAGGTCGCCCAAGCCCTGATCCCCGTGCTGCCGAGCTTCGTACACCCGAGCAACCCGCTGGACATCACGGGCAACGTGCTGCAGGACACCCCCATGATTGCCCGCACCATGCAGGCGCTTTCCACCGACAAGGACATCCATGGCATCGTGCTGTTCATCGGCATGATGCACAGCATTGCCGATGCCTTCGTCCAGGCCCTCTCCCAAGCCCGGCAGCACGTGCACTGCCCGATCATCGTGATCTGGGTCGGCGCCATGGACAACAGCATCCAGGCACTGGAAGCTGCCGGCATTCCGGTGTTCCTGGACATCCCCCAGGCCACGCAAGCCATCGCGTGCTGCTTGCAAATGCAGCGTACCCGCGCACAAATCGTTCAGCGTGCCGAGGCCCCTGCAGCACCCTCCGTAATTGACAACGGCCAAGCGCTTCCAACGCTGTCGGAATGGGATGGCAAGCAGTTGCTCACCAGCCAAAACAACGTACAACTGCCCAAAGGTTGGCTGCTGAAAGCTGGCGATGCGCTACCACCGGGCCTGCCTTACCCTGTCGTCGCCAAACTTCAGTCGGCCCAACTGCTGCACAAGAGCGATGCCGGTGGAGTGGCCCTGCGCATCCAGGACGACCAGTCGCTGCAAACAGCCGCCGATCGTTTGCAAAAACTGGGCGCCGACCTGGCCATTCCCGTCCAAGGTGTGCTGGTTGAGCAGATGCTCCCTTTCGACCATGAGTTGCTGTTGGGCTTGCGCCGCGATCCGCGCTTTGGCCCGGTTCTTACCTTGGCGCGCGGTGGTGTCGAAGCCGAGCTGGATCCCGACGTGGTCAACCTGCTGCTGCCGGCCACTGCAGACGACATCGCGCAGATGCTCAGCCGCTTGCGCTGCTTTAAACTGCTGCAGGGCTTCCGAGGCAAGCCAGGCGCTGACGTGCCGGCACTGGCACGCCACATTGCCGGCTTATGCGAGTGGTTCCTGGAACAGCCGCTGCGTGAGTTGGAGATCAATCCGCTGGCCATTCGAGGCGATCAGGTTTGGGCGCTAGACGCCTTGATCACGCCTCTGGCTGCGAGTTGAAACGCTGGCGATAGCCTCAGCGAGCATTCACATCGCCGTTGATAGAATTTGACCTGCTCATACTCAACCCCGGATCGAATCACTGGACGACTACTTCAGTGCATCTGGGGGCCTTAAAGTTTATGTCAGGCGTCTCTTCAACATGACTGCTCCATCCCCCCCCGAAAAGCTAGTGGGGGCGCTCAGTTCCGGCCTCAAAATCTTGCGCTATCTCTCCAGCTCCGCTAGCCCCATTGGAGTTACGCGCATTGCCAAGGACCTGAGCCTCAATGCCAGTACCTGCTTCAATCTGCTCAAAACCCTGGTGCACGAAGGATTGGTGACATTCGACGAGTCCACCAAGACCTACAGCATGGGCTTGGGCTTGGTGGCGTTGGCCAAAGGCTCCCTCGAAAAAGCCTCGTATGTGCGGATGATGCGTCCCCACCTCCAAGAACTCGCCGCCCGTCACAACATCACAACAACATTGTGGCAACGCGCACGCGAAGACCGCGTGGTGTTGGTGGACTTGGCAGAAAGCGGCTCGGCCATGCGGGTTCACATGAGCATCGGTCAGCGCTTGCCCATGTACATCGCAGCGCTCGGCCGCTGCATGGCGGCACATTCTGGTTTGAGCCCCACGGAAATACGAAGCAAGGTCAGTGAATTGCGCTGGGATGATGGACCCAGCTTTGAGACCTATATGAGTGAGGTCGAAGAAGTTCGCCGGAAGGGGTACGCCATCGACCACGGCAACTACGTCAAAGGCGTCGTAACGGTCTCGTCCCCCATCCTGGATCCTCAGAGCCGTCCACTGATGGCGGCAAGTGCCGTAGGTTTCAGCAGCCAGTTCTCGCCCAGATCGTTGCAAGTGCTGTGCGAAGACCTTCGCGAACGCTGCCGCGAAGCCACCATTGCCGTCTCTGGCGGTGCTGTTCAAAAGCTGTGGGATTCAACGCCTGAATGAGGGGCCATCCCTTCGATTACATCGACGGCGACGCTGAGTTGCTAGTGCTCCGAAACGAAGAATGGAGCCGAAGGGCACCGCGGTGATGCGGGTCGACTGCTCGAACTGGGCTTCCAAGATGGGCTGTGAGTCTGCCCCGAGAAGCACCATCGCGACTTTTTTGTCTGTTTGGATTCCGCCGATCTCTGACCCTTGCTCAGCTCTCGGCAGCAGTCAGCACACTGGGATTCGTATCGATCCGATCGGGGGAAGCTCAAGCTCGAAGCGCTTGATGGTGGCAAAGAGGATGGTGCTTGCCGATCTTGGCGACGTAGCTTTGGCCACGCGTGACTTCGCTGCCTCCCGGCTGTGCCGCTGCGCGGCACAGCCGGGGTTTGCACGGTCGCCGCGCGCGAGCTTCATCGCCAATACCTCGTCAACCAGGTTCGGCGGCAGCGCGCATCTTGCGGAACGCGGCCGGCGACGCGCCCATCACGCGCCTGAAGGATTTCGCGAACGCGGCCTTCGACTGATAGCCGACGCCCGCGCTGATGTCGGCGGGGGGGCGCTTCGTGCGCTCGAGCAATTCGACTGCGCGCGACATCCGCACCTGTAGCAGGAAATCGCCTGGCGTCATCGAGGCAACGGCTTTGAACTGACGGACGAACGTGGCGTGCGACATCGCCGCCATGTCGGCGAGCTGCTTCATCGGCCACCCCTGCAGCTTGCCAGTCGCGAAGCCGCCTCCAGCAGGTCATGCAGCTGCCAAAGCCCAACTCCTGGGGAAGCTCTTCCTAGGGGAGGCCCGTACGCAGCACGAAGAGGATGCCGTTGAGGGCTTGTGCGTCGCTCAGTCGCGGCCGCCCGCCCTTGGCAGAAGGCGTCACCACGGGCAGCAATGGCGCAATCTTCTTGTACAGCGCCGCGCTGATTTCTTTGTTTCTGATTCGGCCCATCGCTCGTCAAACGCATGGCTCGCGCCTGGCGATGACATGGTTTTGTTAGCAGCCTAAGGAGGCAATTGCGGTGTACGGCTTTACTGCTGCCGAGCTTGGCGTCGATAAGACGTCCGCTCGAACTGGCGCAACTAGGAACGCCGATGGCAAGAAGATGCAGATGCGCAAGACGAAGAAGTCGAGCGGCGTGACTGATGTGCCGAAGTTCAAGGACGACCAGGGCAATGTATGGAGCGGCCGAGGTCCTCGTCCCGTTTGGTTCAAGGCCGCACTCGAAGCGGGCAAAACTCCCGACGAGCTGCTCGCCTAGTAGAAGTCGATTTCAGTACGATGCCAGCACCATCTCCCCTCGGCCAGAGCGGAGAAGGGTAGATCGGCGGCGGCAGCAGTGTCCGTTTCCCCGTCGGCAGCCAACGACGGTGCAGGCTGTGCGTTCTTGACGGGCCAGACGCGGATGAGTTGTTGAGCGCGAAGTAGAGAGGGCCGGCGCCGAATGCCTACGCGGCTGGCAAGTCACCATGGCTTCCACCAACGCCGACGTCCCTGTCGATGCTCAAGTGGCCGCAGATCCAGGGTGCCGTAGTCAAGATGAGGCGCACCAACGCGCCGCCGCAGCTCCGTCTCCAGTTGATGCGCTATACCGCGGGCGTGCAAATCGCCCTGAAGCGCTCGTCGGCGCCATTCAATGGCCCGCGCTCCCAATTCCTCGTCGGGCAGCGTTTTTGTATCGATCATGGTCCTGATTGTGGCGGGGAGGTTGGGTCGCCGTCGGGAATATCTCGCTCCTCAACCCAATGGGTTTCTGCGCCGAAGACCTCGTTTCCTGCGCGAACCATGATTGCGTAATCCTGCCGCAGGTGCTGTGTTGCCGGCGTCCATTCCGCTGTCGTCTGGATCTCATGCTTGAGGTGGCTGACTTGAGCGGCCCAACAGAGGAGGGCCTTGCCGTGCAGCAAGTCAGCTAGCTAGCTGTTCCACGTCCGCTTCGTTGGCGGCCGTCGCTGTCACGTATGCACCAATCCACTCGGCATCCACCGCGATGTGCGCTTCCATGCCGAAGTCCCATTGGTTGCCCTTCTTCGTCTGGTGCATCCCGGGGTCTCATTCGCCCGCGCTGTTCTTGGTAGAACCGGGCGCGGCGATGATGGTTGCATCCGCGAACCGCGCTTCAGGAGCAGCCCCTTCCTGTCCAGGTGGGCGTTGACCTGCTTGAAGATGTCCTCGGCCAGATCGCTGGCCTGCAGCGCGCGGCCGCGCCATTCGCTCGCTTGGACGCGCGGTCCATCATCATTTAGCTCGCTCAAATCTGAGCGTACGCGGATTTTGCGATGTGCAGAGACCCAGCTCCTCAGCTGCCTATTCGGCCCACGACAGAGGTCGACTCGTCCTCCGACCGAAATTAAACTAACGGCAAACCGACAACTAACTCCGACAAACACCTCCGAACACGCAAGTCTGCAAGAATCCAGTCGCTTGCCGTTAGTTTAATTTCGATGATGCGAACACCCACCTCCACCCTGTCCCTGTTCGACGACGTGCCCAGCGGTGGCCATGTGACCGCATTTCGAGAGGCGTTTGCCGCCTGGCTGGCGAATCAGCAACGCGTGGGATCGCTTCGCCGCCCAGGTGCCGCGGAGGTCTACCAGGCCATGTGGGACAGCTTTTCCAACTGGTGCCTGAGCCAGGCGCCTACCGTCACGCTGGACACCCTGGTCTTGGCCGACCTGCAAACCTTTCAGGCCGCCCGCTTCGGCCGCAAGACTTCGGACCTGTCGCTCTCGCCGCGGTATGCATTGCGACTCATGCGCCTGATCGATCGGGTGCTGCGGCATCACGCGGCGCGCACCGACGGGAAACCCAACACGGCCGCGGCCGACTGGATCGCGGCCAATCCCGAAGTCCGGTATGCCGATGCTGCGCGTCAGGACCCCCTGCCCGAGTACCTGCTTGTCGTGGAAGCCCGGCAGCTGATCGCCTATCTCTCTGCGGCACGACCACGTCCGGGCCGAAACCGCGATGCCCTGCCGCCCATGCCGTGGCAGGAAGTAAGGAATCGGGCATCCGTGGCGCTGCAACTGGGCGCAGGGCTGACGCCCGGCGACGTGCGTGCACTGCCGCTCAATTCCCCGGTTGTCCAGGGAGGACGCATCCGTGAGCGCCCTTGGAAACTGCAGGTCCCAGGCAATGGGACCTCTCAGCCGCGCGAGACGCCGATTGCGCCCTGGGCAGCCGAACTGCTCCAGCACTGGCTCGACGTGCGCAAGGAAGCACGCATCGCAGGCGAGTTTCTGTTCCCCTCAACGCGAACGGGCAAGCAGTGGCTGCACGCGTCGCAGTACCTGTGTGCACGGCGAGTGCTCGAGGAGGCCGGCGTCGAATCTCGCGAGGGCGGCTCATTCAGACTGCGGCACACGTTCGCGGTGCGCCAGCTGCGCCGCGGGACACCCCCTGAACAGGTGGCCCGATGGTTGGGCGTCGAAGCAGCCGAAATGAAACGCTACGAACGGGTACTGCCGAGGGCCATCGAAGTCGTCTGATGCAGCGCTTGCCAAGCGAGCTGCGCTTTTCAAAAGCGCGTTTGCTTTTTCGCTGACTCAGGATCGAAAAGCCGCGCGGCGTGTCTGCCGACCAGACCGCGACACATCGGCGATTAATCGAGAGGCGCAAACCCCGCGGCATCTCGGTTGTGATTGCGCTGCTGCTGTCGGCACGCGCCGACTTGAAAGCAGGACCCATGGCTGCTGATCAGCGGTGAATTCTCGGTTCGTCAACTGAGAAAAGCACATCAGACCGCGGCGGCAATACCGCTCGTCGCGACGACATCGGAAGACAGCGAAAGGATCGGTGTCGAAGGGAGGACACCGGAACATGCGCGTCGTGGAACGCCGTTGGTGCGATGCCCAGCTGTGCAACTAGCACATTGCGCAGTGGCAACACCCCTCCAATTCTTCAACGATGCACAGGCCTGCCATCCGCCAAGGAGCCTCCCCATGCGCACGCTCTTGATCGACAACTACGACTCGTTCACCTACAACCTCTACCAGTACCTCGCGGCCTGCAACGGCGAACCACCGATTGTCCTGCGCAACAACGAGATGTACTGGGACGAGGTCGAGCGCCTGCACTTCGACAACATCGTGATCTCGCCGGGCCCCGGACGTCCTCAGCGACGCGCCGACCTCGGCATCTCGGCGGACGCGCTGCAGCGTTCCCGCAAGCCAGTGCTCGGCGTCTGCCTGGGCCACCAGGCCATCGCCCACCACTGCGGGGCCCGGGTCGACCTGGCAGTGCGGCCGATGCATGGACGCCTGGACCGTGTTTCGCACACCCAGCGCGATCTCTTCGCCGGCATTCCGGATCGGTTCGAGGCGGTGCGCTATCACTCCCTCGCGGTCACCCAGTTGCCCTCATCCCTGGAACCGCTCGCCTGGACCTCTGACGGGACGTTGATGGGATTGCGTCATCTCTCATTGCCCTGGTGGGGGGTGCAGTTCCATCCGGAGTCGATCTGCACCGAATTCGGTGCACGGCTGCTGCGCAACTTCAGGGACCTGACGCTGGAATGGCTCGCGCAGGCGCCGCGGCGCGAGGCACGAGACAGCTTCGCACCCTCATTGCACCTTGAAGGTCCGCAGGCGTTGATGCTGCATGCGGCGTGCATCGACACCGCCGTCGATGCCGAGGCCGTGTTCATGCACACGTTCGCCCACAGCGACTGCGCTTTCTGGCTGGACAGCAGCCTCACCGAAACCGGGCGCGCACGCTTCTCCTTCATGGGCGATGCGAGCGGCCCGCGCACCCAGGTACTGAACTATCGCACCGCGCCGCGCGAATTGATGGTGCGTCGGGGCGATGTGGTTCAGGTGCGCGACGAGAGCATCTTCGACTACTTGCGCGATCACCTCCCGGGCCAGCGGCCGGCGGGCCCGGAGCTTCCGTTCGACTTCGCCTGCGGCTTCGTGGGTTATTTCGGTTACGAACTCAAGCGCGAGCTCGAGGGCGCGCGCGCGCACGACGCCGACACCCCGGACGCCATGTGGATCCTCGCCGACCGCTTCCTCGCCTTCGATCATGCCGAGCAGCAGGTCTGGATCGTCTGCCTGGATGAGGCCACACCGTGCAACGAGAATCGCCGCTGGATGCAGGCCATGCGCGAGCGCCTGGAAGACCCACCATCGTCTGTCCCGGACAACAGTGCAGATGCGGCCCGCGATCTGCATTCGCTGGCCTGGCGGGTGGACCTGGCCAGCTATCGCGAACTCATCCTTCGCTGCCAGCACGAGATCCTGCAGGGCGAGACCTACGAGGTCTGCCTCACGAACCAATTGGTCGGTGAAGGACGCATCCGAGCGCTGGAGATCTATCGGGTCCTGCGCAGGCACAACCCCGCGCCCTATGCAGCCTACCTGCGCATCGGCGGCTATGCCGTGCTGTGCGCCTCGCCCGAACTCTTCCTGCGCATTTCCAGCGACGGGGATGTGGAATCGAAACCCATCAAGGGGACTGCAGCGCGCGGCGCGACGCCGGACGAGGATGAGGCGATCGCGCACGCCTTGGTCACCGACGAGAAGACGCGCGCGGAGAATCTGATGATCGTCGACCTGCTGCGCAACGATCTGAACCGGGTGTGCGAGGTCGACAGCGTTCACGTGCCGAGCCTGTTCGCGGTCGAGACTTATGCCACCGTGCACCAGTTGGTCAGCACCATCCGGGGCCGGCTGCGCGCGGACCTCGGGGCGGTCGACTGCGTGCGAGCGGCCTTTCCCGGCGGCTCCATGACCGGGGCGCCCAAGGTGCGCACGATGAAGATCCTCGACGAACTGGAGGAGGCGGCTCGTGGCATCTACTCGGGCAGCATCGGCTATCTGTCGCTCAACGGGGCGGCCCAGCTGAACATCGTGATCCGCACCCTTGTGTCGGCCAACGGCCGGGTCTCCATCGGCGCCGGCGGTGCCATCGTCGCCATGTCCGACCCCGAGGCCGAAGTCGAAGAGATCGTACTGAAGGCGCAGGCGCTGTGGGAGGTGCTGCGCCGGTGCGGCGCACCGCTCGGTCAGTGGCCGGGAACGGCACCCGATGCAGATGCTGCGAGCGATCCGGCCGCTGCGGTGCTTCCTGGGCAACCGCCCGCTCATTCGGCCTTGCACACGGCCTCGCAGACCCGCCCGATCCCACCTGACGCTGGGAACGGCAATGGCTAGTGCGCAGGCCAATCGCCGCGGGATCATGCTCATGCTGGTGGCCATGGGCTGCTACGTGCTCAACGATGTCTTCGTGAAGCTGGCCGCGCAGAGTTTGCCGCCCGGACAGGTCCTTGCAATCCGCGGTGCCTTCGCCACCATCTTCGTCCTGGCCATCGGGCGAGGAACACGCGCCGGCTGGCGAACGGCACTGCGTCCGCTCATCGGCGCGCGCTGCGGCCTCGAGGTCACGACCGCCCTCGCCTCCGTGGTCGCCCTGTCGCTGGCACCGCTGGCCACGGTCAGCACGCTCATGATGACTGCGCCGCTGATGATTGCCGCCACTGCGATGGCGTTGCGCTGGGAGCCATGGCGCGGTGGCCGGCTGCTTGCGACTGCCGCGGGATTCGCCGGCGTGTTGCTGGTGATCCAGCCGTCCGCGCGTCCCGATGTCCCTGCGGCGGGCCTTGCCTGTGCGCTGCTGTGCGCCGCCTCGCTGGCCGCGCGCGACCTCGTGACGCGACGCATCCCGGTCACGATCCCCTCATCGACCATCGCGGTCGCGACCACGCTCGCCGTATGCGTGGCGGGCCTTCTCCTGGGCCTCATGGAACGATGGGCGCCGCTCACGCGGCAAGAACTCGGTGTGCTCGCGGCGGCTGCGGGCTGTGCGGCGCTGGGCAACTACGCACTCATCGTGGCCTGCCGCGGCGTCGATCTCTCGGTGGTCACGCCTTTTCGCTACAGCCTGATCGTCTGGGCCTTGCTGCTGGGGTATGCAATCTGGGGCGACATGCCTCGGCCCCAGGCCGCCATCGGCGTGCTCCTGATCGTCGCGGCCGGCGCCTTCACCGTCTGGACCGCGCGGCGGTAGTATGTAAAAAGGCCTTCCCGCCCGTGCACAGCGGCCTTCGGCTCGAGGCGGGAAGCGGCCGCGTGTCGCGGCTCTCCCGAGCGCGATTCCGCACGCGGCCGACGCGCTTTTTTTGCAGCACACGCACACGCGCGTGCCTTCGAGGGAAAGCTCGTCGCGACGCGACGCTGCCCTATCAACTCTGACAGTGTCCACGTTCCCGTCATCAAGCTGTAATGCGAGCTCATTCAACGAGGTGACCTATGGAGATCATTGCGGGAACGGTCGACTCTTTCACGGCGGACGTGCTGTTCGACATGGCACGCTACCGGCACGAGGTTTTCGTCGAGAAACTGGGCTGGAAACTCGATACGCGCGGCCGGCTGGAACTGGACGAATTCGACCGGAAGGACACGATCTATCTGATCGCGCGCAATCCGGACGGCGAGATCGTCGGCACCAGTCGCCTGTTGCCCACGCACCAGCCCTATCTGCTCGCCAGTGTCTTCCCCCAACTGCTTGGCGACAGTCCTGCCCCGTGCTCCCCCGACATCTGGGAACTGTCGCGCTTCGCCGCAGCCGAAGGGGCGCGACTCGGGATGGACGAGGATCCGCATGGATGGTCGCTCGCGCTGGACATGCTGAGCGTCGCGATGCGGACCGTCGCCGACAAGGGCGGGCAGCGCCTCATCTGTGTCTCACCACTGGGCATCGAGCGCATCCTGCGCCGTGCGGGCCTGTCTGCGCACCGCGTCGCGCCGCCGGTACTGGTCGAAGGCCAGCATCTGTTCGCCTGCCTCATCGACGTGGACAGGAACTGGTGCCCGCACCGGGACCGCCACGCCGACGCGATCGGTTGAGTCACTGGCCGACCGGCGGGCTCGACGCGGAGTCGCCCACTCAGTTCAGGAGCCCGAGACGTGAAGCGAACGCCGCGGCCGAACTCTTGGTGGGGGCGCCCAATCTGGCCATTGCATTCCTCAGATGAAAATCGACTGTGGGTTTCGAGATGCAGAGGATGGACGCGATCTCGTCACTCGTCTTGCCGTCCCCCGTCCAGCACAGCACCTCCACCTGCCGTCTCGTCAGCGGTTCGAGCCCCTCCAGCGGGCTGCCTCCCAGCAGGCGGCAGAACGCGCGGTGGGCGGTATGCACCAGCCACTGGAGCAAGGGGTCCTTGGCGAGAATCTCCGCGACCGTCAGCGGTTCGCCCGACCTGGCAAGCGAGAGCATGCCGACCCGCGCGTCGGGCTCGAAGACCGATTGCGCCCAGCCGACGCACAGGCCGAACGAGCGCGCCTCGTCCCACATCTGCGGCGCGTCCCGGAAGACTTCATTGCTCCAGATCAAGGGCGCCCCGCTGTGCACTGCGTGGGCGACCGTGGGATCGACCTGAAGATATCCCGCATTGATGTACCGGTGGCTCCATCGCTCATCGTAGGTGCTGAGCATCAAAGTCTTGGGTCGGGTGAAGGGCACGAGGGTGCGCAGCCCGTAGGCGCAGTGCTCGAAACCGAGGTGCCTGGTTGCCACGCTGATCTGCGCGAGCACATCGGATGGCTCGCTTGCCTCGCTCAACCGATCGAGAACATCTTGGGTCCACTCGTTCATAGGTGCGCTTCCTGGGTCGTCGGCACCCCTCACCTTCGTCGCGAGCGCGCTCGCCGCTGCCGCAGCGGCGCCGCGCAGACTCGTCGGCTTGCGAAGCGCCAGCTCCCTGAACCGACCGGCGTTGCGCCAGCCAACTGCATGCGCCTGGTGTCCGCCAGCGCGTGATTGAGGCGAGGGTGTGACAGTCTAGGAGCGCCTCGCCGAGCTCGGAGGCAAAATTCACCATCATTTCTGCCAATCTCGCGAACCTCGGCGTCGTGCGCACTGGCGCAGTTCGGCACAGGTCCGGGAGGTTGCGGATGAGTCCCCAACACGTTGGCTCCTCACGATGCACAAGGTCTGGCTCCTGCTACTCCCCGGATTCCTTCTTGTCGATGTCATGGACCTGCGCGCCGTCTTCAAGGCCGTCAATGCCTCGCGCGGGGCACGCAAAAGAATCGCCGGCTATGACGTCCGGCTGGCCTCTGCAGCGGGAGGCTCCGTCCTGAGTTCCAGCGGCGTGGCGCTGTCAACGAGCGCCATGCCGCGCGATCTCGTTGGTCGTCCGAGCACCCTCTTCATCAGCGGCGAACCCGATCCGACCTCGGCTGGACCGACAGGCTTGCGACGGCTGCGCGAATGGCTGTGCGACAACCGGAGGCATCTGAGCCGCTGCGCCGTGCAGGGCGCCGAGGCATTGCTGCCGCGGGCGCCACAGGTCCACGTTGTGCACCGGCGAGGGCGTGCGGCACCGCAGGCACCGCACCACGACAGGCCGGGACCAGCCCTGTTCAAGGCCTGCACGAAAACGCGCGACTGGCGCGTCGTCGAACCGGGCCAGGGCATCGACCTGGCGCTGTCGTGGATCGAGGAAGACCGGGGCACCGTGTTTGCGAACGCGCTTGCCTCACACCTGCCCCGGCCGCGCGGCCATCGCTACGGCATGCCGCGCCGCAGCCGCCGTCCGATCGACCCGCCCGCTCCTGACGCGCGGATCACCGTCCTGCATCGTTGGATCGCGACCCATCTGCACGAGCAACTCGGCGTCGCCCGACTGGCGCAGGAGGTCCACATGTCCACGCGCTCTTTCGCACGCTTCTACGAACGCACGACGGGGCTTTCGCCGGGACGTGGCTTGCAGCAGATCCGCCTGGACTGCGCCTGCCGCAGGCTCGAGACAAGCACACGCCCTCTCAAGACCATCGCTGCGCAGTGCGGCTACGGTTCCCCGGAAGTGATGCGAAGAGCCTTCGTTCGCGACCTGCAGATGACGCCGCGCGAATACCGGCGCCGCCACGCGACGATGAAAGATGCGGGCGCGGCCTAGAAGGATGTCTCGCCAGGCCCAACAGCGCAGCCCCATTTGCCAGGCCGCCAGCCGCGACGCGCACACACATCGCACGCCAAGGCCTGGCCGGGCAACACCCGCACCGCTAGTCTTGCGTGGCCCAACACACCAGCCGCAAGTCTGCCAGCGGCAGCAAGGCACGCGTGCCGTCTCCGAAGCGGACCTCGCCAACGTTGCCGTCATTCGCCTTGATGCGCAATGACCCGCGCCGGCCCTCATGCTCCACCACCAGCACCGTGCGGCCGCCGCTGATGACCCTGGGCATCTCACTGCCGGGCGCCACTCGCTCCGAGCCGCCAACAGGCTCGGGCGATTGCGGGCGACGCTTGGTCTGGGCACGCCCGATCGGGTCACCTCTTGCGAGCAGTTCCTCGAGTTCGTGCGGGCGATCACGTGCGACTGCCACCAAGTGATAGAGCACCCGCACATCCTCGCCGACCCGCCCGTCCTCCACCGCCTGGCGCAATTGCGGCGGTGCGTCACTGAGCCGCGCAGCCTCGGTGATGAAGGAACGCGGTTTGCCTAGCCGCCGTGCGATCTCGGCACGCGAATGGCCCTCCCCTTCCCGCTCGGCGATGAAGGCGGCCAGATCGAACGGCGACATGTCCTCGCGGTGCAGGTTCTCCGCCGCCTGCGCGAAAGGATCGACCCGCTGGTCGACGAACGCCGGAACGGCGGCCAGGCCCGCCAGACGCGCGGCGCGCACCCTGCGCTCGCCGCGGTTGACGGTGTACCGGTCCGCGTGCTCGGGATGACATCGCAGCGATACCGGCTCCAGCACGCCATGCTCGCGGATCGATTCGGCGAGTTCCTCGATGCGTTCGCCCCGGATGCGACGGCGCGGCTGGTAGGGGTCGAAGTCGATGCGCTCGAGCTCCACCTGCATCGGTGTGCTGGGAACCGGACGGACAGCATCGCCCGCGAGCAGATCCGCCGCCCTGAACTGCGACAGCACGCTCAGGTCGAGCCGCTCGGGCACATTCATGGTTGCGCATCCGCAGGCACCGGATCGCTCGAAGCGTCGATGCGTTGCTGCAGCAACTCGAACACCCGCATCACCTCAAGGCTCGCCTCGCGCGCCGCGCTCTTGGGCAATCGCCACACCGGCACGCCTGCAGCCAGCGCCTCGGGAATGGCCGAGCGGGTCGAGATCCGTGCCGGTATCACGAACTCCCGGAAGTTCAAGGCCAGTTCCTGTATCGCGGCCTTCTGCCGCAACGAATGCGGATTGAACCGGTTCAACACGATGGCCGCCAGTCGCAGTTGCGAGTTGTAGCGCCGTCTGACGCCGAAGATGGTTCTGAGCATGTCGGCGACACCATCGATGCTGTACTCCTCCAGTTCGATCGGGCAGACCACGGCATCGCCGACCATCAGCGCCGCGCTCATGCGCAAGCCCAGCGCCGGTGGCGTGTCGATGACGACCGCGTCGAAATCCTGTGCCAAGCGCATCACGTTCCTGCGGAATGCGGGGATCACCGCGTCCGCCCTCGCGAGTTCGACATCGGCCATCTTTTTGCTGCCTGGCACCAACGCAATGGTCTGCCCGCGCGACGGAACAAACGGGCCCACGTCCTGACCGAACAGTTCCACCGCCTCGGCGATCACCGAGGACCGGCGCAGCGATTTCGAGCTGTTCGCCTGCGCGTCGAGATCGATCAGGCACACCGACTGGTGTCGCACATCGGCCAGCCACCATGCGTACAGCACCGCCAGCGTCGACTTCCCGACGCCACCTTTCTGGTTGCCGAAGATGACCACGTTGCCCATGACTTGCTCCTCAGGCCTCGACGCGGGAGATGCGAATCCGTTGCACCTCGAACGGCGCTTCGTGCGCTGCCGCTGAAACATGCGACACAACTGTCCCCCACACGGGGGCAACGCCAAACTGGCCTGTGATGAAACCGCCTTGTTGTGCCGCTCGCGAAATATCGCCGCCCCGCGCATTGCAATACCACTGTCAAAAACAATAGTCGACACACGCAGGGGCACAGGTGGACATTGCACCCCATGCAAGCAACCCATGTTCAGCGCAGGCATGCGGCCGATGAAGGTCGACGCACAGCCTGGCTTTCCGTTCTTGTTGTCGCCGGCTGGATGGCACACGCGCGCACCCTGTGGGCGCAGGCGCAGCCCGACGCATCGCAGGTCGTCAATCCACAGCAGCAGGCGACTCGCGATCACGACCGCATCGCGATCCTTCGCGAAGAGCTCAAGAAGTCGCAAGCGCAATTGGAAGATCTCATGCGGCGCAAGGCCGAGCGCCTCGCCGCATCCGACCAGAAGGCAGCGACCGAGGCTGAAGAACAGCACGTACGTACGCTCGGCGATATCGCAGCCATTCAACGAGAGATCGCTTTCGCCGCTCATGCCTCCACCCAACCCACGACGGTCAAGCCCACGGCCGTGCAGGTCGCCAAGAGCCCTTCCGCCAGCAAGCGCGCGGCGCAGGCGCCCTGGTGGGACGTCTACGGCCGCAGTCGGCGCGTTGAACCGCCTGCTTCACGTTCTCTCGCGCCCCCGCCCGGGAAAGGGCCCGCGGGATCTTCCTCGGTGACCGGAGCAACGCCATGACCGCATGCCCAATCCACATCCGATCCGCTGCGCAAGTCGGTGTCCGTACGAAATGGATCGGATGCCTGCTCATCGTCCTGCTCGCCACCACCCCTGCCGAAGTCGCCTGGGCAGGAAGCCCGTTCGCGACTGGCGCCAACGCGACGCAGCAACAACTCGTCGCTATCCTGACGCCACTGGCGGCGGTCGCCGTGATGGTCTCCGGCGCCATGGCTTGGTTCGGCCGCCTGAGCTGGTGGTGGATGGTCGCCGTCGTGATCGGCACCGTGCTGGTCTTCGGCGGCCCCCAGATCGTGTCCTGGATCCGGGGCCTGTTCGGGGTCTGAGGGAGCGGTCCATGAGTCGCAACCAGGGCATCGCCGCGGATCCTCTGTTCGTCGGCATGACACGGCCCCCGATGGTCTGGGGCGTCACCTACTCGGCCATGATGTTCAACATCGTCATCACGACCGAATCGTTCATCGTCACCAAGAGCCTCGCCTGGCTGCTGGCCTTCGTGCCGATTCACGGCGTGCTCTACCTGGTCTGCCTGTACGAGCCGCGCTTCTTCGATCTGTTGCAACTGTGGGGCCGCACGCGCCTACCGGCCATGCTTGGCGGCAACCTGCGGTTCTGGCGTGCGAACTCTTACAGCCCCTTGGCGCTAGGCATGCCCGATTGGCGGGGGCGTCGCCGCATGCGGGCCGTGCCCGCGGCGGTGGTCTGACGCGGGATCGCCATGAAGCTGCTGTCACGCTCCGAGCACACGCTGCGCCGCGAAGCCGGCGCCGCAACGATGATTCCGCTCTCGGCGCATGTGGACGAGCATGTGGCCCGCACGCGCGCGGGCGACTATGTGCAGACGCTGCGACTGGCCGGCACCAGCTTCGAAAGCGCCGACGACGATGACATCAATGGCTGGCACGAGCGCCTCAATGTCCTGCTGCGCAACATCGCCTCGCCCAACTTGGCGCTGTGGACCCACGTGATCCGGCGTCGCGAGACAGGCTATCCGGGCGGACGGACGATTCCCGGCTTCGCCGATGAAATCGAACAGCGCTACCGCCGCAAGATGGCCGGCGAACGGTTGATGGTCAACGAGCTGTACCTGTCGATCGTCTTCCGGCCGCAACCCACCCGCATCGGCAACGCCGCATTGCGGCTGTTCAAGCGCGCGGACCCGGAGGGTGCGCAAGTGGAACTGCGCGATGCCCTTGATGCCTGCGACAAGCTGCGCCAGGAACTGCTCGCGGCGCTGGAACGCTACGACCCCGAAGCACTGGGCATCTATCGGCTGCAAGGCGAGGACGTGCTGTTCTCCTCCCTGATGGAATTGCATGGCTTGTTGATCAACGGAGAGTGGCAGCGCATGCCGCTGCCGCGCTCCCCGCTCAACGAGGTCCTGGCCACCACCCGGCCCTTCTTCGGAAACGAGGCCATGGAATACCGCACGGGCACCCAGACGCGGATCGGGGCCTTCCTCGGCATCAAGGAGTACCCCACGCCCACGGCGCCGGGCATGTTCAGCGCCTTGCTGACCGCGCCCTTCCCCTTCGTGCTCACGCAAAGCTTCACCTTCCTGGCCAAGGGCACAGCCATCGACATCATGAGCCGCCAGCATCACCGGATGGCGGCCGCCGGTGACCTGGCGGTCTCACAGGCCGAGGAGCTCAAGGACGCGCTGGACGACCTGATGAGCAATCGCTTCGTGATGGGCGACCACCACTTCAGCCTGCATGTGCTCGCCGACACCTACGACGGCGTCGGCGAGGCCGAAGGCCGGCCCCGCCTCAAGCAGCTCAACGACAACGTGGCCCGCGCCCGATACCTGCTGGGGGACACGGGAATGGTGGTGGCCCGCGAAGATCTCGCGCTGGAGGCGGCGTTCTGGGCGCAGCTGCCAGGGAACTTCGGCTACCGAAGCCGCAAGGCACCCGTCACCAGCCGCAACTTCGCTGCGATGTCGCCCTTTCACAATTTTCCGACCGGTCGAGCGACGGGCAATTACTGGGGTGATGCGCTGACCATGTTCATGACCCGCGCCGGCTCACCCTACTACTTCTCTTTGCATGCGAGCGACACGCGCAGCCCGGACGGCGGCAGCCGCCGCGATGTCGGACACATCACGGGTGTGGGGCCAGTCGGTACCGGCAAGACCACACTGTTGGGGTTCTGCATGGTGGCGATCTGCAATCGCCTCGATGCCACGCAGGTCATCTTCGACAAGGACGAAGGGCTGCACATTCTGGTGCGGGCACTGGGCGGGCAATACCTCCCCCTCAAGAACGGGGCGCCGACCGGGTGCAATCCGCTGCAGCTCGACGATGCGATCGCCGACAACGTCGAGTTCATGCGCCACTGGCTCAGGCGCCTCGTCATGCGCACGCCGAACGACACCTTGACGGTCCGCCAGGAAGACGACCTCGATCAGGCGCTGCACGGCACACTCAAGCTCAATCCCTCTTTCAGGCGCCTGTCTCGTCTGGCCGCCTTCCTCGATATCACGGACCCCGAGGGAATGCATGCGCGCCTTCGGAGGTGGTGTGCCTCGGAGCATGGCGACTATGCCTGGGTCTTCGACAACGATCACGACGACGTGGCCGCGCTGCTTGCCCGACATTCCCTCGTTGGCTTCGACGTGACCGATTTCCTAGACAACGAGACCGTGCGGGCGCCACTGACCATGTACCTGTTTCATCTCGTCAACCGGATGGTGGATGGGCGCCCGCTGGTGTGCTGGATGGACGAATTCGCCAAGCTCCTGAGCGACCCGGCCTTCGCGAAGTTCGCCAAGAACGGTCTGGAGACCTGGCGCAAGAAGAACGCGAACATCGCAACCTTCACCCAGAGCACCAGCCATGTGCTCGATTCCGTCATCGCGCGCGCGATCGTCGAGCAGACGCCCACGAAGATCCTGTTCCCCAATCCAGAGGCGGACTACGACGAGTACACCCAGGGCTTCAACCTGACAGACAGGGAGTTCGCGCTCATCAAGCAGGAACTCGAGCCTGGCTCTCGCCAGTTCCTCATCAAGCAGAACCATGTCAGCGTGGTCGCACAGCTCGATCTCCACGGCTTCGATGACGCCTTGCACATCATCTCCGGGCGCACCAGCAATGTCCGCCTCATGCGCGAGTACATGGCGACCTTCGGACCGAATCCTGAGCAATGGCTGCCGTCGTTCCGCAAGGCGCTGGCCAATCGCCCTCCCCATTCATCCCCACACCAGGAGATCTCCCATGCGTAGGTTCCTTGTTCCGTTTTTCCTCGCGGCGGCGGCTTCGCTCGCGCCGCTGCACGCGAAGGCCG
Organism: Variovorax sp. BGA-UO-ETr-C22; assembly: GCF_059567965.1. NCBI lineage: Bacteria > Pseudomonadati > Pseudomonadota > Betaproteobacteria > Burkholderiales > Comamonadaceae > Variovorax > Variovorax sp. BGA-UO-ETr-C22. The sequence continues at coordinate 309,839 of NZ_JCAQPA010000008.1, forward strand.
GTATCCCGGTGATCGACGTCACGGCCATCGCCAACCTGATACAGCAGGTCATGTACTGGCAGCAGCAGATCTCCGGGATGCAAAAGCAGTACGACCAACTGAAGGAGTCGAAAGACCAACTGACCCAGACCCACAACGCCATGACGGGAAGCCGAGGCATGGAACAGCTGCTGCCGACCTCGGACCTGGCGCGCAACTACTTGCCTCCCAGCTACGGCGAACTGATGAGCACGCTCAACGGCTCTTCGGGCAGCTATTCGGGGCTGACCAACCAAGTGCAGTCGATCATGAAGGCCAACAGCGTCCTCTCCGGAACGCAGATGGAGGCGCTCAGTCCCGAGTTGCGCCAGATCGTCGAGCAAGGGCGACAATCAGCAGCGCTGCTCAACGGAATGACCCAGAGCGCGTACCAGAACACCAGCCAGCGGTTTTCGGCCCTGCAACAGCTGATCCATCGCATCGGGTCAGCGCAAGATCCCAAGGCGATCCAGGACCTGCAGGCAAGGATCCAGGCCGAACAGAGCATGCTCACCAATGAGCAGACAAAACTGCAAAGCCTTTATCAAGTCGCTCATTCTGAGGAACTCATGCGTCAACAACGCGCACGAGAAAAAGCCGCGTCTAGTGTCGGCTCCACCCGATCGCTTCCTACTGTGAACTACTAGTGCGAGGATCCCAATGCAGTCGAGGACTTTGGTACTGGCCGCCACCATGATCGTTTCCATGGCAGGAGGTGGGCTCTATCTTCTTACACGGCATGAGATCGTGAAACTGGAGCAGCGTGAGGTACCACAAACAAACAACCCTCAAGCCTCGGCTTCCAAGGCGACCGATCACAAGACTCAGAGAAAACTCGAAGGCATTGGGAGCACGCGAGACTTAGAACCGCTTGCCATACCGACCAGAAATTCTCATTAGCCTCGCGATCATGGGGTTCTTCGCACAATTCTTTTCTTGGCTTGATGGGCAGTTAGCCGGCTATATCGGCGCGCACTCGGCGAGGGTTGCGGTTTCGATTGAGCCTGCCGCCGTTACCCTCGCAACGATCTACGTGATGATTTGGGGCTATCTAAGCCTTTCCGGACGTATCCAGGAGCCGATCTGGGAGGGACTAAAACGAATCTTTACTCTCGCAATAATCCTCGGCGTAGGAATTCGGCTATGGGCTTACAACCAATTAATTACGGATAGCTTCTATCGAGGTCCTGAGCAACTAGCGGCATCAATCGTCGGTGCACCCACAATCGTTAGCGCCATTGACCAAGTCTGGTTCGACGGGGCGGCAGTGGCCGAACAGTTGTTGAAAAAGGGAAGCGTGCTCGACAGTGACTTTGCGTTCTATGTCGCGGGGTTCTTAGTCTATTTGTTGGTTGGTCTGACCGTTGTTGTAACGGCTTTCATGCTTGGACTTTCGAAGATTGCTATTTCGATCTTGCTGGCCTTAGGACCAATTTTTATAGTTCTGCTCTTCTTTGATTCAACTAAGAGATTCTTTGAATCCTGGACTGCTCAACTAGCAAACTACGCGCTCGTCGCGGTCCTCACCCTGCTAGCTGCGGCCCTTCTTCTCAACATCGTCAAGGCGTATGCGGCCGGCGCAGCAGCATCGGGCGCTGAAATCACGATCGCTGCTAGTGCGCGGGTCTGCATTGCGTCAGCCCTGGTTTTTCTTGTCATGCGCCAAGTTATGCCAATTGCTGCGGGGCTTGCGAGCGGGGTCGCCCTGAGCACTTATGGTGTCGTGAGCGGCGTGGTTCGCTGGGGGCTTGGAGGGGCCAAGCGCACGAGCTACGAATTCGGACGCGGCGTGCTGGACGGTATGCGGCGGGAGCCCGGCAGTCGCTGGGATTCGTTCCGCCGCCTGACGGGCAATCGCATTGGTGCTGGCGTGGCCTCAATTGCAAGTGTCGGCGCCACGCATCGCGGCGGCACCGTGATCCCCAGAGAGCAAGTCATGCCGAGTCTCTCTCGTAATCGCTAGCGATGGAGTGTGCATATGAAGTCGACCTCTTTTTTTCTGCTTGCCCTTGTCTTTCAGCTTGTTGCATGCGGAACTCGCCCGCCCACCCCGCCGGATTGCGAAGGGCCACTCACACAGATCAACATCTCGAACGGTGTTTCCCTATCGGGAGCGGTGGATGTCTCGGAACGCCGCCCTTGAAAGCTACCTGCGCGAGGCCCAGAGCTGGGAACTCGACCGCGCGCGCCGGTCGGAGCGATCGAGCAAGATCGCTTGGACTGTGGCCGCAGCGGCCACACTGATCGCGGTGTTCTCGGTCGTGGCTGTCAGCGGGCTCACGCCGCTTAAACAGCCTGTTCCGGTTCTCATCCGAGTCGACAGCGGCAGCGGAATTGTCGACATCGTCCCCACCTACGAGGGCACCACTGACATCGAGCAGTTGGTGACCCGGAACCTGTTGCAGAACTACGTGATCACGCGCGAGCGCTACTTCTACGGCACCGCAGAAGCGGACTACGAACTGGTCGCCTCGCAGAACTCGCCTCGGCTGAACCAGGAGTGGGCCGGGCTGTGGGCTGCCGACAACCCCGCATCGCCTCTGAACATTTACAAGGATGGCACTTCCATCCGCGCACAGGTGCGATCGGTCACCTTCCTCAAGCTGGAGAGCGGGAAGGACAAGCTGGCACAGGTCCGCTTCACCCGCTCGACCCGCACAGGCGGCACCGGTGAGGAGCAGACCAGCCACTGGGTCTCCACGATCGAGTTTGCTTACGTCCCGCCATCGACGGACAACAAGATGCGTTCGCTCAACCCTCTGGGCTTTCGCGTCGTCGAATACCGCCGCGAGCCCGAGGTCGCGCCGGCCGGTGTCGCGCCGAGCAAGCAGGATGCGCGATGAAGCCTCTGCCCATGCTCCTCTGGAATCGCCCCTTGGCGATCGGACTGGCGGCCAGTCTGGCGCTTGCCGCGTCGCATGGCCGGACCGCAACCGTACCGCCGGCCGGCGAAGTCGATGCCCGGGTGCGGGTGGTTGCCTACGACCCAGAGGACGTCGTCACGTTGCAGGGCTACGTGGGCTATCAGATCCACCTGCAATTTGCCGAAGGCGAGGAGTTCGTGAACCTCGGTGCCGGCGACAACGGCGCCTTCGACGTTGGCGCCGAGCGCAACCACTTTTTCGTCAAGCCCAAGGAAGCGCGCGCTTCCACCAACTTCACCGTCCTCACGAACCGCCGGGCCTACCATTTCGACTACGTCGTGTCTTCGGCGGCGCCCGCGGGCGCCGCCACCAGGCGCATGGTGTATTCGATTCGTTTCACCTACCCGCAGGACGAGGCCCGGGCCGCGGCAGCGGAAGAGGAACGACGCCGGACCGAGGCGCGCATGAGCGAAGCGGCGGCCGGTCGCCCGCGCAACGCCGACTACTGGTTCTGCGGCAGCGATTCGCTCAGACCCTTGAGTGCTCACGACGACGGCGTGCAAACGCGACTTCGCTTCCATACGCAATCCGACTTTCCGGCCATGTTCGTCCGAAACGATGATGGCTCCGAGTCGCTGCTGAACTTCAACATCGAAGGGGGCGAGGTGGTGATCCAACGTGTGGCACGTCGTTTCGTGCTGCGGCGGGGCGGGCTGGTCGGCTGTGTGATCAACCGGTCGTTCGCCGGCGGCAGCGCGCGCACCTCGCCCCACACCAGCGTTGAAGGTGTACGACGCACCACCACAGGAGAGGGGCCGTGACCTGGTTGAACCCGACCCACCGCGGCTCCCGCACGGATTCGTCGGCAAGACCCGGTGGCTCCGAGATCGACCCCGACACCGGGGAGATCCTGTCTGGCCAACGGGAGGCGGCCACCGAAGAGGCGACGTCCCGAGCCGCCGGCGAGCGCAGCACGATCCGGGGCGAGCGTGCCATTCCATCCGTCAATCGCGAGCGGTCCATCCAGTCGCGCATCAGCGGGCTCCTGGCGCTTGCGGCGATGCTCTTGCTCGGCGCCGGATTCCTGTTCTGGTACTACAACACTCAGTACGCCAAGACCCGTGAAGCCGAAGAGGCCGCGAGAAAGGCGGCCGCGGCACGCGCCGGGGGGGAGATGAAGGTGCCGCCGCTCGGTCGCATCGATCCACCGAAAGCGCCACCGGAAGCGACGGCGATCGTTGGCCCGCCCTCCACCCCGCCACCGACGGCCAATGCCAATGCCGGCACACCGCAGAAGACGCCGGAGCAGATCGCGCTGGAACGGCAGTTGAGCACCCCGGTGCTTCGGCGCGCGCAGCCGGCGCAGCCCTCTGCTGGCATCTCGGCGCCGCACGCGTTCACGGACCCGGCGGTACTGGCCGGCGGTGTTCCAGGCATGTCCCAGCTGCTCGGCACGCTGCAACCGTCCGCCCCCGGCTCGGCGGCACTCGGCGGCGGTCAACTCGGCGCCAGCCTTCGGCCGACGTCCACTCCTGCCGTCATCGCCCAAGCACTGCCCACACGGCGCATGCTTTTGCCCAAGGGCGCATTCATCGACTGCACGCTGGAAACCGCCATCGACTCGACCTACGAGGGCATGACCACCTGCATCGGCGCCAGCGACATCTACGGCGCGGATGGCAAGGTCGTGCTGTTGGAGCGTGGCACCAAGTACGTCGGCGAGCAGCGTGGAACGCCGCGGCAGGGAGAGGGCCGCGTCTTCATCGTCTGGAACGAGGCGCGCACCCCGACCGGCGTCGTGGTCCAGCTGGCCTCGCCAGGAACCGACGAGTTGGGCCGCAACGGCTTGCCCGGCTTCATCGACACCCACTTCTGGGATCGCTTCGGCGCTGCGATTCTGATCTCTGTGATCGACGGCACGATGCAGGCGATCGCCGCCCACCAGCAAAGCGGCTCCCGTGTCGGCAGCGGCGGCGGCGTGGTGCTCGGTCCGCAGGGCAGCCGCGACGTCATCACGGAGGTGCTGCGCAGCACCGTGTCGATCCCGCCGACCGTCATCAAGAACCAGGGCGAGCGCATCCAGATTTTGGTCGCCCGCGACGTGGATTTCAGGAGCGTCTATGCGCTTCGAACCGACCCAGTCCTCCCCTGAAGGCGTGCCTCCCGGTACCACAGGCGGCCTGCAGCCGACGCCGAACGCCGCGCCTGCCACAGGTTCTGAAGAACCGCCCTCTTCCCTGGCCCTCTTTCTCGGCCCGCTCGGCCGTTTGCTGGACGACCCCGAGGTTACCGAGATTTGCATCAACGAGCCCGGCGCGGCCTTCGTGGAACGGCAGTCGGGCTGGATGCGCGAGGAATTGCCGTTCGCGAGCTTCGACTGGTGCATGTCGATCGCCAAGCTCGTGGCCAACTTCACGCGACAGCGCATCTCGGCCAATGAGCCGCTCTTGTCCGCCACCCTCCCGGGCGGCGAACGAATCCAGATCGTGCTGCCGCCTGCGACGTTGGACCGAACCGTCTCGATCACGATCCGGCGTCCATCGAACACGCTCTGGACCCTCGAAGAGCTGGCCGATCTGCGCATCTTCGAGTCGACGAGCATCGCCCCCGCTACGCCGGCGCGGCAATCTGACAGCGCAAGCCGGTCACCGGAAGACCGCGAGTTGGCGGGCCTGCTGGCACGCGGCGAGTTCGTCGCCTTCCTGCGCCGCGCGGTGCAGTGGCGCAAGAACATCCTGCTGTCGGGCGCCACCGGCTCCGGCAAGACCACCGTAGGCAAGGCGCTGATCCTCGAAGTGCCACCCGACGACCGCCTGATCACCATCGAGGACGTGAAGGAGCTGTCGCTGCGCAACCAGCCCAACCATGTCAGGCTCTTTTACTCGCAGGGCGCCCAGGGGCAAGCCGAGGTCACGCCCGGCCAGTTGCTCGCCGGGGCCAAACGCCAACGACCCGACCGGGTGTTCGTGTCCGAGCTGCGGACCGGCGAAGAGGTCCACGACTACCTGGTGTCCGTCAACACCGGCCATCCCGGCTCGATCACCAGCGTGCACGCGGACAGCGCCCAGATGGCCTTTGTGGCGCTGGCCCAGATGATGAAGCGCAGCCAGGCGGGCCAGGGCATGAGCACTCGCGAAGGCGTGGAACTGGCCCAGATAAGCGTGGACATCGTCGTGCAGTGCGCGCGCGAGCGCCGGGACGGCCTGCTGCGGCGCAGCGTGCGGGAGATCTGGTATGACCCTGGCGCCAAGATTCGAAGACTTTCCTAGCCCGCTACGGGTCGCTGTCGCATTGCTGGTAGCCGCGATCGTCGGCGTCTACGTCGCCGGATATGCGTTCCTGGTTGCGATGAAACTGCCGCCGCAGAACGCGACGCTGCTGACTCTTCACGCGTACTGGCAGGCCTACGGGAATCGGCCGGACGTGCGTCGCGCCCTCCTGGCGTCCCTGGCTGGCTCCCAGGGCCTGATGCTTGGGCTGGTAGGCGTCGCCATGCTGCCTCGCCGTCGCCCTTTGCATGGCGACGCCCGATTCGCGAGTCGTCGCGAGATCGCGCAGGCCGGCCTTCTGAACGAGCACGGCGTCATCCTCGGGCGCCTCGGCAATCGCTACCTAGTGCTTCCCGGCCAGCAAGGTGTCGAACTTGAGGCACCGCCGCGCAGCGGCAAGGGCGTTGGCGTGGTCATCCCCAATCTATTGAACTGGCCCGGCTCGACCATCGTCAGCGACATCAAGGGCGAGAACTTCATGCGAACCGCGGGCTTCCGCGCGGCCCATGGGCAAGAGGTGCACCTGTTCGATCCGCTGTCGGAACGCGAGTGCTCCTCGCGCTGGAATCCGCTCGGCTACGTGTCCGAGGCGCCCTATCGCTGCATCGACGACCTGCAGCGTATCGGCACGATGCTCTTTCCCGATCCGCAGGCCGGCGATCCTTTCTGGAGTTCGTCGGCCCGGTCGTTGTTCCTGGGCATTGCCCTCTACCTCTTCGAGAGTGATGGCGCCACGCGCACCTTGGGCGAGGTCCTGCGCCAAGGCATGGCCAGCGACGCCGAAGGTTTTCAGAAGCACTGGAAACGCGTGATCGACGCCTGCGAGCGCGCCGGCTATCCCCTGTCGCAAGAAGCGGTGCAAAGTCTCTACGACGTGATCGACCTGGCGCCGACCACGGCCTCCAGCATCCGCAAGACCTTCACCAGCCGCCTGGACCTGTGGCTCAACCCGATGATCGATGCGGCCACCTCCGCCAATGATTTCGACCTGAGGGACCTGCGCAAACGTCCGATCTCGATCTACGTGCAGATCAACCCCGACAACATCGCACGACTGCAGCCACTGCTGAACCTGTTCTTCCAGCAGGCCATCGGCCTCCAGACGCGTGAACTTCCCGAGAACAACCCACAGCTTCGCCATCAGTTGCTGCTGATGCTCGACGAATTCCCTGCACTCGGGCGCATCCCCGTCATCGCGGATTCCACCGCCTTCCTGCCGGGGTACAACGTGCGCACCGTCGTCATTGTCCAGTCCAACTCGCAACTGATCGAGAAGTACGGCATCGAGGGCACCAAGTCGATCCGGAAGATGCTGGCCGCGCGGATCGTGTTTCCGCCCAAGGAATACGAGGACGCCGAAGCCATCTCTCGCGAACTGGGGACCTACACCGTCCGGCAAAAAAACGTCAGCCGCCCGATGTGGGGCAGTGCGAGCAAGGCACCGACCGTGAGCATCAGCGAGCAACCGCGGCGCCTGCTGCTGCCGCAGGAAGTCAAGGAACTCGGTTCGGACCGGATGCTCCTGTTCTACGAAGGCCTGCGGCCCGTGCTGGCGCATCGCATTCTCTATTTTCGCGACAGGTACTTCGCCCCGCGCGAGCGACCACCACCACCGGTGCCGAAGCTCGAAGTGACCAGGTCCGGAGACATCCTCGCGTCGGTTCAACCGGCCGCGACAGACGGAAAGGAAGACACGGCAGACGCGAATCGCGGAGCCGTCACGAGTGCCACGCCGCGACGCGCTGGCCCGGCGTCAGCAACCAGGACGGGGGTAGCCATGGCCGAGGATGCACTCGCCGATGACCTGAAACTGGACGACTTCTCGTTCGATTTCGACGACGTCGAGATACCCACCGAGAAGCTCAGCGATGAGGATCTGAAACGCCACGCCGACGAGTTCATGGCGCGCATCCTCGACTGACGCTCGTCCCATTCAAAAACCAGAGCTCCCGCACGACAGACACCCGCGAAAAGGAACTGCGATGTCCACAGACCATCCTCCCGAAAGCCAGCCTTTGTCCGGCGCCGCGAATTCAGCCTCGCAGGACGCCGCCGGTTCCGTCCAGGGCGAAGCGCTTCCAGCGGGACGCGGCCATGCCCGAGTTCCCGATGCCATCGAGCGCCGCTACCTGCGCGTCGACAACCGGTACTTCTTTCCGGACCGCACCCTGGCCTTCATCGACGACGGCCGCCGCATCCGTGTGCAAACCGAGAATCGCGAGGTGCTGCACAGCGTCGTGGCGATCGCGCAGGTGCGCGGCTGGCGGGTCATCGCGCTCAAGGGCACCGAGACCTTCCGCCAGGCCATGTGGCGCGAAGCGTCCTTGCGCGGCCTCGAGGTCCGAGGCTACGAACCGACCGAGGCGGAGATCCTCCAAGTGCAGCGTGCTTCGAAGAGATCGCCGCCGCCGCAAGGGAGGGAATCGGGCACATCCTCGACGCATCCAACGGCCCCAGAGAACCGCGATGCGGCGACGCTGCGCGATGGTTCGGGGAGCGCCCGCGCCAGCCACGGTGCCGACCCTCATTCGACCGGGGCGACACAAGAAAATCGACCGGTGCAGAAGGACCCCAGGTCGTCCATCGAAGGGCTGCTCCTGGCGGCGGCGGCCGCACCCTATCAGTTCGATCCGGCACAGCGCATGTCCTTCTACGTGACGGTCCGCACGCAGGTCGGCGACCGCACCGTGTGGGGCACGGACCTGGAGCGTGCGCTCGCGGAGTCTGCGTCGCAGCCGCGCATCGGTGATCAGGTGGTCCTCACACGCCATGGTGCCCAGCCGGTGAAGGTCCGGCTGGAAGAGCGCAATGCGGACGGCGAGTTGGTCGGCAATAAGAAGGTGGTCATGCAACGCGTGCTCTGGAGTGTCGAGACACCGGGGCACCTTCGCGCGATGGAAGGCCACGCGATGCGCGTGCGTGCCGGCGAGAGTCTGTCCGACGAGGTTCGACGCCAACACCCGGAACTGGCCATCGCGGCAGCGAACCTCGAGCTCGCCGAACAGTACGCGCAGCGGGTGACCGGCGATCAGGCATCCCGCCAGCATCTGGTGCAGCTGATCCGCGAGCGGATGGCCGACGCGCTGGCACAGGGCCTTTCGATCCACCTTCCGGATCGCCGCCCGAGCCCCCTGCCCACGCCCATGCAAGTGCGCCACCGCATGGCTCGAAGCCTGGAGGCGTTGAGCCATGACCGCGTCTAGCATGGCACCGGTGCGTATGTCCTGCTCGACGCTGGTGATCGCCGCCTCCCCGCCCACAGTTGCGGCCGCATGCTTGCAGGTTCGCTGCCCAAGATCCGTTCGCCCACAACGCGGTGAGCTGCGGTGCCGCAGACGCTGCGGGACTCTGGCGTCGAATTGCAGCCCGTGGACGGAGGGCCGGGGCACGGAAGCGGGTCCGCGGCCATGTCGCAAAGACGCCTGATGTCCCCGCGGGGAAAGCCTCGGACACCGGCGAACGATTGGGTGATCTCGAGCGGCTCGCTCGAAGCACTCAAATGGATCGGCCTTCTGCTCATGACTGGCGACCACGTCAACAAGTACCTTCTGCACGAAGCAAGTCCGACCCTTTATGCACTGGGACGCATGGTGATGCCGCTCTTTGGCTTCGTGCTCATGGCCAATCTGGCGCGTCCGGGAGCATTCGAGGCCGGTGTGCATCTTCGCGTCATAAAGCGGTTGGCGATCTTCGCGTTGCTGGCGACTCCGGCTTTCGTGCAGCTCGTCGGCTGGTGGCCATTGAACATCCTGACCACGCTCTGGCTGGCAACATGGATCGTCTGGCTGCTCGAACGTGGCGGCAGGACCGCGCACTGCATTGCGGCAGTGGCGTTTCTCGTCGGCGGTGCGGTGGTGGAATTTTGGTGGCCGGCCCTGCTCTGTTGTCTCGCCGCCTGGGCGTTCCTGCGCAGGCCCGGCGGCCTGCGGCTTCTGCTATGGACCTTGGCGATGGCATCACTCGCCGCCGTCAATGCCAACTTCGCCGCAATGGCTGTCCTGCCCTTGATCTGGGGCGCGCGGGAGGTCGAGATTCCGTTGCCACGCAGTCGGTGGGTCTTTTACGTTTTTTATCCGGCTCATCTCTCGCTGATCGCTTTGGTGTCGCCGCCGAGATGAACGGACAGGTTCCGCATGCATCGAAATCTCCTGCGGTCGCGACAACCGTCCATCGACGGGCACTGAAAAAAGCGGCTTCCTGTTGGAAGGTCGGCGTGGCCCGCGCACGGTTCATCCGAACATCCGCACTGAGCCACCGATTGCTTCATCCACGCGGCCTGTCGCCCTTAGTGACCGACAGCACCCGGCCGAGGCGATGTGAAAACTCACCGTCATGCTCACGCCGTCAAGAATTGAACTCTCAGGAACTGAGATCCTCACCGCGAATTGGCTGATCGTGTCATCGAGGCCAGACGAGTTGAAGCACACTCGGCGCTAGGAACTGGCCATCCCGCAGTACCGGCGGGTTCATCGCGAGGCCGCGCTTGCGGTAATTCCGATTCATCGGATACTCCCGCCGCACGAAGTTAGAAGACGCAGGCCTCTGTTGCACCAAGAGGGGCGTCCACGAACCCGCGGCGGTTAAGTGTTGATCTATCGACCTTCCGATTCAGGTCATTGGGTATGTGCGCGCCCGGGTGTTCGACGTTTTTCCACCTCTCTCCAGCGCTCCGCCAATCGCTGATCGTCGGTCTGCACTGCCGGCATGCGCGCAGTGAAGCGATCCACCTGCACGGCCACCCGCGCTTCGCCCTGCCTCCTCAGCATTTCCGACGTTGCATGCCAGTCTGCCAACACTTCTTTCCGGGTGTCTCTCAACTTCGCTTGGCCCGCATCAAAAGCCACCCGTCCGGCCCCGAGGTCCCGCAACACCTTTTCCAACTTCGTACGCATCACCGAGGACGGCTTCGGTGTCCGGTGTCCATCGCGCTCGGCGACGGGCAACTGCGCGAAGACCCGTTGTGCCCGCAGCCGATGATGGATTGGATCCCGATAAGGCTTGCGCACCTGGCCGCGCACCTGCCGCGGCGTCGCGTTGGCTGCTACGCCCTGCTCGCGCATCAATGCGGCGAACTGCTCGCGCCACTGCCGCAGCGTGTCCTTGCGGATGTAGAGGCGCTTGCCAGGCTCGAACTCGTGCTCGCACTTGACCACCAGGTGCACATGCGGGTGCGACTGGTCCGTGTGCAGCACCATGGCATAGCGGTGCTGCAGCGCGAAGTTCTCGCGCGCAAAGACGCGTGCGGCAGCCAGCACCTTTTCCGGCGGCGTGCCGGCGGGCATGGACAAGACGATGTTGTGGACCAGCTTCGCACGCGTGTCCTTCTGCCCCTGAGCGGGTTTCGGCTTGTACTGACTTCTGCAAAGCTCTAGCTGCCAGTCGGTCACGACCTCCCTGGCCGCTCCTCGACCCTGCTGCGCCAGCCCATCGTCGGTTTCCAGTGGCAACTTGCCGTGACGGCTGATGTAGCGCAGATGAGCCTCGACGCCGCCAACGTCCCGCGCCCCACCGGACACTTTCACCATGACTTCGGGTACACGGCCCACGGTGCGCTGGACTTGCGCAATCTCATCGGATCCAAGGTGCAGCCTGCCGCCAGGGCCGCGCCGGCCATAGCTGACGATGTCCAGCGTCATGTCGCGCGAAGCATCGGCCGAGCCTCGGCTGCTTCGGTCCAAGCGCACCATCTGCTTAGGCATGAGTATTCCCGCCGCCGGTTTCCCAGCTGATGAGGTTGCGATGCACGACGGCCGCGGTGGCTTGGCGTGCCGATTCGACCTCCCGGCGCACCAGCGCGATCGCCTCCCCCAGCTCTGATGCAGCGAAGCCTGCCGGATTGTTCGTCATGCCGAACACGCGAAGCTGGCGACCGAGCGCCGCCAACTGGGCGCTCACCGCCTTGATCTGAGCCAGTTCATCCGGTGGCAGCACCGCCGACGCGTGGACATGGTTGTGGATCAGCAGGGCCAGGTAGCTGCCGGTCTTCATGTCCCGCGCATGGGCCCGTTTTTCCACAGACATTCGATCCCCAGGGCGAAGTCGCAGCGTGATGCGGTCCGCCATGTCCACGCCACCACCCAAATCATCGGCGGCTCGCTGCGTATTCGGTTCAAGCGAGATCGGGCCGTTGGACTGGATCACTTCATGGACCATCTTGGCGAGCAGGCGCGACTCGTGCAGCCGATGGCGCGCAGCCAGGGCGGCGAAGCTCGCCTTCGTGTCGGGTGACACACGGGCGCTGATCACGGCGCTTGATCGACGGTCGTTGGTCATTGCAACTCCGTTGCAGTAAACAATGTCTGACGCCAGTCTATCCTGCCCTCACAGCCGCACAAGGACTTTGCCCCTCGTATCCACGCATCTCTTAGCTCCCCCTCCCTCCCTCATGCTCGATGCCGCGCAGTGCATGTGCCCACACATGCCAACCTTCATTGTTCGGCATGCCGAACCTCCATGAGAGAGTCCGACACTCAGCGACCAGATACGATGGCCGTGGGCATTTTTATGTGTGTATCGCGTTCCGAAATCCAGTCGGCCAGGACCGCATTTAATTCGTGCCGTGGATCGCTGCGAACACCGCAGCCGGCGACGCGATGACCCAGGGCCCCAGCGGACTGCGCAAGGTTCGTTGGGCTCACGCTGGTATGGGAAAGCAGGGCGGCGCATGCGTGATCTCTCTATTTCAACCGCAACGAACAGGGCGATCTGGTGCTGCTGCGGGTCTACGTGAAGGCCAGGTTCGACAACATCCCCGCCGCCACCCTGTTGAAGCTGAAGGAGGCGCTTGATGCCAAAGATTGACAAGGAGATGGTGCAGTTCGAGAAGGACCTGCTCCAGTCCATCGCACAGATGAAGCGCGGCGAACATGGCACCGTGCACACGGCCGAGCAGATCGTGGCGCGAAAGGGCAAAGGCGTGATCGGTGCGCACGTCGTGGGCGAGGGGCGCGAAGCGATCCGTCGCAAATAAAGCCGCTCCAGCCCGGCATCATGGCCGTCATCATCGAGTCCGATGACGAAAGGAACGTCGGTGCTCTGGTCAGTGCGGAGCTCGCCTGCGACGGGCCGCTTGCGGCCGATTAAGATCGCTTGGATGGCCGGTGGCAAGGCAAGGCCAGCGCCGGTTCCTCCGCGAAGATCCGAGTCGCGTACGGCCACGCCAAAACGGTGCCAGGAACCGCAGTTCGAGGGGAAAGAAGCGCCATCCGCAAGCCACTGCTGGGGCGATCGCATCCATCGAATTCCTGCGACCGACACGCGCCCGATCCGGCGGCGAAGGCGAGGCACAGGCGCCCCCGATGTTCGGCGTGCCGAACGTCAGGGGCGCCTGGCCCGCCGGCGATTACGCTTCAATGTCTCCCAGGCGCGTCAGCGCCGCGTGCGGACGCAACGGGGACGGAAGCCACCGCGTGCCTTCCAGCCTGCGGGCGCAATGCGCCGCGGCCTCGGCCTTCTTCATCGCCGCCACGGCCGGCGTGCCGTGCTCGCCGGTCGCCACGGCCACCGCTTCGAGCGCCTTCGTCTTGCTGACGTGGCGCAGGTAGTTCGCGGCGGTCGGCGCCCACCAGTCCGCCATGTTCAGGCCCAGCGCCTCGGCGAGGGCGTCGCTCTGGTCGGCCGTGCGTTCGCGCCCGGCCACGGCATCGATGCTGCGGGCGGTGCAGTACGCCAGCAGGTCGAGCAGCACGTCGCGCGGCTGCGCGAGCAGCCAGCGGAACAGGGCCTGCGGATCGCCGGGCAGGCGGTCCCCCCATTCGGTCGCGGCCCGCGTGAGCAGCGCGCCGGCCGGACAGTCCTCGTAGCCCGTGGCCGACTGTGCGAGCGCGAAGTCGCTGGTCACATGCACATGGACCTTCACCACATCGTTGCCGCGCCCGTACTGGCCGAACACCGTCTCCGCCATGCGGTGGGCCAGCGTCGCGAGTGCCACATCCGGCGCCTGCATCAGGGCGGCCTGCAGCGCCGCGGTGCGGTGCGCGGTGAGGTCGCGCATCAGCTTCTCGCTGAACGCGGCGCGCGTTTTCGGAGCGTCCGGGCCCACCCCATCGTCCGCCGTGCCCAGCCCGCCGTCGCCGTCCGGATCGCCCGCCTCCGAATCGCCGTGGCGATCCCCGGGCCGTATCAGCCCCCGGGCCGCCACCACCTCCCCGCGATGGTCGATGCGCAGCAGCACGCCGGTGCTCGCCATCTGCTCGGGTGTCCACGCCAGCAACGCGGCATGCGCCGCGTCGATCCGGTCGTCCAGCGCGTCCAGGGCGCTCAAAAGACGCTGCGCCTCGGCTTCGCCATCGACCTCATCGTCCGCCGCCTCGGGATCGACGCCCTGCGCTTCGAGCACCTCGAGGGCTGCGGCCAGCCGGTCGCGCTCGGCGTCCATGGCCGCCAGTGCCGCCTCCTCCTCGGGCATCATCGCACGCTGCTGCTGCGAGGCCTGTCCATGGCGGCGCAGCGCGAGGCCGTCGCCCTGCGTCACGCAATCCACCCATGCCCAGCCTTCCGCGCGCACCTCCTCGGCCAGCGCACGCAGCTTTTCCATGGCGAGGACCTCCAGCAGCACGGGGTCGTCCAGGTACACGCCCTCGCCATCGTCGGGTTCGGCGAAGAGGTCGCGCCGCACCGTGCCGCCGCGCGCCTCGTAGGCCGCCAGCCCGACGAAACGCGCGAGCCGGCTGTCGCCCGCGCAGGACTGCTCGGTGAGCTTGCGGCGCAGCGCCCATGCGCTGCGCTCGTAGACCGGCAATCCGTCCCAGACCGCCTCCTGCGCGGCGTGGTCGTCCGTGAGTGCCAGCGCCTGCAGCTGGTCCGGCTCGATCTCGTCGGCGCGGTACATCGCCAAAAAGCGCGGCGCCAGACGCGCCAGCCGCAGCCTGCGCGCCACGGTGAGCGGTGCCACCCCGAAGCGGCCCGCCACCTGCGCCACCGTGAGCCCGCCATCGATCAGGGCACGGAACGCTTCCATCTCGTCGGCCGGATGCATCGCCTCCCGGCCCGAGTTTTCCGCGAGGGAGATTTCCAGCGCGCGCGCATCGGCGAAGCAGCGGCATTCCACCGCCTGCGCGGCCTCCATGCGCCCCTGCGCCGCCAGCAGCTGCATCGCCCGCAGGCGCCGCCCACCCGCCGCCACCGCGTACCGGCCATCGGGCAGCGCCACCACCGAGAGCCGCTGCAGCAGCCCCTGCGAGTCGATCAGCGCCGCCAGTTCCGCGATGCCTTCGTCGCGATGCACCCGGCGCACGTTCGCCTCGGCGGGCACCAGCCGGTCCAGCGGCACGAGCAGATCGTGCGGTGCCGTGTCCGCGTCCCCCGTCGCGCGCACATCCGCCGTCGTCCGTGGGCCGCCCCGCCCCTTCGTCGAAGCCCCCTTGCGCCGGCGTGCGCCGCCATCTCCCGCCGCACGGGCCGCCGCATTCGCATGAGTCGTCGTTGTCGCAGTCATCTGCATCTCCTTGGTCATAAAGTTGAAGAAACAAGGACAAAGAGCCCTGCCGGATTCCTAGATTCGGAGCCCCTCGTCAAAGGGTTCCGGATCGCATCGGCCGCGCATCAGCCGCCGGCCGCCGTCTTCCTGAGTTCTTCGCCCGGTGACCGCAGGCGCGCGCGACGACGGGGGAGCAAGGGGGAAGCCTTCGTAACGCGCACGCGTTATGAACACCCCCTTGCAGGCGCAGCCGGTCCCGCGGCGCCGCGGGCGCAACGTCACCGACAAAGGCGAGGAACTCAGGAAGACGCACCCCGCCCGCGCGTGCCCGACACAGGTGCACCGGAACCGCCGCGCGGCGAGCGCCCTCACCTGCCGCAGGCAGGTCTGATCCATGGAAGTCCGATCCAGGGGCGAAGCCCCTGCGCCAGGGATGCGCAAGGGCGCCGCAGGCGCTCCCCGCAGGGGATGAGCGCGAAGGCGCGAACCTGGAGCAGCCCGACACCGGCCACGCCGGTGGGGCGCCCGATGTCGATGCGCGCATGCAACACAACCCGCACCACCTCAGCCAGGTCCCTGCGCACACACCGCCCACGCTGCACCCTCCGCAAGCCCTGCAGCCCACCCCGCCCGGCACCCTGCCCGCCACCCCTCGGTGACCACCGCCCGCAAGGCCAACGCCCGCCGCACAGCAGGGCCCCGCCTGCATCCCGCCCCAGCCACAGAAAGCGCCGGTGGCTGCCAATCAACGGACGCAGGCCGATGCACCGCGACGGCAGGCAGGCAGGCACCCAGACAGGGCAGCAAGCAGACGACCCAGGGCCGGGCCGCAACCGCAAGACCCGCGCGCGCGCGAACGGGCGACCAACCGCTCGCCCTGCACAGAACCGTCAGCCAACGGCAATGAAAGGTCGAACGCAGTCGCGGAGGAACGAAGCTGGCGAGGCAACCCATGCCTGATCGCGTGCGTGACGGCAATCAGGTGCGCCGCGGTGATCGGTCCTGATCCACCGCACGCCGCTCATCACAGCGCAGGCGCGCGAAAGGCAGGAATCGATCCATCCATGCGATCGACCCTCGTGCCCGAGCAGGCCCCGATCCACGCCTCACTCTCTTCGACAGTTTGCCGGTTACCGTTAAACGGTATAAAATGACGCATGGCGATTCAGTCCTTCTCCTGCCCCGATACGGAACAACTGTTCACCACGGGCAAGAGCGCTCGGTTCGCCAATATCAAGGACGTTGCGGTCCGCAAGCTGACGCAGTTGGATGCCGCTGCGTCGGTGGTCTTCATGAAGATGCCTCCCGGCAATGACCTGAAGTTTTACGACGACGAATGGCACGTCAGGATCAACCAGCAGTGGCGACTGATCTTCAAATGGGGCGATGCGGGCCCATTCGACGTGAGGATCGATGACCCGCACTGACCGGCCGGTAAGCCGGAACCGTACCTAGAAAGGGCAACCCGATGTTTAAGAATGGAATGCGCCCGGTCCACCCGGGCGAGGTCCTCCGCGAGGACTATCTCAAGCCGCTGGGCATGACGGCCAACGCGCTGGCCAAGGCACTGCATGTGCCGGCGTCGCGCGTGAATGACATCGTGCTTGAGCGCCGCGGCATCACGCCAGACACGGCTCTGCGCCTGGTCCGCTACTTCGGTGGCGAGGAAGCTGACGCACAAGGCTGGATCAACATGCAGGCGACTTACGACTTTAAGCTGGCGGCGAAGGCCGTGGGCAAGGTGATCGCGAAACAGATCGCACCTCGGGCCAACGACGAAGGATCCGCGCGAGCGGCCTGACGTTCGAGTCGCTGAGCTCAGCCAGGTGCGCGGCCCGCGGCTACGCAAGACTGACGTCAGCCTACAGCGTGCCCACCGCTTCGGCGTTCCGCTCGCGGATGGTGCCGTGCGACATTCGACCTTGATGACGGTTCACCGTCACCGTCACCGTCACCGTCACCGCGATGTACGCGCATCCATACGCTCTTCCGGGGCCGCCGCACGCGAGATGGACGGCCTGATCAGCTGCCGCCGTGCACGCACGGCCACGTCACCCACTCCAGCGAGTGCGCACGGGAACAAGATGCCGTCGGCGAGACCTCATTTCCGGACCCACGAACGCTGGCGCGATTCAGCCGCTTTGCCAACGGTTCGGTATCAGAGTCCGCAGCAGCTTTGAAACTCGCCTGGGGTGCACGCACAGCCGGTGAGCAGCAAGAAAGAAAGAAAGAAAAAAAGGAAGAGAGAGGCCGACAACAAGAAGGCCGCCGGCCAAGCCGGCGGCCGGGCCCTCAGGCCTGGATGCGGCCTGCCATGCGCGCCTCCTTCGCACAGGCGCTCAAGTGCTTGCCCGCCCGAAAGTGCAGGTCCTGCTCGATCGGCAAGCCCAGCATGCCGCGCAACGCGGCCAGCTCATTCAGGCTCACGCATCCCAACTCGGGAAACCCGAGCCCGAGATCGCACAGCCCGAAGGCGATGCCGTGGTCCCCGGGGTCGATCTCGGTCAACAGCCAGGTGGCGCCGGCGTCGGGCGTGAACAGCTTGACCACGGGCAGCGGATCGAAATCCGCCTGTGTCCGGGACTGCACGCCGTTGGCCAGCAGCAGTTCGAACTGCACGTCGGTGATGAAAGGAAAGCTGGAAACAGCAGCCATGGCGTTCTCCTTGAACGGTTGCGGGCGGGATGGCCCGGGACCGTCGCCGGCACGCCGCAGCGCAGCAGTCAAGGTTCGAAGACGGCCGCTGGCCGCCAGCGCGCCACGAGGCGCGCGCAGACCTTGACGGCGAGAACGGCGTGCCACGCTCCAGGTCGCAGCAAGCCAGCCCTCGCCTCCCCCGCCCGGTTGCCCTGCTTCGGGTCGACACGAGCCGAAGCGAGGCGGAGCGAAGCCAGGCGGCGCGCCGCGGCACGCGCTTCGACCTCGTTGGGCACAATGCCCCTCCCACAACGAGGAGACGATCCGTGACAAAGCGCGTCCTGTTCGCAGCCGTCGCCGCCTGCGCGCTCGCCCTGGCGGGCTGGAACTACGTCACGGCGCATCGGCCCGTCAGCGAGCGGCTGGCGCAGGACGCACGCAACGAGAAGGTCTCCGTCTGGGCGTACCACCAGTACGGCGTCATGCCGTCCGTGCTGGTCATCGACCTTCGCCGGGTGGAGGCCGACGCCGCGGCGGTGAATGTGCTCAGGGCGCTGTTCCAGAGCGCGCAGTCGCACAAGTCCAGGCGCTTCGACAAGGTGGTTCTCGCGCACGCAGGCGCGCCGAAGTTCCAGCTCGATGGCGCGTTCTACGCGCAGCTGGGCAAGGAGTTCGGTGAACAGAACCCGGTGTACACGATCCGCACGTTCCCGCAGAACGTGCGAAAGCTCGACGGCACGCCGGCCTACGAGACCTGGACGGGAGGCATGCTGGGTGTCCTGGGCAAGCAGATGCAGGACGTCAACCAGTTCGCCAGGGACTGGTTCGTGGCCGACCTCGCGACGCAAGGCGACGCGCGGTGACCACGCATGCGCAAGCCCAGGCCTGCCCGCACGCCTGGCGAAACCGCCCGCCCGGAGCATCGCGCGCAGCCTGACATCGTGACCCTCGTTGGGGCCGCTCGGGCATGTCTGTGCGCAAGCGCCAGCAGCCGCAGAGTTTCGCCGGACACCGTCGGGCGAAATGGCCAGGCCACGCCGGGAGGCGATCAGGTGGTGATCGCCGTCGACGGTTCACCATGATTGGGTTGCGTGAGTCTTCCGTCGTCGGATTTACTCCATTCTTTGTATTTATCCTGAAAATGGGGCAAGTAACGTCGGCGGGTCCGCCTCGCGACGACGCAGCGTCGAGAAAACCGGCGTCGCTGGGGAAACCAAGTTCAGGCCGATGACCCGGGCACTGCGTCGCACGGCATCGCCAGGCGCTGCAGGAATGCGCCGCACCGCGGTTCGCGAGGCAGCGCACAAGGGACCTCAATGCACGGTCAGTCCTCCTCGGGCCCGACCATCGCCTGCAATTGCTCGATCACGCCGGGCTCGACGAAGACGCAGGGCACATCGGGCGCCAGCGCAACGTTGACCACCCGCGCGAGGGCTTCGCGTCTCAGATGCGCGAGCCGACCCGTGCGCCAGGCCTGTTCGGGCCTCATGTGGTCCTGGTCTGCCGGCACGCCGCTGCGTTGCGGGTCGCATTCGATGAGCGCAACGAACCCCTCGTCGAACAGCCTGCGATGCGCGTTGCACAGGCCCCAGCCTGTCACCGTGTGGCGCTGCATGCGCTGGCGCAGGCGCCTGTCGAGCAGGACGCCGCCCGTATCGAAGCCGAGGCCGCATACCAGGCACAGGTGCTGTTCCAGCGAAACGTGTGATTTCTCGTTGTCCATGATGATCTCCGGTTGCTCGGGCGGAATTGCCCGCCGCCGGGACCGCACGGCGCAGCGCAGCAGTCAGGGGTCGGCGACGGCCGCCAGGCCGCAAGCGCCGCACCGCGGCGCGCAGCCCTTGACGGCGAGAACGCCGTGCGACGGTGAAGGCCACAGCAAGACCGCCCTCCCCGAAATCCGACGCCGAAGACCCGAGCCGACACACGCGCCGCGCGTGATCCGCCCGGGTCGAATGAAATGGCTTCAGGGGGCGCCGCAGCGCCCCCGCGGCCGCCCTCAGAGGAGGCCGCGCTCGGCCATCGAAGCGGCGCGGTTGTGCCCCACGACGAAGTGATCGAGTACCTGCACGTCCACGAGCGCCAACGCCTCCTTGAGCACGCGCGTGAGCACGAGGTCCGCCTCGGACGGCTCGACCTGGCCCGAGGGATGGTTGTGCGCCAGGATCACCGCCGAGGCATTCAGCTGCAGCGCGCGCTTGACCACCTCGCGCGGATAGACGCCCGTCTGCGTCAGCGTGCCTCGGAACATGTCCTCGAAGACCAGCATCGTGTGCTGCGCGCTCAGGAACAGCACCGCGAAACTCTCGTGGGCCTGCCCCGCGAAGTGCAGCTTCAGGTAGTCCGCCACTGCATACACGGAACGGAAGGCCTGCGACGGACGCAGATCCTCGACGAGCAGCTCCCGCGCCAGGCACAGGCCCGAGCGCAGCTGCAGCCAGCCGATGCCCGATGCATCCCGTGCGCCTCAAACAGCGCTTCAGCCTGCGCACCGAGGAAAGGCCGCAGCGCCTCGATCACCCGCAGATCGCGCGACGAGAGCGCGCCGCCAGCCTCGCCGGTCGACGACGAGGAAGCAGTCGTGGAAGAAGAAAAGCAAGAGGACAAGGAAGAGGAGGAAGGCGAAGCGTTCATGACGATGAACTCCTGTGCAAGACACAGGCGGGATTGCCTGCGTGCCCCCGCGACCCCGTCGCAGCGCAGCGCTCAAGGCCGCCGCAGGCGCGCGGCACGCGCCGAGCACGCGCAGCGCGCGCAGGGCCTTGAACGCGAGAACGAGGGGGTAGCCTCAGGGCTCACAGGCAAGCCCTCCCCCACCCTTCGCAGCGCTCCGAAGGACCCCGCCCGTCCAGCCGCCAGAACGCCTGGGACCAGGATCGCACCGCAGGCGCAACACGAGGAGGACATTGCGTTGTCCAGCCATCGTTCGGCAAACGCCGGGGTATCGCAACATGTCGGAGTGGACCAGGCGCGCAGCGCACCCTGCGGGAACCCCGCAAAGAGCGGCCACGGCCACACTGAGCACGATGCGGCCTCTGGCGCGGGCGGCGCACGCTCAGCGCGCCACGTTCATCGGACGGGCCACATCACAGGAAGGCAGGCAATCCTGCCACCGTCATTCAGGCAAATGAACAGGCAGGCGAGAGCCGGCATGCGGCGCGGGAAGGCACATGCGCCAGCGATGTTCGGCCTGCCGAACGTCAGGAACACACCACGCGGCGATGGCGTCGCTTGGATTAGCCGTGCGTTCGCGCGGACGGCATCGATGCTGCGGACGACCGCCCGTCCCTGCAGGGGCAACCTGCTCGCCCTGGCGAGAACCGCTAGCCAGCGGCGATGAAACATCGAACCCAGTCGCGGAGGAACGAAACAGGCGGAGCAACCCGTGCCTGATTGGGTACCCTGACGGCAACTGGGCGCTGCGCCGATCGGTCCTCGTTCACCGCACACCGCTCATCACGGTGCAAACGGAAAGAAAGAAGCACGGAGCGAAGGAAGAAAGGTATCAATGCCCCCGATCAGTCGTTACGCGCGAGCAGGCGCGTCGCCACGCCTCACTCTCGCAGCGTGAACACCACGGACAGATAGGACACGGGTCCACCGCGAATGGCCTCGATCCCGTGCAGCGCCGTCGCCTCGAACAGCAGCGAGTCCCCTGCCCTTACCGAGACCACCTTGGCGCCGTAGCGGTAGCTGACCTCCCCGGAGAGGAAGTACAGGAACTTCAACCCCGGATGCTGGAAGGTCACGTAGGGATCCGCACCGGGCAGCAGCGTGACCAGGTAGGGCTCGACGAACAGGTTGCCCGACAGGAGGTGCCCCAGCAGCTCGTAGCGATAGTCTGAAACCGCACCGACGCGATCGACGACGACACCCTGCCCTGCACGCACGTGGCAGAAATCCGTGCGCCGCGCCTGATCGCTAAAGAAGCGTGACGCCGGCACGCCCAAACCATTCGCGAGCCGCTCCAACGTCTCTACCGAAGGCGAGACCAGACCGCGCTCGATGCGAGAGAGCATCGACGACGAAATCCCCGAGCCCTTCGCCAGCGCACCGCCGGACACATCGGCCGCCATGCGCAGCGCCCTCACCTGCCCACCGATGCGCGCTGCAGACAAACTGCGCACGGCAGGATCAGCCTGCCGCGGTCGCGCACGCGTCACCGAGACCGGCAGCCGCAGAGGCCGCGCGCTAGGTAGCGGTGATGCAATTGGTCGATTGGGCATGGTGGGCTTGCCTTGACACGGGATTCGCAAGTCCAAATTCTACGAAAAACGTAGAGACGAGGAAAGTGGATCTTACGACTATCGTAGAGTGTCTCCCAGCCCATCTCCTCGCTCAGTCTTCGGTGCTCGCTTAAGACTTGCGAGATTGGCGGCAGGTTTGCCACAAGACAAGCTTGGCGTTAAAGCGGGACTCGATGAAGGTACCGCCAGCGCACGCATTTCCCGCTACGAGAGCGGGATCCACGAGCCAAACATTTCTTTCGCGCGTCGACTGGCAGACGAGCTTGGCGTTCCGGCGCCCTACTTCTACGCAGCCGATGACGAACTCGCCAAGCTCATCCTTTGGTTCGGTCAGCTAAACAACAAACAGCGGAAGTTGCTACTCGAATTCGCAAGTCACATCAAATCGTCCTCGTAAGTGATGGTCGCTGCGTTCCAACGACACGACTGAGTGGCGAACAGTTGCTCACCACATAGTGCAGAGGAGATGTTTGATTCCGCCGAACTCTGACCCCTGTGTAGATATGCCGAGCAAATCGACACAGCCTCGCTGTTTTCAGCAATCGACAATGTGGCTTATGGGGAACTGAGCGAGCCACAGCATCTAGGCGCTGCTGAAACTCGTGTTGCGGGCGCCGTTAAATTTTCCGGGCAGGGAGTCGTCCTAGCTGACGTAATGCGGCATGCCCAAGCATTGTCTCGTCGCGAGGAACCGTCAGGTTTGGCGTGGCTTGGCGTGGCGGTCACTAACTCGCGCTCTGAGCACTGTTTCAAAGGCGCGGACGGGGCGTGTGCTCGGACCGTATCGAGACTCTGCGAATCGCCTTGCCAAGCATTGCTTGGCCCTCGCGCTCTCGATCTACGCGCCGAAGCGCTATTTCCGGCGGGGCCGAGATATCCGCGGCCCAACCGCCCTCGAAACTATCGTCGGCTCCGACGTAGATGACCAGCGCCGTACACGTTTTCACACCCATGGCCAATGCCGCAGCCTCAGCCTTTGCTGCCATTTCGGCACGAACGTCTGCGTACTCGGCACGTTGAACCCATACTAAAGTTGCGTCCTCTCCGCCGAGCACCGCCCATCGATAGGGCTCCGCCTTGAGGAAAGGAAGGAATTTCTCCAATAGAGCGGATAAGTCATCACGCCCCTGCCCGGAGAGATCTCGGACAGCGGCATCTGCGTGCAGAAACCTTGGTCCCCGCACCACATCGAGCGACGTCAGCAACTTCTGCACACGCGGTGGGAAGCTCTGGTGCGGTGGAGGCTTCTTTTGCCAGTCGGGGTCTGAAAAATACGCGTCAACAACGTCACTCGCGCCGGCATGCGTAATCAACGTCGCTCCCTGGGAGAAGTGCTCCTCATTGAACATGTCGATGCGGTTCTGAGTTACGTATCTACCCAGATGATCAAGCTCGTCAATGAATGCGGCGTTTAGTTGTCCTGCGACTCGCTGCCGGACAGCCAGATAGTGAAAGAGATCACCAGAGCTAGGCAAAAACCGCGCAAGGACAAAAAGGTCATCAACCGACATGGAGATGAACGGATATTTCCCCAGAATCGGAGCCATCTCAGGTAGCCGTTTACTCATCGCGGAGAACGGCGTAAAGGCCTCCACTGTCAGGCCGATGGGCAGAAGTAGGCGGTACTTCGCAAGCCTCAGCCGATGAACTTCGACATAGGCACCACCATGAAGATTGAACAGCGGCACCTCGTCTGCGGATGCCGCATAGCGAAAGAAGCGCTCGCTTTGCTGCTTGGCTTTGACGACAAGCGCCTGTACCGTGCGAGCGTGACGGTCAAAGTGCATCTCCGGTGAATGCATGGGCATGACACCGGCCTTGACCTCGATCTGTAGCAGCGCATCATTGAGCAGAATGACAAGGTCGTTTTCGACCCATTTCCCGGTGTCCGGATCGGGGTAGTAGACCGAACTCAGGACAGTCGCTCCAGCGAGTTGCTCCCCCATCACAGTCGGGAAAGCTGATTCAGTCACGATAGCTTGGCGCTCGCCCCAGGTCTTCTCATAGCCGGCAAGGCGGCGTCCAAGGCCCCATTGAATTGCCCGGTAGGCACTGTCGCGCAAAAAATTCGGATCGAACGCGTAGTAGCTTCCATTAAAGCGCACTAGCGGTCGCTCCCTTGCCGGAAGACGACGCATCGGAGTGCCGCGGAGTGGACCTTCAGCAAAGAAAAGGGTTTCTTCCCCTCTCGCGAACGATAGGTCTTCAAGCAGGGAAGGCGGAAGACCGCTCGTCTTCCCAACATCGCAATTGCCCGCAAAGAACAAGTTCAGAACAGCGAGGCGTAGATGTGCTTTTGTATCCTCGCTTGCGTACTTGGTCTGCATTACCTCTTTCACGGGAACGCCTGCTCTCTCTGCCTCGGCTAGCGTCTGTTTCCACTCAGCAAGCAGAAGCTCGGCTGCCTTCATATGACCGAACCGAGTGGCGTCAACCGCTGCCTGAATGCCCCTGGCCACCTCCTTAGACCCAACGCCATACGCTTGCTTGAGCGCGTCGTCATGAGGATCAAGCACGAAGTCAAAGAACTCCTCTTCCAAGGCTTGGTATCGATGGCCGCGCAGCATGGTCCAACTGGATATTGCGTGCAGGCCGAGTGTCCTGGTTTCATAGTCCAAGTTGCCCGGCAATGCGGCGGCGGCTACCAAGCCGTAGCGCAGTACGACCTCTCGTAGAGCGCTGCTCGCGCTGAGAACTTCGCGCAGGGATTCGTCGTCCTGTGCAGAGCCCGTTGTATCTTCAGCGTGGCCACTGAGCACTGCATGTAGATACTCCAAGGCGAGCACCACCGGCTCGAGAACTTCTGGTGGAGCAACGTGAGGAGAAGCGAGTTGCTTGTCATGCGCTTTGGCCTGAGTAAGCTGCGCCATCAGCAGTTGACCCCAAAGGTATCCAGCAAGCGCGCTCGGGTCCGCCTTGAGAATCGCAAGCCGCAGTTGCTCGCTCGCTTGCTCAAGTTGTGCACGCCCCTTCTGATGGGCTTCCTCGATGGTCGCCGACCCGAAAAGGCGAGCAAGCCTGTTTATCCCACCGTTCAAATCCTCAGTCTCTTCCCCGCTCATTCCATCCCCCGTCCGCGCTGAAGTCATTGGGCACGTAGTGTAGGGTTATCAACCATCAATGGATGAAGCAAAGCAGATGGTCTCGGACGCAGAGTCGGCCCGATACAGAGTGGGCCATAGCAACAGCAACAGGCAGTTGGGGGAGAGGGAATCTGATTAGTGGTTCAGCTTCGATGTTTCTCGCGACGAATTTGACGCTTCTCTCATATTGACGGTCATAACCACCAGAGCCAGACAGGCAGAGATGCCCAGGATGGTGGAGAACCACAATGCACCATTCCCCCACCGCTCCACTGCCACGCCGAACAGGAATGGCGCGCCAGCTTGCACGATGCGTGCCGGCACCATGAGGAGGCCTTGGCGCTGTCCGTAGCCTTTGGTGCCGAAGATCAGCAAGGGAAGCGTTCCGATCGCGATGGTCAAGATGCCGTTGCCCAGGCCGTGCAGTGCCGCAAAGACAGCAGCAGCCGGGGTACCGAACAGGCCGAGGCAGAGCGCGCCCAGCGGGTGAGCAAGTGTGGCCAATCGGGCCGAGAGCAGCGGGTGCGCGCACTTAAGGAGGGTGAACTCGATCAACCGCCCCGCTACCTGGGCAGGCCCGACCAAGGCGGCGATGCCGACGGCCGCGGCCAGCGTGGCACCGCTAGCCAGCAACAGTTCTGGCAAGTGTGCGGCCATGGCTGTGCTAATGAACCAAGTCACGGCGAAGACGTATGCCATCAGGACTGCGGCGCGACGCTGATGCGCCGAAGAGAGCCCGGCACCTACATCCTGCGCGGCGGTGGCGGACTTCTGTACGGGGACGGCATGAGACGCACGTGGCAGCAGCATGTTGAGCGGCAGACCGATCAGCAGATGCATGGCGGCCCAGGCAAGGCACGCCCCGCGCCAGCCCACTGTGCTTTCCAGGTACGCCGACAGTGGCCACCCCACGGTGCTCGCAAAGCCTGCGAACAGCGTGATGCCGGTGATGGCTCGTCGCGCATCCTGGCCGTGCAGGCGTACCACTGTGGCAAACGCGGCCTCGTAGAGTCCGCTGCCCATGGCTAGGCCCATCAACGCCCAGGCGGCGAACACGTGGCTTGCATGCGTGGACAGGCTCAGTGCAGTCAACCCCGCCGCGAATACCAAGTTGCTGGCGATGAGCACCGGCCGGCCGCCCAAACGGTCGATGCGCCGACCGGCGACAGGTCCGATGCCCGCGGCGACGAGCAGTGCCACCGAGAAAGCGCCGAAGACCGTGGACGTGGAAATGCCGATGTCCTTGCCGATGGCACCGGCCAGAACTGCGGGGAGGTAATACGACGAGGCCCACGCCAGGGTCTGAGCCACACCCAGCATCACCGTAGTCGTGGTCTTGCTTTGCACCCTGGGTTCGCCTGACTCAGATGCTGCGCAGGTTGACCCGCTTCGACAACGCCTCGGCACTCTCGCGCCGCTCGCTGTAGCGGTCCACAAGGTAGCCCGCGCAGTCGCGCGTGAGCAGCGTGAACTTCACCAGTTCTTCCATCACGTCGACCACGCGTTCGTAGTACGGCGAGGGCTTCATGCGGCCGTTCTCCTCGAACTCAAGAAAAGCCTTGGCCACCGAAGACTGATTTGGGATCGTGATCATGCGCATCCACCGGCCAAGCACGCGCAGTTGATTCACGGCGTTGAAGGATTGCGAGCCGCCCGACACCTCCATCACTGCGAGCGTCTTGCCCTGCGTGGGCCTCACCGAGCCGAGGGCCAGCGGTATCCAGTCGATCTGCGCCTTCATGATTCCGGTCATGGCCCCGTGACGCTCGGGTGAAGTCCAAACCATTCCCTCTGCCCACTGGGCGAGCTCGCGCAATTCCGCCACCTTGGGATGGTCGTCGGGCTCCGAGTCTGGCAGGGGCAAGCCCCGAGGATCAAAGATGCGGGTCTCGGCGCCGAGCGCGCGAAGAAGCCGCGCTGCTTCTTCGGTCAGCAGGCGGCTGTAGGAGCGCTCGCGGACCGAGCCGTACAGCAGCAGGATGCGCGGCGCGTGCGCGGCGCGCTGCGCCGGAAACAGCAGGTCCGGATCAGGCCTTGCAAACAAGGACGGATCGACGTTCGGCAGCTCACGACTCATACCAACCCCGCGACGAGTTCACGACCTTCACCACCGCCAGCATGATCGGTACCTCGATCAGCACGCCGACCACGGTGGCCAGCGCCGCACCAGAGTGGAAACCGAACAGGCTGATGGCGGCGGCCACCGCCAGCTCGAAAAAGTTGGAAGCGCCGATCAACGCGGATGGGCACGCAATGTTGTGCTTCTCGCCGAGCTTCCGGTTGAGCCAGTAGGCCAGGCCGGAGTTCAGCACCACCTGAATCAGGATCGGCACCGCGAGCATCGCAATCACCAGCGGCTGTCTGATGATGGCCTCGCCCTGGAACGCGAACAGGAGCACGAGCGTCAACAGGAGCGCGGCAATCGACCACGGTCCGATGCGATGCATAGCTCGCTCAAACGCAGCCGGCCCCGCTTTCAACAGTTGCTTGCGCAACACCTGCGCGAAGATCACAGGCAGCACGATGTAGAGCGCCACCGATGTAATGAGCGTGTCCCACGGCACCGTGATCGCCGACAGACCCAGTAGTAGGCCGACGATGGGCGCGAAGGCGAACACCATGATGGCATCGTTTAATGCGACCTGCGACAGCGTGAAGACCGGGTCTCCGCCAGTCAGGCGGCTCCAGACGAAGACCATTGCCGTGCAGGGCGCGGCGGCCAGCAGGATCAGGCCGGCCACATAGCTGTCGAGCTGGTCGGCCGGCAGCGAACCGGCGAACACCTGACGCACGAAGAGCCATGCCAGGAAGGCCATGGAGAACGGCTTCACGGCCCAGTTGATGAACAGCGTCACGCCGATGCCGCGCCAGTGATTCTTCACCTGCGCAAGGGCCGCGAAATCGACCCGCAGCAGCATCGGAATGATCATCACCCAGATCAGCACGCCCACGGGAATATTGACTTTCGCGACCTCAAGACGGCCCACCGCCTGAAATGCCGCCGGGAACAACTGCCCCAACGCGATACCGACGACGATGCAGAGGAACACCCACACCGTCAGGTAGCGCTCGAACACGCTCATGGGGGCCGCGCTGGCGCGCGGGTTTTCGATGACTGCGCTCATGGTGTCAGTTCGCGGAGATGTGCTTCAGCTGCTCTTGCAGCTCGGCGTCGCTCATCGCTTCGGGGTTGTCCAGTGCGAGCAGTTGCAGCATGCGATAGGAGATCGCCTGGCGCGTCAGCTCGAAGGCCTGGCGTTTTGTCGCGTCACCGCCCTCGGTGTTCGAAGGGTCCGGATAGCCCCAATGAATCTTGACGCGCGTGCCCGGCCAGTACGGGCAGGTCTCCTGCGCCGCGCTGTCGCAGACGGTGATGACCACATGCATGACCGGCGTGGAAAACTCGTCCCAGCTTTTGCTGCGGAAGCCTTCGGTGTTCACGCCAGCGGCCTGCAGCACGTCGATGGCAAACGGGTTGATTCTTCCACTGGGCGCGCTGCCGGCGCTGAACGCGTTCACGTCCTTGCCGAGCTTCTGGGCCCAGTGGTTGAGCATGCCCTCGGCGAGCACGCTGCGAGCCGAGTTGTGGGTGCAGAGGATGAGTACGTTGAGTGTCATTGCGGAGCCTTTTGAACCTTGCCGTTGCCGATGTCGCGGATCTCACGCTGGATGGCCATCGAGTCGAGCCGGGCCAGAGGCAAGGCCAGCATCAGCTCGATCCGGCGCTTCAGCGTGAGGGCCGTATCCATGAACTGGCGCTCGGTAGCTTCTTCCGGCCCCGCGAATGCCGCAGGGTCGGCCACGCCCCAGTGCGCGGTCATGGGCTGGCCAGGCCACACCGGGCACACCTCGCCCGCAGCCTTGTCGCAGACGGTGAGAACGAAGTCCATCGCCGGTGCGTCCGGCTTCGCAAACTCGTCCCAGTCCTTGCTGCGATAGCCGGTGGAGGGAAGGTGCATCTTGTCCAGAGTGAGCAAAGCGTAGGCGTTGACCTTGCCGGCCGGGTGGCTGCCAGCGGAGTAGGCCTTGAATCGCCCATCGCCCAGGTGGTTGAGCAGGCCCTCGGCCAGGATGGAGCGTGCGGAATTGCCCGTGCAGATGAACAGCACGTTGTAGGTTTTCTCAGCCATGACGATGTTTCTCGGTGGAGGAAGTGGGGTTGATCTCTTTGAACATGCAGACAGCCGAGGCCGGGCACAGGCTCCTGAATTCGCTGCTCGCCTGCGCTGATGCCGGTAACGCCGTGCGGTCGCAGCGCTCGAAGCCTCGGGCCTCGAAGA
Organism: Variovorax sp. BGA-UO-ETr-C22; assembly: GCF_059567965.1. Taxonomy (NCBI): domain Bacteria; kingdom Pseudomonadati; phylum Pseudomonadota; class Betaproteobacteria; order Burkholderiales; family Comamonadaceae; genus Variovorax; species Variovorax sp. BGA-UO-ETr-C22. The sequence goes on from NZ_JCAQPA010000008.1 coordinate 339,655, forward strand.
ATGGCTCCGCCGTGGTGGTCAGGATGCAAAGGCGATTCACGCCCTTCGACGCGGCGAAGGCTTCCATGGTCTGCAGGGCCTGGTCGCCCACACCATTGCCACGTGCATCGGCGCGAACCGCGAGGGAGCGGAGCAACGCGGTGTCGCCGAAGCGTTCCAGACCGACACAGGCAAGAATCCCTTCGTCGCCGGCGCGGCTCACGAAGAAGGCCTCCATGTGCTCTTCCCGAAGGTCTGATTCGGGGAGGCCGGCGTCCCGAAGAAGGGATCGCACGGGCGATAGAGACGCGGCCTCTGCGCGAACGAACAGCGATCTGACCAGCGATTCGGAAGGCTCTTGGGGCATGGCGCAGCCCTCAGCAGCAGGCGCCCGTGCCCCTGGCGGACACGTTGACCGGAATGCCTCGGGCAGCACCGGGCGTGCAGCAGGCGGACTCGGCCTTGGCGACGGACTTGGGCTGACCGTAGACCGGCACGGCGCCGTCCAAGGTCTGGAAGTGCTCCCACGCGATCCCCTGCGGATCGGTGACCCAGTGCTTCTCGCTGCGCGCGTAGCAGCACACGGTCTCGCCCTCGTCGAGCAGGGTCCGGTCGGCCGCTTGGCCGCGAGCCTTCAGCTCGACCAGTTCCGCTTCGTCCTCGGCCTGAATGCCAAGGTGGTCGATGCCTCTGCCCTGCCCGACTGTCGAGATAGCGAAATTGACGCGTGGATCTTCGAGCATCCACTTGGCGTAGTCGGCCTCGACACGTGCCGGCGGCGACGCAAACAGGTTGGAGTAGAAGGCGATGCTCTTGGCGAGGTCGTCGACGTGCAGATGGACATGGAAGCGCTTCATGTGTTTCTCCTTCAGCATTCACAAGCAGTGGAGCCGTCGACGAGGCATGCCTCGCCCTGACAGCAGTTCTCCGTGAGGTAGCCGAGCAACGCGTTCATCTGCTCGAACACCGCGCGATAGATCAGGTTGCGGCCGTCGCGCTCCTGGCTGACCAGGTTGGCGTGCGTCAGCTCCTTGAGGTGGAACGAGAGACTGGTCGAAGGCACGCCAAGTTGCTCCGCCAACACACCCGGTGTGAGGCCAGCGGGACCGGCGACAACCAGCGCCCGAAAGACTTGAAGGCGCACGGGCTGCGCCAATGCCGCCAGCGCTTGGATAACGTTCTTTTCTTCCATATTTCAACGATAGTCGAATTATTGAATTAATGCAAGCAACCGAACGTCTTTAGCCCCGCCCACTGCAACCCCGGCTCATACTCGGAAGAGATCAGTCCAGCATCCTTCGTTTAGCCAGCGGGCATGGAGCGGTTCTCAGCTATCGACAATAGCGGTTATGGGGAATTGAACTCCGTTGGACGAATACGCAGGCTGGGGCATAGACGATCCACCTAAGCAGATGCTTTCCCGCCATGTTGCGATGACAACAGCTTTAAGGCCAATGGCAAGTTGAGCTCTTGGCTCAACTTGCTGTTCGATCTCTTGCTTCGTCCCGCGCCGCCGTCCTCTTGCGCCAGATGCTGGACAGGCTCCCGACGATACCTTCCCGGAAGGCGAGCAGCACCACAAAGAACACCGCACCCTGCCGCCAAAGCGCCTGGGGCCAGGATCACACCCGCAGGCGGTACGGGAGGACAGCATTTTGTTATCTAGTCATCGCTCGACAAATGCCGAGGTATCACAACACGTCGGGGTGGGCCAGGCGCGCCCCCCGGGCAGCCACACAGAAACGATCACGCCCGCACGAAGCACGCGGCAGCCCGGGATGACCTGAACGGCGTGAAGGCTGCAAGGTCAAGCAAGAGCCGTGCGGAACGTTCAGCCGCCGCCAGCGGCTCGGGTCGATCAACATGCCAACACCGACCATTCGACTTGAAGAGGAACTCTGTGATCGCATCGCGGCTGCGTCCGCGAGGTCGGGCAGGACTTCGCATGCTTTCTTCCTGGACGCGCGTTCCCACATGCCGCCCCCTACTCCTGCGGTTCCAGCGCGATCGGGACCGGCATCTGCACACCATTCTTCTTGCGCGCCTGCAGCACGAACGCCACGAGCTGCCACACCACGAAGATGCCGACCAGCCCCAGCAGCGTGCCGCTGATGGGCCGCGAGACAAAGGTGCCGAAGCTGCCGCGGCTCAACAACATCGCGCGGCGGAAGTTCTCCTCGAGCATCGGCCCGAGGATGAAGCCGAGCATGAGCGGCGCCGCATCGAGTTCCAGCCGCATGAACATGTAGCCCATGAAGCCGAACGCGGCGGTGATGAACACGTCCTGCAGGTTGTTGTTCACGCTGTAGGTTCCGATGCAGCAGAAGAACAGGATCGACGGGAACAGCACGCTGTACGGGATCTTGAACACCGAGAGCCAGTAGCGCACCAGCGGCACGTTCAGCACCAGCAGGAACACGTTGCCGATCCACATGCTGGCTACCAGGCCCCAGAACAGCTCGGGGTGGCTGGCGATCATGTTCGGGCCCGGCTGGATGCCCTTGATGATGAAAGCCGCCAGCATCAGCGCCATGACCGCGTTCTCGGGAATGCCGATGCTCATCAGCGGAATGAAGCTGGTGCGCGCCGCCGCCTCGTCAGCCGCCGCCTGGCCGGCCACGCCTTCGATGCAGCCGGTGCCGATCTCGTGCTTGTACTTGCTGACCTTCTTGTCGAGCGCGTAGGCCGCAAACTGCGCGATGGTCGGGCCGCCGCCGGGCAGGATGCCCAGAATGGAGCCGACCACGCTGCCGCGCAGCGCGCTGGGGATGATCCGCTTGAACTCCGCCCAGGTCGGAATGAGGTTGATCTTGCCGTTGAAGGGCGAGCGCTCCTCGCGCGAATCAAGGTTCTTCGTGATCTCGGCGATGCCGAAGCAGCCCAACGCGATGCTCACGATGCCCACGCCGTCGGTCAAGAACGGCATGTCCATCGTGAAGCGCGCCATGCCGCTGTTCACGTCGGTACCGATGGTGCCCAGCAGCACGCCGATCATGCACATCGCCAGCCCGTTCAGCAGGCTGCCCGTGGTCACGAAGCTCACGCACACGAAGCCCACCAGCATCATCGCGACGTAGTCCGCCGGACCGAACAGGAAAGCCACCTCGCCCAGCGTCGGCGCCAGGAACGACAGCACCAGAATCGCGACCGTGCCGCCGATGAAACTGGAGAAGCCGGCCGTGAACAGCGCCAGGCCCGTCTGGCCTTTCAGCGTCATCGCGTAGCCGTCGATGCAGGCCACGATGCTGCTGGCGTGCGGGATCTTCATCGTGATCGCGCTCACACTGTCGCCGTACTGCGCACCGTAGTAGATGCCGGCCAGCATGATGAGTGCGCCGGTGGTGGGAATCGAATACGTCAGCGGCAGCAGCAGGCTGATGGTGGCCAGCGGGCCCAGGCCCGGCAGCAGGCCGACCAGCGTGCCCACCGTGCAGCCGATGGCGCAGTACATCAGGTTGTGGAGTGTCAGGGCGTGCGAGAAACCGAACGCCAGGTTGTTCAAGACTTCCGTCATGGTCGTGACCTCAGAAAAGCGGCAGGTTCAGGCCGAGCAGCTTCTGCAGCGCCAGCGCCATGGCGATCAGTCCCGCCGAGATCTTCACGTTGCGCACCCACGAGTTGGAGCTGCCCGCGAAGGCCGAACAGAACACCATGAAGACGATGCCCGCGATCATGTTCACGTACATCGAGATCAGCGCGAACCCGCACAGGCTCGACAGGATGAGTCCGATGTTCTTGAAGTTCAGGTTCAGCGCCACCGGCGCCACCACGAACGACCGGACCACCGTGGCCGCGCCGATCAGCAGCAGCAGGCCGCTCACCATCACGGGGAACAGGCCCGGCCCCGCCCGGCTGAAGTCGCCGATGGGATAGCGCAGTGCGGTCAGGCCGAAGCCCAGCGCGATCGCCATGAGGAACAGACCTCTGACAAGGTTTCTATTTTTCATTCATACGCTCACGGTGTGATGTGATTCGAATGCGCCCGCGACCGGCAAAACCGATGCGGGCGTGTCTCCGTCCGGAGAGAGTTGCCGGACGGATCGATGCTCTTTTCGCTAGCTGATCAGAATCTGACACCCTCGCGAGGGGAACTACGTACAGGAGCGAGGGCGGGCCCGAGCCGGCGCCGGCGGCCGGCACAGCCCTCGCGAGTGCCCGCGACGTGGCGAACGCCGGCTCGGTGATGCCGTCCACTCCCCGCTGTCGGTCAGCGCATCGACCGGCAGACCACGCCTGTCGCAGCGGCGAGCGCGGAAGCATCGACGGCGAAGACCGGCTGCATTGCGCATTCCCTGGCCACGCGTGCCAGGACGACCTTCACCACGTCGAGCCGCGGTGCCTTGCGCCGCGATGCAGGTCTGTGCCCGTGTGTTTGCGCCCATGGCGATGGGCACGCACTGATCACTTCGTCCGAATATTCGTGGGCACGGCAATTCAACACCGTCCCGCAGTCATCGCTCATTCGGTGTCGTCCGAGTGATACCCGCGCAGCCGCTCACGCTGCGCTTCTTGACGCTGCATCGCCGAAGCCGTCCTCGCGAGTTTCGTTTTTGCGAGCCGAAGGCTCAGAGCCTCAACGCGTAGGCCCCATCTCGGCCGCAACAGCGGCAACGGATTCCTTGAAGCGTGCCAGCCCACTCGCGATCTGGGCCGCCACGACACTCCCATCCACGGGCCACAACGTCGTGCCTTGCTTCTCGACGAAATCGCGTAAAGCCTGGCTGGTCAGCGCCTTGCGCAGATCGGCGTCCAGCATGCGGACGATGTCGCTGGGGGTGCCGGCGCGCACCGCCAGGGCGGTCCACAACGCGAAGTCGAAATCGACGCCGGATTCGCGCACGGTCGAAACGCCCGCAAGGGTGTCGACGATCACGGACTGTTTGAGTTGGGCAAACAGATGGTCGGCGTACGCGCGGGCGCCCGTTTACACCGAAGAAAGGACGCAGCGCCTCGAGCACACGCAGATCGCGCGATGAGAGAGCGTCGGGCTCGAGAGCTGACGACGAGTTGGAAGAAGTACAGGAAAGCCACCCAACTGACGAATGGTCGCTCTGACGCGTTCGCCGAGCGTGGCGTACAGCTCGACCGCTCCAATCCTGTCTTCGTATGAATGCATGAACTACCTTGTATGGATGCCTTGTATGGATGCCTCCCGGGTCAGAGATCGATGGAATCCAACAGCCGCTCTTTAAATGTTGAATACCTCAACTTCGGGGGGCTCGCCTGACAGAACGCTTAGGCAACTATTTTGGCTCGCAACAAAGTATTCGGAAACGCCTTGACCCTTCTCCCGCGTAAAACCCTGGCGAGTAGTCTCAAGATCAAGCCAGCCATTTTTCTTTATCAAGAAGAGCCAACCATTTACCGCACTGCAGGCGGGCCAAAATTCGAGCAAATCACCCTCATCGAGCAGCCTAAAACCCACGACCCAGGGAAACCTCACGATTGCAACTTTTTTATCCTCAGCGGAAATTAATGTTACGGCGAGCTTGCCCCACTCAAACCGCACATCGGAAATATTCATAGCCGATTGAAACGTATGAATATTCTCAATAGCCTCGGCATCAACGCTTGGCATTGATCTCTCTCCTTGCTTCAGTTCCGCGGATAGCGGATCTTATCCAGTGGTTTGCCCCGAGGATTTTGCATCTCAATCGTAGGAACGTTGCCGGACCCCTCTGAACTTCCCGGTCGAACAATCGTTCTTCCACCATCTGGCGCTACCCCAACGCGAACCCCGTTCCCCTTGTCACTCACGCCATCGCCGTTGGGAAAAAGCTTATCAAAGTCATCATTTGCATCGCCAACGGGATCATCCGATGGCTTGTCCCAAATCCTGGGGCCTCCTCCAATTCGGTCTCCACCAGTGGCGCCTGGGATTGGGGCTTCTCGTGTCCCGTCGCCACCATCCGAAAACATCCGGTCCCTCACCCAATCAACGGCTCGCTCGCAGGACCGGGCGATGCCATTCACCGCATTTCGGCAGCCAGCGGACAACGAGCAGCCGACACCGAGAACACCGGCCCCCACAGGCGCCAAGATCTGAGCGACTTGTCCACGTGGATCCACATATTTCAGTGAATTTCCGTCGACGTACCCGAACCTGCTCCATCCTCCATCCAACCCGATCGGATCCGGCTGGCTGTATCGTCCCGTTCTGCTGTCGTAGCTACGGAAGTAGTTGTAGAACAGCCCACTCTCTGCATCCGCATACTGCCCCGGGTAGCGCAGGTTGAAGACGATTTCGGCCGCCGATGTGCTGCCCGTGCTGGGCACGGTCTCTGGCCCGGTAAACCGCTTCGCAGCCGTCGTCGGCATCTCTTCGCCGAACGCGCTGTAGCGCCATTGCCAGACTGGCTGACCCGCGTCATTGCTCAATCGCCTGGGAGTGTTCAGATGGTCGCTATGCACTGCATGCTTCGCACCGTTGAGCACGGTCGCGACCGGCAACGGACCATTCACCGTGGGCAGATAGATGTACTGGCTCTGTCCCGAGCTTTGCGCGCCACCGCTGCCCATCTCCGCGATCAGCGTTCCTTGCTCGTCGTACACGTAGGCGTAACCAAGTTGCTCCGCCTCGCTGGTCGCCGGACTCCACAGCTTTGTGAAGAAGGCGACCAAGCTGCTCCAGAAACCCGGGTCGGTCTCGTCGCCCTGCACTGGCTGGAACTGCGGTTCGGTCTTGAAGACACGCTGGCCCAGCGCGTTGTGGGCATAGCGCGTCGTGGGACTGCTGTCGGTGGCGCCTGTGGTGGCGGTGCTCAACCGCCCCTCGGCGTCATAGCCATACGTACGCAACCCATCGCCCGTGAGATCGCCGTTGGCGTTGTAGCCGTAGGTGACCGCGGTATTGCTGGTGCCGTTGATGGTCTGGCTGAAGCCCGCGAGGCGGTTGCTGCCACCGAGCACCGTGTAGTTCCGTCCGGTTGTCTGGCCGTTACCCACCCGAGTGCTGCTGGTCCGGTTGCCGTTCGCGTCGTAGCCGAAACTGGCGGTATCGGTCGCCCCGGACGTCGCGTCGAAGCCGGTGATGCGACCAGTACTGTCATACCCCACGCTCCAGGTGACGTCGCCGCCGGCGATGGTGTCATGGGTGGGGTCAGTGTCCGCCGGCCCATACAGGTACTGTGTCAGACCCGAGATGCGGCCAGCGGCGTCGTACACATAGCTGGTGGTCTCGGTGGCGATAAGCCGCCCGGCCGTGTCGTAGCTGCGGCTGGCCGAGAGCTGCGGGCTGCTGGTAGTGAAGGCCCAGGTCCAACCCGTCGCCTGGCCGAGCGGATTCCAGGTGATGTTGGTAACCAGTGGATTGCCGTTCCAGCTCAGACTGTTGATGCGGCCCGTCGTGTCGTACTGGTAGCCGAGGCTGGCCCCATTGGGGTAGCCGACTCCCGCCAGTGTGCCGCTGGGGCTGTAGCTGTAGCTGACCTGCTAAACGCTGCCGTTGGCCAGGGTCTGCTTCTTGAGGATGACGCGGCCGAAGGCATCGCGCGTGTACTCGGTGGTGCCGCTGCGATCGATGATCTCCGACAGGTAGCCCTTGCTGTTGGCCGTCAGGTCGTAGCGCAACGTCGTGGTCTTTGCATCGGCAAAGACCAGGCTGGTCGGTCGCCCCAGCGCATCGCGAACGATGCTGGTTGCCTGGCCCAGCGCGTCAGTGATCTGGCTGGGCAATCCCAGACTGTGCGGTCCCGACGAGATGGCCAAGGCATTGCAAGCCGGCGCCTGCGACCTCGCCATGCCCGACGCGATGAAGATCGGCGGTGTGACCGGCTGGCTGCGCGCCGCGGCGCTGGCGCAGTCGCACGGCGTGCCGATGTCGAGCCACATCTTCCAGGAAGTCAGCGTGCACCTGCTGGCCGTCACGCCGACACGGCATCTGCTCGAACGCATGGACCTCGCGGCGCCGGTGTTGGCGCAACCGCTGGCGTTTGCGAATGGCAGGGCGATCGCCCCTGCGCAGCCGGGGACGGGTATTGCGTGGAACGAGGAAGCGCTCCGGGCGTTTCTCGTCTAGACGTCATTTTTGCCTATTTAACGGGTATTTTTTCAGATACCTATCTAATGGGTATTTTGACAAATACCCATCAGATCGATAAGCTGTTGGTGGCCCACTTCATCGGCAGCCCCTATGCAGCAAGTTCTTTCAGTCCCCTCACAGCTCGGCGTACTGCTCAAGGCCGCTCGCAAGGCGTCGGGCATTTCCCAGGTGAAGCTGGCCGAGCGCCTCGGCATCAGCCAAAGCCGCATGTCCCACATGGAGCTCAACCCCGGCTCGGTGAGCCTGGAGCAACTGCTGGCCCTCTTCAGCGTGCTGGGCCTCGAAATGTTCGTCGGCTCGAAGAAGCCCACAAGGCTCTCGACTCACGCGGCAGACGTCGATCATCCAGGCACCAGGCATGTCGCCAACCCGCCTCCACCTGCTTCGGAATGGTGAGCGTGGCGCGCACATCGAACACCCCCGCGCTTTCCATCTGGGCCAATGGCGAACGCGTCGGCATCTGGCGTATCCCAGAACGCGGGGCGGACGAGTTGCTCTACGACGATGCCTGGGTCGGCTCGCCGGCAGGACGCCCCCTCTCGCTGTCGTTGCCGCTGGTCGGGGGCTTTACTCACAAGGGCGCGGTCGTCCAGAACTACTTCGACAACCTGCTGCCGGACAGCCAGCCCATTCGCGAACGCATTGCGGGCCGCTTCAGGACGCGGACCACACAGCCGTTCGACCTTTTGCAGGCCATCGGACGCGACTGCGTCGGCGCCATCCAGTTACTGGGCGAAGACGACGGCCCAGCGCATGTGGAGCACATCGAGGGCGAGCCGATGACCGAGTCCGATGTTGAGAAGCTGCTCCAGCGAACGGTCGACCCCGGTAGGTTCGCGGGGCAATCTGCACCCGAAGACGAGTTGCGCATCTCTCTGGCCGGTGCGCAGGAAAAGACTGCCCTCCTGTGGCACCAGGGCCAGTGGATGCGCCCGCACGGCTCTACCCCCACCACGCACATCCTGAAGTTGCCGCTGGGCCTGGTCGGCCATCGCAAAGCCGACTTCAGCACCTCGGTCGAGAACGAGTGGCTCTGCCTGAACATCCTTCAGGAATACGGCATTCCCGTGCCGCTGACGGCAATGCTGCGCTTCGGGTCGCAAAAGGTGCTGGCCGTCGAGCGCTTCGACCGCCGGCTGCACTCGTCCGGCAACCGGTGGCTGCGCCTGCCGCAGGAAGACTTCTGCCAGGCCCTGGGCAAGCCCTCGCACCTGAAGTACGAGGCCGACGGCGGCCCCGGCATGATCGATCTGGCGAACGTGCTTCGAAGCTCGGTCGATGCACAGAAAGACCTGGCCACGCTCATCACCGTGCAACTGCTCTTCTGGATGCTCGGCGCGCCTGACGGTCACGCAAAGAACTTCAGCATCGCGTGGCTCCCGATGGGCCGCTACAGGCTGACACCCATCTACGACGTGATGTCCATCTGGCCGGTGGAGGGCAACGGACCCAACCAGTTTTCCAAGCACGAGGCCAAGCTCGCCATGGCCTTGGTCGGCAAGAGCAAGCACTACTCTTTCAAGACCATCCAGCGGCGGCACTTTAATTTGATGGCGCAGAAGTGCCACTACGGGCCGGATGCCGAGAATCTCGTCCAGCGCGTACTCGCGGCAACGCCGGGCGTGATCGACCGGGTCGGCGCACGCTTGCCGCCGAACTTTCCGTCCGAGGTGTCCGGCAGGATTCTCGAAGAGCTCGCGCGTTCCGCCAGGGCGCTGGAGAAGATGCCTGCCTTTTAGGCGGCCGAGCGCTCAGAGCTTGCTGAGCGTCTGCACGATCTCGTCCACCAGTCAGCGGTGCGCGGCACTGTACTCGTGGCGCGCATGCCAGTGGGCCTGAACCTGGAAGTCCGGCAGGGGCAACGGCAGCGCCTTGAGCCCGCCCTGCACCACATAGAGGCTCGCGACGCGCGAAGGCAGCAGCACGAGCAAATCGCTCTGCGACAGCAGTTGCGGCAGCACCGTGAACTGCGGCACGCGTGCCACGATGTTGCGATTGATGCCGCGCTCGGCCAGCGCCTCCTCGATCAGGAAGTGACCCGAGCGCGGCAAAGACACCATCACATGCCGCGCCGATGAAAACTCCTGGAGGCTCATCCGATCGCCGATGCTCGGATGGTTGGTCGACATCAGGCACACGTAGTGCTCGCGAAACAGCAGCGCGCTGTGCATGGGCGATGCCAGCGCCGGGATGTTGCCGATGGCCATGTCAAGCCGCCCGACCGAGAGGTCTTCGCTCAACGCGTCGGGGATCTGCACGATGTCGATCTCGATGCGCGGGGCCGACTCCTGGAACTTGCGCAGCAGGGGCGGCACGAAATAGAGCACGCCGATGTCCGACATCGCGAGACGGAAACGCCGTGTCGAGCGCAGCGGATCGAAGGCGGTGTTCTGCTCGAGGGTACTCTCGATGGAGGTCAGCGCGTCGCGGTAGCGCAGGTACAACTGCTCTGCCAAGCTGGTGGGCATCAAGCCGTCGGCGCCGCGCGTAAACAGGCGGTCGGCGTACACCTTGCGCAGCTTCGCGAGGGCGTAACTGATGGTGGGCTGCGTGACGTCGAGACGCTCCGCCGCCTGCGTGACGCTGCGCGTTTCATAAATCGCGACGAACACGCGAATGAGGTTCAGGTCCAGATGGCTCATGGTTCTTGCCGGAGGCCGAATGTGCCACAGACAGGCACGGATCAGACCCGCAGGTGCGCTTCCAGGGTCTCACGCGGCAAGTCGCTGGCCGTCCCCTGGAGCGAGCATTCGCCGTGGTCGATGGCCAGCAGGAACTCGAGGTTCTGCTCGACGATGACGAACGCGGCGCCCTGCGCCTTGCGCGCGTACCAGCATGGCCATGCGCTCAATGTTCTCGGGCTGCACGCCCTCGGTCGGTTCGTCGAGGATGGCGAGCGATGCACGCAGCCCCAGGGTTCGCGTGAACGACAGCAGCTTGCGCTCGCCTCCGCTGAGCGAGCCGGCGCGCTGGCCCATGCGCTCGGCCAGCCGCGGAAATGCGGCAAGGCCATCGGCATAGCGAGCCGGGTCTCGCCCGCGCAGGTGCAGCCACAGGTTCTCGCTCACGCTGAGTTCGCCGAAGACCACGTCCTCCTGTGGCGCGTAGGCCATGCCCGCGGCCAGGCGCTGCTGCGGCGCCACGCGCGCCAGGTCGCGCCCGGCGAGCGCAACGCGGCCCTGTTTGAGCGGCAGGAAGCCGGTCAACGCGCGCATCAGCGTGGTCTTGCCCACGCCGTTGCGCCCGAGCACGCCCAGCACGCGACCAGGGCCGACCGCGCCGCTCAGGCCACGCAGCACATCTGCGCGCCCTACGGCACGACCGCCTCATCACGATCGAGCAACTTGCGGAGTTGGCCGGCTTGCACCCCAACTACGTTGGTTCTGTTGAACGCGGCGAGCGCAACTTGTCGCTCTTCAACATTTGGAGGCTGGCCGGCGGCCTGGAAGTTTCGGTCTCGCAACTCGTGGAGACGCTGGCCGCGCGGGTGATCAAGCGTGCCCGCCGAGCCGGATAGCAGCCCCAGTCACACTCAGACAAAGTACGTCGTCGAGCCGAGTCATCCTCCGGCAATCGACAGGCAGCGCAGAAATCGATTGACCGGCCTTCTCACCCCGCCTGCTGTGAAGGTGTTCCTGGTGCTGGGGAATGAGCCGCCGCCCAAGTACAGGCATGCTGCAGCGACGCTCGGAGTAAAGGTGATCGAAAACGTCAAGCTTCCCAAGCGCGCGGTATCCGTTGAAGGGCGTACCGTCCTGCTTCTAGCGACCTCTCCAACGCGACCCCGCTTTCGACCCCCGGGAGCGTATCGCCCCGATGGCCGGCCTCCTGTACCTGCAACACACCCGGAGAACCCGTACTGGCAATACTTCTGCGGCGAGGTATACCTGCAGACCGGAGCGCCCATTGATCCGAGCAGCCTCACGCGCTGGAGGAAGCGCATCGACCGTTGAGCAGTTCACCCAGGCTTTGCACTCTTACATCCGCTGGTACAACGATAAGCGGATTAGGATGTCTTTCGGCGCGCGCAGCCTCTTGACTACCGACGAAACTTGGGGCTCATGGCATAAACAGTCAAAGTTTTTGTCCGCATCCCCCTGCTCAATGGTTGTGGACTGCCAACTGCGAGGATAGAACAGCTCGGTTTTAAACCGGCCGAAGAAACCTTCGCACGCCGCATTAGCAGGCGAGTACCCCTTGCGCGACATCGAGCGAGTCAGCTTCGCATCGGCGATGCGCGAGAGCCAGTCAGACCAGCGATAGTGGGCGCCACAATCTGAATGCACAACAGGCCGTTCGCTGCTGGATGCGACGGTCTCGATGGCTGCATCCAGCATCGTGTTGACGAGCTCAGCGTCCGGGCGCGTACCGATCGACCAACTGACGACCATGCCGTCGAAGCAGTCGATCATGGGAGACAGATACACCTTGCCGGCCGGAACCTGGAACTCCGTGATGTCAGTGAGCCACTTCTCGCTGGGCGTGGCAGCCCGGAAGTTGCGGTTGAGGAGGTTGTCTGGCGCCGGACTGATTTCCCCAAGTATGAGCCGTACCAGCGCCGCTTCAGTGTTGCAGCGGCCAGACGCTCCTGTTTCATCAATCGCTGCACCACCTTCTCCGAGATGCTGAAGCACTGCCTGCTCAGCGAAGCCGGCAGCCGGTGGTAGCCATATCTAATCCGACGCAACCAGTCGCCGGACCATGCCACTTGGAACTGCGTGGGCTCGGTCATACATGGCACGGTAGTAGGGCAGCATGCGCTGCGCAGCCGCATGAGATTCGCTCATTTGCGCCCCGATGGCCATGGCCAGCTCGCGGATCTCGGCACGAATGCTCGAAGCGTTGAGCCGCACGTGGCGGCCATTTTCCATGACCACTTCGCCTGCCACGACGCTGGTGCGCACAGAGCTTCCATCCTCGCTGTAGACCAATTGACGCTCAAGGTTGTTGAAGGGCGTGAAGGCCCACGTATCGAGCTCGAGCAAGATGATGTCGGCCTGGGCCCCTGTGCTCAACTGGCCGACCTCGCCGGCGCGACGAATGGCGCGTGCGCCACCGCGTGTCATTGCTCGCAGGATCTCGTGCGCGCGCGGCCACTGATCGAAATCCGGCGTACTCAGGTTATGGATGAGTCCGGCCATTTTTCCGGCCTGCCAAACGTTGGCGGTGTCGTCAGTGCACAGCTCGTCTGTACCAATGGCCACAGTGACTCCGGCATCGCGCAGCGCGCGAAAGGGCATCACGCCACTGCCCAGGCGAAGGTTGCAAACGGGGTTGTGTGCAACCACCGCATCGGCCTGGGCCAACAGACACACGTCGTCGTCGTCGATCCAGATCGCGTGAATGATCTGGCTGCGTGCGTCCAGAATCCCGAGGTTGTGCACATGACGCACCAATGAGCATCCGAAGCGCTCGTGTCCTGTTGCGCGTTGCAACTTCGTTTCGAGAATGTGAATGTTGAAGGGCAGATCGTGCCCGCGGCTGAGTTCGTGCAGTGCCAGAAAATAGGGTTCCGTGACGCGTTGAGGCGCCGAACACGACACTGCTGCAGACAAACGTCCGTCGGCCTGACCGTGCCAGCGCTTGAGCATGTACGCGTACAGCGCCAGCAACTCGTCCATGTCCTGGCGCGGAGCGCCTTCCATTTCGAGGCGCAGGGCCGGCGGCAGCAATTCCTTCAGGTAGGGAAACTTGTCGTACTCGACCACGTTGGGCTGGTCGATGGCGACCGTGGCACGAATGCCTGCATCAGCATAGGCCTGCATCACTGCGTCGATGCTCTCCCGTGAGGCCACCGGCACGTGGTAGGCATCGTCGTGCACGCTGGTGATTCCACGTTCGAGCATCTCCAGCGCGCCCATGAGGGTGCGCAGGTAGGCAAACCGATAGCTATCGGCCTGTTGTGCAAGCGGCGGTACTTCGTACAGCATGAAGACTTCCAGCGGATAGCCGTCAAGCTGCCCTTTGAGGAAGTTTCCCGGCGAATGGAAGTGCGCATTGACCAAGCCGGGCATGGCGAGCATGCCGCGTGCATCGATGGTCCGTATGTCGGGCATCGGCGCCTGCAGATCGGGACCGATGGCCTCGATGCGGCCGTCGATCACGAGAATGTCGGCACACGGCCATTCACGGCTCTGGTCGTCCAGTGTCAAGATCCGGGCGCCGCGGATCAGGAGCGAGCGCGGTCCTGTCATGCAAATGCCTGCCTGTTCATGTGCCAAGTGCCTCTTGTTCCGCAAAGGCACGGTCGACTTCATCGGCCAGCAGCTCCGCGAGTTGGTCGTGCAGCGCATGAAAGGCTGGATCACGCGGGTTGCGTGGGCGTTCCAGCGTCACCGGAACGATCGTCTTGATGCGTCCCGGCCGTGCAGTGAACACGACGATGCGGTCCGCCAACCCGATGGCCTCCTCGATCGAATGGGTCACCAGCAACATCGATGCGCGGCTTTGCCGCCAGAGATCGAGCAGGTAGTTCTGCATCTTTGCGCGCGTTTGGATATCGAGCGCTGCAAAAGGCTCGTCCATCATGAGCACCTTGGGTTCGAGCGCGAGGGCGCGCGCCATGGCGGCCCGCTGGCGCATGCCGCCGGACAGTTCGGAGGGCCTCTTGTGTGCAAAACCATTCAGCCCCACACGTTGGAGCAGTTCCAAGGCCCGCTGTTCGCGTTGCGCTTTCGGCATGCCCTGGAGCGCCAGGCCGTAGGCCACGTTGTCGCTGATGTTCAGCCAGGGGAAGAGTGCCGCTTCCTGAAAAATCATGCCGCGTTGCGGGCTGGTGCTGGTGATGGGCACGCCTTCGCTCAACACCTCGCCATGACTCGCTCCTTCGAGGCCCGCGAGAAGATAGAGAAGCGTGCTCTTGCCGCAGCCAGAGGGCCCGAGCAGCACCACGAATTCGCCGGCCTTGACGTCGAAGTTGAGCTCCTGCAATGCCACGAACGGCTTGCCGCTGTCGGTGTCCCAGGTCTTGCCGACATTGCGGCATTCAATGGCCGAGGAGGTGCGATCGTCCCGCATGGTCATTTGCCTCCCGCGCCATTGTCGATCCACCAGAGCATTCGCCGCTGAATGAGTCGCAAGGCCTGGTCAAAAATGAATCCGCTCAGTCCGATCAGGGTCATGGTGAAAAAGACCAGACTTGCGTTGAAGGTGTTGCGCGCCATCATCACGATCTGGCCCAAGCCACTGCCTACGCCGGCAGCTTCGGCGATGAGCACCACCATCCAGGCGGCGAACAGATTGATCCGCAAGGTCACGAAAAGCCCCGGAAGGATGGCCGGAAGAATGACCGAGCGAAAGACCTGCCGCTTGCTTGCCCCCATGATGCGGGCGACATGGATATATGCCTTGGGCACATCGTCGATTTGGGCCAGGGTGGCGATCACCATCACGAAGAAGAGAGCGATGAACACCATGAAGATGGCCGGCTTGTCGCCGATGCCGAACAGAAACACCGCCACCGGCAACCAGGCGACCGGCGAGATGGGCGCAAACATGGTCACCGCCGGCAGCGCGAGTTTGCCGAAGATCGAGTTGTAGCGAATAAGCAGTCCGACGGCCAGGCTCAGCACGAAGCCCAGAAGCAGACCCACCAGCACACGCATCGACGTCCAGAGCACGACGCTGATCACAGCCAGCCAATTGCCACCTTCTCCGCTGGAGCCGATGGTGTTGGCCATGTCGAAGAAGTGAAGTTGCTCGCTCCAGTTGCCAGAAAGACATGGGGTGCCGGCATGAGCAGCGGGTCGGCCCAGCCCATCGCGGCGGCAAACTCCCAGATGCCGACGATGGTACCGATGGACGCCACCACCCAAAGCGCAGCGACAAACCGGAGATGCAGGCGTTTCAAGAGTCGCCCGGACGAAACCGGAGCGGCAAGCGAACTGCTTGGCGGCTTCCGCGCGTCGGTCGCGACGTGCATGTTGACGGCAGACATGAATTCATCTCCTGCCATTTATGCGGACTTGAGCTTCAGGCTGTCGAACAACGGACGGTTGTCCGCGATGACCTTTTCGAGCGGCGACCAGTCGAAGAGTTTTGCGTCAGGCAGTTTCTTGAGATAGCCCATTTCCTTCATCGACACCGCCCGCTCCAGAATGAATCGGGCCTGGTTGCGCTGATCGATCATGACCGGTTGGCGCTGCGAGGCCAGCGTGGCGGCGTCCATCGTTGTCTTGTAGTACGTGCCCACGGTTTCTTTCAGTGCGCCGGCCCGGTCTGTTTCGATCTGATGCTGCGCGGTCAACAGCGCCTTGATCACCGAACGAACCACCGCAGGCTGTTTCTCCAGCATGGGTGTGCGCACCGCCAAGACGCAGTCGGCGTACTGCGGTCCGTACAGGTCTGTGCCGTCGGTGAGAACGGATGAACCCTTGCGGGCAGCAACGGTTTGCGTGGCGTAAGGTTCGACGGCGCAGATTGCATCGACAGCGCCACCCACGAAGGCCTGCGCCATTTCCGGCGAGGTGTTGAAGTAGCGAACCTGCACATCCTTGAAGCTCAGTCCGGCCTTCTTCAACCAGTCGTAAGGCAGCACTTCGAGCGTGTCGGCCTGGAAGGTTCCCAGCGTCTTGCCCTTCATGTCCGCCGCGCTCTTGATTCCTTCTCTCGCCACGACGAGGCAACCGTTGACACCCCCGCCGGCCACCACCCGCACGGGTGCGCCAGCGTCGTACAACGACAGGAAGTTGGAGTACGGGATCATCGACATGTCGACCGCGCCGACACCAAAGAGCGTCACGATGTCGGTGTTCGTGGGAGTGACCACGAACTCGAGTTCCACGCCGTCGCCCTTGGCGAGCTGGCGCTGCTTGGCGATGAAGATTCCCAGGTTGCACAAGCCCGCGCCGTGCGTGGCCTTGACGGTCGTCTTGTCGGCGGCCATGGCGGAGGTGCTGCCTAGCGCGGCAGCCATGCTCATCGGCATGGCGACGAGCGCGCCGCCAGCAGAAATCGATTTCAGGAAACCGCGACGATCGGTTTGTGATTGCAAGGCCGCAAATGCCTGACCATGACGTTCGCACATATATCTACCTCATTCCCAGTGAAGGACCCCTGAAGAGGTCGTTGTGACCAACGGATCACGGCGGGAATCGGTAAGGAGCGTGCTGGCGGCAGGGAATGCCATGCGATCTGTCCGCTCCGGTACCCAATTCCCGGAGTCATCCAAGAATTTCGGCACGCCAACCGAGGAAGCAGAAAATCTTTGCGCTGGCTTGGCTTAGGCAAACTTTGTGCCAGGCGTACTCCCCAGGAAGGGCCCGCAATCCCTGGGCCAAGGTGGATCCGCGCACCGAAAATGCGCGGTCGGCCTGCGCATGCTCCCGATGTTGGTGCGCGCGGGCCCTGAGACTCGCGAAGTCCTGCCGTCGGCCGTGAGCATGTGCTCGATGTCAAAGCAGCACTGTTCAGACAGATCGAGGTTGCCATCGGCACTCTTGCCGCAATCCGATCCCTTCATCGCGACGCTCTTGTCGTTGCTTGCCGATGGAATGGACTTCGTCGCGCGCCCCGTGGGGGCGGCGATCTTTGGGGCCTTGGGTGATCGCATCGGACGCAAATTCGCCTGGTTCCCATCCGTTCTCGGTCGGCGGCAACAGTGCTTTGAGCGAGAACAAAAATGGAGGGAGAAGGTGCCGCTGGAGCAGGAGGCAGCTTGAGCCCGATCCCATCAAATCCTCAGAAGGCGCTTCATCAAGAGCGTAGGGTGGTCTTGCCGATGTCCCGCAATGGCATGAACCAAAGTGTCATCGCCGATACGCCGGCAGACCAGCTTGTGGTGCGAGGTAAAGACGTTCTGATATTCAAAGATGCCCGCGGATACCAGTTCCTGGGCGGGTGCCCCAGTCAAAAAAACCTGTGTCGACCGGCGCCAGTTTTTCGAAAATCTCGTCTTCGGCCTTGAGCCCGTCAGAGGCGCTCCAGGGGTCGAGCATGGGCTCCTGAAGCGAGAGCAAGTCCTCCTGGGCATCAGGAAGAATGAAGATGGCTATGACTTGCGGCGTTGGCGCGCTGCGGCCAGTTGCGCACGGGTCTCGGCAACGGGAATACCGCTGCCTTGCATGCGCTCTTTCTCACCCAGGGCGATGATCTTCAAGGCGGCGATCCGCGATTCTTTTTCCTGAAACTGCTTGACGCTTTCAATCACCATACTGGCCTCGCCATTCTGGGTGATGACGAAGGGCGTGCCGTTCATCGCCAGGTCTTCCGAAATTTGAGCGGCGTGGCGTTTCAGGTCGGAGATGGACTTGATGTTGGAGATGAATGACATGGCGATCCTCGCGTGCATTTGGGTCTGAATTTAGTGCCGAATTTAATTAAATTTAAGACGTGCCGCCCGCCTCCCCGGGCCGAGCTCGCCCGACTCCCTGCCTTCGGTGGATCCCGCGATTTCGAGCACGTCGACGCCACATCGAGTGGCCGTCCTCGGTTTGGCGGCATTGGGCACAATGCCGCCAAACCGAGGAGAACGGTCCGTGAAAAGCGCGCCCTGTTCCGGCCCTTGCCGCCTGCGCGCTCGCCCTGGCGGGCTGGAACTGCGTCGCAGCGCATCGCCCCGTCAGCGAGCGGCTTGCACAGGGCACGCGAAACGAGAAGGTCTCTTTCTGGGCGTACCACCATCCGGCATCACTTTGGTGTCACTGGTCGTTGCACTACCCAACCCCGTCGAGGGCATGCCAACAAGAGGGCGGCGCTTGCGGCATGCAGCGAGGAACGGACCGAAGGCCTACGCCAGGTGCCCGGTCATGCCGCGGGCGGAGAGTCGGAGATCGAAAACGCCCACGACCGAGCCCAGCTCCGCCTGCCCTTGCCGCACTGCAACGGCATGCGCGAGGAGGAACGCGGACGCCAACTCCTTTTTCTGATGGTCCATGGGCTCTCGCTGAATGTGTGCAGCCCACGCTTGGAAGTAGGGCCGAAAGTCGTTCGGGCGCCCCAGCGCATTGTCGAACGCGCGGCGAAACACCGACTTCGCAGCGTGGTACTGCGCGCCACTCGTGCCATCAGCGGTCAGCAGAACTTCGTACGTCATCAATCCCTTAATTGGTCGGAGTCTGTCTCGGAAAGCGTGGCGACTTTTTGTCGAACTTATAGAGCATGGATGCAACCGAACCAAGTCACCAGCCAGGGGCCGCAAGCATGACAAAGCCCGCACGAGGCGGCCCCGGGGCACAACCGCGGATTCACCTCAAGGCTCGCGCCGAATGCGATTTGAGCGCTCCCTCGCCTCTTGCACGGATCTTGCCCCCTGCGTATTAAAGCGAACGAGGCACGAAGCATGCGCATCTTGGGCTCGCCTGAGTTTGGTGGCTGCGCAGTACTCCCTGTCGTCCTGTGTCCGCTCTCGCTGACATTGCGCGCGCGTTGTCATCACGGCGCTGTCAAAGTCTCCGCACGCGCGTTGCGCTTCATTGGCATTCGCAAGGGCCGCGCCGGAAAAGAGAGTGCTGGTGATCAGTGCGCGTGTGAGCTTCATGAGGTCTTCCCATGGTGATGGAGGCCTGAATCTAGCGATCGGATCTGAAAACCAAATACCGCATTTATGGGAGCCAACAGGAACCGATAGCGCGCAGCGTCCGGCGTCGCTACGTTGCGTTGGCCACCTGCGCAGGTGTGTGGCCTGGCACTCGCCGGCACCCGCGCACGCAGTGCGCGAATGATCCGCCCCATCGTCCAACTTGTCGAAGAGCGCGCCGCCCTGCTTGACATGCAGCAGAGCCGAGCAGGGTTGGATGACGCGATCGCCAACCTCGCCGCGCGGATGGCGCTGACCCGCGATCACCTCACGGAGGATGAGTGGGCGGTGTTGGGGGGGATTGGAAGGCTGCTATACCGGGAGAGGGCGGGCAGGCGATGGGCAAGCCAAACCTACCGCCGCGGCCGTCGACAGCAGGTGCATCGCATTGCTCGCGGCGCGGCTGTGCGCGTCAGATGCGGGCGCTTTCCACGCGCAGCCTTGGCAAGTTCCGGACACTCGACCGTCAGCATCGCGTGGGCCAGGCGGGCAAGATGGCGCGGGTCGTCATTGAAGGCGCGCGGATCGATTGTGTCGCAGATCATGGTGAGCAAGTCGCTATCGACCGCGCCTTCGTACAGTTCGTCGAGTTCGTCCCTGAACTCGTGCCACCAGGCCTCCTGATCGGTCAGGGGGCGGCCGGCAATCACGATGGGGCTGGCGGGCTTCCACATGGGCGGATGCTACTTCTTGTTTGGCGACGTGCACATCTGCGTGGCCTGGATTTCTGTGGCGCGCACGCGATCGGGGGATGTGTCGAGAAGGCGCAAAATGCGTTCTTTCGAGGAGAGGGCAGATGCCGCTTTGCGCCGACTGCGAAAAAATCGAAACTGGACGTCGCGGTGCGCCCGGTCCTGGCGCGCTCAAGGAGATGAGCCATAGCAAGCAGCATTGGGGAACGGGTGCTGTCATCACGACGAACTTCACCTGTCAGGTTTGCGGGGCCAGGTGGGCGTACGAAAACGACAAGCACGACAAAGGTGCCGGGTGGAGCCCAGGCTAGGGCATGGCCAAGCCCACCCGCACCGTCGAGCAGCTGCACGCCCTGCTGATCGAGCGCATTGAGGCCATCCCCGACCCGCGCGACCAGGTGGACCGACGTGCACCGAGGCGGGGCGATCCGGATGGACCCGGGCCACGAGGGCGGTCCGAATCGGACTGTGCGCGTGGTCAGCGATCGCTGCGCGCGTCGCAGCGACTTCGCGCGCGAGCTGCAGATGCGGTTCGACCTCGTGGGCAGCTAGCGCCAGCGATACGCTTCGCTCAAGAATCGAGGTGATGTGATGAGCGAGAAGTCTGGCCACTTTCCAGTAGCGACGCGCTACCGAGATTTCAGCATTACGCCCGTCCTTTCCAACGTGAGAGGGGCGTACCTCGCGCACAGCTGCCACGTCTGTGGCGCCGACGGTGCCGAGATCTTTCGAGTGGAAGTCAACCAGATTTGTCCAGACAGGATGACGGCGCACGCCGTCGCGGTAGGTGCAGGAATGCGTCGGATCGACGAGATACTTGGCCCCGAGGATGAGCATCACGCGCCCTCCTGAAACAGATCGAGCGGCTGCGCGCGGCGCGCGCACTACGCGCCCAGCCATGCGCGCGGCGGCGAGCCCATGTGAGCAAAGTGGCGCGCCCGCCGGCGTCCAGTGGGGACGAGGCCGCCCTGCAAAAGGGCTTTCGTCGGTTTTGTAAGGTCGTCGGTGGGATGTTGTTCAGATCTTTGCAGGCTCTGGCTGCGCCTTTGCTGTGGTTTTTGGCGGTACGGAACCGAACGCCGGCCTGCTCCAGGCTCCATGCCTCAGTGCGTTCACGGTGGACACGCAGGAGGTCAAGGGGGCGTACTGTGTCGTGCTTTTCTGCAGTCGCGGACGGCTTGTGATCCATGATCTGCGCAACGACGCCGGCAGGTATTTCCAGCCACTCAGTGAGGCGCTTGAACGAGCGATGCAGGCCGTGCAGCGTGAGCCCTTCCAGATTCGGGGCGGCGCTCGCATGGGCTATTTCAACCGCAACGAACAGGGCGATCTAGTGCTGCTTCTGGTCTACATGAAGGCCAAGTTCGACAACATCCCCGCCGCCGCCCTGTTGAAACTGAAGGAGGCTCTTGATGCCCGAGATTGACAAGAACATGGTGCAATTCGAGAAGGATCTGCTCGAGTCCTTCGCAGAGATGAAGCGCGGCGAACATGCCGCCGTGCACACGGCCGAGCAGATCGTGGCGCGAAAGCGCGGTCGGCCGGCGAGCATGGTCAAGGAGACACCGAAGGCATCGGCCACGATCCGGTTTGACGCCGACGTTCTAGAGGCGTTGAAGTCTGGCGGTCGCGGCTGGCACACCCGAGTGAACGACGTGATCCGGTCTGTGTTCATTTCGGACACGCGCGAAGATGCTGTTGTTCTCGCCCGCGATCTCGCCAAGGCTCCGGCACGAAAGCGCAAAGGCGTGATCGGTGCGCACGTCGTCGGCGAGAGGCGCGAAGAGATCCGTCGCAAATGAGGCCGATCCAGCCGGGCATCGTGGCCGTCATCGTCGAGTCCAACGACGAAGGGAACGTCGGTGCCGTGGTCAATGTGGAGTTCGCCTACGACGGGCCGCTTCCAGCCGACGAAGATCGCTTGGACGGCTGGTGGATCGTGCACCCGCAAGTGCCGATCTTCGGCGACTTTGCGCTCGAGGCGCGCCCGGAGCTGGAAGCCGCGGAGGCCGAAACCGAAGGCCGGGCACTTGTTCACAGTTCCAGCCTACTGCCTCTGTTGCTTGGCCCGACTGCCGAATCCGTACTTCGGTGGAATATGAAAGCGACGCTGCACTGAGGCTCCAACACCGCAGTAACGACGCGCTGCAGCAGCACAGAAGCAAGGCCAGCGCCGGTTCCTCCCCTGAGATCTGGATTGCGTGCTGCCACGCGAGAATAGCGCCAGGAATCGAGGCTCGGTCAAAAAAGCGTCATTCGCAACCTCTTGCACCCTCGACAAACGCCCACTAGAGATTCGAGGCAATTCCCCTGCGAACTTCAGCTTGGCTGGCGCTACGCGCGCGCAGGCCGGGCCACGCAACGCAACGGCTTCATCTCCTTCACCTCCGGCGTGTCGATGCTTGGCATCGCCCAAACCGGCCCCGAACGCGGCCACCGCGATCTTCATGGCCACCGCCACCGGTAATTGATACCGAGGGACCGGGACCACAAGGCCGGCAGCAACACAGCGATGAGACTGAAAAACCGCAGGGGCATTCAAGCCATCGCGTGCCACGGGCCTATCCGTAGACGCTGAGCGACGCGAGGATGCGCGTGAAATAGCCGTCCGTCAGGCTTGTTGCTGCCTTCGCGTCGCGCGCCTCGAGCGCCTCGACGATGGCCGTGAGCTCGCGCAGCGTCTGCTCACGCACGATGGCGCCCACCGGGCCGTTGAGATTGGAGCGTCCGTCGTACTGCACTGCGCGGCGGTCGGCCACCACCGCGTCGAACACCTGCATCAGGAAGCGGTTGCGCGTGGCGCGGAAGATCGCCTGGTGCACGCCGTAGATGCCCTCCTTGAACTGCAGCCACTGGTCAGCATCGCGCACCATGGCCAGGTGATGGCGCATGAGTGCGAAGTCTTCGGCGTCGGCGCGCTGGGCGGACAGCGCCATCATGGCCGGCTCGAACAGCAATCGGCCTTCGAGGATCTCGGTGTAGGTCGGCACGTCGCGGTGGTGGGCGGCCACCGGCAGGTCGGACTCGCTCAGCAGTTGCATCAGCCCTTCGGCCAGGAAGGTGCCGCTGCCGACCTTGCGCTCCAGCAGGCCCTGCGCGCTCATCATGGCCAATGCATGGCGCACCGTGCTGCGCGAGGTCTTGAACTGCTCGGACAGGTCGCGCTCGTTGGGCAGCTTGTCGCCGGGCTTGAGCACGCCGTCTCGGATCGACTGGAGGATGGCGCGGTAGACCTTCGAGGCGGTGGCCTTGTCCTGCGCGGCAATCCGGCCCGAGAGATCCGTCACCTCGATCAGCGGCGGCGGTGACTGTGACATGGGCTTTGCGTCCATGGTTATAGAGTTCGCCAAAATGGTTGACCAATCACAATTGACAATCTTAGAATGAATTCATTACGCAGTCATACAAGGCTGCGCTGCCTGGCTCGGGATTGGTTGACCAATCCTTCCGGATCCGTTGATTTTCGTCGAAAGGTTGACCCCGGTGCTGCCCCCACAGCGCCGCGGTGATGTGTTCTCAATGACCCTGGATTCCAACACGGCATCGGCTGGCGCGGGCCTCGGCCCCGAAGAGCGGCTTGCCGCGCTCGGGCTGATGCTGCCGCCTCCTCCGGCGCCTGTCGCCAACTTCGTGGCCTGGCGCCGTTGCGGCCCCTTGCTGTACCTCTCGGGACAAGGGCCGCTGGAGGCCGATGGGCATCTGCATGTCGGCCGTGTCGGCGAAGAAGTGGGCATCGAGGCGGCCTACGCCCATGCGCGCCTGACCGGCCTGAACCTGCTGGCCGTGACCAAGGCCGCTTTGGGCGACCTGAAGCGCGTGCGCGGCGTGGTGAAGCTGCTGGCCTTCGTGAATGCGGCGCCCGGCTTCGCGCATCACCCGCAGGTCATCAACGGCTGCTCGGACCTGTTCGTGCAGGTGTTCGGCGACGAAGTGGGGCGGGGAGCGCGCTCGGCCATCGGCGCGGGGTCACTGCCGGGCCACCAGACCGTCGAGGTCGAGGCCATCCTGGAAGTCGACTGAGCCATGGCCTACCAGTTCCAGTTCGATGCGCTCGCGCCCTACACCGGGCAACTGCTGGAAGGCCTGCTGCACACGCTGGGCTATGCCGCCTCGAGCATCGTGCTGGGCATGGCCATCGGCGTGGCGGGATCGCTTGCACTGATCTACGGTGGCAAGCCGGTGCGCGGCATGACGCGGGTGTACGTGGAGTTCTTCCGCAACACACCCGCGCTTGTGCAGCTCTTTCTCATCTACTTCGGCCTGCCCAACCTGGGCATCCGCCTGGAGGCGCCGGTGGCGGGCGTCATATCGCTGGCGCTGTATTGCGGCGCGTACATGGTCGAGGTGTTTCGCTCCGGCCTGATGTCGGTGCCGCGCGGGCTCTCCGAAGCCGGTGCGGCGCTCGGGCTGCGGCCGTGCCAGGTGCTGATGCATGTGCTGTTCGTGCCGGCGCTGCGCAACGTGTTTCCGTCGCTGGCAAGCCAGATGGTGCTCACGCTGATCGGCACCAGCCTCATCTCGCAGATTGGTGTGGAAGACATCTTCCACGCCGGCAGCTTCATCGACTCGCGCACCTTCCGCAGCTTCGAGGTCTACCTGGTGATCTGCGCGATGTACTTCGTTGCGGTGCAGGCGCTGCGCGTGCTGCTGGGCTTCGTGCAGCGCCGCTTGTTCGGCAAGGAGCACTGAGATGCGTGGACTGTCCATTGCCGACCTCTGGCTCATCCTCGGCGCCATCCGCTGGACCGCGGCGCTGGCCGTGACCGCCTTCGTCATCGGCAGCGCGATCGCGCTGGGCGTGGCGGTAGCGCGCACCTCGCGCCTGCCATGGCTGCGCGTGCTGGCGCGCGTCTATGTCGAGCTGGTGCAGGGCACTCCGCTGCTGGGCGTGCTGTTCCTGCTGTACTTCGGCGTGCCGATGCTGCTGGGCATCGAGATCAATGCCTTCATGGCTGCGGCCGCTGCGTTCTCGCTGTCGGCCGGCGCGTTCCTCGGCGAAATCTGGCGTGGCGCGATCGAATCGGTGCCCAAGGGCCAGTGGGAGGCGGCCTCGTGCATGGGTCTGCGGCGCTGGCACGTCATGCGGCACGTGGTGTGGCCGCAGGCCTTTCGCGTGGCGCTGGGGCCCACGGTGAGCTATCTGGTGCAGCTCATCAAGAACACCTCGCTCGCCGCACTCGTCGGGCTGGTGGAACTCACACGCTCGGGCCAGATCGTGGCGGGCTCCACGCTGGCGCACCTGCCTGTCTTCTGCGGCGTGGCCCTGTGCTACTTCGCCATCTGCTATCCGCTGGCACGGCTGGCACTCAACCTGGAAGGACGCATGAATGTCGCTCGTGCTCATTGATTCGGTCGAAAAGCACTTCGGCGATAACCACGTGCTGCGCGGCGTGTCCACCGAGGTCGCCAAGGGCGACATCGTGGCGCTCGTGGGGCGCAGTGGTTCGGGCAAGAGCACGCTGCTGCGCTGCGTGAACGGGCTGGAAACCATCAGCGGGGGCCGCATCGTGGTCGACGGTGTCGACGTGCAGTCGCCCGCAACCGATCTTGCGCTGCTGCGCCGCCGCGTGGGCATGGTGTTCCAGAGCTTCAATCTCTTTCCGCACCTGTCGGCCGCGGCCAACGTGACGCTGGCACCGGTGCTGACGAAGAAGACCGGCAAGGGCGAAGCGCGCGAACTCGCCAGGCAGATGCTCGAGCGCGTGGGCCTCGGCCACAAGCTCGACGCCATGCCCTCGCAGCTGTCGGGCGGCCAGCAGCAGCGCGTGGCCATCGCGCGGGCGCTGGCCATGTCTCCGCAGCTGATGCTGTTCGACGAAGCCACTTCCGCGCTCGACCCCGAGCTGGTCGGTGAGGTGCTGCGCGTGATGGAAGACCTGGCGCGCGACGGCATGACCATGATGGTCGTGACGCACGAGATGGCCTTTGCGCGCCGTGTGGCTTCCGAGGTGCTCTTCATGAACCAGGGCCGCATCTGGGAGCGGGGCACGCCGGAGCGAATGTTCGGCAGCCCGCAGACCCCCGAGTTCCAGCAGTTCATTCAATCCGTTGTCTGATTCCCTACGTCTTCGTTTTTGCCTTCAAGGAGCTTCCATGTTCAAGATGAAAACCCTGTTCGCCGCCGCGCTGATCTGCGCTGCGCCACTGTTCGCGCACGCCGACAAGCTCGCGGACATCAAGGCCAAGGGAACGATCCGCATCGCCACCACCATCGACGCCGCGCCCTGGGGCTTCACGGATGGCGCGGGCAAGCCGACTGGCCTCGACGTGGAACTGGCCGAGAACGTGGCCAAGGCCATGGGCGTGAAGCTCGAGCTGCAGCAAGTAACCGGCGCCAACCGCATTCCGTACCTGCTGTCGAACAAGGTCGACGTGGTGATCGCTGCGCTGGGCAGCTCGCCCGAGCGCGCCAAGCAGGTGGCTTTTTCCAAGGCCTACGCTGCGGTGTACCTGGGCGTGTACGGCGGCAAGGGCACGCCCAAGTTCGCCAAGGTGGCCGACCTCGCGGGGCAGACCATCGCGGTGCCCAAGGGCTCCACGCCCGACCTGTCGCTGAGCGAGCTCGCGCCCGGCGCCAAGTTGATCCGCCTCGAGGACACGGCCTCGACCATCTCGGCCTTCCTGTCGGGCCAGGCGCCGCTGTTCGCCGAGAACAACTTCATCGCGCAGAAGGTGGCCGACGAGAACCCGGCCAAGGGCATCGAGATGAAGTCGCTGATCCGCATCAGCCCTGCCTACATGGCCGTGCAGCCGGGCGAGACCGCGCTGCTGGCCGAGATGAACAAGATCATCGACGGCAAGACCTCCGACGGCAGCCTGGCCGCACTGCGCCTGAAATGGTTCAAGGACGAACAGAAAGAAGTGAAGTGAGCCAGCAGCGTCCATCCACCGTTTTCACGGACATCGACTGGGCCAGGCCCGGCAAGCAGGTCGGCCATGCGTGGCTGCCGTATTCGGGGCATGACGACGCATGGGGCGCGGTGGCGTTGCCGCTTACCGTCATTGGCGATGGCAACGGCCCGACGGTGTTGGTCACCGGTGCCGTCCACGGCGACGAGTACGAAGGTCCGATCGTCATCAACGAGCTGATCCGCACGCTTGAAGCTTCGCAGGTGAAGGGCCGCCTGATCCTGATGCCGGCCGCCAATGCACCGGCACTGCGCGCAGCTTCGCGCGTGAGCCCGCTCGACGGCAAGAACCTGGCGCGCGTGTTCCCGGGCAACCCATTCGGCACGCCGACGGAGCAGATCGCAGCGTTCATCCACGACGTGCTGTTCCCAAAGTGCGATGCGTACGTCGACCTGCATGCGGGCGGCAGCTCGCTCTTCATCGAAGAGAGCGCGCAGGTCGTCGTAACGCCCACGATGGCGCCGGAAGTGCGCGAGTGCGCCGAAGACATGGCACGCTGGTTCGGCGCGAAGTTCACCGTCATCACCGACAACATGGGCGACCCGCGCACCAGCTGCGGTGCGGCGGCGCATCTCGGCCTGGCGGCCATCGCGGCCGAGATGGGCGAGAACGGCAGCGTGTCGCCCAAGGGCGTGAAGCGCACGCGCGAATGCCTGTCGCGCGTGCTGGCGCGGCTGGGCGTGGTGCCTGGCGCGCTGCCCGATGCACCACCGCCGAGCCGCCGCGTGCACATCGTCCCCGACGGGGGCAACCTGCTGTCGCCGGGCGACGGCTACTTCGAGCCGCTGCACGCGCTGGGCGACACGGTGAGGGCCGGTGAAGTTGCGGGCTACCTGCACCTGCTGACCGAACCCGCGCTCGCGCCGCGCGAAGTGCACTTTGCAAAAAGCGGCGTGGTGTATTCGCAGCGCACTTTCGGCATCGTGAAGCAAGGCAACAACCTGTGCGTGTTGGTCGAAGACGAGGACGGCGCAGCCGCATGAGCGAGAACACGATGCAGCAGCCCATCACCCTGGACGACTACCGCGCGGCGCATGCCCGCGTGAAGCCCTACATCCGGCAGACGCCACTGATCAACGCCCACCCTTGGGTGCCCGGCGGTGCGGTGCAGGTGCGCTTCAAGGCCGAGTGCCACCAGGTCACCGGCTCGTTCAAGGCGCGTGGCGCCTTCAACCGCGTGCTGAACCTGTCCGATGAGGTGCGCCGGCAAGGCTTGGCCACCGCGTCGGGCGGCAACTTCGGCGCGGCCGTTGCGTACGTCGGCAAGACCCTGGGCCTGCCAGCCAATGTGTTCGTGATGAACACCAGCACGCCGATCACGCGCGCGCGCATCGAAAGCCACGGCGCGAAGCTGACCGTGCATGGCGACTTCTGGGACCAGAGCTGGGATGCCGCCGGCGCCAACGTGGCCGAGCACGGCGGTGCGTTGCTGCATCCCTATGCGGACCGCGACGTGGTGGTCGGGCAGGGCACGACCGCGCTCGAAATCATCGACGAGTGGCCCGAGGTCGAGACGCTGGTCGTGTCCATCGGCGGCGGCGGTCTGCTCGCGGGCATTGCCCAGGCAGCCAAATTGCTCAAGCCATCGATCCGCGTCGTTGGCGTCGAAGCCGCGGGCTGCCCCACGCTCTACACCTGCCGCAAGGAAGGCCGCATCGTGAAGCTGCAGAACGTGAAGACGCGCGTGCCCATCCTGGCCGCGCGCTCGACCGAGTCCTTGAACTTCGAGCTGATCCAGAAGTATGTGGACGACATCACGCTGGTCGACGAAGAAGTCATCGAGGACGCCGCGCGCTCTGCATGGCAGCACGCGGGCCTGGCCATTGAGCTCGGCGCGGCCACCGCGCTGGCGGCCGTGAGCCAGCGCTGCTTTGCGCGGCGCGACGACGAGAAAATCGCCGTGGTGTTGTGCGGCAGTGGCAGCGACGGGATGCCGCAAGGCTAGGAGTCTGCTCTGTGCATTTCCACGCCCGTCGGACCCACTTTCCCATCGAGCGCTGACCCGCATCTGCATCCCAATGCACCAGCCGGCCGTCGTGCGCGGCGAGGTATGGGCAGGTCACCCGCACTGGCGCGGTAATGCTCCTCGTCCATCGAAATCGCCGCGCGTGGGTCATCCATGGCCAGCGCCGATTTCATCGAGGCTGCGTCTTGCCAGCAAACCAAGGATCCGTCGTCATCAGGAGGAAGACGAGGTTGAATCAAGATGCAGAGAGGTTGCCCGCTCGATTGGCAAGCCTTGTGCGCACCACGCAAGCAGGCGCAATCCCGCACGGAAAAGGATCTGGGCGAAACCCTCGCCGACTACAGGAGTTCCGGACTGCCGCGACTTACGCGCCCATCCCTCACCCTGTTCGGGCACACACCCATCGAATTTCACGAAAGATCGCAGCTCGGCGCATTCAGGAATCGCCGAATCGCCGTTCAGGGTGGCAACGCTCGGACGGGTCTTTCTGGACATGCTGAGAGAACCCAAGCTGTGCGGCGACATTCAACACGTCCTCGACATCTACCAGAAGGACGCCAGGCGCTACCTCAAACTGATCGTGGGCGAGATCGACAGACATGGCCAGCCCATCGACAAGGTTCGAGCCGGTTTCGTGATCACCGAGGTCTGCCGCCTGACGTCGCCAGCCGTCGATGGTTGGGAAAAATTCGCGCAGCGCGGCGGCTCCCGGAAACTGGACGCCGAGAACGAATACGCGCCCATCTATTCCGAGCGATGGCAGCTGTCCATCAACGTCCCGTCGCTGGCCTTGGCGGCCTCCTCTCAGGACCAGGCCAGCTGAAATGCTCGAAGAAATCGATCTCTCACTGTGGGTGTCGCAGGCCCCGGCCGACAAGCGCAATTTCAGGGAAGCCGTCCACATCATCCTGACCGCCATCGGCACGTCGACCGCGCTGCGCCCCACGATGGTCATGAAAGGCGGTTTGCTGTTGGCCAAGCGAGACGGAACGGCACGCTTGAAACTCGCCGCCCCTCGGGTGAGGCACGGGACGGTGACTGCATACGTGGGGACTGATGCTCAATGCCTGATGGCGTGGACGACCTCACGGTCAGTGATAGTCGTCCTCTCGCTGATGTCGGATGGCAGACACCACGATCTCGCGTTCACTGACGATATGGAACAAGGCAACGTAGCCCGAGGCACCGAATGGAATGACGAGTTCTCGCTCCAATCGATCGTCGAAGGCAATTCGACAGGTGAAAGGATTGGTCTCCAAGATGCGGAACTCGCTTCGGATAGCCAGCAGTGCGCGATCCGGTAGCTCCCAGTCTCCGTGCTTGAGAGCAGCCTCGAGGACAAAAGCTTCAAGACGCTGAAGGTCTTCCAACGCCTCGCGCGTCAATCGCACGAGGTATGTCACGCCCGCCGTTTGGAGATGCCGCCGCGCCCCTTTTCGACAGCCTTGCGCGCGATGTCGATCCGAGACTTCATCGCAGCGAGCACCTCGTCTGCCGCATAGGACTCGCCCGATTCGAGCGCACGGGCAAGCGAGGTGCGTCCACGCGCCACGAAATCTTGCTGTGCCTTGCGACGACGAGCAGCATCAGTCGCCGCCTGCTCAACAAAATGCGACAGCGTTTCGCCTTCGAGCAACACGCCCTCGATCTGTTCTCGAACGGCAGCCGTTACACGAACCGGGGGAAGTTGAGCGGTCTTCATCGTTAAATTGTATAGCAATTGCTATGCGTCGTCCGACTGCAGTGGCACGACAGGGATGAAGGGCGGGACAGCTTCATCGATACGGTGCGTTCTCAAGCGGAGGCGGCGGCGAGTGCAGATGCCGGCCTCACGAGCATTGCCCAAGTCAGCCTTTGCGCCAACTGCTCGATATCAGCGTCGACAGCAACGTCAACCGCAGTCTGCGAGGGCCTGCATGGCCACTGCCGTCCTCCTTTAGCGTGAAATGGACATAGGCAAACCAAGGCAGCATGAAAAGCCGCGTCAGTTCCTCAGGTCGCCACGGCCGAACGGGATCGGCAGAACCGATATCTGCTGTCGGAAGCATATCGAGCGCCTGTGCCCGCGAAACATGGGCTTGCATCAGAAAGTCGGGGAGATTCGCCAGACACTGTCTGGCGCGTTGGCCAAGCCATGAAGAACGAACGCATCTGCTGCAGGCTCTGACGGCTGAACCCTCGACCCCGATTGTCTTGTGAGGTCCAAAGAAGGCCGCTCGACCAATCGCTCGCCATGACCCGCGCGCCGCCTGTCTTTCTGTTCGGCCTCGATGGCGCGACGACCGATCTCCCGGTAGCTTGCCGTCGCGGTCATCGAGACCTTCGACACGCTCGGATGCCGACCGACGCCACGTGAGCCCGCATCAGATCCAGGTTTTCAAGGATCACCTTGTGGAGGGTCGACATCGGGCCGGAATGGATCGCTGCCTGGAACCGCGAAGGCTTCGTTGACGACACGGGCGATTTGCTCCCAAACACCAGGCGCTGCAAGTTGCGGAAACTGTGCCAGCAGCTTGTTGCTCAGGCACCCTTCGTTTTGGCGAACGGAACGGATGATCGTGTCCAGATGCGCGTCGGGGCCTTCGATGACTTCCTTCAGTGCCTGACGGGCCTGGTCATGCGCACGAAAGAACGCGGCCTGGCTGTGCATCTCCTTGCGAATGGTCCTGTCGATCACACCGCTCATGTATTCGACATGCGACGTGAGGTCGATGAAACGCCAGGCCGGCATCGCCTCGTCGTAGGCCGCGAATTCGAAGTTGGAAAGCGGCGGCCGACGTGACAACGCCGCCGGGGTGAACCGACCGCAGTTCGTCGCAAAGCGTCAGCAGCTTTCCTTCATCACGAGCCGCAAGCACCAGCCCATGCCCTGATCGCGCCAGCCGGACGCACACGGCGCGTCCGATACCGCCGCTCGCGCCGGTAACGAGAACGGAACGTATGTCGTTGCTCATGGACGCTCCTTGGCAGGGCGCCCGCGGCGGGCAAGGCTACGCATTGCGCGCGCCGTTGCACGGACACCCTTCGCAGCACCCCGAAGGATCGCGCATGGGTGGGACAGAAGCGAATGTGCGCCATCCTCGGCGGGCTGCAACATTTGCAGTTCCGCAAAATGCGCGGACCTTCGAGGAACCGATCATTACTCGCCTGTATGGCACATAAAATACGTCCTAAGGACGTATTTTATGTGCCATACATCCCACCGGCTTTGCCCTTCATATGACCGGCACAAAAAGATCACGCCCTTGACAAGATATCATTATAACATATACTTCGTCCTTAGGACGAAGTATATGTTATAATGAATTTTGAGAACACAGCAGTTTTGCACCCGTTTTGAATCCCCTTGCACGATCACTGCCAGTAGACTGCATCCTTAGGATGCAGTCTACTGGCAGTGATCCCCTCTCATCGATCACATCGTCACAATGACGCCGACCGTACCCCCGAACCTCATCGCCTCTGTCGCCGATGCGCTCGCGCTGATCGGGGAGCCGGCCGTGTCCTCCTACGACGTCGGCAGACTGGTTTTCTTCCGTGTCTCCAGGTCGCTGCGGCCCGCCCAGGCCAAGTCGACCTACGAGCAATTGTTGAATGCACTGACCGGCGTACGTCTGCTGACGCCCGTTCCCCATTCCAAGCCGACCGCCTACCTCCTGTTCGGCAGCAACAAGGCCTCGCCTGCCGAGATCATGTGCAGCCTGGACCCATTCGCCTACCTCTCGCACCTCAGCGCCATGGAATACCACGGGTTGACGGATCGATTTCCCAAGACCGTCTACATGACCACGCCGCCTGCGGCCGACTGGCGCAAGCAGGCGCAATCCCGCATGGAAAAGGATCTGGGCGAAACCCTCGCCGACTACAGGAGTTCCGGACTGCCGCGACTCACGCGCCCATCCCTCACCCTGTTCGGGCACACACCCATCGAATTTCACGAAAGATCGCAGCTCGGCGCGTTCAGGAATGTCGCCGAATCGCCGTTGAGGGTGGCAACGCTCGGACGGGTCTTTCTGGACATGCTGAGAGAACCCAAGCTGTGCGGCGACATTCAACACGTCCTCGACATCTACCAGAAGGACGCCAGGCGCTACCTCAAGCTGATCGTGGACGAGATCGACAGACATGGCCAGCCCATCGACAAGGTTCGAGCCGGTTTCGTGATCACCGAGGTCTGCCGCCTGACGTCGCCAGCCGTCGATGGTTGGGAAAAATTCGCGCAGCGCGGCGGCTCCCGGAAACTGGACGCCGAGAACGAATACGCGCCCATCTATTCCGAGCGATGGCAGCTGTCCATCAACGTCCCGTCGCTGGCCTTGGCGGCCTCCTCTCAGGACCAGGCCAGCTGAAATGCTCGAAGAAATCGATCTCTCACTGTGGGTGTCGCAGGCCCCGGCCGACAAGCGCAATTTCAGGGAAGCCGTCCACATCATCCTGACCGCCATCGGCACGTCGACCGCGCTGCGCTCCACGATGGTCATGAAAGGCGGTTTGCTGTTGGCCATCCGCTACGACAGCGGCCGGTTCACCAAGGACGTGGACTTCTCCACCCGCGACAAATACGAACCCGGGATGGAACAGGCACTGATCGACGAGCTCGAACGCCAGCTCGACACGGCCAACGAATCCCTTCCGTATGACACGATGTGCCGCGTGCAGCGCGCCGAAGTCCGCCCGGCCCGTCTCGCGCACCGCTTTCAGACGCTGGGGCTGAGCGTCGGTTATGCGCCCAGGAGCAAGCGCCGGGAGATGGACAGGCTGCTGAACAAGCAGGCGCCCACCATCGTCGAGATCGACTACAGCTACAACGAAGCGGTCTACGACGTGGAAATCCTCGCGCTGGGCGATGGCGATCAGCTGCGCGCCTACAGCTTCCTCAACCTGATCGCGGAGAAGCTGCGATCGCTGCTCCAGCAGCCGGTTCGCAAGCGCAACAGGCGCCAGGACGTTTACGACCTGCACCTGCTGATCACAGAGAGCATACCGCTGAACGACGGCGAACGCGCGTCGCTTCTTGCCCTGTTCCGGGCCTCCTGCAGGGCCAGGGAGATCGAGCCTGACATCAACTCGCTCGCCGAACCGGTCATCAGGGAAATGGCGATGAAGGGGTACGAGGATCTGGCACCCGAGGTCGTCGGCGCCCTGCCCTCCTTCGACCACGCCTACGCCTGCGTCCTGGCTTTCTACGCGGCGCTCCCATGGCGCGCGGCCGAGGAAGCGCCGTCCTCTTTCACGAAGGGCGCATAGCGCGCCTCCAGTGCGGCCCCGGAACTGTGATCTCCCGGGCGCGATATGGCGGACTGATGTCGCGGTGATTCACGAAGACATGGCCCATGTGGAATGGGGCATCGGGACCTGCGACACGCTCGGATGCCGACCGACGCCACGTGAGTCCGCATCAGATCCAGGTTTCAAGGATCACCCTCGTGGAGGGTCGACATCGGGTCGGAATGGATCGCCGCCTGGACCTGCGAAGGCTTCGTTGACGACGCGCGCGATTTGCTCCCAGACACCAGGCGCTGCAAGTTGCGGAAACTGCCCACGCAGCTTGTTGCTCAGGCGCCCTGCGTTTTGGCGAACGGAACGGATGATCGTGTCCAGGTGAGCGTCGGGGCCTTCGATGACTTCCTTCAGTGCCTGACGGGCCTGGTCATGCGCGCGAAAGAACGCGGCCTGGCTGTGCATCTCCTTGCGAATGGTCCTGTCGATCACACCGCTCATGTATTCGACATGCGAAGTGAGGTCGATGAAACGCCAGGCCGGCATCGCCTCGTCGTAGGCCGCGAATTCGAAGTTGGAAAGCACCCCGTCAGGTTGTGCAACGGGCTCGCGCCGAAACGAGCTCGCGTCGGCGAAGCGGGCCATGAGCGGCCTGGAGAAGGCCTCTAGAGCGCTTTCGTAGTTCGCGCGCTCGAGGGTGCTGTCCGTGATCAGCGCCGACACAGGCAGGATGAACGGCGCGTGGACCGCGCCGTCCCTGCGAAGGATGTCGTTGATCAGGAAACGATGGACGCGTCCGTTCCCATCGGACAGGGGATGGATGTAGACGAATCCAAAGGACGCCACCGCGGCACGCATGACGCTGGGCGCACCCTGTGTGCGGATCAGGAACTGGCGCAGCGCGTCAATCATCTGCGGCACGGCCTCCCATGGCGGCGCGACGTAGTGCACGACGTTCTCGTAGCGCATGGTCTGCCCCACGTACACGGGTGACTGGCGAAGCCCATAAGCAGGCAGGGTGGTCGTCTTGCCCAGGATGGCCTCCTGCAGCTGCGCCAGGCCCTCGGCAGCCAGCGGGACCGGGCCCTGGCCGGTTCGCGCTTCGAGCACGGCAGCGAAGCGCTGGATCCGCTTGGTCTGGTCCTGCTCTCCCTCGATGACGAAACTCGATCGACTTTCGCGCAACGTCAACCAGACCGCGCTTCGGCGCAGCAGTTCCGCACCGAACTCGGCTTCCTGCTCGGCGAAGGCGGCCGCGATGTCGAGCTGTGCCGCCTTGCGGGCAGCGGGCGTGAGTCGCACGACCGGGCAGAAGTCGCGTGTGCCTGGCAGGTTGTCGCGCACTCGCCAACGCGTCGATGGTGTCCCGACGGTCGCGACAACCATCTCCTGCCCGGGCAGCGCATCGACGTAGTTGCCGCCGGCGACGCCATCGGCAACCGCAAGCGTGCGCCCGGTGATCCACTCGAAGAGGAAGCACGCTCTTTTCGCGTACTGGCCCGTCGGTTCGGCACGGATCCATCCGGCCAGGTCTTCGGGATCCATGCGATCGAACACGCGGGCCAGCAGCTCGAGCGGGACCCCCTCGTGCTTGAGCATGAAATTGATGTGCGCTGCCGGGCTGGGATCAAGCCTGGCCGAAGCCGGGTAGGTCTCGACCCGTTGGTCGTTCAGTGTCAGAGTGGAACGGCGCCCACCAATTTCGCTACGAACGGCGAGCGGCTGGACAGGACGGATATCGAAGTGTTCGGCAAGCCAGGCACTCCCCAGCAGATCGGGATCAGCCATGTTCGGGAATCCTTTCAGAACTGCAATTGTCTATGGAAACAATTAGGGACGCGAAATTATCGTTATAAACGATCGATTGTGGATTTTTTTGATTACGAACGGCGACGCCACCCCTTCCACCCCATCGGCCAGCGCTTCGAATCGGCAGGCCACTGGTGGCCTCGTCGCTGCGCCGCGGCCCTCACTCGCGAGGCGTCAACACCACCCACAAGCAAAGTGCCCCTAGGTGCAGCGATCGGCTGCAACTGTTCGATCACGCCGGGTTCGACGAAGACGCAGCACTGATCGGCCGCGAGCGGGACATCGAACACCCTGGCGAACGCTTCGCGCTTCAGGTGGACCAGCCGCCCCGTGCGCCAAGCCTGCTGCGGCTTCAGGCGGGCCTTGCCCGCCGGCGCGCCGCTGCGCTGAGGATCGCACTCGATCAGCGCCACGAAGCCCTCGTCGAACAGCTTGCGATGCGCGGCGCACAGGTCCCAGCCTGTCGTGGTGTGGCGCTTCATGCTCGCGCGCAGGCGCCTGTCCAGCAGGATGGCGCCGGTATCGAAGCCCACGCCGCATACCAAGCAGACATGTTGTTCCAGCGAAACGTGCGATTTCTCGTCCATGATGATCTCCGGTCGCTCGGGCGGAATTGCCCGCCGCCGGGACCGCACGGCGCAGCGCAGCGGTCAGGGGTCGACGACGGCCGCCAGGCCGCAAGCGCCGCACCGTGGCGCGCTGCCCCTTGACGGCGAGAACGCCGTGCTACGGTGAGGGCCCCAGCAAGACCGCCTGCCCCCGTTCCCGGCAACGGCATCCCGGGCAGGCACGTACGCACGCACAGACACGCGCATCGCACGGCCCGCCCGCATCGCAAACGGCGCAGGGGCGCCCAGGCGCCCCGCAGCCGCGGTCAGATGAGACCGCGCTCGGCCATCGAGAGCACCCGGTTGCCTCCCACCACGATGTGGTCGAGCACCCGCACGTCAATCAGCGCCAGCGCCTCCTTCAGAGCCTGCGTCACGGCCAGATCCGCAGGCGACGGCTCCACCGCCCCTGACGGGTGGTTGTGCGCCAGGATCACGGCCGAGGCGTTGTGCCGCAGCGCACGCTTGAGCACCTCGCGCGGATAGACCTCCGTCTGTGTCAGCGTGCCGCGAAACAGGTCCTCGAAGCCCAGCAGCGTGTGGCGCGCATCGAGGAACAGAACCGCGAAGCTCTCGTGCACCTGACCTGCGAAGTGCAGCTTGAGGTAGTCCGAGACGGCATACAGAGACCGCAGCGTCTCACCCGGACGCAGCTCCTCGGCGAGCAGCTCCCGCGCCAGACGCAGCCCGCGCAGCAGCTGCGCGCACCCTGGCAACGAGGAGTCCCGTGCGAAGCACACCAGCTTGTACAGCGAACGGTCCTGCGCCGCGTACAGCACCTCGGCATCGGCGCCGAGAAACGCGCGCAAGGTATCGAGCACGCCCAGTTCGCGTGCGGTGAAAGAAGGCGCCGCACAAGGAGGCAGCGGCGACGACGACGGATCGGAGTCAACGGGGAAAGAGGATGCGTTCATGACGAACTCCTGTGGATGACACAGGCGGGATTGCCTGCGAGACCACGCCACCCCGTCGCAGCGCAGCGCTCAGGGCCGCCGCAGGCGCGCGGCACGCGCCGAGCACGCACGCATGCGTGCGCGCGCAGGGCCTTGAACGCGAGAACGAGGGGGTAGCCTCGGGGATCACAGGCAGGCCCTCCCCCACCCTGTAC
Source organism: Variovorax sp. BGA-UO-ETr-C22 (assembly GCF_059567965.1). Classification (NCBI taxonomy): domain Bacteria; kingdom Pseudomonadati; phylum Pseudomonadota; class Betaproteobacteria; order Burkholderiales; family Comamonadaceae; genus Variovorax; species Variovorax sp. BGA-UO-ETr-C22. The sequence goes on from NZ_JCAQPA010000008.1 coordinate 377,502, forward strand.
AGTGGTCATGGAGGTGCCCCTCTGCGTGCGTTGTTCAGCTTCGGCTGAAACCGGGCCAGCACGCCAGCCCCGCGGGCGCGCGCAAACCCTGACGGCAAGAACGGCATGCCACGCCGAAGGCCGCGGTCAGCCAGCAGCCGCCCTCCGCGTTCCGCCCCCTCGTTCTCGCTGGTCCCAAAGCCCGCACGAGGCGAAGCGAGACCGGGCGGCGCATCCCAAGGGGCGACTGCTCTTGGTGGTTTTTCTTCTTCCCCGGCCTGTCCGGCCGGCTCGAACCCCTCGACGTCGCTGAGAGAAATTCACAGGCCTGCGCCGGGCTGTCGCACCGCCCGATGCTGCACGCGCCGCCCCCACCCTGTTCGACGACCCTCGCCGTGGATTGCCACGCACGTTCGACCCGCTGTCCCAGCGGGTGCTGACCTGCATCTGCGTACCCATGCACTGGGCCGCAGGTATGCGCTCCGAGTGGTGGGCAGGATCAGGCGCCGACGGAAAGGTGGGTCGCGTCTGCGCGGAAATCAAACTCACTGGCAATGACGCCCACCCACGCGCAGCAGCGTTTCATTATTTAGTCATTTATTGACAAATACCTAATAAATACAACATACTTCAAGAATGACTCCGAGCTCGGACTCCACGCTCGAACAAGCCGTCCTCGCACTCGCCGAGCGCCAGCCGCTGCTGCGCGCGCGCGATTTGACCAGGCAGGCACTGCCGACAGTGGTGCTCAGCCGGCTGGTCGCGGTGGGCAAGCTCGATCGCGTCGCCCGCGGCGTCTACAGCCTGCCGGGACGCGCGCTCAGCGAGCACCGGTCGCTGGCCGAGGTCGTGCTGCGCGTACCGCGTGGCGTGGTATGCCTGCTGTCAGCGCTGCGCGTCCACGGCATTGGCACACAGGCGCCGTTTGAGGTCTGGATGGCAATCCCCCAACACTCGCCTACCCCCCGCCTGGACCAGCCGGCGCTGCGCGTAGTGCGCATGTCGGGGGCGGCCCTGACCGAAGGCATCGAATCGATCGTGATCGATGGCGTGACGGTCCCGGTGTTCAACGCGGCCAAGACGGTGACCGACTGCTTCAAGTACCGCAACAAGATCGGCCTGGACGTGGCGCTGGAAGCGCTGCGCGATGGTTGGTCGCAGCGCAAGCTGACGATCGATGCGCTGTGGCACTACGCCTCCGTGGATCGCGTGGCTAACGTCATGCGCCCTTATCTGGAAAGCGTCACAACATGAGCCGCAACCTCGCTGCCTCCGTCCGTGCCCGCTTGAAGCAGCGCGCCGACGCCACGAAACAGGACTTCAACCTGACGCTCACCCACTATGGGCTGGAGCGGCTGCTGTATCGGCTGTCGGTCTCGCCGCATGCCCCGGGCTACCTGCTCAAGGGCGCCCTGCTGTTTTCACTGTGGTATGACCAGCCGCATCGGCCAACGCGCGATGCAGACCTGCTGGGGTTCGGTCCGAGCGATATCGACACCGCTGTTTCGGCCTTCCGCGAGATCTGCCGGATCGAAGTAGAGGATGGCATCGCGTTCGACCCGGACTCGGTCAAGGGCTCGGTGATCCGCAAGGTAGCGGGCTATGGCGGCGTACGAATCGACTTGCTGGCCAAGTTGGACGGCGCGCGCATCGCGCTGCAGGTGGATATCGGTTTTGGCGATGCGGTCACGCCAGCACCGGAATCGGTGAGCTACCCAGTACTGCTCGAAGACCTGCCCGTCCCGCAACTACGCACCTATCCGAAATACACGGTGGTGGCCGAGAAGTTTCATGCGGTGTGCCTGCTGGGCATGGCCAATACCCGCATGAAGGACTATTTCGATCTCTGGGTGTTGCTGACCGAGGGAGCCTTGGAACCCGCCCAACTGCGCCGCGCGGTCGCGGCCACATTCGCTCGGCGGCAACTGACGATGCCCAGCAGCCTCCCCTCGGGCTTGAGCGATGCATTTGTGCAGGATGCTGCAAAACAAAGGCAATGGGCCGCCTTCCTGAAAAAGAATCGACTGGAGGCCATGGACCTGGCCGAAGTCGTCGCCCTGTTGCGCCGCGAGTTCCAGAAATTGGAGGCCACCTGAAGAAGCGAGCCTCTTCCATAGACTGAACAGATGACCTTTTCCGCAGCACAGCTTCAGCAGGTTCTCGACGACCACATGCAGCAAGGGCTGTACCTGAAGTTCGAGCGCGGTGCCGCACTGGTGCCATCAAATGGGTCCAAACAGGAGTTGGTAAAGGACTGCACTGGTTTCGCGAATACCGGTGGCGGGACGATCCTGTATGGGATTGCCGAAGAAGAAATCGACGGAATCCCCGCTGCGACGTCGCTCTCCCTCGCCACCGCCCCAGGTGTTGGCGGCGACCGGCTCAGCCACACGTTGGTGGCATAGCCCTGCGCGGCCAGGGCATCCAGCAGCAACAACACGTTGACCCCACGGTACGGCACACCCGTGCGTCCGTTGCACGGCATCCCGCGCGCCGCCGCGCGTGTCCACCGGTCGCGGAACACGGACTCGCCCTGCGCGAGCATCGCGGCGATCCGGTCGGTGACGACCCGCCGCATATCGATGCGCCCCCCTGCGGCGCAGCCTCCCGGCGGGCGGGCTCTTGCCTTCGCCCATACCTGCTGGTGGTGAGCCCTCGGGGGCACGGGGGAACGCCCGCGGCAGTCCCATTGTCCACCTGGCGCGGAAGCCGGATCGATCATGAGGATGAAGGAGTGGCATGCATGGCTGGTCCTTTCTGCGGGCGTGCCGCGGCGCGTGAACAGCTCGTCTGCTTTCGGAGCCGCCTCGACGCAGGACCCGCGCGCGAACGGACCGATGTCCAGGGACCGCCCGGAAGCCGCAGCCGAGCAGCGCGAGGACCGGGTGAGGACGGTGGCGCAGCCCTGGACATCGACCCCGAACGCGCGATGCGTCGGTCAGAAGGCGGCCCTGGAAGCAGATGCCCGTGCCCGGCCCGTGCAGCGCAGAACAGATCAACCGCATGCCACCGCCTTCTGCCCGCCTGGCGCCATGCCCCACGCCAGCCCTGCCCGAGCCGTGTCGCCCGGCTCGTTCCCATATCAAGGGTTTTCCCTGTTTGCATACGAATGCAAGGTTTCGACATTGCATTCGTATGCAACGCCAGACCATTTGGAAGAACCCATGATCAGATACCTCAAGCGAGGCAAGGACGTGCAAGTCCGTGCCGATGACGATGCCAAGGTGCGCGCCACCGTCGAAGGCATCATCAAGGACGTCGAAGCACGCGGCGATGCCGCGGTGCGCGGCTACAGCAAACAGTTCGACAACTGGGACCCGGCCGACTTCCGGCTCAGCGCCGACGCCGTCGAGAAGGCGCGCAGGAGCCTGTCGGCCCGCGAGATCGAGGACATCGCGTTCGCGCAGAAGCAGGTGCGCAACTTCGCCCAGATCCAGCGCGATTCGATGAAGGACGTCGAGGTCGAGACCTACCCGGGCGTGATCCTCGGCCACCGGAACATTCCGATGGATGCCGTGGGCTGCTACATCCCCGGCGGCAAATACCCTCTGCTGGCTTCGGCCCACATGAGCGTGCTGACCGCCAAAGTGGCCGGTGTCAAGCGCGTTGTCGCGACCGCGCCGCCCTACCAGGGCGCACCACACCCGGCGATCGTCACGGCCATGTCAATGGCCGGTGCTGACGAGATCCTGGTGCTGGGCGGCGTGCAGGCCGTGGTGGCCATGGCGGTGGGCACCGAGACCATCGCGCCAGTCGACATGCTGGTCGGCCCAGGCAATATGTACGTGGCCGAGGCCAAGCGCCAGCTCTACGGCCGCGTGGGCATCGACCTGTTCGCCGGTCCGACGGAAACGCTCGTGATCGCCGACGAGACGGCCGACGGCGAGATGTGCGCCGTCGACCTGCTGGGACAGGCCGAGCACGGCCCGACCTCGCCTGCGATCCTGCTGACCACGAGCGAACGGTTGGCGCAGGAAACGATGGCCCAGATCGAACGCCAGCTGAAGATCCTGCCCACCGCGGCCATCGCTGCGGTGAGTTGGGCCGAATACGGCGAGGTGATCGTCTGTGACACGCAGGAAGAGATGCTCAAGAAGGCCAATGAACTGGCGTTCGAGCATGTGCAGGTGCTCACGCGCGATCCCGACTACTTCCTGGCGCACATGACCAACTACGGCGCCCTGTTCCTCGGCCCGCGCACCAATGTGAGCTTCGGCGACAAGGTCATCGGCACGAACCACACGCTGCCCACCAACCGCAACGCGCGTTACACCGGCGGCCTGTGGGTCGGCAAGTTCCTCAAGACCTGCACCTATCAGAAGGTGTTGACCGACGAGGCCAGCGCGCTCATGGGCGAGTACTGTTCGCGGCTGTGCCACATGGAGAACTTCGCAGGCCATGGCGAACAGGCCAACCTGCGCGTTCGGCGTTACGGCACGCGCGCCGAGGTGCCGTGGTACCAGCCGGTGCCGGCGCTGTCGTGACGAGCATGCTTGCCCGCTCGCCGGGCTTTCGGGTCGATGGCCAGCGCGCGCTGGTCACCGGCGCCGGGCGCGGCATCGGCTTGGCCGCGGCGGCCGCTTTGGCGCGCGCCGGCGCGCATGTCACCCTCGTGGCGCGCTCGCAGAACGCGCTGCAGCAAGCCTGCGATCTGATCCGGGCCGAAGGCGGCGTGTGCGAACACCTGGTGCTCGACGTGACCGACTCGGCCGCCGTGAGCGCCACGCTCGGGGCGGCTGCGCCGTTCCAGATCCTCGTGAACAACGCCGGCCTTAACCGGCCCAAGCTGCTGGTCGACGTGCAGGATGAGGACATCGATGCGGTCTTCGACCTCAACGTCAAGGCCACGCTCTTTGTCACGCGCACCGTGGCGCGCGGGCTGCTCGCTGCGAAGTTGCCGGGCTCCATCGTCACGATCTCGTCCCAGATGGGCGTGGTCGGCAGCCCTCGCCGCACGCTGTATTGCGCGAGCAAGCATGCCGTCGAAGGCATGACCAAGGCACTGGCCTGGGAACTGGGCCCGGCGAACATCCGCGTCAACACGATCTGCCCGACCTTCATCGAAACCGCGATGACGGCGGACATGTTCGCCGACCCCGCATTCCGCGGCTGGGTCACCGAACGCATCGCGCTGGGGCGCCTGGGCAGGACCGAGGAGATCATGGGCGCGGTGGTGTTCCTGGCGAGCGAGGCTTCGAGCCTCATGACCGGCAGCGCGCTGATGCTCGACGGCGGCTGGAGCGCGGCATGAGGTCGAACGCCACCGCACAGGACGTGGCACGCCTCGCCAACGTGTCGCAGTCGGCCGTCAGCCGCACCTTCACGCCCGGCGCGAGCGTCTCGGAAGACACCCGCGCCCGCGTCATGATCGCGGCCAAGTCGCTGGGCTACCGGCCCAATGCCATGGCACGCAGCCTCATCACGCGGCGCAGCCGCATCATCGCGCTGGTCATGGGTTACCTGGAGAACCAGTTCTACCCGCTGGTGATCGAGAAGCTGTCCCAGAAGCTGCAAAAGCAGGGCTATCACGTGCTGATGTTCATCAGCGACGGCGATGAGACCGACGGCGTGCTCGACGAAATCCTGCAGTACCAGATCGACGGCATCGTCATGGCCTCGGCCATGCTGTCGCCCGCCCTCGCGCGCCAGTGCGCCGATTCGGGCGTGCCGGTGGTGCTGTTCAACCGCGTGCCCGACACCAGCGCCTTCGCGCGCCACACCACCAGTTCGGTCACCTCCGACAACCGCGAAGGCGGGCGGATGGTGGCCGAACTGCTGCTCTCGCGCGGCCACCGGCGCATCGCCTTCCTCGCAGGCCTGGAAAAGTCATCGACCAACCTCGAGCGCGAGCGCGGCTTCAGCGATGCGCTCGCACAGGCGGGGGCGACGGTCTTCCGGCGCGAGGTGGGGCACTACAGCTTCGAGCGCGCCGCCGATGCCGCACGCGCCATGTTCGCCGGGGTCCCTGCCACCCAGCGCCCCGATGCCGTGTTCGTCGCCAACGATCACATGGCCATCGCCGTCATGGACGTGCTGCGCCAGGAACTGGGCCTGCGCGTGCCCGAGGACGTGAGCGTGATCGGCTTCGACGACGTGCCTCAAGCCGCCTGGGGCGCCTACCGACTCACGACCGTCGTGCAGGGCGTCGAGCCAATGGTGGAGGCCACTGTCGAGCTGCTGCACGAGCAGATGCAGGCCGATGCGCAGCCGCGCAACGTGGTGATTCCCTGCCGCGTGGTCGAGCGCGACTCGGTGCGCGCCGCGCGCCCGGCGACTCGCCGGTCCCCCGAGGGCTTCGAGCAAGCCCACGACCCCGAAGCCCGTCTGAGCGGGACGAACGATTCATCAGTCATTTCCAGGAGACCGTTTTCATGAGCCCCCGAATCCGCCCCGCCCTGCTGGCCGCGCTGGCCCTCTCCGCGCTCGGCGCCCTCCCCGGCGCCGCGCACGCACAGGCGCCCGCCTGGCCGTCCAAACCGATCAAGTACGTCGTGCCCTTCTCACCGGGCGGCGTGTCCGACGGCGTGGCCCGCCTCGTGGCCCAGCACCTGGCCGAGCGGCTCGGCCAGCCGGTGATTGTCGACAACCGACCCGGCGTGTCGGGCATCGTCGGCACGCAGGCCGTCGCGCGCGCGCCGGCCGACGGCTACACCCTGATGGGCGGCACCATCACCACCCACGCGGTCAACCCGTTCTTCAACCGGAACCTCGGCTACGAGCCGGTGAAGGACTTTGCGCCTGTCAATCTCGTGGGCATGGTGAGCAACGTGCTGGTGGTGCCCGAAGGCAGCCGCTTCAATTCCGTGGCGCAGGTCATCGCGGAGCTCAAGACCAAGCCCGACAGCCTCACCTATGGCACGGCAGGCCCGGGCACCTCCCAGCATCTGTCGGGACAGTTGTTCGAGAGCATCACGCACACACGCATGCGCCAGATCGCCTACAAGGGCGGCTCGCAGGCGATCGTCGACCTGGTCGGCGGGCAGATCGACATGGTGTTCGAGACCGTCGCGGCGGCGCGGCCGATGATCGATGGCAAGCGCGTGAAAGTGCTCGGCGTCACAGCGGCGAAGCGGCTGGCCAGCTTGCCGGGCGTGCCGACGCTGGCCGAAGCAGGTGCGCCGAACTTCGAGATGCAGTCATGGCAAGGCGTGTTTGCACCGGCGGGCACGCCCAAGGCGGTGATCGAGCGTCTCGCGCGCGAGATCGCTGCCATCGTCGCGATGCCCGATGTGCAGGAGAAGCTGCGCGGCCTGGGCGTCGAGCCCGACGGCCGCACCGCGGATGCGTTCAGCGCGTTCCAGCGCGCGGAGATCGTCAAGTGGGGCAAGGTCATCAAGGACGCCGGCATCCAGGCCGAATGAGGACGAAACCATGAAGCACATTTCCTTTCTCCGTCGCACCTTCGTGTTCGCGGCCCTCGGCGGCATCGCCGGCCTCGCCTCGGCGCAGAATGCCGCGGGTCCCGGCGGCTACCCGGCCACCGGCCGCGTCACCATCGTCGTGCCCTTCGCGCCTGGCGGCGCCACCGACATCGTCGCGCGCCTCGTGGCCGACGAGCTTGGCAAGCGCTGGGGCACCGCCGTGGTGGTCGACAACAAGGCCGGCGCGGGCGGGGGCATCGGCACCGAGTTCGTCGCACGCGCCAAGCCCGACGGCTACACCCTGTTGCTGGGCACCCAGACGGCGCTGTCCGTCAATCCCACCTTGCTCAAGAAGATCGGCTACAACGTTGACAAGGATTTCGCACCGGTGACTCAGCTCGCGAGCACGCCGCTCGTGCTGCTGGCCGGTAACAAATCGGGTGCGACCGACGTGAAGTCGCTCGTCGCCGTGGTCAAGGCCAAGCCCGATGCCGTGTCCTACGGCTCAAGCGGCAACGGCACCTCACAGCACCTGACCGCCCTGATGCTCCTCAATCGCATCGGCGGCAAGGCGGTGCATGTGCCCTACAAGGGCAGCAGCCAGTCGCTGGTCGATCTGGCAGGCGGCCAGATCGACATGCAGTTCGACAACATGACGACCGCGCTGGCCTTTGCCAGGAACAACCAGGCCAAGGCGCTGGCTGTCACCAGCGCCGCGCGCTCGCCGCTGGCCCCCGAGCTGCCGACGGTGGCCGAATCGGGTGTTGCGGGCTTCGAGGCCGCGACCTGGCTCGGACTGCTGGCGCCTGCCGCGACGCCCGCGCCGGTGGTCGCCTGGCTCAACGCCGAAGTGGTGGCCGTGTTGCGCTCGCCCTCTGTGATCGAACGCCTCGCGGCGCAGGGCTTCACGCCCCGGCCGATGACGCCGCTGGCCTTTCGCCAATTCATCCAGGACGAAACATTGAAGTTCGCCGAGATCATCAAGGCGAACCAGGTGCACATCGAATGACTGCGCACCTGCTGAGCACCGAACTCGCGCGCAAACTGTGCGCCGTCGACACGCCCACCCTCTGCAACGCCCTCGAATTGGCAATGGGCGGGCGCAGTGCGCAGGGATTCACCTATGGCACCCTGGTGGCCGCGCCATCGCCGATGCCGCCGATGCTCGGCTTCGCGCGCACCGCCTGTATCCGTGCCGCGCGGCCCGCGTCGCGGCCGGCCGACCAGCTCCGCCAGTTGCGCCTGGACTACTACCGGCATGTGACACCGATCGACGGCATCCCCACCATCGTCGTGATGCAGGATCTGGACGATCATCCGGGGACCGGCTCGTTCTGGGGCGAGGTCAACTCGGCCGTGCACGAGGGACTCGGGGTCTCGGGCGTGCTGACGAACGGCTCCGTGCGGGACTTGGGTGACCTGTCAGCGCGTTTTCCGATCCTCGCCGGCAGCATCGGCCCCTCGCATGCCTTCGTGCACATCGAAAGCATCGGCGATCCCGTGGAGGTGTTCGGCCTGCGCGTGGCCCATGACGACCTGCTCCACGCCGACCGGCACGGCGCGGTGCGCATTGCGCCGCAATACCTCTCGGCCCTGCCCGACTGCATCGATCTCGTGCAACGGCGGGAGGCACCACTGCTGGCCGCCGCGCGCGCTCCGGGATTCGGTCTGGCGAAGATCGAGTTAGCGATGCGGCAAGCCGAAGACATCCATTGAAGGACGCACAACACACCATGGACACCACCCACCATCCGCTGGACACACGCCTGCCCGCCCTTCTCAGGAGCGGCCAACGCTTGCGCGGCCTGTTCAATTCGCTGCCGAGCCCGGCCATCGTCGAGATGTGCGGCTACGCCGGGTTCGACTTCGTCATCCTCGACAACGAGCACGGCAGCGCCAACCTGGAGAGCACTGAGCACATGCTGCGAGCCGCGCGCGCGAGCGGCATCGTGCCCGTGGTGCGCTGCTTGCGCCACGACATCTCCCGCGTGCTCGACATGGGCGCCAGCGGTGTTCAGATACCCATGGTCGGCAGCGCCGAGGAAGCGCGTGACCTGGTGCAGCAGGTGCGCTATCCGCGTGTCGGTCGGCGCGGCAGCGCGTTCAGTCCGCGCGCGGCCGGCTACGGGGCTTTTCCCGGGGTAGCGCACACCGAGCGCAGCAATTCGGGCGTGGCGCTGATCGTGATGATCGAGACCCCCGAGGCAGTCGAGCAGGCCGCCACGATCGCGGCCGTGCCCGGCGTCGATGCCGTCTTCGTCGGCCCCAACGATCTGTCGCACGCCATGGGGTTCGACAACAACTGGAAGGCCCCCGAAGTCGAAGCCGCGATCCAGCGCGCACTGTGTGCGATCCGCGATGCGGGCAACTGCGGCGGCGTGATCGCGCTCACGCCTGAAGACGAAGACAAGTACGGCCAGTGGGGCGCACGCTATTTCGCGAGCACCACGACCGGCCTGATCACGCAGGCCTTCCAGCAGGCCGCGAATGCAGGCGGACGGCGCCCCGCAGCGGCGAAGCTCGGCTACTGACGAATGCCGGGTGCCTCGGGGCGCGGGACGACTCCGGCGATGGCCTTGACCGCCCCTCGGCCGGCCGACGCCGGGGCTGCTCCCTCAGCGTGCTAGCGCCGCGCCGAGCCTTCAATACCGTCGAGGATAGGAACCCAGAAGCCGGAACCGAGACGGCTTTTTCATAGGCACTCGACCTTACATAATTAATACGTTAGACTTAATTTAGCGATCCCCTTTTCTGTATCCTCCCTCCTCCGGGGATCGCCTTGCCCGCCTTCGTGCGGGCTTTTTCTTGGTTGCTCGATCAACCGAGCGCAGCAAGAGCTGGGCCGAAACCAGGTGCTGCTGGTGGAAGAGTTAGGCAAACATCGGAGGCAGTGCCCGAGCGCGAGTTCGTGTCCATCGCAAAGGCGTTTCGGGTCTCGCCAGATCGGCTGGAGACAGCTAAGGGGCCCACCGACACGCGTGGCGCATGCCCACATCAAAGATCGACGACGTCTAAAGCGGATTTCCGGTGCGGATCGCACGCCACGGCCTAAGCTCACTAAGGCCTCGGCCACTCTGCTCGTGCTCATGAGTCGTTACATCCAGGGTCTGCTGGAGCCATTCGTCACCCAGCTTGAGGCGCAAAAGCTCATGTACTTCATGCAGGAGGCGGGACAAGAACTGAAGTTGACCTTCCAAGCCGACCGATACGGCCCCTATGCGCCCAATCTGGGCCACGTACTCAAGCGGCTGGATAGTCACTACCTCACCGGCATGGGCGATGGGGACAGCTCGCCAGGTCGACCACTCATGACCATTCCTGAAGGCGTGGATGAAGCGCGCGGCCTTCTGGCGCGCGATGACACCACCAACAAGCGCATCGAGCGCGTGGCGCGGCTGATCGACGGCTTCGAGGACCCTCATGGTATGGAACTGCTGAGTACGATGCTGTGGGTGATGGTCCACCACGAAGAAGCCCGTGAATCCCCCTCAGCGGCGATCGAACATGTGCACGCTTGGAGCGAGCGCAAACGCAAGCTACTGCCGGCGGATCACCTTGAAAAGGCGTGGGAGCGTCTGCGCGCGCAGGAATGGCACTTCATGGCTCGCAGCATTCACGCGGAACCGGTGACACACTAGCGCCCCTCAAAACTATACAAGTAAGGTAAGGCCCGCCCCGTGCGGGCTTTTTCATGGGCGCTATATCGCCCGGACACAACGAACGCAACAGATTGCTGTTGGGTCAGAGATCGGTGGAATCCAACAACCAGCCTTTCATCTGCAATGCCAATGGTCGAAACGGCGTTCATTCGCCCACATGGGCCGGACGCGCTCGAGATATGGCACGTAGTAGGGCCGCTTGAGCTGCACCTGCTCGAAATAGTCGCGACTGCTCCATGCCTCAATCAACAGTATCGAGCCCGGATGGTCTGCATGCTGCAGGACTTCAAATCGCAAGCAGTCTGGCTCTGCCTCCAGCAGCACGCGAAACGCGCCCAATTCATGCAGGAATGTGTCGATGCAGTCGGGCCGAAGAGTCAACTGTACCGTGACGACATGCATGGTGCCTCCTACAGCGCATCGGTCATGCCACCGTCGGTCAGGATGGTTCGTCCCGTGATCCAACGCGAATCCTCCGAAGTCAGGAAGACGACGACGTCAGCAATATCTGCCGGCTCCCCAATGCGGCCGGCAGGCGTGGCCGCGATGACCGCCTGACGACGGGCTTCTGGCGTGGCAGCGGTCATGTCCGTGCTGGTCATGGACGGCGCCACGGCATTGACAGTGATACCGCGTGCGCCAAGTTCCTTGGCAAAGGCGTTGGTCAAAACGGAAACGGCGGCTTTGCTTGCCGAATAGATCGCTGTTCCCGGACGTGGCGTGTAGATGAGGTTGCTGGAAACGTTGACGATGCGCCCGCCTGCAGCGGGGAAATGAGGTACAGCAATCTGGGTCATATTCAGGACACCGCCGATGTTGACGCTGAACACGCGACTGACGTGCTCGGCGTCGATGGCGCCAAAGGTGCGTGCTTCAAACATACCGGCGTTGTTGACCAGAATGTCGATATGGCCGAATTGGGTCACGATCGCATTGATGGCGCTCTGCGCCGCTGCGTGATCGGCCACATCCGCTGCGAACGCTGCGGCCGTGCCGCCTGCAGCTGTGATGGCGTCGACGACCGATTGCGCCTGCGTGTGATCGCCGCGGTACACAATGGCAACGTGCGTGCCTTGCGCAGCAAGTTTCTTGGCAATCGCTGCGCCGATTCCTCGTGAGCCGCCAGTAACAACGGCAATTTTTTTCTTGGTCATGATTCGCACTTCATTTGGTGGGGGTTAGGGACCCGATGCCCTGACACGAGCGGGGCATCGGGGTGGATTTGGTGCGACCGCCACCACCAGGCTAGGCCTGCTTCAAGGCAGGCGGGGACGCCACCGATCCAAACTTTCCTGCGCGAAAGTCGCGCACTGCCTCATCAAGTGACGCCTCGCTTTCGAAGACAAACGGCCCGCGAGCAATGACGGGCTCATCGATCCGCTCGCCCGCCAGCACGACGCAATGCGCCCCCTCGCTACCGCGCAGACCGATGATGCCGCCACTGCCGTCGGCACTGGCACAGATGGCCTGACCAGCCAGCAGTTCGGCGCCGCCGTCCACGACGACGCACCCCTGGACCACATGCACCCATGCATTCCATTCGCCTGGCAAAGGCACATCGATGGACGCGTTGGGTTTCTCCAACCGCGCATCGAGCATCAGGATGGGACGGGGCGCGCGGGTCGGCGAGGTCCGCCCTTGAAAATCCCCGGCAACGACGCGCACACGCGCTCCCTCCACGGTCTCGACGACGGACATCTTGTCGCAGCCAACATGAAACGAATCCGGCGGCAGATGCTTCAGGGATGCCGGCAGATTCACGAAAATCTGCAGCGCATGGATGTGCGCCGATTCCGCCGGGAGTTGAGTGTGCAGAATCCCGCGACCCGCCATCGTCCAATGCAGGTCACCTGCGCCGAACGTCGCATTGTTGCCAATCGAGTCCCGGCTCAGCATGGAACCCTTCGTATCTTCGAATACGAGCGTGACCGCAGAAAATCCCGCGTGAGGGTGGACGTCGAAGGTGGGTTGCCACATGTGAAAGTGATCCACCATCACGAAGGGCGACATCGCCGTGCCCCCGAACGCGTCGTGGCGGAACTGGGCGATGGTGCACCCGGTTCCGACCGGCTGGGCCGTCGCATTCACCACTTTTGAAAACCGAATGCCCATGGCTGGCCTCACTGGTTCTTGGATTGCGGAGTGTTCTTCAACTGCCAGACCAGCGTCGCGAAAGGAATGTCCAGCGCGTCATAGACGTCGTGGGCCTTCGGGTCCGCGTTGTCCGCAAGCAGTTCGACACCTGCGGTGGCGTAGTCCGTCACCGGCACTCCCGCGAGTGTGAGCCGCTGCAGGCCGCTCACCCGCTTGGCTTCGTTGAACGTCCCGGAAGCATCGAGCACCACACGGGCGTCGTAGCCGGCCGCCTTGGCGGACAAGGCAGGGAACGCTGCGCAGACCTCCAGCGAGACGCCAGCAACCAGGATCTGCTTGCGGCCAGTTTTTTCAATGGCGGCCCGCACCTTCGGGTCGTCCCAGGCATTGATGACCGTACGGCTGATGACCGGCACACCGGGTAGGGCCGCAACCAGTTCGGGGATGATCGGGCCCCACAGGCCATCGGGCATGGTGGCCGTCAGCACAACCGGGATGCCCAGCACCTTGGCGGCCTTGGCCAACGCGACAACGTTGTGCTTGAGCTCTGCCACCGGGATGTCGCGCACGCCGGTGTACAACCCAATCTGTTGATCGACCAGAAGCAGCACCGTGTTCTGGCGCGACAGCATTTTCAGTTGCTGCGGCACATTCTGGGCCGCGACAGCCGCGGCGGTTGGGCCAGTTTGCATCGCCTTGGTGTCGGCCGCCATGGCGCCGGTTCCAAATGCCACGAGCAGTGCACTGGCGGCCAGTTGAACGACTGCCGTCTTAGGGAAAAACTTCGACATCTGCGACTCCATAAGTGAGAACTGAACTCTATGGAATCACTCATCGTTCGAGAAGCCCGAGGATTTCTGACACATCGTCTTAGGAAATGGGATGATTCTGGGATGTTGAACCTGACAGATGTCTTCTATTTCGTGCAGGTGGTGAACCATGGCGGATTTACCGCTGCCGCGCGGGTGCTGCGCGCGTCTAAGTCGACATTGAGCCTGCGTGTTCAACAGCTTGAGGCCGATCTCGGGGTTCAGTTGCTCAATCGGAGTTCCCGAAAACTTGGATTGACGAACGTGGGCGGCGAGTTCTACCGCCATGCGCAATCTTTGCTTCGGGCGGCCGAGGGCGCAGAAAATGTCGGTCGCCAGCGGCAGAGCGAACCGAGCGGCACGCTCCGTATCACGTCGTCCGTGACAGTTGCTCAGTTTGCATTACGGGAAATCCTTCCCGCCTTCATGCGCATGTATCCGAAGGTCAGTATTGAACAGCACGCATCCGACGTGATGACGGACATTGTTGGAGAAGGATACGATCTGGCCATTCGCGCACACGCCAGCCCTCTTCCTGATTCGTCACTCGTGCAGCGTAGGTTGGCAGCGGTTCCCTGGCTTTTGTTCGCCTCTGCGACGTATCTCGATGACAAAGGCGTTCCGCATCGTCCCGATGATCTTGTGACCCACAGCGCCATCGCGCACGGCCGCGGGACAACGAAAAGTTGGTCTCTGCGATTCGAGGAAGAGCCCGCTGCCATGGTGCCAATTACCGCCCGCTTCGTAAGCAACGACATGGTTGCATTGAAGCAGGCTGCCTGTGCCGGCCTGGGCATTGTTGTGCTTCCAGGCTACGTGTGCCGAGAGGAGGTGGCAGCGGGAACGCTGGTCCGGGTGTTGCCGCAATGGCGCGCAGCCGACTCGAGTCTGACGGCCGTGCTGCCCGCTCGACAGGGTTGGCTGCCCTCGGTGCGGGTCTTCTTGGATTACCTGGTAGACGAACTGCCCCGAGCGGTCGAGTGACCCCAGTGCGATGGCCAGGGTGTTGTGACGAGCAACCCGTCCCGTGGTCGGTGTGACGGTGGTGGCCAGAGTGCCGGTAGGGTCGAAGTTGGGCGTCAAGGATGCGACATAACCCCCGGCACGGCTGATGCGCCGTGACGGATTGCAGGAGTCTGGAAACGAAAAGCCGCCTGGAGGCGGCTTGGAATGAAAAGAAATGTCGATCTGGATGATCGGCATGTTCTTGAAGACCGCGGTCACGGTCTTCTGGCATACGATCTCCTCACGCAAGCAGCGGCCTGATGCTGGTCGCACTCGTTGCCCTGCTGAATCTGCAATGCAACGAAAGAAGAAAGTTCTGAAGACCCCCCCAAGCCCCACACGCAAGACTTCATGCAAGGACCGACCTCTTCTGCGTGTTCCCTTCAGCCATGCTGGTCTGAAAATATCTGGAATCCACGCTTCACACATGATCTCGTCGGTAGGCGTCTGAGCATGTCATCTTGACCCGAGGTCAACACGACAGCTGGCAACAGAATCTCGCTTCTGTGCCGACGCAGCAGGTTGGACGTACGACATAGACCAGTTAAATTCATGTCCGCACCCCCACAGACAGGGTCCATTCAAGCCCGTAAGGCTTTGTCGAGGATGGTGTGATCGAAGTAGTCATGCATGCGACTCGGATGGTCATTCCCTGCGCCTCGCGTGGCATATTTTTTCCGCAGGTTCAGCACCGTTTGCAGGCCACGCGGATCGATGCGCATGTCGAGCGCTAGTCCGTCGTCGGGGGACAGGAGTTGATCTGCCGCAGCGACAACACAGGAAGGGACAAGGTCCTTCATGTTGCTCAGTAGCAGCGACTCGACCATAGATCGATTTCTGCTGTCAAAGCACCACGTCAGGCCCTTTCGATAGGCCCGAAGGAACGCCTCCAGGACGTCGCCATGGGCCTCAGCCCAACTGCGTAGCGCCGCACCGACCGTCCCTTGGTACGGCCCCAACTCGCGACCATAGGCCAGGCAATGGCATCCACGCTCGACCGCCAACAGGTCGAAGGGAGTGCGAAGCAGCGTCGCGTCAAACTTACCGTCCATCAGCGCGGCATAGCGTTGGCTCGTACCACCGGCACGCTCGAAACGCACATCCGATTCGAGAACGCCTCCGCGTGCGAGCAGTTCTCGCAGGACGAAAGCAAAGCCAGTGGTCATGGCATCGACCGCCACGCCGCAACCGCGCAGAGCTGCCAGTTCAGTGATGCCAGGCGCGGCGACGAGGCTCAGAAAACCACTGTCGCCGCCCATGAACATAAATAGGTCGGGTTCGGCCACTGCGGTGCCTTCGCCCGCTCCGTCGCGATAGGCGACGAAGTTGTCCGCACCGGCAAAAGCGATGTCGTGTTGTCCAGCCAGCAGTCCTGTGACCAGTTCGCCGGAGTTAGCGGTGTACGCCAGGGCGATGGCAAGGCCCTCGGCTTCGAAATACCCAAGGCGCTGTGCCGCCCATATCGGCAGGTTCCAGCCGCCGTCGAAAGCAATCACGCGCAAAGAGTTCAGAGATGTCGGCATGTGTGACCTGTCTTCATTCGAGCTTGGCGCCGGATGCCTTGACGACATTGCCCCAACGGACGATTTCGCTCTTGATGAAGGCGCTGAACTCCGTCGGTGTGTCCGACACGACCTCCATGCCCTGGTCTTGCAACTTGCTCTTGATGGCTGGCAGGCCCAGCACCTTGTGCGCGGACGTGGCGAGTCGCTCGATCACTGCGGGTGGCGTGCCCGCTGGCGCGGCGAGCCCGAACCAAGCGGAAACATTGAAGCCCGGCAGACCCTGACTGGCGATGGTCGGCAGTTCCGGCCACGTCGAGACCGCTTCGAGCGAGGTGACTCCCAGCGCCTTCACCGATCTTGACTTTGCCTGCGCGAGCGCCACCGGCACGCTCACGAACGACATGTTCACCTCACCGGCCAGCACGGCGTTCATGCTCTGCGGTGCGCTCTTGTAGGGCACGTGCAGGAGCTTGGTTCCCGTTGCGGCCGCGAACATTTCGCCGGCCAGATGCTGCGAGGTGCCGCTGCCTCCCGACGAATAGCTGAGCTCGCCGGGCTTGCTCTTCGCAATAGCCACGAGGTCCTTGATCGATTGCGCGGGAGAGGCCGCGGGCACGACCAACACGTTCGGGCTCGAGGCGAGCCGCGAAATCGGTGCGAAGTCCTTCACCGGATCGAAGCGCATCGACGCATACAGCGACGGGTTGATGCCGTGGGTGCTGGTGCTCGCGAGCAGCACCGTGTAGCCATCGGGCTTGGCCCTTGCAACGAGCTCGGCCGCGATATTGCCGCCGGCGCCCGGACGGTTGTCTACCAGAACCGGTTGGCCAAGTTGCCGCCCCCACTCGTCACCGAAGATGCGCGCGAGGATGTCGGCCGACGAGCCCGGCGCCGCGGTGACGACGATCTGGATCGGCCGGCTCGGGTACGGCTGCTGGGCCAGCGCGGCACACGCCGCGCCCAAGGCCCACGTCAAGAACAGATACTTTTTCATCTTCAAAAAATCAGCTGCCATTTCTTTGCTCCGTAGGCCGGTGGATGAAACTAAAGGCGCTAGACGACGCCAAGCCCCTGGATCTCGATCACGATGCCGGGACGGGCGAAGTGGGACACCGTGATCAGCGCGCTGGCCGGAAAGCGCCCATGGTTGAAGATCTCTTGGCGGATGCGCACGAACTCGTCGCCGTAGCGTGGGTCGTTGATGAATACGGTCATCCACACGAGGTTGTCGAGCGACCCGCCAGCGCGCTCCAGCGTCTGTCCGATCAACGCGAAACAAGTCCGGGCCTGCGCCTGCAGATTGCCGGAGATGTCGCGCCCCTCTAGGTCAGTCGTGGCCGTCTGCCCGGCCAGCCAGACCGTGCGGCCGCCTTCGGTGATCACGGCGGGAGAGAAGGCACGACTCTTTTGGAAGTCGGTTCCTTCGAGGTGGGTGATGGTCAGGCTCATGCGATCTCCGTTGAAAGCGACAATGCAGAATGAATTGACAATGTAGACGTCGATTCTCTTAACGTCAAGATAATTAATGTGAAGCTATGCCGAAGAATTCCGACTCAGTCGCAGCGTTGATCGAAGACTGGCACAGGGAGCGCCCCGACCTGGATCCCTCTTCGCTGGGCATCGTCGGGCGCATGGCGCGCCTGTCCGCGCACATCACGCGACGCGCCGAGCAATGGCTCGCGCCATTGGGGCTCTCATGGGAGTCGTTCAGCTTGATCGTGACGCTGCGCCGGGCCGGCGCGCCCTATCAGTTGCGTCCAGGGGAGTTGCTTCAGGTATCACTGCTGACGTCGGGCGCGATCACGAACCGTATCGATCGTGTCGAACAGCAGGCGCTGGTGGTGCGCCTGCGTGACCCCAATGATCGGCGCGGAGTAATCGTGCAGTTGACGCCCGAAGGCCTCGAACTCGCCGATCGCGCCATTGCGCTGCACTTCGCGCAGCTCGAGGCCTTGCTCGCGCCGCTCAGCAAGAATGAAAATGAGATTGCCGCCCGGGTTCTGGGAAAGCTGTTGTCCAGCCTGGAGCAAGGGGCGCCTGGAGATCGTTGACTCCGCCTCAGCGCACTGGTCCGACGGGCTACGCGACGCCGCCTGCCCTCAGTTCTCATGGGGAATTGACTATCTCGTGAGGCAACGAAAGCGCCTCTCGATAGAGGCCATCAATTGACCTCCCCAGGGTTGGTGGCAAGGCGATCCATGTTGCGACTCGACGCGTGGCCGGTGCGCCCGTCGACTTGCGAACCACCAGCTCCGGTCGCAGCACCACGGTGGAGGCGGACAGCGCCTGTCCGTCGATCTCCTCGAACAGCATCTCTCGCGGTGCGGCAGGCGGATGGTGGTGAGCGGCGGATCGACCATGTCCACCAGCGGCATGTCGTTGTGGCCCGTGACCGAGATGTCCTTCGGCACGCGCAGGCCGGCCTCGCGCAGCACCGCCCGTGCGAGCGCCGGATCGACCACGTTGGTGACGAACACGAAGTAGCCGCGCGCAGCCGCGCTGGCCTCGATGCCTTGCAGGATCGGCGGGAACACCGCGTTGGTGATGTCGAGCACCAGCACGCCGATGGTGTGGGTGCGGCCCGTGCGCAGCGCCGAGGCCGCGCGGTTGGGCCGGTAGCCCAGGCGCTGCGCGGCCTCCTCGACCACGCGCAGCACCTCGTCGCTGATCAGCGAGCGCTTCTCGGGGCTGAGCGCGCGCGACACGGTCGACACGTGCCACGCCGGGGGTGCGGGCAACGTCGCTTACTGCGCCTTCCTGCGCCGCCCGTTGCCGCGGGAGCGCTGGGTCGGCTCCGCGCGACCGCGCATCTCCGCGGAATGGCGCTTCTTCCGAGGACCGCTGGCGCCGCGCCATGGCCTACGCGCTGTCCGTGATCGGCGCCTTATCCTGCCGGCTGATCGAGCAGCGCTATGTGCTGGCCAACCCGTTCGCATGCGCGGAGCGAGCCGCGGCGCCGCTTTCGATGGATCCCGGGTGTTCACGGAGCACGAATGGACGCTGACCCGCTCCACCGCCGATGGCGTTCCGCCCGATCTGTGCAATGAGCCAGTGCAGACATTCCAGGCTTTCACCGGCGACATTGGGCGAATGGCAGACTGATCGGTGTCAATGGGAATTCGAACGGCCGCCATGGAATTCACCGGCGTTTACTGGGTTTCTGTCTACGAGGTTCTGGAAGAGCGCGGCCGGGAGCCGCATGCTGTCACCAGCGCTCATGGCGCGATACCAGACACAGCTGCCCGACAAACAGCGGCTCGCCGCCAAGCGGTGCGAGTTCTACGGCCTCACAACCTCGGCGGCGACCGAAGGCAACACTTCGCGGCGCGTCTGCCTCGAGGAGGCGGGGAACCCGGTTCAACGCTGTGCGCGCCTTCCGATGCGGTTCCATTCGGGGCCAATCATTCCGGTGGCGCAGGTCACATGAGGCGAATGGGCGCGGCGAAACGCTGCGGGACGGCCCTCTTGCGCCGACATGCCGATCAGTCGCCCCTCCCGGTCCAGCTGGACAAGAGTCGCACGACACCGGACCACGGGTATCGTTTCACGGAACTTCTGCACGGACTTCACTGCGACTTCACCTGGGTCACGCACACTGCCTCTCGACAGTGGTTCGGCGCTGGTAGAGGCCAGGGAGAAAAAATCCGCTCAGGGGAACCGCCTCGATGCCGGCCGCTGTCACTCTTTGGCAAGACGATGACCTGCGCAAACTGCGACTGCGGCACTGTCGGGCTACGGTCACCGACACCTCGGGCCTTGTTCGAGGCAAGGCTCAAGAGCTCATCGGCGCCCCAGTGATTGTCCGCATGCACGCCGTACTTGAGCGCCACGCGACGCTCTCCCGAATCGATAAGAAAGCAGGAGCGGCTGCCGATGTCTCAGCGAGTTGGCTCTCATTAGAGCGCGGCACTCGATCAGCTGCGTGGGTCGGGCAGCCCCTGTCTGCGCCTCCATGCAGACTTCAGTATCTTCGAGGATAGGAGCCGAGAAGCCGGAACTCCGCATGGTCCACCAGCAGCCTGGCGATCTCCGGCTGCGAGGCATGGCCCACGACGTCGACGACATACCGGTGGCCGTCCAGCGATCGCTTGCCCGGGCGTTCGTAGAGGGCCAGGACCTGGGCCGATCGCGCGAGCGTCTGCAGCGAGCGCTGAAAGCCCGCTTCGTCCACGGTCAACAGCAGCGTGGTCTTGTCGTTGCCGCTGGGTGCGGGCAGCGCACGCCCCAGCACCCACCAGCGCGTCGTGTTGTGGGGTCCCTCCTCGATGCCGTTGACGATCGGCGCGAGGCCATAGAGCCGCGCGGCGCCGGGCGGCCCCATCGCTGCGATGTCCGAGGCCGTCCCCTCCGCCACCGATCGCGCGGCAGCGCCACCGCTGGCTGCAGGCTGGCGCTTGACATCCGGCATCTCCAGGTCGAGCCAGGGCTTGACCTCCTCCAGCGCCACCGGATGCGCAAGGACCGTGCGGATGTCCTCCTTGCGGGTGCCGGGCTTGGCCAGCAGGCTGTAGCCCAGTGCCTTCGGATACTCGCCTACCACATGCACGCCATCGAGCGCCAGCACGTCATCGAGATAAGGCGTAGTCCCGACCACCGACGTCGTGACGGGCACGCAGGCCTTGGCCACGGCTTTCTCGCTCAGGGCCTTGAAGAGCGCCTGCCTGTCCAGCGCACCCAGGTCCGTGTCGCCGAACAGGTCCATGCAGGCTTGGTGGGTCCAGCTGCCCGCCGGCCCCAGGTAGGCGACCTGGGCGCTGGTGACGAAGGAGACGCCCATGGCAAGCGTGGCGATCGTGACGGCGTAAAGGGAAAGGGGTTTCATGAGTTTGACGGACCGGACAGCAACAACAACGGTGGAGCGAAACGCGCCCACCTCCACCGCGCACCGCGTCGCATCGCGATCCCGGCGCTGGAAGTCCGCACGTCTTCACAACGGAAGGCGCGATGATCCGGACAGCGAGCGCGCCCGGCAACGCTTGCGCGGCATGCACTTTCCCGAAGGCCGCCATGCCCGGATTCCAGGCGCTGGCAGCCATCGCGTTGCATGGCGCGAAACGAACCTGCACCACGGCCGAACGCGCGCCGGCCTGCGGCGGCCTTCATGCGCCCCCCGCGCTCGCCGCGGACTCTGCAAGGGCCGGCATTTCCCGCGCGACGATGAACGCGAAGGCCTCCTGCGCAAGACGCGCCGCCGTGAAGATCGCCATGCGGTCGCCGCGCAGCACCTGCAACCAGGCGCCGATGTAGGCCGCGTGCCCCTCGACCGTGGCATCAACCAGCCCGCAGTGGCCCATCACGAAGGCGCTGCCCAGTTCGGCCACCAGTTCCTCGAAGGCATAGGCCGCGTCGCCGAAACGCCGCCCGAAGCACCGGTTCAACCGATCGGGATGCCCCGTCCAGTGCACCAGCTCGTGCAGCGCCGTCGCGCACTGCGCCTCGGCACTCGTGAACTGCCGCGGCCAGGGCAGCCGGATTTCATCGAGACCTGGCAGATACGCCGCCTGATCGAAGCCATGCCGGATCGTCGCGTTGCAGCCTCCCAGCAGCCGTATCGCCCGCTCCACCGGAACCTGCACGCTCGCCGTCGGCGCAGCGACACCCAGGTCCACCACCTCGAGCGGCAGCCCGTCGATCTGCGCCGCGTTGAACAGCCAGAACGGCAGGCACATCAGCACACCCGCGCGGGCACCGGAGTCCGCGCTCACCGTCTCCTCATCCAATCCGTCTTCCAGGAGGGCGCCATCGGCATCCTCGCGGCGCTCACGCGCCTTGCGCTCGAAGTGCGCGCACAGCACGCCTCGCTCACCCTTGCGCACCTGGGCACCGAGACTTTGCGCCTGCCTGTAGGTCAGCCACACATTGGACGCATAGCCCTCTTCGATCGCCGCCTCCCAGAGCAGCAGCACGTTCGCACCGCGGTACGGCACCCCGGTCTTGCCGTTGCGCGGCACCCCGCGCGCCGCCGCCCGCGTCCAGCGTTCGCGGAACACATGGCCGCCCTTCTCCAGCATCGCGACGATCCGGTCCGTCACGACCTGGCGCATGTCCATGCGGTTGCGGCCCCGCGCAGCGGTGCCCGGGGATCCGGCGGTACCTCCACCTGCTTTGGGAGAGTCCTCGGGGGGTCCGGGGGGAACGCCCGTGGCTGCCCGGTTGCCAGAGCGATTCGGGCCGCCGGCAGCGCGCGAGCTGGAACTGGAAATCGAATGAGCGTGCATGGCTGGGCCTTTCTGCGGCGTGTGCCGCGGTGGTTGAACATCTGCTTTCGGAGCCGCCTCGACGCATGAACAGCGCGCGACAAGGGCCGATGTCCAGGGACCGCCCGCAAGCCGCAGCCGAGCGCAGCGAGGACCGGGTGAGGACGGAGGCAAAGCCCGCAGCCCTGGACAGTGGCCCGAGCGCGCTATGCGTCGGTCAAGAGGCGTCTTCGAACGCAGCGGCAACGCGCACAGACAGGCCGTGAAGCCCTGCACGCGACGCCCGCGCCGCCGAAGGCGGCACGCCATTGAGGCCCTGCGAAGCACACGCCCCACCTCAACGTCAGGAATCGCCGAACGTTCAGGCGGACGGCTGTCCAGTGACTGCCGTGCATGCACGGCCACTTGACGCACCGCGCCAGCTCTCGCAGCCGGCCGCTCCATCACCAGCCATCGAGCGCGTCGGGATGCACGCACCAGCGCGGTCCGCGCTCCGCGCGGATCACGAAGACGCAAGACATGGCCCGGGACCGTCGCCGGCAGACCGCGGCGCAGCCGTCAGGGGTTCGAAGACGGCCGCAGGCCGCAGCGCGCTGTTTGGCGCGCAGACCTGGCCGGCAAGAACGGTGTGCCACGTCCCACGTCGCGGCAAGCCCTACGCTCCAGTTTCACTTTTCTTCGGGCCGACGCGAGGCGAAGCGAGACGGGACGGCACGCTTGAAACTCGCCGTCTCTCGGACGCTGCACCGGATGGTGACTGCGCATGTGGGGAACTGGTGCTCAATGCCTGATGGCACGGACGACCTCACGGCCAGTGACAGTCGTCCTCCCGCTGATACCGGATGGCAGACACCACGGTCTCTCGTTCACTGACGATATGGAACAAGTCAACATAGCCCGAGGCACCAAATGGAATGACGAGTTCTCGCTCCAATCGGTCGTCGAAGGCGACGCGACAAGTGAAAGGATTGGACAAGATGCGGAACTCTCTCCGGATCGCCAGTAGTGCGCGATCCGGTAGTTCTCAGTCGCCGTGCTTGAGAACCGCCTCGAGGAGAAAGGCTTCAAGACGCAGCAGATCTTGCAACGCGTCGCGCGTCAAGTGCACGACATAAGTCACGCGCGCCGTTTGGAGCCGCCACCACGCCCATTCTCGACAGCCTTGCGCGCGATGTCGATCCGAGACTTCATCGCAGCGAACACCTCGTCTGCCACATAGAACTCGCCCGCACGGGCAAGCGAGGCGCGTCCACGCGCCACGAAATCTTGCTGTGCCTTGCGGCGACGAGCAGCATCAGTCGCCCCCTGCTCGACAAAATGCGACAGTGTTTCGCCTTCGAGCAACACGCCCTCGATCTGTTCTCGAACGGCAGCCATCACACGAACCAGTGGATGGTTGTGATCTTGCCCCCGTATTTCAGGACACGGGCTATTCGCAATGTAGCGTCTGCTCGATCTGAGCAAGGCGCTGGTGGGCATGCGCTACGACCCCGAGTGGCGTCTACACGTCCCAAACGGGTTCTAGACGCTCGATCAGACCCAGGACGTAGTCGAAACCCCCTCAGGTCGAAACTGGGCTCCAGGGTTGCCTGGACGGCAGGAAAGCCGGCGAGGTGAAATTCATACGCATCGGGCACTTTTGCGAGGAAACCGAGCGGCACCTTCTTCACGGCGAACATCGAACGGAGGATGGCAAGGGCCTTCTGCGAACCCAGATCCAGGTTCAGCCTCTCCATCAGCACGAAGATGTTCACGAAATCGCGCGGCCGCGCGGAGCCGGGCCGGGCTCTCTTGATGATGGGGCCGTACTCGGGCATCTGCTGGCAGATGGCCCGCAGCTTTTCTGCAGACGATCATCACGGGCGAGTACACGTAGATGGTGTAGCCCTCGAGGTCGGCGGGCTCCTTGTCCTCCACGTACTCGAAACGGCTGATGTCGATGGAGAACCGCGTGCCCTGGCCCAGATTCAACGCCATCCTTCGCAAGGCGCTCAGGTCCTTGCCGTGCGCCGCATGGACGTCTGCCGTCGCGAGTTTGAACACCACGTCATAGCCACCCCAGAAATGCCGCATGTCTTCCGAGATGGCCTTGGGCTTTTCAAGCATCTCGAAATCGAACAGGTGGAAACCGTCGACGGCGAAGGTCTCTTGCAACAACTTCTCGATCCGCTCCCGAACGGCAGCCGCTTCATCGCCGCAATCCTGTGCGAGCGCAGATCCACCGAGGCGCGTGTGCCTCCTGTACCGCATCCGGTCAGGCGCGCCCACGATCCTCCTGGCCCGCAGTCCGCGCCCGCGCATCAGTCCTGTGCGACAGAAGAATTTCGATGCAACTCGTCGAGGATGTCGAGAAATAGCTCAACACGAATAGTCATCGGCCGGGAGGCTTCGGTGATTGCACTGATCGTGTTGCTGAACACCGGGCCCTTCGGAAGTTCGGCCAGTGGATGTCGCCTCGCAACCAGCCCCGCATAGTGCTCCGGAAGAAGTCCCGCGTAGTTTCCGGTGGCGACAAGCACACCGATGGCCTCCAGCCCGCCGGCATCTGGTCCGCGCTCGAAACCGTGCTCGGCCAACGCCTGTTCGACAAATGGATGCGGCCGATACACAAGCGGAAGCTTGGGATCACGCCTGCGAGCCGTTTCTTTCGAAGCGTAAATGCGGTGCTTCTCGACAAAGAGCTTGCGATAGTCGAACAGCCGCTCCTTCTTGTACGTTCCACGGATCGCCACTTCGACACGTCGCTCCCGCAGCGCCTCGCTGAGCTGTGAAAACGTCATGACAGTGAGTTCGGGCTTGACGTCTGGTGCGCGCCGTCGAAGTTCGGCCAGTGCTTCGGGAATACGGCAATCCGTGTGGGTGATCACATGCTCGACCATGCCGATCGACAGCGTGCCTGACAAAACGCCGCGCACAGCGTCGATCTCAGGGCGTATCAGTTCCAGTGATTTGAGGGCCCGCGAGGCGAGTTCCACCGCGACCACGCCCGCGGTGCTCAACTTGAATCCTGCCGGACCGCGTTCGCACAGACGCACGCCGAGGCGCTCTTCGACCTCTCGAATGTGACGACTGATCGAAGCCTTCGACATGTTGAGCCGCTGTTCTGCCGCGGTGAATCCACCCGCCTCGGCCACAGTGCAGAAGATTCGCAGGGAGCGAAGGTCGCGTTCGGTGAAGTCGAGTCGGTTCATGGGCTGGAAGGTATCGAATTTCGGAACCTTACTACCAAAAGAATCATTTTTCATCTCCCGGTGCGATGGATAAATTCAGCCTCACAACACCCCACCTACCTGGAGACAAGATCATGCGTCACACAAGTCGACGGAATGTTTGCAAGGTCCTCGCGGCCGCCGCAGTGCTCGCCTGCCTCTCAGGAGCTGCGCTGGCCGAAGGCGGCAGCCTGGCTGACATCAAAGCGCGCGGCCAATTGACCGTTGGCACCGAGGCCGCCTACGAGCCCTACGAATTCGTCGAAAACGGCGTCGTGGTTGGCTACGGCCGGGACGTACTGGAGCACATGGCCGCCAAGTTGGGTGTCAAGCTCGTGCAGCTGAATCTGCCATTCCAAGGTCTACTGCCAGGCTTGATGTCGCGCCGCTTCGATTTCGTTGCCACCAGTGTCGGCATGACGGAAGAGCGTGCCAGGCGTTTCGCCTTCAGTCGCCCGGTTGGCATCGTGCGCTCGATGCTTGTCGTGAACGCGACCAACAAGGCACTGAACCGCCCGGAGGACTTGGCAGGAAAGATCGTCGGTACCCAGATGGGGTCACAAGCACAGCCAGTGACCCAAGAGTTCGATCGACAACTGAAAGAAAAGCACGGAAAGGGCTTCGCCGAGCTCAAATTATTCCAGACCTATCCGGACGTCAGTGTGGCGTTGAGTAACGGGACACTCGATGCGGGCGTTCTACCTTCCAACGTTCTGGGCGTGCAGATGCGACGTCAGCCAAGCTCGTTCAGGACGATCGGTGAGATCGGCTCGCCTCGGTTGTTGGGATGGGTAGCGAATCCGAAGGACGAAGAGATCCGAGGCTTCATCAACACCACACTGGAGGAGATGCGCGCCAGCGGAAAGTTGGCCGAGCTACAGAAAAAGTGGTTTGGCGAGACGATGTCGCTGCCGACGGCGGACTACCTGCCGAAGGGCGCGCTCTGAGCGCGAGCCGAAGAAAATGATCGACTGGCTGACCGTACACGGTGCCCTGCGGCCGTTCTACGACGGCGTCCTCCTGGGCGCAGGCGTCACGCTCTATACCAGCGCGATCGCTTTTGGCGTAGGGCTCGTTTTTGGCCTGGTCCTGCTGATGCTCCGTGTCGCGGCAGGACCGGTTGCTCGAGGGCTGGTCGCAATCTACGTCAGCGCCATTCGCGGCGGGGCTGTCTGAATTTTTGTGTTCGAGGCGGATGTTGATCTGCTCTCGATTGATTTCTCTTATGTCTTCAGGCCCCTGCCGGGCCGCCGGAGGCACCTCGGTTGAGCCCATGTATTCATGG
>NZ_JCAQPA010000009.1:0-840483 GCF_059567965.1 Variovorax sp. BGA-UO-ETr-C22
TCAGCGATGAAAGCGCCAGGTCCGCACGCAGGCTCAGGCACACGATGCGCAGCTCGAACAGCTGCGACACCGCCTCGCGCTGCACCCAGCCCTCCACGCGCAGGGCGTCGATGCTCTCGCGCGCGGCACTGTTGGAGGACGACGAAGCACTCGGCGCTTCGAGGCGGTACAGCCGCGCCGTCTGGCTCAGCTCGGCCCACAGGGCGCTGCGGTCAGCGGATGGCATCGGGAATTCGCTCAGGTTCGGATGCTCAAGGTTTGCAAGGTGCGCCCGGCTTGCAGTCCGCCGTTGCGGCAGTGGCCTGCGCCGACGGTGCGGGGTCGGAGGTCTTGCTGCGCTTGAGCAGCGCGGTCAGCAGGTCGGTGTCGGGATCGGGCCCCTTCGGCCGTGCCGCCGTTTGCGTGAGGTCGGAACGCGCGGCGGGCTTCGTTGCCTTGCTGGTGTTGGCAGCGGTCTTGACGGGCTTGCCGTTCGCGGCCGTGCGCACGGGCTTCTTCGAGCCCGACGCGATGCGCTCCGGTTTCTTTGCAGCAACGGCGCTGGCCTTGCTGTCGGCGCCTGCCTTCTTTGCGGGGGAGGCCGCCGCAACGCGCGCAGGCTTCGCGGCCGGCGGCACGGCCATGGGCTGCGCACCGATGGCTGCGAACGGCGTGGAGGCCTGTTGTTGTTGCTGTTGCTGCTGTGGTGCCGGCGGCGGCGTGCTGTCGCCTTCGATGATGCGTGCGGGCGTGGGCTCCGGTGCCGCGGCGGCGACGGGCGCGTCGGGCTTCGGTGGTTCCTTGGCGACAGGCGCTGCAACCGGCGCAGGCGCTATTGCCGCCACGGTCGTCGCTGCCGCATCCGCGCGCTTCGATTGCAGGTGGTAGGTCGTCGCACCCGCCACACCGAGCAGCACCGCGAGCGAAGCCCACACGCCGGGTCGTGCGAAGAAGGAGCGCGCGCCGCTCTCGCGGCCACCGAACTGTGCGAGCACCCGCGTGGATTCGCCGCCGGGTGCGGCGGTCGATGTGGCCGCGGTGGGTGCGTTCGAACCGAGCAGGCTCGGTCGGTCCTTGTGGGCGTCTGGCGCGCCCATCATGGATGGGTGGTCCGGCTGGCTGCGGGCATGTGATTTCTCCCCTCGGCTTTATGTGGCGTGATCAACGCGATATCGCAATTGGGATGCAACAAGGTGCTGCGTGCGATGGGTTCAAATTTTCAAGCGACTCATACAATTGAGTGGCTCTCATTGAACACCGTTGATCTTCTTCACTCTCTTTTGTTATTTTGCCTTGATGGTGGCAGCACTTGCCATCTTCTTGTTCCCTTCTTTTCGTGACCGTGTGTTGCGAGCGACGGTCTCCATTTCTACTGCTATTGCATTCTTTTTTATTGGAATAGGACGCCGTCTCGGCTTTGTGTCCGAAGCAAGTTTTCAGTTGATGCGCGACAGCGGATCGGGAGTGCGTACTTTTGCCGTAAGACATCGCTACCTGCTGCTGTCGGGCATGGGTCTGCTTATCGTGCCGGTGTTGTTAAGTGTGACTTTCGGAAGTGGCCGGGTTCTGTTCTTCGACGACTGGGCCGCCACAAGCGATCCGAAGATCGAGGCCTTGCTCAAGGGCGAGCAGCTGGTGCCGCCACAGCCGTTGCCGCCCGAGGTGTTTGCCACCGCAGAGGTCGAGCAGATTCGTCCGCTCACGAAAGAAGGCAGTCGGGACTGGGCTGTTCTCGATGTGGACTTTCGTAATCGTTTGCTGCTCGTCTACAAGATCATGAAAGAAAAGCACGGCTACGACCTCGCATTGCTCGAGGGTTATCGCAGCCCCGAACGACAAGCCAAACTCGCTGCATTGGGCAATACAGTGACCATGGCGAAGGCCAATCAAAGCTATCATCAGTATGGACTTGCGGCAGACAACGCGTTCTATCGCAATGGCAAGCTGGTGATCTCTGAAAAAGATCCATGGGCCATGGAAGGCTATCGCCTCTATGGCGAAGCGGCCGAGTCCGTGGGCTTGGTGTGGGGTGGTCGATGGTCCTTCAGGGACTACGGTCACGTGGAGTACCGCAAGCCGGGATTTAAATTGTCACGCAACTGAATGCCGAGACGACATCTGTCGCACCGGCACACCACGAGGCAATCAAGGGGGAGAGTTCAAATGGGTGAGGATCAACCCGAGGCGGACAACGACCGCCCGTGGATCGTTCTGCATGACAAGACCGACCACGGTGGCTTCGTGATCACCGCATCCGAAAACACGCACATCGATGAACGGCGCGTGGCGCGCATCGGCGACATGGTGTCGTGCCCACGGCCCGGCCATGGCATCAACCCCATCGTGACGGGCAGCGAATGCGTGTCGATCGATGGCCGTCGCGTGGCGCGCCACGGCGACCGGGCGGCCTGCGGTTGCAGGCTGTTGTCGAGCCAGATCGCTTCCGCGTCCGAATGACGGCGGTGCGCCCTTCTCCGGCTGCAGGCATGGCATGCGGTCACGCGACCGCGTGGGCTATTGCCATCGCCCTCGCGTGACCCAGACGTTCGAAAACTCCGGATGCTGTCGCGACTGATCAAGCCCGTTCTTTTGGCCTGCGCCGTGTTCATCACGGTGTGGGTGCTCGTGATCGTCTACTGGCAGTACACGGCGCGCATGCCGAGCACGAGCGACATCGCGCTCTACCTCGTGGTGCTGCCGCTGGCGTTGATGCTCTTCTATGTGGTGCTGCGCCGCATCTTCACGGCCGCACCCGCTGCTGCATTGCCCGCAGCTGGGACAACAGTGGCCGCAGGCGCCGCCGCCTCATCGAATGCCGTAGCAACCGAGGCCTCGCAGGATCGCCTGCAGATGGCCGTGCTCGCCTTCGCCCTTCGCACACCACGCGGCAGCGATGCCGACACGGTGGCCACCGCGATCGGCCAGGCGCAGACGCCAGAGATCGTTCCCGAACTGCGTGACGGCGAAGGCTTTCCCGTCATCGCGGGCCGCGTCGACGGCATCGACGAGAACGAGCTGCGCGAGCACCTGCGCGAAAGCCTGCAACCCGGCAGCGAAGCTTTCGATGTCGATGCGCTGCCCGACGACCGGCTGCGCGCCATCCACCTCATGTCCGACGTGCTGCAGGAGCTGCTGGCGTCCGCGGCCGAGGCGATCGCCAACGCGGGTGATGCGCTCGCGGTGCGCGCGCCCGGGCGCTTCGTGTCCAGCGGCGGCGTCATCCCGGGGCCGGCGGCGGCGCCGCAGCTGAACCTCTCGCTGCTGTTGCCGGGTGCATGGAGCGAGAGCGAACGCGCGATCGCCACGCAGTGGGTGCAGCAGCGCGTGCGCGAAGGCGATGCCTCGCAGCGCTGGCTCGTCGACTGCTTCAAGAGCGAAGACGGCGTGTCCGGCATGGCGCTGCTCGACCGCATCAGCCTGTCGCTGCATCGCGAGCAAAGGCCCGCGCTGTGGATCGCGCTGGCGGCCGACTCCTCGGTGTCTGAAGCCAGCATCGCGCGCTGGGAGGCCGACGGCCTGCTGTACACCGCCACGCGCCGCAAGGGCCGCGTGCCGGGCGAAGCCGCCGCGGGCCTGCTGCTCGTGCGCGCCGGCGATGCACTGCTGGCACCGGCCGAGGCCGTGCGCCTGTCGCGCAGCGCAAGCGGCCAGCGCGAGGCCTCGGCCGACACCGCGCGCACGCCCGATGCCAGCCTGCTCGATCGCTTCGCCCAGCACCTGCTCGCCACCTTGACGCTCGAGACCGCCCAGGTCGACTGGGTCGTGAGCGATGCCGACCACCGCACCAGCCGCGTCACCGAAGTGGCCAAGCTCGTGCAGGAGCGGCTGCCGCACGTGCCCTTCGAAAACAACCTGTCCGTCTGCGCCACCCTGGGTCACCTGGGGGCCGCGGCCGACATGAGTGCCGTCGTGCTCGCGTGCCACCTGGCCGCGCGCGATGCACGGCATGTGCTCGCCATTTCCGTGCAGGACGCGCTCGCGCGGACGGCCCTCCTGGCCGGCCCGGCGAGCCCCGCGTCACCCGCTACTTAAACAGGACCGATTCCAGAAACTTCTATGCGGCGATTCTTCAGTTTCCTGGCCGATCCGCGCACCTTGTCGGTGATCGGCGCCATCGCGCTCGGCGCGTTCCTGCTGCTCGGGGCGCAGACGCTCGAAGTCGGCGCGATCTGGGCCGTCGGCATCTTCGTGGTGCTGCTGCTGTTGTGGCTGCTGGTGTGGTTCGTGCGGCGCATGCGCACGCGCGCGGCCAACCGCAAGCTCGGCGACATGCTCGAGGACCAGGCCGACGCCGCCGTGCGCGACAGCGACCCCGAGCGCAAGGCCGAGATCGACGAGCTGCGCGGGCGCATGGTCGAGGCCGTGAAGACCATCAAGACCTCGAAGATCGGGCAGATGTCGGGCAGCGAGGCGCTGTACGAGCTGCCCTGGTACATGGTCATCGGCAACCCGGCGGCGGGCAAGAGCAGCGCCATCCTGAACTCGGGCCTGCAGTTCCCGTTCGCCGACAAGGGCAACGCGGTGATCCAGGGCATCGGCGGCACGCGCAACTGCGACTGGTTCTTCACCACCGAAGGCATCGTGCTCGACACGGCGGGCCGCTATTCCATCCACCAGGAAGACCGCAAGGAGTGGTTCGGCTTCCTCGACCTGCTCAAGAAGTACCGGCCGAAGGCGCCCATCAACGGCATCATCATCACGGCCAGCATTCCCGA
Source organism: Variovorax sp. BGA-UO-ETr-C22 (assembly GCF_059567965.1). NCBI lineage: Bacteria > Pseudomonadati > Pseudomonadota > Betaproteobacteria > Burkholderiales > Comamonadaceae > Variovorax > Variovorax sp. BGA-UO-ETr-C22. The sequence goes on from NZ_JCAQPA010000009.1 coordinate 4,695, forward strand.
GCTGATCGGCAGCCGGCCCGACTTCGCGATCCAGCTCGCCAAGAACCTGCGCCAGCGCATGCAGGAACTCACCGAGCGGCTCGAGGTGTTCGCGCCGGTCTACGTGATGTTCACCAAGGCCGACCTGATCACCGGCTTTGCGGAATTCTTCGGCGACAGCGACAAGATGGAGCGCGACCGCGTGTGGGGCGCCTCGCTGCCCTACGACGGCGATGAGAAGCAGGACGCCGTGGCGCTGTTCGACAAGCGCTTCGACGAGCTCTACATGGGCCTGAAGGAAATCAGCGTCTCGCACTTCGCGAACCACCGCAGCAGCGACCCGTCGCCCGAGCTGTTGATCTTCCCGCTCGAGTTCGCGGCCATCAAGCCCGCGCTGCGCGCCTTCCTGGCCACGCTGTTCGAGAGCAACCCGTTCCAGCACAAGCCGGTGTTCCGCGGCTTCTACTTCACCAGCGCCTTGCAAGAGGGCACGATGCGCAGCCTGTCGACCGAGCGCATCGCCAAGCGCTTCGGGCTCACGCTGAGCAACGCGGCCACCAAGTCGAAGGAAATCTATTCGCAGAACGGGTTCTTCCTGCGCGACCTGTTCTCCAAGGTGATCTTTGCCGACAAGAAGACGGTGCGGCAGTTCTCCAGCCCCGTGAAGGCGCGCGTGCGCTACGTGAGCTTCTTCGCCTTCGTCGCCGTGCTGGGCCTGCTGCTGGGCGGCTGGACCTGGTCGTACCTCGGCAACCGGCAGCTGGTGGAGAACGTGCAGGCCGACCTGGACAAGGTGGTCAAGCTGCAGGCCAGCGACAACGGGCTGCGCACGCGCTTCGAGGCACTGGGCATCCTGCAGGACCGCATCGAGCAGCTCGAGAAATTCCGCAACGACCGGCCGCTGTCGCTGTCGCTGGGCCTGTACCAGGGCAACCAGCTCGAGGACAAGCTGGTGGCCGAGTACTACGGCGGCGTGAAGCAGCTGATGCTCGCGCCGGTGTCCGACAACCTGCAGGCCTTCCTGCGCGAGGTGAACGCGCACCCCGACCGCCTGAAGCGCGCCGACGCGGTGGCCGCACTGACGGGCGGCACGGCGCCCGCGCCGTTGCCGGTCGCAGGTGCTGCGACCACCACGGCACCCGCCGCAGTGCCGGAAGGCGGCGGCCTGTATGCCGGCTCCTCGCCGGCCGATGTGCAGGACGCCTACAACGCGCTCAAGACCTACCTCATGCTGTCCGACAAGCGGCAGGTGGAAACGGCGCACCTCACCGACCAGATCTCGCGCTTCTGGCGCGGCTGGCTCGAGAGCAACCGCGGCGACATGCCGCGCGCAGCGGTCATCCGCGATGCCGAGCGCATGATCACCTTCTACCTGCGCCGCGTGGGCGACGACAACTGGCCCGCGCTGGCCGACACCAACCTCGCGCTGGTCGAGCAGACACGCGACAACCTGCGCCGCGTGGTGCGCGGCATGCCGGCGCGCGAACGCGTGTACGCCGAGATCAAGGCACGCGCTTCCACGCGCTTCGCGCCGATGACCGTGGCACGCATCCTCGGGGCCACGGCCAGCAGCGCCGAAGCCGAAGGCACCCTCGCCGGCAGCGTCGCGATCTCGGGCGCGTTCACGCGCGAGGCCTGGCAGCAGTACGTGGACGACGCGATCCGCGACGCCGCCAACAAGGAAACCTCGAGCAAGGACTGGGTGCTCAACGTCGCCGGCAACGACGACCTGACGCTCGAAGGCAGCCCGGAGCAGATCCGCAAGACGCTGGCCACCATGTACAAGCTGGAGTACGCCAAGGAGTGGCAGCGCTTCCTGCAGGGCATCGCGGTGAAGGACATGGGCAGCTTCGAGCAGGCCGTGGTGGCGATGAACCAGCTGGGCGATCCGCAGAACTCGCCGATCCGCAAGGTCTTCGACACGGTGTACGACCAGACCTCGTGGGACAACCCCTCGCTGGTCAACGCCGGCCTGCAGCAGGCGCGCACCGGCGCCTTCAACTGGTTCAAGCGCCTCTTCAGCCGCGCCACGCCGTCGCAGGTCAACGTGAACGTCGACCTCAACGGCGGCGCCACGGAAATCCCGATGGGCCCGATCGGGCGCGAGTTCGCGGGCGTGGCACGCCTGGTGGTCGAGCGCGACAACACCTCGCTGCTGCGCGGCTACCTGGGCACGCTGTCCAAGCTGCGCGGGCGCTTCAACCAGATCAAGAACCAGGGCGATCCCGGTCCGGGCGCGCGCCAGCTCATGCAGCAGACGCTGGAAGGCAACGGCTCCGAGCTGGCCGATGCGCTCAAGTACGTCGACGAGCAGATGCTCACCGGCATGGACGCCGCGCAGCGCCAGGCGCTGCGCCCGCTGCTGGTGCGGCCGCTGCTGCAGGCGTATGCGGTGACGGTGCAGCCGACGGCGGTGGAGGTCAACAAGATCTGGAGCGCGCAGGTGCACCAGCCCTTCCAGCAGTCGCTGGCCACCAAGTACCCGTTCTCGGCGAGCGCGAAGATCGAGGCCTCGCCGGCGGAAATCGCGCAGTTCTTCGGACCTGAAGGCGCCATCGGCAAGTTCGTGACGACCACGCTGGGCTCGCTGGTGATCCGCCGTGGGGACCTGCTGTCGCCGCGCGCCTGGGGCGACCAGGGCCTCACGCTGAGCCCCGACTTCGTGAACGGCTTCGCACAGTGGGTGGCGCCGCTGTCGGGCGGTGCCGCGGCCGGGGCCGGCGGCAGCGCGCAGCCGCAGACGCTGTTCCAGATCCTGCCGCAGCCCGTGTCGGGCCTGACGGAATACATGGTCGAGATCGACGGCCAGCAGCTGCGCTACCGCAACACGCCGCCGCAGTGGTCCAACTTCGTCTGGCCCAACGCACAGGGCACGCCGGGCGCGAAGATCACCGCCGTCACCTTCGACGGGCGCACGGTCGAGCTGATCAACGAGCCGGGCAACTTCGGCCTGGAGCGCCTGCTGAGCACGGCGCAGCGCACGAAGTTGCCCGACGGCAGCTTCGAGCTCACGTGGGCGCGCGACAACGCGAGCGTGACCGTCAAGCTGCGCGTGATCCAGAACACGCAGTCGGCCGGTTCGGGTGGCGATTCGCCGCAGGGCAAGGGCCTGCGCGGCACGGTGCTGCCGTCGACGGTCGCGGAGATCGGTGTGCCGCGCGCAGCAGCACCCGCAGCGGTTCAGGCACCGGCCCAGGCGCCGGTGCAGGCAGGGGGGGCAGGCAAATGAGCGCGCCACAACAGCTGTGCTACTTCGGCAAGTTGCCCGGACGCGGCGACTTCGTGAAGGGCCTGTACAACCCGCAGCTCATCAAGGTGTTCGACCACTGGCTGTCGCAGACCATGGAGATGCTGTCGGAAGACCCGCGCTGGAAGCTGATCTACGACAACGCGGCGCCGATGCACTTCGTGTGCCTGGGCTCGCGCAGCCGCGTGGCCATTGCGGGGCACGTGCGCCCCAGCCGCGACGAGTCGTCGCGCCGCTACCCGTTCCTGGCGGCCACTTCGGTGGACGTGGACGAGGCGCTCGACTTCATGCGCGGCGCGCCGATGCTCATCGGCCCCTACTGGGACCGCATGGCGGTGCAGGTGCAGTCGCTGGCGGCCGGCACCGACCTGGACAACGAGCTGAAGAAGTTCGAGGCCATCGACCCGGCCATCGAGACCGGCTTCAAGAAGTCGGCCTCGCGCGCCACCTATGCCGCCTTCACGCGCGACACCAGCCTGCTGCGCATCGAGCAGATGCTCAACTTCGACGGCCACAAGGTGTCGCTGCGCCGCGCCATCCTGGCGCTGGGCCTGCTGCTGCAGCCGGTGATGGCCAGCGCCGTGTCGCACCTGGAAAAGGGGCTCACGCTGCCGCTGCCGCGCGACCCGGTCGACCGCTCGCTGATCGCCACCTTCTGGCTCGAGATGGTGTCGCAGTTCCTGGCCAAGGCCGACTTCGAGCTGGTGCTGCTGGTCACCGAGATCGACGGCCGCTCGCGGCTGGTGATCGGCTTCAACGGCCTGTCGCCGCGCAGCCTGCAGAGCGTGCTGCATCCGCAGGTCTACACCGAGCACAACATCGACATCGACAACCCGGAGTGGGTCGAGGACACCATCCACAGCAACTACGCGATGTTCAAGCTGGTGAGCTACCTCGACCAGCCGCAGCTGCCGCTGGACATCGTGCTCACCGCCTTTCGCGAAGTCTTCATCGGGGAATGACACGGTCATGAATTGTTCTTTGCGCGTTCTCGTGCTGTCCATGGCCTGCGGGCTCGCGCTCGTGCCGGCCGTGCAGGCCCAGCAACCACCACAACAACCGGCGGCGGGCGCCACCGCCGCCCGCGTCGAGACCACGCCCGCGGCCGTCGGCAAGGGCGAGCCGGTCGTGGCCGGCGGGCAGGTGCCCGACGAAGCCACGCGCATCGCCGTCATCGAGGCGCTGCGCCGCGTCTACGGGCCCAGCGGCGTGATCGACAAGATCGAGGTGGTGAACACCGTCAGCATGCCGGCCAACTGGAGCGTCAACGTGCAGCGGCTGATCACGCCCTCGCTCAAGGACATCCACCGCGGCCAGCTCCAGATCGAGGGCACGCAGATGGCGCTCAGCGGCGAGGTCGGCAACGAGGCGCTGCGCCAGAAGATCGTGAGCGACATGGCGAATTCGCTCAACCCGACCTACACCATCAAGAACAGCCTGCGCGTGCCCGTGTCGGAGCAGATCGCGGTCGACCAGGTGCTGGGCAACCGCACCATCGAGTTCGAGCTGGGCAGCGCCACGCTCACGGGCAAGGGCCGCGCCATCCTCGACGAGATGGCGCCGATCCTGCAGAAGCTCACCAACAAGTCGGTGGCGGTGGTGGGCCACACCGACAACGCCGGCAACCGCACGTCGAACCTGGCGCTGAGCCAGTCGCGCGCCGAATCGGTCAAGGGCTACCTGGTGGGCAAGGGCATCGATCCGATGACGCTCACGACCTCGGGCGTGGGCCCGGACCAGCCGGTGGCGAGCAACGCGACCGACGAGGGGCGTTCGCGCAACCGGCGCATCGAGTTCCGGGTCGGACGCTAAAGAAAAAGGCCCGCAACGCGGGCCTTTCTTCTTTCACTCAGCGCGAAGGCGCAAAGTCAGCGCGACTCGTCGTCGCCCTTGGGCAGATCGAGCAGGTCCACCAGCTGGGCCAGCTCCTGCTCGTTCTTGATCACGTTGCGCAGCCAGGCATGCAGCGGCATGTCGGCCCAGCGCGCGGCCTTGTTCGCCATGTAGGCGGCCGGGCTCGAGGGCTCGGTCTGCTCGAAATACGCCGCCACTTCCTTGAGCTGCGCGATGGCCTGCGCGCGGCTGTGGATGCCGGGTGGGAGCGCGGCGGGCACATGCACCGCCGCGTGGTAGGTGGGAGATGAATGGGGCATGGCGGCGTCGAAGACGGGTTCGATGCGGGTCGGGGCAGCCGGTGCGCTGGCGGCCGGTGCAGCGGCGGTGGCTTGCGGCGCCGCGCCGTTGTCGATCGGCACGCCGGCCTCGCGCGCGAAGCGCTCGACGGCCTGGCGGATGGCCGTGGCCGCGTCCTTCGCGGCGCGAAAGCTCGGGCCGTTCGAGGCGGTGCGTTCGTCGAACACGGCCTCGAACTCGGCCAGCGCCTGCTCGCAGGCCTGCACGTCGCGGTGCGTCTTCTGCAAGAACTTCGCGGGCGTGGCGCGGCGCAGGCGGTCGAACTGCTCGAGCGTCACCTTGTTGCGCTGCAGCTCGTCGGCCTGCGCCGGCGTGCGGCGGATGGCCTGGTCGAGCGCCAGCGCGGTCTCCCAGACCAGCGCGCTGTGGCCGGTGTGGCCGTCGCTCACGATGGGCGCGCGCTGCAGTAGTTCGACCGAGCGCGAGATCAGCCAGGTGACGGTGCCGATGCGCATCTCGATGTCGCCGCCCTCGGGCTGCGGATGCAGCTCGTCCCAGTACTGGCGGCACAGGCCGCTGAGCAGGCGGTAGCCGTCGGCGAGCCCCTCGAAGCCGCGCTGGCTGGCCAGCGCGTCGGTGAGCCACACGCCCAGGCGCAGGTCCTTGGTGGAGGCGCGCAGCAGCTTCTCGCACTCGGCAATCACGAAGGGCCAGTTGGCCTCCTTCAGTTCGATGACCCATTCGCCCTGTTCGAGCGAGGGGTCGTCGTGCTTGCGCGCTTCTTGAATCGCGTCGAACTCGCGCGAGAACAGCATGTCCTCGCCGCAGGGCTTGGCCTCCGAGATCGGGGCCAGCAGGGCCGCGAGGTCGAGGCGGTTCGTCGCGGCCGTGGTCATGGCAGCGAGATCGTCAGGTTGGCCTGGCGCGGGCCGAGCTTCACGATGTCCTGGTAGCTCGCGAGCGCGCCCTGCGTGGTGCTGCCCAGGTGCGCCGACAGGCCGATGAAGCCCAGCAGCCCGATGAGCGCGAACAGCGCGGCCACCACCCACTGCGGCGCCTCGCGCTTGAGCGAGTGCGAGATCAGGTCGGGCAGCGGCCAGTGCGGCGCGAAGGGCGTGCGCTTGCCGCGCGCGTTGGCGATCTCGTCGCCCACGCGCGCCGTGAGGTAGGCCAGCTTCTCGGTGCCGTCGATGGCGTACTTGCCCTGGAAGCCCAGCAGCAGGCACATGTAGAACACCTCGAGCGTCTGGATGCGCGCGGCGCCGTGCGCGCGCTCGACCTCGAGCATGTTGAAGAAGTTCTCGCCCGCCAGCTGGTCGCCGAACAGCGTGAGCTGCAGCGGCCGGCGCTCCCACTCGGAGCGGATGGCGAACTCGGGCGCCGAGAGCACGAACTCGTCGACCGTGGCGCAGAAGGCGTACTTGGCCGCGTGGATCTGCTCGGCCGTGGCGTCGAGCTTGCGCGCGTTGCGCTCGAACTCGCCCAGGTAGTTGCGGATGCCCGTGAGGAACTGCTCGGTGGTGGCCGGCTGCTGCTTCTTCTTGAGCAGGAACAGCATCACGAAGCCGTCGTACAGCAGGTCGAGCAGGCTGGAGTCGGCGTCGGGCGCCACGCCGGCCGGCGTGAACGAAGCTGGCGGCGCGTCGGCGCCCAGCAGGGAAGGGGCCTTGTTGAGGGGGGTGGTGTTCATACGATCGGGCGGGTGATCAGCCGGTCACGGCGATCAGTTCGAGTTGCATGTCGGGGATGCCGGCCGGCGCGTAGATGGTGACGCTCTGCGCCTGCAGCATGCGGTCGTACAGCTGGCTCTTGCTGTCGATGGAGAAGTAGCAGGCGCCCGCGCGGATCGGAATGGCCGGCGGCACCTGCGGCGCGTAGACGATGCGCACGCCCGGCATGGCCGAGAGCACCAGCTTGTCGACGTCTTCGGGCGCGCCGATCTTGAAGCGCTGCGGCACCACCTCGGCCAGCTCGGCGGCCGGCATGCTGGCGGTGACCGACATGTAGAACACGGTCTTCTCGTCGATCTTTCCGGAGTCCAGGCGCCCCAGGTAGAAGGCGTTGCGCGTCTCGGTGAGCGCAATGGCGAAGTAGCGCGTGGAGATGACGGTGTCGAGCAGGTCGCGCACGATGCGGTCGAGCTCGGCGAAGGCCGGGCCGGGCTTCTCGTGGTCGTACACCGGCAGGTCGTTCAGCGAGTAGGTCTTGGCGAAGGTCATCAGCGCGCCGGCCAGGCTCAGCAGCTCCTGGAACAGCCGCTCCGGGTGCAGCGACGGGTGATGGAACAGGTGCGAGAGCGACGCGAACGCCGAGTTGGCCGTGTGCAGCAGCCAGAACGAGGCGATGTCGCCCGAGCGGAACTCGATGATGTTCTTGCTCGGTTCGCGGTGAATGCCGTACAGCGAATTGACCTTGGCCTGCAGCACGTCGAGCAGCCGGCGCAGCTGCTGGAACACGGTGGGCGAGGCGTCGATGCTGGTGCACGGCGGCACGAAGCTGCGGTCGATCTCGAAGCCGCCCGCGGCGGTGCGGCGGATGCGGATCACGGGGATCGACACGAACTGCTCGCGCGGCTCGGTGTCGGCTAGGAGCTTCACGCTCTTGCGCAGGAACACCACCTCGGCGCTCACGGCGTTGGTGTACAGGTCGAGCGATTGCGTCGCGTCGCTGGTGTAGCGCGCGGCAAAGCCTTCTTCGTTGGGGTCGGTGTAGTTCTTGCCGAGCTCCTTCACCGGGTGCAGCACGAGGTAGAAGATGATCTCGTTCTGGCCCGGGCTCAGCGTGTCCAGCGAGATGGGCGGGGGCAGCGCGTCGGCCTGCGGCGCCGCGTAGGGTTCGCCGTCGGGGAACACCAGCGACAGCTGCGAGGCGCGCAGCATGCCGCTGGCCAGCGCATCGAGGTCGAAGCTGATGGAGCGCACGCCCCAGAAGTACGGATGCAGCGTCTGCGCCGTGGCGCGCAGGCGCGCCTCGTGGTACGCGTCTTGGCGCTGGAAATGCTGGGGGCGTAGAAACAAGCCCTCTCCCCAGAGGACCTTGGCTGCATAGCTCACGTCGGATCAACTCCCCACAATTTTTTTTGAATGTATCGCATCGTCGTGTCGACTTGAACGGCCCCGCCGTCGCTAAAGATCAGGCGGGCGAGGGCCGGCAAGTCACCGGCCCCAACAGGTTGAGCGCGCCCGTGGGGGCCGCGCCTTGTGCGTTCTGCTGGCCCACCACCGCGCCTGTCGTGACGGTGAGCGCGCAGGCATGCGCGCCCATCACGATGCCGGTTTTTTCGGCGTCCGCGGCGTTGAAGGCGAAGCGCCAGCGCTGGGCATCGGGCGAGTGGAACAGCACCACCACGGCCACCGCGTTGGCGCTGCGCGGAACCATCTCGGTCCAGGTGTATTGCTGGTCGGGAATGAGCGTGATCTCGCGGCTCTCGACGAGGTCGTCGCCCAGCTGCGTCTTGTCGCGACCCGGCGTGACGAAGGCATCGAAGGACGACTGGTAGAAGCCCGTCGTTTCCTTCAGCTTGTAGATGCGCATCACCACGGACAGCGGGCGGTTGCGGCCGTCGGCGTTGAGGTTCTTGCCCGCGGCGATCGACATCGTCACCTTGCGCGGGGGCTTTTGCGACTCGGGCAGCTCGGGCTTCTTCAGTCCGCTCGCCTCGAGCGCGATGTTGGCGATCGTGAGCGCCGGCGAGCTGCACCCGCCGAGCATCAACGCGGCCAGCAGCGCGCCAGATGTAATTAATATTTTCATTAAAAGCGAGCCGTAACAATATTTCGATGGACCAAATAGGATTAACCGATTTCGAAAATGACTTTCGATTAGGAAATTAGCATTAATCCGCCCCCGTCATTTGCCATCCACGCGGCTGTAGTATCGTGTATTGTTATTGTCAACGGTCGCAATTTAATGAATGATTGCGGCCTGCTAAAAAGTCAGATCAGGGGGGAATGTGTCGATTCGAAAAATCATGTCGCGCACGATGATTGCCGGTGCCATTGCGAGCACCGTCTTTTTGTCGGCCTGTACCACCACGCCGGACGCGGCCGTTGCCCAGGCGACCGCCGCCTACAACAAGAGCCTGGCCGAGGTCGATGCCGCCGCGGCAGCCGCCACCGGCGACAAGGCGCCTGTCATCCGCCAGTACCAGCAGCTCGCCACCGAGAACCCGACCCGCGGTGAGCCGTGGTCGCGCATCGCGCAGATCTACTTCAACGAAGGCCGCTACAGCCTGGCCATCTCGGCCGCCGAGGAGTCGCTGCGCCGCGACCCCTCCAGCCGGCAGGCCAAGAGCATCACCGCCGTGGGCGGCCTGCGCCTGGCGGCCCGTTCCATCGAGGACCTGGGCAAGGACAGCAGCCTGAGCGGCGACGCCAACGCCGACGCCTACCGCCTGGCCGCGCTGCTGCGCGAAACCCTGGGCCTGTCGGTCCTGGTGCCCGCCGGCCCCGAAGCCAAGCCGGCACCCACGCGCCGCGCCGCGGCCCCCAGCCCGGCACCCGCGCCCTCGTCGTCATCGTCCGCCGCACCGACCCCGGTCGCCGCCGCACGGCCCGCCCCGGTCGCCGCGCCGCGCCCGGCACCTGCCGCGCCCGCCCCGCGCGCGGGTGGCGGCAATCCATTTGACGCGCTCAAGTAATTGTCCGGTTTTTGAATTGGTTTTCAAACCAATGTATTAACGAATGGGCGTGCGATCTGGAAATGGGTCGTACAACTTTTTAATTCGTTTCTCAGTCCTATTGCGAAGGTATTGAAGCTTATGGCGACCAAAAGACAGAGCGTGCAGAAGCGTCTCCAAAAAGTGCGCCCGCCGCGCGTGCAACTCACGTACGACGTGGAACTCGGTGACGCCATCGAGAAAAAGGAATTGCCTTTCGTCGTCGGCGTGATCGCCGACCTGGCGGGCCAGTCCGAGGTCGAGCAGCCCAAGCTCAAGGACCGCAAGTTCGTCAACATCGACCGCGACAACATGGACGACGTCATGAAGGGCGTGGCCCCGCGTGCCGCCTTCCAGGTGCCGAACAAGCTGGACGGACGCGGCGGCAGCTTCGGTGTCGACCTCACCTTCAACTCGATGGACGCCTTCTCGCCCGAAGCCGTCGTCGAGCAGATCGAGCCGCTCAAGCGCCTGCTCGACGCGCGCACCAAGCTGGCCGACCTGCGCAACAAGATGGCCGGCAACAGCAAGCTCGAAGACCTGCTGGCCGACGTGCTGAACAACACCGAGCAACTCCAGCGCCTGGGACAGAGCGCCGGCAAGAAGGACGAAAGCTGAACATGACTGCGCAAGCACTATCGGCATCGGGCGGTGCCGCTTCATCGGAAGCCACGGTCGACCTGCTCGACCAGATCGTCGAGAAGAGCAAGGTCGCCAAGTCCGACGTGGAACACACGCGCACCAAGGACCTCATCGGCGAACTCGTCAGCCAGGTCCTCGAAGGCTCGGTGATCGTCTCCGACAACGTGTCGGCCATGATCGACGCGCGCGTGGCCGACCTCGACGCGCTCATCTCCGCCCAGCTCAGCGCCGTGATGCACGCGCCCGAGTTCCAGAAGCTGGAGAGCACCTGGCGCGGCCTGGAGTACCTGGTCAAGGAAACGCCGACCGGCACCATGCTCAAGATCAAGGTCATCAACGCCACCAAGCGCGACCTGATCCGCGACTTCAAGGCCGCCGTCGAGTTCGACCAGAGCGCGATGTTCAAGAAGGTCTACGAAGAAGAATTCGGCACCTTCGGCGGTGCGCCGTTCGGCGCGCTGGTGGGCGACTTCGACGTCACGCGCCAGCCCGAAGACATGTACTTCCTGGACCAGATGGCGCACGTGGCGGCTGCCGCGCACGCGCCCTTCATCGGCGCGGCCTCGCCCGAGCTGCTGGGCCTGGAAAGCTTTGCCGACCTGGGCAAGCCGCGCGACATGGCCAAGGTGTTCGACACCGTCGAGTACGCCAAGTGGAAGTCGTTCCGCGATTCGGAAGACTCGCGCTACGTCGGCCTCACGCTGCCGCGCTTCCTCGGGCGCCTGCCCTACCACCCGCGCGAAGGCACGGTGGTCGACAGCTTCAACTTCGTCGAAGACGTCGACGGCACCGACCACGCCAAGTACCTCTGGTGCAACGCTGCCTGGGCCTTCGCCACGCGCCTGACGGCCGCGTTCGACGACTTCGGCTGGTGCGCGGCCATCCGCGGTGTCGAAGGCGGCGGCCTGGTCGAAGACCTGCCCACGCACACCTTCAAGACCGACGAAGGCGAGATCGCCCTGAAGTGCCCGACCGAGATTGCCATCACCGACCGGCGCGAAAAGGAACTGAGCGACCTGGGCTTCATTCCGCTCGTGCACTGCAAGAACTCCGACTACGCGGCGTTCTTCGGCGCACAGTCGCTGCAGAAGGCCAAGAAGTACAACACCGACAGCGCCAACGCCAACGCGGTGCTCTCGGCGCAGCTGCAGTACATCTTCTCGGTGTCCCGCATCGCGCACTACCTCAAGGCCATGATGCGCGACAAGATCGGCAGCTTTGCCTCGGCGCACAACGTCGAACAGTTCCTGAACCGCTGGATCGCGCAGTACGTGCTGCTCGACGACAACGCGACGCAGGAACAGAAGGCCCAGTTCCCGCTGCGCGAAGCCGCCATCCAGGTCGGCGAAGTGCCCGGGCGGCCCGGCGTGTACCGCGCGGTCGCGTTCCTGCGCCCGCACTTCCAGCTGGATGAACTGTCTATTTCACTGCGCTTGGTCGCCGATCTGCCGAAGTCAGTGAATAAGTAAGGAGGCAGATCGGGTGCGCGGCCGAGGGGCCGTGCTGCAACACGTTAACTGTCAGTAATCAATCAATCAAGAAGGGGAAGAAACATGAAAGATATCTACGTCAAGTTCGGCAGCCCGGCCATCAACGGCGAGTCGCAGGACAAGGACCACAAGGACTGGATCGAAGTCAGCTCGTGGCAGCACAGCATCGTGCAACCGCGCTCGGCCACCGCGTCGACCGCCGGCGGCCACACCGCCGAGCGCTGCGAGCACGGCGAGATGATCTTCACGAAGGACATGGACGTCGTGAGCCCGCTGCTGTACCAGCACGCGTCGGGCGGCACCACCTTCGACGAAGTCACGGTGCAGTTCTACCGTGCCGACGGCGAAGGCAAGCGCGTGCAGTACATGGAGATCAAGCTCAAGTACGTGCTGATCGCCAGCGTGAACCCGAAGGTCGTGAGCACCGACGTGGCCAGCGTGCCGAGCGAGACCTTCTCGCTGAAGTACGCCGCCGTGCAGTGGAAGTACACGCAGCAGAAGATCGGCGGCAACCAGGGCGGCAACTCGCAAGGCGCCTGGAGCCTCACGAAGAACGACAAGACCTACTCGGTCTGACGCCAGTCGGGCAATGACGACCGCGGCGCAGGCCGCGGTTTCTTTTTGGCGCCGCGCCCCTCGCGCGGCGCCGTGCCCGTTGTCCGACGCGAGAGACAGGGAGTGACCCATGACAGGATTCGAACCGGGCCTGCTCGACAAGCTGTTCGATGACGACTGGCGCGGGCCGGCTTCGCCGGTGCTGCGGCATTTGTCGCTTGACGAGGTCAAGAACGTGGTCGCACGCGACCTCGAATCCCTGCTCAACACGCGCATGGTCTTCGACGACGCCAAGCTCCAGGCCTACCCCGAGTGCCGGCGCTCCGTCATGACCTACGGCCTGAGCGATTTCTCGGGCCTGAGCCTGGCCAGCCACTACGACCGTTCGTTCATCTGCCGCTCGCTGGAGCAGGCCATTGCGCGCCACGAGTCGCGCCTGCGCGATGTCTCGGTGTCGCTCGAGGTCGACGGCCAGGCCAGCACCCACATGCTCTATTTCGGAATCACCGCCCTGCTCGTGCTGCCCGAGCTGGCCGAGCCGGTGAACTTCGACGCCATGCTGCAGCCCACGACGCTGCAGTACTCCATCACCCGCGGCACCGGCAAGAGCCGGTACGCCTAGCGCCACGCCGGACCCCGACGCCCACCATGGACGAGTTGCTGCCCTTCTACGAACGCGAGCTGGCCTTCCTGCGCGGCTACTCGCAGGAGTTCGCCAAGGGCTACCCGAAGATCGCCGCGCGCCTGGCCATCTCGGCCGACGCCAGCGAAGACCCGCACGTCGAACGCATGATCCAGTCGTTCGCGTTGCTCACGGCCCGCATCAGCAAGAAGCTCGACGACGACTACCCCGAGCTCACCGAAGCGCTGCTCGAGGTGATGTACCCGCACTACCTGCGGCCCTTTCCGTCGTGCTCCATCGCGCAGTTCGACGCCGGCGGCGCGGCGCTCGCCAAGCTCAGCAAGCCCGTCACCATCGCGCGCGGCACCGAGCTCACCTCGCAGCCGGTGCGCGGCGGCGCCTGCCGCTTTCGCAGCGTGTACGACGTCACGCTGGCGGCGGTGCAGGTGTCGAACGTGGTCTACCACTCGGTGGTGAATGCGCCCGCGCAGGCCTCGCTGCCGCGCAACGCGACGGGCTGCCTGTCGGTCACGCTCGAGGCCACCGGCGAGCAGAAGTCGCTCGGCACCCTGGCGCTCACGCTGGCGCGCCTGCGCACCTTCATCGACGCCGAGCCCTCGCTGGCCACGGCGCTGGCCGACGCCATCTTCCTGAAGACGGCCGCCGTCTTCGTGGAGCCCGAGCGCAGCGGCAAGTGGACGCTGGTGCAGGGCGAAGCGCTGCACCCGGTCGGCTTCGAGGAGGCCGATGCGCTCATCGAGCTGCCGGCGCGCTCGCACCCGGCCTACCGCCTGCTCAGCGAGTACTTCGCGTTCCCCGAGAAGTTCAACTTCGTCGACATCGACCTGGCGAACGCGCTGCGCCACATCGGCTCGTGCCGCTCGATCACGCTGCACCTGGTGATGACCGGCGTGCGCGCCGACTCGCCCACGGCGCGGCTGCTCGAGGGCGTGTCCAGCCGCAACCTGCGCCTGGGCTGCACGCCCGTCATCAACCTCTTCAAGCAGCGCAGCGACCCGATCCGCGTCACGCACGCCGCCGCCGCCTACCCGGTGGTGGCCGATGCGCGCCGCGCCTTCGGCTTCGAGGTCTACAGCATCGACTCGGTCAAGCTCGTGAAGCAGACCGCCGAGGGCGATGCGTACATCGAGTTCCGGCCCTTCTATTCGCTGCACCACGGCGAGCACCCGAAGGAGGCCGAGCACTACTGGTTCGCGCGGCGCAACGAGCTCGTGGCGCAGCGCAGCCCGGGCTACGAGACCGAACTCTCGATCGTCGACATCGACTTCCAGCCCTCGCTGCCGCAGACCGAAACGCTGAGCATCGACCTCACCTGCACCAACCGCGACCTGCCGCATTCGCTGGCCTTCGGCCTGCCCGGCGGCGACCTGTTCATCGAGGGCAACTCGGTGGCGCGTTCGATCCGCATGCTGCGCCGCCCGACGCAGACGCTGCGCATGCCGCGCGGCAAGGGCGTGCAGTGGCGGTTGGTGTCGCACCTGTCGCTGAACCACCTGTCGCTGGCCACCAGCGGGCTGCCGGCGTTGAAGGAAATGCTGCGGCTGTACGACCTGGGCCGTTCGGCCGTGTCGGCGCGGCAGATCGAGGCCATCACCGCGATCGAGCAGCAGGCCACCACCCAGTGGTTGCCGGGCAAGCCCTTCGCGACCTTCGTGCGCGGCATCGAGCTCAAGCTCACGGTCGACGAGACCGGCTTCGTGGGCAGCAGCCTGCAGGCTTTTGCCCGCGTGATGGACCATTTCTTCGGTCTCTATGTGCACCTGAACAGCTTCACCCAGCTGGTGATCGTTTCGGCGCGCGACAAGGAGGAGCTGGTGCGATGCAAGCCCCGCAGCGGCGAATCGATCCTCCTGTAGCCGAAAGGCTGCTGCGCGAACCCTACCGCTTCGAATTCTTCCAGGCGGTGCGGCTGATCGAGCTCATGCTGCTCAAGCGGCAGGAGCGCGACGTGCACCAGCGCCTGGTGCCCGGCGAGCGCATGGTGCCGCGCTGGGTGCGCTTTCGCAGCTCCACCAGCCTGAACTTCCCGCCCAGCGAGATCGAGGCGCTGGCGGTGCGCGACGCCGTGGGCGAGCTGATGTCGGGCGCGCAGCTGTGCGAGCCGCCGCTGCCGCATGAGGACGAGCACGGCCTGAGCCGCATCGAGCTCACGCCCGCGTCGTTCGGCATGCTGGGCGTGTCGGGCGCCTTGCCCATCGTCTACACCGAGATGCTGATGCGCCGCGAGCAGCATCTGCGCGACAGCTCGGCGCGCGCCTTTCTGGACGTGTTCAGCAACCGCGCCGCCGCGCTCTTCTATGCGGCCTGGCGCAAGTACCGCCTGCCGCTGCACTACGAGCACGAGCGCAGCCGCGCCTACCTGCCGGTGCTGCTGTCGATGGCCGGGCTGGAGCACACGGCCCAGCGCGACCCGCTGACCGACGGCACGGGCACCGTGTTCGACGAGACGGTGGCCGGCTACGCCGCCGCGGTGCGTCACCGGCCGATGTCGGCGGCGTACCTGCAGCGCGTGCTGTCCGATTACTTCCGCAGCCACATCCGCATCGAGCAGTTCCTGGGCAAGTGGTACGACATGCCCGTGCAGCAGCGCTCCAGGCTGGGCGAGGGCAATGTGAGCCTGGGCCAGAACGCGATGGCGGGTGAACGCATCTGGCAGCGCGACCTGCGCATCCGCCTGTGGATCGGCCCGCTCAAGCGCAGCGCGCTGCGTGAGTTTTTTCCGGGCCGCGCGCATGCGAAGGCGCTCGAAAAAATGCTGGCGCTGCTCGCCGGCGTGACCTGCGAATACGAGGTGCGCCTGATCCTGGCGCGCGAAGAAGTGGCCGCCGTGCAGCTCAGCGACAGCGGCGGCAGCCACCTCGGCTGGGACAGCTTCATCACCACCCGCGAGGCCGAGGGCGACCGCAGCGACACGCAGTACGAGCTTCAGCCCCTGCAGTGACCCTTTCAACGAACACGACCGACAGAAGAACACCACCGCTCATGAGCACCTCGCTGAAGACACTGATCACCAAGCTCAACGCCAGCGCCCGCATGGCCACGCAGCGCGCCGCCAACCTGTGCCTGGCCCACGGCCACTACGAGGTCGACCTGGAGCACCTGTTCCTGGCGCTGCTGGAGCAGACCGACAACGACCTCGCCCGCGTGCTGCGCGCCAACCGCATCAGCGCCACCGCGATCCAGTCGGACCTGGAGCGCGAGATCCAGACCTTCAAGAACGGCAACACGCGCACGCCGGTGTTCTCGCAGCACCTGCAGCAGCTGTTCCAGCAGGCATGGCTCTTGGCCTCGCTCGACGCGCACGCGGCGCAGATCCGCTCGGGCCACCTGCTGCTCGCGCTGCTCACGCAGCCCGACCTCGCGCAGCTCGCGCAGCGCGGCTCGCCGCTGTTCGCGAAGATCCGCCTCGAAGACCTGAAGCACGATTTCGACAAGCTCACCGACGGCTCGAGCGAAGCGGCCGAGGCCGGCGCTTCGGGCGCGGCCACCGAAGGCGACGCGCAGCAAGCGCCGGCCGACCCGCTGGCCGCGGGCGTGCCGGGCAAGACGCCCGCGCTCGACCAGTTCACCACCAACCTCACGCAGCGCGCGAAAGACGGCGCGCTCGACCCCGTCATCGGCCGCGACACCGAGATCCGCCAGGTCATCGACATCCTGATGCGCCGTCGCCAGAACAACCCCATCCTCACGGGCGAGGCCGGCGTCGGCAAGACGGCCGTGGTCGAAGGGCTGGCACTGCGCATCGCCGCGCAGGACGTGCCCGAGTCGCTGCGCGCCGTGGCGCTGCACACGCTGGACATGGGCCTGCTGCAAGCCGGCGCGAGCGTGAAGGGCGAGTTCGAGAACCGCCTGAAGAACGTGATCGCCGAAGTGAAGAAGAGCCCGCACCCGATCGTGCTTTTCATCGACGAGGCCCACACCATGATCGGCGCGGGCGGCCAGGCAGGGCAGAGCGACGCGGCCAACCTGCTCAAGCCGGCGCTGGCGCGCGGCGAGCTGCGCACCATCGCCGCCACCACCTGGGGCGAGTACAAGAAATACTTCGAGAAGGACGCGGCGCTCGCGCGGCGCTTCCAGGTCGTGAAGGTCGAGGAGCCCAGCGAGACGCTGGCCGCCGCCATGCTACGCGGCATGGTGCCGCTGATGGAGAAGCACTTCAACATCCGCGTGCTCGACGAAGCCATCACCGAGGCCGTGCGCCTGTCGCACCGCTACATCAGCGGGCGGCAACTGCCCGACAAGGCCGTGAGCGTGCTCGACACCGCGTGCGCGAAAGTGGCGCTCGGCCAGAGTGCAACGCCGGCGTTGATCGAGGAAGCGAACCGCGGCCTCGAACGCATCGAGGCCGAGAGCGCCGCGCTGGTGCGCGACACCGCGGCCGGCGGGCGCCATGAAGCGCGCCTGGCCGAACTCGCGGAAAAGAAAAGCGCGCTGCAGGCCGAGCTGGCCGCGAGCCAGCAGCGCCTGGCCGAAGAGAACGCGCTGGTCGAACGCATCCGCGCGCTGCGTGCGCAACGCGACGAATCGGCTGCGCAGCCCGAGGCTGCACCCGCCGTTGCAGAGAAGGCGCCGGCCCGCGCCGCCAGCCGCAAGAAAGCTGCTGCCACTGCAGACCCCGCGCGCGACCAGCTCGATGCCCTGCTCGCCGAACTGCGCGCACTGCAAGGCACCACGCCGATGGTGCCGCTGCAGGTCGACGGCCACGTCATCGCCGAGATCGTCTCGGCCTGGACCGGCGTGCCGCTGGGCCGCATGGTCAAGGACGAGATCAAGACCGTGCGCGCCCTCGACACCCTGCTGGCCGAGCGCGTCATCGGCCAGGACCACGCGCTCGC
Source organism: Variovorax sp. BGA-UO-ETr-C22 (assembly GCF_059567965.1). Taxonomy (NCBI): domain Bacteria; kingdom Pseudomonadati; phylum Pseudomonadota; class Betaproteobacteria; order Burkholderiales; family Comamonadaceae; genus Variovorax; species Variovorax sp. BGA-UO-ETr-C22. The sequence continues at coordinate 22,876 of NZ_JCAQPA010000009.1, forward strand.
CGCCGTGGCCCAGCGCGTGCGCACCGCGAGCGCGCGCCTGGAAGACCCCAACAAGCCGCGCGGCGTGTTCATGTTCGTCGGCCCCTCGGGCGTGGGCAAGACCGAGACCGCACTCGCGCTGGCCGACATCCTGTACGGCGGCGAGAAGAAGCTCATCACCATCAACATGAGCGAGTACCAGGAGGCGCACAGCGTGTCGGGCCTGAAGGGCTCGCCGCCCGGCTACGTGGGCTACGGCGAAGGCGGCGTGCTCACCGAGGCCGTGCGCCGCCAGCCCTACAGCGTGGTGCTGCTCGACGAGGTCGAGAAGGCCCACCCCGACGTGCTCGAGATGTTCTTCCAGGTGTTCGACAAGGGCATGATGGACGACGCCGAGGGCCGCGAGATCGACTTCCGCAACACGCTGATCATCCTCACCTCGAACATCGGTTCGTCGCAGATCATGCAGGCGTGCCTCAACAAGGCCGACGAGGAGCGCCCCGCGCCCGACGCGCTGGCCGACGCCCTGCGCCCGGTGCTCATGAAGGCCTTCAAGCCGGCCTTCCTGGGCCGCATGAAGGTGGCGCCGTTCTATCCGATCACCGACGCGGTGCTCGAGCAGATCATCGCGCTCAAGCTCGGCCGCATCCGCGACCGCATCGCGACGAATCACAAGGCCGTGTTCGAGTGGGACGACGCGCTGGTCGAGGCCGTGCTCGCACGCTGCACCGAGGTCGACTCGGGCGCGCGCAACGTCGACCACATCCTCAACGGCACCTTGCTGCCCGAGATCGCCGAGGCCGTGCTCACGCGCATGGCCGACGAGACGCCGCTGGCCAAGATCAAGGCCAGCTGCGGCAAGGGCGGCGAGTTCCGCTACCGGATCACCTAGGCGCAGCAGCCGCGCGTGCCCACGGGAGAACAAAAACAATGACGACGACCTTCACATCGGCCTCGCTCGGCGGGCTCATGCGCGCGGGCACCACGCAGCGCGATCGCCTGCTGGTGCTGCACACGCCGCTGGGCGAGAACAAGCTGCTGGCCGAGCGCCTGGACGGCGTGGAGTGCATCGACGGCGGCGGCTTTCGCTTCGAACTCACCGCGCTGAGCGACGACGCGCACATCGAACTCAAGAGCCTCATCGGCCAGGGTGTGCGCCTGGACCTGCAGACCGCGCAAAGCCGCACCGAGCTGCGCCCCTTCCACGGCCATGTGAGCGAGGCCGAGTGCGTGTCGAGCAACGGCGGCATGGCGCGCTACCGGCTCGTCATCGAACCCTGGATGGCCTTCCTGCGGTATCGCCAGGACAGCTGCCTGTTCCAGCACCAGAACGTGTTCGACATCGTCGACGCCGTGTTCGGTCGCTACCAGAGCCAGGGCCAGCTCGCGCCGCAATGGCGCTGGGAGATCGCCCAGCGCGACATCTACCCCGTGCGCGGCATCACCACGCAGTACCAGGACAGCGACTTCGACTTCGTCGCGCGGCTGCTGGCGGAAGAGGGCCTGTGCTACTGGTTCGAACACGCCACGGGCAAGGACGGTGCGCTGGGCAGCCACACCCTCGTCATCGCCGACCACAACGGCGCCTTTCGCGCCAATGCCCAGCCCACCATTCGTTTCCACCGCGCCGATGCCAGCGAGCGCGAAGACACCATCCAGCAGTGGCGCGGCCATCGCCAGCTGCAGACCAACAGCCTCGCGCAGCAAAGCTGGGACTACAAGAGCGTGAACGCACGCCCCGTGCAACAGCAAAGTCGCGCCGCGGGCCAGCGCACCCTGCACTGGAGCGACGACCCCGGCGCCTACGACTGGGAGACCTCCGCGCAGGGCGAGCGCCTGCTCGCCAACGCCCTGCAGGCGCTGGAGCTGCGCAACAAGCGCTTCGAAGGCCGCAGCGCCGTGCGTACCCTGGCGCCCGCCACGACGTTCACGCTGAGCGGACACGAGCAGCACGACAAGGACAGCGAGCAGGACCGCCGCTTCGCCGTGCTGGCCGTGCGCCACATCGCACGCAACAACTTCGACGAAGACCTGAAGACCGGCATCGGCGAGCGACTGGGTTTGCCCGACATCGCCACCGAGCTCGACAGCGGCAATGCCGACGCAAAGGCAGACGCCGTCACCCACTACCGCAACGAATTCACCACCGTGCGCGCGGCCATCCCCTACCGGCCGCTGAGCCTGGACGGCCACGGCCAGCGCATCCATCCCAAGCCCAGCGTGCACGGCAGCCAGAGCGCCATCGTCATCGGCGTGGGCGGCGCCGATGCGCCCGTGCACACCGACCGCGACCACCGCATCAAGGTGCAGTTCCACTGGCAGCGCGGCAGTGCGTCGAGCGCACGCCAGTCGCGCACCGACGGCCAGGACAACGCGCCCGCCGCCGACCGCCTGGGCGCCTGGGTGCGCGTGGCCGCCAGCGCCGCCGGCGACAACTGGGGCCAGATGAGTTTGCCGCGCGTGGGCCAGGAAGTGCTGGTGGAGTTCCACCACGGCGACATCGACCGCCCCGTGGTCGTCGCCGCGCTGTACAACGGCGCCGGCCAGGTCGACGCCCAGCACAACCAGAAACCCGCGGGCGCCGCCCAGTCCACCGGCAACGCGCCCGCGTGGTTCGCCGGCGAAGGTAAGGGCGCGAAGGAGCATGCGCACAACGCCGTCTTCAGCGGCATCAAGACCCAGGAACTGAGCGCCAGCCAGAGCGGCGACGGGGGCTACAACCAGCTCGTCTTCGACGACACCCCCGGCCAGGGCAGCACCAGCCTGGCCACCACGCAAGCCAGCAGCCGCCTGCACCTGGGCCACCACAAGCAGCAGGACGACAACGCGCGCGGCAAGGGCCGCGGCCACGGCGCCGAACTGGCCACCACCGCGCAAGGCGCCATCCGCGCGGGCGCAGGCCTGCTCGTGAGCGCCTATGCCCAGCCGAACGCCAAGGGCGCGTTCATGGCGAGTCGCGAAGCGCAGCAGCAGACGAAACAGGCTGAAGAGCTCGCCACTTCACTCGCCCAGAGTGCGCAGACGCAGAAGGCGCAGATCAAGGGCGAAGGTGCTCCGGGCGAGCTGCCGGCCATCGCCGCGCTGAAGCATGTGGCTGAAGTGCTGGAGGCGAAGCAGGAGGGCGGTGCTGCGGCATCAAGCAACGGATCGGGCGGCGGCGAGATCAAGGCCACCGAAGGCGGCCACGGCAGCGTCACCGCCTACAGCGAGCCGCACCTGCAGTTCAGCGCGCCCATGGGCATCGGCTTCGTCACGCCCAAGGAAGTGATCGCCGTGAGCGGACAGCACACCGCGATCGTCGCGAGCCAGGATGTCGACCTGCCCGCGCAAGGGCAGATCGCGGTGAGCGTGGCCAAGGGGGTGAGCCTGTACACGGTGGGCGCGAAGGCCGGAGAAGGCGGCGAGCCGAACCAGGAGCGCGGCATCGCGCTGCATGCGGCCAGCGGCAAGGTGAGCCTGCAGAGCCAGGCGGGCGCCACGAAGATCGCGGCGGACAAGAAGGTGACGATCGCCAGCACGGCGAAGGACGTGGCCGTGGAGGCGCCCAAGCACGTGCTGCTGACGAGTGCGGGGGCGTACATCAGGCTGGAGGGATCGAGCATCAAGATCCATGCGCCGGGGAAGGTGACGTTCAGGGGGATGCATAACTTCGTGGGGCCGCAAGGGGACAGCAGCAGCAACTCGCTCTCCGGCAGTGACCTGCAACCGTGCCCCAAACAAGACGACGCCGCGGCCAGCGGCGCCGTCGCCTTGTGAGGCAGCCACCCATGTTTGAACGCCTTGCCAGGCAACTGGGTGAATCATTGCAGGAGGACGAGACGCTCTCGGCCTACGTGCTGATCGACCCGATGCTGCGCGAGCCCTTTCCCGCCGAGTGGCTGGAAGCGGAGTCGCGCCAGACATGGCCTGTCCCCGTTCACCATCCGCTGCTCAAGGAAAGGCAACTCCCCCGCCTGATCCACCTGCATCCGCATGACACGCGGCTGCTCGAAGCCAGCTTGGCACAGGCAGCAGATGAACAGGCCGATCCAGACTCCGAGCGCACGCAGGGGTTCGCGCTCGGCGGATGGCTGTTGACTGCCGCGCCGGTGGACGCGCTGGTTCGCCACCTTGCACGCGTCATGCAAGGTGGGTTCTGGGGGCAACGCAGTTCGCAGCTCATCCGCTGGGCCGATCGCAGGGTCATGCAGTGGATGTGGCCTGTACTCACGTCGGCACAGCAGGCGAGCCTTCTCGGCCCGGTGCAACGCTGGTACAGCCTCGACAGGTGCACGCAGCTGGTGCTTTTCCAGTCCGATGCCAGTCCAGACCCGGCGTCGGCCCGGTTCAGCACGGCGCAATGGAACCATGCGCTCAAGAGCGAAACGGTGCACGACCTCCTGCGGGGCTGGCAGCGCTTTGCCGGCGTGCTGCCGGCCGACCACCTGCAGCAGGCGTCGCGGGCCGCAGATGCGGTCATTGCCGCAGGCGTGGTCAATCGACAGGACCGGGTCCTGCTGGGCGCCTACGTCCTGCAGATCCACCCCGAGCTGACGACGCACCCGATCGTGCGCACGGCCATCGCGCGTGCCATCGGAGGCGATGCATCGCTCGCCGAGGCGCTCGACGACATCCCCGACCCTCAAGGCTGGGACGCCATCCGGGCCGAGCTCGACCCGGCGTTCGCTCGGGCCTCCATCCAACAGACTGCACAGGGAGAACACCTTGGCTAGCACCATGGCCCTCAATTCCTACTCGGCGGCGGCGAACAAGGCGGCCGCCAACACGCCCGCCTGCGCGACAGGAGGTTGCCCGGCCTGCGAGAAAGCCGGCCTCCCGGTGCTTCTGGTGCGTCCTGGTGTGGCCGACAAGGCGTATGCCGAGAACGCGGCGCGCAGCGGAACGACCCGGGTGCTGATGGATTCCAAGATCCCGGTGCCGCAACTGCCAACGTCGGGGCATGTCGCCAGAACGCTGCGCCCCGGTTATGTCATTGCCTACTACGAGAAGTCGCACACCCCGACCCTGAAGAGCCAACGCGGCTGGGAAGCCTTCAAGGTGCATGAAGGTGGCTACCTCACCCCGCACCCTCTCGAAGGCTCGGCCTCGGGCAAGGACGAAGAGGCCTTTTCCTGCAGTCGCACCGCCGCGTACGCCAGCGCGATGCTGTTCGTGATCCAGGACGCCAAGAACGCCGGCAAGGTCTGGGTGGCCTACAGCGACCATCTCTGGAGCCCGGAGGTTCGGCATCTGTACGGGAACGACAAGACGCTGCGTCGCAAGCGAATGACCAAGATCGATGCGCCCGACGCATCGTGCAGTCAATCCCTGCCGTTGACCGACAAGCTGGTGCAGACTGCGGTGGCCGACTACGACCCCGGTCGCCCTGCGTCGGCGCTTCGCGGCAACCCGTTTGCACCGCTGCCCGGTTCTGGAAAGCCGGGCGTGCCCCACACGCGCCCGGAAACGGCAGGCACCCTGCATACGGAGGCCCAGCGAATCCTGGCCGCCGGCAACCAGGCCAGCAAGAAAAAGCCCTACTCGCCCAACGACGTCATGATCGTCGGCCTGATCGACCCGATCGGCGCGACCGCGGAAACCGCCCAGCGCCGCATCACCCTGTGCAACGATGCCGCCGAATGGGTCATCACGCAGACGTCCGGCTACCAGAAGCTGCAAACGGCGCTGACCATCGAAGGGCTTCTCAAGCGGGCCGACGAGCAGGCGCAGGCGCGCAAGGCGCCATTGACCGATCCGCAGTACGCCGGCCTGAATGGCAAGGAGGTCGGCGAAAAGGAGTTCAAGGACATGAAGGCGGCAGGAAAGCTCCCGCCCGAAGCCACCCTGGAGCCCAAGTACGAATACAACCCCTACGACATCAATGGCGATGGCCGCACCCGCGTGTATGGGCGCGGCATCATCAGCTTCCCCAGCGCCTCGCAGATCGACCGGCAGGCCACCAGCCTGAAAGAAGACATTCTGGACGGGGTCACGGGGGGCAAGCGCAAACCCGCCCACCGCACCTTCCTGGGCAGCTACCAGACCAAGATCAAGGAAGACCGCCAACGCCTCGAACGTCTGGAGCTGGACTACCAGGTCTGGCTGCAGTCCGAGCAACGCAAGCTGATCACCGGCTTCGACTTTGACGAGGCGACACCCAGTGACGGCATCTTCTACGCCGCCGCGGTGGGCATGTGCACCCATGGCGGGCCGATCACCGACAAGGGCACCGAGTGGTTCAAGGACTTCCTGCTCAAGGACCCCAACGACAAGGAGGCATTGCTGGTGCGGTCGTTGCTGGGCAACCAGAAGTCGGCTTTCGAGAGTTTCCAGGAGGCCTTCAAACCCACCAAGGTCCACAAGGAAATCAAGAACCTCTTCAAGCTGATCGAGGAAATCGAGAAAGCGGTCGCCGCCGGCACGCCCTTGCCGGCCGGCGACAAGGCGTTGCTGCGTGCCGTGCCTGAGATACGCTGGCTCGCCCAGCAATTGCCGCTGCTGAAGAACCTGGCGTCCACCTATGGCCATCTGACCCTGACCGTCGTGGGCGCCACCTCGATGGCGCTGGACAAACTCCAGCAGCTGCCGGCGCCCCTGCGCGACAAGTTGCAGGCACTGACCGAATCGATCACCAACACGCTGGGCAAGGCCGCGGGCGTGACCGTGCACAAATTCAGCATCTCGCTGGACAAGGCGGCCGCCTACTGGCGCCAGCAGATGGGGCTGGTGCGGGGCCTGGCGCAGCGCGCTGCCGATGCGGCAGACAGCAAGCAGGTCAAGAGCCTGGTCCTGGGCGGCGCCATGTGGTTCAACGTCGGCGGCAGGCCGGGCACGGCCAACGCGCTGATCGACGTCTACGTCGCCGTGCGCCAGGGTGCCGCCGCCGCGCCGGGGGCGGTGGATGCGGCCACTGCGGCCGGGGCCAAGGCCGGCTCGGACGCGCGGGCAGCGGCCGGTGCGTCGGCCGACGCCGTGGCCGATTTCGCTCGCCGGGTCGGGAAGACGGGCTCGGACGTCATGCGCGAGAGCATGGCCGTATTCAAGCAGGGCAGTGCGACGTTTTCCGCGGCCGGCGCGCTGCTGCAGGTGCTGTCCATCAGCAAGACCTGGCACACGCTCGAGACGGGTACGCAGGAAGAGCGCACTTACGCCAGCATCACCTTGCTGACGACGGGGCTGGGCGTGACCGGCGCGCTGCTGGAAATCAGCGAGGCGTACGCGAAGCAACTCGGCAAGACGGCGTCGGCGTTGGGATTGAAATTGGTGGCGGGGAGTGCGTCGGCGATATCGCTTCTATTCGACGCTGTGAGTGCCTTCTTGCGGCACAGAAATGAAAAAGAAAAAGGAGATTCCGATGCATCGGCCCTGTACCTTGCCCAAAGCCTGTTCTTTGTCGGTGCAGCCATCGCCGGTGGAATGTACGTGGCCGGAACTGCAGGTTGGATCACGGGAACCGTGGCGGCCGGCTGGGGCTTGTCCTGGACGGGGTGGGGATTGCTGCTTCTCGGGCTGGGCTTGATTGCGGGTTTCATCGCCATGTTGCTGAACGATGCGCCCACTGTCGAATGGGTGAAGCGAAGCATCTGGGGCGAAGCCAGTGACAAATGGGGAAATCTGCAGAGGGAACAGAATGAACTCAACAAGGTCTTGCTGGGTGTTCGCGTCGATTTCTATGCGGGAATCAAGACGACTTTGCAAGGACGCTCGGTTGGCATGGCCCCGATCCTGGTGAACGTTCCCACGGACACATACGAAGCATGGACGCGCCTGTTCATCCCGGTTCAGTTGCGTGAGCTGGTGAAATACGAACTCGGGTTTGAAGTGACTGGCACGCCGGATCAGCGCAAGCAGTGGAAATTGAACGCGCAGGACAAGATCGTCGAAGGGCCGAAGACCAAGATATTTCCGCTGGAAATCAACGATGAATCGATCACTCGACGGGTGGAAATGAGCCGCGACGCGATGAGCGGCATCAAGGGCAATGTGAGGATCTGGGATGCACCTGAAGGAGGCGAGCTCATTGTCGATGAGTCACTCGCCAAGTGACAGATCATGAGCCGTGAAAACAATCCGGACTACGACATTCGGCTGCCGCAATGGAATGCGCCCGACCCGCAGTTTGAGTTCGTCGAGAAAGTCCAGAAGAAGAGCCTGCTGGGAGGAAAGTCTCCCTGGCGCATCGCCTCGCGTGAAAAGCGCGAGCCCGTGCATGGGAAGGCGAGTTCGTGCGATTCCTTGTTGGGCATTCATCCGAACGCCATCGTTGTGGGCGCACCGGCAGGAACGACCGAAATCACATTCATGATGGGGCTGTACGCAGTCCTCGTCGGATTCGCTGCCTGCATGTTCGGATGGGGCGCGTTCGAATCCATCATGGATCTGGATTCAAGCAGGTCGGACTACGTTCTGAACTTGTTGATGTCCATGGTTTCGACGATGGCCGCGCTCTTCTTTCTGGTCGCGGCCATCTTTTTCTTCAGAGTCGGATTCCTGACGCCCCGCGATTTGCCGGTTCTCTTCAATCGCAAGACCAGGGAGGTTTCGTTCTTCACCGTCATTCCGATGAAGTTCTGGAAGGTCTGGCAGCGCGCAGGCGTTGGCGAAGTCAAGACCTGCCGCTGGGACGACGCCTATGCGCGGAGCTACCAACTCACCGAGATCACGGGCGAAGCGGCGCGCTCTTCCTATCTGCTGGCGCTGCTGTGGGGCGACCCCAGGCAACCCAGGCAATGCCAGGAGATCGTGACCATTGGCTACAAGGGCTGGTGGGAGGATGAATTGCTCTGGCGCCTGTATGAGCACATTCGACGCTACATGGAAGAAGGCGGCCCGCCGATCCAGGCGGGCGAGAGCCTGCGGCGCTCGGGGACGGGCAAGTTGCCGCAATTCCCGCCAGAGGTCATCGCCGCCGCTGGCGGGTTGGCCTTGAGCGAAGAAGAGGTGCGTCGTTTGGCAGGCATTCGCGAATGACGGACGCCTGCCATTCGAGACAGTCCTTTCATATCCCAGATCAGTGGAGGCAACGACAGCCATGACATCCGCCGACCGTATTCCCGCGCCGTGCGGCGCCCGCGACCTGTGACGAGATTTGCGCTGCTTGCTGCGGGTGCTGTGGCACTCCTCGTCGCATCGGCGGTGGCCTATCGCGGCTATAGGGTGAACACGAGCACCTCCGACACATCCACCGCGGTATCGAGCGATGAGAGCCGGGCCCAGGGAAGGCTGTTGGCAAAGCTGCGTTTCGATGCGCCGTCTTTTGGCGATTGCTCGGTCCATGACGCGTGGCTGGAAAAGTCCTCCACGTTCGTGACGCGCAGCTGGTTCGGAATCCGTCTTGGAAATGAAACCATTCCGACGGCCGCCATTCATGTGGTCCTCGACATGCCCAAAGATCCGTTCCTGTCTGCGCAAAGCCTGAGCTTCGATGAGACGAACCCGACCGCGTCCAGCCTGGGACTGACCGGCTCGTTCACCCAGACCGTCACGATCAATGCAAAGCGCTACCGGCTGTTCGGATCGAACACCGTGTTTCCGCCGCCTGCGGTCATGACATTCAGCTGTGGCACAGCAAACGCACATGCAACGTTGGCGAACTAGGATTTTTCCGGTCCACGCGATGTCGATCGGCCAGCCCCTGAACCGACAGGGCGGGAAGATTGCGCGCGGCCATGCATCGAACGAAGACCGGCACGACCGGCACTGACACCAGGGAGGTGGATATCCATGTCATCAGACACATCAAGCAGCTTCATGCCGACGCCATGGAAGCTCGAAGGCCTGAACGTCGCACGGCTCTCGGAGCAGGCGCGGCTCATCAAGCTGCAGCTGCCCGCGTCGGCGCCGCAGAACGCCGTCGTCGTCGAGCGCTTCACTGGCACCGAAGGCCTCAACGAACTCTTCGACTTCACCATCGACACCCTCGCCACCTCGAGCGAGTTCGACCCGTTCGCGCTGATCGGCGAAGAGTTGAGCCTGCGCCTGCTGTTGGCCAACGGCAGCTTTCGCACCTGGCACGGTTACCTCACGGCCGTCGATGCGCTGGGCGGTGACGGCGGCCTGGCGCGCTACCGGCTGCACCTGCAACCCTGGCTCGCCGCGCTCGGCCTGCGCCGCGACAGCTTCGTGTACGCCGCCAAGCACGTGCAGGACATCGTCAGTGAAGTGTTCGCCGACCACACGACCGCCAGCTTCAGCTTCGAAGTCGCGCAGGAGATGCCCGTGCGGCCCACCTGCGTGCAGTACCGCGAATCGGACCTGGCCTTCGTGCTGCGCCTGCTGGCGGAAGAGGGCCTGAGCTTTCGCTTCGAGCATGAGCAGCAACAGTCGACGGGCAGTGGAAGCGGAAACACCACGCCCTCGCACCACCGCCTGGTGATCTTCGACCGCGCGGCAACCCCGCCCGACTGCGCCTTGTCGCAGATCCGCTTCCACCGCGTCGACGCCACCGAAGCGACCGACGCCATCACCGCCTGGAGCAGCCGGCGCCAGGTCACTACCAACGCCGTCATGCGCAACGCCTGGGACGCCAGCGTGCTGCAGGCCCCCACCGGCGCGGTGCAGAGCGCGCTGGCCATGGGCGAGGTGCCCGTGCTGGAGCACTACGACGGCGCCGGCGCGCAGCGCTATGCCGACAGCGCCACCGCCGCCCGCCGCGCCGAGCAGCAGCTGGTGGCCTTCGAATCGCGCATCAAGCGCTACGGCGCCGCGGGCAGCGTGCGACAGCTCGGTGCCGGCGAGCGCTTCACGCTCACGCAACACGACCGCTACGAGGGCCGCAAATTCCTCGCACTGCGCGTGCGCCACGAGGCCGCCAACAACCTCGGCGCACAAGCCGCGCAGGTGCTCGAGGCCGGCGAGCTCGAGAAGGGCAGCTACCGCAACAGCTTCGAGGCCCAGCCGGCCGAGGCGCAGGTCGTGCCGCTGTGGCGGCCCAAACCCACGGCCCCCGAGGCCATGGTCGCGCTGGTGGTCGGCGGCGATGACGACGAGGCACCGACGGCGGTCCACACCCAGCGCGATCATCGTGTGCAGGTGCGCTTCCATTGGCAGGCCCAGCGTGCGGGCCAGCAGCAATCGACGGGCAGCGGACAAGGCAGCCTCGTCGCCGCCGGTCGTCACGCCAGCAACCGCCAGTCCGTCTGGCTGCGCGTGGCTGCGCCCGTTGCCGGCCCGAACTGGGGCGCACATCACCTGCCGCGCGTGGGTTCTGAAGTGCTCGTGTCCTTCATCGAAGGCGACATCGACCGACCGGTAGTCGCCCAGCAGCTCTACAACGGACAGGACCTGCCGCCCTGGTCCGCCGGCACCGATTCATCGGCCAACCACGCCGGCGTGCTCTCGGGCTGGCACAGCCGCGCGCTCGACGGCAGCGGCTACAACCAGTGGATCGCCGACGATGCGCCCGGACAGGTGCGCACCCGCCTGGCCAGCTCGCACGCCGCGAGCCAGCTGAACCTGGGCCACCTCAACGCCCAGTCACCCGACGAGAGCAGTCGCGGCGCCTGGCGCGGCAGCGGCGCCGAGCTGCGCTCCGACGCCTGGGTCGCCACGCGCGCCGGCGAGGGCTTGCTGATCTCCACGCTGGCCCAGGAGCGTGCGGCGGGCAGCGTGCAGGACACCACCAGCGTGCGCGGCCAGCTTGCGGGCGCGCTGCGCGAGGCGCAGAAGCTGTCCGATGCGGCCGGCGGCGCCAAGGCGCTGGCGCTGAGCGCCACGGCGCTGCTGCAGCCGCTGATCGACGACATCGATCCGCAGAAGAATGGGCACTATCCCGGCAGCGTCAACGGACAGGACGCGCGCGAGCCCAAGGGTGGAGAGGGCGCAGGCGCACGCGAAGGGCAAGACCCCGTGCCCGCCTTCGCCCGGCCGCTCATGGTGCTCGATGCGGCCATGAGCCTGAACATGGCCACGCCTGCGAGCGCGACCGTGTACGCAGGCGAGGCCATCCACTGGACTGCGCAGGCGCAAGCTCACGTGGCTGCGGGCAAGACCGTGAGCTTTGCGGCTGGTAAATCCGTGGGGCTCTACAGCCACAAGGGCGGCATCCAGGTCATCGCGCAGGACGGACCGGTGAGTGTGCAGGCGCACACCGACGAGCTCGAATGGCTGGCCAAGGAAGGCTTCACGGTCACCAGCAGCAATGACGAGATCCACGTGCTGGCGCAGAAGAAGATCACGCTCAAGGGCGGGCAGACGAGCATCGAGCTGGATGGGGCGAACATCACCTTGAAGATGCCGGGGCTGCTGGATATCAAGGGGACGAGCAAGAGCTTTGTGGGGCCGGGGCGGGGTTCGGTGGAGTTGCCGCAACTACCGTCCGACGCGATGGACCTCAAGAACTGGATCGCACTCACTTATCACTATGCCGATCTGGACCCCGTCGCAGGCGCCAAGTACACCGCGACCTTTTCAGATGGTTCTGTTCGCAGCGGCAACTTGGACGCACAGGGGCATGCTCGAATGGAGAACGTGCCACCGGGTCCGGTCAAGGTGAAATACGAGGAGGTGAAGACGATCGACCCCTCCGTGCATTCCAAAGACAAGGCACAAGCGGACGTCTCGGCATGGCGCAGCGCGTTCACGGCGGCGTTCGCGGATCAAGTTGAACAGGGAGTCAAAAAATGAGCGGCGACAGAGGTGAATTGGTCAGTCTCGAAGACGCGCATGCGCACACCTACCTGAGCGACGCGTTCGATTGGGTGCGGGACCTGGCGGCCAAGGGCGCGCGCAGCGCTGCGGACACCGTGGACGACTGGACGATCGAACTCGACAAGCTGAACTTCAATGGCTCCGACGCATTGAAAAGCTACCTGCGCGAACAAGGCAACTGGGTCTCCGACCTGTTCGCTGAAATACTCAGCCTTGTCGAACTGATCAATCCGCTGACCATCGGCAAGCAGATCGCCATCTGGATTCTGGAGGACTTCCGCGACGTGTTGCGCGCCTTGGCGTTGCTGGTCGACTCCAAGGACGACACGGCAGAGGAAACCAAGGGTGCCCTGGTGGAGCTGGGCATGGCCGCTGCCGCCTTGTGCATCCCCTACGTGGGACGGGCCGGCAAGGTGATCTACCGGATGCTGCCGAAGTTCGCCAACATGCGTTTTGCGGTTGCCGCGCTGGAGACGGGTGAAGGCGCGGCGATGCTGCGGTTCCTGGGTACCGGCGACACCCTGGGATACCTCAAGGGACTGAACTTTCCGTCCTACGCGGGCAAGATCAATTCGCTGCTGCGCCAGATATTCGACAAGATCGGGGCTGCGGTGGGGCGCTATCTGCCCAAGATGTCCAAGGTGATCAGCGAGTGGTACGCCAAGATCAGTGGTTGGGTGACGAGCGCTCTCAAGCAGGTCCAGATCTGGGTGGCTGCAGCCGTTGCCAAGCTCCAGCATGTGGTCTACAACGCCGCGACCAACATCACGAACCCCAAGGTGCTGGACAAGATTCCGGACAAATTGCTCGACTGGATGTACGCGCAGATCAACGGCAACTTGTGCGAGAGCTGCGTGGACAATTACTTCATCAACTTCATGGGCTACTCGCGTCTTTTCCCAGCGCCAAACACATCCAAGCGCGACACCAGCGCGTTCTTCGGCTCGGACCAGGGTATCGATGGCCTCTTCGAAAAAGAGCCCAGTGTGGTGACCGGTGGAACCTTGCTGCCACCGCACTACAACGGCATCCCCAACAGCCTGGGCTGGATATTGGACGAACTCGATGTGGAGATACCTGGGGAGCAGATTGCGAAGGCGGCCGTCAGCCGCAGCATCAAGCCCTTCGGCGATATCGATTCAGACTTCAACCCGGTGACGGGCAAGCCTGCCACGTTCCCGCGCTTTGTGGTGATGGAGGCCAAGTTCGGCTATCACGTCAAGTCGGGCAACAAGCTTCAGGACATTGAATGGAAGAACAAGCTGGGGACGACGACGACGGGGGTGAAGCAGATGAGTCGAACGTGGATCGATCAACGTCTGCGAACTACCGTTTTTCCGCCGGATCCGACCACTGGGAGAGTGCCGCAAAAGCTCAGCGATATCCAGAAAATTGGCTACCTTCGCTGGCTTTATGGATGCCAACCCGCCAATGCCAAAAACAGCAAGAAGGCGAGAGCGCGCGGCGGAAGGCGGATGCAGGGATTGGCATTTTTTCCGCCTTATTCATTGCGTGGGTACGACATCGACAAAATGAAATGGAACGTCTAGAAAATGGCTGACTTCTATTCGAATCGGCGCGAGCGCTTCTTAAACGAGGAGCCTTATCTACTCCTTGTGAACGCAACCCGAGAAAACGTCGCCGAGCTTGAGGGCTATCTAAAAAATGATCTGGCCTCCGCGGATGAGAATGCATGGTCCCGTTGGCATAGCTTCATGGCAGGCGCCAAGTTTTCGTTGCTCATTGGTCAGTACTCGGCCGGACGCCCCGTCACGGAGGTCGCAACGGCGTACCCTCCCATGCTCCGAACCATCGAAGCTCAGTGTCTTCCGAATTCGACCTATCAGACTGAACCGCTCTATCTCGAGGAACTCGACGGCTACCACTACGCCATGACCTTGCTGTCGTTGGCCAAGCTGCTGCGCCACGACGACCTCGTTCCACGCGTGGCCGCACTGTTCGATGTGGCCCGGTCCGAAAATAGAGGAAAGGATGCTTTGTACGAAACGCTGCTTGGAAAGCTCGGCTTGCCGACAGTTCCTGCGAAGGGCATGTTGCGTTTTCTCAAAGCCCATCCACTTCTGTTGAAGGCCATTGAGGCGCCCCCCCAAAAACGCCCTCTATTCATCGCGGAGTTCCTAAGGAAGTGGTACTCCGCAATGAAGGGAACCTACTGGCATGGCCTGCACGACAAGGTACCGCAGAGCTTCTTTGGCTACTGGGCCTTCGAGGCCGGGCTGGTGACCTACCTCTGGGATATCGACGACAGCAGCTACCGAGACCTGCCGTTCTATCCCAAGGACCTGGTTGACTATGCGCGCACGCATGGCGCGGTCGCATCGCCTGACACCAGCGCTTCCCTTTCAGCACAAGACGGCCCTCCGATCTCCACACGAGGTGGAGAGCCTTGCCCACTGGCCGGCTGGTGGTTCACGCCAGCCAAGGCGGGCAGCCGACGCTACTTCAAGGCGGACGAGGTCATGCCCGTCATCGAGGGCAGCAGCTACGGCGCAACCTTCTGGCAATGGAGTGCGGATCAAACGGCGCCCAAGCTCTGAGACTCAAGTCAAATGCGCGGTTTGGACTGGTGAGCCATGAGTAGTTTCTCCTCGAAGTGTCGCGAAAAATTTCTGAATGAAGAGCCCAGTTCGGTCCGCCGGCTGGGTCTGCACGAAGACATTGCCGATGCTCAGCTGCTGCTCGACACAAGTCTCGGAAAAGAGGGCTTTCGCGAAGATGGCTGGTTTGCTTGGAATTGGGCCATCGCCAGCGCCAAGAGACGTCTCTTGGTTCACTCCTATTCGGACGGCAGCCCGATGGAGCACCTCGCTGCGGACTTTCCCGGCGTGCTTGCTGCGCAAGAGCCATCAAGCCTCCCGCATCCATTGCACGAAACCGAGCCGTTCTTCCTCGAGGAACTCGACAGCTACCACTACGCCATGACGTTCCTGTCCTTGGCCAAGCTGTTGCGTCGTGACGACTTGGTTCCACGCGTTGTGGCCTTGTTCGATGTCGTCTACACCGACAACCGCGGCAAAGACGCGCTCTACGAGGCGCTTCTCGGAAAGCTGGGGCTGCCGACGGTGCCAGCCAAGGGCATGCTGCGCTTTCTCAAAGCCCATCCACTGTTGTTAAAGGCCATTGAAGCCGAGCCGAGAAAGCGCCCCTTGTTCGTGGCTGAACTCCTCGAGAAGTGGTATCCGGCTATGAAGGGAACTGCGTGGCATGGGTTGCACGACAAGATCCCGCAAAGCTTCGATGGCTACTGGGCTTTCGAGACAGGGCTGGTGACCTACCTCTGGGACATCGACGACAGCAGCTACCGAGACCTGCCGTTCTATCCCAAGGACCTCGTTGACTATGCGCGCACGCATGGCGCGGTCGCATCGCCTGACATCAATGCGACCCTTGCGACAAAAGACGGTCCCGCCACCTCCACCCGAAGTGGAGAGGCTTGCCCGAAATAGGGATGATGGTTTAACCAGTCCCATGTGGCTCTACCTGCATCACACCGCCTCCGACCTCATCGACCTGACCCCCACAACCGGCCATTGGCGCCCAGTCGACGACGCCGAGAAACCGCCAGGCGCCTCGTTCCTTGCCGACCTCCCCGTCAAAGGCGGCTACACGATCGAGAACGACAAGCGCTACTACAGCTACTGGACGTCCGACGAGAAGTTTGTCTTTCGCACCGACGACGGTGCCGTGTTCGAGATCTGCCAGAAGCGCGACGACGGCTCCGTGGTGATGCTCTCGCCCGTCCTGCGCAGCGAGATCGCGCCTTCGCGGTGCGGCGATGGGCGCTTGCGGCAAGGCTTCAGCCAGTTCCGGCTGGTGGAGGCCGCGACAGGCCAGGTCGTCTTCGCGCTGGACTACAACGCCGAGCGCTACCAGCGCCTGTACCAGGCCGACTTCACCGCCGCGGCGGCGGAGCAGGATCTGTCCGACTGGGATTTCTTCATCGCCCTGCAAGGCGCCATCGAGATCTTCGAAGAGCGTGCCGCGTCCGGCCGCGTCGCGTTCTCCGTGCAGGACGATGGCTCGGCGCAGATCCAGGGGCACCGCATGCGCCGCGACGAGCTGCTGTTTGCGGACACGGGCCAGACCTGCCCCCGCTCGGGCATC
The DNA here is from genome assembly GCF_059567965.1 of Variovorax sp. BGA-UO-ETr-C22. NCBI lineage: Bacteria > Pseudomonadati > Pseudomonadota > Betaproteobacteria > Burkholderiales > Comamonadaceae > Variovorax > Variovorax sp. BGA-UO-ETr-C22. The sequence goes on from NZ_JCAQPA010000009.1 coordinate 39,607, forward strand.
TGGGCCTGCCTGACCGATCTGCGCGTGAGCGTGGCGGTCACGCAGGGCGAGCCGATGCCCTCGAACGGCGGGCAGCCGGTGCAATGGGTCTGGAGCCGCGCCGGCTGAGCGCAGCGCAGCCCGCGGCTTTTAACCCCGCCCCAGCCGGGTCACAGGCCCTTGCGCATAATTGACGCAAGCTATGACTCTCACCGAACTCAAATACATCGTCGCAGTCGCCCGCGAGCGGCACTTCGGCAAGGCGGCCGAGGCCTGTTATGTGTCCCAGCCGACGCTTTCGGTGGCCATCAAGAAACTCGAGGACGAACTCGAGGTCAAGCTCTTCGAGCGCAGCGCCGGTGAAGTGACCGTGACGCCGCTCGGCGAGCAGATCGTCCAGCAGGCGCAGAGCGTGCTCGATCAGGCCGCCAGCATCAAGGAGATCGCCAAGCGCGGCAAGGACCCGCTGGCCGGCCCGCTGAACCTGGGCGTGATCTACACGATCGGCCCGTACCTGCTGCCCGACCTGGTGCGCCAGGTGATCGCACGCACGCCGCAGATGCCGCTGGTGCTGCAGGAGAACTTCACGGTCAAGCTGCTCGAGATGCTGCGCGCCGGCGAGATCGACTGCGCGATCATGGCCGAACCCTTTCCCGACACGGGCCTGGCGATGGCGCCGCTGTACGACGAGCCCTTCATGGCGGCGCTGCCCGTGAAGCACAAGCTGGCCGACCGCGAGTCGATCACCTCGGAAGAACTGCAGAGCGAGACGATGCTGCTGCTGGGCACAGGCCACTGCTTTCGCGACCACGTGCTCGAGGTGTGCCCCGAGTTCGCGCGCTTCTCGAGCAACGCCGAGGGCATCCGCAAGAGCTTCGAGGGCTCGTCGCTGGAGACGATCAAGCACATGGTGGCCTCGGGCATGGGCGTGACGCTGGTGCCGCGCCTGTCGGTGCCGGCCGAGGCGCTCAAGCCGAAGGTCAAGGGGCGCAAGGAGCCCGAGCAGATGGTGCGCTACCTGCCCGTGCGCGACGCGCAGGACCGCGACCCGCCGATGCGCCGCGTGGTGCTGGCCTGGCGCCGCACCTTCACACGCTACGAGGCGATTGCAGCGCTGCGCAACGCGATCTACGCGTGCGAGCTGCCGGGTGTCAAACGACTCTCCTAGCGATTCGGGGCCTTCGCCTACGCGCGGGCTGTTTGGGATCGCTGATCGCTGGGATAGAGTGAAGCTGTTGCGAAGCCGCCTGCCGGCTTTCAGAATTTCGGTGTTGTCACCCAACTTCAAGAAAGACCCCTCCGCCATGGCCAAACCCCCGAAAAAGACCAAGTCCCCGTCGCCTGCCTCCTCTGCCGGCAAGGTGCCCAAGAAGGGCGGCGCCGTCGTCGCGCAGGAGTCGGGCAGTCGCAACGCGCCGATCATCAACATCGGCATCGAACGCCAGGACCGCGCGGCCATCGCCGAGGGCCTGAGCCGCGTGCTGGCCGACACCTACACGCTGTACCTCACGACCCACAACTTCCACTGGAACGTGACGGGGCCGCACTTCAACTCGCTGCATGCGATGTTCATGACGCAGTACACTGAGCTGTGGGGCTCGACGGACGTGCTCGCCGAGCGCATCCGCGCGCTGGGCCACTACGCGCCGGGCTCGTACGCCGAGTTCAGCAAGATCGCCACCGTGCCCGACGTGCCGCAGACCCCGCCCAAGGCGATGGAGATGGTGCGCATCCTCGTGAAGGGCCACGAAACGGTGTCGCGCATCGCGCGCGAGTTCATCCCGGTGGCCGAAGAGGCCGGCGACGATCCGACCGCCGACATGCTGACCGCCCGCTGCACGGTGCACGACCAGACGGCCTGGATGCTGCGCTCGCTGCTCGAGGACTGATGACGTCCTGATCTTCCGGTACGCCGGGAGCCCCCTCAGAGAGCGGCACAATGGCCGCTCTTTTGACGTCTGCCTTGCCGCTTTTCGCATGCCTCTCGCCCGCCGTTTCGCGCTCTACCTCGATCTGATCCGCTGGAACCGGCCGGCCGGCTGGCTGTTGTTGCTGTGGCCCACGTTGGGCGCGCTCTGGTTCGCGGCCGATGGCTGGCCCGGCTGGCATCTCGTCGTGGTGTTCACGCTCGGCACCTTCCTGATGCGCAGCGCGGGCTGCTGCGTCAACGACGTGGCCGACCGCGATTTCGACCGCCACGTGAAGCGTACGGCCCAGCGGCCCGTCACGAGCGGCGCGATGTCGGTCAAGGAGGCGTTGGGGCTGGGCGCGGTGTTGGCGCTGCTGTCCTTCGGGCTGGTGCTCACCACCAACCGTACGACCGTGCTGTGGTCGTTCGCGGCCCTGGCGATCACGCTGATCTACCCGTTCGCCAAGCGCTTCGTGTCGATTCCGCAGGCCGTGCTGGGCATTGCCTTCAGTTTCGGCATCCCGATGGCCTTTGCCGCGGTGCAGTCGACGGTGCCGGCCTTCGCCTGGTGGCTGCTGGCGGGCAACCTGTTCTGGGTGCTGGCCTACGACACCGAGTACGCGATGGTCGACCGCGACGACGACCTGAAGATCGGCATGAAGACCTCGGCGATCACGTTCGGTCGCTTCGACGTGGCGGCGGTGATGGCCAGCTACGCGATCTTCCTGGCGGTCTGGATCTGGGCCGGTGCCAGCCGGTCGCTGGGGGTGCTGTTCTATCTGGGCATCGCCGCGGCGGTGGCGCAGGCGCTCTGGCACTGGCGCCTGATCCATGACCGCACGCGCGAGGGCTGCTTCAAGGCCTTCCGCGAAAACCACTGGCTGGGTTTCGCGGTGTTTGTCGGCATCGTGGCGGGCTACACCGTCCGGTAGCCCACCTGCTGGTTTCAGCCGCGCCCGAATTCCTCGCCCAGCTCGGCCGCGCGCTTCTGCGCCGCGCGGATGGCGGTCTTGAACTGGCCCTTCACATCCGAGGCTTCAAGCGCGCTCAGGGCCGCGTAGGTCGTGCCGCCCTTGGAGGTCACGCGCTCGCGCAGCACCGACGGTGGCTCGGTCGCACTGTGCGCCAGTGCCGAGGCGCCGGTGAAGGTGCCGATGGCCAGCCGCTGGGCCTGGTCGGGCGTGAGGCCCATCTCGACGCCGGCCTCGGTCATCGCCTCGATGAAATAGAACACGTAGGCCGGGCCGGAGCCCGACATGGCGGTCACCGCGTCGAGCGCGGGCTCGGCGTCGACCCAGATCAGCTCGCCGGTCGGTGCCAGCAGCTGGCCGACGCGTGCGCGGTCGGCGCTTTCGACGCCCGCCCGCGCGAAGAGGCCGGTCATGCCCTTGCCGACCAGGGCGGGCGTGTTGGGCATGGCGCGCACCACGCGCTCGGTGCCGAGCCAGCGGGCGATGCTGTCGGACGGGATGCCCGCCGCCACGCTCAGGTGCAGGGCGTCGTCGGCAAAGGCGCGCACCGGACGGGCGGCTTCGGCAAAGGTCTGGGGCTTGACTGCCCACACCACCACGGCGCAGCGCGAGAGGGCCTCGCTGGCCTCGGCCCTGGCGACGATGCCGTAGGTCTGGGCCAGCCTGGTGCGGGCTTCCTCGAAAGGCTCGACCACTTCGAAGTTGTCGGCCGCGACGCCTTGCTGGATCAGGCCGCCGATGATGGCGCTGGCCATGTTGCCGCCGCCGATGAAGGCGATGGGGGGCAGGGGGCCCGGCGCGGTGCGGGGCAGGAAGGTCACGGCGATGGTCATGGTCGGTCGGTGTAGGCGAAGGCGGCGAACTGCGTCACTTGCAGCGGGTTGAAATTGTCGTCGCTCACGACCACCAGCAGGCGGCGGCCGTCGGGCAGCGGTGGGCCCCAGCACATGCCCTCGGTGTTGTCGAGGCGCGAGAGGCCCAGGGTGGCGAAGTCGGCCACGAGCGTCTTGGCGGCCGGCCGGTGGTTGCCGGGGGCGAGGGCGTCGATGGCAAGCACGTCGTCGGTGGCCCGGGTGTCTATTTCATACAGGCGCAGCGAATTGCCGGCGCCGGTGGCGTAGGCCCGCTCCAGCACCAGCATGCGGTGGGTGTCGAGCATCAGCACCTCGCTCACGCCGTTGTCGGCGTAGGTGCCCGGCACCAACGGGCGCAGCGGGATGGCGTCAGGCACATAGGCGATCTGGCGCATGGCGCGGCCGGTCGCGAGGTCGACCTGGGTGAAGCGGCAGGGGCCGCCGGGGGCGGTGGTGGTCGGGACGGGACCGTCCTGGACCAGGGCGTTTTCCATCGCGAGCCAGGCCGACCGGTCGTCGGGTGTGAGGGCCAGGCCCTCGAGTGTCTGGTTGTCGCGCGGGCCGCGGCGCTGGGTCGGGTCGGGGGCGAACATCGCCGGCAGGGCGAATTCGCGCAGGAAGCGTCCGTCGCGCGCCGATTCATACATAGCGGGGCCGAAGCCGCGGGCCAGGTCGCCTTCGCTGGTCCAGAGCAGGGTGCCGGCCATGGGGCGCAGGCGCAGGGCTTCAGGGTCGGGAACGGGCAGGCCGTCGACCGCGTGGCGCCGGCCGGGCCAGGGGCCGCCGCCGGGGCGTTGCAGCTGGACAGCGCCGGTGGGCTCGGGAGCGGCGTCGGCCGGTTGGGGCCAGCGGGCGGTGTAGCAGCGCACGGGAGCCAGGTCTGACCGGTCATCGCTGAGAAGCAGGTACTCACCTTTGGCGGGGTCGTAGTCGATGCCCGACAGGCCGCCCGCCGTGGTGTTCTCTATAGAGCGTCGGTGCGCCCAGCGGGCTTCCCCCAGGCGCTGCAGCCGGCCGGTGTCCGGCGCCGGTGCTGCGCTGCGGCAACCCGCAAGCCCCAGCGATCCCAGGCCCAGCAGGCCCGCGCCGCCCGCCAGCAGGCGTCGGCGCAGCACGGAAGGCGGCGAAATGAGGGGGTAGTTGGGGGCGCGCACGCCACAAAGTCTAGCGGCTGTCGAAGTTCGCGTGATGAGGCAGTTGACATCGCCCGGCATGGGTGCCACAATCGCGGGCTTCGCTTTCAAAAGGCGAAGCTTTCAGCCCAAAGCGGAAGCGTCTCGAGTGGTTCGAGGCGTGGACGACGGGCCCAAGACTGACCGCGGTGTCTCCCTCCTGGAGGCTCATCGGTACAAGTTGGGAATATCAAGAAATGATCCAAACTGAATCCCGGCTCGAAGTGGCCGACAACACGGGCGCGAAATCCGTCCTGTGTATCAAGGTGCTCGGTGGCTCCAAGCGGCGTTACGCCAGCGTGGGCGACGTCATCAAGGTCAGCATCAAGGAAGCCGCTCCGCGTGGTCGCGTCAAGAAGGGCGAGATCTACAGCGCAGTGGTGGTCCGCACCGCCAAGGGCATCCGTCGTGCTGACGGTTCGCTCGTCAAGTTCGACGGCAATGCCGCCGTGCTGCTCAACGCCAAGCTGGAGCCCATCGGCACCCGCATCTTCGGACCGGTCACGCGCGAACTGCGCACCGAGAAGTTCATGAAGATCGTGTCGCTGGCACCCGAAGTTCTCTAAGGACACAACGCCATGAACAAGATTCGCAAAGGCGACCAGGTCATCGTGTTGGCCGGTCGTGACAAGGGCAAGCGCGGCGTCGTGTCGCTGCGCGCAGACGATTCGCATGTGATCGTCGACGGCATCAACCTCGTCAAGAAGCACACCAAGCCGAACCCCCTCAAGGGTACGACCGGTGGCATCGTCGAGAAGACCATGCCGATCCACCAATCCAACGTGGCGATCTTCAATGCTGCGACCGGCAAGGCCGATCGCGTGGGCATCAAGGTCACCCAAGGTGCCGACGGCAAGCGCGTGGCTGTTCGCGTCTTCAAGTCGAGCGGCGACGAAATCAAGTTCGCCTAAGAGGTACTCACATGGCACGTCTCCAACAACACTATCGCGAAAAGATCGCGAAAGACCTGACGGAAAAGTTCGGCTACAAGTCGCCGATGCAAGTTCCGCGTCTCACCAAGATCACCCTGAACATGGGTGTGGGTGAGGCAGTCGCCGACAAGAAGGTCCTCGACAACGCCGTCGCCGACCTGACCAAGATCGCTGGCCAGAAGCCCGTGGTTACCAAGTCGAAGAAGGCCATTGCCGGCTTCAAGATCCGCGAAAACCAGCCGATCGGCTGCATGGTCACGCTGCGTGGCGTGCACATGTACGAGTTCCTGGACCGTTTCGTCACCGTGGCCCTGCCCCGCGTGCGTGACTTCCGCGGTATCTCGGGTCGCGCATTCGACGGCCGTGGCAACTACAACATCGGCGTCAAAGAGCAGATCATTTTCCCTGAGATCGAGTACGACAAGGTCGACGCCCTGCGCGGTCTCAATATCAGCATCACGACGACGGCCAAGACCGACGAAGAAGCCAAGGCGCTTCTCGCTGGCTTCCGTTTCCCGTTCAAGAACTGAGGTGATCTGTGGCTAAAGCATCTTTGATTCAGCGCGAACTCAAGCGCGACAAGCTGGTTGCCAAGTTCGCTGCGAAGCACGCAGAACTGAAGGCAACTTCCAACGACGCGAAGAAGAGCGACGAAGAGCGCGCAGCGGCCCGCCTGGCCCTGCAGAAGCTCCCGCGCAACGCGAACCCCACGCGCCAGCGCAACCGTTGCGAAATCACCGGTCGCCCCCGTGGCACCTTCCGTCAATTCGGTCTGGCCCGCGCCAAGATCCGCGAACTGGCTTTCAACGGCGACATCCCCGGTGTCACCAAGGCCAGCTGGTAAGCCAGGCAGGAGCAAACAACATGAGCATGAGTGATCCCATTGCCGACCTGCTGACGCGTATCCGTAACGCGCAGATGGTGGCGAAGCCCACCGTGTCGGTCCCGTCTTCCAAGGTGAAGATCGCGATCGCACAAGTCCTGAAGGACGAGGGCTACATCGACGGCTTCCAGGTCAAGACCGAAGCCGGCAAGAGCGAACTTGAAATCTCGCTGAAGTACTACGCTGGCCGTCCGGTCATCGAGCGCATTGAGCGCGTGAGCCGCCCCGGCCTGCGCGTCTACAAGGCCAGCACTTCCATTCCGCAAGTCCAGAACGGCCTCGGCGTTGCGATCGTCACGACCCCCAAGGGCGTGATGACCGACCGCAAGGCGCGCGCCACCGGTGTCGGCGGCGAAGTTCTGTGCTACGTCGCCTAACCGAGACATCGAGGAGTTACTGAAATGTCCCGAGTAGGAAAAATGCCGGTCGCCATCCCCGCAGGCGTGGATGTGTCGATCAAGGAAGACCAGATCAGCGTCAAGGGCACGGGCGGCACGCTCAGCCTGGCTCGCAACGCGCTGGTGAATGTCGTCAACAAGGACGGCAAGCTGAGCTTCGAGCCCGCCAACGATTCGCGTGAAGCGAATGCGATGAGCGGCACGATTCGCCAGCTGGTGAACAACATGGTGGTTGGCGTGACCAAGGGCTTCGAAAAGAAGCTCAACCTGGTCGGCGTCGGCTACAAGGCTGCAGCGTCCGGCGCCAAGCTGAACCTGCAAGTCGGTTACTCGCACCCGGTCAACATCGACATGCCGCAAGGCATCACGGTGACCACCGCGACCCCGACCGAAGTGGTGATCAAGGGCGCTGACCGTCAACGCGTCGGCCAGATCGCCGCTGAGATCCGCGCTGTTCGTCCGCCAGAGCCCTACAAGGGCAAGGGCATCCGCTATGCGGACGAGAAGATCGTGATCAAAGAGACCAAGAAGAAGTAAGGGGCAGCAAAATGATGTTGACCAAAAAAGCACAGCGTCTTCGCCGCTCGCGCCAGACCCGCATCCGCATTGCGACGCAGGGCGTGGCTCGCCTCACGGTGAACCGCACCAACCTGCACATCTATGCCACCGTCATTTCCGACGACGGCACCAAGGTGATCGCAACCGCATCGACCGCCGAAGCCGAAGTGCGCGCAGCACTCGGCGCCTCGGGCAAGGGTGGCAATGCCGCCGCTGCCACCGCCATCGGCAAGCGCATCGCTGAAAAGGCGAAGGCTGCCGGCGTCGAGAAGGTCGCTTTCGATCGCGCAGGTTTCGCCTACCACGGCCGCGTCAAGGCGCTGGCCGAGGCAGCCCGCGAAGCCGGTCTGCAGTTCTAATCGGACACGAGATTCAAAATGGCAAAGATTCAAGCAAGAACGCAGAACGAAGGTCCTGAGGACGGTCTGCGCGAGAAGATGATCGCGATCAACCGCGTCACCAAGGTGGTGAAGGGTGGTCGTATCCTCGGTTTCGCAGCGCTGACCGTGGTCGGTGACGGCGATGGCCGCGTCGGCATGGGCAAGGGCAAGTCCAAGGAAGTGCCTGCTGCCGTGCAGAAGGCAATGGAAGAAGCCCGTCGCAACCTGTTCAAGGCTCCGATCAAGAACGGTACGCTGCACCACCAGGTGCAAGGTCACCACGGTGCTGCCACCGTCGTGATGTACCCGGCTCCCAAGGGTACCGGCATCATCGCCGGCGGCCCGATGCGCGCCGTGTTCGAAGTCATGGGCATCACCGACATCGTGGCCAAGAGCCATGGTTCGTCGAACCCCTACAACATGGTTCGCGCCACGCTCGACGGGTTGAAGAACTCGACGACGGCCGGCCAAGTGGCTGCCAAGCGCGGTCTCACCGTCGAAGAAATCTTCGCCTGAGCGCAAGCTCTCGCAAGGCTGAAGGAAGCATTCAAATGACGCAACAACAAACCCTCAAGGTGCAGCTGGTGAAGAGCCCGATCGGCACCAAGGAATCGCATCGCGCGACCGTGCGTGGCCTCGGCCTGCGCAAGCTCAACAGCGTGAGCGAGCTGCAAGACACGCCCGCAGTGCGCGGCATGATCAACAAGATCAGTTATCTGGTCAAAGTTCTGTAAGAGAGACTGATATGGAACTCAATGGCATCAAGCCGGCAGCTGGCGCCAAGCACGCCAAGCGTCGCGTTGGCCGCGGTATCGGCTCCGGCATCGGCAAGACCGCAGGTCGCGGTCACAAGGGCCAGAAGTCGCGCGCAGGCGGTTTCCACAAGGTCGGCTTCGAAGGCGGTCAAATGCCGCTGCAGCGTCGCCTGCCCAAGCGCGGCTTCAAGTCGCACCTGCTGAAGTACAACGCCGAAGTCACGCTGACTGCCCTCGAGCAGCTCGGCCTGGCCGAAGTCGATGTCCTGGCACTGAAGCAAGCCGGCCTCGTGGGCCAGCTCGCCAAGGTCGTCAAGATCATCAAGACCGGCGAACTCACCAAGGCCGTCAAGCTGACGGGCGTGGGTGCGACCGCTGGTGCCAAGGCTGCGATCGAAGCAGCCGGCGGCAGCCTCGCCTGATCACCATCGGACTGAAAGAAGTTCTTCGTGGCAACTAACGCGGCAACGATCGCAAAAACAGGCAAGTTCGGCGACCTCCGTCGTCGGCTCGTCTTTTTGCTGCTCGCGCTCGTGGTCTACCGGATTGGCGCGCACATTCCTGTGCCGGGTATCAACCCGGACCAGCTGGCAGCGTTGTTCCAGGGCCAGCAGGGCGGCATTCTGAGCCTGTTCAACATGTTCTCGGGCGGGGCGCTTTCGCGTTTCACCGTGTTCGCGTTGGGGATCATGCCGTACATCTCGGCGTCGATCATCATGCAGCTGATGACCTACGTGCTTCCGACCTTCGAGCAATTGAAGAAGGAAGGCGAGGCCGGTCGCCGCAAGATCACGCAGTACACGCGCTATGGCGCGCTCGGCCTGGCTCTGTTCCAGTCGTTCAGCATCGCAGTGGCCCTCGAATCGTCGGCTGGTCTGGTGATCGCCCCCGGTTTCGGCTTCCGCCTGACCGCCATGGTGAGCCTGACGGCAGGTTCGATGTTCCTGATGTGGCTCGGCGAGCAGATCACCGAACGCGGCCTGGGCAACGGCATCTCGATCCTGATCTTCGCAGGTATCGCGGCCGGTCTGCCCGGTGCGATCGGCGGCCTGGCTTCGCTGGTGACGACCGGTGCGATGAACCCCATCGTTGCGCTCTTCATCATCGCTGTCGTGGTGCTGGTCACCTACTTCGTGGTGTTCGTGGAACGTGGTCAGCGCAAGATCCTCGTGAACTATGCGCGGCGCCAGGTTGGCAACAAGGTCTACGGCGGTCAGTCGTCGCACCTGCCCCTGAAGCTGAACATGGCCGGTGTGATTCCTCCGATCTTCGCGTCGTCGATCATTCTGCTGCCGGCAACGGTGGTGGGCTGGTTCAGCGCTGGTGACGGTGGCTTCCGCTGGATCAAGGACATCGCCAGCGCACTGCGTCCGGGCGAGCCGATCTACGTGCTGCTGTACGCCGCTGCGATCGTTTTCTTCTGCTTCTTCTACACGGCACTCGTGTTCAACAGCAAGGAAACGGCCGACAACCTGAAGAAGAGTGGTGCGTTCATTCCTGGCATTCGCCCGGGTGACCAGACCGCTCGCTATATCGACAAGATTCTGGTTCGCCTGACGTTGGCTGGCGCGGTGTACATCACCTTCGTCTGCCTGCTGCCCGAGTTCCTGATCCTGAAGTACAACGTGCCGTTCTACTTCGGTGGTACCTCCCTGCTGATCATCGTGGTCGTCACGATGGACTTCATGGCCCAGGTGCAAAACTACATGATGTCCCAGCAGTACGAATCGCTGCTGAAGAAGGCGAACTTCAAGACATCGTAGGGCTGTGAGTTTCAGTATTGAGTCCGGGCGGTAGACCGCCACGTTAAACAGTTTTAGGAGAATGAAATGAGAGTTTCGGCTTCGGTCAAAACCATCTGCCGTAATTGCAAGGTCATCCGCCGTAAAGGTGTGGTGCGTGTGATTTGCACCGACCCGCGCCACAAGCAGCGCCAGGGTTGATTGAAGAGTATTAGAGGACGCACATGGCACGTATTGCTGGCATCAACATCCCGCCGCACAAGCACGCTGAAATCGGCCTGACCGCCATTTTCGGTATCGGTCGCACCCGCGCCCGTCAAATCTGCGAAGCGAGCGGCATCGAATATTCGAAGAAGATCAAGGATCTGACCGACGCCGATCTCGAAAAGATCCGCGACCAGATCGCTCTGTTCACGATCGAAGGCGATCTGCGTCGCGAGACGACGATGAACATCAAGCGTTTGATGGACATCGGCTGCTATCGCGGCTTCCGTCACCGTCGCGGCCTGCCGATGCGCGGCCAGCGCACGCGCACCAACGCCCGCACCCGCAAGGGTCCGCGCAAGGCTGCGCAGTCCCTGAAGAAATAAGGATAGACAAGCATGGCTAAAGCACCTGCAAACAACGCCGCACAGCGCGTTCGCAAGAAGGTTCGCAAGAACGTTGCGGACGGTATCGCCCACGTGCATGCCTCGTTCAACAACACCATCATCACGATCACCGATCGCCAGGGCAACGCCCTGTCGTGGGCTTCGTCGGGTGGCCAGGGCTTCAAGGGCTCGCGCAAGTCGACCCCGTTCGCTGCGCAGGTCGCTTCCGAAGTGGCCGGCCGTGCTGCTGTCGAACAAGGTATCAAGAACCTCGACGTCGAGATCAAGGGCCCCGGTCCTGGTCGCGAGTCGTCGGTGCGCGCACTGGCTGCGCTCGGCATCCGGATCAATTCCATTGCCGACGTGACGCCCGTTCCGCACAACGGCTGCCGTCCCCAGAAGCGTCGCCGCATCTGATCGTCAGTCCGCAAGGCGCAGCCAGCTTTCGAGCGGCTGCGCATTTGTTTTTTCACTAAGCCCACCGCCATCGGCACATCCGCCGACGGCTCCCGCAGGCAACTGCGGCAGATGACACCAAGGAAATACCGTGGCACGTTACCTCGGCCCCAAGGCCAAACTTTCCCGCCGTGAAGGCACCGACCTGTTCCTGAAGAGCGCCCGCCGTTCGATCCAGGACAAGGCCAAGTTCGACTCCAAGCCCGGCCAGCACGGCCGCACCTCGGGTCAGCGCACCTCCGACTACGGTCTGCAGCTGCGTGAGAAGCAGAAGGTCAAGCGCATGTACGGCGTGCTCGAGAAGCAGTTCCGCCGCTACTTCGAAGAAGCCGATCGCCGCCGTGGCAACACCGGCGCCAACCTGCTGTTCATCCTCGAGTCGCGCCTGGACAACGTGGTCTACCGCATGGGCTTCGGCTCGACGCGCGCCGAAGCACGCCAGCTCGTGTCGCACAAGGCGATCACCGTGAACGGCCAGTCGGTCAACATCCCGTCGTACCTGGTCAAGACCGGTGACGTGATCGCAGTGCGCGAAAAGTCCAAGAAGCAGAACCGCATTGTCGAAGCGCTGCAACTGGCCCAACAAGTCGGCATGCCGGCCTGGGTCGATGTGAACGCCGACAAGGCCGAAGGCACCTTCAAGAAGGTCCCGGATCGCGACGAATTCGCAGCCGACATCAACGAATCGCTGATCGTCGAACTGTATTCGCGTTGATTTTCTCTACCCGCCTGCGCGTCCTTGCGCCGGCGGGAGATTGATATTGTTGTTCACGTTCCTGCTCCGCACTCTGTTGCGGATCAGGCGCTTCACCAGCCTTACCGGTGTAACGAGCCGGGGGTATTGAGAGGAAGTCTGCATGCAAACCACCCTGCTGAAACCCAAGACCATCCAGGTCGAGCAACTTGCCGCCAACAAGGCCAAGGTCACGCTCGAGCCTTTCGAGCGCGGCTACGGCCACACGCTCGGCAACGCGCTGCGTCGCGTTCTGCTGTCGTCCATGGTCGGCTACTCGGCCACCGAAGTCACGATCGCTGGCGTTCTGCATGAGTACTCGTCGATCGACGGCGTGCAGGAAGATGTCGTCAACATCCTGCTGAATCTCAAGGGCGTGGTGTTCAAGCTCCACAACCGCGACGAAGTCACGCTGAGCCTGCGCAAGGACGGCGAAGGCCCGGTCCTCGCATCGGACATCCAGACCCCGCACGACGTCGAGATCATCAATCCCGACCACGTGATCGCGCACCTGTCGCAAGGCGGCAAGCTCGACATGCAGATCAAGGTCGAAAAGGGTCGCGGCTACGTGCCCGGCACGATGCGCCGCTACGCGGACGAGCCGACCAAGTCGATCGGCCGCATCGTTCTCGACGCGTCGTTCTCGCCCGTCAAGCGCGTGAGCTACACCGTCGAAAGCGCCCGTGTCGAACAGCGTACTGACCTGGACAAGCTGCTGGTCGAGATCGAGACCAACGGTGCGATCAGCGCCGAAGATGCCGTTCGCGCATCGGCTAAAATCCTGGTCGAGCAGCTCGCCGTGTTCGCGCAGCTCGAAGGCGGCGAACTCGCTGCATTCGATGCACCCGCACCGCGCAGCGCCCAGCAGTTCGATCCGATCCTGCTGCGCCCTGTCGACGAACTCGAACTGACGGTGCGTTCGGCCAACTGCCTGAAGGCCGAAAACATCTACTACATCGGTGACCTGATCCAGCGCACCGAGAACGAGCTGCTCAAGACCCCGAACCTGGGTCGCAAGTCGCTCAACGAAATCAAGGAAGTGCTCGCCTCGCGCGGTCTCACCCTTGGCATGAAGCTCGAAAGCTGGCCGCCGGCTGGTCTCGACAAGCGTTGATTTGAATTTTTGAGAAATCGGCCCCCTGAAAAGGGCCAGTGCACCGGACAGTACCTGACACGGCTGTCTGTTTTTATAAAGTAAAGGAAAGCACCATGCGTCACGGACACGGACTCCGCAAACTCAACCGCACCAGCTCGCACCGCCTCGCGATGCTGCAGAACATGATGAATTCGCTCATCGAGCACGAAGTCATCAAGACCACGGTCCCCAAGGCCAAGGAACTGCGCCGCGTCATCGAGCCGATGATCACGCTCGCCAAGAAGCCCACGCTCGCCAACAAGCGCCTGGCCTTCGACCGCCTGCGCAGCCGCGACAGCGTCGTCAAGCTCTTCGGCGAACTCGGCCCGCGTTTCGCAGCGCGTCCGGGCGGCTACACCCGCATCCTGAAGATGGGTTTCCGCGTGGGCGACAACGCCCCGATGGCGCTCGTCGAACTGGTCGACCGTGCTGAAATTAAAGATGCTGGCGCTGAGCAAAACGCCGCTGAATAAGCTATAATTTATACTTGCCGCGCGATGGAGCAGCCTGGTAGCTCGTTGGGCTCATAACCCAAAGGTCGCAAGTTCAAATCTTGCTCGCGCAACCAATTTAAAAAGGCCCTTTGAGAAATCAAAGGGCCTTTTTCTTTGGCCGAATTCTTTTGGAAATTTCCAGTCGAAATTCAACACAAAAAAAGCCCTCGCGAAGAGGGCTTTTCTGTTTCTGGACGAGCCCCACAAAGAGGCCGGTCTCGAGAACGTGCGCCGCAGCGGCGCCTGAAGACTGCGCTGACGCGCAGCCCAAGCGCAGGATCAGTCCGGAATGACCGCCGTCACCTCGATCTCCACCTTCGCGCGATGCTCCACCAGCGCCGCCACCTGCACGCAGGTCATGGCCGGGAAGTTGCGGCCCAGCGCGTCGCGGTAGACCGGGCCGAGCTCGGACAGGCGTCGGCTGTACTCGTCGCGGTCCGTCACGTACCAGGTCATGCGCACCATGTGCTCGGGGCCGGCACCGGCTTCGCGCAGCACCTCGGCGATGTTGCGCAGCGCCTGGCCGCACTGGTCGATGAAGTCGTCGGATTCGAACTGCTGCTGGGCATTCCAGCCGATCTGGCCGCCGACGAACACCTGGGTGCCGCGCGCCGCGATGCCGTTTGCATAGCCCTTCGGGGGCAACCAGCCCGGAGGCTGAATGAGTTTGTTCGTCATGATGGTGTGTTGCTGTTGAGTTGTCTCAATTTGAAGCGCTGGAGTTTGCCGGTTTCGGTGCGCGGCAGCGCCGTCACGAACTCGATCTCCCGCGGGTACTTGAAGGGGGCGATGGTGGCTTTCACGTGGTCCTGGAGGGCCTTCACCATCGCTGCGTCGCCGGTGTTGCCGGGCTTGAGCACGCAGAAGGCCTTCACGATCATGCCCCGGTCGGTGTCGGGCTTGCCGATCACACCGCACTCGGCCACGGCCGGGTGCTTGAGCAGCGCATCTTCCACCTCCGGGCCGCCGACGTTGTAGCCGGCCGTGATGATCATGTCGTCCGCACGCGCCTGATAGAAGAAGTAGCCGTCGTCATCCTGCACGAAGGAGTCGCCGGGGTAGTTCCAGCCGTTCTTCACGTAGTCGGCCTGGCGCGGATCGTCGAGGTAGCGGCAGCCGACCGGCCCTTGCAACGCCAGCTTGCCGACCGTGCCGCGCGGCACCTCGTTACCCTGGTCGTCGACCACCTTGGCCGTGAACCCCGGCACCGCCTTGCCGACGGCGCCGCGGCGCACCTCGTCGCCGGCGGCCGAGATGTAGATGTGGAACACCTCGGTGCCGCCGATGCCGTCGAGCATCTCGATGCCGGTGGTCTCCTTCCAGAGCTGGCGAGTGGCGTCGGGAAGCGCCTCGCCTGCGCTCACGCAGATGCGCAGGCTCGGCGCCCCGTGCTGCCGGACGAAGGGCGCCATCTGGCGATAGAAGGTGGGCGCGGTGTAGCAGATGGTCGCGCCGACCTCGTTGATGAGCTTCACGAGCGCTTCAGGCGAGAAGGCACCCTCGGGAAAGTACACCGACGCACCGGCCCACATCGGGAAGATCAGCAACCCGCCGAGCCCGAAGGTGAACGCCAGCGGCGGCGTGCCGACCACGATGTCGTCGCTGCGCGCGCGCAGCACGTGGCGCGGCCAGGTCTGGCACATGGCGACCACGTCGCGGTGCGTGGTGACGGGCGCCTTGGGCTTGCCCGTGGTGCCCGAGGTGAAGGCCAGCAGCGCGATGTCGTCGGCCGCCGTGGAGCAGGCGGGGAACACGCCGCTCTTGCCGGCCGCGCGCGCCGACAGCGAATCGGGTGCGTCGGGCTGGTTGAAGGCAATCACCGTCGCGAGCACCGGGTGCGCCTGCTGCGCGGCCACCAGCTCCTCGAGCAGGCGGCCTTCGCACAGCGCGGCCACGGGCTGCGATTTCTCGATGATCTCGCCCAGCTCCTTGGCGCGCAGCAGCGGCATGGTCGCCACCGCGATCAGCCCGGCCTTGACCACGGCGAGCCACGACAGCGCCATCCACACCGAGTTGCCGCCGCGCAGCAGCACGCGGTTGCCGGGCACGAGCCCGAGATCCTCGACCAGCACCTGGGCGATGCGGTTCACCTCGACGCCCGCCTGGGCGTAGGTGAGCACGCCGGCGGGCGAGCGCAGCATCGGCCGGTCGCCGAAGCCCTTGGCGACCGCCTTGTCCAGCAGCTCCTCGACCAGGTTCAGCTGGTCGGGGAACTGCAGCTCGGGCAGGTCGTAGCGAAAGACCGGCAGCTGCGCGGCAGGCGGCAGGCGGTCATGAACGAAGCGATCGACTTGGGCAGACACGGTTTCACCCCCGCAAAACGGATTTGCCGATGATCAGTTGCTGGACTTCCGTCGCGCCTTCGTAAATGCGCAGCGAGCGGATGTCCCGGTACAGGCTTTCGATCTTGGTGCCGACCTTCACGCCGAGGCCACCATGCATCTGCAGCGCCATGTCGATCACGCGGCTCGCGTTCTCTGTGGCGCACATCTTGGCCATGGCCGCAGCGGCCGACACGTCGCCGACTGCCGGCGCGCCGCGGCGCTCCGCGTCGTCGCGCATCCACGCGGCGCGGTAGGTGAGCAGCGCGGCGCTGTCGATCAGCGCGGCCATCTCGCCGAGCTTGGCCTGCGTGAGCTGGAAGTCGGCCAGCGTCTGGCCGAACATGCGGCGACCCTTGGCATGCGCGATGGCTTCGGCGAGCGCGCGGCGCCCCATGCCGAGCGCGGCCGCGGCGACCGAGGCGCGGAAGATGTCGAGCGTGCGCATCGCGAGCTTGAAGCCGCCGTTCAGCGTGCCCAGCTGCGCCGTGCGCGGCACGACGCAGTTGTCGAAGCGCAGGGTGGCCAGCGGGTGCGGCGCCATCACGTCGATGTGGGCCGAGGTGTCGAGCCCCGGCGTTGTCGCGTCGACGATGAACACCGTGATGCCGCGCGTGCCGGCCGTGGGGTCGGTCTTGGCGAACACGCAGTAGAAGTCGGCGATGCCGCCGTTGCTGATCCAGGTCTTTTCGCCGTTCAGGCGCCAGCCGTCGGCGGTGGGCTCGGCGCGCATCGCCATCGCTGCCACATCAGAGCCGGCCTCGGGTTCGCTGAGTGCGAAGGCCGCGATCTTCGCGCCCTTGCCGACCGCCGTGAGGTACTGCGACTGCTGCTCGGGCGTGCCGTCCAGCGTGATCGCGCCGCTGCCCAGGCCCTGCATCGCGAACGCGAAGTCGGCCAGTGGCGAGTGGTAGCCGAGCGTTTCGCGCAGCAGCACGAGCGCGCGCGAATCGAGGCGCTCGAGCGCGCCGCCGGCACTGCCCGGCACCGCATAGCGCAGCCAGCCGGCGTCGCCGAGGCGGCGCACCCATTCGCGGCAGGCCGCGCGGTCGTCGCGCTCATCGATCTCCTGGGCGGCGCACCAGGGCAGCAGGTCGTTGGCGAGCGCGCGGTGCGCGTCGTCGAAGAACGGCAGCGCGAGGTGCGCGGTCGACGGTGGGGCAGGAATCTTGGTCATCATGCGCGTCAGTCTCCGCCGAACGCCGGCTTGCGCTTGGCCGCGAAGGCCTCGTAGGCGCGCTTGAAGTCTTCGGTCTGCATGCAGATCGCCTGCGCCTGTGCTTCGGCCTCGATGGCCTGGTCGATGGTCATCGACCATTCCTGCGACAGCATGGTCTTGGTCATGCCGTGCGCGAAGCTCGGGCCCTCGGCCAGGTCGCGCGCGACCTTGGTGGCGGCGTCGAGCAGCGAGGCGCTGTCGTGCAGTGCGTTGAAGAAGCCCCAGGCCTGGCCTTCTTCGGCGGTCATGGCGCGGCCGGTGAACAGCAGCTCCGAGGCGCGGCCCTGGCCGATCACGCGCGGCAGCAGCGCGCAGGCGCCCATGTCGGCGCCGGCCAGACCCACGCGTGTGAAGAGGAAGGCGGTGCGCGTGGCGGGCGTGCCGTAGCGCAGGTCGCAGGCCAGCGCGATCATCGCGCCGGCGCCGGCGCACACGCCGTCGATCGCGCCGACGATCGGCTGCGGGCAGTTGCGGATGGCCTTCACGAGGTCGCCCGTCATGCGCGTGAACTCGAGCAGCTCGGGCATGCGCATGCCGGTCAGCGGGCCGATGATTTCATGCACGTCGCCGCCCGAGCAGAAGTTGCCGCCGGCGCCGGTGACGACGATCACCTTCACGTCGGTTGCGTAGGTCAGCGCGCGGAACAGGTCGCGCAGCTCGGCGTACGAGTCGAAGGTCAGCGGGTTCTTGCGCTCGGGGCGGTTCAGCGTGATGGTGCCGACACCGGCTTCGTAGCGCCAGGCAAAGTGCTCGGCTTTGTAGTCGGCCTTGGGTTCGAATTGCGCGCGCATGGGATTGCTTGCGCCGATGTAGTGCTTCATGCGGTCTCCGCCAATTGGCTGCTGTGGGAATGTTGCTTGACCTTGCCGAGCAGCTTGTGAAGCTGCGCGATCTCCTTGGGGTTGAGGCTCGAGAAAGCCTCGACGATCCAGTCTTCGTGCTGTTGCGCCATCTCGTTGAAGAGCTTGCGCCCGCGCGGCGTGAGGCGCACGCGCCAGGCGCGGCGGTCGCCCTCGACGTTGATGCGCTCCACCAGTCCTTCGGTCACGAGCTGGTCGGTGATGCCGGTGACGTTGCCGCCCGTGACCATCATGCGGCGCGAGAGCTCGTTCATCTTCAGGCCGTCGGGCGAGCGCTCGAGTTGCGACATGAGATCGAAGCGCGGCAGCGTGGTGGCGAACTGCGCACGCAGTCCGTTGCGCACCTGCTTTTCCACCAGCTGCGTGCAGGTGAGCATGCGCAGCCAGAGGCGCAGCGCCTCGGGGTGCTCGCTGTGGGCGCGTGCTTCGAGGTCCATGTCAGTGCGTCTCTTCGGCGTCGGCTGCGCGGCCTGCGGCGGCGGTGGCCGCGGCGATCTGCTGCTGCTTGGCGATCTCGCGGTACATCTGGTCGCGGCCGCTCAGGTACTGCTTGGGCCAGTCGACGTCGCGGCTTTGCAGCTTGGCGGCTTCGTGCAGCGTCCAGGCCGGGTCGGCCAGGTGCGGGCGCGCCACGGCGCACAGGTCGGCGCGGCCGGCCGCGATGATGCTGTTGGCCTGGTCGGCGTCGGTGATGGCGCCCACCGCGATGGTCGAGATGCCGACCTCGTTGCGGATGCGGTCGGCGAACGGCGTCTGGTACATGCGGCCGTACACGGGCTTGGCGGCGCGCGTGGTCTGGCCCGAGGACACGTCGATGAAGTCGGCGCCGGCCTCCTTGAAGAGGCGCGCGACCACCACGGCGTCGGCGTCGGTGTTGCCGCCAGGTGCCCAGTCGTGTGCCGAGATGCGCACGCTCATCGGCTTGTCGGCCGGCCACACGGCGCGCATCGCGCGGAACACTTCGAGCGGGTAGCGGCAGCGTGCTTCGATGTCGCCGCCGTACTCGTCGGTGCGCAGGTTGGTGAGCGGGCTGATGAAGGCCGACAGCAGGTAGCCGTGCGCGCAGTGCAGCTCGAGCCAGTCGAAGCCGCACTCGACCGTGCGGCGCGTGGAATCGACGAACTGGTCGCGCAGCGTGTCCATCTCGGCGCGCGTGATCGCGGCTGGCAGCTGGTTCTGTTCACCATAGGGCAGGGCGCTCGCGCCGAGCACGGGCCAGTTGCCGCTTTCGAGCGGCTCGTCGGTGCCTTCCCAGCCCACGCGGGTCGAGCCCTTGGGGCCGCTGTGGCCGAGCTGCATCGCGATCTTGGCGCTCGACTGCGTGTGCACGAAGTCGACGATGCGCTTGAACGCGGCCTGCTGCGTGTCGTTGTACAGGCCCGTGCAGGCCGGCGTGATGCGACCTTCGGGCGTCGGGCTCGTCATCTCGACGCACACCATCGCGGCGCCGCCGAGCGCGCGTGCGCCCAGGTGCACCAGCAGGAAGTCTTGCGGCACACCATCGACCGCGCTGTAGGTGGCCATCGGCGAGACCACGATGCGGTTCTTCAGCTCGAGGCCGCGCACCTTCAGCGGCATCAGCATCGGCGCCACGGCCTTGCCGCCCGCCAGCCACTGCTCGTAGCCGCCGAGCCATTGCGTGTCGCGCACGCGCAGGTTCTCGTGGCTGATGCGCTGCGAGCGCGTGAGCAGCGAGTAGGCGAACTGCTCGATCTCCATGCCCGTGTAGCGCGGCACGTTCTCGAACCATTCGGTGGAGTTGCGCGCGGCGTTCTGGATCTTCAGCACCTCGACGCTGCGGCGTGCTTCATAGCCTTCGAGCACATGGTCGACGGTGCCGCCCTGCGCGAATTCGTTGGCCAGGTCGATCGCGTCCTCGAGCGCGAGCTTGGTGCCCGAGCCGATCGAGAAGTGCGCCGTGTGCGCGGCGTCGCCCATGAGCACGACGGGCACCGAGCGGCCGTCGACGTCGATGCGGTGCGTCCAGCGCTCGCACACCACGCGCGGAAAGCGGATCCAGTTGGCCGAGCCGCGCAGGTGCGTGGCGTTGCTGATCAGCGAGTGTCCGCCCAGGTACTTGGCGAACAGCTTCTCGCAGAAGGCGATGGCCTCGGGCTGCTCCATCTGGTCCAGGCCGTGGGCCTTCCACACGGCCTCGGGCGTCTCGACGATGAAGGTCGAGGTCTTGTCGTCGAACTGGTAGGCATGCGCCTGGAACCAGCCGTGCTCGGTCTGTTCGAAGGCGAAGGTGAAGGCGTCGAAGGTCTGGTGCGTGCCCAGCCAGACGAAGCGGCAGTTGCGCAGGTCGATGTCGGGCTTGAACACGTCGGCATAGCGCTGGCGGATGCGGCTGTTGAGGCCGTCGCTGGCAATGACCAGGTCGGCCTTGTACTGCGCGGCAATGGCCTGGTCGTCGGTGGCGTCGGTCTCGAACACCAGCTCCACGCCGAGCTCGAGGCAGCGTTCCTGCAGGATGTTCAACAGGCGCTTGCGGCCGATGCCGCAGAAGCCGTGGCCGCCGGAGCGCACCTGGCGGTCCTTGAAGAAGACCTGGATGTCGTCCCAGTGGTGGAACTCGTTGCCGATGAGCGCGGCCGTGGGGCCGTCGGCTTCGCGCAGGTTGCCCAGCGTCTGGTCGCTGAGCACCACGCCCCAGCCGAAGGTGTCGAAGGGGCGGTTGCGTTCGACCACCGTGATCTGCAGTGCCGGGTTGCGGGCCTTCATCAGCAGGGCGAAATACAGGCCGGCTGGACCCCCACCGATGCACAGGATGCGCTGGAGGTCCGAGGCGGGCGCGAGGCGGGGGGAGGTCAAGCTGTTCATGGTTGAATAGTTTAGGCATAAACAATCTGTTGTCAACGAGGGCTTCTCTGCAGAGGCTCCCGGCCCGCGCGGCTGCGCGATGTCATGCAAATCCTTGGAAAAATCAATACCATGGACGCATGCAACACTTGATACCCAAGATCGAGTCGCAGCTGGCCTCGCTGCCCGTGCCCATCGCACTGGAGCTGCCCGACGGGCGCCGGGTCGCCCAGGCGGGTTCACGCGTGACGCTGGCTTTCAAGGAGTGGTCGGTGCTGGCCAAGCTGGCCGGCCGGCAGGTCGGGGCCATCGGCGAGGCCTACGTCGAGGGCAAGGTGCAGATCGAGGGCGCCATGCGCGACCTGATCGACGCCACCGTCGGCCTGTTGCCCGGTAATCCGGCCGAGACCGACACCACCTGGTGGAGCCGCCTGCAGCGCCGCGCCAAGTCGCGCGGCTCGCACTCGCTGCGCAAGGACGCCGCGCAGATCGAGTTCCACTACGACGTCTCCGACGATTTCTACGCGCTGTGGCTGGACCCGCGCCGCGTCTATTCATGCGCCTACTTCCGTACGCCCGAGCTCACGCTGGCGCAGGCGCAGGAGGCCAAGCTCGACCACATCTGCCGCAAGCTCATGCTGCAGCCCGGCGAGCGCTACCTGGACATCGGCTCGGGCTGGGGCGCGCTGCTGCTGTGGGCGGCCGAACACTACGGCGTGGACGCCACGGGCATCACGCTGTCGAAGAACCAGCATGCGCACGTGCAGCGGCTCATCGAGGAAAAAGGGCTGCAGGGCCGCGTGCGCGTGGAGCTGCGCGACTACCGCGAGCTGCCCGACGACCAGCCCTTCGACAAGATCTCGTCGGTGGGCATGTTCGAGCACGTGGGCGCGGCCAACATGCCGACCTATTTCCACAAGATCCACACGCTGCTCAAGCCGGGCGGGCTGGTGCTCAACCACGGCATCACCTCGGGCGAGCTGAACTACCGCCAGCTCGGCGCGGGCATGGGCGACTTCATCGAGAAGTACATCTTCCCCGGCGGCGAGCTGCTGCACGTGACGCACGTGCTGCGCGAGACCGCGGCGGCCGGGCTGGAGATGGTCGACACCGAGAGCCTGCGCCCGCACTACGCGCGCACGCTGTGGGCGTGGTCGGATGCACTCGAGGCGCAGCTCGATGCAGCGCGCGAGGTGCTGGGGCGCAGCGGCGGGCGCCAGGGCGAGAACGCCGAGCGCATCCTTCGCGCCTACCGCCTGTACCTCGCGGGCTCGGCGATGAGCTTCGAGCAGGGCTGGATCTCGCTGCACCAGATGCTGTCGACCAAGCCCGACGGCAAGGTCGAACACGGTGCCTTGCGCGGTGCGCAATCGGTGTACCCTTTTGCCCGTGACTACATCTACAAATAAGTGAGGACACCAACACCATGCTCTACCGCTTCAAATCCCGGGCCGCCCCAGACTTCGTGATGCTCGAGGTGCATGCGCGCCAGCTGCTCGACATCGTCGGCAAGCCGGCCGCCCCGCAGGGCATCATCACGGTCGAGCAGATCCCCGGCGCCATTGCCGCCCTCGAAGCCGCACTGGCGCTCGAAAGCAGCAAGCCTGCGCCGCACAACCACGACGAACACGTCGTCGAAGGCCACGACGCCGACGCCGAGAAGCAGCATGTCGGCCTGCACCAGCGCGCCGCACCGCTGCTGCACATGCTCAAGGACTCACAGGCCGAGAGCAAGGATGTGACCTGGGGAACCTGAGCCCCGACCTCAGCAAGTCACCCTGTCTTTTCGAGGAACACCGCGGAACCGGCTTTGCCGGGCCGCAGGTGTTGCCCCCTGCAAGGGGGTTGGCGTAGCGACACGAAGTGCGCGAAGACTGGGGGTCAGTCCACCTTTGCGCCGGAGTCTTTCACGACCTTCGCCCACTTCACATGCTCACTCGCAATGAGCTTCGTGAAGTCCGCCGGCGAATTGCCGCTCGGGATCGCGCCCTGGGCCAGCATCTTTTCCTTGATCGCCGGCGTGCCCAGCGACTTCGCGACTTCCTGCTGGATGCGGTTCACGATCTCCGGCGAGGTGCCGGCCGGCGCCAGCAATCCGAACCATGAGCTCGCCTCGTAGCCCTTGAGCGCGGGGCCGCCGGCTTCTGCCACCGTCGGCACGTCGGGCAGCGCGGGCGAGCGCTGGGCGCTGGTCACGGCCAGCGGCGTGAGCTTGCCGCCCTTGATCTGCGCCATCGACGAAGGCAGGTTGTCGAACATCAGGTCGGCGCTGCCGCCCACCAGGTCGAGCAGCGCCGGGCCCGAGCCCCGGTACGGGATGTGCGTCATGAAGGTGCCCGTCATGCTCTTGAACAGCTCGCCCGCCAGGTGGATCGACGTGCCGCTGCCGCTCGAGGCCATGTTGAGCTTGCCCGGGTTGGCCTTGGCGTACTTGAGGAAGTCCTGCACGTTGCGGATGTTCAGCGACTTGGCTTTCTCGGCGTTCATCTCCATCACGTTCGGCACGGCGGCCACCAGGGTGATCGGCACGAAGTCCTTGATCGGGTCGAAGGGGAGCTTGGGGTACAGCGCGCGGTTGATGCCGTGCGTGCCCACCGTGCCCATCAGCAGCGTGTAGCCGTCGTTGGGCGAGCGCGCGACGATCTCGGCGCCCACGTTGCCGCCGGCGCCCGCGCGGTTGTCCACGATGAACTGCTGGCCGAAGGCCTTCGAGAGCTCGGGCGCCACGGCGCGCGCCAGGATGTCGGTGGTGCCGCCGGCCGCGAAGGGCACGACGATGCGCACCGGCTTGGTCGGCCAGGTGGCCTGCGCGTGCGCCGCGCCGCCCAGCAGCGCGAGGGTGGCCGCCGCCGTGGCGACGAGCGCGAAGCGGCGGGTGGAGGAAGTGACGGAAGAAGAAGAGCGGGAGATGGAAGTCATGCGCGCCTTTGTACAGGGGGGCGCCAAAGGCGTCGCGAGTAAAAACCCCGGCCTTCGATGGACATCGCCGCTCAGCCCACCTGCATCCGCTGCGCGAACTGAGCCTCGCGAAAGCGCGCCAGCACGAAGTCGACGAACACCCGCGTCTTGGGCGGCAGCAGCTTCTTGCTCGGGTAGTAGATCCACACGGCGCCCGAATCCTGGTACCACCCGGGCAGCAGCCGCACCAGCGCGCCGCTGCGCAGGCCGCGTTCCACGAAAGGCATCGGCAGCATCGCCACGCCGAGCCCCAGCAGCGCCGCCTGCGCGATCGCCTCGGGGTCATTGAAGATCGCGCGCGGGCGCGCCGGCAGGTCGACCATGGTTTCCTCGCCGCTCGCATGCCGCAGCGTCCACGGCCGCAGCCGGCCCGTGGGCGAGGAGCGGCGCAGCAGCACGTCGAAGCGCGCCAGCTCGGACGGATGCGCGGGCAGCGCGCGCCCCGCCAGGTAGGCCGGCGCCGCCACCGCGACCACGTGGATGCGCGCCAGCTCGCGCGCCACCACGCCGGGCGACAGCGCGATGCCGCCGCCGATGGCCGCGTCGAAGCCCTCGCCGACCAGGTCCACCTGCTGGTTGTCGAAGTGCCAGTCGGGCACGATGCCCGGGTAGCGCGCCAGGAAGTCGCCCATGAACGGCAGCACATGCTCGCGCCCGAAGGCCTGGCCCATGCTCACCTTCAGCGTGCCCGAGGGCTGGCCGTCGTCCTGCGCGAGGCCGGCCACCGCGTCCTGCAGCGTGGCCAGCGCGCCGCCGACCTGCGCCAGGAAGCGCTCGCCGGCCTCGGTCAGCGTGAGCCGGCGCGTGCTGCGCTGGAACAGCCGCACGCCCAGCCGCGCCTCGAGCCGCGCCACGTTCTTGCTGACCGCCGCCGGCGTCAGCCCCAGGCGCCGCGCGGCCGCCGAGAAGCTGCCGCCCTCGGCGCTCTGCACGAAGGATTCGAGGTGATTGAGCGGTTCCATGCCGCCATTCTGTTGCTCATCTTCAACTTTGGGTTGAATCTGATCGGGCCGATTGACGGCTACCGCAAAGGGAATGGAATTCCGACACTGAAGGCCTTCCTCCTCCAACTGATCGGAAAAATCATGGCTTCCACCTCTGTGTCCTCCTCCTCCTCCTCCTCCCCCGTCCTGGCCGGCAAGGTCGCCTTCGTCACCGGCGGCTCGCGCGGCATCGGCGCCGCCATCGTGCGCCGGCTGGCGCGCGACGGCGCGGCCGTGGCCTTCACCTACGTCAGCGCACAGGCCGAGGCCGACAAGCTCGCCGGCGAGATCCAGGCCGCCGGCGGCCGCGCGCTGGCCATCCGTGCCGACGCCGGCGACGCCGCCGTGCTGACGGCCTCCATTGCCCAGGCCGCGCGCGCTTTCGAGCGGCTCGACATCCTGGTGAACAACGCCGGCGTGTACCTCGGTGGCGAGCTCGACACCTTCTCGCTCGAAGACTTCGACCGCACCATCGACGTCAACGTGCGCGCCACCTTCGTGGCCGTCCAAGCGGCCGCGCGCCACATGGGCGACGGCACGGGCCGCATCGTCAACATCGGCAGCATCAACGCCGAGCGTGTGCTGGACGCGGGCGCCAGCGTCTACGCGATGAGCAAGGCCGCCATCGTCGGCCTCACGCGCGGCCTGGCGCGCGACCTCGGCGCGCGCGGCATCACGGTGAACAACGTGCAGCCCGGCCCCATCGACACCGCCATGAACCCCGCCACCGGCCCGCGCGCCGCCTCGATGCACGACGTGATGGTGCTGCCGCGCCACGGCCGCGCCGAAGAAATCGCCGGCATGGTCGCCTACCTCGTGGGCCCCGACGGCGGCTTCGTCACTGGCGCCAACCTGAGCGTGGACGGCGGCTACACGGTCTGACCGGCAGTGCCTGAGTCGGGCGCGCGCTCCACCGCGCGGATCAGCGTGTCGAGCGTGTCGCTCAGGCGGGCCAGCTCGCTCGCATCGACGCCCGCGAACAGCTCGGCCTCGCGCTGCCGGCCCAGCGCGCCGACGGTGGCGTGCAGCGCCTTGCCGGCGGCCGTGAGGTACAGGCGGCTGCAGCGCTGGTCGGTCGGGTCGCTGCGGCGCTGCACGCGCTGGTGGCGCTTCAGGCCCGCCAGCCCGCGGCTCACGGCCATCTTGTCCAGGCCGGTGAGGTCGGCGACCTGCGTGGCGCTGAGCCCCGGCTGCGCGGCCAGCACGGCCATCGCGCGCCACTCGTTCAGCGTGAGCTGGTGCTCGCGCCCCACGCGCTCATGGAACGGCCGTGCCGTGAGATTGACGACCCGCACCAGCTTGAAGAAGAGCGGGTCCATGGCCGTTCGTGCCTTTGTGGTTCAGCCGGCCAGCTTCTTCGCCGCCGCCATGATCGCGTCCACGCCGACGCGCGACTGCGCCTCCAGCACCGGCGCGTAGCCGACCGGAATGCGCGGCGCGCCCAGCCGCGCGACGCGGCAGCCCGTGGCTTCGGCCGCGCTCGCGGCGATCTCGGCGCCGAAGCCCGCGGCCTGCACCGCCTCGTGCACCACCAGCAGCCGCCCCGTGCGCGCGCACGACGACAGCACCGTCTCGCGGTCCCACGGCCACAGCGTGCGCAGGTCGATCAGGTCGACCGCGATGCCCTCGGCCGCCAGCGCGTCGCAGGCCGCGGCGCAAGGCTGCATCTGCTTGCTCCAGCTCACGAGCGTGAGCGCATTGCCCTCGCGCACGCGCGCCGCCTTGCCCAGCGGAACGACCAGCGTGTCGTCCACCTCGCCGCGCAGGCCCCACAGCGTCTTGTGCTCGATGTAGACCACCGGGTCGCCGCACTGCAGCGCCGCGCGCAGCAGGCCGTGGTTGTCCTGCGGTGTCGACGGGCTCACCACCACCACGCCCGGCAGGTGCGCGAACCAGGCCTCGAGCGACTGCGAATGCTGCGCCGCCGACGCGTCCCAGATGCCGCCCGGCATGCGCGCCACCAGCGGCACGCGGCCCTGGCCGCCGAACATGAAGCGGTTTTTCGCGGCCTGGTTCACCAGCTCGTCCATGCCGCACAGCGCGAAGTCGACCACGCGCATCTCGACCACGGGGCGCAGCCCCGCGAGCGCCATGCCCACGCCGGCGCCCATGATCGCGGCCTCGCTGATCGGCGTGTCGATCACGCGCTCGGCGCCGTACTGCTGCTGCAGCCCCTTGTACTGCCCGAAGATGCCGCCGCGGCCCACGTCCTCGCCGAGCACGACCACGCGCGGGTCGGCGTCCATCTCCTGCTGCAGCGCGCGCACGGCGGCTTCGGAATAACTCAGCGTCGTCACAGCCATTGGCCTGCTCCCGTGGTCTGCACGTCGGTGAAGGCGGCGCTCGCCTCGGGCCAGGGCGCCGCGTCGGCCACGGCCAGGGCCGTGTCCACCTCGTCGCGCGCGGCGTTCTCGATGGCGTCCAGCGTCGCGGCGGCCACGCCGGTGTCCAGCAGGTGGCCGCGGGCGCGCGCGATCGGGTCGGTTTCCAGCGCGGCGGCCAGTTCGGCCGGGTCGCGGTAGGCCGCGAGGTCGACCGACACATGGCCCTTCACGCGGTAGGTGAGCGCGTGCAGCAGGCGCGGTCCCGTGCCGCTGCGCACCTCGGCCACCAGCCGTGCGGCAGCGGCATGCACCGCGAACACGTCGTTGCCGTCGACCTGCGTGGCCGCGATGTCCATCGACGCGGCGCGCGCCGAGGCGCCGTCGCCGGCCGTCATCGGGCCGCTCGCGGTGGTCGCGCTCCAGCGGTTGTCCTCGCAGACGAAGAGCACGGGCAGGTCGTACACGCGGGCCCAGTTCAGCGCTTCGAGGAACGGGCCGCGGTTGATCGCGCCGTCGCCGAAGAAGCAGACCGTGATGTCGTCGCTGCGCTTCAAGAGCTTTTGCGCATGCGCCGCGCCCACCGCGATCGGCAAGCCCGCCGCGACCACGCCGTTGGCGCCCAGCATGCCCACCGAGAAATCCGCGATGTGCATCGAGCCGCCCTTGCCGCCGTTGAAGCCCGTGGCCTTGCCGAACAGCTCGCACATCATCCGCGTGAGGTCCGCGCCCTTGGCCAGCGTGTGGCCGTGGCCGCGGTGCGTGGAGGTGAGGTAGTCGCTCGCGCGCAGGTGGGCGCACACGCCCGCCGGCACCGCTTCCTGCCCGGTCGACAGGTGCAGCGGCCCGCGCACCTTGGCGGCGCCGCCCGCCTGCTGGCCATAGGCGCTGACCCCGCCCTGGCTGGCGGTCTCGGCAGCGTTCTCGAAGGCGCGGATGCGCACCATGACGCGGTACAGCGCCTCGCCGGCGCCTGGGGGGTTGCTCGGGTCCATCTTGTCTCCAACGCCCTGGGGATCGGCGTTTTGAGAAAAATCGTATCAACCGAGACGGATTCGACCTACCGGGCTAACCCTTCGACCCCTCGCCCGGCCTCCTTTTCGGGCGCGGGCTTCCTGTTCTCTTCTCTATTTATTCTTCTTATTTAAGTTAGTAGTAGTAGATAAGGGTAAACCCGCCCTGTGGACAGGGCACTTTTTCCCTTGCCTGACAACAACTTGTCACACCCCGGACACTGTGTGCTCCTGTGCTTTCGCGGTGCTATCAAAACAGGAACAACTTGGGCGCGGGCGCTCTCGCTGTGGATAACAGGGGGCTTGTTCGGAAACTGTCCCCAGAGTTTTCCTGTGAGGAGGCCGGGCCCTGCCGCCCGGCCTCCGGGTCAGAGCGAAATGTCCGCGACGATGCGTGAGACCTGGCGTTCCACGAGGCTGTGTTCCGCGGCCAGCGCGCGGATGGACTTGCCCGTGCTGTAGTCCGTGCGGATCTGTTCGTTGCGGATGGCGTCGAGGGCCCGTTGGGCCTTGGGCAGCACGAAGCGAAGCCCCGTGCCGTCGACGGCGTACTCGGCGCTGAGGGCGCGCAGGTTGTCGAAGCCGATCAGCGCGGCGAACGGATGGTCGGGGGCCGGGTTCGCCGGAATGTAGATCCGCAGGCCGCCGTAGCGCGCGACGAAGGACATGGTGGCCGACAACCCGATCAGGCGGGCGAACTCCCGCAACCGGGGCGGCAGCAGGTCGCGCGCCGGCGCGGCCCTGCGCGGCCACGGCGCGATCGTGTGCGTTGGAAACGGCACGGTGCTGACGAACTCGGGAGGGCTCATGGGATGGGGCTCCGTTTCAGATGTCGGTGGGACCGATCTGCACCTTGGCGGGCGGGCGCTCCCGCATCGCCGAAGGCTCGATCAGGCCCGCGGCTTCGAGCTGCGGCCGGCACGCGTCGCAGGCGATCTCGTGCAGGCTGGCGCCGGGCGCCATGCACCAGGCGCAGAAAGAGGGCTCGGTGATGCGCATGCTCATACGGCGGCCACGTCCAGGTTGATCGGCGTGTACTCGCCGGTGACGTCGTTGCGCTCGTAGAAGCGGATGTAGGGCTTGGTGCTGGCGATGCGCATGCTGTCGCCGATCGCCCTCATCGCCTGCTGCCACTTCGCGTCGGCGATGTCGTGCCGGCGCAGGCCGAGTACGCGGGCGGTGCTGATCTTGCCCTGCTGGTCGACGTGGAATGCATCGTTCACCAGCACCTTGATGTTGGCGTTGCTGCCCTTGCTCCAGCTCTGGATGCACTCGTCGATGAGCGCCTTGGCCGCCTGCAGCCGTTCGTCGAAGACGACGGTGTCCTGCATCCGGCGTTCCACCTTGTGCTTGCCGTCGAAGCTCACGAGCGTGACGTTGCCCTTGCGGCCGCCCTGCTTCACGTCGTAGGCCGCCAGGCTGCGCTCGATGAAGGCGTGCACCGCGTTCATGGCGGCCACCTTGAAACCGATCAGCGCCGCGCTCTGCTGGCGGGCCTGCTCGCAGAGTTCGCTGACGACGGCATGGCGGTCCTTGTCGATGGGCTTGATCTTCGACACCGGGATCAGCGCGTCGTTGGCGTCTTTCCAGTAACCCGGGTGGTGTGCGATGGCTTCTTGCATGGAATGTCCTCTCAGGAGTTGGCGTTGTTCTTTGGGGTGTCGTTGTCGGAAAGGGCGAGCTGCCCGAGCAGGGCCGCCAGCGACACCTGGCGCAGCCGGCTTTCGATGCGCAGGCCGGAGACGGCACGGCTGCGCAGGTAGCGGCAGGTCTCGTCGAGCTCGGCCGCCGTGGCGGCCATGAAGTAGCCGGTGTCGGGCTTGCCGCAGATGTGCTCGCCCTGCAGCCGCAGCGCGGCGACGTGTTCGCGCGCGCGGCGTTCCTGGGCGGGCGCCGGTGTCGAGCGGCCGGTGATGCGGGCGACGAGATCGCGCACGTGCAGGCCGTGCGCGCGCCCGACGCAGGTCCGCAGTTCGGCCAGCACCTGGGCGGCGGTGAGGGTCGGGTCGGCGCTGCTCATTGCGCGGCCCCCCAGAAGCCGAACCGCGTGCCGAGCAGCAGGCTCGGCACCCGCGTGAAGTCGAGCGCGCCCGGCCGCACCACGGGGCTGTGCATGGGCATGTAGACGCTGGTGTCGAGCCGCGTCACGCGGCGCGCCGAGGCCATGCGCTCGGCCACGGGCCCGGGGCCGCATCGCCAGCGTCGCCGCCCGCCGACCGTCACGGCGTGGACGTGGCCGCCGTCCGCCAGCCGCGCCAGTTGCCGGCGAAGCGCCGGGCTGCCTGGCTCGGGCCGGTAGCCCGCGAGATGGTGCGCCAGCATGCGGTCGAGTTCCCCGGCCGATGCCGTGCCGTGCGCTTCGAGGTGCGCGGCAACGGCCCGTGCGAGTCGCTGCTCCCATGCGCGATCCGTGCGATCTGCCTGATCCGTGGTGTCGTTCATGCGGGGTGTCCTTCCCTGGCCGTGCGTTGCGGCGGCGTGGCGCCCACGTCGCGCTGAAGCACGTAGCGTTTCAACCCGTCGACGCGGCGCGCGCCGATGCGCACGTCCTTCGGACGCTGCCGCGACCACGACAACATCAGTGCGCCGGCCTGGCGCCGGGCCTCGGCCACGTCGTCGTCCGCATCGGCCAGCAGGCTCGCGGCTTCGTCGGCGGTCAGTGCGCGGCGGATGCGCAGCAGGCGCCACAGGCGTTCGGCGAAAGGGGCGCCGTCGCCCGCCATCGGCTCGGCCGTGTCGTCGGGCGGCGGTGGTGGCGCGGCCGCTTCGGCCTGCGCGTTCGCGATGCGCTGCTCGGCGAGTGCCAGCAAGGCCTTGGCGACGAACCATTCGGAGGAAGAGGCGGTGTCCTGCATCACGCACCTCCTGCCAGTCGTTCGAAGCGCATCGCGCCGTCGAACGCGGTCTTTTTCTCGGTCTTGACGAAGCCTTTTCTCACAGTACATTTCTCCTCGCTCGTGGCACTGCTCAGTTCACTGGCACGCCCGGTGAAGGCTGCAACCTTCATCGGGCACTCTTGAAATCACGCGTTTCTTCTTCCTCCTCCGCACACGCCAGACCCTGGCGAGCCAAGCCGGGCAACCCGGCCAGGTCCCGTGCGGTGCGCCCGCTGGCCAGGCTCAGTCCGGCCCTTCGCCGGGAGGCGCCAGCGCATGCGGATTGCGCGTCATCGCAATGCCGCGGTGGCGCGGACGCCGGTAACGGCTGGGCCAGATCGCTTCGGGTTCCAGCGCCAGCGCGCGGGCCACGATGCGCTCCGCCGCAACCCAGGGGCGGTACAGAACTTCATTGATGTGCGCGTATTTGTGTTCTTTGGCCAACTTCGACAGGTTGGTTCCGACCATTGCAAGTGCAGCTTTAACCTGAGCCGGGTGCCAGTCCATCGAAAAATCTCGTTTTGTGTTGATAGTCTCGATTATGCACACAAAACAGGTTTTGACAATCTAAAAAAACACGCAAGGCGATATTTCTTGTCGGCGAAACACTTTTTGGGTTGAGAAAGTACCTTTGTGTGTTTAATATGTGCGCCTTCGCACAAAGCAGAGTGATCGTGACGTCGCCCACCCCTACCCCTTTCGACGACACCCAGGTGACCGCCCGCGTCAACGAGCTGGCCCTTGCACAGGGCGCGCGGTTGCGGGATCTGCGCAAGCGCAAGGGCCTCACCATCGACGACCTCGCGCAGCGCAGCGGTCTGCACTTCAATACGGTGGGGCGCATCGAGCGGGGCGTCAGCGACGCCAGCCTCGCGCAGCTGTATGTGATGGCCCTGGCGCTGGGCGTCGATCCGGCGGAGCTGAATCCTTTTCAGTCCGCCCAGCCGGCCAGCCCGCTGTCGAACGGGCTCGACGACGAGACCTTCGTGCTGGTGGAACTGCTCGACGTGCGCGTGAGCGCCGGCGGGGGCTCGTACAACGGCTCGCAGGAAGACATGGGCCGCTTCGCGTTCAACCGGGCCTGGATGGCGCGCAAGGGCGTGAAGCCGGCCTATGCCCGCATCGTCCATGCGCGCGGCGACTCGATGGCCGACAAGATCAACAACGGCGACATCCTGCTGGTCGACACCGCCACCAAGTCGCTCGACCAGGACGGCGTGTACGTGATCCAGCTCGACGGCCACGACTACGTGAAGGTGCTGCAGCGCGACTTCTCGACCGGCGGCCTGCAGATCATCAGCTACAACCCCGCCTACAAGCCGCAGGTGCTCAGCGCCGAGCAGGCGGCCGAACTGCACATCAGCGGCCGCGTCGTCTGGCACGGCGGCGAGATCTGACCCGCGCGTTCCCGCGATCGGCGGGCAGGCCAGTGTAGGCAGCGCCCCGCGCGGAAAAGGAGGTTGGCGGATGTCGACCTCAGCCGATCGGCCCCCGCGCCCGACCATCAGGGCATGGGCAATGACATCTTTCGAAGGTTCCGGCGGCGACCTGCGTCCGCCGAAAAAGGGGGCGCGTCCCCGCGCCAACTGCTGACCGTCCTCGCGCTCAGCGCGGCCGGGCTGGTGGGCATCGTCGCGCGCGAGGGCTACAGCGACAAGGCCTACCCCGATCCCGTGCACGGCACCGCGGTGCCGACCATCGGCTTTGGCACCACCGGCGGCGTGCGCATGGGCGACACCACGGCGCCCGTGCCCGCGCTGCAGCGCGCGTTGCGCGATGTGCAGACGTATGAAAGCGCGCTCAAGCAGTGCGTGCAGGTGCCGCTGCACCAACACGAGTACGACGCCTACGTGAGCCTGGCCTACAACATCGGCGCCTTCAACTTCTGCACGGGTGGCCGCGCGGGCCACACCTCGGTGCTGGTGCAGCGGCTCAACCGCGGGGACTACGCAGGCGCATGCGACGCCATCCTTGGCTGGAAGTACGCGGGCAAGACCGATTGCTCCGCGCCCGGCAACAAGACCTGCGGCGGACTCTGGCAAGACCGTCTGCGCCTGCATGCGCAATGCCAGGGGAATGCGCCATGACCTTCGGCACACGACTTTCCGTGATCGCCGTGGCCGTCGGTGCGGGCGCATTGCTGCTCGCCGTCGGCGGATGGGCGGTGCACGACGCAGGCCGCACCAAGGAGCGTGTCCTCTGGCAGGACAAGGAAGCGCTGCGCGCCGCGCAATTCGCGAAAGACCTCGAAGCCGAGTACGCGCGCGGGCGCGCCGCATCGACCCGCTACCAGCTCGGCGCCAGCGCCCTGCAGGCCCGCTACTTCACCCTCGAAGGCCCGTCCCATGATCTACGCCGGCGCGTTTCTCTTGTCGTTCCTCCTGCTGTTCCTGATCGCCGCGCTGAGCGGCCTGGCGATCCTGCGCGACCTGTCGCGCCGCGAGCGGACCCGGATGCTGTCGCGCCTGGCGATGCACAGCGCGACCCTGTCGACCGCGGTCATCGCCTCAGCCTTGCTGCTGTCTGGCTGTGGAACAGCGCCCTCGCGGGCACGGACGTTCCCGCCGGTGCCTGCGGACTTGCTGACACCTCCGTCGAAGCCTGTGCTGCTGACGCCGGTCTCACCGTCGACGACGCCTGGGACAACCACCACCTCAACGCGAAATCCTGCGCCGCCGATCGCCTCCGGCATCGCGCGCTGATCGAGTTCATCACAGAAAGGCCCGCCCCATGAGCGACTCCCACGCCCGCGCACAGGAACTGCTGTTGCTCGGCCAGATCCACGGCCTCGTGCAAGCCCTGAAGGAGGGGCAGGACCAGCAGAACCGGCGCATGGACAGCTTCGATGCGCGCTTCGATGCACTCGACGGAAGGCTGCGTGCCGTCGAGCAGCGCGCGGCCGTGTTCGGCGCCGCCTCAGGCGGCGCGATGGCCATCGGCACCGCGCTGCTCATCGAGGCCATCAAGCAGTGGTTTCGCGGTGGGGGTCCCGGTGCGAACTGAACGCATGAACGAAGGCGCGTACCGCCGTCTTTTCGCACCAGGGGCCGACAGATGTCGGCCTTTTGCATTTCGGGCCCGGCCGCGACAGTTGATTCACCAACCAACGCAGCAAACGATGCACACCACTTCCATCCACACGATCTTCACGCCGCAGCATTCGGCCGGAGCCGCGGCATGAGCGGCCTCGACACCTTGCGCGCGGCCATTGTCCAGACGCTGAACGGCGTGCCGCAGATCGGCCGCGTTCACGACCGCGAGCGTTTCGCGAGCGACGAGGCCGCGCTGCGCGCGCTCTACCTTCACACGCTGCCCGGCGGCGCACAGCAGCTGCGCGGCTGGTGGCTGCGCCGTGACGCCACCGAGGAGCGCAGCCTCAATGTCGGGCGCACCCTCAGCGTCGACACCTGGACCTTGCACGGCTACATGGCCGTCGATGACGCCGCCGCATCGGAGCTCGCCTTCGACGCGTTGATCGAGGCCGTGCGCGACGCCGTGCGCGCCGACCCGAGCTTCGGCGGCGCATGCGCCCTCAGCCCGATCAAGGACGAGAAAGCCACCGACGGCATGCAGGTCGGCGGCACCGGCGCGGTCAGTTTTTGCGGCGTGCAGTGCCACGGCGCCTCCCTGCAGTTGCGGACCTGGCGCTACCTCTGAGCCAGGCCCTCTGTTCATCAGTCCCTTCCTTCCATCAACCAACCAACCAATCAACGGAGAACGCCGACATGGCAAAACTCATGCGCAAGATGGCCATCCTGGCCAAGGCTGAAACGGTACGCGGTACCGACGCCCTTCCGACCGGTGCGGCCAACGCCATCCTGGTCAGCGAAGTCACCCTGACCCCCATCGAAGGCGATGTGGTCCAGCGCGACAACGTGCGACCCTACTTCGGCTCGCGCGGCTCCGTGCTGGTGACCCAGTACAGCAAGATCGCCTTCTCGGTCGAGATCGCGGGCGTCGCCGCTGCCGGCGACGTGCCGGCCTATGCCGCGCTCATGCGCGGCTGCGCCATCGCCGTCACCACGGCCGCCGGCGTCAGCACCACCTTCGCACCGGCCACCGACAGCCTCGAGTCGCTCACCATCTACGGCAACGTCGACGGCACCGTCTACAAGATGACCGACGCGCACGGCAACGTGAAGGCCACCATCGACGCCAAGGGCATCCCGAAGTGGCAGTTCGAGTTCACGGGCCTGTTCGTGCCTGCCGCCGACGCACCGCTGCCCACGGCCGACTACACCAAGTTCATGGACCCGCTGGGCGTGAACAAGGCGAACACCACCCTCATGCTCGACGGCCTGGGCGTGGCGGCCAGCGCCTTCAGCTTCGATGCCGGCAACACCGTCGTGAAGCGCGACCTCATGACCGTCGACTCGGTCGAGATCACCGCGCGCGTCTCCACCGGCTCGGTCACCTTCGAGAACACCTCGGTGGCCACCAAGGACTGGATCGGCATGGCGCGCTCGAGCAAGCGCGTGCCCCTGGCCCTCAAGCACGGCCA
This sequence comes from Variovorax sp. BGA-UO-ETr-C22, assembly GCF_059567965.1. Lineage (NCBI taxonomy): Bacteria > Pseudomonadati > Pseudomonadota > Betaproteobacteria > Burkholderiales > Comamonadaceae > Variovorax > Variovorax sp. BGA-UO-ETr-C22. Next base: position 75,402 of record NZ_JCAQPA010000009.1, read on the forward strand.
GGGCGCGACCAACGTGGTCGAGTTCCTCTCGCCGCGCGCGCAGATCGGCAAGCCCACCTACAGCGACGTCGACGGCGTGCAGATGGTCACCGTGCCGCTCGAGTTCGTGCCCAGCGGCTCGGGCAACGACGAGTGGTCGATCGTCGTGCGCTGAGCGCGGCGTTCTTCGTCATTCGCTGACCCGGTCATTCACTCATTCATTCAAGACTCAAGGAAGAGAACCCGATGCCCCAGAAGCTCAAGATCGCTGTGAAGCCCACCTTCATCGCCCCCGTGGTGATGCGTGTGCCCGGTGACGGCCAGGTCGAGGAGGTGCGTTTCGACGCCGTCTTCAAGCGCCTGTCCAAGACCGACAACGAAACGCTGCAGGCGCGGCTGGACGCGCGCAGCCTCACCGACCGCGAACTGCTCGACATGGTGCTGGCCGACTGGAAGGGCCTGGAGGGCGAAGACAACGCGCCTTTCATCTGCACGCCCGACAACCGCGCCGCAGCGGCCGAGGACTGGCCGACCTTCGAGGCGGCCATTGCCTACAGCTACTTCGAGCACGCGTACCCGGCCGCCGTAAAAAACTGAGGGGCGCCGCGCGCTTCGTGCTCGGAGTCGCGCATCGCGTCCATGACGAGCTGGACGACGATCTCCGCAGCCAGTGCGCGTCGCTCGGGCTCGACCCGAGAAAGCTCGTCTCCTCGATGGCGAACGGGGACGGCCCGCCGCCATTCGAGCTGTGGCCGGAACACCAGGAAGCCTTCGAGGTGTTCCACGCCTGCCGCACGCAATGGCGAGTGGTCGCCGGTGCAGCAGGCGCGTGGTTCCAGGGGCTCGACTTCGGTGCGGTCGACGTGGCGATGCGGCGCCTGGGCATTCCGCGTGTGCGCCAGCGTGAAGTGTTCCTGCAGTTGCAGGTGATGGAAGACGAAGGCATTGCGGTGCTGAACGTCTAGCAACAGCGTGGGCCGACGGCCATCGAAGGAGCTTGGGGCCGGCAGATGTCGGCCTTATTTTTTCTTTCTCTCAAACGGACCATACAGACATGGCTGACGATCAAAAAAACGTATCTCCCCCGACGCTGGAGCTCTCGGCGGTGGTCAAGGGCATGCCCAAGGCGGCCGAAGGAGTGAAGCAAGTGAAGGATCTGATAGAGGGGCTCGCCTCTTTCTCGGGAGCTGCAGAGGGTGGCGGCACCAAGAAGCTGAATGCAGCCAAGGTGGCTCTCGAGGCGCTTGCCTATTTCGGTGACGCCACCCTCAAAGGCAAGAGAGAAACTGTCGCATTCGATAACGCCAGGCTCGTGTCCGGCAACCCGGCGGGTTTCACGAACGATCAACTCCGGGAGATCTCGCTTCAGATCAAAGGCCAGGACGGAACACTGGCGCAAGCGTCGAAAGTCACGGCAGCGTTGGTGGCGACAGGCAAGGTTCAGCGCAATGCGATAGTCGATGTGGGAACGGCCACTGCGGAGCTGAATCGGTTGCAAGGTGTTCCCATCGAGGAAAGCGTTGCGAAATTCGTCGAATTGGGCAAGGAGCCCACAAAAAAGTCGATTGAGTACAACAGAAGCGGCAGCCGTCGCTATATGGCCGGGGAGATGCTCCAGAAGATCAGCGGGCTCGAGGCGAAAGGCGATCTCGAGGCGGCAGGATCGTTGGCGCAGAAGGCCTTTGCCCTCGACCAGACCCAACTCGTCCGGCAGCAAGATCGAAGCAGAATCTTCCCGGACCGCGCGGTCTCGTTCGTCGAGAACGCCGTCATCCGCCTTGATGATTCCGTACGCAGCCTCGGGCGAGATCAGACCCTCCAGCAGAAAATCGATTGGGCTGATGAGCTCTACGAAAGGCAACGGCAGCAGGAAGCCAGAAGAGGCAATAAATCTTCGAACAGGCCCTTCACTAGCGGTCCCAGAGTGTCGCTGGAGGAGCGCGATCAAAAGCGTAAGGCACTGAGAGAGCTTCAGCGCGAGGATCGGAGGGCGGTAGATATCCAGGCAGATAACGCCGCCAGAAATGCCGCATCGTTCGACGCCGCTGCAGAAGCGTGGGAAGGTGCCGATGGGGCAAAAAAAGCGGGAGTATCTGCCGCGAGAGCAGCGGGTAGCGTCGTCGCGAAGCGCTCGACCGCAAGAGGCGTCACACGCTCGGCGACGCCCATTGCTACGGGTATCCAACGCGCAGAGGGCGATGGCCTTCGGCCGTGCATCGAAGTCTTGTGCGGCTGCAAGACAGGCGTAATGGACCAAACAAGGCAAGGCGTGCAAAAGGCCGCGCCAAGCGAAGCCTCAGAACTCGCATCCGTCGACCCGGAAAAAGCGCGACAAGCCGCCCTGCTCGAAAGCATGCGCAAGGCCACCTCCGGCGTTCTCGACCAGACGACCGCACTGGACGCGCAGAACACTGCGCACGGAAAAACCAAGTCGGCGCTGAAGGAACTGAACATCGCTCAACTGGAGCGTCAGTACCAGGACTTGGACAACACCGAGCAAGTCATTCCTGGCTACCTGGAGGCACTCGGTGCGCGCATCGAAGCCGAGAAAGAGCTGTTGAAGATTACCCGCAACAGTGAAGGCATCGAGGCTGCCGACAAGGAAAAGAGCAAGCGGGATGCGAAGGCCACCAAGATGTCCGACGACATTGGCGGTGCGTTTCGAGAAGGTTTCGTGAATCTGCTGGAGGGCAAGGAGAACGCGCTCGACAAGATGGGCGAGTCGCTCAAGAAGAAGATCGTTTCGTCGATCGCGGACGCGCTCTACGACACATCGCTGAAGCCAGCCGTCGAGGCATTTTCCGGATGGTTCTCGGGCCTGTTCAAGGGCGGATCTTCGGGTGGTGGGGCTCTTGGAGGCGAAAGCTCCGGCAGCAACTGGTTGGGCAGCCTCGTGAACGGCGTGATGAAGTTCTTCGTCACGAGCGCCAACGGCAACGTCTTCGCCTCGCCCGGCCTGCACACCTACGCCAACAGCGTGGTCGGCAAGCCCACCTTCTTCCCCTTCGCCAACGGCATCGGCCTCATGGGCGAGGCGGGGCCCGAAGCCATCATGCCCTTGCGCCGTGGTTCCGACGGCCGCCTTGGCGTGAGCGCTCAAGGTGCGAGTGGCGGCGGCGCGCTGCACTACGCACCCTCCACTGTCTTCCACATCGATTCGAGGTCCGATCGCGGCGCCGTGATGGCTGATCTGGACCGTGCACTTCAAGCAAACAACCAAGGCCAAATGGAACAACTCAAGCGTATGCGGGTGGTGCCCCAATGAGCATCATCACCTTGCCCCCCACCCTGCCTGTCAAGCGGCAGGACTTCGGCATCCAGACCTTCGACCTGAGCTTCAGCAGTGGCGACACCGGCTCGTCGCAGGTCGCCGTGCTGGCACCGCCGCGCCGTACCTGTGCGCTCGTGAGCGAAGAGCGCATCCCGCTGATGAACGAGGCCGCGATGTGGCGCAGCCTGGTGCATGCGCTGCGCGGCCAGGTCAACGTGCTCGCGGTCAGCGACATGTTGCAGCCGGCCCCGCGCGGTAGCGCGCGGGGCACATGGACGGCGCTGGCTGCTGCGGCGGGCGCGTCGTCGCTGTCGATCCAGATGGGTGCGGCCCAGGCCGGAAAGACCCTGCTGCAGGGCGATTGGATCGGCGTCAACCAGGGGTCGATCCAGCGACAGCTGCTGCACGTGCAGGCCGATGCCGTGGCGAACGCGTCGGGGCTGATCGTGGTGTCCGTCGAGCCGGTGTTGCGCGTGGCCGTGGCCGCCGGCAGCGCCGTGGTCTGGGATCGCCCGACCTGCCTCATGCGCAAGGTCGATACCAAGAACAACTGGTCGTCGGAGTCGCGCACGCAGGGCGGCTTCAGCCTCGATCTCATGGAGTCCTGGGAATGACAGTCACCACCAACAGCGGCTTTCAGGCCACCGCCAGCGCCGGCGCCTATGGCGAACTCGCACTGGTCGAACTGCAGCTGCGCTCGGGCACGGCGCGCTTCACGAACTGGCCGCTCAGCGTCCAGGTCATGGGCGAGACCTGGCAGGGCGTGGGCAACCTCGGCTCCATCGGCGAACTGCACGAGAGCGAAGACGGTGCAGCCGAAAAGCTCACGCTGACGCTCTCGCCGGTGGACATCGGCACGCGTGCCTTGGCGCTCGGCGATCCCGCGGACTACCAGGACCGTCGCGTGCGGGTCTGGATCGCCATGCTCGACGCCAACACGCTGCAGATCACCGGCGCGCCCGTGCTGCGCTTCGTCGGCGTGATGGACCAGATGAAGATCGCTCGCGATGGCAACAACGCCTCGATCAGCATGGACTGCCGCACCGCCAGCTACGACGTGCGCAGCAATCCCGCCGCGCTGCGCATGAACAACGCGCAGCACCAGGCACGGCATCCGGGTGAGCTGGGTTTCGTCTATCTCACCAGCTTGATCGGCAACCCGGCCGTCTGGGTCGGCAAGTGGCTGCAAGCCAATCTTCAATATCGACAGAACCTGGGTGTGCACAGCAAATGAGCATTGATCTCGACACTTTCATCGACGCGCGGCGCCACATCGGCTTCGCCTACTTCGAGCACGACTGCGCGACCATTGCAGCGGATTGGGTGCGCGAGCAACGCGGGACCGACCCGCTCGAGCCGCTGCGCGCGCAAGGCGGCGCGTTGGCGCCCAAAAGGCTGCTGACGGCGCTCAGGCACGTGCGTGCGGTCGGCGGCTTTCAAGCCGCTGCATCCACCCTTCTCGGGCCGGCGCTGCCCGGCCTGCGGGCTCAGCGCGGAGACGTGGTGCTGGCGCGAAGCGGCGCCCGTGTGGGCCGTGTATCGGGCCACAGTTTCGGCATCTGCACCGGCTCGAACATCGTGGCGCCTGGCAAGGATCGCCTCCAATTTTTGCCTTTGACGGCGGGGGTGGCAGCATGGCGCGTCTGATTCGTTTTTTCCTGGCCCTTGGTGCCCTTCTAGGCGTCTGTACTGCCGCAATGGCAGAGCCTGTCACGGGGATCCTCACGGCAATTGGCACGGCTGTTGGCGCGGGCGCATCGGCGGCCGCGGTCGGCGGGATGATCGTCAGCACCGCGCTCTCCATCATCAGTAACGCCTACGCGTCTTCGCAGGCCAAGAAGAAGGCGCGACAAGCCGCTGCCCGCAAGTTCGCGGAAGACGTGGCCAACCTGCGTGACCGTACGGCCACGCTGGTCAGTTCGGAAGCGCCTTGGGCCACGGTCTACGGCGCGCCCGCTCGTGTCGGCGGATCCATCGTTGCGGTGCTCGACAGCGGGCCGATGGCTCAGTTCAAGCACATCGTGATGGTCTTCGCATCGCACGAATGCGAGGCGATCGACGAGATCTTCATCGACGGCACATCGGTGGGGCGGCCCAATGAGTTCGGTTGGACCGACGGCTCCGAGTTCCAGATGCCACCGCTGTTCACGGGCTGGCCTTCGGAAGGCCCGGCAGTGAACGTGCAGTTCCACACGTCGCCTGGCGGCGTGGACACAGCCGATGCGTTCCTTCGCTGGAATGTCGACCAGACCCTTCCGGGTGCCAATCTCTGGACGGAGCAGCACAAGCTGAGCGGCTGCACCTATGCCGTGGTGACGCTCAACATGCTGTTCGAGCGTTTCCAGGGCGGCCTTCCCGAGATCACGGCCAGGCTGCGCGGCAAGAAGGTCTACGACCCCCGCACCGGCCAGACCGCCTACTCGCGCAACCCGGCGCTGTGCCTGGCAGACTTCCTTCGCTCGGAGACCGGCTACCTCGCGGCCGCCGACCAGATCGACGAAAACGCGCTGATTGCAGCGGCCAATGCCTGCGACCAGGAGGTCTACAGCGCCGTCGATGCCGTCAACCACGGTGGCTCCAAGGCACGGTATGTCTGCGACGGCATGTTCCGTTCGGACCAGGACCGTGAGTCGACACGGCAACAGCTCGAGGATTCGATGGCGGGCTTCAGCCTCGAGTCGGGTGGTGTCTGGCGCATCCAGGCCGGTGCCTGGTCGACGCCGGTGCTCAACCTCACCGACGAGGACATGCTGGCGCCCACGGCCGTGATGCAAACCGCCAACCCTGGCGCGAGTCGCTTCAACGGCATGCGCGGCACCTATGTCAACGCGGCGCGCAACGGGGTGAGCGAAGACTTCACGCCCTACCAGAACCAGGCCTTCCGTGCGCTCGACGCCAAGGACAAGTTCACCGACATGGCGCTGGCGTTCACGACCTCGCATGTGCGCTGCCACCAGATCGCCCGCGTGGTGGTCGAGCAGAGCCGCGGCGGCTTCGTGTTACGCATCCATCCGAAGATGCTGGCCTGGCATCTGCAGCCCGGCGACCGCATCGTGCTCTCGAGCGCGCTGTACGGCTTCACCAACAAGACCTTCCGCGTCACCGACTGGACCTACGCGCGCAACGCACCGCTGTCGCTGCTCGTGATCGAGGACGTGCCGGCCTACTACGACCTGGCCGACGAGGTGCTGGCCGACGCGGCGCCGAACACCAACCTGCCGAGCCCGTTCCTGCAACCGCAGGCACCGTTCGACTTCAAGGTGGAAAGCGGTCCGTCGCAGATGTCGCTGCAGGACGGCGGCATGGTGGCGCGCGCCCGCGTCTCGTGGGCGAAATCGAATGAGCTCAACATCCTGAAGAGCGGCGCGGTCGAGGTGCAATGGCGCTCGCTGGCGCCGGTGAGCGACTGGCACTCGTCGCAACTGCCGGGCGATGCCACCGAGACCTTCCTGCTAGGACTGTCGGTGCGCAGCCTCTACCAGGTGCGTGCGCGCTTCCGAACGCCCTACGCATCGAGCCCGTGGGCCACGGCCGAGCACACGCTGGTCGGCAAGGGCGGCGTGCCTGGCGACGTGGCGGGGCTCGCACTCGACGTGACCGACGCCGGCATCGTCGCCACCTGGGGCCAGCCGATCGGGCTCGACCTGCTCGACTGGAGCACGACCCGCGTGCGCATCGGCGCGAGCTGGGAGCTGGCCGACGAGGTGTTCTCCGCCAAGGGCGTGGCGGCCAACCTCGGATGGCTGCGCGCCGGCACCCAGCGTGTCTGGGCTTCGCACGGCAGCACGGCCAACCAATGGTCGGTGCCGGTCTCCGCGTCCATCGACATCGCGGCGCCCGCGCAGCCGCTCGTGAACGGCACCGTCTGGCGCAACGAGATCGACCTGGCCTGGCAGGACTGCAAGACCATGCAGCCGATCGCGTACTACGAGCTGCGCCGGGGCGCCACGCTCGAGACTTCTGAAGAGATCGGACGCACGGCTGAGCGGACCTTCGTTCGCACCGAAGCCACGGGCAGCTGGCGCTACTGGGTGCGCGCCGTCGATGCCGGCGGCAACGGCAGTGCGGCCGCGTATGTGCAACTCACGGTGCTGCCCGGCATCGACGAAGCGCTGGAAGAACTCGAAAAGGGCCTGAACGAGGCCGTCGACGAACTCAAGGCCGTCGACCAGGCGCAGAGCCAGGCGCTGACGAAGGAGACGCAGGATCGCGCGCAGGCCCTGAGCGCCGAAGCGGCTGCGCGAGCGGCTGCCCTTGCGGCAGAAACGGCCGCGCGCTCGGCGGCGTTGGTGTCCGAGGCCCAGCAGCGAGCGCAGCAGGTCACGCAGGTGACGAATGCGCTCACCGCCGAAGCCACCACCCGCGCTGCGGCCGACCAGGCCGAGATCACGGCACGTGTGGCGGCCGTCTCGCAGGAGGTGGCCGACCGGAAGGCCGCGGTGACGGCCGAGGCCAGCACCCGCGCCACGGCGATCACCGCTGAACAGAGCGCGCGGGCGGCGGCGCTGCTTGCCGAAACCAATGCCCGCAGCGCCGCGATCGCGGACGAAGCCACGGCGCGGCAGACCGCTGACGAGTCGCTGTCGTCACGCATCACGACGTTGAACGCATCGTTGAGCACCGCGCAGGCGGCACTGCAGACCGAGGCCACGACGCGCGCCAGCGCCGATGCGGCGGAAGCATCCGCACGCCAGCAATTGGCCACGCAGCTGCAGGCCGCGGACGCGTCACTGACTGCCGCCATCGGCAATGAGGCCTCGGCGCGCAGTGCCGCGGACGCGGCCGAGGCCCGCAGCCGCGAGTCGCTCACGGTCGCGCTGGTGGGTGCGACGGACCTCGCCGCCACCTTGGCCTACGTGGATGGCGCGTCGCTGGACATCGGGTTTGCCGAGCAGAGCTACGGTGTGTGGCAGGCGCCGGCGCTGGGGCAGGTGGGCAGCGGCCTGATCGCCGAAGAACGCCAGGCCCGGGTGGCGGCTGACGCCGCCGAAGTCAGCGCGCGCGAGACGCTGCAGGCACAGCTCACCGGCGGCTACGGTGGGTCGGACCTGTCGCAGGTGGTCAGCGGCCTGATCTACCAGGAGCGCAGTGCGCGCGCCACGAGCGATGAGGCCCTGGCACAGCAGATCACGTTGATCTCGGCAGGCGTGGGCGAGCAGTTCGACTACGCAAAGATCTGGTACTTCGATTCCGGCCTGGAGGCCTGGACGGGCAACGGCACGCCCTCCGTGGCGGCAGGATGGATCCGCCCAGCCAACCATGCGACCGATCCTTTCGTCGTGTCGCCTGTGGGGATTGCCGCGAACGGTTCGACCTACGGCCAGATCCGCATGCGTGTGCGCAAGGTCGGTGCGCCCGCATGGGACGGTGCGTTGTCGTGGCGCGCGGCGAGCGACAGCGGCTTCGATGCGTCGCGGCGTGTGACGATGACGGAGCCGACCTACGACGGCGCAGGCATCGGCATGGTCACGGTCAGCCCCGGCTGGGATGTGGCCATCGACCAGCTCCGGATCGAGCTGTCGGCGGCGCAGACTGCCACGGCGTACTTCGAGATCGACTGGGTCGCCATCGGACGTCCGTCACCGGGCGCCTCGAACGCCGCGCTGCAGACCGAGATCGCTGCGCGTGCGAGTGCGGATGCCGCCGAGGTCTCGGCGCGCGAGAACCTCGCGACGCAACTGCGCGGCGCTTACAGCGGCAACGACATCGGCGCACTGAGCTCGGGCCTCCTGGCATCGGAGCGCGATGCACGGGTGAGCGCGGACAGCGCCGAGGTCACGGCCCGGCAGCAGCTGGCAGCCACCGTGGCCAGCAACAAGACGAGCGCGGATGCCGCGCTCGTGGCGGAGCAGACGGCGCGCGCCAATGCCGATGCCGCCGAGGTCACGGCCCGCCAGGCACTGGCCGCGACCGTGGCCGGGAACCTGGCCACCGTCAATGCCGCGATCAACGCCGAACAGAGCGCGCGGGCCACGGCGGACACGGCGGAAGTCACGGCGCGCGAATCGCTGGCCACGCAGGTGCGCGGTGCCTACACCGGCACGGACGTGGGTGCTGTCAGCTCGGGCCTGGTCTACAGCGAGCGCCAGGCACGGATCGCCGCCGACAACGCGGAGATCACGGCCCGCACGGCGCTGGCGGCCACCGTGGCGAGCAACAAGACCAGCGCCGATGCCGCGCTGGTAACCGAGCAGAGCGTGCGCGCCACCGCCGACACGGCCAATGTCAATGCGATCACCGCATTGCAGGCGACCGTCACCGGCAACGCGACGGCCGGCTCCGCAGCGCTGCAGGCCGAGGCGGTGGCACGGGCGCAGGCGGACAGCGCAGAGGCGATCCAGCGGCAGGGCTTGTCCGTGGCGCTCACGGGCGTTCCCGATACCTCGGGCAGCCTGGACACGGTGATCGGTGCGTCGCTGGTCAACGACTTCGTGGGCAATGCCTTCGAAGTCTGGGAGAAGCCGACGGGCCCCACGCTCGCCAGCGGCTTGATCTACGAGGAGCGCCAGGCGCGCATCACGGCGGATGCGGCCGAGGTGTCTGCACGGCAAGCGCTCGAAGCGGTCGTCAACACGAACAAGGCGGATGCCGCTGCGGCCGTGACGGCGGAGCAGAGTGCCCGCGTCACCGCGGACACGGCGAACGCCAACGCGATCACGGCGCTGTCGGCCACCGTCAACCACACGACGAACGGCCTGCCGAGCAAGGCCAGCAACACGGCCCTGACCGCATTGACGACGCGCGTCACGAATGCGGAGGGCCTGATCACGTCGCAGGGCGATGCGATCACCAGCATCAACAGCGGGCTGGAGTTGGGACGTGCCGACTCGCAGGCCAGCCTGACGGCGGACGAGAGCCTGGCCAACGCAGCGGCCTGGCGCAGTCACTACGGCGTCAACCTGGCGACGTACTTCGTCACGACCACGACCGGCAAGGTCGCCACGACGGTGTGTCGTTCGCCCGTGGGCGGCGCGAACTTCTGGAACTATTCGAAGAGCAAGGTGGTGATCGACCCGGCGCGGACCTACCGCCTCACGGCATGGTTCCGGCGCGTGGATGCCAACGGCCCGCACTACTGGACCTGGTGGCGCAACACGTTGGGCAACTATGGCAACAGCGGTATCGCACTCGGCAGCCTGCCCAACAACGTCTGGACCCGGATCTCGCTGGACCTGCTCGGCAGCGCCTTCGGCGACACCTCGGTCAGCCCGGGTTTTGCCCTGAACCATACGGGTGGCACGACGGGGTACACGGAGATCCAGGGGTTCCGCTTCGAGGATGTCACGGACAGCCTGCGGATCACCAAGGCGGAGACCACGAAGGCGGATGCCAGCGCGGTCAATGCGCTGACCACGCGAGTCACCAGCGCCGAAGGCTCGATCACGGCCCAGGCCAACTCGATGACTTCGTTGACTGCGACGGTGAACGGCCATACCTCCTCGATCTCGACCAACGCCTCTGCCATCGCAACACTGGATGGCACCGTCAAGTCGCAATGGCGCCTGAACGTCAACGCGGACAAGAAGGTCGCGGGCATGATCCTCAACAACGACGGCACGAAGTCCGAGCTGGTCGTGCTGGTCGACAAGTTCGCCATCGCGCAGGACGGCCCGGGCGGCGTGCCGACGTTCCCTTTTGTTGTCGGCAGCATCGGCGGCACACCTTCGGTGGGGATCAACGGCAACATGTTCGTCGACGGGTCGATCAAGGCTCGCTCGCTGGATGTGGAGCAGTTGACGGCTTCGATTTCCAAGTTGGGCTACATCACTTCCGGCCAGGTCACGATCAACGGGGACATCACGGGAACAGGTTGGGGCTACATCCGCAGCCCTGGCAAGTGGCGCGACAGTTCCTGGGGCTGGATCCTGGCGCAACACCCCACGGGCGACATGTTCGTCGACTTCAGTCTCGGCGGCTGCGGGCTCGTGATGCACTACATCCCTGCGAGCTCATACGCCGGCTTCCGTCTCTGGGGGCCTGGTTTCAATCTGGACCAGGGTGGATTGACGATCAATCAGGTCAATGTGATCGACACGCTCAGCATCCGGGGCGGGGCCGTCACGCTGCCCAATGCGAAGCAAGCTGAAAACGGTGGCAGTGGAACCACGATGTGGTTCACCGTGCCAGACAACCAAGGTGAATGGGTGCAGACCTATATCACGGCGACAACTTTCGTGAACCCCTTCGGATTCGGTGTCGGAACACTGGCCATTCGTGTGGATGGCAACCCTGAATGGATGGGCGTCGGCTTGGAGGGAACAACGATCACCGGCGCGGTCGTCCGGTACCTGAGGCCCGGCGGGCACAGCATCGAAGTTGCAGGGACGCCCAACTGCTCGGGAACTTCCGTATTTTCTTTGGGATGTAGGAGATAAAGAGATGCCTGTTTACACGGTCTACGACAACACATCGGGTCGCGTGCTTGCGAGCGGATCCGCGCCCACAAACGAGGATTGTTTGATGCAAGCCCGGGAGACGCACGAAAGCGTCTTGCTGGGGCAGACGGTGCCGCAGGGGCACTACCTTCATGTGGCCACGCTGAAGCCCATTCCGATGGGCGACAAGCCTAGCCAGCATCATGTGTTCGACTGGACGCAATACGGCTGGGTCGATCCTCGATCGACCGAAAAGCGGCGCCAGGATCTGCGTGCACTTGTGACGGCGCGTCGATGGGAAATCGAAACCGGCGGCATCACGTTGCAGAACGGCGTGCGCGTTCTCACGGGCAAGCCCGACCAGGACCGCATCACGGCGGTGATCGTCAACGCCGACATCGCAGGCATCGACGCCGTCGACTTCAAGGCCGACAGCGGATGGGCTCGCCTGACCCTCGACGAACTTCGCGGTGTGGCCCGTGCGATCGGCCTGCATGTCCAGGCGTGCTTCAGTGCCGAGCGCACGCACCACGCCGCCATCGACCAACTCCGGACAGAGGCCGAGACCGAGGCCTACGACATCTCCGCGGGATGGCCCCTCACCCACAACAGCATTGAAACGCAATGACCACCACGCTCACCGACAAGAATTTCACGGAGCTGTTCACCTACTCTGGTGGCACCAACGGCACCTGCGTCAACTCGCAGGGTTTCATTCAGCCCAGCCCCACGCCGCGCTTCGATTTCGATCCGATCACGAAAGCTTCGAAGGGGTTGTTGATCGAAAGCCCGCGGCAGAACCTGTTGTTGTTCTCGTCTCGTTTCGATAGATATCCAACGTGGACAAGGTCGAATGCCACGCCCGTACCGGAAGCTGCCATTGCGCCCAATGGGCGGTGGGATGCATGCAAGCTAATCTTGAACAGTGGCGCCGCTGCAGGCCTCGGGCACATCGTTCAGACCGTTGCTAAGGCTACGACAGCGACTACCTACGCCTATTCTTTCTACGCGAAGGCGGCAGGATCCTCAAGTGGCTGGATCTATGCACGGGGCGCCTCTTCTGCTGACAGCATCAGCATTCCCTTCAACCTGACAACGATGACTGCTGCCGGTGTTGCGACTGGTGGGTTCGTCGAGGTGTCGAAAAAGGTCGTTGATGCGGGCAACGGTTGGCGCCGTGTCGAATTGGTTTTCACGAGCGATGCGTCTGCCGCGCTCCTGGCGGCCATCTACCCCGGATCTTCTGCTGGCATCAGTGGATCGGGTGATGGTGTAGCCGGCATCTATATCTGGGGCGCGCAGCTTGAGACTGGCGCGTTCGCAAGCTCCTACATTCCCAGCGTCGATGCCGTCACGGCGCGCACCTCCATCGGCAGCTACTACGACGCGAACGGCGTCCTGCGCTATGCGGCGGCGGGTGTTGCGCGCAACAGCCGCGAGCCATCGAACCTGACCTTGCCCCCAGTGCTGATGGTCGAGGAGCAGCGCACCAACATTCTGCAAAAGAGCAGCGACATGCACCTGACGCCGTGGGCAACGAGCGGCCTCTTTCGAGCGTCGGGAAAGTTGGCTCCAGATGGAAGTCTTCGGGCTGTTGAGGTGTCGGGCGCGCCGACCGGGCCGTTCGCTCAAACGGGGCCGGCGGCGACTTCCACTGTCTTGACCTATTCCGTCTACGTTCGAAATGTCTCCCGAACGGCCCCCATCTCACTCCTGCTGCGCAACAGTACGACGTCCACAAACTTCACCTTTGGCCTGTGCACGTTGTCGGGTGCCGCCCCCTCCATCTCAGGGGCTGGGTGGGAAATGCGGTCCGTAGGGAATGGGTGGTTTCGTTGCACCTACACACAGGCAACTGGCATCGGTGTCGGTGATGCGATGGCCTGCTATGCCGGATTCACCGATGCAGGTCCCGATAGCGGCGCTTTTCAGATCTGGGGCGCCCAGCTCGAAGCCGGTGCCTATGCGACCAGCTACATCCCGAGCACCGAGACCTTCACCGGTCGCGCGTCCATCGGCACCTACTTCGATGCCACGGGCGTGCTGAAGGTGGCTGCAGCCGGGGTCGCGCGCATGACGTACAACCCCGCCGACCTGACCATCGCTCCCTGGCTCATGCAAGAGGTGTCCAGTACAAATCTGCTGACCGAGAGCGAGTTTCGCAACGGGCTTGCGGATGCGTCCGTCAGGATCGGATGCGCGGCGGCGTCCTGGAGCGAACTGGGGTTCACGACAGGCATCGCATTCCCTGCGCCGCCGCCGGCCGGCACGTTCGCGTTCTATGCCGCCAAGTCGCCTGTTCTTGCGCCGTCGACCACCTACGTAATTTCCTGTTTCGTGAAGATGGATGACGGCGGAGCGCCCAGCATGCCCGCGTCTGGCGGCGCGGCGGACTTCGCGCTCGTCATCGCGAACGCGCCGATTTCTCCCGCCGCCTGCACCATGACGCATGTCGGCGGCGGCGTGTACCGCCTCACAGGCACGCGGACCACCGATGCATCCGTTCCCAGCACTGTGTCGGGTATCTGGAAGTACGGCACCAATAGCGCCCGCACTTTCAAGTTCACGGGCTTGCAGCTGGAACAGGCGTTGTCCGCGTCGAGCTACATCCCGACAACGACGGCGACAGTGACGCGTCTTGGGGACATCGCTTCATCGGCGGCCACCACGCGCCAAGCGGACACGGCAACTTCGGTGGCAACGACCCGCGCCCTGGACAGCGTCCGCATCGACACCACGAAGGGCTGGTTCAACGCTGCCGAGGGCACGGTGTTCATGGAGCTGGAAGTGCCCCGGATGAGCGACACCGGGACCAAGACGGTCCTGGAGTTCGGCGGGGTGGGCGGGCGCATGGGCGTTTCGTATTCTGCCGGGAATGTCACGAACGGCGTGGCCTACGGGTATACGGTGATCGACGGCACGACCCTGGCCACACCGCCGAAGGTGCTGCCAGGACCGATCGCCAAGATCGCGATGAGCTACGGGACCGAGGGCGTGCGCTTTGCCTACAACAACCAGCCGATCCAGAAGGTGGCTACGCCGATTGCGGGACCGGGCACCACCTACCTCGGTCTGGGCAGCACCTATGGCGGAGGGAACTGCCCCTTCTTCCGCATCCGCGCGGCGCGCTACCAGCCGCAGAAGCTCACGGATGCGGAAGTGGTGGCGCTGACGGCGTAAGGAAGTAACCCTGGCCACAGGCCCAGCGCGAAAAGCGCAATCACACACCAGGCCCCTTCGGGGGCCTTTTTCATGCCTGCTCAACGAGTTCACGGCATCCCCAGGCAATCCTTCTTCGTACTGCCAACCCCTCACCCATCCGTGCCCTCGCTCACGTCTCGGGGAATTCCCGGGTGCCCGGAACCCCCCGCCGATGGGATAGTTAGTTCGCCACTCAAACTAACTACCCCGGCACACCGTTCTGAGGAGAGACACCGATGCAACTGACAACGAAACACACCCTGGCCGCCCTGGCGTTCGGTCTCACGGCCGTGGGCGCGATGGCGCAGACCGTGGTCGGCGTGAGCTGGTCCAACTTCCAGGAAGAACGCTGGAAGACCGACGAGGCCGCGATCAAGGCACAGCTGGAAAAACTCGGCGCGAAGTACATCAGCGCCGACGCGGGCGGCTCGCCCGAGAAGCAGCTGGGCGACATCGAGGGGCTGATGTCCAAGGGCGCGAAGGCGCTGATCGTGCTGGCGATGGACAAGGACGCGATCCTGCCCGCCGTCACGAAGGCCACGCGGCAGAAGGTGCCGGTGGTGGCGTACGACCGGCTGATCGAGGCGCCGGGCGTGTTCTACATCACCTTCGACAACGTCGAGGTCGGCCGCATGGAGGCGCGCGAAGTCCTCAAGGTCAAGCCCAAGGGCAACTACGTGATCATCAAGGGCTCGCCGAGCGACCCGAACGCCGACTTCCTGCGCGCGGGCCAGCAAGAGGTGCTCGAGCCCTCCATCAAGAAGGGCGACATCAAGATCGTCGGCGACGAGTACACCGAAGGCTGGAAGCCCGAAGTCGCGCAGAAGAACATGGAGCAGATCCTCACCAAGAACGGCAACAAGGTCGACGCGGTGGTGGCGGCCAACGACGGCACCGCCGGCGGCGCGGTCGCTGCGCTCACGGCCAAGGGCCTGCGCGGCATTCCGGTGTCGGGCCAGGACGCCGACTTCGCCGCACTGAACCGCGTGGCGCTGGGCACGCAGACCGCGACCATCTGGAAGGACTCGCGCGAGCTCGGCCGCGAAGCCGCCACGGCGGCGGTCTCGCTGGCGGCCGGCAAGCCGGTCGACAAGGCCGCGCCCTGGGCCGGCGGCGCCAAGAAGATTTCGCTGTCCTCGCGCCTGCTGACGCCGGTGCCGATCACGCGCGACAACCTCGACGTGATCGTCAAGGCCGGCTGGATCAAGAAGGACGAGCTGTGCAAGGGCGTCTCGGGCGCGAACGCGCCCGCGGCCTGCAAGTAACGCCGCAACCACCGGCGCGTCAGCTTCCCGCTGAACGCGCCCTCCATCTCTTCGCAACATGGCTTCCGGCCGACCCGCAAGGGCCCGCCGGTGGGTGGTTGCGCACCTGTAGTCCGTCCTGAGGGGGCTTGAAACAAATGAGCGATCCAACACCCGGCTGGTGGCGCCGCACCGGCATCGACCTGCGCCTGCTCCTGATGTGCGTGCTGCTGGCCGTGATGGCGGTGGCGTTCAGC
Organism: Variovorax sp. BGA-UO-ETr-C22; assembly: GCF_059567965.1. Lineage (NCBI taxonomy): Bacteria > Pseudomonadati > Pseudomonadota > Betaproteobacteria > Burkholderiales > Comamonadaceae > Variovorax > Variovorax sp. BGA-UO-ETr-C22. The sequence goes on from NZ_JCAQPA010000009.1 coordinate 91,729, forward strand.
ATCATGTCGGGCGGCGTGTTCCTCTCGCCCGAGAACCTCTACAACGTCGCGCAGCAGACGGCGGTGGTCGGCATCGTCTCCACGGTGATGGTGCTGATCATCGTGGCGCGCCACATCGACCTGTCGGTGGGCTCGGTGATGGGCTTCGTCGGCGTGCTCATCGCCTACCTGCAGTACACCTCGGGCTGGTCGTGGCCCACGGCCTGCCTGGCGGGGCTCGCGGTGGCGCTCTTGGTGTCGATCTACCAGGGCTGGCTCACGGCGGTGCTGGGCGTGCCGTCGTTCGTGGTCACGCTGGGCGGGCTGATGTCGTTTCGCGGCGCGGCCTTCCTGGTGGCCGACGGCAAGACGCAGCCGGTGAACGACGAGTTCTTCCAGCGCCTGGGCGGCGGCTACGACGGCGGCATCGGCGTCACGGCCAGCTGGGTGCTCGCGGGGCTGGTGGCGCTGGTGCTGTTCGGGCGCATGGTGCAAAAGCGCCGCGCGCGCCAGCGCTACGACATGCCGACCGAGGCGCTGTGGCTCGACGTGCTGCTCACGGCGGTGCCGGTGGCGGTGGTGGTCGGCTTCGCCTGGGTGATGAACAGCTACCAGATCTCGTCCAAGAGCGAGCCGCAGGGCATTCCGATCCCGGTGCTGATCTGGGCGGCGGTGGCGATCGTGCTGTCGTTCATCGTGCACCGCACGCGCTTCGGGCGCTATGTGTTCGCGATGGGCGGCAACCCCGACGCGGCGGCGCTGGTGGGCATTCCGGTGCAGCGCGTCACGCTGATGCTGTTCGCGCTGCTGGCGGTGCTGGTGACGGTGGCGGCCATCGTGTCGATCGCGCGGCTCAACGCGGGCACCAACTCGCTGGGCACGGGCATGGAGCTGTACGTGATCGCGGCGGCCGTCATCGGCGGCACGGCGCTGGCGGGCGGCAGCGGCTCGATCTTCGGCTCGGTGCTGGGCGCGCTGATCATGCAGTCGCTGGACAGCGGCATGCTGCTGCTCGACGTGCCCATCGGCAAGCGCATGGTGATCATCGGCCAGGTGCTGATCGTGGCCGTGGTGTTCGACGTGCTCTACCGCCGCAAGTTCGGGGAGAACTGAAGTGAAGCCCACCCCCGTTTCTTGCTCACTTCGTGTAGCCGCATCCCCCCTCAAGGGGGCGCACCCGGCGGCCCGGCAAAGCCGGTTCCGCGGGTGCCCCCGAACAGGCCTCGCTGCGCGGGCCAACCGCAGGAAGGAGTCGCAATGAGCACGCTCCCGGATATGACGAAGCCACTCGTCGAGCTGCGCGAGATCCGCAAGGCCTTCGGCGGCGTGAAGGCCGTGGACGGCGTGAGCATCAACCTCTACCCCGGCGAAGTGGTGGCGCTCCTGGGCCACAACGGCGCGGGCAAGTCCACGCTGATGAAGATGCTCGCGGGCGCCTACCCGATCGATTCGGGCGACACGCTCATCGCGGGCGAGAAGGTCCACATCCGCACGCCCGCCGAGGCGCAGGCCCAAGGCATCGAGACCATCTACCAGACGCTCGCGCTGGCCGACAACCTGGACTCGGTGGCGAACCTTTTCCTTGGCCGCGAGAAGATGACGGCGTGGAACACGCTGGACGACCACTTCATGGAAGTGCAGGCGCGCAAGGTGTTCCAGCGCCTGAACAAGAACTTCACCAACATCCGCATCCCGGTGCGTCGCCTGTCGGGCGGACAGCGGCAGGTGGTGGCGATCTCGCGCGCGCTGTACTTCAACGCGCGCATCCTCATCATGGACGAGCCCTGCGCCGCGCTCGGCCCCGAAGAGACGGCGATGGTCGGGCGCCTGGTCAAGCAGCTGAAGGACGACGGCGTTGGCATCTTCCTGATCACGCACGACATGCCCGACGTGTTCTCGCTGAGCGATCGGCTCGCGGTGATGAAGAACGGCAAGCTCGTGGGCACCTACCGCACCGCCGACGTGACCGAGGACGAAGTGCTCGGGATGATCATCGCCGGCAAGCGGCCCGAGGGGCGCGAGCAGGCGCACCACGCAGCAACCGCGGCCACCGCAGCGGCATGACATGAAGACCATCGGCGACCAGCAGCTGCTCAAGCGCCTGAACCGCAGCGTGCTGCTGCGGTTGCTGCGCGCGCAGCCGGGCTTGTCGCGTGCGCGGCTCGCGAGCGAAAGCGGACTCACCAAGTCGACCGTGAGCCTGCTGGTGCGCGAGCTGCTCGACGAAGGCTGGCTCAGCGAATCGGGCGCCGCCGTGGCCGATGGGCTCGGGCGGCCGTCCACGCCGCTGCGGATCAACGTCGGCGTGCGCGCGCTGATGGGCGTGGAGATCGCCGTCGAAACGCTGCGCCTCGTGTGCGTCTCGCTGCAGGGCGAGGTGCTGCACGCGCAGGCCGAGCCGCTGGACGACGGTGAGCCGGCCCGCGTGTGCGCGCAGCTTGCGCGCATGGCGGCGGCGGCGCACGCGCAGCTCGACCAGCGCGGCCTGCGCCTGTCGAGCATCGGCGTGTGCGTGCCGGGCGCGGTGGACGACTGCACGGGCGTGGTCCGCTTCGCGCCCAACCTTGGCTGGCGCAACGTGAACCTGCTGCCCGCGCTCGAAAAGGCGCTGGCCGCAGCGGGCCTGCCGGGCGTCACCGTGCAGCTGCAGAACGACGCCGACGCCGCCGCGCTCGGCGAGTACGAGTTCGCGGCGGGCGAGGGCGAAGACCCGCTGATCTTCGTCAACAGCGACGTCGGCGTGGGCGCGGGCGTGGTGCTGAACGACCGCCTCTTCACCGGCGCGCAAGGCATGGCCGGCGAGATCGGCCACACCATCCTGCAGCTGGACGGACCGCTGTGCTCGTGCGGCCGGCGCGGCTGCGCCGAGGCCTTCTTCGGTTCGCGCGTGCTGGCGCGCGAGGGCGCGGACATGGCGCGCGCCGCTGCGTTCTTCGGCGTGCTGCTGCAGAACCTGTGGGTCACCTTCAACCCGCGCGCGATCGTGCTCGGGGGCAAGGTCTGCGCCGAGCATCCGGAGTTCGCGCAGGCGGCGTTCGAAGGCGTGAAGGGGCACGCGGAGCGCGCCGGCATGCCTGCGCCGGAACTGCGCACGGCGCGCTACGAAGCCCTCGCGCCCGCGGTGGGGGCGGCGGCGTTGGCGCTGCACGACTACCTGCGGCCGTTGCAGCCCGATGCGAAGGCGCGCCGCGCGCGTGCACTGGCGCGCGCCGGCGCCTGAACCTGCGCTGTCCGTCAGTCCGCTGCTGCGCCGCTGTCGTCGTCGCGCCAGCCGCGCAACCGCCGGTACAGCGTGCCGCGCGACACGCGCAGCTGCCGCGCCGCCTGCGACACGTTGCCGCCGTGCGCCGCGAGCGTGTCCTCGATCAGCTTGCGGCTGTGCTCGCGCAGGGTTTCGGTGGGCGGCACCGGCTCGATGTCGCTGGCGGGTGCAAGCGCCACGGGCGGCTCCGCCTGCACGTCGATCGCCACGGGCGCATCGACCGGTGCGCTCGCCATCTCCGGCATCGCCACCGCGTGCCGGAAGTCCGCGCCGTCCGCGCCCTTGAGCTGCGCCTGCATCCACACGCCGAGCCCGCTGGCCAGCCGCAGCGGCTGCGCGGCCTCGCGCCGGCCCAGCCGCAGCAGGCTCGCAAGGTCGTGGCCCAGCAGGCATTCCACGTCGCGGTCGTCGGGGGCTTCGGGCAGCCGCCCCAGCAGCCGTGCGCCGGCGTTGTTGAGCCACGCGATGGTGCCGTCGGGCGCGATGCCCGCGAGCGCCTCGAGCGGCGTGCCCAGCAGCGTGGGGCTGGCCTGGAAGCGCAGGATGAGGTGGTCGCGCGACTGCGCCTGCAGCAGCCGGTTCTCGATGATGGTGGCGTGCAGCGCCACCATCGAGGCCGCGTCGAAGCCGAAGCGCCGCGCCTCCACCGTGAGGTCGAGCACGCCCGCGAGCCGGCCGCTCACGTCGCGGATCGGCGCCGCGGCGCACTGCATGTGGCACAGCACGTCGTAGTAGTGCTCGGCACCGTCCACGGTGCAGGCCTGCCCGGTGCTGGCCACGATGCCCGGCGCCGTGGTGCCCACCACGCGCTCGGAGATGTTCACGCCCAGCCGTGCGGTCTGGCGCAGCACGGGCTGGTGCGTGCCGGCGGGCTGGCTCGTGACGTGCACCACCACGCCGTCGCGGTCGGTGAGGATCACGCGGCAGTCGGTGCCCGCGAGCATGTGCTCCATCTGCGCGAGCTCCTGCCGCGCCACGTCCAGCAGCTCGCGGTTGCGCGCGAGCGTGGTGTGCAGCCGGCTGGGCGTGACCGCGTCGAAGGCCACCACGCGCTGCCGGTCGGCGTGGGTGCGGCTGCAGCGCATCCACGACTGGATGACCGCCTCGCCGACCAGCCCCGAGGGGCGCACGCCTTCTTCGAAAAACTGCTGCCGCGCCAGCGCCACGCGCTGCGCCGGCGTGCTGGCAAAGAGTTGGCGCGGCGCATCCGCCGTGCCGAGCCTGTCGAGCGCCATGGGTTCGCCGCCTCTTCCGGGTTCAGGGACCCTTTCGAATGTGTTCCGCAATGGAACAAGGCTTGATTGGGGAAATCCCGGGGGTGAAGGCCGATGCCGTGCGAACGATCCTTGGGGCAGAACGAAGAAGGAGACAGACCCCGATGAAGACGACAACGACACAGCCTCTTTCCGGGCGGCGCCTGCTTGCGGGCGCCTTGCTGTGCCTGGGCCTGGCGGCCCCGGCGCTGGCCCAGACGGCCGCCAGCCCGCAGGACCGCGCCGGCGCGGCCGCCAAGCGCGTCGACGGCAACTTCGTGCGCGCCAACGCGGCGAAGAAGACGCCCGACTGGCCCAGCTACGGGCTCGACTACGCCGAGTCGCGCTTCAGCAAGCTCGACCAGGTGAACGCCGGCAACGTGAAGCAGCTCGGGCTGGTCTGGTCGTACAACCTCGAATCGACGCGCGGGGTGGAAGCCACGCCGCTGGTGGTCGACGGCATCATGTACGTCACCGCCTCGTGGAGCATCGTGCATGCGATCGACACGCGCACCGGGCAGAAGATCTGGACCTTCGATCCGCAGGTCGACCGCACGAAAGGCTTCAGGGGCTGCTGCGACGTGGTCAACCGCGGCGTGGCGCTGTACGAAGGCCGCGTCTATGTGGCCGCCTACGACGGCCGCCTGATCGCGCTGGACGCCGCCACCGGCCAGAAGGTGTGGGAGAAGAACACCATCGAGGGCCAGAAGGGCAGCTACACCATCACCGGCGCGCCGCGCGTGTTCAAGGGCAAGGTCATCATCGGCAACGGCGGCGCCGAGTACGGCGTGCGCGGCTACGTCACCGCCTACGACGCGAAGACCGGCGAACAGAAGTGGCGCTGGTTCGTGGTGCCCGGCGACCCGAGCAAGCCCTTCGAAGACGAGTCGATGGCGCGCGCCGCCAAGACCTGGGACCCGAGCGGCAAGTACTGGGAAGCCGGCGGCGGCGGCACGGCGTGGGACAGCTTCGCCTTCGACCCCGAGCTCAACCTGATGTACGTGGGCACCGGCAACGGCTCACCCTGGGCGGCCAAGGCGCGCAGCCCCAAGGGCGGCGACAACCTCTACCTGGGCTCGGTGGTCGCGCTCGACCCCGACACCGGCAAGTACAAGTGGCACTACCAAGAGACGCCTGGCGACAACTGGGACTACACCTCCACGCAGTCGATGATCCTGGCCGACGTCAAGCTGAACGGCAAGGCGCGCAAGGTGCTGCTGCATGCGCCCAAGAACGGCTTCTTCTTCGTCATCGACCGCACCAACGGCAAGTTCATCTCGGCGAAGAACTTCGTCGCGGTCAACTGGGCCACGGGCTACGACAAGAACGGCCGGCCGATCGAGGTCCCCGCCGCGCGGCAGAACGAGAAGCCGGGCGACAGCATCCCGGGCCCGTTCGGCGCGCACAACTGGCACCCGATGTCCTACAACCCGCAGACCGGCCTGGCCTACCTGCCGGCCCAGCACGTGCCGATCAACCTGATGGACGACAAGGCCTGGAAGTTCGACGAGAACGCGCCCGGCCGGCCGCACGCGGCGCTGGGCTGGAACCTGGGCAAGTTCGCCAACGTCGAGCCGCCCACGAGCAAGCCCTTCGGCCGCCTCGTGGCCTGGGACCCCATCAAGCAGAAGGAAGCCTGGGGCGTGGACTACGCCTCGCCGTGGAACGGCGGCACGCTGACCACCGCCGGCGACCTGGTGTTCCAGGGCACGGCCGACGGGCGCCTGGTGGCCTACCACGCGAAGACCGGCGAGAAGCTGTGGGAAACGCCCACCGGCACCGGCGTGGTGGCGGCGCCCGCGACCTACATGGTGGACGGCAAGCAGTACGTGTCGGTGGCCGTGGGCTGGGGCGGCGTGTACGGCCTGGCGCAGCGCGCCACCGAGCGCCAGGGCCCGGGCACGGTCTACACCTTCGCGGTCGGCGGCACGGCCAAGATGCCCGCGTTCGTCGAGTACCGCATGGCCAAGCTGGTGCAGGGCGTGAAGTACGACCCCGCCAAGGTCCAGGCCGGCACCATGCTGTACGTGAGCAACTGCGTGTTCTGCCACGGCGTGCCGGGCGTGGACCGCGGCGGCAACATCCCGAACCTGGGCTACCTCGACCCGGCCTACATCGAGAACCTCGACAAGTTCGTGCTCAAGGGCCCGGCCATGTCGCGCGGCATGCCCGACTTCACGGGCAAGCTCTCGGGCGACGACATCGAGAGCATCAAGGCCTTCATCCAGGGCACGGCGGACGCGATCCGGCCGAAGTAGGCGCATCGCGCAACCAAACAGAAAAGGCGCCGACGGCGCCTTTTCTTTTGGGGCAGGGCGCTGGTCAGCCCGCCAGCCGCAGCTCGTGGATCAACCCCGCCACGTTGCCCACCTGCAGCTTGTCGTAGATCGACTGGATGTGGTTGCGCACCGTGGCCGGCGAGCGGTTCAGGATGGCGGCCACTTCCTTGTGGGTGTCGCCGCGCGCCAGCAGCTCGGCGATGGTGTGCTCGCGCGGCGTGAGGCTGTCGGCGCGGCAGCGGTGGCGGCACTTGAGGAACAGCAGGCGCTGCTCGACGCGGTGCGTGACCACGATCTCGCGCCCGTTGAAGCGCGCGTGGCCCTGCAGGAAGTGCTGCAGCAGCGCATCGGGCAGCGTGCGGCCGTGCCAGGCCGGCCACTCGGCCTTCAGCATGGCCTCGAACAGCCGGTCGGCGTGGTACAGCACGCCGCGCAGGTCGCCGATGGCCGAGCCGCCGGGCGACGCGCTGCCCGCCTCGAGGCGGTCCAGGTGCATCACGCGGTTCAGCGCCAGCGCCTGCATCACGTGCGGCGCGAGGCTGGCGAGCAGTTGCCGCTCTTCCTCCGTGCCGTGGGCTTCCGGGTCGGCGCGGAACAGACTGAGCCAGTGGACGAAGCTCGTCTGCGGGTTCGAATCCGAGGTGATGAAGAAGTTGGCCTGCTCGAAGCGGCGGCCGTAGTCGCGCAGCTCGGCCTGGTCGTCGCGGCAGAACCACGCCTGCGCATTGAAGGCGAGCGTGGCGTTCGACTGCTTGGCCACTTCGCCGGCGGCCGTGTCCATGTGCTTGACCTGCTCGTAGGCCGTGACCATCTCGAGCGGCTGGTTGTGCAGGTGGATCGTGTGGATGTCGATGCCGTGGTCGGTGCGGGTGGCGGTGCCCCACATCGACGAGTCGAAGGGCAGCACCGGCTTGAGGAGGTCGAGCGCGGCGTCCTGGAAGGCGTCGATGGGCAGCTCGTGCGAGAGGCGGTACAGCCGCAACAGGAGGTCGCTGAAGTCGCGCGGGACACCGGCCGTGAAGGTCATGCGGGGAGTCTTCCAGCCCGGGCGCCGCATGCCCATCCCATGTTCCGGTGACGCGCGCGGGGCTCGGCCGCGCGGTTTCAAGAATGGTGCATTTGCATCATTTGATTTCCAAAAGCGAAAGCTATTGTTTGCAGCGCCCTCGGTTGCTGACCAGGCCCTTTCCCTTTTCGAGAGACCCACGATGCCCCACCCCACCTCCAGAATCCCCCACGCCCTGTCCCTTGCCACCCTGTTGATCCTCGGCGCCTGCGGCGGCGGTGGGGGTGGCGGAGGCGGTGGTGGCTTTGCATTCCCCGTCGGTACGGGCGGCAACGGCGGCACCCCGCCCGCCGCCGAGTCGCCCGGCACGCTGAGCGGCACCGTGGCCACCGGCGCGGCCTTTGCCGGCGCCGCGCTCACCGTGTTCGACCAGACCGGCGCCAAGGTCTGCGAAGTGACCGTGCCGGCCGAAGGCACCTACAGCTGCGTGCTGCCCGCGGGCACCAAGGCGCCGCTGGTGATCCAGGCCGTGCGCGACGACCTCACGCTCTACAGCACCACCGCCAGCACCGCTACCGGCACCACCAACGTCACGCCGCTGACCACCGTGGTGGTGGCGCAGCTGTCGCCCAACGGCGACCCCGCCAAGCTCGCCGCCGCGGTGCAGGCCGACGCCGGCGCCGTCACACCGGGCGCCATCAGTGACCAGGTGGCCAAGCTCGTGGCCGCGCTCAAGCCGCTGCTGGACGCGCTCAACACCAGCATCGACCCGATGAGCGGCACCTTCCAGGCCAACGGCACGGGCCAGGACCGCGTGCTCGACACGCTGAACGTGTCGGTGCGCCCCGACGGCACGGCCGCCAACATCGAGATCACCGTCAAGGCACAGCCCGCGAGCGAAGAGAGCGCGCCGGTGTCCATCGTCTTCCGCACCGGCGAGAGCACCATCGCGCCGCTGCCCGCGGTCGATGCCGCGGCCCTCGTGCAGCCGCCCACGCCGGCGATGGTCAAGGACCTGCTGGACCGCCTCAACGCCTGCTACGCGCTGCCGCTGAACGAGCGCGTGGACAGCACCATCGGCTCCGACGGCAACGCCTTCGGCGAGGCCGCCGACGTGGTCGCGCCGGCCTGCCGCACGCTGTTCGTGGGCGACGACCCGGCCAGCTTCGTCGCGGCCGGCCTGCACATCGGCCGCGCGTCGAGCGGCCCGCGCCGGCCCTTCGAAAGCCTGTTCCGCTTCGGCCCCACGAACCTGAAGCACGACCGCGGCAACTTCGAATACTTCCACCCGGGCGGCGACATCGCGCTCACCTACCGCTGGACCGACAGCGTGGGCAACACCGACAACGACGTGTTCAACGCCAGGATCGTGAATGGCGCGCTCAAGCTCACCGGCAACAGCAACGCCTACCGCGCCGCCGTGCGCCCGCAGCAGGAGCTGAAGGACTTCCTCAAGCACGCGAACCTGAAGTACCACGCCGCGGGCTACAACGTGTCGGTGGACAACGTGCTCGACGGCAACGGCGACTCGATCTTCACGAAGGTGGTGGCCACCTCGACCGCGTTGCCCGGCCGCGAGCTGGTCCTCGTGCCCCGGGCCGGGCTGACCACCCTGGTGCTCACCACCGACGGCACCGCCAACGGCGCGCTGAACTCCTCGCTGTGGCGCATGGCCGCGCGCTACGTGGACCCGGCGCAAGGCGGCAACCCGAGCAGCGTCGAGTCCGGCAATCTCTTCGCAGCGCCGCAGTTCGACGACGCGCAGCTGAGCGCCATTCCCGACCAGGCGGTCTGGAAGCTCGAGTTCTTCCTGGCGGCCGGCGGGCCCAACCCGGTGCAGTACGTGCGCACCTTCTCGCGCGCGCCGACCCTCGCCGAGGCCGTGCAACTGCCGACCGTGGAAATGACGCCCGCCCTGCGCGCCGAGCTGATGCAGGAAATCGACGGTGTCCCGCGCGGCATCGTGTTCGGCGCGCCGGTGCCGTCCGACCCCAGTGCCAACAACATCGACTTCAGCGCCGAGGGCAACCTCGACGGCTGGGCCGTGCCCAGCGGCGCCTACGCCCCGACCACCTTCCTGGTGGCCGGCCGTGGCCCGAACAACAACCGCTTCACCGACTCGATCACCGTGCGCACCTCGGCGCGCAAGGCCGTCATCTACTGCCAGCCGGTGAACTCGCCGAGCGACAACCACTGCGTGAGCGTCGGCAACAACGCCTACCAATACGCGCAGGGCTCGTCGGTCAGCAGCTTCATCTTCACGGCACGCACCGCGCGCCAGGTCGATGTGCGCAAGAACTTCGAGGCGTGGACCTACTCGCCTCCCTGATTCTTTTCCTGCTGTCACCGCATGAAAAAAGCCGCCGGCCCGAAAGGGCCGGCGGCTTTTTCTTGAGAGGCCGAAAGGATCAGTCCGCGTACACGCCGGCGGCCTTGATGATCGGACCCCACTTGGCGATTTCAGCCGAGACGAACTTCTTGTGCTCGGCCGGCTCGACGCGCTTGTCGGTGGTGATCACGGCGCCCAGGCCTTCCTGGCGCTTGATGAAGGCCGGGTCCTTCATGGCGGCCTTGATGGCCTCGTTGACCTTCTTGAGCACCGGTGCGGGCGTGCCCTTGGGGGCGTACACGCCGTGCCAGATCGACACTTCGAAGCCCTTCAGGCCCGACTCGTCGAGCGTGGGCAGGTCTTTCAGCGCGGGCGTGCTCAGGCGCTTGCTGGTGGTCACGGCGTAGGCCTTGACCTTCTTGGCCTCGATCTGCGACGTGGTGTTGGTGGTCTGGTCGCACAGCAGGTCGATCTGGCCGCCCAGCAGGTCGGCGATGGCCGGCGCGGTGCCCTTGTACGGCACGGGCGTCATCTCGATCTTCAGCGCGCTCTGGAACAGCAGGCCGCACAGGTGCGAGGCGGCGCCCAGGCCGGCGTTGCCCAGGTTGATCTTGCCCTTGTTGGCATTGATCCAGGTCGTCAGTTCCTTGTAGTTGTTGGCGGGCAGGCCGGGCTTGCCGATGAGCGTCATCGGCACTTCATTGACCATGCCGAGGTATTCGAAGTCGTTCTCGACGTTGAACGGCAGCTTGCGGTACAGCGCCGGCATCGTCGACATGCCGATGTGGTTCAGCAGCAGCGTGTAGCCGTCGGGGTTGGCGCGCGCCACCTTGGCGGTGCCGATCGAGCTGCCGGCGCCGGCGGTGTTGTCCACGATGATCGTCGTGCCCAGCGTCTTCTGCAGCGATTCGGCCAGGTCGCGGGCCACGCGGTCGGTCGGGCCGCCGGCAGAGAAAGGCACCACCAGCGTCACGGGCTTGCCTGCGGGGAAATCCTGGGCGTGTGCGCCGACGGCGGCCGCGGCAATCGCCGCGAGGGCAAACAGTTTCTTCATGATGTCTCCGACGGAGTTTTTAAATGGAAAGGGTCGCGATCTTATCGGCTGACCGGGGGCTGACCCATACCGAATAGCCCTTAGGAATGTCACCGTTTTCGCCCCATGCTGGGGCATGATCACGCCCGTCCCGCGCACCCGCGCCGGGGTGACCACAACCACAAACAGGCCAGCCCGACGGGCGGCATCGAGGAGAAGAAACCAATGGATCCCTGGGTCTATCCGCGCGAGCGTTGGCTCGGCAAACTCACGCTCGTTCTGGGCCTGCTGGCCTGGACGCTGATCGTCGTCGGCACGCTGGGCATCGCGCTGCTGTACGTGCTGCTGGGCTTCATCGGCTACGTGTTCGCGCAGTCGGCCGTCATCGCCTGGATCAAGGGCACGGGCGTGAAGCTGTCGCCCCAGCAGCTGCCCGAGCTGCACGCGCGTTTTGTCGACTGCTGCACCCGCCTGGGCATCGCGCAGCCGCCCGAGGCCTACCTGCTGCACGGCGACGGCATGTTCAACGCCTTCGCCACGCGCTTCTTCGGGCGCAACTTCGTGGTGCTGCTGTCCGACGTGGTCGACGCCATGGAGGCGCAGCCCGACGGCATCCACTTCTACATGGGCCACGAGCTGGGCCACATCCGCCGCGGCCACCTCACGGGCCACATCTGGCGCGCGCCCGTGCTCTGGCTGCCGCTCCTGGGCGCGGCCTATGCGCGCGCCAAGGAATACACCTGCGACCTGCACGGCGCCGCCTGCTGCCGCGAGGTCGACTCCGCACCGCGCGCGCTGGTCGCGCTGGCCGCCGGCGCGCAGCAGTGGCGCAACGTGAACCTGCAGCGCTACGCCGCCCAGTCGGCCGGCAACCGCGGCTTCTGGGGCTCGTTCCACGAACTCATCGGCGGCTACCCCTGGCTCACCAAGCGCGTCGCGCGCGCCATCGACCCGGGCGCCAAGCTGCCCGAGCGCAATCCGGTGGCCTACCTGCTCGCGCTCTTCGTGCCGTATGCCGGCCGGGCCGGCGGCGGCGCGGCGGGGGTGCTGATCGTGGTGGCTGTCATCGGCGTCATGGCGGCTGCAGCCATCCCCGCCTACCAGGAGTACCAGACCCGCGCCGTCGTCGCGCAGGCCTGGTCCGAGGGCGCGCCGGTGCGCAACGCGCTCACGCGCCACTATGAAGAAAAGGCCGAGATCCCCGACACCCTGGCCGCCGTCGGCCTGCCGGAGAACCTGCCCAACGGCGCGACCCTCACGCTCGACCCCGACAGCATGGTGGTGGAGGTGGCCACGACCAAGGGCACGCTGCGCATGGAGCCGTCGTCGACCGACCGGGGCATTGCGTGGCATTGCAGCGCGGGGGAGGGGTTGAAGGACAAGGCGTTGCCGGCGAGCTGCAAGAAGTAGCCGGGCATTGGCCTTGATGACGTCTTCCGCTTCCATCGCACACGCGTGGCGCCTGCCGCGCGACTTCGCGCTCATCACCGTGGCGGTCGAAGCGGCCATTGTGTGGGTCCACTTCGGCAGGCAGCTGTGGCCTGGCTCGGGGCATGAAGGCTATGACCTGGACGTGTGGGCAGGCATGGCGGCCAACCTCGCGATGGCCTGGGTGCTGGCAGCGTCGCTGGCCTGGAGCCATGCCCGCCAGGCACTGGAGGTGCGCGGCGGCGCGCGCCTGGCGCAGCTGCGCGCCCCGCGTGTGCGCCACGCCGGCGCTTATCTCATCGTGCGGGTGCTGGACTACTTCGTGCTGAGCCCGTGGCTCTACGGGCTGGAGCTGCTCTACATGCCCGGCGGCCGGCTGGTGCAACTGGCGATGCTGGTGCTGGGTGTGTGGCTGGCGACCTGGGTCGCGCTGAGGCAGGGCACTCAGGCATCGGCCGCGTCGTTCGATGCGGGCGATGCCGACGCCGTGGCGCCCGCGAGCGCATCGCCGGGTCGCGCCACGGTAGCGCTGTTGATCGCCGCCGTGTCCGCGTCGATCCAGATTTGGTGCGCGATGGTCACGGACCCGTGGCACGAGGCCATGAGGACCATGGACCGCGTGGCGCCCTTCCTGAGCTGGGTCGCGCCGCCGTTGTTGGTCTTTGCTCTGGCGTTCTGGGGCGCGTGGCTCGGCATCGGCCGTGGCCCGCTCCCCACACGGGTCCGGCCCTTCCGGGCCGTGGCCGCGTCGGTGCTGGCCTTTGTGCTGGTGCTGGCGGGCTGCGCTGCTGTCATCCTCGCGGGACTGGGGTTGCTGGAGCCGTCCCAGACCAGCATGGCCGGTGTCGGCGACCTGGTCATCCTGCTGGCTGCGCTCGTACCGCTCTACCCCTTACTGACCGTGCTGCTCACGCGCTTCATCACGCGTCGCCTGTACCGCCCCTACTTGTAGCTGCGCGCGTCCTCGATCACCTTGCCGTCGTTCGGCAGGGTGCCCGGCGCCACCAGCTCGATGGTGCCGCGCAGCTTGGTCACTTCGCGCACCGCATCGGCAATGCGCGCGTCGAGCCCGGCCGGGGCGCCGGCGCATTCGAGCTTGAAGGTCATCTGGTCGTCGCCCATCTCGCCCGACACCACGAGCCGCGCGCGCACGATCTCGGGAAAGCGCCGCACGACCTCGGCGACCTGCGAGGGGTGCACGAACATGCCGCGCACCTTGGTGGTCTGGTCGGCGCGGCCGAGCCAGCCCTTGATGCGCTTGTTGGTGCGGCCCGTGGGGCAGGTGCCCGCGAGCACGGCCGAGAGGTCGCCGGTGCCGAAGCGCACCAGCGGGTAGTCGGGGTTGAAGGTGGTGACGACGATCTCGCCCACCTCGCCGTCGGGCACGGGGTCGCCGGTGCCGGGGCGCACGATCTCGACCAGCACGCCCTCGTCGATCACCAGGCCCTGGCGCGCGCTGGTTTCATAAGCGATGAGGCCCAGGTCGGCGGTCGCGTAGCACTGGATGCCCTGCACGCCGTGCGCAGCGATCCAGTCGTGCAGGCTGGGCGGAAAGGCCTCGCCGGACACCAGCGCCTTGGTGAACCACGGCAGCTTCTGGCCCTTTTCTTCGGCCTTCTCCAGCAGGATCTTCAGGAAGCTCGGCGTGCCCGCGTAGCCGTCGGGCTTGAGGTCGACGATGGTTTCGAGCTGCTGCTCGGTCTGGCCCGTGCCCCCCGCGAAGATGGTGCAGCCCATGGCATGCGCGCCGCTTTCCATGATGGAGCCGGCCGGCGTCATGTGGTAGCTGAAGCTGTTGTGGATCAGCTCGCCGCTGCGAAAGCCCGCCGCGTGCAGCGCCCGCGCGGTGCGCCAGTAGTCGCGCGCTTCGCCCTCGGGTTCGTAGATGGTGCCGGGGCTCGCGAAGATGCGCGGCATGCGCGGCCCGCGCACGATCGACGCAAAGCCGCCGAAGGGGTCGTCGGCGCGGCGCGCCTTCTGCAGCTCGAGCAGTTCCGACTTGCGCGTGACGGGCAGCTTGGCGAGGGCTTCACGCGAGGTGACGTCGGCAGGCTTCACGCCGTCGAGGATCTTCGTGAAAGCGGGGGAGGCGGTCTGGGCCTGGGCGATCTGCTTGGGCAGCGCGGCCAGCAGGTCACGTTCGCGTTCGGCGGGGTCGCGGATTTCCAGTTGGTCGTAGTGGTCGTTCATGTCCGTACCCTTCGTCTATCGATTCGGTCGCTCTGGGGTGGGTACTTCAGGCCAGCCAACGCTTGCGGCGTTTGTAGCTCTTCACGTCACGGAAGCTCTTGCGGTCCGCGCCGCCCACGCCGAGGTAGAACTCCTTCACGTCCTCGTTCTCGCGCAGGCTCTTGGCCTCGCCGTCCATCACGATGCGGCCGTTCTCCAGGATGTAGCCGTAGTCGGCGTAGCGCAGCGCCATGTTGGTGTTCTGCTCGGCCAGCAGGAAGGTCACTTTTTCCTTGGTGTTCAGGTCTTTCACGATCTCGAACACCTCTTCCACGATCTGCGGCGCCAGGCCCATCGAGGGCTCGTCCAGCAGCACCATGGTCGGGTTGGCCATCAGCGCGCGGCCGATGGCGCACATCTGCTGCTCGCCGCCCGAGGTGTAGGCCGCCTGCGAGGTGCGGCGCGTCTTCAGGCGCGGGAAATACGCGTAGACCTTCTCCAGCGTCTCCTGCACCGAGGCCTTGCCGTCGGTGCGCGTGTAGGCGCCGGTCATCAGGTTCTCTTCGATCGTCAGGTGGGCGAAGCAGTGGCGGCCTTCCATCACCTGGATCAGCCCGCGCTTGACCAGTTCGGCCGGCGACAGCGCCTCGATGCGCTCGCCGCGCAGCTCGATGGTGCCCTTGGTCACGGCGCCGCGTTCGCCCGCGAGCAGGTTGCTCACGGCGCGCAGCGTGGTCGTCTTGCCGGCGCCGTTGCCGCCGAGCAGCGCCACGATGCCGCTTTCGGGCACGGTCAGCGACACGCCCTTGAGCACGAGGATCACGTGGTTGTAGATGACCTCGATGCCGTTGACGTTGAGAAGGATCTTGGGTTCGCTCATGGTGTGGTCCGAAGCATTCGAAAGAACAACGACGCTGTTCTTTCAGATACCCGCTTGACCCACCGCCCTTCGGGGAACACCGCGGAACCGGCTTTGCCGGGCCGCTGGTGTTGCCCCCTGCAAGGGGGTGGGAGAAGCGACACGAAGTGCGCGCAGCCTGGGGGTTAGCTCAAGACTGGCAATCCGCGGCTTCGCGGCGGGTGAGCTTCTTCTCGCCCGCGTACTTGTCGGCGGCCGCCTTCACCATCGGCTTGATGATCTGGCTGTCGGCCTCGTACCAGTCGGACATGCCGCCCCACTTGGCGCCGTCCCAGGTGTGCACGCGCGCCCAGGTCGAGCCCATGTGGTCCTGGCACGAGGTGCTCACCGGACGCATCACGCCCGAGAAGCCCAATGCGTCCAGCTTCTTCTGGTCGAGCGCGAGGTTTTCCATGCCCCAGCGCACCTGCTCGCCGGTCATGACCTTGCCCTTGCCGAAGCGCTCCTGCGCACGACGCACGGCCTCGATGGTCAGCATCTGGATGATCACGCCGCGCGTGTAGAGCACCGAGCCCACTTCGTCCTTCGGACCCGTGCCCTGGCCCTTGTCGTGCACCTGCTTGAGGATGTCCTGGATCACCTTGGGCTGCGTGCCCGAGGTGTTCAGCGCCAGCGCGTTGTAGCCCTTGGCGTTGGCGCCCACGTCCTTCACGTCGGGTTCGGCACCGGCCCACCACACGCCGTACATCTTCTCGCGCGGGTAGCCCGTGGCCACGGCTTCCTTCAGGGCGGTGGAGTTCATCACGCCCCAGCCCCACAGCAGCACGAAGTCAGGACGCGACTGGCGCACCTGCAGCCAGGCCGACTTCTGTTCCACGCCCGGTGCGGTCACGGGAATGAGCGACAACTCGAAGCCGTTCTGCTTGGCGCGCTCCTGCAGCAGCGGGATCGGCTCCTTGCCGAACGGCGAGTCGTGGTACACGAGGGCGATCTTCTTGCCCTTGAGCTTGTCCATGCCGCCTTCTTTTTTGCCGATGTGCTGGATCAGGATGTCGGCCGCGGTCCAGTAGGAGCCCATGAGCGGGAAGTTCCACTTGAACACGCCGCCGTCCTGCGAGGCCGACAGGCCGTAGCCCAGCGTGATGAGCGGGATCTTGTCGGTGGGCACCTTGTCGGTCAGCGCGAAGGTGATGCCGGTGGCCTGCGGGTCGAACAGCGTCACGCCCGGGCGGCCCTTCAGGCGCTCGTAGCATTCCACGCCCTTGTCGGTGGCGTAGCCGGTTTCGCATTCCTCGTACGTGATCTTCACGCCGTTGATGCCGCCGGTGGCGTTGATGTACTTGATGTAGTCCTGCTTGCCGTTGGCCCAGGGCGTGCCGTTGGGCGCGTAAGGGCCGGTGCGGTACACCAGCAGCGGGAAGAACTGTTCCTTGGCCTGGGCCTGCGCGAGCGAAGGCGCGAAGGCCGCGCCGAGGGTGCTGGCCACCAGGGCGGCGGTCAGAGCGAGCGATTTCAGTGTCATGCCTGTCTCCTTTTGTGGGCACCTCGGTGCCGGGTTTTTACGAACGAACAACAACAAGAACGGGAACCTGTCAGTGCGGGAAGGGCCACAGCCGCAGCTTTTCCTTGGCCGTGGACCACAGCCGCGCCAGGCCGTGGGGCTCGACGATCAGGAAGAACACGATCAGCGCGCCGAAGATCATGGTCTCCAGGTGCGAGGCCAGTGCGGTCGAGATCGAGAAGCCCAGCCACCCCGGCAGCTGGTTCAGAAAGAGCGGCAGCAGCACGATGAAGGCGGCGCCGAAGAAGCTGCCCATGATCGAGCCCAGCCCGCCGATGATCACCATGAACAGCAGCTGGAACGAGCGGTCGATGCTGAACGCCGCCGGCTCCCACGCACCGAGGTGAATGAAGCCCCACAGCGCGCCGGCCACGCCGACGATGAAGCTGCTCACCGCGAAGGCCGTGAGCTTGGCGTACACCGGGCGGATGCCGATCACCGCGGCGGCCACGTCCATGTCGC
This sequence comes from Variovorax sp. BGA-UO-ETr-C22, assembly GCF_059567965.1. Taxonomy (NCBI): domain Bacteria; kingdom Pseudomonadati; phylum Pseudomonadota; class Betaproteobacteria; order Burkholderiales; family Comamonadaceae; genus Variovorax; species Variovorax sp. BGA-UO-ETr-C22. The sequence continues at coordinate 109,349 of NZ_JCAQPA010000009.1, forward strand.
GCATCGCCATCCACTCGCGGCCGATGGCGCTGCGCACCAGGTTCTTGGCGAGCAGTGCGAACACCACCACGAAGATCAGGCAGAACAGGTACTTCTGCACCGGCGACTCGATCGGCACGCCGAACACGTTCAGCCCCGCCACGCTCACCGAGCCCGACGACGAGTTGTTGGTGAACCACTGGATGCGCAGGAACGCCCAGTCGGTGAAGAACTGCGCGGCCAGCGTGGCCACCGCCAGGTACAGGCCCTTGATGCGCAGGCTCGGAATGCCGAACAGCACGCCGATCACCGTGGCGCACAGACCGCCCAGCAGCAGCGAGGCGATGAGCGGCATGCCGTCGATGCGCACCTGGAAGTTGTAGGCCGCATACGCGCCCACCGCCATGAAGGCGCCGGTGCCCAGCGAGATCTGGCCGCAGTAGCCAACCAGGATGTTGAGGCCCAGCGCCGCCAGCGACAGGATCAGGAAGGGCGTGAGGATGGCGCGCATCCAGTAGTCGGACACGCCCATCGGCACCACGACGAACGCCACGAGCAGCAGCACCAGGATCGCCAGGCGGTCCTGTGCGATCGGGAAGATCTGTTGGTCGGCGCGGTAGCTCGACTTGAACTGGCCGTTTTCTCTGTAGAACATTCTCAGACCCGATCGATGATTTTTTGGCTACGGCCCGCTTCGCTTAACTTGCTGCGCAAGTTAGCCTCCACCGAAAAATTGTTGATCTCGTATTTCATACGCGATCAATAATTTTTTCGCCGAACAGACCCTGCGGACGAACCAGCAGGAAGACCAGCGCGAGGACATAGGCAAACCAGATCTCGATGCCGCCACCGAGCATGGGGCCGAGATAGATTTCAGACAGCTTCTCGCCGACACCGATCAACAGGCCGCCGATGATGGCGCCGGGGATCGAGGTCAGCCCGCCCAGGATCACCACCGGCAGCGCCTTCAGCGCCACCAGCGAGAGCGAGAACTGCACGCCGAGCTTGGAGCCCCAGATGATCCCGGCCACCAGCGCCGAGAAACCGGCCACCGACCACACGATCACCCAGATGCGCGACAGCGGAATGCCGATCGATTGCGCGGCCTGGTGGTCGTCGGCCACCGCGCGCAGCGCACGGCCCGTGGCCGTCTTCTGGAAGAAGATCGCCAGCACCACCACCAGCGCGGCGGACACCAGCGCGGCGATCAGGTCTTCCTGGCTCAGCAGCAGGCCGCCCTGGAAGGTGCCTTCGAGCACCATCAGCGGTTCCTTGGGCATGCCCACGTCGATCTTGTAGATGTCGTTGCCGAAGATCGTCTGGCCCACGCCGTCCAGGAAGTAGGCGATGCCCAGCGTGGCCATCAGCAGCGTGATGCCTTCCTGGTTCACCAGCTTGCTCAGCGCCAGCCGTTCGATGAGCCAGGCCACCACGATCATCACGGCCATGGCCGCGATGAAGGCCAGGATGTTCGCGAGGATCTGGCTCTGGAAGCCGAACCACTGCGGGAACCATTCGGCGAAGCGCGCCATGGCCAGCGCCGCGAACAGCACCATCGCGCCCTGCGCGAAGTTGAAGACGCCCGAGGCCTTGTAGATCAGCACGAAGCCGATCGCGATCAGCGAATACAGCATGCCGACCATGAGGCCGCCGAAAAGGGTTTCGAGGAAAAATCCCATGGTCAATGCTCCACGCCGAGGTACGCCCGGATCACGTCTTCGTTGTTCCGAACTTCATCCGGCGTGCCGTCGCCGATCTTCTTGCCGTAGTCCAGCACCACCACGCGGTCGGAGATGTCCATCACCACGCCCATGTCGTGCTCGATGAGCACGATGGTCGCGCCGAACTCGTCGTTCACGTCGAGGATGAAGCGGCTCATGTCCTGCTTCTCTTCGACGTTCATGCCGGCCATGGGTTCGTCCAGCAGCAGCACCTGCGGCTCCATCGCGAGCGCGCGGCCGAGGTCGACGCGCTTTTGCAGGCCGTAGGGCAGGCGGCCCACCGGCGTCTTGCGGTGCGCCTGGATTTCCAGGAAGTCGATGATGTGCTCGACGAACTCGCGGTGCTGCAGCTCTTCGCGTTCGGCCGGGCCCCAGCGCAGCGCCTGCGCGAACAGGCCGCTCTTCATCTTGAGATTGCGCCCGGTCATGATGTTGTCGAGCACGCTCATGCCCTTGAACAGCGCCAGGTTCTGGAAGGTGCGCGCCACGCCCATCTCGGCCACCTGGCGCGAATTCATGTGCTTGAAGGTCTGGCCGCGAAAGGTGATGGAGCCCTGCTGCGGCCAGTACACGCCGTTGATGCAGTTCAGCATCGAGCTCTTGCCCGCGCCGTTGGGGCCGATGATGGCCCGCACTTCGTGCTCGCGCACATTGAAGCTGATGTCGGTCAGCGCCTTCACGCCGCCGAAGCTCAGGCTGATGTTCTGGACGTCGAGGATGACGTCGCCAATTTTCCGATTGCTCATGCGGCGGCCTTCACGATGGGGAAGGTCTTGGCGTCGTTGATCTTCAGCGTGGCGCTGACAACCCCCGTGCGTCCGTCCTCGAACTTGACCTGGGTCTCGATGTACTGGGCGGTCTTGCCGCCATAGAGCGCATCGACCAGCACGGCGTATTTCTCGGCGATGAAGCCGCGGCGCACCTTGCGCGTGCGGGTCAGTTCGTCGTCGTCGGGGTCGAGCTCCTTGTGCAGCACGAGGAAGCGCGCGATCTGCGTCTCGCCCATGCCGTCCTCGGCCGCGAGGTCGGCATTGACCTTGGCGATGCACTCGGCCACCAGCGTCAGCACCTCGGGCTTGCCGGCCAGGTCCACATAGCCGCCGTAGGCCAGGCCGCGGCGCTCGGCCCAGTTGCCGACCGCCTCGAAGTCGATGTTGATGAAGGCGCAGACCTCGTCGCGGCCGTTGCCGAAGCACACGGCCTCCTTGATCTGCGGGAAGAACTTGAGCTTGTTCTCGATGTAGTTGGGCGCAAAGATCGCGCCGCCCACGAGCCGGCCCACGTCCTTCGCCCGGTCGATGATGCGCAGGTGCCCTTCGCTGTCGAGCACGCCGGCGTCGCCGGTGTGGAAGTAGCCGTTGGCGTCGAGCACCTCGGCGGTGGCGTCGGGGCGCTTGTAGTACTCCTTGAGCACCGACACGCCGCGCACCAGCACCTCGCCGTCGTCGGCGATCTTCAGCTCGATGCCCGGCGCCGCCGTGCCCACGGTCTGCAGCTTGACCTTGCCGTCCTGCTGCAGGCACACATAGGCGCAGGTCTCGGTCTGGCCGTAGAACTGCTTGAGGTTCACGCCGATCGAGCGGTAGAAGCGGAACAGGTCGGGGCCGATGGCCGCACCGGCCGTGTAGGCCACGCGGATGCGGCTCATGCCCAGCACGTTGCGCAGCGGGCCGTAGATGAGCAGGTTGCCCAGGCTGTACATGACGCGGTCGCCGGTGCTCACGGGCGCGCCGTTCAGGATGTCGGCGCCCACGCGCTGCGCCAGCGCCATGAACTTCGCATACAGCCAGCGCTTGGGCGCGGCCGCGTCTTCCATGCGGATCGACACGGCCGTGAGCAGGCCTTCGAAGGTGCGCGGCGGGCCGAAGTAGTAGCTCGGGCCGATCTCGCGCATGTCGTTCATCACCGTCTCGGCCGACTCGGGGCAGTTGAGCGTGAAGCCGCCCACCAGCCATTGCGCCACCGAGAACAGGTGGTCGCCCACCCACGCCATCGGCAGGTAGCTCATGATGTTGTCGCCGGGGCCGAGCTTGTCGGTCTCGACGCCGCCGCGCCCCGCTGCGATGAAGCTGGCGTGCGTCTGGCACACGCCCTTGGGGCGGCCGGTGGTGCCCGAGGTGTAGAGGATCACGCCGACGTCGGACGCCTCGCCGCTGGCCACGGCGCGGTCGTAGTAGCCGGCGTTGGCCTTGTCGAAGGCCCGGCCCAGCTCGCGCAGCTGCTCGTAGCTCATGAGCCCCGGCTGCTCGTAGTGGCGCAGGCCCTTGGGGTCGTCGTAGATGATGTGGCGGATGCCCTGCTGCTGGCCCTCCTGGCCTTGCTGCAGCTCGCGGCATTCGAGCAGCTTGTCGACCTGCTCCTGGTCTTCGACGATCACGAACTCGATGCTCGCGTCGTTCAGCATGAAGACCATCTCGCTGGCGACCGCGTCCTGGTACAGCGGCACGGGCACGCCGCGCAGGCTTTGCGCGGCGAGCACGGCCATGTACAGGTGCGGCCGGTTGGCGCCGACGATCGCAAGGTTGTCGAAGGCCTTGAAGCCAAGGCTTGCCAGACCGCAGGCCATCTCGCGCACTTCCTGCGCCACGGCGTTCCAGGTCCAGGTTTGCCAGATGCCAAGGTCTTTTTCGCGCACGGCGGGAGCCTCGGGACGGGCCTCGGCATGCGCGAGCAGCAGACGGGGGAAGGTGGGGGCGGTGGTTTGCACAGTGGCCGGATCGTAGGTCCCACTTTGACGCCCGGTTGTCGTTCCAACGACAATCCTAGGGACACTACTCCCCGGAGTTTCCCGATGCCTCCTGGCAACCTCAACCCACAGAACGTGCTCGGCGGTTCCATCAAGGATCGCGTGCGCCCCGCCAATGCCGCTGAACTCGACGGCATTCCGTGGCTGCCCACGCTCACGCCCGCCGAGCGCCGCCGCGCCGAGGCCACGCTCGTGGTCGGCGAGGCCGAGCCCGGCGACCTGGTGTGCCGCGTCGGGCGTTCGCCCACCTACTGGTTCGGCGTGGTCGAAGGATTGCTGAAGATGAGCAACGACAACGCCGACGGCGGCTCGGTCACCTACACCGGCGTGCCGCCCGGCGGCTGGTTCGGCGAGGGCACGGTGATGAAGCGCGAGCCCTACCGCTACAACATCCAGGCGCTGCGCCGCAGCCTCGTGGCGGGGCTGCCGATCGAGAGCTTCCACTGGCTGCTGGACCACTCCATCGGCTTCAACCGCTTCGTGATGAACCAGCTCAACGAGCGGCTGGGCCAGTTCATCGCGGCGCTGGAGATCGACCGCCTCAACAACCCCGACGCGCGCGTGGCGCGCAACCTGGTGTCGCTGTTCAACCCGGTGCTGTACCCCGGCGTGGGCGAGGTCTTGCGCATCACGCAGCAGGAACTGGCGTACCTTGTCGGCCTGTCGCGCCAGCGCGTGAACGAGGCGCTCAATGCGCTGTCGGCGCAGGGGCTGATCCGCGTGGAGTACGGTGGGCTGCGCGTGCTCGACCTGCCGGGCCTGCGCGCCACCGCGATGTCCAGCCGCAAGAACAACAGCACTTCGAACTGAAAGAAAAAAACATGGCCCTCTCCGACCACCTGCAGATCGTGCCCGCCGACGCCCAGGCGAGCTTTCTGCCGCCGCAGCAGCAACAGGCCACGCAGGCCCGCAACGAGGAAGACGACGGCCCGACGCTGGAAGAAGCCATCGACCGCGCCGAGGCCTTGGGCGAACAGATCGACGCGCTCAACGAGATCCTGGCGCGCCCGCTCAAGGACATCCTCGCCGACCGCGAGAAGTCGGAAGAAGCCGCGCTGGCCTGGGACCGCTTCGGCGCGATGTGGATGCTGTCGCAGCGCGCCATGCGCCGCGTCGCGCTCGACCTGGCGGCGCAGCTCGGCGTGAGCGAGGAAGAAGTCGTGGCGCGCGCCATGGCGAACGCCAACGCGGTGCTCAACGGCGCGGACGAGGTCGACCTCGGCGGCTCCATCGCGCCCGCGCAGCTGCAGCACATCGCCCGGCATCGCAACTTCCTGCGTGCCCAGTTCCGTACCGGCTGACGCGCGCGGCCTTTCGATATCCCTTAGCCTTGCGGCCTTCTCCTGCTCCCACACCACCATGACCACCTCCGCCTCTTCCCACCTCACCGTCATCACCGGCGCCTCGCGCGGCCTGGGCCGCGCCATGGCCGAACAGCTGCTGCAGGCCGGCCACACGGTGCTCGGCATCGCGCGCAAGTCCTCGCCCGAACTGGCCGAAGCCCCCAAGGCGACCGGCGCCGAACTGACGCAATGGGAGCAGGACCTGTCCGACCCGGTCGCCGCCGCGGCGCGCCTGTCGGACTGGCTGCGCACGCTGGATGGTCAGCGCTTCGACAGCGTCACGCTCATCAACAACGCCGGCACCGTCGGCAACCCCGCGCCGCTGTCGCGCGCCGTGCCGGCCGAACTGGCCCAGGCGCTGCGCATCGGGCTCGAGGCGCCGATGCTGCTCACGGCCGCTTTCCTCGGCGGCACGCGCGAATGGCGCGGCGCACGCAAGGTGCTGAACATCTCGTCGGGCCTGGGCCGCAACGCCCTGGGCAGCCAGGCGCCGTACTGCGCGGCCAAGGCCGGCATGGACCATTTCTCGCGCGCCGTGGCGCTCGAAGAGGTGCATGCGCCGAACGGCGCGCGCATCGTGTCGCTGGCGCCCGGCATCATCGACACCGACATGCAGGTGCAGCTGCGCGGCGCGTCGGCCGAACAGTTCCCGGACCGCACGCGCTTCGTGAGCATGAAGGAAGAAGGCCGGCTCGACAGCCCCCAGAGCGCCGCGGCCAAGGTGCTCGCCTACCTGGCGCGCGCGGACTTCGGCAGCAACCCCGTGGCCGACGTGCGCGACCCGGCCTGAACGCGGCGACCACATCATGGCCACCGCAAAGTCCATCGACACCGTCGAATACAAGCTCTTCCCGTCGCCGAGGAACGTGCACCGCATCGTCTTCGAGCACCAGGTGTTCGTGCCGTACCCGTACGCGCTGATCGTGATGGACGAGTTCTATTTCAAGGGCCGCTACAGCCTGTTCTCGGCCTGCCGCATGAGCGACGGGAAGATGGGGCAGGTGGCGACGTTCGAGGATGCGGCGGACGTGGAGATCTTCAACGCCAAGTTCGTACCGGATTGAGCTCGCCCCCAGGCTTCGCGCACTTCGTGTCGCTTCGCCAACCCCCTGCCGGGGGCAACACCAGCGGCCCGGCAAAGCCGGTTCCGCGGTGTTCCTGGTATGAAAACCCCTCTTACTCGATCGTCGCGCCCGAGGCCTGCACGATCCCCTTCCACTTCTCGTAGTCGGTCTTCAGCAGCGCGCCGAACTGCTCCGGCGTCATGCTCTGCGGCTCCGCGCCCTGGGCAATGATGGCCGCCTTCATCTCGGGCGTGGCCAGCAGCTTGTTGATCGCCGCATTCAGCGTGGCGACGATGTCCTTGGGCGTGCCGGCCGGCACGAACACGCCGTACCAGGTGCTCACGTCGAAGTCCTTGTAGCCCAGCTCGGCCACGGTGGGCGTGTCGGGCAGCGAGGTGCTGCGCTTGGCGGAGGTGACGGCCAGCGGGCGCAGCTTGCCGGCCTTGATCTGCGCCATGGCCGAGGGCACCGACGACACCATCAGGTCGACGTTGCCCGCGAGCACGTCCATCATGGCCGCGTTGGAGCCCTTGTAGGGCACGTGGCGCATCTTGATCTTGGCCGCGCCGTTGAAGATCTCGCCGGCCAGGTGGATGGTGGTGCCATTGCCGGGCGAGCCGTAGGTGATGGTGTCGGGCGCGGCGCGCGCGGCCTTCACCACGTCGTCCAGCGTCTTGAACTTGGAGTTGGCCTGCGTGACGATCACCACGGGCGTGTAGGCCACGTGGGCCACGGCCGTGAGGTCCTTCACCGGGTTGTAGCTCAGGCTCTTGTAGAGCCAGGGCGCGACGACCATGTTGTCCTTCTGGCCCATCACGATGTCGTAGCCCGTGGGCGTGGCGCGCGCGGCCTCTGCGATGCCGATGGTGCCGCCGGCGCCCGCGCGGTTGTCGGGCACCACGGTCCAGTGGTTGGCCTCGGTGAGCTTCTGCGCGACCAGGCGCGCCAGGATGTCGGTGCCGCCGCCGGGCGGGAAGGGCACGACCATGCGGATGGGCTTGGCGGGGTAGGCGGCGGTCTGGGCGTGGGCCGGGGCGGTGGCCGCCACGGCGGTGAAGGCCAGCGCAAAGGCCAGCGGACGGAGGAGTGTCGATGGGGTCATGGGGGGCATTGTCTCGTTCTGGGGGCAGGGGGGATGCAGTCTGCCGGAAGTGCCGGCGCGGGGTTTTCGCGGTTCGCGATGGCCCTCGTCTCGGCTGGCGGGGGCAGAACACGGGGCGGTGCGTACTTTCGGACGCCTTGACACCGCCCATCGCGCGTCGAATACTCCACCAAATGGTTGAGTATTTCTGGCTCGCCCGGCGTTCGGCGATTTCCGGGCGCCCATCCTCTTTGCAGGAGGCACCCATGCTCGGACACATCAATGCAGTGGCCAACCTGGCGGTGAAAGACCTCGCCGTGGCCCGACGCTTCTACGAAGACACGCTCGGCCTCGCGCAGGTCGATGCCGAAGGCGACGAGGTCGTCGTCTACCGCAGCGGCAACACGCGGCTCAACGTCTACCGCTCGGCCTTCGCGGGCACCAACCAGGCCACGGCCGTGACCTGGTCGGTCGACGGCGACATCGAGCGCCTCGTGGCCGCGCTCAAGGCCAAGGGCGTGCGCTTCGAGCACTACGACATGCCCGACACCACGCTCGCGGGCGACATCCACGTCATGGGCGAGATGAAGGTCGCGTGGTTCAAGGACCCGGACGGGAACATCCTGAACCTCATCAACGTCTGAGCAACCCCTGTCCATCCGGCATCCCCCGTTTGGGGGAAGCCAAGGGCGACGCGCTGCGGACAATTCCTCCTGCCATGCACCGGCCTGGCATGGAGGAGTCACCACATGCGCGCACCGTCGCCCGAGCAGTCAACGCCTGAACCACCCGCGCGCCCCGAGCGCGTCGCGGTCATCGCCATCCATGGCGTGGCCGACCAGAAGGCCGGCGACACGGCCCGCGCCATCGCTTCGCTGATGCTCAACCACCCCGGCGAGGGCGCCACCTACCGCCAGGCCGACTGCGACAGCCACCTCCTGCCGGTGCCGCCGCTGACGTCGATGGTGCAGCAGCGCACGGGGCATCAGGACAAGAACGAGAAGGCCGCCACCGAAGGCGCCGCCGCGCAGAAGGCCTACGTGCCGCCCGTGCGCAAGGCGATGCGGCAGTCGAAGACCTCGGACTTCAGCGCCGACGACTGGATCTCGACCGCCGAGGCCGACGACGCGGGCGTGGTGCGCGCCGCCAAGGGGCGCGGGCCGCTCACGCCGCGCGAGCTGAAGCGGAGCAACCCCGACATCGCCTTCAGCGACTACCTGCTGTTCAAGTCGCAGCGCGCCGAGCCCGACCACGAAGCCTACGAGGCCACGCGCGTGCGCATGACGCGCGACGCCACCGATGCCCACGGGCAGCCGGTGCAGCAGCGCATCGACGTGCACGAGATGTACTGGGCCGACCTGTCGCGCCTGCCGGGCTCGGTGGCGCGCATCGTCGCCGAGCTGTTCACCATCGTGTTCCGCCTCTCGCAGCTGGGCCGCGACGCGGTGGACCGCGCCGCCGAGGCGGCCGGCGTGAACAGGAAGCCCCGGCCGCCGGGCGCGCGGCGCTGGGCCTGCCTGGCGTCGCTGCAGACCGCGCTCGACTGGGCCTTTGCCAACCTGCTGGCGAACCTGTTCCTGCAGCTGCTGCTGATCGGGCTGGTGATCGCGGGGCTTGGCGGACTGGCGCGGGTCGAGCCCGCGCCCCATGCGTTGTCGCTCACCGAACTGCTGCGCCGGGTGTTGGCGGTGGTCGTGCCGGTGCTGACGATCTGGTGGTACTGCTACCAGGCGCGCACAAAGGCCTCCTCGCGGATCGTGGTGGGCCTGTACGCGCTGCTGGCGGGCTGGCTGCTGTGGGCGCTGGTGCCCGCGCACTGGGTGGTCGGCGTGGCCTGGCTGGCGCTGCTCGCCGCGTTGGCCGACCGCGCCCTGCGCATCGCGCGCGACCGCTTTCCGGCGGCGCGCACCTGGGGGCTGGGGCTGATGGCGCTGACCGCGGCGGCGCTGCTGGTGCACGTGGCGATCAACGCCTCGGCCGCGGGCGCCACGGACGACCTGCGCCACTGGGTGCGCGCCGGCATGCGGGTGGTCGAGTACCTGCTGCTGGGCGTCGTGGCCTGGTGGGGCGTGGCCGGCGTGCTGCTCATCGCCTGGCTGCTCGCCGGGGAGACGGTGCCCGACCGCGACGCGGCCGCGCGCGCCAGCATCGCCACGGGTCGGCTGGGGCTGTTCGTGTCGGTGGCGGCGTTCGTGGCGCTGTCGATGGTGTCGTGGGCCGTGCTGACGAACCTCGTGGAGCTCGGCGCGAAGGACGTCGACTACGCGCCGTTCTGGTTCGGCAAGGACGTCTACTGGGCCGACGGCGCGAACTTCCTGCACAGCCGCTACGAGAAGAGCACGCAGGCCTTCGCCCTGACCGCCGGCCTCACGCTGTCGCTGCTGGCCTACCTGGTGGCGGTGCTGGTGCCCAGCCTGTTCGCCGAGCTCAAGGTGGCCTTCGGCACCTCGCAGGGCCTGGGCCGCTGGCTCGGCGCGGGCTACCGGCGGCTGGACCGCTTCGTCGCCGTGCTGACCAGCGCCAGCGTGGTGGTCGCCTTCGCGGTGGCCCTGTTGCTGGTGCTCAAGCAGTGCAACGTCTCGGTCGGCGGGTGGATCGACGATGCGGTGATCTGGGTGTCGGCGCTGTCGCAGAGCGGCCTCAAGCCGCTGATCTTCACCGCGGCCACGCTGGCCGCTTCCGTCTCGCTGCTCGGCGGTTTTCTCACGCGCACCGTGCCGGGCCTGCGCATGCCGCTCGACGTGGCGCTGGACGTCGACGGCCACTTCCGCGAGTTCCCGCGCCGCGCCATTCCGCGCGCGCGCATCTTCTCGCGCTATGTGTCGCTGCTGGAGCACGTGGCGGCGCAGGGCTACGACCGCATCGTGATCGTGGCGCACAGCCAGGGCACGGTGATCTCGACCGAGCTGCTGCGCTACCTGCAGTTCCGCGCCGCGCAGAAGGTCGATGCGCGGGTGACCGACCTCTGGGCGGCGCTCAACAAGAGCCGCCTCCTGCTGCTCACCGCCGGCTGTCCGCTGCGCCAGCTGTATGCGGCGCGCTTTCCGCACCTCTACGGCTGGGTGACGGCGGAAGACGCGAACGGCGGCGGGCCGAGCGCGGCCCAGGTCGGCGTGGCCCGCTGGGTCAACCTCTACACGGCGGGCGACTACGTGGGCCGCTGGCTCTGGGGCGCAGACGACAAGCCCTACGAGCAGGTGACGACACCGCCGGCCTGGTGCGTCGCGGCCGAGCACGAGGCCTGCCTCGGCCTGGGTGCCCACACCCACTACTTCGACCTCGACCAGGCGCACGTGGCGCGCTGGATCGACTGGATGGTGACGGCGCGCCCATGAAAAAACCGGCCCGCAGGCCGGCTTTTTCTTCATGCCGACAGCGCGGGCTTCAGGCGAAGTTCTTGGCCGCGAAGTCCCAGTTCACCAGCTTGGCCAGGAAGGTCTCGACGAACTTCGGGCGCAGGTTGCGGTAGTCGATGTAGTACGCGTGTTCCCACACGTCCACCGTCAGCAGCGCGGTGTCGGCGGTGGTCAGCGGCGTGCCGGCGGCGCCGGTGTTCACGATGTCCACCGAACCGTCGGCCTTCTTCACCAGCCACGTCCAGCCCGAACCGAAGTTGCCGACGGCCGACTTCACGAAGGCTTCCTTGAAGGCGTCGTAGCTGCCCCACTTGGCGTCGATGGCCTTGGCCAGCGCGCCGGTGGGTGCGCCGCCGCCTTGAGGCTTCATGCAGTTCCAGAAGAAGGTGTGGTTCCAGATCTGGGCGGCGTTGTTGTAGATGCCGCCGCTGGACTTCTTGACGATCTCTTCGAGCGTCATCGCTTCGAACTCGGTGCCCTTTTGCAGGTTGTTCAGGTTCACCACGTAGGCGTTGTGGTGCTTGCCGTGGTGGTACTCGAGCGTCTCCTTCGAATACTCGGGGGCCAGCGCGTCGATGGCGTACGGCAGCGGGGGAAGGGTGTGTTCCATGGTGGAGTCTTTCTTTCTAGTTGGTGGAAGGGAAAAAAACAGTTCGGTGCCTCAGGCGCGGGCCTTGGGCACGATGCGGTAGGCGCAGCGCCGCGCGCCCGCGAGCACGTGCTCGACACGGCTCACATCGGCCTCGGGCCCCAGCACCTCGTCGAAGAGCTGCAGCTCGCTGCGGCAAAAGCCGGTGCAGGCCTGCGCCGCGGTGCAGATGGGGCAGTGGTTCTCGATGAAGAGAAAACCGTCGCCCTCGGCCCGGTACTCGGCCATGTAGCCCTCGCGGCTGCGGATGTCCGCGAGCCGTTCGAGCCGCGCCTCGAGGTTGCGCGCGCCGCGCATGGCCTCGGTGTAGGTGGCGCGCATGGTGGCTTCGCGCGCGCCGATGAGCTGGTCCATGCCCTTTTCGCCGAACACGCTGATCACGGCGCTGATCATCTGCACCGTCATCTCGGCGTGCGTGTCGGGAAAGCGCTTGTGGCCCTCGCCGGTGAGCCGCCAGATCTGGGTCGGACGGCCGCGGCCGCTGGAGCGGCTTTCGGCGTCCACCAGCCCTTCGGTCTCGAGCTTGGACATCTGCTGGCGCACCGCCTCGACCGTCACGTGCAGCACCTTGGCGATGTCGGGGATGCCGAGCGCGCCACGGGTCTTCAGCGTGGAGAGGATGCGGTCTGCCGGCTGGTGCGGCATCCAGGTGGGCTTGGTGGCATCGGGGGCGGACATGGCAGCTTCGGTCGTGGGAGGAAAACAGCGTCATTGTCAGGTGGTTGGGCCTCCCTTCGCATCCGTGGGCGCTTGCCACCCCCCGCCGAGCGCCTTGTAAAGCGCCACGAGGCTGGTGAACGAGGCCGTTTCAGCCTCGGCCACGGCATCCTGCGCGCGCAGCAGGGTGCGCTGCGCGTCGAGCACGCTCAGGTAGGGCGCGGCGCCTTCGCGGTAGCGCACCTCGGCCAGCTCGGCGGCGCGGCCGCTGCGGGTCGAGGCCTCGAGCAGCCGCTGCAGGCGCAGCTGGTTCTGGCCGTAGCCGGTGAGGGCGCTTTCGACGTCCTCGATGGCGCGCAGCACGGTCTGTTCGTAGACGGCGCGCTCGCCCTCGGCACGGGCCTCGGCGCCGCGCAGGCGGGCCTTGACCGAGCCCAGCCGCAACGCTGGCCAGCTCACGCCGGGCGTGACGCTGAAGGCGCGGCTCGACGAACTGCCCAGGTCGGCACCGCGCAGCGCGATGAAGCCCAGGAAGCCGCCGATGTCGACGCGCGGGTACAGCTCGGCCGTGGCCGCGCCCACGTCGGCGGTGCTGGCGGCCAGGCCGCGCTCGGCGCGCAGCACGTCGGGCCGGCGGCGCAGCAATTCGCCCAGGTCGCCGATGGGCAGGCGCTTGTCGAGCACGCGCAGCGGGTGCGGCTGCAGCATGGGCGCCAGCTCGGCCGGACGCAGGCCCGCCAGCACGGCGACGCGGTGCGCGGCCTGGCGGCGCGTGGTCTCGAGCGCGGGCAGCTGGCTCTCGGTGCTGGCCAGGTTGGCCTGCGCGCTCGCCAGGTCGCCCTCGAGGCCGCGCCCGGTGCGCACCTGCGCCTCGGTCACGCGCAGGCTCTGGCGCAGGCTCTCGAGGGTGCGCTGCGTCACGGCCAGGCGCTGCTCGGCGCCGCGCATCTCGTAGTAATTGCGCGCCAGTTCAGCCACGGCCACGATGCGCACCTGTTCGAGGTCGGCCGCGCTGGCCTGGGCGCGCGCGGTGGCGGCTTCGTCCAGGCGCTGCAGCCGGCCGAACAGGTCGATCTCCCAGCCGGCGTCGAAGCCGGCGCGGCTGCTCTGGGCCAGCGTGCGGGCGTCGGCTGGCACGCCGTTGCCCTGCGCGATGCTGCGCGTCTTGCTGGCGCCCAGCGTCACCACGGGCAGGCGGTCGAGCTCGGCCTCGGTCTGCATCGCACGCGCTTCCAGCAGCCGCGCGTGGGCGATGCGGATGTCGTGGTTGCCGGCCAGTGCGCGTTCGATGAGCGCGTCGAGCTGCGGGTCGTCGAGCTGGCGCCACCAGTCGCGCTGCACCGCGTCGGGCGCGAACAGCGCGCGCTCGGGGGCGGCGATGGCCACCGGCGCGTCGTTCGGCGCGGCGTACTTCGGCCCGACTGCGCAACCGGCCAGTACCAGCAGGCTGAGGGCGAACGGCGCGGCGTAGGAGAAGGGTCTTCTTGTCGTCATGGTCATGCTCCCGGTGTCTCAGACGGTGTCGCCGGCAGGCTCGCGCGCCACGAGCGCCTCGAGTTCGGCGGCGCGCTGCGAGCGGCCCACCGTGCGGTGGTCGCGTGCCAGCAGCGTGTACATGGTGGGCAGCACGAACAGCGTGAACAGCGTACCCACCAGCATGCCGACCACGATCACCAGGCCGATGCTGAAGCGGCTGTTGGCGCCCGCGCCGCTGGCGAACAAGAGCGGCACCAGGCCCACCACCATCGCGGCCGTGGTCATCAGGATCGGGCGCAGCCGGATGCGCGCGGCCTGCTCGATGGCGGCGCGGCGCTCCAGGTTCAGGCGTTCCTGGATCTCGTTGGCGAACTCCACCATCAGGATGCCGTGCTTGCTGATGAGCCCGATGAGCGTCACCAACCCGATCTGCGTGTAGATGTTGATGGTGGCAAAGCCCAGCGCCAGCGGCACCAACGCGCCGCAGATCGACATCGGCACGCTGACCAGAATGATCAGCGGGTCGCGCAGGCTCTCGTACTGCGCGGCCAGCACCAGGTAGATCACCACGATCGCGAACACGAAGGCCATCACCAGCGCCGAGCCTTCCTGCGTGAACTGGCGCGCGTCCGACTGCCAGTCGTAGCTGAAGCCGGCCGGCAGTTTCTTGGCCTCTTCGCTCAGGAACGCCACGGCGTCGCCCATGGTCACGCCCGGCATCGGAATGGCCTGGAAGGTCGCGGCGTTGAGCTGGTTGAACTGCGTGAGCTTGTTGGGCCCCACGCTGGTCGACAGCTGCACCAGGTTGGCCAGCGGCACGGGCTGGCCGCTCGCGCTCTTCACGAAGTAGCGCGACAGGGCCTCGGCCGTGAGCCGCTGGTCGCGCGGCGACTGCGGGATCACGTCGTACGAGCGCCCGTCCATGCCGAAGCGGTTGACGTAGTTCTCGCCCACCAGCACCGCCAGCGTGTCGCCGATGGCCTTCATGGTCACGCCCATGCTGTTGGCCTTGGCGCGGTCCACGCGCACTTCCGTCACCGGGTTGTTGAACTCCAGGTCGCTGTCGACCACGGCGAACTTGCCGCTCTCGCGCGCCGCCTTCTTCAGCGTTTCCATCGCCTCGAACACGCTGCGGTGGTCGCCCGCGCTGCGGATCACCATCTGCACCGGAAGCCCACCGGTCGAACCGGGAAGCGACGGCAGCTGAAAGGCGAACACGCTGCTGCCCTCGACCTCGTTCATGCCGCCCTGCACGTCGCCCTGGATCTGGTCGGCGTTGCGCTGGCGATCTTTCCAGTCGGACAGCTGCACACCGCCGATGCTGTTGGAGACGCCGTCCGAGCCGTTGATGAGCCAGCGACCGGTGTTCTCGGGCAGCTTGGCCAGCACCTCGTCCCACTTCTGGCCGAACTTCTCGACGTAGTCGATGTTGGCGTGCTGCGGCGACTTGATGACGGTCATCACCATCGCCTGGTCTTCGCCCGGCGCCAGCTCGCGCTGCGCCGCGTTGTACAGAAAAGGCAGGCTCACGAGCACGGCCGCGGCCAGCAGGCCCGTGACCCAGCGGTGGTGCAGCGACACGTCGAGCAGCCGCCCGTAGGCCGTGGCCAGCTTGTGGAAGAAGGCCTCGGCATAGCGCGCCATGCGGCCCGCCGTGGCGTCCTGCGGCAGCAGGAACGAGCTCATCACCGGCGACAGCGTGAGCGCGATCACGCCCGACACCACCACCGCGCCCGCCAGCGTGAAGGCGAACTCCTTGAACAGCGACCCCGTGAGCCCGCCCATGAGGCCGATGGGCGCGTACACCGCGGCCAGCGTGAGCGTCATCGCGATCACCGGGCCGGCCACTTCGCGTGCGCCGATCAGTGCGGCCTGCACGCGCGACTTGCCTTCCTCGATGTGGCGGTGCACGTTCTCCACCACCACGATCGCGTCGTCCACCACCAGGCCAATGGCCAGCACCATCGCCAGCAGCGTGAGCAGGTTGATGCTGAAGCCGAACAGCAGCATCAGCGCCGCCGCGCCCAGCATCGACAGCGGAATCGTCACCACCGGAATGAGCACCGCGCGCAGCGAGCCCAGGCACAGGAAGATCACCAGCACCACGATGGCGATGGCTTCGAGCAGTGTCTTCTGCACCTCGTCGATCGAGGCCTCGATGAAGCGCGCGAGCTCGAAGGGCAGCTGCACCTCCACGCCCGGCGGCAGGTTCTGCTTGATGCCGGGCAGCAGGTCGCGGATGCGCTTCACGATCACCAGCGGGTTGCCGTTGGGCGCGGCCTGCAGGCCGAGGTAGATGGCCTTGTCGCCGTCCATCGTCGCGCTGCTGTCGGCGCTGGCCGCGCCCAGTTCCACCGTGGCCACGTCGCCCAGGCGCACGATGGCGTCACCGTCGCGTTTGATGACCATGTCGCGGAACTCGGCCACGTTCACCAGGTCGGTGTTCACGCGGATGTTCGACACCACGTACAGGCCCTTCACCTGCCCGGGGGCGGCCTGCACGTTGTTCTGGCGCAGCGCGTCGGCCAGCTCGCCGGCCGAGATGCCGCGCGCGGCCATGCGGTTGGCGTCCAGCCACACGCGCATCGCCAGCGTCTGCCCGCCCGACACCTCGACGCCCGAGACGCCCTCGATCGACGCGAACTGCGGCTGCACCACGCGCGAGAGGTAGTCGGTGAGTTGTGGCACGGGCATCGTCTTGCTCGAGAAGCCCACGTACGCGACGGCCGTGGCCTCGCCCGACGACTTGAGGATCACCGGGTCGAAGGCCTCGGCGGGCAGCCGGTACTTCACCTGGCTGACCTGCGCCATGGCCTGCGTGAGCGCCTGGTTGGCGTCGGCGTTGAGCTTCATGCGCACGCTGATCACGCTGCGGCCCAGCGTGGACGACGACGAGAGGTAATCGACGTTCTCGATGGTTGCCACCGCCTGCGCGATGGGCTGCGTGACGAAGCCCTGCATCAGTTCCGGCGAGGCGCCGGGGTACTGCGTGGTGATGGTGAGCGTGGTGCTCTCGGTGAGCGGGTACTGGCGCACCGGCAGGTCGCCCAGCGCACGCGCGCCGAGCAGCAGGATGAGCGTGCTCACCACCAGCGCCAGCACGGGCCGGCGCACGAAGAGGTCGGTGAACTTCATGACTTCGCGTCCTGCAGGGCCAGCGTGTCCTTCGCGGCCGGGGCCACGGCGGCGCCGTTGTACAGGCGCAGCTGGCCCGAGGTGACGACCTGCTCGCCGGCCTTCAGGCCCTGCTCGACGACGACCAGGCCGTCTTGCCGCTCGCCGGTCTTCACGAACACCTGCTGCACCGAGAAACCGTCGCCCTTCTCGCCGGCGCGCACCACGAACACCGAGTCGCCGTGCGTGCTGTAGGTGATGGCGGTTTCAGGCACCGCGATGGCGTCGGCGCGCGCGGGCAGCGCCACCTTGGCGTTGACGTACATGCCGGGCGTGAGCGCGCCATCGGCGTTGTCGACCGTGGCCTGCAGCCGCACGGTGCGCGTGTCGCTGCCGATCATGGGCTCGATGGCGCTGAGCTTCGCGGGGAACACGCGGCCCGGGTAGGCGTCGACCGCGAGCGCCACCGCCTGGTTGCGCCGCAGCGCCGGCAGCGCGTTCTCGGGCAGCGTGAGGTTGGCGAACAGCGTGCGCGCATCGGTGAGCGACACCAGCGCGTCGCCGGCGCGCACGAACTGGCCGAGGTTGACCTTGCGGATGCCCAGCACGCCATCGAACGGCGCCTTGATGTGCTTTTGCTCGATGAGCGCCTGCACGCGCCGCAGCTCGCCGCTGGCCTGGTCGAAGGCGGCCTGCGCCTGTTCCATCTGCTCCTGCGTGGCGGCCTGCTGTGGCAGCAGGCGGCGCGTGCGTTCGAGCAGGGCCCTGGCATTGGCCTGCTGGGCGCGCAGCCGTTCGAGGTCGCCCTGCTCGGGCGCGTCGTTCAGCTGTACCAGCAGCTGGCCGGCACGCACCTGCGCGCCGGGCGTGAAGAGGATCTTCGCGACCCGTCCCTCCACCTCGGCCGGCACCTCGACCTGCCGGTTGGCCTCCAGCGTGCCGATGCCGCCGAGAAAGCGCGCCATCTCGGTCTGCCGCGCGGGGGCCACCGCCACCTTGGCCGGCGGCATGGCGCCGCCCTGTGCATGGGCCGGCTGGAACTTCGCCACGAGCCCGTAGCCCGCCGCGCCCAGCACCGCGACCGTGAGACCGGCGCCGAGCCAGGTCCTGGATTGTTTGTTCATACGCAACCTGCTTTTTTATCAAAGAAAGTGCTTTGATTATTAGATCGCGTCCGAACGCTGTCGAGAAAGACGTGGCAATGGCCCCGATAGGGCAGGGCTATCTTTGGCGTGGCGTGCATGGTGGGTGCTCCGGGTGGTTGCGCGGGGACATCCCCGCACCCCGAAGACGGGCGGCGCGTCGCTTTTGTGACGCGGCACCGGTGTGCAATCGCCATACGGCCGCCGGGACATCGCTCGCTGCGCCAGGCGCCGATGTACATTGCGACCTGCGCATGAACCTATTCAGCATGGCCACCAAACCCCGTAAGAAGTCCGCGGCTGTCACCGAGGACGAGGTCTTCGACATGGCCGCCGACCTGTTCCGGGCCATGGCCGCGCCCATGCGGCTGAAGATCGTGAGCCTGCTGTGCAATGGCGAGAAGAACGTGAGCGAGCTGCTCGCGCAGATCGACACCACGCAGCCCAACATGTCGCAGCACCTGAACACGCTCTACCAGGCGGGCGTGCTCGCGCGACGCCGCGACGGCGTGAGCATCTACTACAGCATCGCGAACGAGACCGTGGTGGCGCTGTGCCGCAGCATCTGCGTGCAGATAGCCATCGAGCAGGAATAAGAAGAAAAGAAGAAGGCCGGCGTCAGCCGGCTTTCGCGCCTCAGGGCTTCAGGTAGACGTAGCCTTCCTTCGCCTGCAGCCGCGCCACCTCGGCCACGCCCGAGGGCACCACCTTGGTTTCCATCAGCAGCTTGCCCGCGTCGATGTTGCGCGTGGTGAGCGTGTTGTTGCACACCTTGAACTCCACGCCGCGCCCGGCCAATGCGCTCACCGGGCCGCTGAACTCGCGGCCCTTGCTGTCCTTGGCGTCGCTCAGCAGGAAGTCGATGCCGGGGCCGTGCGTGACCACGACGATCTTCGCCTTCGGGTCCGCGTTCAGGTGGTTCGTGATGTTCGCCAGGATGGCGGCGCTGTTCTCCACGCCGGTGTTCACGTGGTAGACCACCTTGGTCTCCTGCGCGCCCGCGAACGTGGCGACCATGGCGAGCAGGAAAGCGATGAATGCGTGTCTCATGGGGAAACCCTCTGGCTGTTGTCGTTGCCCGCAAAATATCATCTTCTGCTTATATTTACAGCCGGGCAAGCCCGCGGCCCTCGCCGCCGAGCCCGCAGGAGACGACCCACGATGTTCCCGTGCCGGCCCACCGCCGTTCGCGCGAAGGCGCTGCTGATGTGCGCTGCGCTCTGGCTGAGCGCCAGTGCCGCGTTCGCGGCCCCCGAGATCCGCCCGCTGCCGGTGGCGCCCGACATCTACTACGTGCAGGGCATCCCCGCGCTGGGCTCGAAGGAGAACCAGAACTTCATCTCCAACGCCGGCTTCGTCGTCACGCGCGACAGCGTCGTGATGATCGACGCGCTCGGCTCGCCCGCCGTTGCCGAGCGCATGGTGGAAGAGATCCGCAAGCTCACGCCCAAGCCGATCAGCCACGTCATCCTCACGCACTACCACGCCGACCACATCTACGGCCTGCAGGTGTTCAAGGCGCTGGGCGCGCAGATCGTGGCGCACGCGCGAGGCAAGACCTATCTCACGTCCGACACCGCACGATTGCGGCTCGAAGCCTCGCGCCAGGAGCTCGCGCCGTGGATCGACGAGCGCACGCGCCTGGTGCCGGCCGATGTGTGGATCGACGGGCGCACCGAACTGACGATTGGCGGCACGCGCTTCGTGATCCAGCCCGCCGGCCCCGCGCACACGCCCGAAGACCTCGCCATCTTCCTGCCGCAGCAGAAGGTGCTGTTCACCGGCGACATCGTGTTCCGCAACCGCACGCCCTACGTGGGCTCGGCCGACAGCCGGCACTGGATCACATCGCTCGACGCGCTGCTCGCGCTCGACGCACGCACCATCGTGCCGGGCCACGGCCCCGCGTCGGACGACCCGGCGCAAGACCTGCGGCAGACGCGCGACTACCTCGTCTTCCTGCGCGGCGCGATGCAGAAGGCCGCCACCGAGATGACGCCCTTCGACGAGGCCTACGCCGCCACCGACTGGTCGCGCTTCGAGGCCTGGCCGCTGTTCAAGGTGGCCAACCGCATGAACGCCTACAACACCTACTTGCTGCTGGAGCAGGAGGCGCGATGAGCGGCGAGCGCACGCGCCGGCAGCTCGTCGCGGGTCTTGCCGCGTGGTGCGTCGCGCCGATGGCCGTGCATGCGGCCGATGTGCAACTGCCCGCGCCCGTCTCGCTGGCTGGCGCGCTCGCCGCGGCGCTGGCCCGCGCGCAACCGCTGGTCGTCATGGCCAGCTTGCAGGGCTGCCCCTTCTGCAAGATCGCGCGCGAGCACTACCTCATGCCCGAAGTTGCCGCGGGCTTGCCCGTGGTGCAGATCGACTTTCGTGATCAACGCACCGTGCGCGACTTCGACGGCGCCACGCGCACGCACGACGCGCTCATCAAGGCGTGGAAAGTCAGCGTCGCGCCGACCGTGCTCTTCTTCGGCCGCAACGGCCGCGAGGTCGCCGAGCGCCTGACCGGCGGCGACTCGGACTTCTACGGCGCCTACCTCGAAGCACGCCTGCAGCAAGCACGCACCGCCGTCCGCAGCTGACGTTATGCATGGCGAAACCGAACGGGTTTCCCCCAAGAGCAAAGCCCTTCCCTTGTTCACGATCGTCCCTAAAATCAATACATAACGATTTACTTATTTAACGATGAAACCGGCCGCTTCGGGGCGCGTTTCGAGGAGACCGAATTGAAGTTGCTGCTGCCGTCGCTCGCCGTCGCTGTCACCGCCTTGCTGCTGTCGACACCGGCCCTTGCCAACAAGGAACTGGCCCAGAAGAACGCCTGCCTCGCCTGCCACGCGGTCGACAAGAAGCTGGTCGGCCCCGCCTACCTCGACGTCGCGAAGAAGTACACCGGCCAGGCCGACGCGCTCGCCGCGCTCACCGCGAGCATCCAGAAGGGCAGCACCGGCAAGTGGGGCGCCGTGCCCATGCCCGCGCAGCCCGCGATGAGCGAGGCCGATGCCAAGGCGCTGGCCGCCTGGGTGTTGGGCGGCGCCAAGTAAGGCCCACGGACGCGACGCGATGAGCGGCAGCATCCAGCAGACCGGGCAGGTTCGCAAGGCACCCGAGAACTTTCTCGACGCGCAAGGCGTGCGCGCCGTCTTCGCCGAAGCCGGCAAGGGGCGGCGCGACTTCATCCGCAACGCCTTCGCCGCGGCCGTGGCAGGCACGGCGGCAACGTCGTCCGCGCTCGCGCAATCGCGCTCTGCCGTGGGCGACGGCGACCCCGCCATATTGAACCTGCCCGCGCACAGCACGGGCCTCGGCCAGCCGGTGGTCACCGACGGCTACGGCAAGCCTTCCAAGTACGAAGCCAATGTGCAGCGCCGCCAGAGCCCGGGGCTCACGCCGACCGCGCAGGCCTCGGTGTCGTTCGCGCCGCTGCAGTCGCTGTTCGGCATCGTCACGCCCAGCGGCCTGCACTTCGAGCGGCATCACCAGGGCTGGTGGGACATCGATCCGTCCAAGCACCGGCTGATGGTCAATGGCCTAGTGAAGACGCCGAAGGTCTTCACGCTCGACGAGCTGATGCGCCTGCCCTCGGTGTCGCGCTTTCACTTCATCGAGTGCGGCGCCAACACCGGCATGGAGTGGGGCAACGTCGCCGTGCCGACGGCCCAGTACACGCACGGCATGCTGTCGTGCAGCGAGTTCACCGGCGTGCCGCTGATCACGCTGCTCGAGATGGCGGGCGCCGACCTGAAGGGCGAGCGCTTCGTGCTCGCCGAAGGTGCCGACGGCTCGTCGATGACGCGCACCATTCCCATGAGCCTCATCCGCTCGGGCGAGGTGCTCGTGGCCTACGGCCAGAACGGCGAGATGCTGCGGCCCGAGCAGGGCTACCCGCTGCGGCTCGTGGTGCCGGGCGTGCAGGGCGTGAGCTGGGTCAAGTACCTGCGCCGCATCGAACTCGGCGACCAGCCCTACGGCGCCAAGGACGAGACCGTGCACTACGTCGACCTGATGCCCGACGGCCAGCACCGCCAGTACACCAGCATCCAGGAATGCAAGAGCGTCGTGACCACGCCTTCGGGCGGGCAGATGCTGCTCGACAAGGGCTTCTACAACATCACCGGCCTCGCATGGTCGGGCCGCGGCAAGGTCAAGCGCGTGGACGTGAGCGTGGACGGCGGGCGCAACTGGCGCACCGCGCGGCTCGAATCGCCCGTGCTCTCGAAGTGCCTCACGCGCTTCAACATCGACTGGGTGTGGGACGGCACGCCCGCCATCATCCAGAGCCGCGCGATGGACGACACCGGCTACGTGCAGCCCAGCTACAAGCAGCTGCGCGCGGTGCGCGGCACGCGCTCGATCTATCACAACAACGCCATCCAGTCGTGGCAGGTGCAGGCGAACGGGGAGGTGGCGAATGTCCAGCTTTCCTAAGCGCGCGCTGCTGTTGCTGGTCTTCGCTGGCAGCGCAGCCGCATGGGCACAGCCCAAGGCGGCAGGCTACGCCGGCATCGGCCGCGACGCCACGCCCAAGGAAGTGGCCGCGTGGGACATCGACGTGCGTCCCGACTTCAAGGGCCTGCCGCCCGGCTCGGGCTCCGTCACGCGCGGGCAGGACCTGTGGGAAGGAAAGTGCGCCTCGTGCCACGGCGTGTTCGGCGAATCGAACCAGGTGTTCAGCCCCATCGTCGGCGGCACCACGGCCGAGGACATCAAGAGCGGCCACGTCGCGCGCCTGAAAGACCCGGCCTTCCCGGGCCGCACCACGCTGATGAAGGTCACGAGCCTGTCGACCGTGTGGGACTACGTGTACCGCGCCATGCCGTGGAACCAGCCCAAGTCGCTGACGCCCGACGACGTGTACGCCGTCACCGCCTACATGCTGAACCTCGGCGGCATCGTGCCCGACGACTTCACGCTGTCCGACAAGAACATCCGCGAGGTGCAGGCCCGCATGCCCAACCGCAACGGCGGCACCACCGCGCACGCGATGTGGCCCGGCAGCGAGTTCGGCCGCGCCACGAAACCCGACGTGTCGGCCGTGGCCTGCATGCGCGATTGCGTGCCAGCGGCGTCGTCCGTCGCGCAACTGCCGCCGCATGCGCGCGGCAGCCACGGCAACCTCGCCGACCAGAACCGGCTGGTGGGCGCACAGCGCGGCATCGCCACTGCGGCGCCGGCTGCTGCTCCAGTGAAGACCGGCGCACCGGTCGCGGCCCCGAAAGTGCCCGTGGCGCTGCTCGAGAAGAACAGCTGCACCGCCTGCCACGGCATGACGCAGAAGCTCGTCGGCCCGGCCTTCTCGGACATCGCGAAGAAGTACCCCGGCCAGACCGACCACCTGCTGCAGAAGATCAAGGCGGGAAGTACCGGCGTCTGGGGGGCGATCCCGATGCCGCCGCAGACCCTCGGCGACGATGATGCCAAGGCCATCGCACGCTGGCTCGCCGACAGCGCCGGACCATGATTCGACAGGAGACAACCCCATGAAAAACCGCAGACAGATGCTCACGCAGTCCGCCGCCCTCGCAGGCCTGGCGGCCACCGCCGGCTGGCTCCCCGCCACCGCCCTCGCGTATTCCAAAGACGCCTTCGACGCCAAGAGCGTGGCCGACGCGCTCAAGGCCGTCGGTGTCACCGGCGCGCCCACCGAGAGCAAGGACGTCACCATCACCGGCCCCGACATCGCCGAGAACGGCGCCGTGGTGCCGCTCAGCGTGGCCACCGCCTTGCCCGGCGTGAAGCAGCTCATGCTGCTGGTCGAGAAGAACCCCAACGCCCTGGTCGCGATCTTCAACACCTCGGAGTTCGTCGAGTCGAACTTCACCACGCGCGCCAAGCTGGGCCAGTCGTCCGACGTGTACGCGATCGCGGTCATGAACGACGGCAAGGCGCTCTTCGCCAAGAAGGAAGTCAAGGTCACGCTCGGCGGCTGCGGCGGCTGAGCGACGGGCTTCACACACAGAACACGACGAGAAGAAGGAGACCACCATGGCAGATCCCATGCGCATCCGCGCCCAGGCCGCGGGCGACAAGACGACCGTGCGCATCCTCATGGCGCACGAAATGGAAACCGGCCAGCGCAAGGACGCCGCCGGCAAGACCATTCCCGCCTGGTTCATCCAGGAGGTCACGGCCTCGCTCAACGGCAAGACCGTGCTCACGGCCGACTGGGGCCCGGCAGTGTCGAAGAACCCCTTCATGCAGTTCACGCTGAAGGGCGCGAAGGCCGGCGACAAGATCGCCGTGACCTGGAAGGACAACCGCGGCGACACCCGCACCGACGAAGCCACCGTCAGCTGACGCTTTCTTCGACCACGCGAGCGATCGATTGATCGTTCGCGTGTTGTGTTCCCCACGAGAAAAAAAGGCGGCCCCATGAGGACAACCACATGCCTGAGCCTGCTGGTGCTGGCCGGCAGCATCGCACTGCCCGCCGCGGCGCAGAAGACCACGGCCGAAGGCATCGCCGAGTACCGCGCGCTGCTGCAGGACGGCAACCCCGCCGAACTGTTCGAGGCCAAGGGCGAAGACCTCTGGAAACAGAAGCGCGGTCCCAAGGCCGCGTCGATGGAGAAGTGCGACCTTGGCAAGGGCCCGGGCGTGGTGAAGGGCGCGTTCGCCGAACTGCCGCGCTACTTTCCCGACACCGGCCGCGTGCAGGACATGGAGTCGCGCCTGCTCACCTGCATGGAAACCTTGCAGGGCTTCGACGCCGCCGCCATCGCGAAGACGCCGTTCGGCCAGGGCGAGCAGAAGAACCTCGAGGGGCTGGTGGCGTGGATCTCGGCCGAATCGAAAGGCTTGCCGCTGAACCTGCCGCAGTCGCATGCGAGCGAACGCCGCGCCTACGAAGTGGGCAAGCGCCTGTTCTTCCTGCGCGCCGGCCCGCACGACTTTGCCTGCGCCACCTGCCACGGCGCCGACGGCAAGCGCATCCGCCTGCAGGACCTGCCCAACCTCACGAAGAACCCCGGCGCCGGTGAAGGCTTCGGCGCCTGGCCGGCCTACCGCGTGTCGTCGGGCGAGCTGTGGGGCATGCAGCGTCGATTGAACGACTGCTTCCGCCAGCAGCGCTTTCCGTACCCGGGCTACGCCAGCGACGTGACCGTGGCGCTGGCCGTGTACATGGGCGTCAACGGCAAGGGCGGCAAGACCACCGCACCGGCCATCAAGCGCTGAAGGAGCCACGCCATGAAGTCTGATCATTTCTTCGGCCTGGCCGCCGTGGCCTGCGCGCTCACCGTGTTCGGCTGCGCGTCCGTCGACAGCGCCGCCGAGCTCGACAAGCTCACCGCCGACGCGCTGCAGCGCTCCTTCCGCGACCAGGGCATCGCCAAGGTCGACCGCCTCGTGCAAGATCCGGCCAACCTCGCGTGCAGCGAAGCCGAGGCCAGCGGCAAGCCGCTGGACGAGCAGCGCACCAAGGAGATCGAAGCCGCGAACATGAAGACCGTGCGCTGGCCTTCCGACGGCAAGTTCGTCGGCGACTGGCGCGAGGGCGAGAAGATCGCGCAGAACGGCCGCGGCCTCACCTGGACCGACGCGGCCAACGCCGCCAACGGCGGCAATTGCTACAACTGCCACCAGATGTCGAAGGAAGAAATCTCCTTCGGCACGCTCGGCCCGAGCCTGTACCACTACGGCAAGCTGCGCGGCGTGAGCGACCCGGCCAGCGCTGCGTCCAAGCCCATCGTCGAATACACCTGGGGCAAGCTGTGGAACGCGCGCGCCTACAACGCCTGCTCGAACATGCCGCGCGTCGGCCATTCCGGCATCCTCAACGAGAAGCAGATCCGCGACGTGATGGGCTTGCTGCTCGACCCCCAGTCTCCCGTCAACCGCTGAACGCCCGGCTTCTCTCTTCATGAACCTTTCCAAGCGCGAGTTCGTCCAGATGCTCGGTGCCGGCGCTGTCGCCGGCCTGGGCCTGGGCCGCCACGGCAGCAGCGTGGCCGCCGGCCTCGACGGCATGTACACCGTGCCGGCCTTCGGCAACGTGTCGATGCTGCACATGACCGACTGCCATGCGCAGCTCAAGCCGCTGTACTTCCGCGAACCGGGCGTCAACATCGGCGTGGGAAACATGCGCGGCAAGGTGCCGCACCTCGTGGGCGAGCACCTGCTGAAAGCCGCCGGCGTGAAGCCCGGCACGCGCATGGCGCATGCGCTCACCTACCTCGACTTCGACAAGGCCGCGCAGCGCTACGGCAAGGTCGGCGGCTTCGCGCACCTGGCCACGCTGGTGAAACAGCTCAAGGCCAGCCGCCCCGGCGCGCTGCTGCTCGACGGCGGCGACACCTGGCAGGGCTCGGCCACCTCGCTGTGGACCGATGCGCAGGACATGGTCGACGCCTGCAAGCTGCTCGGCGTCGACGTGATGACCGGCCACTGGGAGTTCACCTACGGCATGGCGCGGGTGCAGCAGATCGTCGAGAAGGACTTTGCGGGCAAGGTCGAGTTCGTGGCGCAGAACGTCAAGACCGCCGACTTCGGCGACCCGGTGTTCAAGCCGTATGTGATGCGCGAGATCAACGGCGTGCCCTGCGCCATCATCGGCCAGGCCTTCCCCTACACGCCCATCGCCAACCCGCGCTACATGGTGGCCGACTGGACCTTCGGCATCCAGGACGACAACCTGCAGCGCGTGGTGAACGAGGCGCGCGGCAAGGGCGCGCAGGTGGTGGTGGTGCTGTCGCACAACGGCATGGACGTCGACCTCAAGATGGCCAGCCGCGTCACCGGCATCGACGCCATCCTGGGCGGCCACACGCACGACGGCACGCCCATGCCCACGCTGGTGAGCAACGCGGGCGGCAAGACCATCGTGGTCAACGGCGGCTCCAACGGCAAGTTCCTCGGCGTGATCGACTTCGACGTCAAGGGCAAGAAGGTGAGCGACTTCCGCTACCGCCTGCTGCCCGTGTTCTCCGACCTGATTCCGGCCGACAAGGAGATGGACGCGCTCATCACCCGCGTGCGTGCGCCCTACGAGGCCAAGCTGGCCGAAACCCTCGCCCACACCGACGGTGCGCTGTATCGGCGCGGCAACTTCAACGGCACCGGCGACCAGCTGCTGCTCGACGCCCTCATGGAAGTGCAGGACGCGCCCATCGCCTTCTCGCCCGGCTTCCGCTGGGGCACCTCGCTGTTGCCCGGCCAGGCGATCACGCGCGAGTGGCTGATGGACATGACGGCCACCACCTACTCGTACGCCACCGTCACGCAGATGACCGGCGAGACGCTCAAGACCGTGCTCGAAGACGTCTGCGACAACCTCTTCAACCCCGACCCCTACTACCAGCAGGGCGGCGACATGGTGCGCGTGGGCGGGCTGCAATACACCTGCGACCCGACCGCCGCCATGGGCCAGCGCATCCAGGACATGCGCCTGGGCGGCAAGCCCATCGACGCCAATCGCAGCTACAAGGTCGCGGGCTGGGCGCCCGTGAGCGAAGAGGCGCGCACCGCCGGCAACAAGCCGGTGTGGGAGGTCATCGAGCCGTGGCTGAAGTCGCGCAAGGTGGTGACCACGCGCCGGCTCGACGAACCCGTGCTGAAGAACATCGCGCCGAACCCCGGCCTGGGCTGAATGGGGCCCCGCACGCGCGGGGTCGCTCCCTAGAATCGGGGCATGTCCATCGCGCAGCTTTCCCTTCTCACCACGCTCGCGCTCGTGGCGGCCTTCGTGCTGTCGGCGGTGTTCGGCGCCGTCGCGCGCGCCACGCGCTTTTGCACCATGGGCGCGATCAGCGACGTGGTGGCGCTCGGCGACTGGACGCGCGTGAAGCAGTGGGCCGCGGCCGGCGGCGTCGCGCTCATCGGCTTCTCGGCGCTCGTGTTCGCGGGGCTCGTCGATGCCGACCGCACGCTCTACGCCTCGCACCAGATCCTCTGGCTCGCCGCGCTGGTCGGCGGCCTGCTGTTCGGCGTGGGCATGGTGCTGTCCTCGGGCTGCGGCAACAAGACGCTGGTGCGCCTGGGCGGCGGCAACCTCAAGGCGCTGGTGGTGCTGGTGCTCATGGGCGTGTCGGCCTTCGCCACGCTGAAGGGCATCACCGCGGTGCTGCGCGTCGCGACCGTTGATGCGGTGCACATCGACCTGGCGATGAATGCGTCGCTGCCCGATGTGCTGGCGGCGTCTTTCCAACTGAAGGCGTCTTCGCTGCGCCTCGCGCTCGGCCTCGTGCTGGGCGGCGCGTTGCTCGTGTGGGCCGCATGGGGCCGCGAGACGCGCGACGTGCGCAGCCTCGTCGGCGGCATGCTGATCGGCGCGCTGGTCGTCGGCGCATGGTGGCTCAGTGGCCACTGGGCGGTGGTCGAGGAGCATCCGCTCACGCTCGAGCATGTGTTCCTCGCCACCAACTCCGGCCGCGCCGAAGCGCTGAGCTTCGTCACGCCGGTGGCCTACGCGCTCGACTGGCTCATGTTCTACAGCGACGCCAACAAGCGCCTCACGCTGGGCATCGTGTCGGTGGCCGGCGTGGTGGTGGGCGCCGCGCTGCATGCGCTGTGGTCGCGCGAATTCCGCTGGGAAGGTTTTGCCAACACCGGCGACCTTGCGCACCACGCGATGGGCGCGGTGCTCATGGGCATCGGCGGCGTCACGGCCATGGGCTGCACCATCGGGCAGGGCCTGAGCGCGCTGTCGACGCTGAGCATCGCGAGCCTGCCGGCCATCGCGGGCATCGTCATCGGTGCGGTGGTAAGCCTGAAGTACCAAGCCTGGCAGCTCGAACGCACGCTCTGACTTTCCAGGGCACGCCTTGAAGCGAATCCTCACAATTTAGTTCGGTGCGCGGGGCGTTTTTCGCGCGTTCGCGACGATCGGACGCGGTGGCGCTGGCTATCATTTTTCGCACCTGTTGCCGCTGCGAACGATGGCCTTCATCGACGGGCGCGGCACCGAACAACCACAACCGAGGGAGAGCGCCATGACTGCGCACAACAACCGATCGGCGCGCACGCGCCTGTTTGCCTTGAGCCTTTGTTTCTGCGCCGTGCTCGCGGCCTGCAAGGAAGACAACAAGCCGACGCCGGCGGCAGCCTCGCCATCGCCGTCCGCATCGGGCAAGACCCAGCCCGCCAAGGACCCGGCCCGCGTGCAGGCCGCGGCCCGCACCAGCTACAGCCAGGGCTACAACCGGCTCATCGACGACAACCGCAGCGTGGGTGCCAAGTACAAGAGCTACGTGCAGATGAACGTGAACGGCAAGTCGCCGAGCGGGAACTCGTTCTATGGCAGCCCTTCCGATGTGCAGTCCATCGTGGACGACCTGAAGAAGGCACGTGCCGACGGCTCGGGCGACGCGGCGCTCGACGCGGCCGTCGACGGCGTGGTGGCCACGGGCGAGAAGCTCGTCGCCGTCTGGACGCCGATGGACCCGTACTACCGGTCCAAGAGTTTTCTCGAAGACAAGTGGGTCAGGGGCCGCGCGGCCGACGCCGACATGAACGCCGGCTTCAAGGGCCTGCTGGCCAGCATCGACAAGCTGGGCGGCGAGCTGGACCGCGTGCAGGAGGCGTCGCGCACCGAACGCATGGCCAAGCTCAAGGCCGAGGGCGACATGCTCAACTACCACACGCTGGCCTCGATGGCGGTGGCCAAGAAGTTCGTCAACGGCCTCGACCAGATCGACGGCCTGAAGAACAAGGACGCCGTCGCCAAGGTCGATGCGGCGGCCAGCGAGTTGCAGGCCTCGCTGGAAGAACTCTCCAAGGCGCTGGAAGAAGCCAAGGCCGCAGCCAAGGCCAAGGGGGAAGCAGGCAAGGCGCCCAACTACAACTACGAGTCGCTGCACGGCAGCCTGCTGAACATGATCGGCCAATGGCGCACGTTCAAGGACAGCAAGTTCCCGTCGACGTACAAGAACATCGTGAGCTACTACAACTCCGCCGTGGGTTCGTACAACCGCGGCTTCGGCCGCTGACCCGGGCCATGGGCACCGCGCGGGTTCTTTCGCGCGGCGGCGTCGCGGCCCTGGCGGTCGCGGCGCTTCTCGCGGCGGCAGGCTGTGGCAGCGCCCGCGAGACGCAGCAGATTCCCGTCTCCGCGTTCCGCAACTACGGCGCGTCGCCGCTACAGCACACCTTCTACATCGGCTCCGACGCGCGCTTCCACCGCTTCCAGTGGTCCAACGGCAAGCAGGGCGGCACCTGGCTGATCGCGCGCGCCGAGATGGACATCGTCAACGAAAAATCGGCCGACGACCCGCGCGCCGCCCGCGCCGGCTACTTCCTCAGCCGGCGTGACGACGGGCGGTGGATGGCGCACTGAGCCTGTCGCTCGCCCGGAATCATCGGGGCATCACGTCCATGACCACCGGGTAGTAGATGTCATGGACAGGGCCTCCGTCCGGGGTGTAGCGGAACTGAACCTGTGCGCTGTAGCGTCCGGGCACCAGGCATGCGCTCGACCCGATCGGCAGATAGCATGCGCGTTCATCCCCACCAACTTCGCCCCCGCATGACCCTCTCGACGAGAAACCTGAAGGCGCTTCCAGACATTCCGACGTTGAAGCGACTGACCCAGTCTCTTGCAATGCTCGACGCCATGCTCTCGCCGGAGTGGGAGTACCGGTACTACTCGTTCAACGCCGCGTGGTCGGATGAGGCGGCGATGGCATCGATGCGCAATGGTTCGGGCGATCATTGGTTTGCCGTCTTCTGCCAGGCTGGCGTCGCGCTCCACGGGCTTGCGCACGAGGCTCCGGCATTCCGGCCGGGGACGCCATGGCCCGGAATCTTCGAACGGCTGCCGGCGGAGTTCCGCGCCAACCTGCTGGAAGAGCCGGCGTTCACGACCAGCGACAGCACCTTCTGTCTCTGGCGCCTGAGCCATGAAGAACGCTGGACTTGCGGACCGGTCGAGCTTCCGCCGGGTGAAGATCCGGATGGCTCCGCCGAGCTGCTTGCCGTCCTCGCCGGCTGGCCCGAGCAGTACGTCGAATTCGCGGCTGACTACTACGAACGCGACCTCGACCTGGGCGATGTCGAGGCGATCTATCGGCACCAACCGCTCAGCGACGCGCTCGTCCGGCGATTCAATCCCGACCTCGACATGGCGTCGCTCGGAAATGACATCGCCGAGATCGGGTATCCCCGGCAGGTGGACTGACCGGGCCGCGCCATCGGCAACAGCCTCGGCTGTTTGAATGGCCCCGGCTCCTTTGCTGGAGCTCGCCGAGGCATTCGGCGCGACGCACCAGGCGGGCCTCATCCTCTGCGTTGCCCGCGTTTTTACGCTTTCTTTACGGCCCCCCACTCACTCTTTCCCCCGGTTTTACGCACGCCTGCCGAGACTCCTTTCATCTTGTTTGCAGGAGTGATGAATGGACATCGTCTGGATGGGCGCCTTGCTGGCGCTGTGGGTCGTGGTGGCGGCCATGGTCGTCGGGCTGAACCGGCTCGAAGGGCCGCAGAAGCCGCACGCGGGCGTTGATGCGACACGCACGCCGGGGGATGCATCGTGATCGGCCTCGAAGTCCTGTACGGCTTCGGCGCGCTGGTCGCCGTGGTCCTGTTCGCGTACCTGGTGTTCGCGCTGATCTGCGCCGAGGAGTTCTGACATGGAAACCTCGGCCTGGGTCTTGCTGGCCCTTTTTCTTGGCGCGCTGCTGGTGCTGGCCTGGCCGCTGGGCAAGCTGCTGGCCGCGCTGTGCGCCGAGCGCGTGCCGCGCTGGATGCAGCGCGTCGAAGCGCCGCTGTACCGGCTCGCGGGCACGCAGCCCGAGCAGTCGATGCACTGGCTGCGCTATGCGCTGGCGCTGCTGGCGTTCAACGCCATCGGTGCGATCTTTCTCTATGCCCTGCAGCGCCTGCAGGGCGGCCTGCCGTTCAATCCGGCCGGCATGGGCGCGGTGTCGCCCGACTCGGCCTTCAACACGGCGGTGAGCTTCGTCGCCAACACCAACTGGCAGGGCTACGGCGGCGAGTCGACCATGAGCTACCTCACGCAGATGCTCGGCCTGGCGGTGCAGAACTTCCTGTCTGCCGCCACCGGCATCGCGGTCGCCTTCGCACTGGTGCGCGGCTTTGCGCGCCGGGGTGACGGCAAGGGCCTGGTCGGCAACTTCTGGGCCGACGTGACGCGCGTCACGCTGTGGGTGCTGCTGCCGATCTCGTTCGTGCTCGCGCTGTGCCTCGCAGGGCAGGGCGTGATCCAGAACTTCGACGCCTACAAGAGCGTGCACACGGTGGAGGCCACGGCCTTCCAGCAACCGAAGAACGGCCCCGACGGCCAGCCGCTGAAGGACGACAAGGGCGCCCCCGTGATGGAAGACGCCACCACGCAGACGCAGACGCTGGCCATGGGCCCGGTCGCTTCGCAGGAAGCGATCAAGATGCTCGGCACCAACGGCGGCGGCTTCTTCAACGCCAACTCGGCGCACCCCTACGAGAACCCGACCGCGTTCAGCAACCTGCTGGAGATGCTCGCGATCTTCCTGATCCCGGCGGCGCTGTGCTTCGCCTTCGGCCGCGTGGTCGGCGACCTGCGCCAGGGCTGGGCCGTGCTCGCGGCGATGACGGTGCTGTTCGTGGTGGCGGTGCTGGCCGTCACGCCCGCCGAGCAAGCCGGCAACCCGCTGCTGGGCCCGCTGGGCGTGGACCAGGTGGCCAGCGCGCTGCAAAGCGGCGGCAACATGGAAGGCAAGGAAGTGCGCTTCGGCATCGACGCCTCGGCCCTCTTTGCCGCCGTGACCACCGCCGCCTCGTGCGGTGCGGTGAACGCCATGCACGACTCGCTCACGCCCATCGGCGGCATGGTGCCCATGGTGCTGATGCAGCTGGGCGAGGTCGTCTTCGGCGGCGTCGGCAGCGGCCTGTACGGCATGCTGGTGTTCGCCCTGCTCGCGGTGTTCATCGCGGGCCTGATGATCGGCCGCACGCCCGAGTACCTCGGCAAAAAGATCGAGGTGCGCGAGATGAAGCTGATCTCCATCGCCATCCTGGTCACGCCGGTGCTGGTGCTGGCGGGCACGGCGCTGGCGGTGAGCGCGGGCGCGGGCAAGGTCGGCATCGCGAACCCTGGTGCGCACGGCTTCTCCGAGGTGCTGTACGCACTGACCTCGGCCGCCAACAACAACGGCAGCGCCTTCGCGGGCCTGTCGGCGAACACACCGTTCTACAACGGCCTGCTCGGCCTGGCGATGTGGCTCGGGCGCTTCGCGATGATCGTGCCGGTGCTCGCCATTGCCGGCGCGCTGGCCGCCAAGAAGCGCCTGCCCGTCACCAGCGGCACGCTGCCCACGCACGGCCCGCTGTTCGTCTTCCTGCTGATCGGCACCGTGCTGCTGGTCGGCCTGCTCAACTACGTGCCGGCACTGGCCCTCGGGCCGATCGTCGAACACCTCGTGCTCTGGAAATAAGAAGGAGCGCACCATGACTGCCAAAACCAAAACTTCCCTCTCGCTGTTCGACGCAGCGCTGGTCAAGCCCGCGCTCTGGGGCGCCTTCGCCAAGCTGAACCCGCGTACCCAGTGGCGCAACCCGGTGATGTTCATCGTCTACATCGGGAGCATCCTCACGACGCTGCTCTGGGTGCATGCACTGAGCTTTCCGGGCGACACCGGCATGCAGCCCGCCTTCGTGCTGGCCGTGACCGTGTGGCTGTGGTTCACCGTGCTGTTCGCCAACTTCGCCGAAGCATTGGCCGAAGGCCGCAGCAAGGCGCAGGCGGCGTCGCTGCGCGGCCTGCGCAAGGACACCTGGGCCAAGAAGCTGAAGGACCAGCAGCAGCCGCACCATGGCGCGGCGTGGCTGCCCGAGCAGGCGCCCAACCTGCGCAAGGGCGACGTCGTGCTGGTCGAAGCCGGCGACGTGATCCCGCTCGATGGCGAAGTGATCGAAGGCGTGGCCTCGGTCGACGAGAGCGCCATCACCGGCGAATCGGCGCCCGTGGTGCGCGAATCGGGCGGCGACTTCTCGGCCGTCACCGGCGGCACCCGCGTGCTGTCCGACTGGCTGGTGGTGCGCATCTCGGTGAACCCCGGCGAGTCGTTCCTGGACCGCATGATCGGCATGGTCGAGGCGGCCAAGCGCCACAAGACGCCGAACGAGATCGCGCTGACCATCCTGCTGGTGGCGCTGACCATCGTGTTCCTCATGGTCACCGTCACGCTGCTGCCGTTCTCGGTGTTCAGCGTCGAGGCCGCGGGCGCGGGCACCGTGGTGTCGCTCACCGCGCTGGTCGCGCTGCTCGTGTGCCTGATCCCGACCACCATCGGCGGCCTGCTCTCGGCCGTGGGCGTGGCCGGCATGAGCCGCATGATGCAGGCCAACGTGATCGCCACCTCGGGCCGCGCGGTGGAAGCGGCCGGCGACGTCGACGTGCTGCTGCTGGACAAGACCGGCACCATCACGCACGGCAACCGCCAGGCCAGCGCCTTCCTGCCCGCACCCGGCGTGCCGAAGGGCCGCCTCGCACGCGCCGCCATGCTGGCTTCGCTGGCCGACGAGACGCCCGAGGGCCGCAGCATCGTCGAGCTGGCGCGCCGCGACGGCCTCGAAGCGGCGTCGGTCGAAGGCGCGCGCTTCGTGCCCTTCACCGCGCAGACCCGCATGAGCGGTGTCGACCTGCCGGCCGCGCCGAACAGCCTGGACGTCGATGCCATCGTCCTGCGCAAGGGCGCGGTCGACGCGGTGCGCCGCCATGTCGAATCGCTGGGCGGCAGCGTGCCGGCCGAGATGCTGCGCGTCGCCGAAGAAACGGCACGCCGCGGCAGCACGCCGCTGGCCGTGGCCGAAGGCAACCGCGTGCTCGGCGTGGTCGAGCTCAAGGACATCGTCAAGACCGGCATCCGCGACCGCTTTGCCGAGCTGCGCCGCATGGGCATCAAGACCGTGATGATCACCGGCGACAACAAGCTCACGGCCGCCGCCATTGCGGCCGAGGCCGGCGTGGACGACTTCCTGGCCGAGGCCACGCCCGAGGACAAGCTCGCGCTGATCCGCAAGTACCAGGCCGAAGGCCGGCTGGTCGCGATGACCGGCGACGGCACCAACGACGCCCCCGCGCTCGCGCAGGCTGACGTGGCCGTGGCCATGGGCAGCGGCACGCAGGCCGCGAAGGAGGCCGGCAACATGGTCGACCTCGACTCCAACCCGACCAAGCTGCTCGAGGTGGTGGAGACCGGCAAGGCGCTGCTCATGACGCGCGGCTCGCTCACCACCTTCTCGATCGCGAACGACGTGGCGAAGTACTTCGCGATCATTCCGGCGATCTTCGTGTCGACCTACCCGCAGCTCGGCGCGCTCAACGTGATGCGCCTGGCCAGCCCGTCGTCGGCCATCTTGTCGGCGGTGATCTTCAACGCGCTCGTCATCGTGTTCCTGATTCCGCTGGCGCTCAAGGGCGTGCGCTACCGGCCGGTGGGCGCCGCGTCGCTGCTGCGCCGCAACCTCGCCATCTACGGCCTGGGCGGTTTGCTCGTTCCCTTCATCGGCATCAAGTTGATCGACTGGCTGCTGGTCGCAGTCCATCTGGTCTGAGGAGTTCTTCATCATGAAAAACAACAACGGCGGCATCGTCCGTCCCGCGCTCGTGCTCTTCGCGCTGCTGAGCGCATTCACCGGCCTGCTCTACCCGGCGGCCGTCACCGGCGCCGCGCAGGCGCTGTTCCCGTCGCAGGCGGCCGGCAGCCTGGTGATGCGCGACGGCAAGCCCATCGGCTCCGCGCTCATCGGCCAGAACTTCAGCGACCCGAAGCACTTCTGGGGCCGCCCGTCGGCCACCGCGCCGCAGCCCTACAACGCGAGCGCCTCGGGCGGCTCCAACCAGGGCCCGCTGAACCCCGCGCTGGCCGATGCGGTGAAGGCACGCGTCGAGGCGCTGCGTGCGGCCGACCCGGGCAACACCGCGCCGGTGCCGGT
Organism: Variovorax sp. BGA-UO-ETr-C22; assembly: GCF_059567965.1. Classification (NCBI taxonomy): domain Bacteria; kingdom Pseudomonadati; phylum Pseudomonadota; class Betaproteobacteria; order Burkholderiales; family Comamonadaceae; genus Variovorax; species Variovorax sp. BGA-UO-ETr-C22. Next base: position 145,548 of record NZ_JCAQPA010000009.1, read on the forward strand.
GGACCTCGTCACGGCCTCGGCCAGCGGGCTCGACCCCGACATCAGCCCCGCCGCCGCGCACTACCAGGCCGCCCGCGTGGCGCGCGAACGCGGCATGGCGCCCGACCAGGTGAATGCGCTGATCGTGCAGAACACCCAGAAGCCGCTGTGGGGCGTGCTGGGCGAATCGCGCGTCAACGTGCTGGCGCTGAACCTGGCGCTCGATGCTTCTTCGACGGTGCGTTGAGGAGAAAACAACCATGGCCTATGCCGCCTACCGTGAACATCCTGTCGCCGTCGTGCGAAGTCCGATCGCGCCGCGCACGACGCAGTTCCACGTGCTCGACGTCACCGTCTGCTGCGCCGACGCGCTGCGCGTGCGCCGAAGCATCGCCGCCTGCGCCGAGGCCGGCGTGGTGCGCTGCGAGCCGCTGCTGCATGCCTGCAGCTCGCAGGAAAGCGACGCGCCCTGCGTGCGCCTGATGATCCGTTTTCCGACCGCGCGCTACGCCGAGGTGCTGCACCGCCTCATCGAGTGCGTGCCTTCGGGTGAGATCGGCCGGCTCATGAGCTGGCGCGATCACCTCGCGCGCTGCGGCCTGCGCCATGGTCACTGACCTGCTGCACGTGCTGCTGGCCATGGCGGCGCTGTTCGTGCCGCTGGGCTTTGCCTGGTGGGTGCTGTCGCGCACCGCGCGCCGGCATGAACGGCGGCGCAAGAACGGGCCGATGCGCTAATCTGCACCCCCTCATGCCCGAGACCCGCCCCGACCCCGACGCCCTGCTCGCGCAACTGCGCAGCGACGAGGCGCGCGCGCTGCGCGGCAAGCTGCGCATCTACTTCGGCGCCAGCGCCGGCGTCGGCAAGACCTGGGCCATGCTCAGCGCCGCCCGGCGCGAGCGCGAGGCCGGGCGCGACGTGCTCATCGGCGTGGTCGAAACCCATGGCCGCAGCGAGACCGCCGCGCTGCTCGCGGGGCTCGACACGCTGCCGCTGCGCGAGCTGCCTTACCGCGGCCGCACGCTCGCCGAGTTCGACCTCGACGCCGCCCTGGCGCGCAAGCCCGCCGTGCTGCTGGTCGACGAACTGGCCCACACCAACGCGCCGGGTTCGCGCCATGCCAAGCGCTGGCAGGACGTGCAGGAGCTGCTGGCCGCCGGCATCGAGGTGTGGTCGGCGCTCAACGTGCAGCACCTGGAAAGCCTCAACGGCACCGTCGGCGCCATCACCGGCGTGCGCGTGCACGAGACCGTGCCCGACACCGTGCTCGACGAGGCCGACGAGGTGGTGCTGGTCGACGTCACGCCCGACGAACTCACGGCGCGGCTCGCGGCCGGCAAGGTCTACCTGCCGCAACAGGCCGAGCGCGCCGCACAGAACTTCTTCCGCAAAGGCAACCTGATCGCGCTGCGCGAGATCGCCCTGCGCCGCACCGCCGAGCATGTGGAAGACGACGTGCGCGGCTGGCGCGTCGAACAATCGGGCCCCGGCGGCAACGGGCAGGGCGGCGCCGCGCTGCAGGCCTGGAACACCTCGGGCGCGATCCTGGCCTGCGTCGGCCCGCACGAGGGCGCGGCGCAGACCGTGCGCACCGCCGCGCGGCTCGCGGGCCAGCTCAACGTGCGCTGGCATGCCGCGTACGTCGAGACGCCACGGCTGCAGCGCCTCGATGCTGCGCAGCGCGACCGCATCCTCGCCGTGCTCAAGCTGGCCGAGGAACTGGGCGCGGCCACGGCCGTGCTCACCGGCGCCGACGTGGCGGAGCAACTGTCCGAGCAGGCGCGGCGCCTGAACTGCGCGACGCTGGTCATCGGGCGCGCGGAGCCCGTGCGCGGCTGGCGGCGCTGGTGGGGTGCGTCCGCGGTGCCGCTGGCGCGCGCGCTGGCGCAGCGGGCGCCGGCGCTCGACATCCTCGAGGTCGGCCGCGCCGACAGCGCACGCCGCCTGTCGCAGGCGACGCTGGTCGCCACGCAGGCCGACGACGACGATGAGCGCGCGCAGTCGCGCTGGCCCGGCTACGCCTGGGCCGCGGCCACCAGCATCGCGCTCACGCTGCTGTGCACGCCACTCACGGGCGTGCTGGAGCTGTCCAACATCGTCATGCTGTTCCTGCTCGGCGTGGTGGGCGTGGCGATGCGTTTCGGGCGCGGGCCTTCGGCGCTTGCGGCCATGCTCAACGTGGCGGCCTTCGACTACTTCTTCGTCGCGCCGCGCCTGTCCTTCGCGGTCAGCGACGTGCAGTACCTGCTGACCTTCGCCGTGATGCTCGGCGTCGGCCTGCTGGTGGGCCAGCTCACCGCCGGGCTGCGCTTCGCGGCCGGCGTGTCGACCAGCCGCGAGCGTCGCGCGCGCTCGCTGTTCGAGCTCACGCGCGAACTCTCGGCCGCGCTCGAAAGCACCCAGGTCGTCGCGCTCGGCGCCGCCGCCGTGCAGGCCCATTTCGGCGGCCATGCGCGCGTGCTGGTCACCGACGCGGCCGACCAGCTCGTGCCCCCCGCCGACCCGCCGCCCGGCTTCGATGCGCAGGTGGCCGACTGGGCCTTCCGCCACGGCCAGCCCGCCGGCCTGGCCACCGCCACGCTCGCCGCCCAGCCCTGGCACTACGTGCCGCTGCGCGCGCCCATGCGCGTGCGCGGCGTGCTCGCACTGTGCCCGGCCCGCCCGCGCTGGCTGCTCATTCCCGAGCAGGCGCAGCAGCTGGACACGCTGGCGCGCCAGATCGCCATCGCGCTGGAGCGCGTGCACTACGTCGAGGTCGCGCAGCGCGCTGTGGTCGAGATGGAATCGGAGCGCCTGCGCAACGCGCTGCTCGGTGCCATCTCGCACGATGTGCGCACCCCGCTCACCGCGCTCATCGCGCTGGCCGAATCGCTGCAGACCCTGCCGCCCGAAGAGCATGGCGAGGCCGCGCGCGCCATCGTCACGCAGGCGCACGCGCTGCATGCGCTGGTCAGCAACCTGCTCGACATGGCTCGCCTCGAAAGCGGCGTGGCCGGCGGCGCGGTCAACCTGCGGCGCGACTGGCAGTCGGTCGAAGAGGTGGTGGGCGCCGCCATCCGCGCCGCGCGCCCCGCGCTGCGCGGCATGACCGTGCAGACCGCGTGGGACCCTGAGCTGCCGCTGGTCGAGTTCGACGCCGTGCTCATCGAGCGCGTGCTCGTCAACCTGCTGGAGAACGCCGCCAAGTACGGCGCCGCGCCCATCGAGGTGGGCGCGCGCGCGGAGCCCACCGCGCTGGTGCTCACCGTGCGCGACCACGGCCCCGGCCTGCCCGCCGCGCTGCAGGGCCGCGAGCAGACCCTGTTCGACAAGTTCACGCGCGGCGAAGCCGAATCCGCCACGCCCGGCGTCGGCCTCGGCCTGGCCATCTGCCGCGCCGTGGTGAGCGCGCACGGCGGAGAGATCAGCGCGGCGAACGCGCGCGACGGCGGTGCAGAATTCACCGTCACCTTGCCGCGCCGCGAGCCACCCGAACCCGCTGAAGCCCAGCTCTGAAACCCGCCATGCCATCCCCCACCGCCATCGTGATCGAAGACGAGCCGCAGATCCGCCGCTTCGTGCGCGGCGCGCTCGAGGCCGAAGGCTGGCAGGTGCACGAGGCCGGCACCCTGCGCGACGGCCTGGCGGCCGCCGGCACGCGCCAGCCCGACCTGCTGGTGCTCGACCTGGGCCTGCCCGACGGCGACGGCGTGTCGCTGATCCGCGATGTGCGCGGCTGGTCGCAGGTGCCGATCATCGTGCTCTCGGCCCGCACCGACGAAGCCGACAAGATCGCCGCGCTCGACGCCGGCGCCGACGACTACCTCACCAAGCCCTTCGGCACGGGTGAGTTGCTCGCCCGCGTGCGCGCCAACCTGCGCCGGCCACGCGCCGCGGGCGGCAACGGCGACGAACCGGCCGCCGAGGCCGTGTTCCGCTTCGGCGAGATCGAACTGGACCGCGCCGCACGCATCGTGCGCCGCGCCGGCGCCGAAGTGCACCTCACGCCGACCGAGTACCGCCTGCTGTCGGTGCTGGTGGCCAACGCCGGCCGCGTGCTGACGCAACGGCAGCTGCTGCGCGAGGTGTGGGGCCCGTCGCACACGGACCAGAGCCACTACCTGCGCATCTACATGGGCCATCTGCGGCAGAAGCTGGAGGCCGATCCGGCGCAGCCGAAGCATCTGTTGACGGAGACGGCGGTGGGGTACCGGCTGGTCGTCTAGTCAGCGCTTCAAGCCGAGCAGCTCGCGTGCAACCACCCAGCGGTGCACTTCGCTCGGACCTTCGTAGATCCGCATCAGGCGCGCTTCGTTGGCCATCTGATGCAGTGGCATTTCCTTGGTCATGCCCATGGCGCCGAACATCTGCATCGCGTGGTCGATCACTTTCCCCGCCATCTCGGTGGCGAACACCTTGACCATGGAGACCTGGCTGCGCGCCTCGTCGCCACGATCGATGCGTGCGGCTGCTTCGTAGGTCATGAGTCGACAGGCGTGAATGCGCGTGGCCGCGTCGGCAATCCACCATTGCACCGTCTGGCGTTCGGCGAGCGAGGCGCCGAAGGTGCTGCGCTGCGGTGCGTACTCGCACATCATGTCGAGCGCGCGCTGGGCGCGGCCGACGCACCATGCGGCCATCTGCAGGCGCCGGCTCGACAGGCGCGCCTGCATCGGCGCGAACCCCTGGCCTTCCTGGCCGAGCAGGCGTGCATGCGGTACGCGACAGTCTTCGAGCAGCACCTCGTAGGTCGAGACGCCGCCGATCATGGGGATGCGACGCTCGACGCGAAAGCCCGGGGTGTTGCGGTCGACGATGAACGCCGAGATGGCTGGGCGCCCCACCTTGGTCTTGTCCGTGACGGCCATGACGATGGTCCAGTCCGCGCGCGCGGCGCGGCTGATCCAGATCTTGCGGCCATTGAGAACCCAGTCGTCGCCGTCGCGCACGGCACGCGTCGACATGGCTGAAGGGTCGGCGCCTGCGCCGGGCTCCGAAATGGCGATGGCCGAAACCGTCTCTCCGCGCGCGTAAGGGGCCAGGTAGGCGGCGCGCTGCGCGTCGTTGGCGGCGGTCAGCAGCATCCGCAGATTGGGCGAGTCGGGGGGCAGCTCGTAGGGCGTGATGGTCTTTCCGAATTCTTCGTTCACCCCGACCATCGCCACCACCGGGAGGTCGAGGCCCTCCATTTCGGCGGGCGCATCGAGGCCCCACAGGCCGCGGGCCTTCGACACGGTGTCCAGCCGCGCGTGCTCATCGGCCGACAGCTCCCAGGGTTCGCCGGCGGCCTCCCGTTTCAGCAGGGCCGGTTCCAGCGGCAGCAGGTCTTCGCGCACGAAGCTGGCGACAAGCTCCTTGAGCGTCTGGTGTTCGGGGTCGAGTTCGAAATTCATTCAGGTACTCCGTCGTTGTCTGTGCAAAGCTGATCGAGTGGTCGCTCAGCGACCGGTGAAGCGCGGTGTGCGGCGCTCGGCCATGGCCTTGACGCCTTCACGGAAGTCTTCGCTCAGGAATTGCACCTGTTGCTCGGCCAGCTCCCGTTGGTTGATTGCGCGTACCTCGTGCGCGCAGCCGGCGCGCAAGGTGGCGCGCGTGCTCTGGACCGCGAGCGGCGCCGACATGGCGATCTCCTGGGCGAGCGCCTGGGCGCGGGCCAGCACCTCGTCGGCCGTCACCAGTTCGTCGACCAGGCCGATGGCCAGCGCTTCGGTGCCGTCGATGCGGCGGCCCGTGTAGAACAGCATCGAGGCTCGCTGCATGCCGATCAGGCGAGGCAATGTGTGGCTCAGACCGAAGCCGGGGTGAAAGCCCAGCCGGTTGAAGTTGACGCTGAACCGCGCCTGCGCACAGCTCACGCGAAAGTCGGCCACCAGCGCAAGCCCGACGCCCGCGCCCACCGCCGCGCCTTGCACCGCCGCGACCAGCGGCTTTCGAGCGTCGAAGAGCCGCATGGCATGGGTGTAGAAGTCGGCGGGGTCGACGGCCTGGCCGCCCGAGGGAACGCCCGAGAAGTCGGCGCCGGCACAGAACGACTTGCCTTCGGCCGCGAGCACGATGGCGCGGCAGCCTGCATCGTCGTCGAGTGCGGCCAGGCGGTCGGCCAGGTCGCGCATCGTGCCGGCATCGACAAAGTTGTGCGGGCCGCGCCGCAGGGTCAGCGTGACGACATGGGCGTCGCGGCTTTGGGAAATGGAGGGCGAATCGGTCATTGGAGTTCAATCTTTGCGGCCGCCGCGATGCGCTTCCAGACGGCGATCTGTTCGCGCTGGAAGTCGCGCAGCTCGTCCTGGCCGCCTTTCATCGTGATCACGTTCTGCTTGGCGTAGAACTCTCTCGTCTCGGGCATGGCGAGGATCTTCACGAACATGTCCGACAGCTTGTCGACCACTGGCTTCGGCGTGTTGGCCGCCACGGCGACGCCCGTCCACGTGTCGGCGCTGAAGCCACCGATGCCCTGTTCCTGCGCGGTGGGCACATCGGGCAGGCCGGCAAGGCGCTGGTCGGCCGCAATGGCGAGTGCGCGGATCTTGCCGCCACGCAGCAACTCCATGGTGGCGGTGATGTCGGAAAAGCCCAGATCGGTCTGCCCGGAGAGCGTGGCGTTGACTGCATCGGGCGCGCCCTTGTAGGGCACGTTGAGCAGCTGGATGCCGGCCTTGTCGGCGAACAGTTCGCCCATGAGCTGGTAGGCGGCCGACCCCGATGCATAGGTGCGCTGCCCGGGCTTGGCGCGCGCCGCATCGATCAGGTCCTTGAGTGTCTTGTAGGGCGAGTTGGCCGGCACGATGAGCACGATGGGCGAGCGCATGAGCGTCGAGACCGGGGCCAGGTCCTTCACCGGGTCGTACGGCAGTTGCTTGAACAGCGCCACGTTGGTGGCCAGCGTCGAGTTGCTGCCCATCAGCAGGGTGTAGCCGTCGGCAGGCGCGGAGGTCACGGCCTTCACGGCGATGAAGCCGTTGGCGCCCGCGCGGTTCTCGACGATCACCGGCTGTCCTGCCAGCTCGCCCAGCTTTCGCGCGAAGAAGCGGGCGCCGACGTCGGTGCCGGAGCCGGGCGGAAAAGGAACGACGAAATGGATCGGCTTGGACGGATAGGTCGCGGCGGTCTGTTGTGGCTGGGCCTGTGCGAACGGTGCCGCGGCGGATGCCAGCGCGGCCGTGAACGCCGCGGCGCGCAGCATCTTCGACAAAGGGTTCATGAACGTGTCTCCTGTGGTGGAAGCCGGATTCTATGAAGTTACTTGTTGATCGACAAGCAAGTTGATAAGATGATCTTCACCACATCAGCAGAGAACCTTCATGGAAAAACGGCCCCCCACGACACCAGCGGCGAGCGGACCGCTCAAGGGCGTTCGCGTGCTCGACCTGACCTCGGTCGTGCTCGGACCCGTTGCCACGCAGATCCTGGGCGACTATGGCGCCGACGTCATCAAGGTCGAGCCGATCGAAGGCGATCTGATGCGCGCCAACGGTGTGTCGCGCCACGCCGGCATGAGTTCGATCTTCCTGGCCATCAATCGCAACAAGCGCTCCCTGGCGGTCGACCTCAAGAGCGCCGAAGGCCGGAAGATCCTGCTCGAACTCGCCGCGGACGCCGATGTCTTCGTGCACAACATGCGCGTTCCCGCCATCGAACGCCTGGGCCTGGGCTACGACGCGCTGCGGGCGGTACGCCCCGACATCGTCTACTGCGCGGCCACCGGCTTCGGCCAGGACGGCCCGGACCATGCCAAGCCGGCGTTCGACGACATCATTCAGGCCGCCAGCGGTGTCGCGGGGCTGATGTGGCAGTCCACGGGAACGGCCGACTACGTGCCCACGCTGATGGCCGACAAGACCACCGGCATCGTGGTCGTCAATGCGGTGCTTGCGGCGCTGTTCCATCGCGAGCGCACCGGAAACGGCCAGTACGTCGAAGTGCCCATGCTCGAGACGATGGTCGAGTTCACCATGGTGGAGCACATGGGCGGGCTCGCCTTCGATCCGCCGACCGCACCCGCGGGCTATGGGCGCGTGGTGAGCGGCGGGCGCAAGCCGGCACCGACGTCGGACGGCTACATCGCCATGCTGCCGTACAGCCCGCAGCAGTGGATCGCGCTGTTCCGCCGCGTGGGACGGGAAGACCTGGCGGGTGCCTACGACCTGTCGGACCGGCACAAGCTCAACGCGAGCGTCCGCGAGCTCTATCGCGAACTCCACAGCCTGACACCGACGCGCAGCACCGCCGAGTGGGTCGCGATCTGCGAAGAGCTCGACATTCCCGCCACGCAGATCTGGCGCATCGACGACCTGCCCGAGCACCCGCACCTGAAAGCGGTCGGCATGTTCCAGCCAATGGACCATCCCTCGGAAGGCGCCCTGCAGACCACGCGGCCGGCCACGCTGTTCGGCGCCACGCCGGCGCAGATCCGCAGCGGTGCGCCGCTGCTCGGGCAGCACTCGAACGAGATCCTCGGGGAGTTGGGCTATGCCGGCGACCGGATCGACCGGCTGCTCAGCGCCGGCGTGGTCAAGGATGCCGCATCGCGTCGTTAGACTTCGGGCCCATGAGGACCGCCGCCAAATCGCCGAACACCACGCTCCCTCGCCGAACGCAGATGGAGCGCCGCGCAGCCGCTGAGGCACGCCTGCTGGAAGCGGCCCGCGAGATCGTGTCGCGCAAGGGGTGGGTCGGGATGACGCTCGCCGAAGTGGGCGAGGCGGCCGGCTACAGCCGGGGCCTGGCGGCGCATCATTTCGGAAGCAAGCCTGCGCTGCTGCGTGCGCTGGCTGCCTACATCAACCAGAACTTCATGCACGAGCTCGAGCGCAGCCCGCCGGCCGACGAGGGCATGGCATCGTTGCTTTCCTTCGTGGCCGTGTACCTGGGCCGCGCCGATGGCGGATGGACCAACACCCGCGCCTTGCTGGTGCTGATGGCCGAGGCCACCACCGACGATTCCGAAACCGGCGAAAGCCTGGGGCGCTACAACCAGAGCGTGATCGACTTTCTGGCGTTGCACTTCCGGGCCGCCATCGCGGCAGGCGAAATGCGAAAGGGCGTCGATCCCGCCACGGCGGCCGTCATCGTTCTGGGGGCGCTGCGTGGCGTGATGCTGCAGGCGCTGCTGAAAGAATCGACGGTCGACTTGCGCGCGGTGCAAAAAGAGCTGTCGACGATGATTGTTCAAAGCTTCGCGCAAGACCCCGACGCATGGCAGGGGGCCCGCAGCCGCAATTCGCGGCCGAGGTGAGGGGCCGCGCCGGCTGAATCGAGTCGAACGCCGGGTTGCGGGCCGGGCCGCTGGCCTTGCGCCAGGGCAGGTGTCAGCCCGCCAGCCCCTTGTTCGGATTCAGCAGGAATTTCTCCCCCGTCGCCTGCTTCCCATACACCCCGATCGCATCGAGTTGCAGCGCCTCGACCAGCGACACCTCCCGCGTGTAGTGGCTGGCAAACGTCGTCTTCAGTTCCGCGATCACGCGCGAACGCAGCCGCTGCGTGCCTTCATCGCCCAGCTTCTGCAGGAACGGGAACAGCAGCCAGCCGCCCATGCCCCAGGCCATGCCGAAGTTGCGCACGAACTCGGTCGGGCTGCGGTCCAGGCCGCCGTAGATGTAGACCTGCTTGTGCGTGGTCGAGCCGTAGCGGCTGTATTCCTTGGCGGTGCGGTTCAGCGCCGCTTCCATGCAGCCGAGGATCTGGCCGGCCAGCTTGCCGCCGCCCGTGGCGTCGAAGGCCAGCGTGGCGCCGGTGGCGACCAGGGCGTCGGTCAGCTGTTCGAGGAAGTCCGGCGAGCTCGCGTTGCACACGTACTTCGCGCCGATGCTGCGCAGCAGCGCTTCCTGCTCGGGCTTGCGCACGATGTTGACGAGGTCGATGCCGTCCTTCTGGCAGATCTTGTTGAGCATCTGGCCCAGGTTGGACGCGGCTGCCGTGTGCACCAGCGCCTTGTGGCCTTCGCGCTTCATGGTCTCGACCATGCCCAGCGAGGTCAGCGGGTTCACGAAGCACGACGCGCCTTCGGCCGGCGTGGTGCCCGCCGGCAGCTCGAGGCACATCGCCACGGGCACCGCGCGGTACTGCGAGTACATCGCGCCGCCGATGGCCGCCACGGTCTTGCCCAGCAGCGCCTGCGCAGCCGGCGACGAACCGGCCTTGACCACCACGCCCGCGCCTTCGTTGCCCACCGGCATCGACTGGTCGAGCCGCGCCGCCATCGAGGCGCGCGCGCGTTCGGGCACCGTGGCGGTGACGACGGGGCGATCGGCCGTGCCGGAGGCCACGGCGGTGCTCATGTCGGCGGCGCCGAAGAGCAGGCCCAGGTCCGACGGGTTCATCGGCGAGGCCTCGACGCGGATCACCACCTCGTGGGCCTGCGGTTCGGGCACCGGGTCGTCGTGCAGGGAGAGTTCGAGTTCGCCGTTGGAACGGACGAGGGAGCGCAGTTGGAGTGCCATGGGAAAGCCCCTGTGAAAGGTCGTTCGGAGATGGCCATCGGCCACGGGGCGGCCAGTATAGGAGCGGGTGCGCGCGCCTGCTGGCGCCTTCAAGACACCATGGGGATCACCGGGGCATGGGCCAGCGCATGGCGCATCCGCAGCGGATCGAGCCGCTCGATGTAGCGCGGGATGTTGCGCCACAGCGTGTGGTACCCATAGCCGCCGCGCAGCATCTCCTGGCGCGCGCTGTCCTTGTCCCAGTCCTGCACGGCCATGCGGTAGGCGGCCGCCACCACGCCCGTGCGATCGGCGCCGTGCATGCAGTGGATGAGCACCGCCCCCTGCTTTTCGGCCTCGCGCATCGCGACCAGCGCGCGCAGCACCTTGGCGTCGTCGATCGACCAGGTGTTGATCGGCACGCGCACCAGCCGGATGCCGCTGCCGGCAAACACCTTCCGGTCGTCGTTGAAGGAACGCAGGCTCACGACGGTGCGGATGCCCAGCGACTGCAGCGCCGCCACGTTGGCGCGGCGCGGCTGCGCGCTGCGGTACAGCGTGGGCGTGATGCGATGCAGGTTCTCGACCTGCAGGGCGTCGAGCGGATCGGCCCAGTGATCGGGGCGCAGGTCGGCGGTGTCTTGCTTCATCGTGCGCGGCGCGGCCAGTGGCGACGCACCAGGATCAGCAGCGCCACCGCGAGCCCGCCCCAGTAGTCGACCGGCGCGCCCCACAGCCAGTGCTTGTGCCAGAAGGCCTTCACGGGGTTGAAGTTCTCGAAGCCGAAGGCCGGGTTGATGAGAAACCACAGGAAGTCTTCGCAGACCCAGAACACGATCAGCCCGGCGAGCGCCAGCCCCCAGTCGCGCAGCGCCCAGCGTCCCTGGAAGGCCAGCGGCGAGAAGAACACCAGCATCATGAAGGTGAACACCCAGGCGTGGTACCCCGTCATCGCGCGCCCGCCCCAGAACAGGTCGAGCCAGATGTTGTTCTCGATGCGCCAGGTGGGCAGCGAGGTGGCCCAGCCGGCGCCGCCTTCGATCTGGATCTCGGCGTTGGCGAAGAAGAACGCCATCGTCACGACCCACGCGAGGTAGACCAGCGTGCGGCCGATGCCGGGCCGCGGCTCCACGGCTGCGCCGCTCATGCGCCGAGGCCCAGCACGCGCTGCAGCACCGCGCGCGCGGCCTGCGGCTTGCCCAGCGCGCGGCTGCGCGCGGCCATGGCCGCGAGCTTGGCGGGGTCGGCCATGAGGCGCGCCACCTTGTAATCGAGGCCGATGGCGTCGTAGGCCAGCCAGGCCGCGCTTTCCTCCATGAGGAAGCCGGCGTTGTGTTCTTCCTGCCCCGGAATCGGCGAGATCAGCAGCATCGGCTTGCCCAGCGCCAGGCACTCCGACACCGTGAGGCCGCCGGGCTTGGTCACGACCAGGTCGGCCGCGGCCATCATCTTGTGCATCTCGTTCGTGAAGCCGACGGCCACCACGCGGCCCGGATGGCGCTGCGAGAGCGCCTCAAGCCGCGCATGGGCTTCGGCGTTGCGGCCGGCCACGGCGATGACCTGGAAGGGCGTGTCGCCGCCGAGCGCGAGCACGCGCTCGACCATGCTGGGCAGATCGCCCACACCGGCACCGCCCGACGCCATCAGCAGCACCGGCCGTGCGGGGTCCAGGCCCAGCGCACTCGCGCAGGCCGCGTGCGCGAGCTCGGGCGCATCGGGCTCGGAAAAAGCCGGCATCACCGGAATGCCCGTGACATGCACGCGCTCCGGCGGAATGCCGCGTGCGCGCAGCCGGAAGGCGACTTCTTCCGTCGCCGCGAGGTAGCCCGTCATGCCCGGCACCAGCCACATGTTGTGCAGGTCGTAGTCGGTGATCTGCAGCCACACGGGACATTCGATGCGGCCCCGGTTGCGCTCGCGCATCAGCAGCTCGGCCGGCAGGAAGTGGGTGCAGATCACGGCGTCGGGCTTGGCGCGGCGGATCTCGCGCACCAGCGCCCCGGTGCTCAGGCGCTCGATGCCGCGGCGCAGCCGCTGCGAGGGCGCGTGGTGCGGCGTGACGTCGGTGCGCTGGTGCAGGTACGACCACAGCTCGGGCGCGCGGTTCACCAGCTGCAGGTACCAGTCGGTGTACACCTTGCGAAAGCCCGCCGGCACATGGGCCATGGCGTCGACATGCACCGCGGTGTGCGGCGCGAACGACTGGGCGAGGGTGGCTTCGAGCGCCTGGGCGGCGCGCACATGGCCGTTGCCGGCGCTCACACTGAGGATCAGGAGTTTGGTCATGGATTCGGCGGTCTGGTCGCCGGATTATGGACATGCCATGTGGCACGGCCGATGCACACGCGCCGTGCTGGAAGGATCACCGCCTCAGAGCGGCGCCCGCGACGTGACGAGCTGATTCACGCCGGCGGCCGCCCGCTCGCGAATCGCCTCGAAGGTGGTGTTCGCGACGATGCGTCCGTTCTCGAACACCGTTTGCAGCAGATCGACCTGGCCGCTCGCCAACGCTTCCTCGCGCAGCGTCTGCACTTCGCCGCGGGCGTTGCGCACCAGCGCGAGCCGCCCCTTCTTCGAGGCCTTGTTCACATCGCCCACCGGCGACTTGTAGACATCGCGCCACTCGCCATTCACCTGCATCGCCGAGCACTTCATCGCCCATTGCATCGTGTCGCGGTTGACCTGCTGCAGAAGGCCGCCGCCCATGCCGAAGGAGATGTTCTCGGTCGAGAAGCCGTTGTGGAAGAAGTTCGAGAGGCACAGCCGCAGCGAGTCGAGGTTCACGCCGTCGCCCTGGATGATGCGCACGTTGTTCAGCACGCGGAACCCCTTGGCATTCGTCGTGGTGCCAAAGCGTTCGGCCAGGATCTGCGCCACCTTGAGCGTGGTTTCGGCCGGGTCGCCCGAGTCGGGCCGCACCACCAGCGTCGCGCCCGAGGCCACCACCTTGGCCTTGAGCTCGTCGCCCCAGATGCGCGCGCAGGCGTTGAAGATGTCGTAGCTGTCGCTCACCACGGCGAAGGTCGTGCCGGGCTTGGCGAATTGGTCGACCATGTTGCTGTACGCGTCGGATTCATGGTCGCGGCCCCAGCCCGTGATGGTGCTGTGCTCGGCCGCGGGAATCGAGAAGCCCGCCACGTCGCAGTCGTAGTAACGACGCGCCGCCACCAAGGCGGCCAGCGTGTCGGTGCCCATGAAGTTGACCAGGTGGGCCATGCCGCCGAGCGCCGCCGACTCCAGGCTCGACACGCCGCGCGCGCCGAAGTCGTGCAGCCTGAACGCGATCTGGCCTTGCGGGTCGTCGCAGGTCGCTTCGAGGTAGCGCAGCAGCGTGGTGCGCGCGGCGGCCGAGAGCGTGGCCACCGTGGTCGGGTACCAGATGGCACGCAGCAATTCGGTTTCGAGAAAGCTCGTGACCCAGAAGAACTCGGGGTCGGTGTTCTCGATGGTGGCCAGCACGTTGTGCACCGGCAGCACGCTGCCCTCGGGCACCGCGCGGATGCGCACGGGCATCAGTCCGTCGTGCTTCTCGATCAGCCGCAGCCACCCTTCGCGGTTGAAGGGTTCGCCGTGCACGGCCATCATCGCTGCGGCTTCCTCGACGTCGCTGCGCGTCACCGGCGTCTGCAGGTACTCGCGCAGGTACGCCTGCAGGCCGAAGAACAGCGAATGGCTGAAGAGCCCGCCGCGCGATTCGATGTAGCTGTGCACGGTCTGCGTACCGGGCGGGTACTGCATCCAGTGCGACACCTTGTAGGAGTCGGTGCGCAGCAACAGGTTGTTGCCCAGGGGCGAGGAGGTGAGGTTGCGGTTCATGTGAAAGCTCCTTTCACGTGGGCCCCGTCAACCGGGACCCGTTCTTGCTGACAAAGCCTGGTCGTTCAGTTCTTGCCCAGGCCACCCAAAAAATGGTTTGCGATGAAGTAGTGGTCTTCGTAGATGCGGTCCGGCATCCCGAGGAACTCGGCAATCGGCACCCACCGCACCGCGGCCGCGTCGTCGTCGGCACGCACATCCGACAGGCCCGTCCACTGGTTGTGGGCCAGCTCGAAGAAGAAGCCGTGCGTGATCGTGCGGCCGCGCTGCGAGCGGTCGGGCGCATCGAACACATGGCTGGCCTTCATGCTGCCGTTGAGCACGGGCACGGGCACCTTGAGGCGGGTTTCTTCCTTCAGCTCGCGGATGGCCGCGTCCTGCAGCCGCTCGTGCTGGCCGACGAAGCCGCCGGGCAGCGCCCACGTGCCCTTGCCGGGATGGAACTTGCGCTGCACCAGGAGGATGTGGCCCGCCTCGACCACGATGGCATCGACCGTGGTGTAGATCGGCGGAAAGTCGCTGCCCGCATAGCGGTATTTGTCGCGGTAGTCGACGAGGAAGGCGCGTTCGTCGCAGAGCTCGGCATAGTCAGCGGTGCCGGTGAACTTGTCGAGAAAGGCGGCGGTGCCGTCGGGCAGGTCGGCGCGTGCGAGCTGGCCTCGGTTCTCGGGGTCGAAATAGAGGTTGCGCACGTCGGTGGCGTTGAGGCTTTCCACGCTGTGCTGGCCCACGAACTCCCAGTGCGGGAAGAGCTTGAGGTAGTAGCTGGAGCTGTCCTTCAGGTGCCCCACCAGCGCGACCTTGGCCTGCGCCGCGGGCACATGGCCATCCTGCTGGATCAGCCGCTCGACGGCAGACTGGATCGACGCGATCCAGATCTGGTCGTTGTAGGGCGAGTCGCCGACGCCGACGACGCTCACGCGCATCTGCTCGGTGCCGCGCAGGCACGCGCGCACCATGCGTTCGCGTTCATCGAAGGTGAAAGGGTCCTTGACGCTGCGCGGCTTGCGGTCGGAGCCGACCACCACGATGACCCGATCGGCGGCGCGAAGGCCTTCTTCGATGAGTCGCTGGTGACCGAAATGAACGGGCTGGAAACGCCCGATGACGATGGCGTACTGAAACTTGCGTGTGTTTGGCATGCTCACTTGGGAATCCCCCAAAAAGGGCGCAATCAACTTGCGCCTGGATTCAGGATAGCACCGGTGCGACGCATCGATCAAGTGTTCCTGGCCCCACGGGGCAGGCGGCCGATGGCAAACGGCCAGATACTCGCAGGGCGCATTTGCTAGGATTTGCCCCCCCATGACCGAGCCCTCCACCTCCCCCCACGCGCCCGTGCGCCTCAACAAACGCATGGCCGAACTCGGCCTGTGCTCGCGCCGCGAGGCCGACGACTGGATCGCGCAGGGCTGGGTGCGCGTCAACGGCAAGCCCGCCGAGATGGGCGTGAAGGTCACGCCCAGCGACCGTATCGAGGTCGACAAGGCTGCCAAGGGCCAGCAGGCGAACCAGGTCACGATCCTCATCAACAAGCCCATCGGCTACGTGAGCGGGCAGGCCGAGGACGGCCACGAGCCGGCGGTCACGCTGTTCACGCCGCAGAACCGCTGGTCGGAAGACAACGCGCGCTTCTTCTTCGGTCCGCAGCAGCTGCGCGGCCTGGCGCCCTGCGGGCGGCTCGACATCGACTCCACCGGCCTGCTCGTGATGACGCAGGACGGCCGCATCGCGCGCCAGCTCATCGGCGAAGACTCGACGATGGACAAGGAATACCTCGTGCGCGTGGCCTACCACGGGCTGGACCAGCCCGCGCCCACCGGCCAGCTGGTGCGCCTGGACGACGACGACCCGGTCACCACCAACGTGCAGGCGGTGTTTCCGCCCGCCATGCTGGCCCGGCTGCGGCACGGCCTGAGCCTGGACGGCCAGGCGCTCAAGCCGGCGCGCGTCGAGTGGCAGAACCCCGAGCAGCTGCGCTTCGTGCTCACCGAAGGCAAGAAGCGCCAGATCCGCCGCATGTGCGAGCTGGTCGGCCTCAAGGTGGTGGGCCTGAAGCGCGTGCGCATCGGCAAGGTGATGCTGGGCAACCTGCCGGTGGGCCAGTGGCGCTACCTGGCGCCGCACGAGAAATTCTGACGACCTGCCCATGGCCGCGGTGCTGAGCCGGCGCGCGCTGAACCGGGCCACGCTCGCGCGGCAGATGCTGCTGGCGCGGCGCAAGGCGAGCGTCGCGCAGGCCATCGAAAAGCTGGCCGGGCTGCAGGCGCAGGCGCCCAACCCGCCCTACATTGGCCTGTGGAGCCGGCTCGAAGGCTTTCACCGGGCGCAGCTGACCGACGCGCTGAAGAACCGCCGCATCGTGCGCATGTCGACGCTGCGCGCCACCCTGCACCTGATGACCGCTGCGGACGCGTGGGCCTGGCGGCCGCTGCTCGAGCCCGTGCACCAGCGCGGCCTGTCGGGCCTGCATGCGCGGGCCCTCGAAGGCGTCGACCGCGCGGCCGTGGTGAAGGCGGGCCGTGCGTTGCTGGGCGACGGGCCGCTCACCGGCACCGCCCTCGGCCAGGCGCTCGCGGCGCGTTGGAAAGACCACGCGCCGGCCTCGCTCGCCGCGCTCATCCGCAACAACGTGCCGCTGGTCCACCTGCCGCCCGCGGGCAGCTGGAACTCGCACCAGAACGCGCTGCTGCAGCCGCTCGGTGATTGGTTGGGCGATGCCACTGCCGGCATCGCCGCTGCCACGCAGGACGATCTGCTGCTGCGCTACCTCGCCGCCTTCGGCCCCGCGACGCTGGCCGATGCCGGCGCGTGGTCGGGCCTCACGGGCTGGAAGGCCGTGGCCGATCGATTGAGGCCGCAGCTGCGCGTGTTCACCGGCGACGAGGGCCAGGAGCTCTTCGACCTGCCGCGCGCGCCGCGCCCCGACCCCGACACGCCCGCGCCGCCGCGTCTGGTCGCCGAATGGGACAACCTGCTGCTCTCGCACGCCGACCGCCGCCGCGTGCTCGACGAGGCGCACCGCGCCCGCGTGTTCACCATCAACGGCATCGTGCGCGGCACGGTGCTGCTCGACGGCTTCGTGGCGGGCACCTGGAAGATCGAACGCGCGACGCAGGCGGCCACCGTGGTGCTGGAACCCTTCACGCGCTGGTCGGCGGCCGACCGGCGCGGCGTGGAAGAAGAGGCGCTGCGCCTGCTGGCCTTTGCCACGGACGCAGAGGACGAGCAGCACGCCGTCCGCGTCCTAAGCCCCGCCTAAGTCTTCGCGCCTACGCTGCGCCGAGGCGCAGGGCCCCTGACGATCATCCCGGTCGCGTGCTACCTTGCGCGCAAAGGAGTCGCCGCGATGCGCGTGCTGCTGGTGGAAGATGACGAAATGATCGGGCGCAGCCTGAAGCAGGCGCTCGAGGGCGCGGGCTGGTCGGCCGACTGGGTGCGCGACGGCGAGCTGGCGCACAGCGCGCTCGGCGACGGCGGCTACACCTGCGTGCTGCTCGACCTGGGCCTGCCCCGCCAGGACGGCACCGAGGTGCTGCGCCGCGCGCGCGAACGCGGCGACGCCACGCCTGTGCTGGTGCTCACCGCGCGCGACGGCCTGGACGACCGCATCCACAGCCTGGACCTGGGCGCCGACGACTACCTGCTCAAGCCCTTCGAGTTCCGCGAGCTGCTCGCGCGCATGCGCGCCGTGGTGCGCCGCCGCGACGGCGCCGCGCATTCGCTGATCGGCACCGCCGCGCTGCAGCTGGACCTCACGACGCGCGAGGTGGCGGTCAACGGCGTGCGCGAGGCGCTCACCGCGCGCGAGTTCGCGCTGCTGCATGCGCTGCTGGAGCGGCCCGGCGCCATCCTCTCGCGCGAGCAGCTCGAGAACCGCATCTACGGCTGGGGCGACGAAGTGACCAGCAACGCCATCGACGTGCTGATCCACGGCATGCGCCGCAAGCTCGGCGCCGACGCGATCCGCAACGTGCGCGGGCTGGGCTGGCGAGTGGCGGCATGACCGATGCCGCCCGCCGCTGGTGGCGCCCGCGTTCGCTGCGCACCCAGCTGCTGCTGTGGCTGGTCACGCTGCATGTGGTGGCGGCGGTGCTCACGGCGTGGTTCTCCTTCCTGGCCTACGGCAATCTCGTGCACAACGCACTCGACGACCAGATGCGGCTGGTGGCCGAGTCGTACGCGGGCAACGACCCGCCCAAGACCCCGCGCGCGATGGACGGCGAAGCGGCCTTCTCGCGCGGCGCCTTCGTCGTGCAGATCTGGAGTGCCGACGGCGCCGCCTTGCGCGCGAGCTCGTGGCCCGCGCTGTCGGTGCCGCTGCAGCCCGGCAGCGGCTTCAGTGACGTGCACGCCGAAGGGCCCGCGCATTCGCGCTGGCGCGTGTTCACGGCCGAGCCCGCGCCGCATGCCGATGCGCCGCGCGTGCAGGTGCTGCAGAACGAGGACTACCGCCATCGCCGCGCCCTGCGCCGCGCCTTGCTCGAAGGCCTGCCGATCGCGCTGCTGCTGCCGGCGGCGCTGCTGGTGCTGTGGCTCATCGTGTCGGCCGCCTCGCGCTCGCTGCGCGGCGTGGCGCGCGACGTGGCCTCGCAGGACGAGCGCCGCCCCACCGAGCTGTCGCTGGCGCGCGTGCCCGACGAGATCACGCCGCTGGTGGGCGCCTTCAACCACCTGCTGTCGCGCGTGCGCAGCGCCTTCGCCACGCAGCGGCGCTTCGTGCAGGACGCGGCGCACGAGCTGCGCACGCCGATGGCCGCCATCGGCCTGCAGATCGAGAACCTGCGCGCGCACGTGCCGGCCGGCGAAGCCACCGAGCGCTTCAACCAGCTCGAGGCCGGCGTGACGCGCGCGCAGCACCTCATCGAGCAGCTGCTGCAGCTGTCGCGGCAGGACGCACCGCCGTCGGATGCGCCGGGCGAGCGGGTCGACATCGAGGTGCTGCTGCGCGAAAGCCTGGGCCAGCGCATGGTGCTGGCCGACGCACGGCGCATCGACGTGGGCTTCGAAGGTCTGACCGGTGCGGTGGTGACCGCGCCTGCGTCCGAACTGCGCAGCGTGTTCGACAACCTCATCGACAACGCGCTGCGCTACGCACCCGAGGGTGGCGTGGTCGATGTGCGGCTGCACCGCGTCGACGGGCAGGCGGTGGTCGATGTGCTCGACAACGGGCCGGGCATTCCGCCGGCCGAACTGGAGCGCGTGTTCGACCGCTTCTTTCGCGTGCCCGGCGCGGCGGCGGGCGGCAGCGGGCTGGGCCTGGCGATCGCGCGCACGGCGGCCGAGCGGCATGGCCTGCGCATCGAGCTGCGCAACGGGGACGAGGGGCCGGGGCTGCGGGCGCGGGTGCTGCTGCCGACGTAGTCATCGCGCGGTGCTCACTCCCGGCTCATTCTTCGCTCACGCTGGCCTCAGTCAGGCTGCCTAGAGTGGCTGCAGGTCCTGCTGCGCGCGGTCCGCGCGACGGCACCGGACCGGAGACAACCTGCCTTCAGGAGAACACACCATGCGCACTTCGTTCCAGCTTCTTGCCGTTGCTTCCTTCGCCGCGTTCGCGGCCCTGGGCACGGTCAATGCCTCCGCCGAAACCACCGACGGTTCGGACTTCCACCCGCTGCAGTTGAATTCGCCGGAGAACCCGGAGGTGCAGGCCGGCGCGATGGCGGCGGCACGCCCGAGCGGCACGGAGCCCATTGGCCAGTCGACGTCGGCGCCGGCGATCAATGGGTTGACGCCGGTGTCCGACATCGAGGCGGGCGCCTATGCGGCGTCGCACCCGACGGGCACCGAGCCCATCGGGCAATCGACTTCACTGCCGATGGTGAAGTCGGGCAGCGGAAGCTGATTCCGCTGCCGGGGACCTACCAGCTCAGTCGTCGTTGCTGCTGAGCAGTGCGCGGTAGATCACCGCGCCGATGATCGCGCCCACGATCGGGGCGACCCAGAACAGCCACAGTTCCGACACCGCATACGACGGGCCGAACAGCGCCGGGCCGGTGCTGCGCGCCGGGTTCACCGAGGTGTTGGTCACGGGGATCGACACCAGGTGGATCAGCGTCAGGCACAGGCCGATGGCCATGCCCGCGAAGCCTGCGGCCGCGCGCTTGGCGGTGGCACCCAGGATCACGATCAGGAACACGGCGGTCATCACCACTTCGCTGATCAGCGCGGCCGTCATGCCGTACTTGCCGGGCGAGTGCTCGCCGTAGCCGTTGGTGGCAAAGCCGCCGATGTCCGCGCCCGGCTTGCCGGTGGCGATCAGGTACAGCACGCCGGCCGCCGCGATGGCGCCCAGCACCTGCGACACGATGTAGCCCGGCAGCTGCCCGGCCTTGAAGCGGCCCGCGGCGGCCAGACCGATCGACACGGCCGGGTTGAAGTGGCCGCCCGAGATCGGACCGAGCGCGTAGGCGCCGGTGACCACCGTCAGACCGAAGGCCAGCGAGACGCCGAGCAGGCCGATGCCGACGCCCGGAAAGGCCGCCGCCAGAACTGCGCTTCCGCAGCCTCCGAGCGTGAGCCAGAAAGTACCAATGAATTCTGCAGACCACTTTTTGTAGGTACTGTGTTCCATAACGCTCCATCCTGAAGTTGAGAAAGCACGCACGGCGGGAGCCGAACGCGGGCCGCATTCTAGGAACGGGAAATGGAGGCGTCGAGCAAACCGGCGCGCTTAGCGGCAACTGTTCACGAATGCTGTGGATTTGTGCCCTGCAGCATTTGCAAATGGTCGGGCGAGGGCGAGGCCGCGTCACATCGTCGTCATGCCATCGTCACGACGACCTTGCCGAACGCGCCGCGTTCCAGATGGTCGAGCGCGGCGGGCAGCGCGTCGAAGCCGTAGCGCGCGGCGATCACCGGCTTCAAAGCATTCGCATCGACCGCGCGCACCAGCTCCTCGAGCGCACGCCGATGGCCGACGCCGATGCCCTGCACCGTCACGCGGCCGAGCACCATCGCGTAGAACGACGCGCTCAGCGTGTCGCCGCCGAGCATGCCGATGATCGACACGCGCCCGCCCTGCTTCACGGCCTGCAGCGAGCGGTCGAGGTCGGGGCCGCTGGAGAGTTCGAGCACATGGTCGGCGCCGCGCCCGTGCGTGAGCCGGCGCACTTCGGCGGGCCAGTCGCTGTCGCGCGCGAGCACGTGCGTGGCGCCGAGCGCGCGTGCCGCGGCCTGCTTGTCGGCGCTGCCCGTCACCACGATGGCCTGCGCGCCGTGCAGCCGCGCGAGTTGCAGGCCGAACAGCGCGACGCCGCCGGTGCCGTGGACCAGCACCGTCTCGCCTGCGCGCAGGGCGCCGGTTTCCACCAGCGCGAACCACGCCGTGAGGCCGGCGCAGGGCAGCGTGCTCGCTTCCTCGAGGCTCAGCGTGGCCGGTGCGGCCACGGCCCAGTTCGCGTCGATGCACACGTGCGAGGCCAGCATGCCCGGCCCGGGGCCGCCCAGCAGCGTGGTGTCGGCGTGCCAGTGGCTGTCGGTCCAGCCGCCCCAGAAGGTGTTGATCACGCGGTCGCCCACGGCAAAGCGACGCACGCCGGGGCCCACGGCCACCACGGTGCCCGCCATGTCCGAGCCGGGCGTGAAGGGCAGCGCGAGCGCCATGCCCATGCCGTCGCGCACCATGAGCAGGTCGCGGTAGTTGAGCGCCACCGCGCCCACGCGCACGAGGATCTGGCCCGGGCCTGGCGAGGGCATCGGCGCTTCGGCCTGTGCGAGGTGGGCGCGGCCCAGTCGGGGAAGCTGCCAGCGGCGCAGCACGTCGGGTTCTTGCATCGGAAAAGGCTCCATCGGAAAAGATCGGCCTCGATGCTATTGACGATGAAAACGATCCGGTGGTGGATAATTTTCCGAAAAATGGTGCTTGAAAGTATCCAATGAGCCAGCGCCTGCAAGGCATCGAGGAGTTCGTCGCGGCGGTGGAGGCGGGCAGCTTCGCGCTCGCCGCGCAGCGCCTGCACGTCACCCGTTCGGCCGTCGCCAAGAGCGTCGCGCGGCTCGAGGCGCGGCTGGACACGCGCCTCTTCTTGCGCACCACGCGCAGCCAGAGCCTCACCGAGGAAGGTCACGGCTACTACGAGCGCTGCCGCCGCGCGCTGGCCGAGCTGGAGGCGGCCGAGGCGCTGACCGACGCCGCGCGCCACACGGCCGCCGGCCTCGTGCGCCTGAGCATGCCGGCGATGCTGGGGCGGCTCAAGGTCGGGCCGCTGCTGCTCGCATTGGCGCGCCAGCATCCGCAGCTGTCGCTGGAGCTGGCCTTCAACGACCGGCGCGTCGATCTCGTGGAAGAGGGGCTCGACCTGGCCATCCGCAGCGGCGAACTCGACGACAGCGCGGGCCTCGTGGCGCGGCCGGTCGGCGTGCAGTGGATGCTGCTGTGCGCCGCGCCCGCGTACCTGGCCGAGCGCGGCCATCCGCGCGACCTTGCGGCACTGGTCGCGCCGCACGAAGCCGTGTACTACGCCCGCGACGGGCAGGTCTCGCCCTGGCGTTTTCGCGAGGGCGACACGGAGGTGGAGGCCGCGCTGCCCTCGCGGTTGCGCTGCGACAGCGCCGAGGTGCTGCTGGAAGCCGCCATCGGCGGCATGGGCCTGGCGCGGTTGCCGGCCTGGCTGGCGGCCGACGCGCTCGCGGCCGGCACGCTGGTGCGCGTGTTCGACGAGCCCGAGCCCTTCGGTTTTCCGCTGCACGTGATCCGCACGCCGAGTCGCTACCTGCCGCTGAAGACGCGCGTGGTGATCGACTGGCTGGTGGAACATCTGCCGCCGCTGCTGGCGGCGCGCTGACCTCAAGCACCCAAGCCGGCGCTATCCTGCGCCTTCATACAACGTCGAACAACGAGGAGACCCGCCCATGCCTTCATTCGCCCCCCGGCACACCGTGCGTGCCCTTGCCACCGCCAGCCTGGGCACGGCGCTCCTGCTCGGGGCGTCGCAAGCCGCCGCGCAAGGCACCGTCAACGCGCTGTGCAGCACCGACGCGGGCTGGTGCGAGGCGGCCGCCACGGCCTTCACGCGCGAGACCGGCATCAAGGTGCAGCAGGCCCACAAGGGCACCGGCGAAATCGGTGCGCAGCTGCGCGCCGAAGCCGCCAACCCCAAGACCGACCTCTGGTGGGGCGGCACCGGCGACCCGTTCCTGCAGGCCGCCGAGCAGGGCCTGCTCGAGCCGTACCGGCCGGCCTACATCAACGACCTGCACGACTGGTCGGTGCGCCAGTACGCCATGTCGCAGAACATGGTGGGCGGCTTCTACACGAGTGCCATGGGCTTCGGCTTCAACACCGAGCTGCTGAAGAAAAAGAAGCTCGCCGAGCCCAAGTGCTGGGCCGACCTCATCAAGCCCGAGTACAAGGGCGAGATCGAAATTTCGCACCCCGCCACCAGCGGCACGGCCTACACCGTCATCGCGGGCCTGGTGCAGCAGATGGGCGAGGAGCCCGCGTTCGACTACCTGAAGAAGCTGCACAAGAACGTCACCAGCTACACGCGCAGCGGCCAGGCCCAGGCGCCCAACGTGGCCAAGGGCGAGGTGGCGATCGGCGTGAGCTTCATCTTCGGCTTCGAGCGCTGGCGGCACGACAAATTTCCGGTGAAGACCGCCGCGCCCTGCGAGGGCACGGGCTTCGAGATCGGCGGCATCGCGCTCGTGAAGGGCGCGCGCAACAAGGAGAACGCCAAGCGCTACTACGACTGGCTCATGAGCCCCGCGGGCCAGTCCATCGGCGCCAAGGCCGGCAGCCTGCAGTCGCCGGCCAACAAGACCTTCAAGCCCGATCCGCGCATTCCGTCGATGGAGAGCGTGAAGCTCATCAAGTACGACTTCGAGAAATACGGCAAGGCGGCCGAGCGCAAGCGGCTCATCGACCGCTGGACGCGCGAAGTCGAATCCCAACCGCGCTGAAAGCGCGGCGCTGAGCCGACAGCCGTGTGACAAAGTTCGCGCGGCCTTGCGCTCGTTGTTTTTTGGCGCGACAACCCCAGTTCATAAAGTTGGCAAGGCCGCCGCCCGTCGCGGGCGGCTCGCCTTAGAATTTTTTGGCTTCGATCCCTTTCTTTCCCATGGCTGATTCCTCCAATACCAAACTCCCGTTCCAGGCTGAAGTCGCGCAACTGCTGCACCTCGTCACGCATGCGCTGTACTCCAACAAGGAAATCTTCCTGCGCGAGCTGATCTCGAACGCGTCCGACGCGTGCGACAAGCTGCGCTTCGAGGCGCTCGACCACCCCGCGCTGTACGAAGACCAGCCCGACCTGGACGTGCGCCTGACGTTCGACAAGGCCGCGCGCACCCTCACCATCACCGACAAGGGCATCGGCCTGTCGCGCCAGGAAGCCATCGACAACCTGGGCACCATCGCCAAGAGTGGTACCAAAGACTTCATGAGCCGCCTCAGCGGCGACCAGAAGGCCGACGCACAGCTCATCGGCCAGTTCGGCGTGGGCTTTTACTCGGGCTTCATCGTGGCCGACAAGATCACGGTCGAGTCGCGCCGCGCGGGCCTGCCCGCCGACCAGGGCGTGCGTTGGGTGAGCGGTGGCGCCGGCGACTTCGAAGTGGCCGACATCACGCGTGCCGCGCGCGGCACCAGCATCACGCTGCACCTGCGCGACGATGCCGACGAATACCTCAACGCCTGGAAGCTCAAGCAGATCGTCGGCAAGTACTCCGACCACATCTCCCTGCCCATCCTGATGGAAAAGGAAGAGTGGAAAGACGGCGAGAACGACCAGCCCGGCGACATGGTGAAGACCGGCGAGTGGGAAACGGTGAACAAGGCCAACGCCCTGTGGAGCCGCCCCAAGAAGGACATCACCGCCGAGCAGTACGAAGAGTTCTACAAGAGCATCAGCCACGACTTCGAGGCGCCGCTGGCCTGGAGCCACAACCGCGTCGAAGGCAGCACCGAGTACACGCAGCTGCTGTACATCCCGTCCAAGGCCCCCTTTGACCTGTGGAACCGCGACAAGAGCGCCGGCGTCAAGCTGTACGTCAAGCGCGTCTTCATCATGGACGACGCCGAGGCGCTGCTGCCCAACTACCTGCGCTTCGTGAAGGGCGTGATCGACTCGGCCGACCTGCCGCTGAACGTGAGCCGCGAGCTGCTGCAGGAAAGCCGCGACGTGAAGGCCATCCGCGAAGGCAGCACCAAGCGCGTGCTGTCGATGCTCGAAGACCTGGCCAAGAAGCAGAAGACCGCGCCCGAGAGCGGTGAAGGCAAGGTCGACGTGGGCTCGGGCGAATCGGTGCCCGCCCCCGAGCCGACCGAAGGCGTGACCGACGTGGTCGACAAGAACACCACCCCCGCCGCCGAAGCTGCCGCCGAGTACGCCGACGAATCGGGCAAGTTCGCCAAGTTCTACGCCGAGTTCGGCGCGGTGCTCAAGGAAGGCCTGGGCGAGGACATGGGCAACCGCGACCGCATCGCCAAGCTGCTGCGCTTTGCCTCCACCACGAGCGACGTCGCGAGCGTGAGCTTCGCCGACTACAAGGCGCGCATGAAGGAAGGCCAGGACGCCATCTACTACATCACGGCCGACAACCTTGCCGCTGCCAAGAACAGCCCGCAGCTCGAAGTCTTCAAGAAGAAGGGCATCGAGGTGCTGCTCATGACCGACCGTGTCGACGAGTGGGCGCTGAACTACCTGAATGAGTTCGACGGCACGCCGCTGCAGAGCGTGGCCAAGGGCGCGGTCGACCTGGGCAAGCTGCAGGACGAAGCCGAGAAGAAGGCCGCCGAGGAAGCCGCCGAGTCGTTCAAGCCGCTGCTCGAGAAGCTGAAGGAGGCGCTCAAGGACAAGGCCGAAGACGTGCGCGTGACCACGCGCCTGGTCGACTCGCCCGCCTGCCTCGTGGTGGAAGACGGCGGCATGAGCACGCAGCTCGCGCGGATGCTCAAGCAGGCCGGCCAGCCCGCGCCCGACCTCAAGCCCGTGCTCGAAGTCAACGCCGAACACCCGCTGGTGAAGAAGCTCGAAGGCTCCGCGCATTTCGACGACCTCGCGAACATCCTGTTCGACCAGGCCCTGCTGGCCGAAGGCGGCCTGCCGGCCGACCCGGCCGCCTACGTGAGGCGCGTCAACGCGCTGCTGGTGTGAACGCCCGGCCGCGCATCGTTCGTCGCGCAGCGGCTGCCACCTCGGCGCTGCTGCTGTTGCTTCTGGTGGGCGGCTGTTCGCACTATCACATCGGCATTCCGCTGGTGCCCGGGCTCTCGCTCGGGCTCGGTGCCACGAAGGACGGCAATTTCTCCGTCGGCCTGAACACCGGCTGGGGCCCGCTCGGCGCGGGCGTGGCCCTGCACGACAACGGCGCCGTCACCGGCTCGGCCAGCGTCGGCGTGGGGGTCGGCGTCGGGCCGATCGGCACCGGCGTGGGCGTCGGCAAGAGCGTGGTGCTGCACAACCCGTACGAGACGGCGCCGGCAGCGCCCGGGCAGGCGACGCCTGGCGTGGTGGTGCCTGCTTCGGCAACGGCCACCGCGCCTGTCAGCGTCACCAAGGCCGGCGTCACGCGGCCCATGTCGCCGTCGCCACCGATCGCCGCCGCACCCGTGCCGGCGGCCCGCGTGTCCTACCGCCCCTCTGCTGCGAAAACGGCGGTCGTGGCCGGCGAAGCAGGCACGCCCGGCAATCCCATCGCGCCCTGATGGTCGCGCCCCTCCCACCCCTGACCGCGCCGCGGCCCGGCGCGAGGCTGCCCTTTCCATGAGTCTCAGTACCGAAGCCGTCCTCGCGCTCGCGCCGGACGACGCCTCCGCGAAGGCCGCCAAAGGCCTGCTCGCACCCGCCAAGTGGCCCACGCTCGGGCATTCCGACGACGCCGTCTGGGGCGAATGCCAGGGCAGCGGCAGCAAGCCGTACCAGACGCAGGTCGACCTGTCGGGCCCGGTGTTCCGCTGCTCCTGCCCGAGCCGCAAGTTCCCCTGCAAGCACGGCCTGGCGCTGATGCTGCTGCGCGCGCAAAGCGAAGCCATCTTCACCGCCGGCGCGCCGCCGCCGTGGGTGGCCGACTGGCTCGCCTCGCGCCGCGAGAAGGCCGAGAAGAAAGAAGCCCGCGCCGCCGAACCGGCGGCCGCGCCCGATCCCGCCGCGGCCGCCAAGCGCGACGCGCAGCGCTGGAAGCGCATCGAGGCCGGCGTGCAGGAACTCGCGCGCTGGCTCGACGACCAGACCCAGCGCGGCCTGGCCGCGCTCGGCAGCGAGCAGGCCGAAGGCTGGGCCGCCATGGCCGCGCGCATGGTCGACGCGCAGGCGCCGGGGCTCGGCCAGCGCATCACGCAGGCGGCCGAGCTGATCGGCGCCGGCGAAGGCTGGCCCGCGCGGCTGCTCGACCGGCTGGGCCGGCTGCAACTGATCGTCGATGCGGTGTCGCGCCGCGACAGCCTCTCGCCCGCCACGCGCGCCGACCTGCGCGCCGCCCTCGGCTGGCCGCAGGACCGCGAGGCGCTGCTGGCCGACGGTGAACGCGTGAGCGACCACTGGCTCGTGCTGGGCCAGTGCCTGGACGAGCGCGACACCAAGCTGGTCGAACGCCATGTGTGGCTGCAGGGCCGCGTGAGCGGACGCCGCGCGCTGCTGCTCGACTACTCGCACGGCGGACGCGGCTTCGAGACCGGCTGGGTCAGCGGCAGCGAACGCGCGGCCGTGCTGTGCTTCTATCCCGGCCACGCCTCGCAGCGCGCGGTGGTGGCCGAGTTGCCGGCCGAGGCCGCGTCGACCGCAGCGCCTGTCGCAGCCAATGACGAAGCCGGTGAATGGCAACGCATGGCGCAGCAGATCGCGGCGAACCCGTGGCAACCGCTGCTGCCCCTGGTGTGGGCCGATGCCGTGCCCGCGCGGCACGGCGACCAGTGGTGGCTGCGCCTGGGCGCCGCGTCGCAGGCCCTGCCGATGCAGCTGGCCGCGGCCGAAGCCTGGCAGCTGCTGGCGCATTCGGGCGGCGCGCCGCTGCGCGTCTTCGGCGAATGGGACGGCGAGCAGTTCGCGCCGCTCACGGCGTGGGCCGCCGAGGGCGCCGGCGCACCCGTCTGGACCCTGAGCGGAGCACGCACATGAGCCACTGGAACACCTTGCTGCAGACCGCCCTCGTCGGCACCGCACGTCAACCCATGCCGGCCGCCGACGGCATGGCCGGCGATTTCGGCGCGCTGCTCCAGGCGCTGCAACACCCTGCTGACAGCGCGCAGGGCGTGCTGCTGCGCGTCGCTGGGGCCGTGGCCGTGGGCCGGCGCGCAGGCTTCGTCGCGCCGGGCCTGCCTGCTGACGACGCACCGCCTGCCGCGAACGACACCTGCCCCGCGCTCGGCGACCCCGCCTTGCTCGCCGTGATCGCCGATGCACTCGCCAGCGGCCCGCAGCGCCTGCAGCACGAGGTGCTGGCCGTGCTCGCCACCGCCGGCTGGCGCTTGCCACCGAGCCTGCTGCCCGCCGCGCTCGATGCCGGCCGCCGCGACACTGCGCTGCGGCCCGCCGTCGTGCTCGCGCTCGGCGAGCGCGGGCGCTGGCTGGCCGCGCGCAACGACGACTGGCGCTACGCCGTCGGCGCCAGTGCGCAGGCCGACTCGCAGACCCGCTGGGACGAAGGCAGCATCGACCAGCGCCGCGCCGTGCTGGCCGAGCAACGCCGCGACGACCCGGCCGGCGCGCGTGAACGCCTCGCCGCCGAACTGCCGCAGCTGCCCGCCAAGGAGCGCGTCGAGCTGCTCGGCGCACTGGCCGAGAACCTCGGCCCCGACGACGAAGCGCTGCTCGAAGCCCAGCTGAAAGACCGCGCGCGCGACGTGCGCCAGACCGTGGTCGAGCTGCTGCAGCGCCTGCCGGCCAGCGCGCACGTGCGGCGCGTCGAAGCCTTCCTCGCGCCCTTGCTCTCATCGCAAGGCGCGACGTGGCAACTGAACGCCCCCGAGGCCGCCGACCCGCGCTGGAAGGACGACGCCATCGACGCCGCGCGCCCCACGCACGACAGCCTCGGCGAGCGCGCGTGGTGGCTCTACCAGCTGGTGCGCCAGATGCCGCTGGCCTGGTGGACCGCGCGCACCGGCCTGACGCCCGCTGCATTGCTCGACTGGGCCGCCAAGGGCGACTGGCACGACGCGCTGCTGCGCGGCTGGAACGAGGCCGTGCTGGCCGCGCCCGATTTCGACTGGTGCGACGCGCTGCTCGACCGCCCGCGCGGCCACCGCGGCGGCGTGGGCCCGCTGCTGGCGCTGCTTCCGCGCGAGCGCCGCGAGCGCCACTGGGCGACGCAGCTCGGCGATGCGGGGCAGGGCGTGCAGGACGTCGTCGCCTTTGCCGACCAGGCCTGCGCGCCCGGCGACACGCCCTCGGCCGCGCTGTCGCTGCGCATCGCCCAGGCGCTGCGCATGCGCGTCGAGCGCGGCGACCTCGTCAACGACTACGTGCTGCGCCAGGTGCTCGGCACCGCCGCCGCGCTGCTGCACCTGGATGCGCTGGCGCTGCTGGCCGACCTGCCGCGCGCGGCCGAGGAAAGCCCCGGCCTCGCCAACGCACTGGCCGACACCGCGCGCATCGTGCGCGCGCGCCGGCTGGTTGCCACGCTTCCTTCTTCTTCTTCTTCTTCTTCTTCACTTTCAACCTCTTCCCAAGGCCGTCCATGAGCAATGTCCTGCGCCAGCATGCCGAACAGCAATTCGCCGAAGAACTCGAAGCGCTCCAGAAGGTCGACGACCGCCAGCGCCCGGCCAACTGGAAGCTCTCGCCCTGGGCCGTGCTCACTTACCTGATGGGCGGCAAGCTGGCCAACGGCTTCGAGGTCAGCCCCAAGTACATCGGCAATTCGCGCCTGATGGAAATCGCCGTGTCCACGCTCGCCACCGACCGCGCGCTGCTGCTGTACGGCGTGCCGGGCACGGCCAAGTCGTGGGTGTCGGAGCACCTGGCTGCGGCCGTGAGCGGTGACTCGACGATGCTGATTCAGGGCACCGCCGGCACCAGCGAAGAACAGCTGCGCTACGGCTGGAACTACGCCGAGCTGCTGGCCCATGGTCCGTCGGAAAAGGCGCTGGTGCCGAGCCCGCTGGTGCACGCCATGCGCCTGGGCAAGATCGCGCGCGTCGAAGAACTCACGCGCATCCCGGCCGACGTGCAAGATTCGCTGATCACCGTGCTGTCGGAAAAGACCCTGCCCGTGCCTGAGCTCGGCACCGAGGTGCAGGCCACGCGCGGCTTCTCGGTGATTGCCACCGCGAACAACCGCGACAAGGGCGTGAACGAACTGTCGAGCGCGCTCAAGCGCCGCTTCAACACCGTGGTGCTGCCCGTGCCGTCGAGCGAGGCCGAGGAAGTGCAGATCGTCGTCAAGCGCGTCGGCGAGCTGGGCCGCGCGCTCGCGCTGCCGGCCGAGCCGCCCGCGCTGCAGGAAGTGCGCCGCGTGGTGCAGATCTTTCGCGAGCTGCGCAACGGCCAGACCGAAGACGGCAAGACGCGCATCAAGTCGCCCACCTCCACGCTCTCGACCGCCGAGGCCATCTCGGTCATCAACAGCGGCATGGCGCTGGCCGGCCACTTCGGCGACGGCGTGCTGCGCTCGGCCGACGTGGCCTCGGGCCTGATCGGCGCGGTCATCAAGGACCCGGTGCAGGACCAGGTGGTGTGGAAGGAATACCTGGAGACCGTCGTCAAGGAGCGGGCCGACTGGAAGGACCTCTACCGCGCCTGCCGCGAACAACTCTGACGCGAGCCAGCGCATGAGCACGAGCGCGGCGCCTTCGCCGCTGCACTACTTCGGCATCCGCCACCACGGCCCCGGCTGTGCGCGCAGCCTGCTGCGCGCCTTCGAGTCGCTGCAGCCCGACTGCATCCTCGTCGAGGGCCCGCCCGAGGCCGAGCCGCTGCTGTCCTTCCTGGCGCACGCCGACCTGCAACCGCCGGTGGCGGTGCTGATCCACGCGAGCGAGGACACCGGCCTGGCCGCGTTCTATCCTTTCGCCACCTTCTCGCCCGAATGGCAGGCGCTGCAGTGGGGCGCCGCGCGCGGCGTGCCCACGCGCTTCATCGACCTGCCGCAGGCGCACCGCATGGCGATCGAGCAGGCTGCGCGCACGGCCGATGAGGCCAAGGCCGCAGAGCCTGAAGACACACCACTCGGCGATGACGAGACCGACACGGTGCCCGTCGCCGAAACCGTCGACGAACCCGAGGAAGAACAGGCCGTCAACACGCTGCCCGACGACCCCTTCGACTGGCTCGCCCATGCCGCCGGCTATGCCGACGGCGAGAGCTGGTGGAACCACATGGTCGAGGAGCGCGGCGACGGCGAAGACCTGTTCGGCGCCATCGCCGAAGCCATGACCGCCGTGCGCGCCGAAACGCCCGAAGACCGGCGCGGCGTGCGCGCGATGGAACGCGAGCAGCGGCGCGAAGCCTTCATGCGGCAATCGATCCGCGAGGCCGTCAAGGCCGGCCACCAGCGCATCGCCGTCGTGTGCGGCGCCTGGCACGTGCCCGCGCTGCAGGGCGCGGCCACCGCCAAGGCCGATGCGGCGCTGCTCAAGGGTCTGCCCAAGCTCAAGGTGCTCGCGACCTGGGTGCCGTGGACCTACCGGCACCTCACGAGCGCCAGCGGCTACGGCGCGGGCATCGATTCGCCGGGCTGGTACGAACACCTGTGGCAGCAGGGGCACGAGGTGGCGGGGCGCAGCACCGGCTGGCTCGCCCGCGTCGCGCGCTTGCTGCGCGAGCACGACCTCGACTGCTCCTCCGCCCACCTCATCGAAGCCACGCGCCTGGCCGACACGCTGGCTGCATTGCGCGAGCGCCCCGCGCCCGGCCTGCCTGAGCTCGACGAGGCCGTGCGCAGCGTGATCTGCATGGGCGAGCAGGCGCCGCTCACGCTCATCCGCGAGCGCCTCACGGTCGGCGACCGCATGGGCCAGGTGCCGGCCGACGTGCCCACCGTGCCGCTGCAGCGCGACCTCGAACAGGCACAGAAGAGCCTGCGCCTGAAGCCCGAGGCCACCGCGAAGACGCTCGACCTCGACCTGCGCCAGCCCAACGACCTGGCACGCAGCCACTTGCTGCACCGCCTGCGCCTGCTCGACCTGCCGTGGGGCGAGGTCACCGCGGGCCAGCGCGCGAGCCGCGGCACCTTCCACGAGGTGTGGCAGCTGCAGTGGCAGCCCGAGTTCGCGCTGCGCGTCATCGAGGCCAGCCGCTTCGGTGCCACCGTGGCGCATGCCGCCAGCGCGCGCGTGATGGAAGGGCTCGCGGCCGAGACCTCGCTCACCGCACTGGCCGAGCAGGTCGACACCGTGCTGCTGGCCGACCTGCCCGTGGCCGTGCAGGCCGTGACCCGCGCGCTCGAAGACCGCGCCGCGCTCACCGGCGACGCCGTGCAGCTCATCGGCGCCGTGCCGCCGCTGGCCAACGTGTTCCGCTACGGCAGCGTGCGCCAGACCGACAGCGCGCTGCTCTCGCACGTGCTCGACAGCCTCATCGTGCGCGGCGCCATCGGCCTGCCGATCGCGTGCGGCGCGCTCGACGCCGAAGCCGCCGAGTCGCTGCGCACCCGCCTCATCGGCGCACACGACGCGGTGCGCCTGCGCGACGGCGAAGAAACGACCACCGCCTGGCGCAACGCATTGCGATCCATCGCCTTCGGCGAAACCGGCGCGCCGCTGCTGCGTGGCGTGAGCTGCCGGCTGCTGCTCGACGATGCGCAGATCGACAGCGATGGCGCCTCGCAGCAACTCGCGCGCAACCTCTCGGCCGGCGCACCGCCCACCGATGCGGCGGCCTGGCTCGAAGGCTTTCTCAACCGCAACGCGATGGTGCTGCTGCACGACGATGCCGTGTGGTCGCTGGTCGACGGCTGGCTCGCGGGGCTCGGCGAGGAGCACTTCGTGCAGGTGCTGCCGCTGGTGCGACGCAGCTTCGCGGACTTCTCGGGCGCCGACCGGCGCGCGCTCGGCGAACGCGCCAAACGCGGTGCGGTCGGCGGCACTTTGCCGTCCGCCGTGGCCGCCACCGACTGGGACGAATCACGCGCGGTGCTCGCGCTGCCGCTGCTGCGGGAACTGCTGGGAGTGAAGGCATGAGCGCGAATCCGATGGAAGACGACACCCTGCCGCCCACCGACCGCCTGCAACGCTGGCGCCTCGTGCTCGGCAGCGAGGCCAACGCCAGCTGCGGCGCCATCGAAGGCCGCGTGCGCGAGATCGACCAGGCGCTGGCCGCGCTCTACGAAGCCGACGGCCGGCGCGGCCTCGGCCAGGGCGGGCAGCGCGGCGGCCGGGGCGATTCGGCGCCCAGCGTGGCCCGTTGGCTCGGCGACATCCGCAAGTACTTTCCGAGCCAGGTGGTGCAGGTGATGCAGCGCGATGCGATGGAGCGCCTGAACCTGCGCCAGATGCTGCTGCAGCCCGAGATGCTCGAGAACGCGCAACCCGACGTGCACCTGGTGGCCAACCTCGTGGCGCTGGCGAGCGTGATCCCGGCCGGCACCAAGGACACGGCGCGCGCCGTGGTGCGCAAGGTGGTCGACGAGCTCATGAAGAAGCTCGAGGAACCGATGCGCAGCGCCGTGAGCGGCGCGCTCAACCGCAGCCAGCGCAACCGCCGCCCGCGCCATTCGGAGATCGACTGGCACCGCACCATCCGCGCCAACCTGCGCCACTGGCAGCCCGAATACTGCACGGTGGTGCCGCAGACGCTGGTGGGCTACGGGCGCAAGGCGCGCCAGCCGCAGCGCGAAGTGATCCTGTGCATCGACCAGAGCGGCTCCATGGCCGCGTCGGTGGTCTATTCGAGCATCTTCGGCGCGGTGATGGCGAGCCTGCCGGCGGTGTCGACCAAGCTGGTGGTGTTCGACACCGCCGTGGTCGACATGACCGAGCAGCTGCAAGACCCGGTCGACCTGCTGTTCGGCGTGCAGCTGGGCGGCGGCACCGACATCAACGGCGCCGTGGGCTACTGCCAGACGCTGGTGCGCGAGCCGCGCAACACCATCCTGATCCTCATCTCCGACCTGTACGAAGGCGGCGTGGAAGACGGCCTGCTGCGCCGCGCCCACCAGCTGGTGGAGGCGGGCGTGCAGTTCATCGCGCTGCTGGCGCTCAGCGACGAGGGCGCGCCCTCGTACGACCGCGACCTGGCCGCCAAGCTCGCGGCGCTGGGCGTGCCCTCGTTCGCCTGCACGCCCGATGCGTTCCCGGGCCTCATGGCCGCGGCCATCAAGCGCGAGGACGTGTCGACCTGGGCCGCGGGGCAGGGCCTGAAGACCAGCCGGGCCGCCCCGTGACGCCGCGCCGCCTGCCCGACCTGAAGCGACGGCGGCTGGCCGCGTCGCTGGGTCTGGTGGGTCTGGTGGCGGGCACGGCATGGGCGCAGCCCTCCGACGACACCGCGCGCCCGATCCGCTGGATCGTGCCCTTCCCGACGGGCGCGATTGCCGATGTCGTCGCGCGCGCCATCGGCGCCCAGCTCACCATCGACACGGGCCAGCCGGTGCAGATCGAGAACCGGCCCGGCGGCAACACCGCGCTCGCCGCCCTCGAGGCCGCGCGTGCGCCGGCCGACGGCCACACCGTGCTGTCGGCCGACAACGGCATGTGGGTGTTCAACCCGGCGCTGTACCGCAGCCTGAGCTACAGCCCGTCGCGCGATTTCACGCCGGTCACGCAGCTGGTGCGGCTGCCGATGGTGCTGCTGGTGGGCCCGGCCAGCGGCGTGCGCGATGCGCGTGCCTTCATCGAGGACGCGCGTGCCTTTCCGGGCCGCTTCAGTTTTGCGTCGGCCGGCAACGGCAGCGCGCAGCACCTCGCGATGGAATTGCTCGCGCGCGAGGCCGGGCTGGAGATGGTGCATGTGCCCTACCGCAGCGCCGGGCCCGCGCTGGTCGAGGTGGCGGGCGGGCAGTTGCCGTTCGCGATGGGCGAGCTCGCCACGGCGCGCCGCTTCATCCAGGGCGGCCGGCTGCGCGTGCTGGCGGTGGCGAACCCTGCGCGCCTGGCGCAATGGCCGGGCGTGCCGACCTTTGCGGAACTGGGCCTGCCGAAGGTCGAGGCTGCGATCTTCCACGGCCTCGTGGCGCCCGCGGGCACGCCGCCCGAGGTGGTGGCGCGGCTGCAGCGCGCGGTGGCCAGCGCCCTGCACAACCCGGCGGTGCAGCGCCGCCTCGCCGAGGCCGGCGTCGAGCCGGTGGGCGGCACGCCGGCCGAGTTCGAGACCCTGCTGGCGCGCGAGTCGGCGCGCTGGCACCCGCTGATCCGCGCGCTCAAGCTCTCGCTGGATTGAACAGGTCAGCGCGCTGCGCTGTCGTCGCTCGGCAGGAAGGAATCGCCCGGCGTCAGCGGCGCATGGCGGTAGCTGGCCGGCGTGCGGCTGAGCTTCACGGGCGCGCCGATGCCGCGGTAGCCGCCTTCCATCTCCACCACCATCTCGCGGTGCAGCGTGTGCGGATGCTGCAGCGCGGCCGCCACCGGCAGCACGGGCGCGGCGGGCACGCCGGCGGCCATCAGCTGGTCGACCAGCGTGCGGCCGTCGAAGGCGGCGAGCGCGGCTTCGAGTTGCTGCTTGAGGCCGTCGCGGTTCACCGAGCGCGCGCCGGCGGTGCGGTACAGCGGGTCGTCGGCCAGCGCGGGCAGGCCGATGCAGCGGCAGAAGCTCGCGAACTGGCGGTCGTTGCCCACGGCCACGAAGATCGGGTCGGTGCCCGTGGCCAGTGCGTCGTAGGGGTAGATGTTGGGGTGCGCGTTGCCGGTGCGGCGCGGCGCCGTGCCGTCCATGAACCAGTTGGCCGCGTGCGGGTGCAGCAGCGAGAGACCGCTGTCGTACAGCGCCGCCTCCACGAACTGGCCGCGTCCGCTGCGGTTGCGCTCCTGCAGCGCGAGCAGCACGCCGATCACCGCGTTCAACCCCGTCACCATGTCGACCACCGGCAGGCCCACGCGCAGCGGGCCGCCGTCGGCCTCGCCGTTGATGCTCATGATGCCGGTCATGGCCTGCACGGCGGCGTCGTAGCCCGGCAGCGCGCCCAGCGGGCCGTCGGCGCCGAAGCCCGACACGCGGCACCACACCAGGCGCGGAAAGCGCTGCGACAGCGTCTCGTAGCCGATGCCCCAGCGCTCCATCGTGCCGGTCTTGAAGTTCTCGATCAGCACGTCGGCCTCGGCCACGAGCGCCAGCAGCGCCTCGCGGCCTTCCTCGGTCGAGAAGTCCAGGTGCTGCACGCGCTTGTTGCGGTTCAGGCCGTGGTAGTACGAGGCCACGCCTTCCTTGAAGGGCGGGCCCCAGGTGCGCGTGTCGTCGCCCTGCGGCGGCTCGACCTTGAGCACGTCGGCGCCGTGGTCACCGAGGATCTGGCCGCAGTAGGGGCCGCCGAGGATGCGCGAGATGTCGAGCACGCGGATGCCCGCGAGGGCGCCGGTCGAAGAAGGGGCGGTGGTCATGGGGTGGACTCGGAAGAAGAGGGAGCGGTGCGCGGCACCAGCTTGAAGGTGCCGGTGGCCAGCGCGAGCAGCTCGCCGTCGGCGTTGCGCGCCTCGCCGCGCGCGAAGCACATCGCACGGCCGCGTCGCTCGCACACGGCGGCGGCGATCACGTCGCCGGCGCAGGGCGCGGTGTAGTGCACCGTGATGTCGACGGTGACCACGCCGAAGGCCGTGGGCGCGTGCGAGCGCACGGCGCTGGAGAGCGCGCAGTCGAACAGCACGGCGATCGCGCCGCCGTGCATGTCGCCGCGGCTGTTGGTGTGGTCGGCGCTGTAGGGCATGCGCACGCGCGCGCGCTCGTCGCCGATGGCTTCGCCGCGCAGCGCGAAGGCGCGCGCCATCGGCATGGGCAGGCCGAACAGCACGCCGGTCGGCTCGTCGATGAAAGCGGGGTCCTGCATGCGGCGCACTCCGTGATCAGTCGAGCAGGCCGCGCTGGCGCAGGCGCGCCACGCGCTCCTTCTCGCGCGCGGTGGTGGCCAGCGCGTAGCGGCGGTACTGCTCGGGGTCCATCGCGTTGGCCTGCTGGTTCAGCTGCTCCAGCACGCGCAGGCCGGCGGGCGATGCCAAGGCCTTGCGGAAGGCGTCGTGCACGGTCTTCACGCGCGCCGGGTCCATGCCGGCCGGGCCGGCGATGCCGTAGGGCGAATCGATGACCGCGTCCACGCCCTGTTCGCGCAGCGTGGGCACCTGCGGGTAGCGCTTGACGCGCTGCGGCGTGAGCATCACGAGGTAGCGCATCTTGCCCGCGTCGATGTGCGGCACGGCTACGCCCGAGAGCGGCGCGGCGTCGATGTGGCCGCCGAGGATGGCGTTGGTGACTTCGGCGTCGCCCTTGAAGGGCACCATGTTGAGCTGGACCTTCGCCATCTCGGCGGCCTCGTCCATCACGATGCGCGGCGTGCCGACCGCACCGGTGGCGCCCACGTTGAGCTTGCCCGGGCGGCGCGCGGCATCGGCCGCGAAGTCCTGCCAGGTCTTCCACGGTGCGTCGGCCTTCACGGCGAGGCCGAAGGTGTAGTCGGACAGCATCACCACGTACGAGAAGCTGCGCGCGGGGTCGAAGGCCACCTTGTTGATGAAGGGCTCGCGGTACACCGAGGCCGGCAGCACGGCCAGCGTGTAGCCGTCGGGCGCGGCGCGCACCAGCGCGGCGGCGCCGTTGGTGCCGCTCGCGCCGGGGCGGTTGTCGAGCACCACGGGCTGGCCGAGGGCCTTGCCGGCTTCTTCTGCCACGGCGCGCAGGTGCTGGTCGGTGGGGCCGCCCGCGGCGTACGGAACGATCAGCGTGACGGGGCGTTGCGGGTAGGTTTCGGCCATGGCGGCGCCGGCT
The DNA here is from genome assembly GCF_059567965.1 of Variovorax sp. BGA-UO-ETr-C22. NCBI lineage: Bacteria > Pseudomonadati > Pseudomonadota > Betaproteobacteria > Burkholderiales > Comamonadaceae > Variovorax > Variovorax sp. BGA-UO-ETr-C22. Next base: position 183,524 of record NZ_JCAQPA010000009.1, read on the forward strand.
GCGGTGAACAGCGCGGCGAGGGCGAGCAGGCGTGACAGCCGTTGCGTTTTCATCTTCTTGTCTCCTTATTTTTTCTTGTGCGTCGTGGCGGTCAGTCGAGCTGCGCGCCGGACTTCTTCACCACGTCCTTCCACTTGGCCGTTTCGCTGCCGATGAACTGCGCGAGCTTCTGCGGCGAGGTGTCCGCCGTGGCTTCCAGGCCCTGCGCGGCGAACATCTGCTTGACCTTCGGCGAGTTGAGCACCTCGGCGAACGCGTGGTTGAGTTTGGTCACGCGGTCGGCCGGCGTGCCGGCGGGCGCGACGATGCCGAAGAACACACTCACGTCGTAGGGCTTGTGCAACTGCTCGGTGAGGGTCGGCACCTCGGGCAGCGCCTGCGAGCGGGCCGAGGTGGCCACGCCGAGTGCGCGCAGCTTGCCGGCCTTGACGTAGGGCAGCGCGGTGAGGATGTCGGTGAAGGTCATGCTGACCTGGTTGCCCAGCAGGTCGTTGAGCGCCGGACCCGTGCCCTTGTAGGGCACGTGCAGCAGGTCGGTGCCGGCCACCGAGTTGAACAGCACGCCCGCCAGGTGCGACGAGGCGCCGTTGCCCGACGAGGCGTAGCTGAGCTTGCCCGGGTTGGCTTTGGCATAGGCGACCAGCTCGGCCACGTTCTTCACCGGCAGGGCCGGGTTCACCACCAGGATGTTCGGCAGGTAGCCGACCTGGATCACGGGCGCGAAGCTCCTGGTCGGGTCGTAGCTGATCTTCCGGTACAGGCTCACGTTGATGGCCAGCGGGCCCGAGGTGCCGAACAGCAGCGTGTGGCCGTCGGCCTCGGCGCGCGCCACGTAGTCGGCGCCGATGTTGCCGCCCGCGCCCGCGCGGTTCTCCACGATCATGGGCTGGCCGAGCTTGTCGCGCAGCTCGGCGGCCAGCGTGCGTGCCATCGCGTCGGTCGGGCCGCCGGGCGGGAAGGGCACGACCAGCGTCATGGGCTTGGTCGGGAAGGCGCCGGGCTGGGCCTGCGCGGCGGGCGTGGCTGCCAGCAGCAGCGCGGCGCAGGCGGTGCCCAGGAGGAGGCTGAGTCGTTGTCGCATGGGTGGTTGTCTCCGTTGTTCTCGAAAAAGGGGCTCAGGCGGCCGTGCGCACGAGCGCGGCATGCCAGTCGGCGGGCAATGCGTCGGGCGCCAGCGGATCGCGCGGCAGCACGCGGTGCAGCAGCACCAGCTGGGCCCAGCGCAGGCGCGCGGCGGAGCCGCCGGCCGAGGCCTCCCAGGCCATCGCGGCGGCGCTGGTGCAGTGGTACAGGGCCGAGGCGGCCTGGCGCGCGAGCACGTCGCCGCCTTCGCGCGCGGCGGTCTCGGCCAGGGCGCAGGCGCGCGCCATGGTGTCGCGCAGCGCGGCGGCAAAGGCCGGCGTGAGCTCGGTGGCGTTACTGATCAGTGACTCGACGTGCGCGCGCAGCACGGGCAGCGAGCCTTCGCGCTTCACGGCGCGGATCACGTCCAGCGCCACGATGTTGCTGGTGCCTTCCCAGATCGAGCCCAGGTGCGCGTCGCGCACGAGGCGCGGGTCGCTCCACTCCTCGATGTAGCCGCAGCCGCCGCGCACTTCCATCGCATCGCCCGTCACCTGGCGCGCATCGCGGCACGCGCGGAACTTGATGAGCGGCGTGAGGATGCGCAGCAGCGCATACGCATCGGGCTCGCCGGCGTCGGAGCGCGCGAGCGCCTGCGCGGTCTGGCAGACCATGGTGCGGGCCTGCTCGGACGGCACGCGCAGCTTGTCGAGCTGGCGCTGCATCAGCGGCATCTGCTCGAGCGCGCGCCCGAAGGCGCGGCGTTCGGAGGCGATGTACTCGGCCTCGGCCACCGCGCGGCGCATCAGGCCGGCGGAGCGCACGCCGTTGGACAGGCGCGAGTTGTTGACCATGTCGGCCATCTGCTGGAAGCCGCGGCCTTCCTCGCCCACGAGGTAGGCCACCGCGCCTTCGAGGCGGATCTCGCCGCTGGCCATCGAGCGCGTGCCCAGCTTGTCCTTCAGGCGGATGATGCGGTAGTGGTTGAGGCTGCCGTCGTCGAGTTCGCGCGGCAGCAGGAACAGCGACACGCCCTTCATGCCCGCGGGCGCGTCGTCGGCGCGCGCCAGCACCATCGCAAAGCCGGCGTCGGGGTTGGAGCAGAACCACTTGTCGCCGGCCAGGCGCCAGCTGCCGTCGGCCTGGCGCTGCGCGGTGGTGGCGGTGGCGGCGATGTCGGAGCCGGCGGCCTGCTCGGTCATGAACATCGCGCCCTGCGCGAGTTCGTCGAAGTCGAGCGAGGTCAGGCGCGGCAGGTACTTGGCGACCAGCTCGGGCGCGCCGAACTTCTTCAACGTGCGCGTGAGCGAGTCGGTCATCGAGACCGGGCAGCACAGGCCGAACTCGGCCTGCACGAACAGGTAGGTCAGCACGTACTTGACCAGCGGTGGCATCTTGCCGCTCCAGCCCAGCGTCTCGTCGCGGTGCGAGATGGCGGCCAGGCCGAACTCGCTGAGCGCCAGGCGCTCCATCTCGACATAGGCCGGGTGCTTGATGACCTTCTGCTCGTCGATGCCGGTGCGCGTGCGCTGCTTCAGCGTGGGCGGGTTGCGGTCGGCGGTGCCGGCCAGGTCGTCCAGCAGGCCGCCCGCCAGGCCGCCCAGGCGCTCGAAGTGCGGGCGCATGTGCGTGCGCAGGGCCTCGGGCAGGTACAGCGCGAGCAGCGTGTGCAGCTCGGTGTCGGTGGTGAAGAGGTTCTGGCCGTGGCGATCGGGGATCGGGTGCGCGGTGGGGTGCGCGGCGGCTGCGGCTGCGGATGTAGGCATGCGGGCGTCTCCTGGTTCGCCGCATTGTTGAGTTGGCAACGATCCGTGTCTAATATTGATTTGGTCTCGTACGATTTGATTTGACTATTCATGGAACTGCGGCACCTGCGCTACTTCTCCGTGCTCGCCGAAGAGCTGCACTTCGGGCGTGCCGCGCGGCGGCTGGCCATTTCGCAGCCGCCGCTGTCGGTGGCGATCCGCCAGCTCGAAGACTCGGTGGGCGCGCGCCTGTTCGAGCGCAACAGCAAGGAGGTGCGGCTCACGCCCGCGGGCGAGGCGCTGCGCGTGTCGGCGCGGCGCGTGCTGCTGCAGGCCGAAGAGGCCGCGCTGGAGGCGCGCGACGTGGCCACCGGCTCGGCGGGCCGGCTGCGCATCGGCTTCGTGGGCGCCATGCTCTACCGCGGCCTGCCGCCCGCGCTGCGCGCGTTCCAGGCGCGGCATCCGGCGGTGCGCATCACGCTCAGCGAACTCAATTCGGGCGTGCAGATCGCCGAGCTGCTGCACGACCGGCTCGACCTGGGCTTTGTCCACACCAGCCGCATGCCGGCCGAGCTGCAGCACCGGCTGCTGCTGTCGGAGCCCTTCGTGGCCTGCCTGCCCGCGGGCCATGCGCTGGCGCGCAAGCGCGTGCTGGCGCCGGCCGACCTGCGCGCGCAGCCCTTCGTGCTGTTCTCGCGCGAGGCCTCACCCGATTACCACGAGCGCATCCTGTCGATCTGCGCCGAGGCGGGTTTCTTGCCCGAGGTGCGCCACGAGGTGCGGCACTGGCTGGCCGTGGTGTCGCTGGTGTCGCAGGGCATGGGCGTGGCGCTGGTGCCGCAGGCGATGCGGCACTCGGCGCTGCGCGGCGCGGTGTTCCGCCCGCTCGACCGCGCGGTGGCGCAGTCGGAGGCTTACGGCGTGTGGCGCACCGGGCCGGTCAATGTGCTGGTCGAGCGGCTGCTCGAAGGCGTGGCGCAGAGCTTGGCCGCGAACGCCGCCGGGTGATCAGGCGTACAGGGGCTCTTCGGCCATCTGCTCGCACTGGTCTTCCAGCACGAGGATCTGGCCCTTCCAGTAGTCGCTGGAGCCGAACCACGGGAAGTTGATCGGGAAGATCGGGTCTTCCCAGCGCCGTGCCAGCCAGGCGCTGTAGTGGATGAGCCGCAGCGTGCGCAGCGGCTCGATGAGTGCCAGCTCGCGGCGGTCGAATTCGCGGAACTGCTCGTAGCCGTCGAGCAGGCCCGACAGCTGCGCCGTGCGCTGCGCGCGGTCGCCCGACAGCAGCATCCACAGGTCTTGCACCGCGAAGCCCGTGCGCGCGTCGTCCAGGTCGACGAAGTGCGGGCCGCCGCCGGGGCGGTCGGTGGGCGTCCACAGGATGTTGCCGGGGTGCACGTCGCCGTGCAGGCGCAGCTTGCGCGGCTTGAAGTCGGAGGCCGGCGGCTGCAGCGCCAGGGCGGTGGCGCGGACCATGTCCAGCGCCTCGTTGCAGATCTTTTCCCAGTCGCGCTGCATGTCGAGCGGGATCTTGTCGTTCTCCAGCAGCCAGTCGCGCGAGTCCAGCCCGAAGGTCTGCAGGTCGAGCGCGGGGCGGGCCTCGAAGGGCTGGGCGCTGCCCACCGTGTGGATGCGCGCCAGGAAGCGGCCCACCCATTCAAGCACCTCGAAGTTGTCCAGCTCGGGCGCGCGCCCGCCGCGGTAGGGGCTCACGCTGAAGGCAAAGCCGGCGTGGTGGTGCAGCGTCTTGCCGTCGAAGGCCAGCGGCGGCACGGCCGGCACTTCGCCGGCGGCCAGTTCGAGCGAGAAGGCGTGCTCTTCGAGGATCTCTGCCTCGCTCCAGCGGCCGGGGCGGTAGAACTTGAGCACCACCGCAGGATGGGGATTCGGGTCTTCCAGGAACACCTGGTAGACCCGGTTTTCATAGGAGTTCAGGCCGGTGAGGCGGCCATCGCCGTGCAGGCCGAGTGTCGCGAGCGCGTCGAGCACCACGTCGGGCGTGAGGCTCTCGTAAGGATGGGTGTTCGCGGGCGCGACAGAAGAAGGGGTCATGCGGCGATTGTCGCCACATGGGCCCCGTGCGGGTCAGCGAGCGCCCGCTTGTTTGTAAAGCGAAAGGATATGGCCGGTGCGCGGGTCGCCCTTGCCTGCCAGCACCTGCGCGTAGGCGGCCTGCACCGCCTCGCCGCCGTGGTGGTGCTCGGTGTGCAGCCAGGGGTTGCTGGTGTCGGTCACCGTGGCCAGGAAGCGGTGCCATGCGGCCACCATGCGCCGGCCGAACTCGTCGGCGCCCCATTCGGTGGTGCGCTTTTTTATCTGCGCCGGCGCAAAGAACAGCGTGGCGCGCGGGCCGGTCAGGCTCTTGCCCGCGCCCTTGGCGGCGAGCTGCTCCACGTGCGTGCCGCCGATCGAGCTGCTGTACTTGAGGTTCGTGAAGCGCTCGTGGATCGCGGTGCGCAGCTCGCCGTTGCCGGCGAAGTCGATGTACACGCACGGCGTGTCGGCCGCGATGGTGTCGAGCGCGTCGTAGGTCACCACGCGGTCGTAGCAGCCCAGGCTCTGGCAGAAGGCCACGTTGGCGGGCGAGGTGAGGCCGACCACCTCGATGCCGTCGCGCTGGTGCAGCTGGAAGGCCGTGCCGTAGGCCGTCTTGCTCGACGCGCTCGACAGCAGCATGGTGGTGGCGCCGAAGAAGTCGTTGTCGGCCATGAAGTCGTCGATCAGCCACGAGGTGATGAACAGCGGGCGCAGCAGCGCCTGCAGGTCTTCGGTGTCGGTGGTGTACAGCGGGTCGGCGTTGCAGCGGAAGTACTGGTTGTAGACCGCGGGCAGCTCGGCGCGGTGCGCCGCCGCGTCGGTGAAGCGCGAGGGCGAGAGCCGGTCGGGGCTGAGCACCGCGCTCGTGGACATCGGCCAGTAGCCGTAGATCCTTTCGCCCACGGCCACGCCCGGGTGCTGCGACTGCACCACGCTGGCGAAGCCCCACACCGGGATGCTGCCCCAGCCTTCTTCCTCGGAGGGAAAGAACTGCCAGTAGCTCATCGCATCGCCGAAGGCGGCGTAGGTGATGTTGTTGGAGGTGAGCGCAAAGCTGTCGATGCGCACGCGCACCTGGCCGTCGGCCAGCGGCCGGTCGGAGGTGTCGGTGTGCAGGCGCGTGGTGGCCAGCTGGTCTTTGCGGATCAGGAGGTGGGTGGTGCTCATGGGGTCGATCTCCACGGGTGTGTGTTGAAGACGGGGGGCGGGACGGGCGAGACGTGCGGCCACATTAGCCAAGCTTGGTGAAAGGCGCTATCTCGGCGTGCGTTTCGGCGTCACCCGTGAGACAGACATGAAAAAAGCGCCCGGGCTTGGGGCCGGGGCGCTTTCTTTCGTGAAACCGTCAGAGCGGAATCAGACGATGGTGAGTTCCACGTCGATGTTGCCGCGGGTGGCGTTCGAGTAGGGGCAGACCTGGTGGGCCGTGTCGACCAGCAGCTTCTTCTGTGCGTCGTCCAGGCCGGGCAGCGAGATCGCCAGTTGCACCGAGATGCCGTAGGCCGCGCCGCCGTTCGTCGGGCCGAGGGAGACCTTCGAGTCGATGGCGACTTCTTCCGGCACCTTGACGCTGATCTTCGGGCCGACGGCCTTCATGGCGCCGATGAAGCAGGCGGCGTAGCCGACCGCGAACAGCTGTTCGGGGTTGGTGCCGGGCTTGCCCGAGCCGGGCGAGCTCAGCTTGACGTCGATGGCGCCATCGCTGGACTTGCCTGCGCCGTCACGGCCGCCGACGGTGTGGGCTTCTGCGGTGTAGAGAACTTTGTCGAGCTTGGTGGTCATGGTGATTTCCTTTGGGCTTGGGGGGGTGAAAGGGCTTCCTGGGGAGGCCGGGGGAACTAACTCTGGCTGATTTGTGTGTCAGGCGGCTTTGCGGATGCGGTCGCGCAGGGTCTGGATCTGCTGCGTGAGGGCGATCAGCTCGGGGACGGAGCATTCGGCGGCGGCCATGAGGCACTCGGGGACGTTGGCAGCACGGGACTTGAGCTTGCGGCCTGCGGTGGTGAGCGTGATGTGGACGCGGCGCTCGTCTGCGACGTCGCGGACTCGGGCTACGTAGCCGTTGGCTTCGAGGCGCTTGAGGAGCGGGGTGAGGGTGCCGGAATCTAGCGAGAGACGCTCGCCTAGGGCGGAGACGGTGGGGCCGTCTTGCTCCCAGAGGGCGAGCATCACCAAGTATTGGGGGTAGGTGAGCTGGAGCTTTTCTAGCAACGGCTTGTAGAGACGGGTCATTGCCAAGGAGGCGGAGTAGACGGCGAAGCAGAGCTGGTTGTCTAGCTTGAGCAGGTCGTCTGTGTTGGGTTTCGTTGGCATGGGTTGAATTGTAGTTTGCAATTGAATTGTGTGCAATGTAGTTGTTTTGGATTGGTTTTGGGGGTTGCTTTCCGGGGCCGGGTCTCGCCCCGGCGGGCGACTCACTTTCTTTTGCTTCGCCAAAAGAAAGTAAGCAAAGAAAAGGCGACCCCACTGTCTGCGTCCCTCCGCTTCGCTACGGGCAACCTGCGGTGCTCGCGTTTCGCGGGGTCTCGCAGAACTCGCTTCGCTCAAACAGCTGCGAGCCCTGATCCGCGAAACGCTGCGCTCCTCGGCGCAGCCAGAGGGGCTTTGATACCGGGCGGGCCGTCGCTTCGCTCGGCCCGGGAATTTCCAACAGCCGGATGCAACGACTGTGCTCGTGCTCGTGCTCGTGCTCGTGCTCGTGGTGGCTGTGGCCGTGGTGGTGGGCACATCCGCATCTGTATGAACGCACACGCATGCGCTCATGCAAGGACCAACGCCATGACCAATCCCCGCCGCAGCAGGCGCGAAGCGCCTGCTGCGGCCCACTGGCCGAGCGAAGCGATGGCCCGAGGGGTTCCCCAATCCCTTCTGTATGCGCCGAGGAGCGCAGCGTTTCGCGGATCAGGGCTCGCCCTTGTTTGAGCGAAGCGAGTTTGGGCGAGACCCCGCGAAACGTGAGCACCGCAGGTTGCCCGTAGCGAAGCGGAGGGACGCAGACAGCAGGGTCGCCTTTCTTTTGCCTACTTTTCTTTGGCGAAGCAAAGAAAAGTAGGTCGGCCGCCGGGCCGAGACCCGGCCTCGGAACCCAAAAGAAACCCGACCCAACGAGCTACCCCCGAAACCTCTTCCGAGTCAAAGCCAACGCAATCCAGAAAGCCACAACCGCATACACAACCAACACACCCGCATGCACCCACCACCCTTCAGGCCACCGATCCATGAACAGTGGCCGCACCAAAGCAACAGCATTCGTCAAAGGCAACCAAGCCGCAACAGAACGCACCACAGAAGGCAACTGCTCCAGCGGAAAAAACACCCCACTCAAAAACATCATCGGCGTCATGAACAACGTGAAGTAGTACGTAAAAAAGTCATACCCCTTAGCCAACGCATTGAAGATCAACGCCACAGAAGAAAACGTGATCCCACACCCGATCAACACCATCCAGGCCACGATCAACTTCGGGCTGTGACTGATCCCAAGTCCAAGCATCACAAACAAGATCGCAGTCACAGTAAAAATCGACTTGAACGCCGCCCACAGCATCTCCGCAAGCACGATGTCATCCAGCCCCACCGGCGCATTCATGATCCCGTCCCAAGTCTTCTGCACATGCATCCGAGAAAACGCCGAATACAGCGCCTCGAAGCTCGCCGCATTCATCGCGCTCATGCAGATCGACCCACTCGCCAGGAACAGGATGTACGGCACCTGCGTGCCATCCACCGTCACCTGCCCGACGAGTGCGCCCATGCCGTAGCCAAACGCCACGAGCCAGATCAGAGGTTCCGCGATGTTCCCGATCAGGCTCGGCAAGGCAAGCTTGCGCCACACCAGCAGGTTGCGCAAAAACACCGGCCACCATCGCATCGACAGTTCAGGCGCGCGCCACACAGAGGGTGAAGGCGGCACAGGTGCCTCGGGAGAAACAGCAGCAGAAGAAGCAGTGGTTGTATTCATAAAGAAGGCCTAGCCATCCTGGCGAATCTGCCGGCCAGTGAGCTTGAGGAAAAGATCTTCCAGATTGGCCGGCCGATGGAAAGTGCGCAGCCCGCCGTGCTGCGTCAGCGCGTCGAGCAGACGCCGCGCATCCTGCGTATAGAAGAACACCGTCTCCCCGCTCACCTCCACGCGCGCAGCCAGCGCCTGCAGCTCGGCCGACCCCGCCAGCGACAGCGCCCCATTGCCGTACACCTCGACCACATCAGGCTCCAGGTGCTCGGCAATCAGGTCGCGCGGCCGGCCTTCGGCGATCTTGCGGCCATGGTCGAGCACCAGCAGCCGCGAACACAGGCGCTCGGCCTCGTCCATGAAGTGCGTGGTCAACAGGATCGACTTGCCCTGCTGCAACAGCACCTGCAACCGCTCCCACATCAGGTGCCGCGCCTGTGGGTCAAGGCCGGTGGTGGGCTCGTCGAGCAGCAACAACTTGGGATCGTTCACCAGCGCGCGCGCCAGCGACAGCCGCCGGCGCATGCCGCCCGACAGCTCGCCGGGCTTGGCGTCGGCCTTGTGCGAGAGCGCGGCGAACTCCAGCAGCTGCGGCACGCGTGCACGCACATGCGCCTTGCTGAAGCCGAAGTAGCGGCCGTACACCACGAGGTTCTCGGCGCAGCTGAAGTCGGGGTCGAGGGTGTCGAACTGCGACACCACGCCCAGCTGCGCCTTGATCGCCAGCGCGTCGCGCGGCATCTGCAGGCCCAGCGCGTCGATGCTGCCGCCGTCGGGCGCGGTGAGGCCCAGGCACATGCGGATGGTGGTGGTCTTGCCCGCGCCGTTCGGCCCGATCACGCCCAGGCACTCGCCGGGCGCGATCTCGAACGAGAGGTCGTCGACGACCGTGGTCTCGCCGTAGCGCTTGCGCAGCCCACGGACCTGGAACAACGGGGAAGATGACGAAGAAGAGGGCGAGGAGGGGGTGGTGTGGGATGGCACGCGGCCATTCTGACGCAGCCGGCCGATTGGCGCAGCAGCTACATGCGCAAGCCGCTGAACTCGCTTTTCATCCAGTCGATGAAGGCCCGCGTGCGCGCCGGCAGCAGCCGCGCGTTGGGGTAGATCACGCTCACGGGCCGGGGCGCGGGCTCGTAGTCTTCGAGCACCAGCTGCAGCCGGCCCTGCGCCACGTGCGGCAGCACCTGGTAGGAGAAGAAGGTGCCGAAGCCCATGCCCGCGGCGCAGGCCTCGATGGCGGGCGCGAGGTGGTTGAACTCCAGGCGGTTCTCGGGCGTCACGTGCACGGTCTTGCCGCCGTCGCGGAACGCCCATTGCGGCGGTGCGTCGATGCGCCCGCGCACGCAGGGCGCACCCGCCAGGTCGCGCGGATGACGCGGCACGCCGTGCTGCGCCAGGAAGGCGGGGCTGGCCACCACCACGCGGCGGATGGTGCCCAGCGTCTGCGCCACCAGCGACGAGTCTTCGAGCGGGCTGATGCGGATGCCGACGTCGATGCCCTCTTCGAGCAGGTTCACGGTGCGGTCGTGCAGCCGCACGCTGCAGCGCACCTTCTCGTGGCGCTGCATGAAACGCACGATGGCGGGCGCCACGTACATGTGGCCGAACAGCACCGGCGCGGTGATGACCAGCTGCCCGGCGGGCTCGCGCGCCTCGGCCTTCAGCGCTTGGTCGGCGGCGTCGGCTGCGAGCAGCACCTCGCGCGCGCTCGGCAGGTAGTGGCGGCCCTCCTCGGTGAGTGACAGGCGCCGCGTGGTGCGGTGAAACAGGCGCACGCCCAGGTGCGCCTCGAGCGCGGCGAGCGCGCGCACCACGGCGGGCAACGAACTGCCGAGCGCCTCGGCGGCGCGGGTCAGGCTGCCCTGGTCGGCAATCTGCACGAAGGTCTGCATGGCCTTGAAACGATCCATGGCGCGATTAAACCGGAAAACGCAGCAGTCAAATCCGGTAGAGGCTATTCATTCATTTGATGGAAGAGAGAAGAATCGAGGCCATACCCACCCGAAGGACTCTTCATGACCGAGAACACCACCACCGCCCGCCAGCCCGCCCGGCCCATCCAGCTCTTCGGCAGCGCCATCTCGGGCCACGTGCACCGCGTGCGCTTCTTCCTCTCGGTGCTGGGCCTGCCCTTCGAGATCGTCGAGCTCAACCTGCGCCAGCGCGAGCACCGCACGCCGGAGTTCCTGGCGCGCAACCCCTTCGGCCAGGTGCCGGTGATCGAGGACGGCGAGGTCACGCTGGCCGACTCCAACGCCATCCTCGTGTACCTCAACGAACGCTACGCCCCCGACCCGGCGCGCTGGATGCCGCGCGACCCGGTGGGCGCGGCGCGCGTGCAGCGCTGGTTCTCGGTGGCGGCCGGCCCGCTGGCCTACGGCCCGGCGGCGGCGCGCATCATGGTGCTGTTCGGCGTGGACGCCGACCGCACAGAGACCGTCAAGCGCTCGCACGCGCTGCTCGCGGTGATGGAGACCTGCCTGTCCGAGCAGCCCTTCCTCGCGGGCCCGTCGGCCACGCTGGCCGACATCGCGAACTACGCCTACGTGGCCCATGCGCCCGAGGGCAGCGTGTCGCTCGACGCCTACCCGCAGCTGCGCGCCTGGCTGGCGCGCGTGGAAGCCTTGCCCGGGTTCGTGCCGATGGTGCGTTCGCCGGTGGGCCTGGCGGTGGCGTCATGATCGCCGCGCCCTTCCACGCCGGCGAGCGCGCGCTGCAGTCGCTGGTGGGCGCGCGCGAGCAGATGGAGGCGGTGGGCCCGCGCGTGATCCGCGACTACATGCCCGACCAGCACCGCGAGTTCTTCGCGCTGCTGCCGTTCCTCGTGGTCGGCAGCCTCGACGCCGACCTGCAGCCGTGGGCCAGCATGCTCGCCGCGCCCGCCGGCTTTGCGCACTCGCCCGACGCGACCCACCTGCGCATCGATGCACTGCCGGGCGCCGGCGATCCGCTCACGGGCCAGCTCGCGCCCGGCGCCACGCTCGGGCTGCTGGGCATCCAGCCGCACACGCGGCGGCGCAACCGCATGAACGGCACGGTCGAGGCGCTCGACGCGGCGGGCTTCATGGTCGAGGTGCAGCAGAGCTTCGGCAACTGCCCGCGCTACATCCAGGCGCGCGAGCCGGTGTTCGCCGCACCGCCGGCCAACGAGCCCGCCGTGCAGTGGCTCGACACGCTCGACCTCGCGGCCGAACGGCTCATCGGCGCGTCCGACACGCTGTTCATCGCCACGGCGTACCCCGACGCGGTGGCGGTGGGCGACGCGGCCGATGCGCGCTCGCACGGCGTCGACGTGTCGCACCGCGGTGGGCGGCCGGGCTTCGTGCGCGTCGATGCGGGCGGCGTGCTCACGGTGCCCGACTTCAACGGCAACCGCTTCTTCAACACGCTCGGCAACCTGCAGGCGCACCCGCGCGCGGGCCTGCTGTTCGTCGACTTCGACACCGGCGAGCTGTTGCACCTGAGCGCCACGGCGGAGATCGTCACGGACGGCCCCGAGGTCGCGGCGTTCGAAGGCGCGGAGCGGCTCATGCGCTTTCACGTCACGCGCGCGCTGCGCCGTCCGGCCGCGCTGCCGCTGCGCTGGGGCGAGGCCGCGTTGTCGCCGCACCTGGCGGGCACGGGGCGCTGGGCCGCGCACTGACTAGTCGAAGACGGGAATGCGCCCGTTGACCGACGGGCGGTAGTGCCAGCCGAGCGCATCGAGGTCGGGCACGCGCTGCGAGTGCAGCAGTGCTTCGAGGCCCGCCGCAGCTAGCGTGCAGGCCAGCGCCTGTCCCGGACACGCGTGCATGCCATGGCCGAAGCCGAGCACGCGGCGTTGCGCACGCACGGGCATGAAGCGGTCGGGCTCGGGGTTGAACGCCGGGTCGCGCTGCGCCGAGGCCAGCAGCACCAGCACCGCGTCGCCCGCCGCCAGCGAGGTGCCGGCGATCTCGACGGGCTCGATCGCGAAGCGGCGCGTGTTCTGCACCGACGGGTCGTGGCGCGACGTCTCCTCCACGATGGCGAGCAGCCCGTCGCGCGTGCGTGCCAGCGGGCGCAGCGCGGGCTCGCGCACCAGCGCAACGAGGCTGTTGCCCAGCAGACCCGCCGTGGCGTCGCAGGTCTGCGAGAGCAGGCCCACGAGGTTCGCCAGCAGCGCGCGCGAGAGCGGCGCACTCGCCGCGCTTTCGGCCAGCACCGCCGCCAGCAGCGTGCCGTCGCGTGGTGAGGCGTTCGCGCTCAGGGCTTCGAAGCGGTTCATCAGCGCGCCGGCCGCCACGCTCGCCGCCTGCAGCTGGTCGGCGTTCGACAGCGGCGAAAGGCAGGCGACGAAGTCGCGCATCCAGCGGTCCACCTGCGGCAACGTCGCACCGTCGAACCCGAGCAGGTGCGCCATCGCCCGCACGGGCAGCGAGAACAACGCCTCGGACAGCGGCGCCTGTGCAGGCAGCTGTCGCGCCACGTCGAGCGCGGCGGCGTGCGCCGCCTGCAGGTCGAGCCCGGCCAGCGCGCGTTGCAACGCCGGCCGGTGCGCCTGGTGTGCGGGGCCGTCGTTCATGCGCACGAGGTGACCGAACACCTCGCCCGCCGGGCTGCCCACGATCGCGCGCGGCACGGGCTCGGCGGCGGGGCGCACGCGCAGCGCGCCGTGGGTCTGCAACACCTGCATGACGACATCGGCGCGGCTCGCGACCCAGACGCGCAAGCCCTCGTGCCACGCGAGCGCCGGGCCGTCGCGCAGCGTGGCGTAGTAGGGGTACGGGTCGGCATGCGTGGCGGCGGCGACCGGGTCGGCGGGATGAGTGAGCGTGGCGGTAGTCATGGCGCGCAGTGTGTGTTCGCAGGCGCCGGCACACTTCGGCCGCGAACGAAGTGTGGGATGCGGCGTCGCCTTAGGATGCCCGCATGGACGACACCACTGCTTCCGACTTCCAGCTCGCCCGCCTCGCCGGCGCCATCGCCGAACCGGCGCGCGCCCGCATGCTGAACTGCCTGATGGACGGCCACGCCCGCACCGCGACCGAGCTCGCCACGGTGGCCGAGGTGGCCGCCTCGACCGCGAGCGCGCACCTCGCGCGACTGAAAGAAGAGCGGCTGGTCGAGGTGCTCGTGCAAGGCAAGCATCGCTACTTCCGCCTGGCCAGCGACGACGTGGCCGCCGCGCTCGAAAGCCTCATGGTGGTGGCCGGCGCGCCGCGCCCTGCGGCCACCGCCTTCCAGCCCAACACACCGAGCCGCCTGCGCAGCGCCCGCACCTGCTACGACCACATGGCCGGCACCGCGGGCGTTGCGCTGCACGACCGGCTGCATGCGCAGGGCTGGCTCAGCGGCCTTGCGAGCGGCTCGTACGAACTCACGCCCGACGGCGCGATTGCACTGGAGAGCCTGGGCGTCGAGGTCGACGCCGTGCGCCGCTCGCGCCGCCGCTTCGCTTGCGCCTGCCTCGACTGGAGCGAACGCCGCCCGCACCTGGGCGGCGCGCTCGGGGCGGCGTGGCTGCAGCTGTCGCTACGGCGCGGCTGGGTGCGGCAGGAACTCGACGGGCGCGCGCTCACGCTCACGCTGAAGGCGCAGCGCGAGATGCCGGAGTTGTTCGCCTGAGGGCGAAGGCGATCAGGCCTTCAGCTTGAGCAGATAGATCAGCGGGCCGGCCATGGCGGTGTCGAGTTCGAGAAAGCTCTCGAAGTCCTTGCCCGCCATCCAGTACGGGTCCCAGTTGTTGCGCTTGATGGTCTTCTGCCAGAGGTCGTGTGTGGTGGCGCGCTGCACCGCTTCGAGCAGCTGGCCGCGGCGATAGGGCGGCACCTTCTTGCCGGTCATCACGCCGCGCCAGTTGGCCAGGTCGGCGTCCACGCCCTGCTGGCGCACCGAGGCGATCCCCTGGAACGGGTGCTTGGACGACACGCCGATGGCGCGCAGCTTGCCGTTGGCGATGTTCTCGGCGAACTCGCTGTAGCCCGAGATGCCGACCGCCGCCTTGCCCGTTTCGAGCGCCTCGACCACCTGCGCGCCACCCGGGTGCGGCTGGTAGTTCAGCGACGCCGAGGCGCCGGCCACGCGCGCCAGCATGCCGGCGAACATGTGGTCCACGCCGCCGGCCGATCCGCCCGCGATGACCGTGTTGGCGGCATCGGCGCGCAGCTGGGCGACGAGGTCCTTGGGGGTCTTGATGGGCGAGTCGGCCTTGACGGCGACCACCTCGTAGTCGCTGGTGAGGCGCGCCACGGGCGACACATGCGCCAGCGTGACGGCGGGCTTTTGCAGCGCCACCGCGCCGACCATCACCATGCCGCTGACCAGCAGCGCCTCGGGGTCGGCGTCGTACTTCTCGACGTACTTGGCCAACCCGATGGTGCCGCCCTTGCCGCCGATGTTCTCGTAGGTGACGGTGCCCACGGCGCCCGAGGCCAGCAGGGCGGCGCCGAGGGCGCGGCCGGTCTGGTCCCAGCCGCCGCCTTCGTTGGCGGGAATGACGATGCGCAGCTTGCTGCTCAGCGGCGCGTCGGCCGCGCGGGCGTTGCCGGCCCACAGCGCGGCCTGGCCCGCACCGGCGGCAGCGGCCGAGGCTGCCAGCCAGGTGCCGAAGCGGCGGCGGGACAGGGGAAGGGCGGCGGCAGGCGGCGAAGACGGGCGCATCGTGTTTCCAGTTGTGTACGTGACAGCCAATGATGTCCGCGAAACAAGGCAAACACGCCCTCGCCCGCACAGGGAGAAACCCTGAGGGGGAAAGAGGGGCGAAAGGCGTCGGAGCCTACTGGAAAGCCACTTCCGCGAAGCTTCGCAGCTTGCGGCTGTGCAGCCGGGTGGTGCCTTCCTGGCGCAGGATCTCGATGGCGCGCATGCCGATGCGCAGGTGCTGTTCCACGCGCTCGCGGTAGAAGTGGTTGGCCATGCCGGGCAGCTTGATCTCGCCGTGCAGCGGCTTGTCGCTCACGCACAGCAGCGTGCCGTAGGGCACCCGGAAGCGGAAGCCGTTGGCCGCGATGGTCGCGCTTTCCATGTCCAGCGCCACGGCGCGGCTCTGGCTGAAGCGGCGTTGCGGCTGGTTGCCGGGCAGCAGCTCCCAGTTGCGGTTGTCGGTGCTGGCCACGGTGCCGGTGCGCATGATCGTCTTCAGGTCGGGGCCCTCGCACTTCGTGACGTCGGCCACCGCCTGCTCGAGCGCCAGCTGGATCTCCGACAGCGCCGGAATCGGCACCCACAGCGGCAGTTCCTCGTCGAGCACGTGGTCCTCGCGCACGTAGGCGTGGGCCAGCACGTAGTCGCCCAGCTGCTGCGTGTTGCGCAGGCCCGCGCAGTGACCCAGCATCATCCAGGCGTGCGGGCGCAGCACGGCGATGTGGTCGGTGATGGTCTTGGCGTTGGCCGGGCCGACGCCGATGTTGGTCATGGTGATGCCGCTGTAGTCCTCGCGCACCAGGTGGTAGGCCGGCATCTGCGGCAGGCGCGGCGGCGCGGTGCCCTGGCTGCCGTCCAGCAGGTGGGCGAAGGTGTCGCTGTGGCCCGCGGCCAGCCCGCGCCGGCGCGTGATCACGTTGCCGGGCTCGATGAAGGCGATGTACTCGCTGTTCTCGTCGGCCATGGCCTCGTGGCCCAGGCGCACGAACTCGTCGATGTAGAACTGGTAGTTGGTGAACAGCACGAAGTTCTGGAACCACTCGGGCGCCGTGCCCGTGTAGTGGCGCAGGCGGTGCAGCGAGTAGTCGACGCGCGCCGCCGTGAACAGCGACAGCGGCTGCGGCTCGCCGGGCAGCGCCTCGAAGGTGCCGTTGGCAATGCCGTCGTCCATGGCGCCCAGGTCGGGCAGGTCGAACACGTCGCGCATGAGGGCGCGGCGCTCGGCGCTCATGGTGCCTTCGATGTGGTCGTTCTCGGCGAACGAGAAGTGGATCGGAATGGGCTGCGTGCTGGTGCCGACCTCGATCTCGACCTGGTGGTTTTCCAGCAGTAGGCGGAACTGGTCGAGGTAGTAGCGCGAGAACAGGTCGGGCCGCGTCAGCGTGGTCTCGTAGCGGCCGGGGCCGGCCACGAAGCCGTAGCTCAGGCCGGCGTTGGCCGGCGGCGTGTGGCGCGAGACGGTGTGCGTGTGCACCCGCACGAACGGGTAGCAGGCCCGCACCCGGCCCGGCAGCGCCTCGCCGGCGACAAAGCGCAGCATCGATTCGCGCAGGTGGGCCAGGCCGCCCTGGTAGATGGCTTTGACCTGGTCGAGCGCCTCGGCGGCGTCGGTGAAGCGGGCGGGAGCGACAAAGGTGGGCATGTAGGGCATGCCGTCATTGTGCAATGCGCCCGTGTCGATGGGGAGGCCAGACAGTCAGTCCAAAAGGCAGGCCAGCACCTTGGCCAGCATGTCGTCCACGTCCGTGGCCTGCACCGCGCCGGGCAGGGCGACGTCGCCGTGCATCACGAACACCGGCTTGCCCCATTTCAGGCCCATCGCCATCTCCGACAGCGTGCCCATGTTGCCGCCGATGGCGACCAGGCACACGCCGCTGCGCGCGATGATGCCGTTGCGCATCTCGCCCATGCCGGTGGGAATGGCCACGCTGAGCCATTCGTTGGCGTGGCGGTCGTCGTCCTCGGGCAGGATGCCCACGGCGATGCCGCCGGCTTCCACCGCGCCGCGCGAGGCCGCGGCCATCACGCCGCCGCGCCCGCCGCAGACCACCGCCATGCCCGCGCCGGCCAGCGCATGCGCCACCGCGTAGGCGGCCTCGCATTCGGCCGGGCCGCCGTCGCCCGGGCCGAGCATCGCCACCGGCTGGCGGTGGCGCTGCGGCCCCCACTGCCGTTGCGCCAGGCGCGTCAGCGCCTCAGTGACCGGCGCCGACAGCACCGCGCTCGCGCCTTCGTGTAAAGACATCGCCCACTCCCATCACGACCACACACACCACCATCAGCACCAGCGACAGGGCCGCCGCCACCGCGAAATCGGACCCGCCGTCGCCCACCTGCGCGAGCAGCATCAGCGGCAGGATGTTCAGCTGCGTGCCCACCAGCGCCAGCGCCGTGCCGTAGGTGCCCATGGCAATCGCGGCCACCATGCAGGCGTTCGACAGCACCGAGGGCAGCACCTCGGGCAGCACCGTGTCCCGGAAGGCGCGCGCCTTCGAGGCGCCCAGCGTGCGCGCCGCCTGCGCCGGGCGCAGGTCGAGGTTGGCGAACACGGGGTACAGCGACAGCGCCACGCGCGGGATCAGGTAGTAGGCATACGCCAGCCCCAGGCCCGACACGCTGTAGATCCAGCTGCCGATCACGGCCGGGTCGGCGCCCAGCCCCGCGAGCAGCTGCGTCACGAAGCCCGCGCGCCCGAACGCGAGGATGAAGCCGTAGGCGATCACCAGGCCCGAGAACGCGAGCGGCAGGCCCAGCAGCGTCATCATCCATTGGCGCCGGCCTTCGGGCTGGCGCGCCAGTTCGATGGCGATGCAGGTGCCCACCAGCGCCGAGATCGCACCCGCCGCCAGGCCCAGGCCCAGCGTGTTGCGCAGCGCGCCCAGGAACAGCGGGTTGCCGAACAGCCGCCCGAAGGCACTGCCGCCCTCGCCGAAGGCCTCGGGCAGCAGCGCCGCCAGCGGCACCGCGAAGAAGAGCGCCATGAAGGCCCAGGCGGGCCAGGCGCCAAAGCGTCGCATCACGGCCTCTTACTTGCCCAGCGCGGCCTGCGCCCAGAGCTTGTCGACCTCGGCCTTGCGCTCCGAGGCCTTCACCACGTCGAGCGGCTTGATCTGCGGCGCGGCCGGCATCTTGGCCGCGACGTCGGCCGAGAGCGGCGTGCCCGGCACGGCCGGTCGCACGAAGCCCTGCGCGAACAGCGACTGGCCGGCCTCGCTCATGATGAAGTTGAGCCACAGCTTGCCGGCGTTCGGGTTCGGGCCGTTCTTCACGAGGCTGATGGCGTACGGCGCGGCCACGCTGGCCTCCTTCGGGATCACGACCTCGACCGCATCGCCCATGCCGTCAACGTGCTTGGCCTTCAGGCCGTCGTTCTCGTAGCTGATCCACACCGGGATCTCGCCCTTGAGGAACTTGGCATACGGCGTGGTGCCTTCCACGCGCAGCACGTTGCCGGCCGCATGCAGCTTGCCCAGGTAGTCGGTGCCGGGCTGCACGTTGTCGACGCTGCCGCCGTTGGCGTAGGCCGCGGCAAAGGTCAGCACCTGGCCGATGCCGGTGGAGCGCGGGTCGAGGTAGACCACCGTGCTCTTGAACTCGGGCTTGAGCAGGTCGGCCCAGCCCGTGGGCACGTTCTTCACCAGCTTCTTGTTCACGAGGAAGGCGATGTTGAGCGTGTGGATGGTGAACCAGCGGCCCTCGGCCTCGCGGAACACCGGCGGCAGCTTGTCGAAGTTGACGGGCTTGAAGGGCGCGACCACGTCCTTCTTCGCGGCATCGACGGCCGAGGCGGCGAAGTAGTAGGCGGTGTCGGCCTGCGGGCGGCGCTTGGTCTTTTCGAGCGCGACCACGGTGGCGGCCGAGCCGATGTCGTTGTAGGTCAGCTCGATCTCGGGGTAGCGCTTCTTGAAGTCGCGGAACAGCGACTTCCAGTTGGCCCACTCGGGGCCGGTGTCGAAGGAGACGCACAGGCCTTCCTTCTGCGCTTCGGCGTACAGCGCCTTCTCGCCCGCGTAGAGCTCGGGGCCGTCGAAGGCGAAAGCGGTGCGCGCGAGCGACAGCACGGGCAGTGCGCCGGCGGCCTGGATCAGATGTCTGCGTTGCATGGAGGCTCCTTGAGAGGAAAGGTCAGTGGTCGAGCAGGCGAAGGTGTTCGGGGGCGATGGCAATCGCTTCGGCTGCCGGTGCGGCCGACTCGGCGAGGAAGGGCTTGCCCGCGCCCGCCACGTCGAAGTCGTAGCGCGTGAGCGCGCCCAGGTAGCGCTGCGCGCCGGTGCGGCCGGCCAGGCGGTTCACGCTGTCGGGCGCCGGGTCGGGCCGGATGTGTTCGGGCCGCACCAGCACATGCACCGCGGTGCCGAAGGGCCGGTTGCCGGTCTCGGCGAAGAGCTCGGCAAAGCCCATGTCGAGCCGGCCCGGCGACGCCACCTTGGCGGGCAGGATGGTCGAGAGCCCGACGAACTCGGCCACCGCGCGGCTGGCAGGGTGCTCGTAGATCTCGCGCGGCGTGGCGATCTGCAGCAGGCGGCCGTCTTTCAGCATCGCCACGCGGTCGGCCATCACCAGCGCTTCTTCCTGGTCGTGCGTGACCAGCAGCGTGGTCGCGTTGAAGCGCTGCTGGATCGAGCGGATCTGGTCGCGCAGGTGGCCGCGCACGCTGGCGTCGAGCGCCGAGAGCGGCTCGTCGAGCAGCAGCGCACGCGGGTCGATCGCGAGCGCGCGGGCCAAGGCCACGCGCTGCTGCTGGCCGCCCGAGAGCTGCGCCACGGCGCGCTGCGCGTGGTCGCCCAGCCCCACGATGTCGAGCAGTTCCTGCGCGCGCTGGCGGCGCGGGGCCGTGTCCACCTTGCGCAGCTTGAGCCCGTAGGCCACGTTGTCCAGCACGCTCAGGTGCGGAAACAGCGCATAGCTCTGGAACACCATGCCGATGTGGCGCTGGTGCACCGGCGTGCGCGACATGTCGTCGCCGCCGAGCACGATGCGGCCCGTGTGGCCGGTCTCCAGCCCTGCCACCAGCTTGAGCAGCGTCGACTTGCCCGAGCCGCTGGGCCCGATCACCGCGACGAGCTCGCCCGTGCGCACGTCGAGCGACACGTCGTGCAGGCCGTGCGCGCTGCCGGGGTAGTTGTAGCTGACGTTGTCGAGTAAGAGGCTCATGCGCGCTGCTTCACCAGAGAAGAGGAGAGAAGGGCCGACGCGCTCGCCAGCACGAGAAGGATGACGGTCGCCGCGCAGGCAAAGCCCGTCGCGCCGTAGAAGGCCTGCAGCAGCACCACCGGGTAGGTGCGGTTCTGGAAGCTCGTGAGCAGGTTCGACAACCCGAACTCGCCCACCGAGATGGCCGCCACCATCACCAGCCCGCTGATCAGGCTCTGGCGCAGGCTGGGCAGCACGATGCCGGTGAACTGCTGCCAGCCCGAGGCGCCGAGCGTGGCGGCGGCCTGCTCGAGCCGACCGAGGTCCAGGTGGCGCAGGTCGGTCAGCAGCGTGTTGGTGAGGTAGGGCAGCGTGAGGATCGCGTGCGCGGCGATCAGCAGCGGCATCGAGCCCAGCCACGGAGCGAGGTCGGTGTTGAACACGATCATGTAGCCGAAGGCCAGCGTGATGGTCGGCACCGCCACCGGCGTGGCGCTCACGATGCGCGCCGCGATGCTGCTGCCGCGCCGCGCGCCGTGGTACAGCGCATAGGCCAGCGGCAGCGCCAGCACCGTGTTGATCGCGCAGGCCGCCATCGCCACCACGAGGCTGCTCACGAAGGCCTTGCGGAACGAGGTGTCCAGCCACAGGTCGACATACCACTGCCCGGTGACGCCCGTGGGCAGCAGCGTGTTGGTCCAGTTGCCGCCGAAGCTGCCGATCGCCAGCAGGGCGATGGGCAGCAGCAGGTACAGGCCGTAGACGAGCGAGATGCCGCGAATCAAGGGGGTGTCTCCGAAGGTCTTGCGCACCCGGCATACTTTCCGGATGCTCTACTTTTTGCCCACGGCGGATTGCCGCGTTCCAGCGAATTCTAGGAAGCAGATGCACACTTATGGGTGAAAGTTGGATGACGACACTTGAGCAATCGGCAAGTGTTTTTCACACGACTTTCATCAACCGGAGCCAGGCATGAAACGCGACTGCCCCACCATCCAGGAACTGCTGGCCTTCGACGCCGTGGCGCGCCAGCAGAGCATCACGCTCGCGGCCGGCGCCCTGTGCATCACCGTGAGCGCCGTCAGCAAGCAGATCGCGGGGCTCGAGGCGTTCCTCGGCCGCGAGCTGTTGCAGAAGAACGGCCGCGGCGTGCAGCTCACGCCGCAGGGGCGCGTGTACTGGCAGAAGATCTCGGGCGGCCTGCGCGCCATCGAGACCGCGACCTTCGAGGCCCGCTCGGGCGATGCCGGCGCCGGCCTGCTCACGCTGGCCAGCGTGCCCACCTTCCTCACCAAATGGCTCATTCCGCGCCTGCCGGCCTTCAGCCAGAAGAGCCGCCACGTGATGCTGAGCTTCAGCCGCCACCTGGAGCCCAGCGACGGCATCCCGGCCGGCGTCGATGCCGCCATCCGCTACGGCCCTGACGGCTGGCCCGGTGTGGTGTCCGAATACATCGCGGGGCGCGAATTCGTGCTGATCGTGGCGCGGGCGCTGGTCGAGGGGCGCCACCGCATCGTGCAGCCCATCGACATCGTCGGCCACACGCTGCTGCACCACGAGGGCGCGCCCACCGCCTGGCGCCAGTGGGCCGCGCAGCACGGCGTGCCCGAGGTGCAGACCGTGGCCGGCCCGCGCTTCGCGCAGTACTCGGCGCTGATCCAGGCGGCGCTCAACGGGCTGGGCATCGGCCTCGTGCCCAAGCTGCTGGTGCAGGAAGAGCTCGCCGAAGGCGCGCTGCTGAGCCCCTGCGGCACGCCGGTGCGCGTGGACCAGGGCCACTACCTGTGCTATCGGCCCGACCGTCTCGACCTGCCGGCCTTCGCGGCGTTTCGCGAATGGATCATGGACGAAGGGCAGAAGTCGCGCGGCGTGGAGACCGAGGCATGAAACGGCCGTCTTCGCTACGCTCTGGCCACGGAACAACCAAGGAATCGAATCGATGAAAGTCGCAGTCATGGGTGCCGGCGCGGTCGGCTGTTACTACGGCGCCATGCTGGCGCGCGCGGGTCACGAAGTCGTGCTGATCGGCCGGCCTTCGCATGTGGAGGCGGTGCGTGCGAACGGGCTGCGGCTGGAGACCCAGGCCTTCGATGAACAGGTGCGCATCGAGGCCAGCACCGAAGCGGGCGCCGTGCAGGGCGCCGACCTGGTGCTGTTCTGCGTGAAGTCCACCGACACCGAATCGGCCGCCGCGCAGATCCAGCCGCACCTCGCGCCCGGCGCGCTGGTGCTCACGCTGCAGAACGGCGTCGACAACGACGCGCGCGTGCGCGCGGCGCTGCCGTCGCACGACGTGGCCGCCGCCGTGGTCTATGTGGCGACCGAGATGGCGGGGCCGGGCCATGTGAAGCACCACGGCCGCGGCGAGCTGGTGATCGCGCCCTCGCGCCGCAGCGACGAGGTGGCGCAGGCACTGATCGCGGCCGGCGTGCCCACGCAGATTTCCGACAACGTGCGCGGTGCGCTGTGGGCCAAGCTGGTGCTCAACTGCGCCTACAACGCGCTGTCGGCCGTGTCGCAGCTGCCGTATGGCGAGCTCGTGCAGGGCACGGGCGTGACCGACGTGATCCGCGACGTGGTCACCGAATGCCTCGCGGTGGCGAAGGCCGAGGGCGTGGTGATTCCGGGCGATGTCGATGCGGCGGTGCGCGGCATCGCGCAGTCGATGCCCTCGCAGTATTCGTCGACCGCGCAGGACCTCGCACGCGGCAAGCGCAGCGAGATCGACCACCTCAACGGGCTGGTCGTGCGACGCGGCGAGGCGCTGGGCGTGCCGACGCCGGCGAACCGGGTGTTGTTCGTGATGGTGAAGCTGCTCGAAGGAAAACAACAGCCTCGTTGATGACGTCTTCGCGCGGAACACCGCGGAACCGGCTTTGCCGGGCCGCTGGTGTTGCCCCCGGTAGGGGGTTGGCGAAGCGACACGAAGTGCGCGAAGACTGGGGGTGAGCCTTTATCCCGGCATCGGCTCGCGCATCGTCACGAACTCTTCGGCGGCGGTGGGATGGATGCCGATGGTGCTGTCGAACAGCGCCTTCGTCGCACCCGCGCGCATCGCCACCGCGAAGCCCTGCACCACCTCGCCCGCGTCCGCGCCCACCATGTGCAGGCCCACCACGCGGTCGCTCTTCTTGTCGACCACGAGCTTCATGAAGGTGCGCTCGCTGCGGCCCGAGAGGGTGTGGCGCAGCGACTTGAACTCGCTGGAGAACACGGTGACCTCGCCGAACTTCGCGCGGGCGTCGATCTCGCTGTAGCCGCAGGTGCCGATGTTGGGGTGGGTGAACACGGCGGTGGGAATGAACTCGTAGTCCATGCCGCGCTTGCCCTTGCCGAACAGCGCATCGACCACCACCATCGCCTCGGCCAGCGCCACGGGCGTGAGCTGCACGCGGGTCGACACGTCGCCCACCGCGTAGATCGACGGCACCGAGGTGCGGTAGTGCGCATCGACCGCGATGGCGCCCTTGTCGTCGAGCTTCACGCCCGCCGCCTCGAGGCCGAGGCCCTGCGTGTTGGGCACGCGGCCGGTGGCGAAGAGCACGGTGTCGGCCTCGATCTGCTGGCCGCGCGCGAGCGTGACCACGAGGCCGTCGGGGCCGCGCGCGATCGACGAGGCCTCGCAGTTCAGGCGCACGTCGACGCCGGCCTTGCCCATCTCGTTGGCCAGAAACTGGCGCACGTCGTCGTCGAAGCCGGTGAGCAGGTGGGCGCGGCGGTGCAGCTGCGTCACCTGGGAACCCAGGCCGTTGAAGATCGACGCGAACTCGCAGGCGATGTAGCCGCCGCCCACCACCAGCAGGCGCTTGGGGAACGGGTCGAGGTCGAACATCGCGTCGGAGGTCACGATGTGCTCGCGGCCTGGAATCTCGGGCACGAAGGGCGTGCCGCCGGTGGCCACCAGCAGGTGGCGCGCGGTGTGGCGCCTGCCTTCGATTTCCACCGTGTGCGCATCGACCAGCTGGGCCCAGCCGGTGACGAGCGTGACGCCTGAATTTTTCAGCAATGAGCCGTAGATGCCGTTGAGCCGGCTGATCTCCTTGGCGCGCTGGGCTTTGAGGTGCGCCCAGTCGAACTGCGGCGCCGACGGGAGCTTCCAGCCGTAGCCTTCGGCTTCCTCGAACGACTCGGCATAGCCGGCCGCATAGCTGTAGAGCTTTTTCGGGATGCAGCCCACGTTGACGCAGGTGCCGCCGAGCTCGGCGGCCTCGGCCAGCGCGACGCGCGCGCCGGTCTGCGCCGCCATGCGCGCGGCGCGCACGCCGCCGCTGCCGCCGCCAATGACGAAGAGGTCGAAATCGAATGGTTGCATGAGAAAGACGCTCCTTGCGGCCGACTGTAGCGGCGGGGCGGCGGCGGCGCTTTCGGCATGGGCATGGCCGTGAAGCACCGCGGCCTGCGAGGGTCTTTGGCGGGGGGGCGCTTGACCCTGAAGCTGCTTCAGGGAATCCACTGTCTGCAGGCCCGCGGGAATTCATCGCCATCGGCGACGTTGCCACTGGCCTGTTGCACGACGCAAGGGAGAAACACATGGGCATGCTGGAACGACTCTTCGGTGGACATGGCGGCGCGCGCCACGGCGGTGGTGGCGGGCACCACGGTTCGCAAGGCGGCTATGGGTATGGCCGCGACGCACCGCCGCCGCCACCCGGCGGCAGCGCCTGCCCGGCCTGCCGCGCGGTGAACACGGCCGGTGCACGCTTCTGCCAGCAATGCGGCACGTCGATGCTGCCCGCGGCCTGCCGGCAGTGCGGCACGGCGATGGCGCCCGGCGCGAAGTTCTGCGCGCAATGCGGCCAGTCGACGCAGGCGACGTAGCGCGGCTGACGCGAGAAAAAAGGGGCGGGCCGACAGCGAGAATTCGCGGTTGTCGGCAACAAGGCAGGGAGCCCCATGAAGAACGATTCCAACAGGCAGAAGAAAAAGGACGGCGCGGCACTGGCGTGGCTGCCGGTCCTGGCGCTGTGCGCGATGGCCGTCGCGCCGGCCGGCGCGCAGCTCGCGCGCAAGCCGTCGTACTACCAGCAGCAGAACCAGCCACAGCCCGAAGGGCCCGCCGCACAACTCGTGCCGCGCCCCGCCGTGCCCGCCTCGCTGCCGGCGCTGCGCAGCCAGGGCGATTTCGACACGCTGGCGCGCGTCTACGACGCCGGCACGCCGATGCAGCTGGCCCATGTGCTGTTCGCGATCGACCGGCAGGCGAAGCCGGCGCGCATGCACTACATCGACACGCCGCGCTTCCAGCTGCATGTGCGTTTTTTGCGCGACACGCGGCTCACGCCGAACACGGTCAAGCGCGAGATCGACCGCAACTACCTCGTGCCGGACCGCCGCTTCCTGTTCGGCACGCTGAGCTGGCAGCAGAACATCGGCACCTTCACCTACGAGTTCTGGGAAGGCGACCGGCTCACCGTGCCGCTGCTGCGCGAGGCCGAGGCGCAGGTGAAGGCCAGCTTCTTCGCGCCGGTGAAGTTCAAGACCAACTCCACGCTGCACGAGCGCATCGCGAAGGAGGCCGGCATCGACTTCGTGAGCCAGGAGGCGCTGATCCGCGAGCAGCCCTACCTGCCGATGAACCTGGGCACCGCCACCGGCCGCGTGCGCATCGTGAACGACGCCTCGGGCCTGAATGCGCTGTTGCCCGACGGCATCGCCGTACTGCGCGAGGTGCCGATCAACCTGCCGCCGGTGGCCGGCGTGCTCACCGAGCGGCCGTCCACGGCGCTGTCGCACGTCAACCTGCTGGCCAAGGGCTGGGGCATTCCGAACGCCTACGTGCGCGATGCCGCCACGGTGCTGAAGGCGCACGCGGGCCAGTGGGTGGCGCTGAAGGTGGCGGCCTCGGGCTACCAGCTGCGCCGCCTCACGCCGGAAGAGATCGCCGCGCTGCCGCCGCGCGCCGTGCGTGCCGCCGCCACCGGCGCGCTGCCCGGCAGCAAGGCCGCGAAGCCGGACCTGCGCGAGACGCGCCTGCTGCCGCTGGCCTCGCTGCGCGCGCGCCACAGCGTGCAATGCGGCTCGAAGGCGGCCAACCTCGGCGCCGTGCTGGCCGCGCGCATTCCCTCGACCACCGTGCCCGACGGCTTCTGCATTCCGTTCGCGCACTACGACCGCTTCATGCGATCGAACGGGCTGGCCGAGCGCATCGCGCGCATGCAGCAGCAGCCCGGCTTCGCCGGCGACCCGCAGGTGCGGCTGAAGGCGCTGGCGCAGCTGCGCGACGAGATCGTGCAATGGCCCGTCGAGCCCGCCACCGCGGCGGCCTGGCGCGCGGCGTGGCAGGCGCAGCTGGGCGGGGGCGGCGTGTTCGTGCGCAGCTCGTCCAACTCGGAAGACCTGCCGGGCTTCAGCGGCGCGGGGCTCTACACCACGGTGCCCAACGTGAAGACCGGCGACGCGCTCGAGCTCGCGGTGAAGAAAGTGTGGGCCTCGGTGTTCAACCCCGAGGCCTGGGAGGCGCGCAGCGCCGCGGGCTTCGGCGCCGAATCGGTGCTGATGGGCGTGTTCGTGCAGGCCGCCATCGACTCGACCAACGCCGGCGTGATGATCACGCGCGACCCCTTCGACGCGGGCCACCCGCACGTCACCTACATCTCGGCCAAGCGCGGCATCGGCATCCGCGTGGTCGAGGGCAAGCGCGTGGCGGAGCAGGTGATGTACTCGAGCTGGTCGAAAGCCATCCAGGTGCTCAGCCGCTCGGCCGAAGAGACGGCGCTGCAGCTGGACAAGGACGGCGGCGTGAAGGAAGTGCCCGTGGAAGTGGGCCGCCACGTGCTGACCGACGAGCTGGTGGTGCGGCTCGCGAACGTGGGCGCGGCGGTGAAGCGCACCTTCAATGCGGTCGACCAGGACATCGAGTGGGCGACCGTGGGCGACAAGATCGTGCTGCTGCAGGCGCGGCCGTATGTGGAGCGGCGGCGCTAGTTCACTGCGCCCTCAGCCCGGCGTGGCACGCGGGCGGTGGCCCGGCAGCGTGTTCAGCGGAATGCGCAGGTAGGCCACGCCGTTGTCGTCGGGCGGCGGCAGGCGGCCGCCGCGCACGTTGACCTGCATCGACGGCAGGATCAGCGTCGGCACTTCGAGCGTGGCGTCGCGCGCGGTGCGCATGCGCACGAACTCGTCTTCGCCGATGCCGTCGCGCACGTGGATGTTGTGGGCGCGCTGCTGCGCCACCGTGCTCTGCCAGCGCGGCTCGCGCGAGGCGGGCGGGTAGTCGTGGCAGACGTACAGCGTGGTCTCGGGTGGCAGCGCGAGCAGCCGACGCATCGAGCGGTAGAGCTCGCGCGCGTCGCCGCCCGGAAAGTCGGCGCGGGCGCTGCCCAGGTCGGGCATGAAGAGCGTGTCGCCGACGAAGACCGCGTCGTCCACGAGGTAGGCCATGTCGGCCGGCGTGTGGCCGGGCACGCGCAGGGCCTGCGCCTCGATCTCGCCGATGTGAAAGCGCTCGCCGTCCTTGAACAGGTGGTCGAACTGGCTGCCGTCGGGCAGGAAGTCGCGCTCCAGGTTGTAGAGGCTGCGGAAGGTGGCCTGCACCGTGCGGATGTGCTCGCCGATGGCGATGCGCCCGCCGGCCTGCGACTGTACATGGCGCGCGCCCGAGAGGTGGTCGGCGTGCGCGTGGGTCTCCAGGATCCAGTCGACCTGCAGCGCCTGCGCGCGCACGTACGCCAGCAGGCGGTCGGCCGAGGCGGTGTCGGTGTGGCTGGAGCGGAAGTCGTAGTCGAGCACCGGGTCGATGACGGCGGCGCGCTTCGTCGCACGGTCCCAGACCACGTAGGACACCGTGCCCGTCGCGGGATCGAAGAAGGCCTGGGTTGTGGCGCGTGGGGGCATGGGGGTCGGGGTCATCGGCGCTCCTTCTGCGGTGCCTGGAGGCCAGGCCGTCGTTCATTCAATCAAGCGACAAATATTATATGAATTAATATAATGTTATTTCGCGAACTGTCATTTCCCCATGAAGACCCCGACCCACGCCATCGACCCCCAACTGCTGCGCAGCGCCGCCGGCCAGGCCGTCGCCGTGCTCAAGCTGCTGGCCCATGAGGCCCGGCTGCTGCTGCTGTGCCAGCTCTCGCAGGGCGAGATGTGCGTGAGCGACCTCGAGAGCACGCTGGGCATCCGCCAGCCCACCCTGTCGCAGCAGCTGTCGGTGCTGCGCACCGAAGGCGTGGTGGACACCCGCCGCGAGGGCAAGAACATCTACTACCGCGTGGCCGATCCGGCCCTGCTCGAGATCCTGGCGGTGCTGTACCGCCTCTACTGCCCGAAGGAGAACTGAAGATGCCCACCATCGACTGGCCTCATTTCACGCCCTGGGCCGCACTGGCCGGCGGCGTGCTCATCGGACTTTCCGCCGCGATGTTCGTGCTGCTCAACGGCCGCATCGCCGGCGTCAGCGGCGTGCTGGGCGGCCTGCTGCGCCCCATGAAGGGCGACATGGCCTGGCGCGCGGCCTTCGTGCTCGGGCTGGTCGGTGCACCGCTCGTCTACGGGCTCTTCGCCGTGCTGCCCGCGGCGCAGATCGACGCGGGCTACGGCACGCTCGCGCTGGCCGGCCTGCTGGTGGGCGTGGGCACGCGCTACGGCGCGGGCTGCACCAGCGGCCACGGCGTGTGCGGGCTGGCGCGGCGCTCGCCGCGCTCGCTGGCCGCCACGGTGGCTTTCATCGCTGCGGGGGGCGCCACGGTGTTCGTGATGCGCCACCTTTTGAACCTGTCGTGAACCGGGAGATCTGCCATGTGGACCGCCATTGCTTCCTTGCTCGCCGGCCTTGTCTTCGGGCTCGGCCTCATCGTCTCCGGCATGGCCAACCCGGCCAAGATCCTGGGCTTTCTTGACGTGGGCGGCGCCTGGGACCCGTCGCTCGCCTTCGTGATGGCCGGCGCGGTGGCGGTGAGCACCATCGGCTTCCTGCTCGCGGGCCGTCGCAAGGAGTCGCTGCTCGGTGGGCCGCTCGCGCTGCCCAGCCTGCGCCACATCGACCGCCGCCTGGTCGGCGGCAGCCTGCTGTTCGGCGTCGGCTGGGGCATCGCGGGCTTCTGCCCCGGGCCCGCGCTGGTCTCGCTCGGCACGGGCGAGGTCAAGGCGCTGGTCTTCGTGGGCGCCATGCTGCTGGGCATGGGCCTGTTCGAACTGCTCGAGCGCCGCCGCTTCGCACGGCGCCCGGCCTCAGCCTGAGAAGGCGCGCGCGTTCAGCCGTACAGGTACTGCGGCAGCCACAGCGTCAGCCCCGGCCAGATGTACATGAACACCATGCACAGGATGACGATCAGCATGTACGGCATCATCCCCGCGAAGATCTGGTTGATCGTCACGTGTGGCGGCGACACCCCCTTCAGGTAGAAGGCCGACATCGCCACCGGCGGCGACAGGAACGCCGCCTGCAGGTTCACGAACACCAGCACGCCGAACAGCAGCGGATCGATCTGGAAGTGCGCCAGCAGCGGCAGGAAGATGGGCACGAAGATCACGATGATCTCGGTCCACTCCAGCGGCCAGCCCAGCACGAAGATGATCGCCTGCGACAGCAGCAAAAACTGCAGCGGCGACAGGTTCATGCTCAGCACCCACTCCTCGACGATGCGCTGGCCGCCCAGCAGCGCGAACACCGCCGAGAACAGCGCCGAACCCACGAACAGCCAGCAGACCATCGAGGTGGTCTTGAGCGTGAGGAACACCGCCTCCTTGATCTTCTTGAAGTTCAGCGTGCCGGCCTGCCATGCCATCAGGAAGGCGCCGGCCGCGCCGACCGCCGCCGACTCGGTGGCGGTGGTGATGCCGAACAGAATCACGCCCAGCACCACCAGCGTGAGCGTGGCCAGCGGCATCACCGACGACACCAGCATGCGCAAAATTTCGAACTGCTCCGCGTCCATGCGCCAGTAGTACCAGCCCAGCAGCGCGAGCGTGAAGAGGCAGGCCACCCAGAAGCCGGTGTAGAAGGCATCGGGCACCGCCGCGGTCTTGGGTGCCTCGACCGCGTCGCCCAGCTGCTGCAGGCCGCCTTCACCGGCAGGGGCGGCGGCGGGCTCGCTGCCCGGAGGCTCCTCGACGCCGCCGGGGGGCTCCTGCAGGCCGCTGCCTTCGGTGGTGTTCGCGGGTTCGTCGGTGCTCGGCGGCTCGGCCAGACCGGTGCCGGACGGCTCGGCGACGGCCGGCGCGGCGGCTGCGGGTTCGCCGGTCTTCTGCGTCGCCTGCTGCGTGGCCACCGGGGCGGCCGCGTTGTTGTCCTTTTGCGAGTAGATGGTCACGTACCACCACACCGAACCCAGCGTGACGGCGGCCAGCGCCAGCGGCACCAGCGCGCTCAGCAGGCCGCGCAGCAGCATCCACCAGCTCAGGCGCACGCCCTCGACCGCGCCGCGCAAGGCACGCCCCGGCGCCACCACGGCCGCGGCGAGCGCGGGCAGCATGCGCGGCGAGTAGCTGGCCGCGAGATGGGCCACCCACGGCGTGATGGGGGCACGCTGCTGGTCGATCGGCATCTTGGGCGCCACCTTCGGTTGCAGCACGGCCCAGCCGATCACGTAGATCAGGTACAGCAGGGCGAGGAAGAAGCCCGGGAACATCGCCGCTGCATAGAGCTTGACCACCGACTGCCCGGCCACGGCCGCGTACACGATGATCATCACCGAGGGCGGGATGAGGATGCCCAGCGTGCCGCCGGCCGTGATCACGCCGGCCGCCAGCCGCGTGTCGTAGCCCGCGTTGAGCATCGGGCGCATCGCGATCACGCCCATCAGCACCACCACCGCGCCCACCAGGCCGCTCGCGATGCCCCAGAAGGTGCACACGATGAGCGTGGTCACCGCCAGCGAGCCCGGCACGCGGCGGAAGGCGAGCTGCACGCTGTGGAACATCTTGTCGACCAGCGCGCCGCGCTCCATCACGTAGCCCATGAGCACGAAGAGCGGAATGGACAGCAGCGTCTCGTTGGTCATGGCCCCGAAGGCGCGCTGCACCATCAGGTCGAAGACCTTGTTGTCGAGCCAGGGCGAGGCGGGGTCGTAGAAGGCGATGAAGCCGAAGAACATGCCCAGCCCCATCAGCGTGAACGCCGTGGGGAAGCCGAGCATGATCACGAAGACGATCAGGCCCAGCATCAGCAGGCCGAGTGCCGGTTCGCTCATGCCGCGCCTCCCGTCGTGTCGCTCTTGCGCTGCTGCGCGGCCTGTTCGATGGCGTGGGCCTTCTCGATCACCTCGCGCTTGTCGGCCTCGTTCACGTAGCTGCTGCTGGCGAGCTGGTCGCCGACCACGTCCATTTCTTCCGCGTCTTTCAGGCGCGGCGTCCACACGCCGGTCTTCAGGCACAGCACGCAGCGCACCATCTCGGCGAGGCCCTGCACCAGCAGCACCGCGCCGGCCACGGGAATCACGAACTTGAAGGGGTACACCGGAATCGGGTCGGCGTTGAAGGTCTGTTCACGCATCGCGAGCGATTCACCGAAGTAGGTCCAGCCCGACCAGGTGAGTGCCACCACGCCGGGCAGGAAGAAAACCGCGAACAGCACGAGGTCGAGCGCGGCCTGCGTGCGCGGCTTCATGCTGCCGTAGAAGAAATCGCCGCGCACATGGCCGGCCTGCGAGAGCGTGTAGGCGCCACCCATCATGAACAGCGTGCCGTACAGCATGTTGTTGGCATCGAAGATCCAGGCCGTGGGCGCGTTCAGCGCATAGCGCTTGAACACCTCGCCGCACACCAGCAGCATCAGCGCGACGATGAGCCACGAGAAGGTCTTGCCCACCAGCATGCTGAACCGGTCGACGGCGTGGAGGAAGCGTTGGATGGTCATGGCGGCAGCAGCATGGGCGAGGCCCGTTCATGGAACACCGTGGCGCCAGCGATGCCGGGCCACCGGTGTTGCCCCCTGTGCGGGGGGAAGGCGCGCGCAGGAACGACGTGCGCGCCGACGGGAAGCATCAGCTCTTCTTTTTCCCGAAGTAGTGGTTGTAGGCCATCTTGAAGTCGACGCCATAGTCGTTCTGCCACTGCAGCGCACGCTCGGCGAACACGCGCTGCGACTCCAGCACCTTCTTGAAGAGCGGGTTCTCGCCGGCCTTCTTTTCCACCGTCTTGTCCCAGGCCGCGAGCTGCGCGCGCAGCACGGCGTCGGGCGTCTTGTAGAACTTGATGCCGGCCTTCTTCATGTCGGCGTAGTCCTGCGAGTTGCGCTGCACGGCCTTCCAGCTCATGTCGGCGCTGGCGGCCTGCACGGCGTAGTCGATGATGGAGCGCAGCTCCTGCGGCATGGCGGCGTACTTGCCCTTGTTGAACAGCACCTCGAACTGCTCGCCCGACTGGTGAAAGCTCTGCAGCATGCAGTTCTTCACCACGTCGGGAAAGCCCAGCACGCGGTCGCTCGAGGCGTTGTTGAATTCGGCCGCGTCGATCAGGCCGCGGTCCAGCGCGGGCACGATCTCGCCGCCGGGCAGCGGGTTCACCGCGGTGCCCATCTCGGTGAACATGTCCACGGCCAGGCCCACGGTGCGGAACTTCAGGCCCTTCATGTCCTCGACCTTGGCCACCGGCTTCTTGAACCAGCCCAGCGGCTGCGTGGGCATGGGGCCGTACAGGTACGACACCACTTCCATGTTCAGGCTCTTGTAGATCTCGTCGAGCAGCGCCTTGCCGCCGCCGTAGTTGTGCCAGGCCAGCACGGTGTTGGCGTCCATGCCGAAGCCGGGGCCCGAACCCCACAGCGCCAGCGCCGAGTTCTTGCCGTAGTGGTAGGCCACCACGCCGTGGCCGCCGTCGAGCGTGCCCTTGTTCACCGCTTCGAGCAGCTGGAAGGCGGGCACGACGGCGCCCGAGGGCAGCACCTCGATCTTCAGGCGCCCGCCGGCCATGTCGTTCACCTTCTTGGCGAAGTCGTTGGCGTACTCGTGGAAGATGTCCTTCGCCGGCCAGGTGCTCTGGAAACGCAGCGACGTGGTTTGGGCCATGCTGACCATCGGCGCGGACATCGCGCCTGCGGCCACTGCCGCGCCTTTGAGGAGGCTGCGACGGCGGGGCGATTTGCTGTCTGTCATGTGTCTCTCCATATAGTTCTCTGACCGGAACACCCAGGCCGTCGTCTTCACGTTATGGTTTCGACTGGCCGCGACCGCCATCTTTGGCGCGCCACACCTTGTGACAAACAGGGTTTTCACGAACCGGTGAAAAATTCCATCATCCGGCGTGCAGATCGATCGCCCCCAGCCGCCAAAGGCTCCGGGCTTACCCTAGAAATTCGAGAGAGAAAGCAACCATGAGTGAACCCGTTGGAGAAAAAGGCTACGCCGGCGACGTGACGCCCGAGCAGGCGGCGCAGTGGATGGCGAGCGGCGAGGCCGTGCTGGTGGACGTGCGCACCGACGCCGAGCGCGAGTGGGTCGGCTACGTGCCCGGCGCCGTGCCGCTGGCCTGGAAGCAGTGGCCGGGCATGGCGATCAACCCGGCCTTCGACGACGGCGTGCGCGCCGCCGCAGAGGGCGGCAAGAAGCTGGTGCTGCTGTGCCGCAGCGGCGTGCGCTCGATCGCCGCGGCGAAGCGGGCGACCGAGCTGGGTGCGCAGGCCTACAACATCCTCGAAGGCTTCGAGGGCAACCCGGACGAGAACGGGCACCGCGGATTGATCGGCGGCTGGCGCAAGCGCGGGCTGCCCTGGCGCCAGAACTAGAGCGCGCCGCGCGCCTCACTCGGCCGTGGCCGGGTCGATCACGCTGTACACCCGGTCCACGCGGTTGGCCGGGAAGCCACCGAGCTCCGCGTGCCGGCGCACGAGGGCCTCGTCGGTGGCCTGGTAGACGCAGTAGATCCGGTCGTCGGCCACGTAGCTGTGGATCCACTGGATGTCGGTGCCCATGCTGCTGAGCACGCCGCAGGATTTTTGCGAGATGGCTTTCAGGTCCGCCGCGGTGAACTGGCCGGCGCCGGGGATCTCTCGCTCGATGACGAACTTGGGCATGGCGGTACTCCTGTCTAGAATCGGTCGAAGGCGACCAGGACCTATGGTGCCGACGCGAAGCCGTCCTGTATTGCCCGTCTCGCCGGACTTGTTGTCCGGAACCCCGCCCTCGCTTGCCGGGAGGTGACCATGGATGTCTTGTCGGACGTGCTGCGGACCATCCGCCTGGAGGGCGCGCTGTTCCTGAACGGGGACATGTATGCACCCTGGTGCTTCAAGGTACCCAGGGGCGCGGACATCGCGCAAGTGCTCAGGCCCGGCGCGCAGCGCCTGGCCATCTGCCACCTCGTGCTGCAAGGCGAATGCTGGGCCCAGGTCGAAGGCGAGGCGCCGCTGCGCGCGCACGCCGGCGACGTGATCGCCGCGCCGCATGGCGATTCGCATGTGCTGGGCAGCGGCTTGCAGCATGCGGCGGTGGACATGTCGCATGTGGTGAGCCCGCGAGCGCCCGAACTGGCGCGCGTGCGCTACGGCGGCCAGGGCGACCGCACCTTGCTGGTGTGCAGCTGGTTCGCGTACGAAGGCGACGCGCCCAACCCCGTCATGGCGAACATTCCGCGCCTGTTCACCACGCCCTTGCGCAGCAGGCCGGCGGGCCCGTGGATCGAGCAGTCGGTCAATTTCGTGTTGGGTGATGCGGCTTCGCACACGCCCGGTTCGGAGATGGTGGCCGCGAAGGTGGCGGAAGTGCTGTTCACCGAAGTGCTGCGCGGCTACATCGAATCCATGCCCGCCAACAACCCGGGCTGGCTGGCCGGCCTGCGCGACCCCCACGTGAGCCGCTGCCTGGCGCTGATGCACGCCGAGCCCGCGCGCAACTGGACGGTCGATGCACTGGCGCAGGAAATCCACGTCTCGCGCAGCGTGCTGGCGGACCGCTTCACCGAACTGGTGGGCGCGCCGCCCATGCATTACCTGGCGCGCTGGCGCATGGTCCTGGCCGCCGGCATGCTGCGCAAGGACCAGGGCAACCTGGCGCGCATCGCCGAAGGCGTGGGCTACGAATCGGAAGCCGCTTTCAACCGCGCGTTCAAGCGCGAGTACGGCGTGTCGCCAGGGGCCTGGCGGCACAACGGCGCCTAGCGAGGCGCCGTTGCGGGGATCAGAGTGCCGGAATGCGCAGCTTCTGTCCCGGATAGATCTTGTCCGGGTGCGACAGCATCGGCTTGTTCGCTTCGAAGATCGCGTTGTACTTGTTGGCGTCGCCGTAGTACTTCTTCGAGATGGCCGAGAGCGTGTCGCCGCGCACCACGTCGTGGTACTGGGCGGGCGGTGCGGCCGGGGCGACGAGGTTGTTGTCCACGCTCGTCACGTTGGCCACGTTGCCCGCGGCGAGCGCGGCTTTCTCGCTGGCTTCCTGCGAGGGCGCCTGGCCCGCGAGGGTGACGACGCCGCTGCTGGCGGTGTAGGTCACTTCCAGTCCGGTGAGGCCGAGGTTCTGGGTCTCGATGTAGGTCTTGATGGCCGCGGCGGCTGCCGTGTTCGCATCGGGCGTGGCCGCCTGGGCCGACGAACCGCCGAACAGTTTTTCACCGGCTTCCTTGATGAAGCTGAGCAATCCCATGGTTTTCTCCTTGTGCCGTGGTGGATGGAAAAGGCGAATGTAGCGGCGGAACCGGGACGCTCCGCGTAGGCCCGCGCCGCGACTGTCAAAGAGGCGCCAGCAGGAATAACAACAAAGTCGCAATAATCGCGCGCATGTCTTCCCCCTTCCTCGCCATCGACATCGGCAACACCCGGCTCAAGTGGGCGCTTTACGAGGGGGCCTTCCCCGGTGCGGCACTGCAGGCCCATGGTGCCGAGTTTCTCGACCACATCGAACGCCTGGCCGATGGCCCCTGGGCCGAGCTGCCGGCGCCCGGTTCCATGCTGGGCTGCGTCGTGGCCGGCGACACGCTGCGGCGGCGCGCCGAAGAGCAGATCACCGAACGCTTCGACTGCGCTCCGCGCTGGGTGGTGTCGAGCGCGGGCGAGGCGGGCATCGTCAACGGCTACGACCATCCGACGCGGCTGGGCGCAGACCGCTTCGTGGCCATGATCGGCGCGCGCCACCGCATGCTGTCGCAGGGGCCCGAGCGGCCGATGGTGGTGGTGCTGATCGGCACGGCCGTCACCGTGGAGGCGATCGATGCCAGCGGCAAGTTCCTGGGCGGCCTGATCCTGCCGGGCCACGGCATCATGCTGCGCGCGCTCGAATCGGGCACGGCGGGCCTGCACGTGCCCACCGGCGAGGTGCGCGAATTTCCCACCAACACCAGCGACGCGCTGACCAGCGGCGGCACCTACGCCATCGCGGGTGCGGTCGAGCGCATGGTGCAGCACGTGCGCTCGCACTGCGGCGCCGAGCCGGCCTGCTTCATGACCGGCGGCGCGGGCTGGAAGATGGCGCCCGCCATGAACGGAGATTTCGAACTGGTCGAGAGCCTGATCATGGACGGCCTGCTCGTCATCGCGAAGGCACGGGCCCCGGCGGCGGCCGGCTGACCCGTCTTCCGTCTTCTCACCGCCTCATCAGGGCTCGGGCTTCATCAGCGCCTCGCCCATGGCCTGGAAGGCGGGCAGGGTGAGCGGGTCGTTGCCCGCGTTGGCGGCGATCGGGTGCGCGGCGTAGCGCACGATCACCATCTCGGCCTTCGGATCGACGTAGATGCTCTGGCCGTGGATGCCGCGCGCCATGTACGCGCCGTGCGGGTTGTGCGAGACCCACCACATGTTCCGGTAGCTCCAGCCCGGCAGCAGCGCGTAGCCGGCCTTCGCGAACTTCGCCGGATCGGCGCCGCGCTGGATGTCGTCGACCACCGCCTTGGCGATCGCCTGCTGCCCGTTGGGCGCGCGCCCGCCGTTGCGCAGCGTCTCGCCGAAGCGCGCGATGTCGCGCAGCACGGTGTTCAGGCCGCCGCCGCCCGACTCGGTGCCGATGCGGTCGACCATGAAGTACGCGTCCTGCTCGGCGCCGATGCGGCGCCAGATCTTCTCGCTCAGCAGGTCGGCCAGCGAGCGGTTGGACGCGCGGCGCACGATCCAGGCCAGCACCTCGGCGTTGACCGTCTTGTAGGCAAAGGCGTCGCCGTGCGTGCCTTCCTTCTTGAGCGTGGCCAGGAATTCGTAGAACGACTTCGGGCCCGCGTAGTTGGCGCCCTGCGTGAGCATGCCGCCGGCGCGCGCATAGTCCCAGACCTCGGCCTTCGGGTCGGCGTAGTTCTCGGAGTAGCGCACGCCGATGGTCATGTCCATCACCTGGCGCACGGTGGCGTCGCCGTAGGCCGTGTCCTTGAGCTCGGGCAGGTACTTGGTGACCGGCGCCGACGGGTCGAGCGTGCCTTCTTGCGCGAGGATGGCCGCCAGCGTGCCCACGAAGGACTTGGTGACCGACATCGCCAGGTGCGGCCGCTCGGGCGTGAGCGCGCCGAAGTACTTCTCGTAGACCACCTGGCCGCGGTGCAGCACCAGGATGCCGTCGGTGTAGGTGCGCGCGATCATCTGGCCGAAGGTCTGCGCCTCGCCACCGCCCATGGGCTGGAAGCGCACGGCCTCGATGTCGAACCGGGGCTTGGCCGCCGGCAGCGGGCTGGCGGCGCCGGGGCCGCGCCACACGTTGGCCGTGGGCACCGTCTCGCGCACGTGCGAGAAGCTCCAGCGGATGCGCGGGTACACGCCGCCGACCGGGTTGTCAAAGGTGATCTGCTTGTCGGGCGGCGGCGGAAAGCCCTGCATCCAGCCCAGCGCCTCGACCGAGGTGGCGGCGGGATCGGGCAGCGCGGGCGCCGGCGGGGTCTGGGCGAGGCTGGTGTTCACGGCAAGAAGGGTGAAGGCGGCGGCCAGCGCCGTGCGTTGAAAGAAGGGAAACGACGACACAGAAGAAGAGGGCATGCAACGGGCTCCAGTGGACGACAGAAACGGAACGGAAATCAACAGCCTCAGCGGCCGCTGAACCGCGCAGGCCGGCGCTCGATGAAGGAGCGCACGCCCTCGGCCGCATCCTCGCTGTTCGACAGGCGTTTCTGCGTCTCGATGAATTCCGCCACGGCCGCCAGCGGCCCGTGTTCGATCGCCTTGAGCACGTTGAGCCGCGTGGCCTGCACGGCCAGCGGCGCCTGGGCCGCGATGCGCTGCGCGATCTGCAGCGCCGCGTCGAGCTCCTGCCCGGCCGGCACCACCTTCTGCACGAAGTTCAGGCGATAGGCCTCGGCGCTGTCGAATTCGTCGGCCGTGAGCAGGTGCAGCATCGCGTTGCCCAGGCCCGCGCGCTCGGCCATGCGCAGCGTGGCGCCGCCCGTGGCCATGATGCCGCGCTGCACTTCCATCTGCGAGAAGCGGCAGTTGTCGGCCGCCACCACGATGTCGGCGCCCAGCATGAGCTCGATGCCCACCGTGAAGCAGATGCCCTTGACGGCCGCGACCATCGGCTTGGTGCGGCGGCGGTAGCCCTCCAGGCCGAAGTCGTGCGGCTCCACCAGCCCGGCCGGGATCGCCTTCTCGCCGCGCTTCATGTACTCGGTGACCGCCGGCAGGTCCAGGCCCGCCGTGAAGTGGTCGCCGAACGCATGCAGCACGCCCACGCGCAGGCTGGGGTCATCGTCCAGCCGCGTGTAGGCCTCGGCCAGCTGCTTGAACATCGGCGGCGTCCAGCCGTTGCGCTTGGCGGGGCGGTTGATGCCGATCAGCAGCACGTGGTCGAGCACCTGCGTGTCGATGCAGCCTTCGGCGGGCGGGATGGTGGGGGTCGCAGTCATCGGTCTTGTCTCCTTGTTGTTGTCGTCGTGGCGCTGCGGATCAGTAGGTGTAGACGCCGCGGCCCGTTTTACGGCCCAGCTGGCCGGCGGCGACCATTTCCTTCAGCAGCGGGCAGGGGCGGTACTTGGAATCGCCGAACTGCTCGAGGTACACCTCCATCACGGCCAGGCACACGTCCAGGCCGATCATGTCGGCCAGGGCCAGCGGGCCGATGGGCTGGTTGCAGCCCAGCTTCATGCCGGCGTCGATGTCCTCGGCCGTGGCCAGGCCTTCGGCCAGCACGAAGAAGGCCTCGTTGATCATCGGCACCAGGATGCGGTTGACCACGAAGCCCGGCGCGTTCTTCACCGTGATCGGCGACTTGCCCAGCTTCTCGGCCAGCGCCTTCACCGCGTCGTGCGTGGCGTCGCTCGTGAGGTAGCCGCGGATCAGCTCCACCAGCGCCATCATCGGCACCGGGTTGAAGAAGTGCATGCCGATGAAGCGGTCGGCGCGCGAGGTGGCGGCGGCCAGCTGCGTGATCGAGATCGACGAGGTGTTCGACGCGATGATCACCTCGGGGCCCACCAGCTCGTCCACCTGCTTGAGGATCTTGAGCTTGAGGGCGTGGTTCTCGGTGGCGGCCTCGATGACCAGCTGCGCGCCCTTCAGGTCGTTGTAGTCGGTCGAGCCCTTGATCAGCGCCAGCGCGGCGGCCTTCTGCTCGGCCGTGAGCTTTTCCTTCTTGATCAGGCGGTCGAGGCTGCCCGAGATGGTGGCGATGCCCTTGTCGACGGCGGCCTGGGCCACGTCGATCATCACCACGTTGACACCCGACACCGCGCAGGCCTGGGCGATGCCGTTGCCCATGGTGCCGGCGCCGATGATGCCCACAGTCTGAATCGTCATGAAAAATGCTCCTTGAAACAAAAAAAGAAAATCGGAGGCGAGGGCGGGCGCAAGGCCGCCGTCGCGCAATGGCGGTCATTGTGAATCAGCCCGGAGGGGCCGCCGTTCCCGTGGGCGACACCGGCCCGGGGTGGCTTACAGTGCTGCGATTGTTTTCAACCCCATTTTTTCGAGCCCTCGCATGACCACCCTCGGCACTCCCCTGTCCCCTTCCGCCACCCGCGTGATGCTGCTCGGCTCCGGCGAGCTCGGCAAGGAGGTGCTGATCGCCCTGCAGCGCCTGGGCGTCGAGACCATCGCCGTCGACCGCTACGAGAACGCCCCCGGCCAGCAGGTGGCGCACCACGCGCGCACCATCACCATGAGCGACCCCGAGCAGCTCAAGGCGCTGATCGAGGCCGAGAAGCCCACGCTGGTGGTGCCCGAGATCGAGGCCATCGCCACGCCCATGCTGCAGCAGCTGGAAGACGCGGGCGTG
This sequence comes from Variovorax sp. BGA-UO-ETr-C22, assembly GCF_059567965.1. Lineage (NCBI taxonomy): Bacteria > Pseudomonadati > Pseudomonadota > Betaproteobacteria > Burkholderiales > Comamonadaceae > Variovorax > Variovorax sp. BGA-UO-ETr-C22. Next base: position 224,107 of record NZ_JCAQPA010000009.1, read on the forward strand.
GTGCGCGTGATTCCCACGGCCCGCGCCGCCCGCCTCACGATGGACCGCGAAGGCATCCGCCGGCTGGCCGCCGAGACGCTGGGCGTGCCGACCAGCCCCTACAAGTTCTGCGACTCGCTGGCCGAGCTGCAGGCCGCGATCGACGCCGGCATCGGCTACCCCTGCATCGTCAAGCCCGTGATGAGCAGCTCCGGCAAGGGCCAGAGCAAGATCGACGGCCCGGCCGACGTGCAGAAGGCCTGGGACTACGCCATGGCCGGCGGCCGCGTGAGCCATGGCCGCGTCATCGTCGAGGGCTTCATCGACTTCGACTACGAGATCACGCTGCTGACCGTGCGCGCGAAAGACGCGGCGGGCGCCGTCGAAACGAAGTTCTGCGACCCCATCGGCCACGTGCAGGTCAGCGGCGACTATGTGGAAAGCTGGCAGCCGCACCCCATGGCACCGGCCGCGCTGCAGAAAGCCCAGCAGATCGCGCAGGCCGTCACGGCCGACCTGGGCGGGCAGGGCCTGTTCGGCGTCGAGCTGTTCGTGAAGGGCGACGAGGTCTGGTTCAGCGAAGTCAGCCCGCGCCCGCACGACACCGGCATGGTCACCATGGCCACGCAGTGGCAGAACGAGTTCGAGCTGCACGCGCGCGCCATCCTCGGCCTGCCGGTCGACACCTCGCTCAAGAGCCCGGGCGCCAGCGCCGTGATCTACGGCGGCGTGGACGCCACCGGCATCGCCTTCGACGGCGTGGCCGAGGCGCTGCAGGTGCCGGGCAGCGACATCCGCCTGTTCGGCAAGCCCGAGAGCTTCGTCAAGCGCCGCATGGGCGTGGCGCTGGTGCATGCGGCCGACACCGACACGGCCCGCAAGCTGGCCAAGGAAGCCGCTTCGCGCGTGAAGCCGCGCACGGCCTGAGCGTTCGAGTTCTCCGGGTGAACCCGCGAGCCGGGCCCCGGTAGCCAGTTTTCGCAAGCGACCCCGCAGCGGTGCGGGCATGGTGCGGGTCTTGTCGCCAGGACGCCGGTCGGGTGCGGGTGCATGCGGATAGCCCGCAGGCCCCCCGCCCTCCACACTGAGCGCTCCGTTCGATTCACCGGAGACACCATGCTGCATCCCCAGGCGCGCGCCTTGCTGGATTTCATCGAAGCGCGCGGCATTCCGCCGACCCACACCCTGTCGCCCGCCGACGCGCGGGCCTACTACCGCGAGCGCCGCACCGCCACGCAGCCGCTGCCGGCCGAGGTCGCCGAGGTGCGCGACCTCGCCGCCGACGGGCCGCACGGCACCATTGCGGTGCGGCTGTACAAGCCGCTCGGCGCAGGCCCGGGCCCGCTGCCCGTGCTGGTGTACTACCACGGCGGCGGCTGGGTCATCGGCGACCTTGACACGCACGACGTGCTGTGCCGCGAGCTGGCCAACGGCGCGGGCTGCGCGGTGGTCGCGGTCGACTACCGCATGGGCCCCGAGCACCGCTTTCCCACCGCCGTGGACGACGTGCTCGCCGCCACCCGCTGGGTGCGCCGCGAAGCCGCCGCGCTGGGGCTCGACGCGAGTCGCCTCGCGGTGGGCGGCGACAGCGCGGGCGGCAACCTCGCGGCCGTGGCGTCGATCGCCGCGCGCGATGCGGGCGACCTGCCGATCGTGTTCCAGCTGCTGATCTACCCGGCCACTGACATGCGCCGCGGCCATCCGTCGCACCAGGCGAACGGGCAGGGCTACCTGCTCACGCGCGACACGATGACCTACTTCCACGACCACTACATCACCGACGCGAAGCACGACCTCGACTGGCGCGCTTCGCCGCTGCTGCACACCGACCTGTCGGGCCTGCCGCCGGCGCTCGTGCTCACGGCCGGCTACGACCCGCTGCGCGACGAAGGCGCGGCGTATGCCGAGGCGCTCACGGCCGCCGGCAACCGCGCGAACTACGTGTGCTTCGAGCGCCAGATCCATGGCTTCATCACCATGGGCAAGGTGCTCGACGAGGCCCACACCGCCGTCGCGTTGTGCGCGGCGGAACTGCGCCGCGCGTTCGCGTCGGCCTAGGGAAAGTCCCCGCGCAAATGGATGCCGCGCGCAAGGCCCCCGCCGCTACGATCCAGCGAACACGACGCCACCCCCCGGTCGGACGTCGTCGACCGATGCAGGAGACAGACACCATGCAGCGAACCAGGACGTCGACGCCTTCGGGCGGCGATGCACGGCAGGGCGAACGCCTCATGTGGCTCACGCCGCAGCGCGTCTTCTACGCCGGGCTGCTCGGCGCCGCGGCCGAGCGCGCCATGGGCGGGCACGGCGTGTACGTGTCGCCCGCCGGTGCGCCGCCCAACCGCATCCGCATCGGCGGTGGGGCCTGGCAGAGCGGCGAATTCATCGTGGTGCCGCCGCACGTGCCGCACCAGGTCGAGAGCGCCTGCCCGCTGATCTTCAACCTGCTGATCGAATCGGAGTCGGTCGATCCCGCGCGCATGCCGGCCTTTTTGCAGCATTGCGGCCCGGTCGATGCGCCGGCCTTCGTGCAGCGCATGCGCGAGGTCCATGCCCACCTGCTGGCGGCCTCGGCGCGCGGCATCGACTTCGACGGCTTCGACTTCGACGCGCTGTTCTTCGACGGCCCGCTCGTGCCGCGCCCGCTCGACGCGCGCATCCGCAAGGTGGTCGACATGCTCGTGGCCGACCCGGCCGCGCCCGCTTCGGCGGAAGACTGCGCGGCCTCGGTGCACCTGTCGTTCTCGCGCTTTTTGCACCTGTTCAAGCAGGAGACGGGCATGGCCTTTCGCGGTTTCCGGGCCTGGAAGCGCGCGCGCAGCCTGCTGCGCTACGTGCACCAGAGCGGCACGCTGACCGACATCGCGCTGGACACCGGCTACCCCGACTCCACGCACTTCAGCCATTCGATCCGCCAGGTCTACGGGCTCAAGCCCAGCGACATCGTGGCGGGCTCGCGCCGCCTCGCGCTGCACGACGCGGCCGGCGGGTTCCGGCAGTAAGCGCAGGCGGGACGGCATCGCATGCAGATCCTCCAACTCCTGCTCTCGGGCATCGCGCAAGGGTGCATCTACGGCCTCATCGCGCTGGGCTTCGTGCTGATCTACAAGGCCACCGAAACGGTGAGCTTCGCGCAGGGCGACCTGATGATGCTGGGCGCGTTCGGTGCCTTCGCGGGCATGTCGCTCTTTGGCATGCCGTTCTGGCTTGCGGCGCTCCTGGCCGTAGTGGCCATGGCGGCCTTCGGCGTGCTGCTCGAGCTGGTGGTGATCCGCCCGATCCTCGGGCAGCCGCAGTTCTCGATCGTGATGCTGACCATCGGCATCGCCTACGTGGCGCGCGGCCTGATCACCATGGTGCCGGGCATCGGCACCGACACCCACACGCTGGCGGTGCCCTACAAGGACCAGATCTGGAAGCTCGGCGAGCTGGTGGTGAACCTGGAGCAGTTCGTGATCATCGTGGCCACCGCGATCCTGTGCGGCCTGCTGTACGCCATGTTCCGCTACAGCAAGCTGGGCATCGCGATGCAGGCCTCGTCGCAGAACCAGCTCGCGGCCTACTACATGGGCATTCCGGTGAAGCGGCTCAACGGGCTGGTGTGGGGGCTCGCCGCAGCGGTGGCCGCCATCGCCGGCATGCTGCTGGCGCCCATCACTTTCGTGCACGCCAACATGGGCTTCATCGGCCTGAAGGCCTTTCCGGCGGCGGTGGTGGGGGGCTTCGGCAGCCTGCCGGGCGCGATCGTCGGCGGGCTGGTGATCGGCATCGTCGAGTCGTTTGCGGGCTTTTACCTGCCCGACGGTTTCAAGGACACGGCGCCGTACATCGTGGTGCTGCTGATGCTCATGATCAAGCCGAACGGTCTGTTCGGCGAGAAGCTGCGCAAGAAGGTGTAAGTCTCATATGCGCTTCATCTTCAAGACCAGCTACGACCAGGACATCCGCCTTGCGCGGCACGGCGGCCACGTGCTCTGGTACAGCCTGCTCGTGGCCTTCCTGCTCGTCGCGCCGTGGGTCATCGACGAGTACTGGCTCGCGCAGCTGACCTTCGTGCTGATCTACGGCATCGTCGGCCTGGGGCTGATGCTGCTGGCGGGTTTCACGGGGCAGTTCTCCATCGGGCATGCGGCGTTCCTCGGAACGGGCGCGTACACGCAGGGCGTGCTGACGAACATGGGCGTGCCGTTCCCGCTCGCGCTGCTCGCGTCGGCCGCGCTGTCGGCGGCGGTGGGCGTGGTGGTGGCGATGCCGGCGCTGCGCGTGAAGGGCATCTACCTGGGCATCGCGACGCTGTCGTTCGGCTTCATCGTCGAGGAGGTGTTCGCGCGCTGGGAAAGCGTGACGGGCGGCAATGCGGGCCTGCATGTGAAGTCGCCGCAGCTGTTCGGCTGGTCGCTGGGCTCGGGCGAGGGCTTCTACTTTCTGTGCCTGGTGGTTGCGGTGGTGTCCACGCTGGGCATCCTGAACCTGCTGCGCTCTCCGACGGGGCGCGCCTTCGTGGCGATCCGCGATTCGGAGATTTCGGCGCAGAGCATGGGCATCCACCTGGCGCGCTACAAGACGATGTCGTTCGCGATCTCGGCCGCGCTCGCTGGCTTGGGCGGTGCGCTGTACGCGCACAAGCTGAGCTTCATCTCGCCGGACCAGTTCAACATCCTGCAGTCGATCGACCTGCTGCTGATGGTGGTGATCGGCGGGCTGGGCTCGGTGCACGGCGCGTTCCTCGGCGCCATCTTTCTCATCGCGATGCCGCAGCTGATCTCGATGGGCAAGGACTGGCTGCCGGCGGTGGTCGGCCAGGCGCCCGGCCTGCAGGGGCTGGTGTACGGGCTGGTGCTGATCGCCTTCGTGTTGTTCGAGCCGCTGGGGCTGTACGGGCGCTGGCTCAAGATCCGCACCTGGCTGCAACTCTTCCCGTTCTACCGCAAGGGGCTGTTCAAGCGGCAGAAGTCGTTCACCAAATCGGACCGGCTGAGATGAGCAACGACGTCCTTCTTTCCGCGAAAGACCTGAGCGTGCGCTTCGGCGGCGTGCTCGCGGTCAACAAGGTGAGCTTCGATGTTCGGCGCGGCGAGGTGTTCACGCTCATCGGCCCGAACGGCGCGGGCAAGACGACGGTGTTCAACCTCATCAGCCGCATCTACACGCCGACCACGGGCGAGATCACCTGGCATGGCGAGGCGGGCGGGGCGATCGCGCTCACGCAGCAGGCACCGCACGCGATTGCCGCACTGGGCATTGCACGCACCTTCCAGAACATCGAGCTGTTCGAGCATGCGACGGTGCTGCACAACCTGCTGATCGGGCGCCACACGCACCGGCAGACGGGCTTCTGGAGCGAGGTGTTCTTCACGCCGGCCACGCGCCGCGCCGAGATCGCGGCGCGCGAGAAGGCGGAGCAGGTGATCGACCTGCTCGACCTGCAGCACTACCGCGACTCGATGGTGGCGGGGCTGCCCTACGGCGTGCGCAAGGTGGTGGAGCTGGCGCGCGCGCTGTGCACCGAGCCCAAGCTGCTGTTGCTCGACGAGCCTTCCTCGGGGCTCAATGTCGAGGAGACGGCGGACATGGCGTTCTGGATTCAGGACATCCAGCATGAGCTGGGGGTGTCGGTGCTGATGGTCGAGCACGACATGTCGCTGGTTTCCAAGGTGTCGGATCGGGTGCTGGCGATGAATCAGGGCGAGGTGCTGGCTACGGGGTCTCCGCGTGAGGTGCAAGCCGATCCGCGGGTGATCGAGGCTTACCTTGGGACTGTGGATGACGTGAGCAGTTTGCGGAGGGTGGTGGCGTGACTTGCTTCTTCGTTACCCCTTTGGAGACGCCCGGTGCGCGGCACGGCGCGGTCGCCCCCACTGTGCCGGCCGCTTCGCGGCTCCCCTGCGGTGCTCGCGTTTCGCGGGGTCTCGCAGAACTCGCTTCGCTCAAACAGCTGCGAGCCCTGATCCGCGAAACGCTGCGCTCCTCGGCGGCACAGAGGGGGCGCCCACGCCGCACCGCACACCGGGCTTCGTGGTGGCGTGAGGGCTCTGGGCGTTCCGAATGTTGCGCCTTGAACCAGGGAGTGCGCGCATGAGCGACGTCGTACTCCAGCTGCTCAACGTCGAAAGCGCCTACGGCCCGATCAAGGCCATCCGGGGCGTGAGCCTGAAGGTGCGCAAGGGCGAGATCGCGACGGTGCTCGGCTCCAACGGCGCGGGCAAGACGACGATCCTCAAGACCATCTCGGGGATCATCGATCCGCGCAAGGGCAGCATCGAGTTCCAGGGGCAGGACATCACGGCGAAAGACCCGGCCTTCATCGTGCAGCAGGGGCTGAGCCACGTGCCCGAAGGGCGCGAGGTGTTTCCGCTGCTGTCGGTGAAGGACAACCTGCTGATGGGCGCCTACACGCGCAAGGACCGCGACGGCGTGGCGCGGGACATCGAGACCGTCTTCACCTACTTCCCGATCCTGCGCGAGCGCGCCACGCAGGACGCCGGCCTGCTCTCGGGCGGGCAGCAGCAGATGCTGGCCATCTCGCGCGCCATCATGGCGGCGCCGCACCTCATTCTTCTGGACGAACCCAGCCTGGGCCTGAGCCCCAAGCTCACCAAGGAAATCTTCGAGATCGTGGTGCGCATCAATCGCGAGCGCGGCACCACCATCCTGCTGGTGGAGCAGAACGCGAACATGGCGCTCAACGCCGCCGACCACGGCTACGTGCTGGAGAACGGCCGCATCGTGATGGAAGACTCGTGCGAACGTCTGCGCGAGAAGGACGACATCAAGGAGTTCTACCTGGGTGTCAAGGACGACGGCGTGCGCGGCGAGCGGCGCTGGAAAAAGAAGAAGACCTGGAGGTAGCCGTCGCCATGCAAGGACTCTGGGATCTGCGAACCATCGAACCCGGCCACGACATCCTCGTGCCCGGCGACACGCTCTCGGCCATGTTCTGGAACGCCGTGCGCCAGCGCGGCGACAACATCTGGATGCGGCAGAAGGAGCTGGGCATCTGGCGCAGCTGGAGCTGGCGCCAGACGGCCGAGGCCGTGCGCGAGATCGCGGCCGGGCTGCAGGCCATCGGCTTCACGCGCGGCGAGTGCGCGTCCATTCTTTCGAACACCGTCATCGAATGGGTGCTGGCCGACCTGGCCGTGCTCAGCTGCGGCGGCGTCTCCAACGGCATCTACCCGACCGACGCCGCCTCGCAGGTGCAGTACCTGTGCGAAGACTCGCGCACCACGGTGCTCTTCGTGGAAGACGACGAGCAGCTCGACAAGGCGCTCGAGGTGCGCGCCAGCCTGCCCGGCCTGCGCCGCGTGGTCGTGTTCGACATGGATGGCCTGCGCGAGCTCGATGACCCGGGCGTGATGAGCCTCGATGCGCTGCGCGCCCTCGGCCGCACGCACCTGGCGGGCGACCCGCAGGCGGTGGAGCGCAGCGTGGCGGCCTGCCGACCCGAAGACCTGGCGATTCTGGTCTACACCTCGGGCACCACCGGCAAGCCCAAGGGCGCCATGCACAGCCACGCGGGGCTGGTGTACACCGCGCGCGGCTACAACACGCTCATCGCGCAGGACGAGAAAGACGAGCGCATGTGCTTCCTGCCGCTGTGCCACATCGCCGAGCGCATGGGCGGCGAGTACTTCGCGATGTACACGGGCTCGATCCTCAACTTCGTCGAGAACCCCGAGACGGTGCCCGAGAACGTGCGCGAGATCGCGCCCACGGTGTTCACCGGCGTGCCGCGCGTGTGGGAGAAGTTCTATTCGGGCGTGATGATCGCGCTGAAGGAAGCCAGCCCGCTGCAGCAGGCCGCCTACCACTGGAGCATCGGCGTGGGCGAGACCATCGCCAACAAGGTGCTCGCGGGCCAGGAGATCGGCACGGGGCTGCGCCTGAAGTTCCGGCTGGCGCGGCTGCTGGCGCTGGACAACGCGCGCAAGCTCATCGGCATCCACCGCGCGCGCTTTCTCGTGACCGGCGCGGCGCCCATTTCGCCCGAGCTGGTCAAGTGGTACCTCGCGCTGGGCGTGCCCATGCTCGAGGTGTGGGGCATGACGGAGTCGTGCGGTGCCTCCACGGCCGTGCCCGTCACCCGCATCAAGCCCGGCTCCATCGGCCCGGCCACGGGCTACAACGAGGTGCGCATCGATCCGGCCACCAACGAGATCCTGGTGCGCGGCCCCAACGTCTTCATGGGTTACCTCAATCTGCCCGAGAAGACGGCCGAGACCATCGACGCCGACGGCTGGCTGCACACGGGCGACGTGGGCGTGATGGACGAGGACGGGTATTTCCGCATCACCGACCGGATGAAAGACATCATCATCACGGCAGGCGGCAAGAACGTGACCCCGAGCGAGCTGGAGAACGAGCTCAAGTTCAGCCTCTACATCACCGATGCCGTGGTGATCGGCGACAAGAGGCCCTACCTCACGGTGATCGTCATGATCGACCAGGAGAACGTCGAGAAATTCGCGCAGGACCACGACGTGCCGTTCAGCAACTACGAGAGCCTGACACGCACGCAGGAAGTGCAGGACCTGATCCAGGGCGAGATCGATCGCGTCAACGCCAAGTTCGCGCGCGTCGAGCAGATCAAGAAGTTCTTCCTGCTCGAGACGCAACTGAGCGCCGAGGACGAGGAGCTCACGCCCACGATGAAGCTCAAGCGCAAGCTGGTGCAGACCAAGTACGCGCAGCGCATCGACGCCATGTACCGCTGACCTCTTTTTTGCCAACCCGAGGAGACAACGCTATGACGAAGCTCAAGACATTGACGACGCTGGCCGTGCTGGGCTTGATCGCGACGCTCGCGTCCGCGCAGCAGCAGGGCGTGAGCAAGGACGAGATCCGCATCGGCACCATCCAGGACCTGTCGGGTCCGCTGGCGGGCTTCGGCAAGCAGGCGCGCAACGGCATGCAGCTGCGCGTGGACGAGCTCAACGAGCAGGGCACGCTCAACGGCCGCAAGCTCAAGCTCTTCGTCGAAGACTCGGGCTACGACCCGAAGAAGGCGGTGCTGGCGGCGCAGAAGCTGGTCAACCAGGAAAAGATCTTCATCATGGCCGGCCACATCGGCACGGCGCAGAACATGGCGGCGATGCCGGTGCAGTTCGACAAGAACGTCGTCAACTACATGCCCATCACGGCGGCGCGCGAAATGTACGAGCCGCTGAACCGGCTGAAGTACTCGTTCGCGGCCACCTATTACGACCAGATCCGCCTGGCGCTGCCCAAGATGATCAAGGACAAGGGCGCCAAGAAGGTCTGCACGATCTACCAGGACGACGAGTTCGGCCTCGAAGTGCAGCGTGGCGCCGAGGCCGGCCTGAAGGCCGCGGGCATGGAGCTGGCCGAGAAGACCTCGTTCAAGCGCGGCGCCACCGACTTCAGCTCGCAGGTCGCCAAGATGAAGGCCGCCAACTGCGACCTCGTGGTGCTCGGCACCATCATCCGCGAGACCATCGGCACGGTGGGCGAGTCGCGCAAGACCGGCTTCAACCCGACCTTCCTGGGTTCGAGCGCGGCGTATACCGACCTGATCCACAAACTCGGCGGCAAGGCCATGGACGGCGTGTACGCCACCATGACGGTGCAGAACCCCTACACCGACGAGCAGTCGCAGCCGCTGCGCTTCTGGGCCAACAAGTACAAGACCAAGTTCAACGAAGACCCGACCGTGTTCTCGGTGTACGGCTACGTGATCATCGACTCGTTCATCAAGGCCGCGACCAAGGCCGGCCCGAACCTGACGACCGACAGCTTCATCAAGGCGATGGACAGCATCACCTTCGAGCCCGACATGTTCGGCAGCCCGAAGAGCACCTACACCGCCACCAAGCGCCTGGGCAACGACCAGTCGCGGCTGTCGCAGATCAAGGACGGCAAGTGGGTCGTCGTCTCTGACTACGTGACGCCGTAAGCCAGCGCCGCCCCGGTACCGTGCTCGGGGCGAGCGGCTATATTCCGCGAAATCCCCTTCGCGAGACTGCCGCCATGCCCCAGTACTGGTTGATGAAATCCGAGCCCAACGAGGTCTCGATCGACGATGCCCTCGCCGCGCCCGATGCCACCGTGGCGTGGACCGGCGTGCGCAACTACCAGGCGCGCAACTTCATGCGCGACGGCATGAAGGTCGGCGACGGCGTGCTGTTCTATCACTCGAGCTGCCCCGAGCCCGGCATTGCCGGCATCGCGCGCGTGGCCTCGGGCATCCAACCCGACCCGACGCAGTTCGACCCCAAGTCGCCGTACTACGACGCCGGCGCGAAGAAGGAAGACCCGCGCTGGCTGCTGGTCGACGTGCAGGCGCTGCGCAAGACGCGGCTGCTGGCGTTGCCCGAGCTGCGCGCCAAGCCCGAGCTGGCCGATCTGGTCATCCTGCGCAAGGGCAACCGGCTGTCGATCACGCCGGTGGAGCCGGCGCACTGGAAGGTCATCGAGAAGATGCTGGCCTGAACCTGTTCAGGCGACTTTCGACAGGATCGGGAACAGCTTGCCGAGCCCGTCGGCCATCACCTCGACCGCGAGCGCCGCGAGGATCAGGCCCATCAGCCGCGTCATGATGTTGATGCCGGTCTTGCCGAGCACCCGCGCGATCGGCTGCGCGAGCGAAAACGCCAGTGCGGTCGCCAGCGCTACGACCACGCCATAGCCGACCAGCAGCCCCAGCTCCCACAGGTGCTGCGTCTTGTCGGCGTAGATCACTACGGTGGAGATGGCGGCCGGGCCGGTGAGCAGCGGAATCGTGAGCGGCACCACCGCGATGGAGGCGCCCATCGACGCCTTCACTTCGGTGGCGCGCAACTCATCGACGTTGGTCTTGCTCTCGGCCGGTTGCGCGTTGAGCATCGAGATCGAGCTCATGAGCAGCAGCAGCCCGCCGCCGACCTGGAAGCTCGCGATCGAGATGCCGAAGAAGGACAGCAGCTGCAGCCCGATGAGCGCGCTCACGGCAATCACCACGAAGGCGCTGAAGGCCGACATGCGCACCGTGCGCTTGCGCTGGGCGTCGGAGTAGTCCTGCGTGTAGTGGATGAAGAAGGGCACGATGGCCAGCGGGTTGACGATGGCCACCAGCGTGACCAGCGGCTTGATGAGGTCCATGGAGGTGCTCATGGCTCAGCGTCCTCCGGTCACGTCGAGCAGGGCCATGGTGGTATAGCTGGCCTCGGGCGAGAGCAGCCACAGGACGGCACCGGCAATTTCTTCGGCGGTGCCGCTGCGCTTCATCGGCACGCCTGGGCCCATCTCGGCGGCGCGGCCAGGCTGGCCGCCGGAGGCGTGGATGTCGGTGTCGATCACGCCGGGGCGCACCGCGTTCACGCGGATGCCTTCGTCGGCCACTTCCTTGGCCAGGCCGATGGTCAGGGTGTCGATGGCTGCCTTGCTGGCCGCGTAGTCGACGTACTGGCCGGGCGAGCCGATGCGTGCGGCGCCGCTGGAGATGTTGACGATGGCGCCGCCTTCGCCGCCGTGCTTCGTGCTCATGCGCTTCACCGCCTCGCGCGCGCAGACGAAGCTGCCGATCACGTTGATGCGGAACATGCGCTCCAGCCGCGCCACGCTCATCTCGTCGACGCGCGCCTGCACATCGACCACGCCGGCGTTGTTCACGAGCGCCGTGAGGCGCCCGAGCTTGGCGTCGACCTTCGCGAACATCGCGAGCACCTGGGCCTCGTCGCCCACGTCGGCCTGCACCGCCATGGCGGTGCCGCCGCCCGCGCGGATGGTGCGCACCACCTCGTCGGCGGCCAGCGAGTTGCTGGCGTAGTTCACGGCCACGGCATAGCCGCGCTTCGCGGCGAGCAAGGCCGTGGCGGCACCAATGCCGCGCCCACCGCCGGTGATCAAGAGCACCTGGTCCAAATCCCACCTCCTGCAGAGAAACTGTGCGTCAGTTAAAACCGACGGCCTGGATTACATCACCGAGGGCTGGCGCATGAGCACGAGCACCGCGCCGCGCCGCCCCAAGCCAGCTCGCACCGCAGTGCGCAGCACGGAGGTTACTGAATGCACAAGACCATCGACTATTACTTTGCGCCACAGAGCCCGTGGACCTATCTGGGGCATACCCGCTTTGCCGCCATCGCCGCGGCCGCCGGTGCCACCGTGCGCGTGCGGCCCATCGACATGGGCAGCGTGTTCCCCGTGTCGGGCGGGCTGCCGCTGGGCAAGCGCGCACCGCAGCGCCAGGCCTACCGGCTGCTCGAACTGGCGCGTTTCTCGAAGCACCTGGGCCTGCCGCTGAACCCGAAGCCGAAGTTCTTTCCGGTGGCCGGCGACGATGCGGCGCGGCTGATCATCGCGGTCGACATGCACGACGGCACCGAGGCCGCGATGCGCATCAGCGCGGCGGTGTTCGCGGCCGTGTGGGTGCAGGAGCGGAACATCGGCGACCCGAACCTGCTCGAAGCCCTGGTCGCGGAATGCGGGCTGCCGGCCAAGCGCGCCGAGCAATCGCAGAGCCAGGCGGTGCAGGAGCGTTACGAGGCTTACACGCAGGAAGCGATCGACATCCAGGTGTTCGGCGCGCCGAGCTACGTGATCGACGGCGAGATCTTCTGGGGCCAGGACCGGCTCGATTTCGTCGAGCGGGCGCTGCGCGCGTAACGGCGCAAGCCGACCCGCTTTTTCTTTTTCATTCCATCGTTTCAGGAGAACCCCATGGGCCAATTCATCGACCTCACCGCCAAGGATGGCTTCACCTTTCCCGCCTACGTGGCCGAGCCCGCGGGCACGCCGCGCGGCGCCGTGGTGGTGGTGCCGGAAATCTTCGGCGTGAACTCGCACATCCGCTCGGTGGCCGACGGCTATGCGGCCGACGGCTACCTGGCCGTGGCGCCGTCGACCTTCCACCGCGTCAAGCCCGGCGTCGAGCTGGGCTACAGCGACGACGACATGAAGACCGGCTTCGGCTACAAGACTGCGGTCGAGGCGCTGCCTGCGCCCGGCGTGCTGCAGGACCTCGAAGCCGCGATCGCCTACGCCTCGAAGGCGGGCAAGGTCGGCATCGTCGGTTACTGCTGGGGCGGCCTGCTGGTCTGGCGCGCCGCGGCCCTGCTGCCGGGCCTGGCCGCAGCCGCGCCCTATTACGGCGGCGGCATGACGACGCCGGAAGAAAGCGCGCGCCAGCCGAAGGTGCCGGTGCTCGCGCAGTTCGGCAACCGCGACCACTGGATTCCGCTGGACACCATCGAGGCCTTCAAGAAGGCGCACCCCGAGGTGGAAGTGCATGTCTACGAAGCCGACCACGGCTTCAACTGCGACCAGCGCGGCTCGTACAACGCCGAGGCGGCGAAGCCGGCGCGTGAGCGTGTGCTGGCCTTCTTTGCCAAGCACGTCGGCTGATCCGGCACGCTTCAAGCAAAAGCCCGGCAGTGCCGGGCTTTTTTCATTTCTATTTCTTGGCGCCGACCCGGGTCTGCAGGAAGTCGAGCAGCGCGCGCAGCGCTGCGCTGTTGTGGCGCCGCTGCAGGTAGGCGGCCGACAGCCACATGTCCTTGCGCGCATAGCCTTCGAGCACCGGCACCAGCTCGCCGCTGTCGATGTGCGACTGCACGAGCAGCGAGGGCAGGTAGATCACGCCGAAGCCGCGCATCGCGACGCGGATCAGCGGCGCGCCTTCGGTGCAGTCCATGCGGCTCTTGACCTGCACGTCCAGCGGCTGGCCGTTGTCATCGAAGCGCCACGCGGGCTGCGTGCCCAGCAGCGAATGGGTCAGCGCCTCGTGCTGGGCGAGCTCCTGCGGGTGCGCGGGCTTGCCGTGCTTCTTCCAGTAGACCGGCGAGGCGCAGACCACCATGTGGATGAGCCGCAGCTTGCGCACGATGAGGTTGGCGTCTTCCACCGGGCCGCTGCGGATGTCGACGTCGATGCCTTCCTCGGCGAGGTCGACGGTGCGGTTGGTCAGCTGCAGGCTGATGCTCACGTCGGGGTAGTGGCGCATGAAGTCGGCCAGCAGGTCGGGGAACTCGCCGTTGCCCATGCCGTGCGGCGCCGAGATGCGCAGCCGGCCGCCGGGCTGGCTGGCGCGCTCCTGCAACTCGGCCTGGGTGAGCTCGACCATTTCGAGCATCGGGGTGCTGCGCTCGAGCAGCAGCTGGCCGGCGTCGGTGAGGCTGACGGAACGCGTGGAGCGGTTGAGCAGGCGCACGCCGAAGCGGGTCTCGAGTTCGGCGACGTACTTGCTGACCGTGGCCTTCGACATGTCGAGCCGCTTGGCGGCCTGGGAGAAGCTGCCGTGCGAGGCGACTTCCCGGAAGGTTTTGATCAGATCGAGACTGTCCATGTCAGTGAAACCCGTTGTTTTTCGCGAGGGAGCGCGGTGTGTCGATTCTCGGGGGTTTTGCCGGATAGGACCGGCGCGGGGTTCTGGTGTAAGCCGGAAGCAGTCAGGCGGCGCGTGCCCGGTTTTTTTGCGTGCACGACTTTGTTGACTGATTGTTTCGCTACAGGAAACACCGTGTCTCTGAACCGAGTGTTTTCCCGAAGGAATTCCGGCTGACACTCGCCGCACAGGCGAGCCAACGTGCAAGCCTGGTGGACATCCCATCTAGCCGAACACAAGGAACAGACATGAAGACTTCGCACATTTTCGCAGCCGCCGCCCTGACCCTCCTGGCCGCCACCGGCGCCCAAGCCGAGACGTACCAAGGCGTGACCCAAGTGATCTCGTCCAAGAGCCGCGACGAAGTCAACGCCGAAGCCCAGCGCACCGCCGCAGCCCCGAACCAGAACGTCGTGCGCGGTTCGCGCGGCGCGGAAACCGTGGCCGTGTCGAAGGACCGTTCGATCGTCGAAGCCGAAGCCATCCGCACCGCCTACGCTCCCGACCAGAACGTGACCTCGGGTTCGCGCGTGAACAGCAAGGTCATCTCGACCATGGTGAACCCGATGGACGCACGCGTTCAAGCCCAGCAAGGTTCGGGCGCCGTCGCCAAGTAATTGGCCGCGAAGCCAGCCGCCTTCCGGGGCGGCCCGAGCTGATTAGAAAAGCCACGCATCTGCGTGGCTTTTTTCATGGGCGCTCGCGGGAGCGGGGAGGGCGCTCAGCGCGTGCGGGCCAGGTAGCGCTTGCGCCAGAAGATCAGGACCAGCAGCACCGCGATGACCAGCATGGCCGACATCGCGATCCAGAAGCCGTCCGCCTTGTGCACCAGCGGGATGAACTCGAAGTTCATGCCGAAGATGCCGGCGATGAGGTTGAGCGGCAGGAAGATGGCGGTGAGCACGGTCAGCACCCGCATGATGTCGTTGGCCCGGTGGCCCTGGACGCTGAAGTGCATCTGCACGGCGGTCTCGGCGTTCTGCTCGAGCCGGTGCACGTGGTGCACCACGCGCTGGATGTGCTCCAGCACGTCGCGGCTGCGCACCATGATCAGGTCGCGCTCGCGCTGCGCGGTCTCGCCCTGCGGCACGGGCAGGGTTTCGAGCGAATCGATCCAGTCCTGCATGGCGGCGCGCTGGTCTTCGCAGATCTCGTCGAGGCGGTGCAGCGACTGGCGCGCCTCCATCAGCGCGCTCCAGTTGGTGAAGCGGCTGCGCGGGTCGATGAGCTCGGTCTGCCAGTGGTCGAGCTGCTTCGTGAGCTCGCGCCGCATGTCGAGGTAGCCGTCGACGATCAGGTTGACGATGCGCAGCATCAGGTCGGCGGGGCTGGCCGGCAGGCGGGCCGAGGTGGCGCGCACGTCGAGCGCCGGCGTGCCGCGGTCGTCGGACGAGGCGGCCGCCAGCAGCCGGGCGGCGAAGGCGTCGCGCACCGTGCCGTCCTCGGGGTGCACCGAGAGCAGCACGCGGTCGAACACCGCGAAGCCGACGGGGCGGGTGTCGATGCGGCGCAGCACCGGCGGGCCGCCACGCGACGGGCGTTGCGGCAGCGAAGGCTCGCTGGTGTTGCCGGTTTCAGCGCCGTTGCCCGTGGCCAGGCGGCGGAACACCAGCACGTCGTACAGCGAGGTGTAGTCGTAGTGCGAGGGCAACTGGTCGTTGAGCAGGTCGGCCACGTGCAGGTCGACCAGCTGGGTCTGGCACAGCGTCTGCAGGATCTGCTGCACCTCGGGCTGGGCGGCGCGGAATTCGTCGCGCGTCAGCGAAATCCAGAGGTAGCTGGCGGCGGCGCAGGCGCCCGGCACGGCCAGCGGCGCCAGCGAGGCGTGCTCGCTGACCTGCGAGCGGCTGATTTCGAAGATGCGCATGGACACTCGCCCCCGGT
This sequence comes from Variovorax sp. BGA-UO-ETr-C22, assembly GCF_059567965.1. NCBI lineage: Bacteria > Pseudomonadati > Pseudomonadota > Betaproteobacteria > Burkholderiales > Comamonadaceae > Variovorax > Variovorax sp. BGA-UO-ETr-C22. The sequence goes on from NZ_JCAQPA010000009.1 coordinate 240,290, forward strand.
GGTTCTTCTTCCACGCCAGAAGTGCCGTGGAGGTGCGGCAGGCATGCCGCAGTAGCTATTATTTTTGTAGCAACCGGGCGGCGTCAAGCGCGAAGTAGGTCAGCACGCCGTCGGCGCCGGCGCGCTTGAAGGCCAGCAGGCTTTCGAGCACCACGGCGTCGTGGTCGAGCCAGCCGTTCTGGGCCGCGGCCTTCAGCATGGCGTACTCGCCGCTCACCTGGTAGGCGAAGGTCGGCACGCGGAACTCGTCCTTCACGCGGCGCACGATGTCCAGGTAGGGCATGCCGGGCTTCACCATGACCATGTCGGCGCCTTCGGCGATGTCGATGGCGACCTCGCGCAGGGCTTCGTCGCTGTTGCCGGGGTCCATCTGGTAGACCTTCTTGTTGCTCTTGCCGAGCGTCGCGGACGAGCCGACAGCGTCACGGAAGGGGCCGTAGAAGGCGCTGGCGTACTTGGCGCTGTAGGCCATGATGCGCGTGTGGATGTCGCCTCGGGCTTCGAGCGCGGTGCGGATCGCGCCGATGCGGCCGTCCATCATGTCGCTCGGTGCCACAATATCGACGCCAGCTTGCGATTGTGTGAGTGCCTGCTTCACAAGCACTTCAACGGTCGCGTCGTTGAGGATGTAGCCGGTGTCGTCGAGCAGGCCGTCCTGGCCGTGGCTGGTGTAGGGGTCGAGCGCCACGTCGGTCATCACGCCCAGCTCGGGGAAGCGCGCCTTGAGGGCGGCCACCACGCGGGGAATCAGCCCGTCGGGGTTGAAGGCCTCGTCGCCCGCGGGCGTCTTGAGGCTGGCGTCGATCACCGGGAACAGCGCCATCACCGGGATGCCGGCCTGCACGCACTGCTCGGCCACGGGCAGCAGCAGGTCGAGGCTCAGGCGGTCCACGCCGGGCATCGAGGGCACGGCGTCGCGGCGCTTCTCGCCTTCCTGCACGAACACCGGGTAGATCAGGTCGTTCGTCGTCAGCGCATGCTCGCGCACCAGGTTGCGGGTGAAGGCATCGCGGCGCAGCCGTCGTGGGCGGCCGGCGGGGAACATCGCGAGCGGGGAAAATGGTGACGTCATATATCTAAAATTGTGCCTGAAGCGCGAAATCGCAGCCCAGCGCTGCTGGAGGCAAGTTGTCTGACAACTACGGAAATTAATAGAACTTAAGTTCTAGATTTTTGTTGTAAAAGTCAAAGAAACTGCCTCAATCGCTTGAAACCTTGTTTCGTCTTTGTTAAATTCTGAAGCGGGCGGCTTGCCGCTCCCCGCTTTTCCTCCCTGAGCGGGTGCCTTGATGTGTGACAGCAAAAGGGCTTCCCAGCCCGACGTGAAGACGTCGGGCTTTTTTTTGCCCGAAACCTTGGCAAAGGGCCCCGAAGAGGGGTCAGTGTGCAGCCACCACTAAACTGCCGCCATGCTCTGGGTCAAATCTCTTCACATTGTTTTCATTGCCAGCTGGTTTGCGGGGCTGTTCTATCTGCCGCGCATCTTCGTCAACCTGGCGATGGTGCCCCCCGAGTCGGTCGCGGAGCGTGAGCGCCTGCTCCTGATGGCGCGCAAGCTGCTGCGGTTCACCACCTTCCTGGCGGTGCCGGCGCTGGTGTTCGGCGCCTGGCTCTGGCTGGGCTACGGCATCGGGCGCGGCCCGGGCAACGGCTGGATGCACGCCAAGCTGGCCCTGGTGCTGGTGGCCATCGGCTACCACCATGGCTGCGGCGTGCTGCTGCGCCGTTTCGCGGCGGGCGGCAACCGTCGCAGCGACCGCTGGTACCGCTGGTTCAACGAGCTGCCCGTGCTGCTGCTGCTGGGCATCGTGATCCTGGTGGTGGTGAAGCCCTTCTGAGCCCGTGTCGACGGTAGACATGCCGCACAAGTCTGCCGCGCTCCCCCTGGCGCTGGCCTATGCGGCGCTGATCGTCTATGCCAGCCTGTACCCCTTCGCCGACTGGCGTGACCAGGGGATCGCGCCCTGGGCCTACCTGTCGGCGCCCTGGCCCAAGTACTGGACGGGTTTCGATTTCGGGGTGAACGTGGCGGGCTACGTGCCCTTCGGTTTTCTGTGTGCGCTGAGCGTGCTGCGCACGGGCAGCAGTCACAGTGTGTGGCGTGCGCTGTTGCGCGCCACGGTGGCAGGCGCGGCGATCGCCTTTGCCATGGAGACGCTGCAGAGCTATTTGCCGGCGCGCATTCCTTCCAATGTCGACCTGGGGCTGAACATCGCGGGCACGGTGCTCGGCGCGGTGCTGGCCGCGGCGCTGGAGCGGCTGGGGGCGATCGCCCACTGGAGCCGCGTGCGCTCGCAATGGTTCGTCGAAGACGCGCGCGGCGGCCTCGTGCTGCTCGCGCTCTGGCCCTTTGCGCTGCTGTTCCCCGCCGCCGTCACCTTCGGCCTCGGCCAGGTGTTCGAACGGCTGGAGGCGACGATTTCCGAGTGGCTGCTCGACACGCCCTTCATCGACTGGCTGCCGGTGCGCCAGTTCGAGCTGGAACCGTTGGTGCCGGCCGTGGAACTGCTGTGCGTGATGCTCGGGGCGCTGGTGCCGTGCCTGCTGGGCTACCTGGTGGCACGCAACGTGGTGCAGCGCGCGGTGCTGCTGCCGCTCATCCTGCTCGCGGGCGTCGCGGCCTCGGCGCTGTCGGCGGCCATGAGCTACGGCCCCGAGCATGCGTGGGCCTGGCTCGATCTGCCGGTGCAGGTCGGGTTGGCCGCGGCGGTGTTCGCGGGCGTGCTGCTGCTCTTTGCGCCGCGCCGGCTGTGCGGCGCACTGCTGCTCATGGGGCTCGTGCTGCAGCTGAGCCTGCTGAACCAGGCGCCCGAGAGCGCCTACTTCGCGCAGACCCTGGCCACCTGGGAGCAGGGCCGCTTCATCCGCTTCCATGGCCTGGCCCAGTGGCTGGGCTGGGGCTGGCCCTTCGCGGTGCTGGTCTACGTGGTGGCTGCGCTGTCGCGGCGCCGCCGTCCCGCGCTGCCCTGAGCACGCTCATAAAATCGGTCGATGCCCAGCACCACTCCCGCCGCGCCGTCCGGCTACTACGGCCGCCACATCTTCTTCTGCCTGAACGAACGCAAGAACGGTGAAGACTCCTGTGCCCTGCACAACGCGCAGGAAGGCTTTGACCGCTGCAAGGCCAAGGTGAAGGAGCAGGGGCTCGCCGGGCCCGGCAAGGTGCGCGTCAACAAGGCCGGCTGCCTCGACCGCTGCGCGGGCGGGCCCGTCGCGGTGGTCTATCCGGAGGCGGTCTGGTACACCTTCGTGGACGCCGAGGACATCGACGAGATCGTCGAGTCGCACCTGAAGAACGGCCAGGTCGTCGAGCGGCTGCTGCTACCGCCCGACGTCGGCCGCTGAACTTTCCTGCGGACCCCGTGCTCGTACCGTGCACGTTGCCGGCATCGCCGGCCCAGCCAACCCCAGCGCCATGAACTCCCAGACCGAAAAAATCAGCCTCCAGGGCGCCGCGGGCGTGATCGAGGTGCAGCGCGACCTGCCGTCCGGCGACGCGCGCGGCATCGCGGTGATCGCCCATCCGCACCCGCTGTTCGGCGGCACGATGGACAACAAGGTCGTGCAGACCCTGGCCCGCGCCTTCGTGTCCTGCGGCTGGACGGCCGTGCGCTTCAACTTCCGCGGCGTCGGCGCCAGCGAAGGCGCTCACGATGAAGGGCGCGGCGAGCTCGAGGACATGCTGCATGTCGTCGGCCAGCTCGCGCCCGAAGGCCAATTGGCCATTGCCGGCTTTTCCTTCGGTGCGTTCGTGGCCAGCTGCGCGGCCGAGAAGCTCTGGGCCGCGCGCGACGTGCGGCAACTGGTGCTGGTGGGCACGGCCGCCTCGCGTTTCTCGGTGGCCACGCTGCCGGCCGAGGCGCACGAGCGCGCGCTGGTGGTCCATGGCGAAGCCGACGACACCGTGCCTCTCGCCGCCGTGATGGACTGGGCGCGTCCCCAGTCACTCCCTGTCACGGTTATTCCCGGGGGCGGCCATTTCTTTCACGGACAATTGCCGCTGCTCAAAAGCCTGGTCGCCCGCCATCTGCGCGCGGGCACCGAATGAAAGCCTTTCAGGCTTGTTTCCGCCTCTTCCCACACTCTCCATGAATCGTTTTTTCACTGCGCTTCGCGCACTGGTGCTGACCGCTGCTGCCTCGGTTGGCGTGATCGCCGCCGCCCAGATGCCGGCCCCGCCTGAAATCGCCGCGCGCAGCTACCTGCTGCTGGACGTGACCGCGAACCAGATCCTGGCGCAGAAGGACATCGACAGCCCCGTCGAGCCGGCATCGCTCACCAAGCTGATGACCGCGTACGTCGCGTTCGATGCGCTGCGCGCCAAGAAGATCACGCTGACCCAGACCCTGCCGGTGAGCCCGCGCGCCTGGAAGATGCCCGGTTCGCGCATGTTCATCGATCCCAAGATGCAGGTGCCGGTGGAAGACCTGATCAAGGGCGTGATCGTGCAGTCGGGCAACGACGCCACGGTCGCGCTGGCCGAAGGCGTGGGCGGCACGGTGGAGCACTTCGTCGAGATGATGAACGCCCAGGCCAAGGTGCTGGGCATGAAGAACACCACCTACAAGAACCCCGAAGGCCTCACGGCGCCCGGCCACACCACCACCGCGCGCGACCTGAGCATCCTGGCCACGCGCCTGGTGCGCGACTTCCCCGAGGAAGCCAAGTACTACGCCATCAAGAAGTACCGCTACCCGGGCACCCCGTCGACCAACGACACCAACCGCAACCTGCTGCTGTTCCGCGACCCGACCGTCGACGGCCTGAAGACCGGCCACACCGACGCCGCCGGCTACTGCATGATCGCCACCGCCAAGCGCGATTTCCCGAACCTGACCGGCGGCCGCCGCCTGCTGTCGATCGTGCTGGGCGCCAGCAGCGAGGCCGTGCGCGCCAACGAGTCGCAGAAGCTGCTGAACTGGGGCTACACGGCCTACGACGCCGTGCGCCTGTTCGACGCCGGCCAGCCGGCCGCCACGCCCGCCGTCTGGAAGGGCAAGGCCAACGTGCTGAAGCTGGGCCGCCCCGAGGCCATCGTGGTCGCCGTGCCGACCGGTTCCGCCAGCAAGATCAAGACGCAGGTGTCGCGCCCCGATCCGCTGGTCGCGCCGTTCACCAAGTACCAGGCCGTCGGCTCGCTCAAGGTCACGCTGGACGACCAGCCCCTGGCGGACGTGCCGCTGGTCGCCCTGGAGCCGGTCGAGCAGGCCGGCGTCTTCGGCCGCGCCTGGGACGCTGTGCGTCTCTGGATCAAGTAAGAGGCGGGCAAAAAAGGCCTTGAAATGGGTGGTGGCGGGCGTCCAGGCGCCTGACATTGCCATTTCAGACCTGCCTGCTATACTCGTGGGCTTTTCGGAATTTTCCGAAGGGTTTCACGTTTTCGTTATTCCCGGCTTCCTTGAGTCACGACCAAGGGTGGTTTCACTACCAAAGTCGGGTTGTTTTGGGACTAATTCATTCATGCCAACCATCAATCAACTGGTGCGTCAGGGTCGAACGGTCGAAAAGATCAATTCGAAGAGCCCTGCCATGCAGAACTCGCCGCAACGTCGCGGTGTCTGCACCCGCGTCTACACCACGACGCCCAAGAAGCCCAACTCGGCGCTTCGTAAAGTTGCCAAGGTCCGTCTGACCAATGGCTTCGAAGTCATCTCCTACATCGGCGGCGAAGGCCACAACCTGCAAGAACACAGCGTCGTGCTGGTTCGCGGCGGTCGTGTCAAGGACTTGCCCGGTGTGCGTTACCACATCGTGCGCGGTTCGCTCGACCTGCAAGGCGTGAAAGACCGCAAGCAGTCGCGTTCCAAGTACGGCGCGAAGCGTCCCAAGAAGGCTTAAGCCTTTCTGTCAGAAAACAAGCGGTGTTCGATGGCCTTGGCGGGCTTGTCGAACGAAGTGACCCAATGTCGGGTCGAGTAAGTGAGAGTCCTGACTGGCTCTCGCGGTATCGGAAACGATGCCAACTGAAGCAAAGAGGTTAGAAAAATGCCACGTCGTCGCGAAGTCCCCAAACGTGAAATCCTGCCGGATCCCAAGTACGGCAATGTCGAGCTGTCCAAATTCATGAACGTGATCATGGAAGGCGGCAAGAAGGCTGTTGCCGAGCGCATCATTTACGGTGCCCTCGACTTCATCGAGAAGAAGAACCCGGACAAGGACCCCCTCGAAGCGTTCACCGTTGCCATCAACAACGTGAAGCCGATGGTCGAAGTGAAGTCGCGCCGCGTCGGTGGTGCGAACTACCAGGTGCCGGTCGAAGTCCGTCCTGTCCGTCGCCTCGCCCTGTCGATGCGCTGGATCAAGGAAGCTGCCCGCAAGCGCGGTGAGAAGTCGATGGCCCTGCGTCTGGCCAACGAACTGATGGAAGCCACGGAAGGCCGTGGCGGTGCCATGAAGAAGCGCGACGAAGTGCACCGCATGGCAGAAGCCAACCGCGCCTTCAGCCACTTCCGCTTCTAAAAAACACACGTCTCTTGAGCGTTGGGGGTTGAGTACCGGGCGAAATCGCCCGTACTCGACGCCCAGCGCTCAACGCATTTAAACCCGAAAGTACATCATGTCCCGCAAGACCCCCATCGAGCGCTACCGCAACATCGGTATCTCCGCGCACATCGACGCCGGCAAGACCACCACCACCGAACGTATCCTGTTCTACACGGGCGTGACCCACAAGCTCGGCGAAGTGCACGATGGCGCGGCAACGACCGACTGGATGGAGCAGGAACAAGAGCGTGGCATCACGATCACCTCGGCTGCCGTGACCTGCTTCTGGAAGGGCATGGACCACTCGCTGCCCGAGCACCGCATCAACATCATCGACACCCCCGGCCACGTGGACTTCACCATTGAAGTCGAGCGCTCGATGCGCGTGCTGGACGGCGCCGTCATGGTGTACGACTCGGTCGGCGGCGTGCAGCCCCAATCGGAAACCGTCTGGCGCCAGGCCAACAAGTACAAGGTGCCGCGTCTGGCGTTCGTCAACAAGATGGACCGCATCGGCGCCAACTTCTTCCGCGTTCGCCAGATGATGGTCGACCGCCTGAAGGCCAACCCCGTGCCGATCGTGATTCCGATCGGTGCCGAAGACAAGTTCCAGGGCGTGGTCGACCTGCGTCTGATGAAGGCGATCTTCTGGGACGAAGCCTCGCAAGGCATGAAGTTCGAAACGCGCGAGATCCCCGCCGAGCTGGTCGAGCTGGCCAAGGAATGGCGCGAGAAGATGGTCGAAAGCGCGGCCGAAGCTTCGGAAGAGCTGATGAACAAGTACCTTGAAGAAGGTGACCTGACGCTCGAAGAAATCACCCACGGTCTGCGCACGCGCACGATCGCCGGCGAAATCCAGCCGATGCTGTGCGGCAGCGCGTTCAAGAACAAGGGCGTGCAGCGCATGCTCGACGCCGTGATCGAACTGATGCCTTCGCCGCTGGACATTCCTCCGGTGCACGGCACGGACGACGACGAGCAAGACGTGACCCGCAAGGCCGACGACGGCGAGAAGTTCTCGGCGCTGGCATTCAAGCTCATGACCGACCCCTACGTCGGCCAGCTGACCTTCGTGCGCGTGTACTCGGGCGTTCTGAGCAAGGGCGACACCGTCTACAACCCGGTCAAGGGCAAGAAAGAGCGTATCGGCCGTATCGTGCAGATGCACGCCAACGAACGTCTCGAAATCGAAGAAATCCGTGCCGGCGACATCGCCGCTTGCGTGGGCCTGAAGGACGTCACCACGGGCGAAACCCTGTGTGACCCGAACGCCATGATCACGCTGGAACGCATGGAATTCCCCGAGCCCGTGATCTCGCAGGCCGTCGAGCCCAAGACCAAGGCCGACCAGGAAAAGATGGGCATCGCCCTGCAGCGCCTGGCTTCGGAAGATCCGTCGTTCCGCGTGCGCACCGACGAAGAATCCGGCCAGACCATCATCTCCGGCATGGGCGAACTGCACCTCGAAATCATCGTGGACCGCATGAAGCGCGAATTCGGCGTGGAAGCCAACGTGGGCAAGCCGCAAGTGGCTTACCGCGAAACGATCCGCAAGACCGTCGAAGAAGCCGAAGGCAAGTTCGTTCGCCAGTCGGGTGGTAAGGGCCAGTACGGTCACGTCATCCTGAAGATCGAGCCGCAGGAAGCCGGCAAGGGCTTTGAGTTCGTCGACGCCATCAAGGGCGGTGTGGTTCCTCGCGAATACATCCCCGCAGTGGAAAAGGGCGTTGTGGAAGCACTGACGCAAGGCGTGCTGGCGGGCTACCCCGTCGTCGACGTCAAGGTCACGCTGCACTTCGGTTCGTACCACGACGTGGACTCGAACGAAATGGCGTTCAAGATGGCCGCGATCTTCGGCTTCAAGGAAGGCGCCCGCAAGGCCAGCCCGGTCATCCTCGAGCCGATGATGGCCGTGGAAGTCGAAACGCCTGAAGACTACGCCGGCAACGTGATGGGCGACCTGTCCAGCCGTCGCGGCATGGTGCAGGGCATGGACGACATGATCGGTGGCGGCAAGCTCATCAAGGCTGAAGTCCCGCTGTCGGAAATGTTCGGCTACTCGACGACGCTGCGCTCGGCCACGCAAGGCCGCGCCACCTACACGATGGAGTTCAAGCACTACGCTGAAGCTCCGCGTAACGTCGCTGAAGCCATCGTGGCCGCTCGCTCGAAGTAAGTTTCAAGAATGTGGGGCCGCGCAGTGCGCGGCCCTTCTTGTCTGCGATCCGGTGCCGCCCTGTTCCCGTGCGGGGCGAACCAGCAATCGGATGCAGACATAAAACCAACACACGGGACATGCTCTTTCAAGGATTGAAAAATGGCAAAAGGTAAATTCACCCGCACCAAGCCGCACGTGAACGTGGGCACGATCGGTCACGTTGACCACGGCAAGACCACGCTGACGGCTGCGATCGCCACCGTGCTGTCGGCCAAGTTCGGCGGCGAAGCCAAGGCTTACGACCAGATCGACGCAGCGCCTGAAGAAAAGGCCCGCGGCATCACGATCAACACCGCGCACGTCGAGTACGAAACGGCCAACCGCCACTACGCACACGTGGACTGCCCCGGCCACGCCGACTACGNGAAGAAGCGCATCAAGGCCAGGGAGCAGACCCGCAAGACAGGCGCCAAGGCCGATCCAACCGACGCCACCGATTGACGACTACTGCTCGTAGCAAGGCGCTACGGGCTACGCCCTTCGCGCCTTATGAGTTCGATCACAAGAAGCGAAAGGAGGTCACAGAACAAGGCAAGACATACACTTATCCACAGTCGACCATTGCTGCGTCGGCTTCCACCCCTGGCTCACGATTCAAGCGGCGCGGTGGCTCAGTTCTACTTCGGCGCGGACAGCCTGCAGCCCTTCGGGTCCTTGCGCGATGGCGGTCACCACATGGATCATCGTCTCGCGTCGTTGTGCGACGGTAAGGAAATCGAAATTTCTCGTCGGCGAGCCGTTTCCTTCGGCATGTACCACCCGTTTTCTAATCGCGCTGACCAGCATGCGCAAGCCGTTGAAGAACAGGATCGAGTGCACGCCCTCGCGTGCACCCCAGCCGATGTAGCCGTCGCGACTGGCAGCGAGAAGCCGTGACGTCCACTCCGTCAGCAGCGGCTGGGCAGCGCTGGATGCCGTCTTGCGCAGATCGTGTCCGCAGGCGGGGCAATAGACGATCCGGTCTGGTCCAGGCACGAAGCCGTTGGGTCCGATGTCCACGCGATGTGGCGCGAGCGGGGCCGAGCACTCAGGGCAGGCGTCCAACAACTCCACCCCATGGCCAGGGCAGACCGTCGCGAAGGATAGGCGCCAGGTACGGCGAAAATACGGAATGCTATCGCTGGCCAAGCAGGCGGGGCAGTAGCTCAGGCCTGGACTCTTCCGAGTCCGGTGGTAGATGTGAAGGGGCACGACCCAGCAGCTGCCGCCTTGCGCGTTGAAGTAGTCGGAGATGTACCCTTCGAAGGAGTGCAGGCTCGCCGCATCCAGTTGGGCATCGGTGATGCCGGTCACTCGTTTGAGTGCATCCCTCAGGAGCGGGGACTGAAACTTGTCGACGTCCGAGTTCCACAGCCGGCGACCGCGGCCGAGCAGCATGGTGCACAGCTGCTCCACCTTGTAGCCGTGCGCGTGAGCCAGGCGTATGAGCCAGATGCTCAGCAGTTCATCTTCAAGTGGCTTGAAGTGAAATGGCCAGAGCGAGATCTGCACTTCGATTTCCGACATGTCCACATTGGCCCCCGCCCGTGTGACAGCGGCTCGGGCCGCTCGCGTTGGCTCCCTGAGGGGCGATCAGTCGGCGATGGTGTTCTCCTCGAGGCCATTTGTCCAACTTGGAGCCCGCCTCGCCGGCATCGCACGTCCTGAACGTGGAGCCGAGCCTAGTCTCTCGTAAACCGGCCAACTCATCTTGGTAGAGGCCGACTGACTGACCAGCATGGTGTCCACCAACGACCGACGGGTGGGTGCCATAGAAGACGCCCAGAAACTCAGCGTTCAGCCATGGCTTCCTAGAAAGGCTGAGGCTGTATGCGTCAGCGACAAGGTTGCAGGCATTTCCATGCCTCGCCCCTGCTTCGCCAGTTCACGGCACAATCTGGTGCAAATTGTTTCGCGCGGGGCTGCCCCGGATCGCGCCAAGGGAGAACGATCGATGGGGCTGCTAGACGTCTTCAGTTCGCTGTTTCAGGCGTTGCAGGCATCCGTCCCCACCTCGGGTTCCCCCGAAACGTCCCCCCGACCGTCACCGCACGCGGCTCGGAACTTGATGCCCGGCGACGTCCACAAGGGCACCGTCCGGTACGTCGGGTCGAAACATGCGAACATCGACGCCAGCGGCTTCCAGGCCGTGGTGTTCCTGGGCGAGATGGCGCCCCACTTCGTCCAGGACGCCACTGAAGTCGTGTCGATCGGCGACACCGTCGAGTTCGTGCTGATCTCGCCAAGCGACCGCGGTGGCTGGATCGCCAGCCTATCCGCCGTGGACGAGGCCCGCGTTCGCGAGGCCATGGCGCACCTGAAGCCGGGCGATGAACTGGACGGCACGGTGATCGCTCTGGAAGCCCGGCATGCGGTGCTCGCATGCGATGGTTTCAAGACCCATGTGCCGCTCGCGGAGATGTCGTGGGGCCGCGTCCGCCGGCCAGGCGACGTGTTGAGCCTGCACCAGTCGCACCGGGTGCGGGTGCTTGACGTGCGCATGCCGGACCTGTGGCTGAGCCATAAGAACGCGCGCAGGGCGCATGTCATCGCCAGCCTGCGGGACTGCCAACCCTGCCCCGAGTCACCTCGCATCCGGATGCCGTTCAGTGCACTACCCTTCCGGCTGTGGGCCGAACCCCGCAAGCCGCGCACCTGCGATCCAGCCATGCTGTACCTGCTGGACGAACTCGACCGGGGCACCCCCATGGCCGCGATCCGCGACTCGACCGGCCTGCTCGAGCGTGCACTGGCACGCATGCTCGCAGTGCTGGAGGGAGAAGGCCTAGTCAGCGGCGACCTGCTGACCGGGCGGGGGCGCGCGCTCGCTGCGTCGCTGGCCCGTGCAAGTTCGCACAACAGGAAGCCGCTGCGCGGCCTGTTCGTCAGCGCAGCACCCGGGCAGCAGCAATTCCTGCCGCCCGCCACGTCGACAGCGGAACCGGACTACCCCCGGTCGTGGCCCTGCCCGCCACATGCCCGCAGGTCCGAGGACGGCTTCCTCCAGTCCGTGGGCGATGCCCTGCCGGTGGCGTCCCTGCGCGCCGTGATCGACGCCCCCGCGCAGTCGCAGCTCGCGGTGCTACTGGACGATCACGGCCTCGTGGTACTTGCGCAGCGCGACGGCAGGAAGCCTTCACGAACTGTGTGGCTCGATGTGCCGGAACACTGGATCCTGGCAGGCCTCTGGTCCGCCTTCGAGCCACTCGGACCCACACCCTTCTGTCCCGCCGACGTGGCCGACCATGCCCACCAGCTGCTTATGGTGAAACTGACCGCTGCAGCGCCGGACGCGCCGATCGAGCGGACGGTGTATCTGGAGCCCTGGACCCGGACCTGCTGGACAAGGCGGCCGGACGGTCGCACACGCGAATTCGCACGCGACGGGACCGACTTCCCGCCGCTGCCCGAACCCTCTTTGCTGGGCGGCCACGTCTCTGCCTGCACGTGGGTCGTCCTCGAGATCAGATCATGACCACACCGACTCCAAAGCACGCCCTGCGGTTCATGGCCGGCATCGCACAGGAAGCGCAGAAGCTGGGCCTTCGCAAGGGGATGGGCGCCGCCGCAGCGAAGGCGAACCCAGTAGTCATGCTGCTCGAGGCGGTATCCGCCGTCGCCGGGGTCGTCGACTCGATCCTGCAGTACCGCACCGCCGTGGCGCACCGCGACGGGCTGCGCGACCTACTTCCGGCCGAAGCCGGGCGGCTGGAGGCCGAACGCGCGCAACTGAAGCTGCAGATCGAACGGGCCCAGGCGGACATGGCCCAACGCCAGCAGGTGCGGGACCGACTGGCGCAACTGGTCAAGGCCTGCGTCGGTGCCGTCCTGCTGACCTGGGACGAACTGGCCCGCCTGCGGGACCACGACTTGCCCGATCTCGACCGCATCGATGCGATGACCGCCGAACTCGACGACGTCTGGCGCCAGTTCCAGGCCGCGTTGGAATACCACCATCAGACCACCTACTGAATCAAGGAGCACCCATGGCCCCGCTCAAAATCAACTTGCCCGCGAACGGTACCTCTGCGTCAAGCCGTGACGGCGACCCCAAGATCGTCCTCGAGCAGATCAAGGCGGACGCCGCCCGCGACAAGGGCCGGCTGGACATCATCAAGGAAGCCATCGGCGTCGTGGACTCGATCTTCGGCGTGATCAAGTCGTACCAGGAACTGCAGAGCAAGCGGGTGGAGTGGATCGGACGTGTTGGCGTGGCCCGGTCAGACCTGACCAAGGCCGAACTCGAATTGAAGAAGGAGCAAGCCACGACGCTCCAGCATCTTGCGTCGCTGCAGACGATCAACAGGGCGCAGGAGAAACTGCTGGGCCTGTTCGATCTGCTGATGGCCGAATTGACGTCCGATCAGGTCGACGCGCAGGTGCGTCGGGACACCCGCCAGGATTTGCTGAGGTTGTCCGAGCAACTGGTCAAACTGAGCAAATGAGCGTCAGATGATCTGGCTCCTGCTCTCGACCGGCGTCACGCTGACGGCCACCGCCGTGTCCTGGTGGAACCACCGTCGCACCGCCGAAGTCGATGCGGAGATCGCGCGGCTGAACGGGCAGCATGCGCAACTGCAGCAAGTCGACGCGGCGGCACGCCGACAGTTGCTCGCGGGCTACCTCGAATCGTTCGCGCGGCTGGTCGCCAGCGAGCTAACCGTGCGCAAGACCGTAGAAGCCGACCTGACGCGGTGCCTCGAAAAGGCTCGTTCCGTTCGCCGACAACGCTTTGGTCCCCGGGAGGGTGTGCCCTTGCAGCGGGCCACGTTGGAGCTGGAGTTGGCGCTGGGGCGCGTGGCCGCAGAGCGGGTGCACCTGGAGGCCCTGCAAGGTTCGCTTGCAGACCATGACGATGCCGGCGGACTCCCGGACACAGACAAGCTGCAACTCCCTGGCAACTTTCCGCGGTGGGGCGCCTGCATCGACGCCGTTGACGGTGGCACGCTGCCTCGTTCGCTGCACGGCTACGCGGTCCGGACACTCGACGGCGAAGGCGGTGACCCGGGTCGCGCTATGGTGGTCGCCGTCGACCATGTCGCCCGCACCGTGGCACTGTCGACGCGCCGCCGACCGCTGCTGGAAGCCAATCTGTCGGATGGACGAGAGCCATTGAAGGCGGTGGTGCAACGCCGCGACGCCAATGACGTCTATCTGGAAGCCCACGGCGTACCGTTGCTGCTGCACGCCGGGCGCGATGTCGACGCGGCGGACCTGCTGCCTGGCCAGCAGGTCGATGTCTATCCGGAGGTGTGGACGCTCAGCGACCTGTGCCAGTCCGGCGGCGCACAGGCGCTCCACGTCCAGTTGAACCCAAGTGTCCATGGAAACCGGAGCCGCTGGTCGGAGATCCGCTTGGCAATCCAGCAAGCGCAACTCGCGCAGCTGACCGTGGCCTCCGAGCGCCTCGCGGCGCACCCGGAGACCGACCCGCCCTGGCGCCTGCATGAAATGGATTCTGGACGGCTCGCGTTCTCGATCGGCGACGTGACGCTGGAGACCGAACCCAGCCTCGCACTGATGGCCTTCGAGTTGAAAGCCGTCCACCTGCACGCCGAGCCCGCTCCGCCGCTGTCGATGCGTGTGCACGCGGAACTGTGTGCCTTTGTCTCCGGCACGGATGACGACGCCCAACTTGGTGGCTCGCAGTTCGTGCCGTTCCTCGACGCCATCCGCGACGAACTCGGCAGCTTGCAGTCGCGCACGTTGCAGCAGCGCACAGCGCTGCGACTGCGCAAGCTGTCCATGATCTACCAGGACCAGGAGGAACACCTGCGCACCAGCCGCTCCATCGGCGTGGTGGTGACCGAGCAGAAGCGCCAGGGCCGGCTCCTGACGGTACTTCTGGTGGGCGGAAAGACGCCTTCGTGGTTGTCTGCTTCGCTGCAGACCCCGGCCGGCTCCCGCTTGAGGGCCTGTCACTCGCACGCCGCCTGGGACGTGGCGTCAGCCCGATGGATCGACCCGAAGCTCGGGCTGCTGACGCTGGAACTATCGGTGCCGCCACAGGCCTCAATGCGCGAAGTCGCGCCGTTCGAAATTCACTGGCTGGAACTGGCCCATGAAGGGGCGCAACAGCAGACCCTGTCGCGTGCCCTGGAGCGCACGATCCAGGGACGCTTCGCATCGACGGGTGTCCACACCACGCTGATGGGGCTGCCCGGCGAGACGGTTCCCAACGAAACACTCGGCAGCGAGGCGGTCGCGCAGCTACTTGCGACGGACACCGACGTCGTGGCCATCTGGGGACCGCCTGGCACGGGCAAGACTACGACCCTCGTCAAGTGGCTGCTGTCTATCTTCCCGGAAGGCGACGAGTCCGCGTGGCCGACCATCCTGATGACCGCCCCCACGCACGTGGCGGTCACCAAGCTGCTCGGCGACCTGCTGGAGAAGGCGCCCTGGCTGGAGGCGGGGAGCGTACGCTATGCGGGGGTGGAGCGCATCCAGGGTTCGGGGCTCGAAACCATCTGGCACCAAGCCTTGATCGGTGCGCTCGATCCGGGCGCGCGTGGGCTGCCCACCGACGAGGGCCCGGGTGCGCGATGGGCCGCGGTGCTGCGCACGCCGGAAGGCCGGCAAGCCGCTTCGCGCTGGTTGCTGGGCTCACGCCATGTGCATGCGGTCACCTGCGTCGGCATGGCCCGGCGCGACTACGCGCTGTGGGACCGCTCGTTCGACATCGCCATCATCGACGAGACCGGCAAGGCCTTCGGTGCGGAGCTGATGATCCCGTGTTCCGTTGCACGCCGCGTGGTGATGGTGGGGGATCACAACCAGTTGCCGCCCACCGTGACCAGCGAAGCGCTGGATCCCCACATCGGCTACCGACTGCCTTTCGACGAAGTGAAGGACTTGCTGGCGCGCAACACCTTTCAGGATCTCTTTGAACAGCTGCCCGTCCACAAGAAGGGCATGCTGACGCAGCAGCACCGCATGCATGCCGACATTGGTGACCTTGTTGGCCACCTGTTCTACGAAGGCCGCCTTACCTCGGCGCGGCACGGCGGACGCTGGCGCCTGACACGTCGCCGGGTCATGTTCCTCGACTTCTCCCGCGTCCAGGACTACCGCCACGTTCAAGCCGAAGGGTCAAGTTCGCAGGAGAACGTCACCGAGCGCGAGGCGCTGCTGGCCCTGCTCCAGCGCCTGAGCGCGCTCAACCGGAAGCAGATTCGCCACGCCCTGGTCATCTGTCCCTACGAAGCTCAGCGCAAGGCAGTGCAGCATGCGCTGCAGGGCACTCGGCAAACCTTCGACTTGGAAGTCACCACAGTCGACGCCGTGCAAGGCGGCGAAGCCGACGCCGTGATCTTGATGATGACCCGCAGTGGTGGCGGGGTGCAATTCCTGCTTGACCGACACCGCCTGAACGTCGCGTTGTCGCGGGCTCGCGAGGCAGTGATCGTGCTGGGCCATCGACGGGCGTTGAGCCCGGGGCGCGGCGGCCCAGTCCACGCATTGATCCAGGAAGGCAAGCGTCGCGGAACTCTCGAATGTGTCGAGGTTCAATCCGACGACCCCGGCTGGCGCCGGCTTGCCGATTGGGTCATCTCCTGATCCTTTATCAGCTCGAGCCCACCACCAGCGCCGTTGCGTTGACTCCCATGCCCTCGCTCAAGCAGTTCAGGATGGCAACGCGGTCTTGGGTGGTGAGGCGATTCAGCAATAACGGTGGCAAAGAAGACGCCCAACCGGACCGAGCGAAAGGCGCGCTGAAGCTCGCCGCGAAGATGACGCCAGAGCAAAAGGCTGAGCGCGCCCGCAAGGGCGCGCTTGCTCGCTGGGGCAGGCTGCCCAGTGTCACCCACAAGGGCCGCTTCAAAGAAGACTTCGGCCTGGATGTTGATTGCTACGTTCTCGACGACCAGAGCAAGACCGCTGTCATGAGCCAGCGCGACATGGGGCCGCACTGGGCCTGACGACCAGTGGTCAATCGTTCATCCGCTTCACACCAGGGAAGACGATTGCTCCGTACCTTGGTGCTGGAGTGCGGGTGAAAATCGAAAATCCTCTTGAATATCAATGGGTTTCACGTGGTGCCGAAAAACACCCGCCGGGTGAATTCAACGGCTACGACGGTGCCGATGCTGACGCTTAACAGGCGCCTTCTTTGCCGCACTTACCTTGCGCCCGCTTTCCTCCCGTTTGATGGGGGCGGGCGCTGTGCTGGGCGCTGACCGGACCCTAGGCTCTCGATATAGCGGCGACGTCGGAGGCGGCCCGCAACAACCGGATCAGCGCATCGGCATGGCGGTCCGTGCCATCCCAGACTTCCGCGATGGTCTGGCGCAGTCGTTCGCTCGCTACCAGAGACGGGGGATCTTCCCTCAATGTGATATTTGCATATTTGCATAGACGTCGGTGCGTATTCGTAATGCGACGAGGCGCACGCAATGCGCGACTGAGTGTCGGCTGAGGAATGCCGGTCAATCGAGAAAGCTCTATCTGTGTGAGTCCGTGCTCATCCATGTAGTTCTCGATCTGCCGGACTGCAACATTGACGGTCATGCACTAAGTATTGCATATTGCATGAATGAACTACCTCTGCTCTTCGTACATGGGGCTGCCGCTGGATACGTGGTCCGTCGCCTCGGACTGCCAGTTGCGGGCGCTCTTGAAGCGAAGTGGGCTGATCGCCGCCGATGCTTTGGTCGTCGACGAGCTCTGCCTACCAGGCAACACGGTTCGAGCGGACCTTGCCGCGGCTGGAGAAGAGCTCGTGGGCTACGAGATCAAGGCCGGCGCTGACCGCCTGACGCGGCTGCCTCGCCAGATCGCAGGCTATGGCAAAGTATTCGCGAGGGTGAATATCGTCACAGTGCCTGCTCACTTCGATGCTGTGCTCGAGCTGGTGCCGGCGTGGTGGGGCGTTATGCTCCCGACGGGCCGTCGCACTGATCTGCAGTTGCACCAGGCCCGAGCCGCGGGGCTCAATCCCGATCGCAGCGTTCATGCCATGTGCTCTCTGCTTAGCCGCGAGGAACTGACGGCGAAGCTCAAACAAGGGGGCGCGGCGCGCGGGCTGAGCGGCTGGAGCAAGGCGGCGATGCTCGAGGCTGTCGTCAGCATGCTCTCCGTGGAGGAGGCGGATTCCTATCTGTGCGCCTGCCTAAGAGCGCGTACTCGCCTCGTTGCAAAGCCCGAGCCTCGGGAGCCAACCATCGACTGGAACCTCGCTCGCAAGAACTTCGGGCTGTCGTTGAATCCGATGTACTGAGTAGGGCGCATCGTTTGGTGATGGTTCTACGCCCAACGCGACAGACAAGGCGATATTTTCCATGGGCAGATGTTGGCGGTCTGCCTGCCTGGATCTGTGTCCGTGCGAATCCAGGCATGTTGTCGACGGGGGTGTTCGCGAACGTTGACGTTGTGCCTCTTCGCGATTGCCTCGACTAGTGCAAAAGCATATAAACAAGCGAGGCATAGTCGGAGGGGGACGCATGCACAAATTCAAGGCGCTTGGGTACAAGGCAAGAAAAATACTGCTGCATTTGGCGATGGGCTGTGGAGTGCTCGCTGGCAGTGGTCACGCGTGGGCGTTCAGTACGACCAATCCGTTCACCTCTCTTGTTCGTGGCCTGTACACGCTCAATGACGGTCAAAGTGCGATCTTCGCTGCTTTTGAGAGCGGTTCGTTTAACGATGTTTTCTCCAAACTAGAGGGTTTGGGAACAGTCACAGTCACTCGATTTCTCAAAGCTCCTCAAGAAGTTAATCTCGAGAAGGTCAGGAAGCACATCGATGACGTCTACCCTGAACTCCCCCCGGAAACGCGTCAGCTACTTGCCGCCCGAATGGCGGAGACATTGAAGGCGGACGCCATTCTTCAGGCTCGCATGAATGAGCCCGCGATCGGCGACGATCTGATGCTGATGTTTGCGCAGGAACGTAAGCGACTGCACACTAGCTTTTTCGAGTATCAGTCAAAAATTGTTGACGAACATCAGCAACTCGTGAAGCCTGCGGCTTACGCTCGGTTCCGGCAAGAGGCTGGGGATAGAGCGTTGGAATTCGATGATTTGGTCCAATGCGAACTTTATCAATGCAACACTGACTCTGCGGACGTTCTTGCGCGAATCCAGGAAAACCTGAGATCTCGCCCCGAGAATCTTGAGAGGTTGCTTAGGAGCCCGGTGGAAGTAACAAAGCCAACCGAGGCCGATGTCCGCATTTTCATGCAGGCGACTCAATCGGCGGGCCGGTCCTTGGACCAATATCTATCGAGTCTTTACTCCCCGCAGCCATGAGTGGTTCTCTTCATCCGAGGAATCTCACCGGGGTGATCGTTTTTCATAGAAGGAGTGAGAAATATGCAAACTAGCAAAAGCTGGGGGACGTGCAGTGCCCGCATTGGCAAGCGCCTTGCTGTGCTGATGGTGATTGGCCTAGCGGCATGCGAAACCACGTCCGTCGTTCGGGAGTTGAATGTGGCAGGCCAGAAGGTCCGCTACACCATGCAGTCATGCAAACCGGGAATCAAGTGGGATGGGTTGAACGTGACCCTTGAAGGTTTGCAGGTTCCGAATCTCAGCAAGGGGGATCTGTCTTTCAATATCGGGAAGCTCAACTACAGCGACAAAGCGATTCGTGAGATTCGCGACACCGTCTTTTTCTATGAGGGGCTCCTCAACCAGACCTGTGCGACGCTAGTTCGCTTGGAAGGTCAAGATGCCATCGAGCGGTACTCGCTCCACCGCGACACGTTGCTGTCGGGGCTGGCAACCACGTTGTCAAATGTGCAGCAGGCGAAATCTGAGTCCGCAGCAGAGGCCGCCGTTCGTGCCGGGAGAGCTACCGGTCAGGCTGAAGGTGCCACTCCCAAGACCGCTGAAGCAAAGAAGTAAGAGGGCTCGTAGGAAGGCCTGGTCTATTGACACTCCTTTTAGGGCTTGGCTGTTCCACCGAGACTCCGGGTCAAGCGGTGAGCGGAGTCTCGGATGACTGAAGTTGGTTTCGCCCAGCGCTACTATTAGCGCAGCATGAGGGACGAATAAGGGCTGCGATGAGTGTTTACGACTGTCTAGCGCGTCAGGACGGCGCCGCGCTTCGCATCGATTGGTTTGGCAACGTCGACAACTCTCTGCAGTTCGGGCCTGAGCAGCGCACACTGAAAGTGTCATGCTCGCTCTGGCGTCCCGGTCTGGAATGGATGCTGCGCAGTAGCGACGAGCGCCAGGAGATCGAAATCCCGATCGCGGTCCTACCGCACATTCGTCTCGGGGAGGTCTGGAAGGATGGAGCTCGTGTCGAGTCGGCGCCGTTGACGCGCATGCTCTTCAAGGAAATGGCCGTCGACGAACAAACCTCCGAGGTCCTGCCTTCGGGTCTCCCGTATTCGCCTGCGGGAGGTTCGACCTCGTACCTCCTTCCCTTCAATGCGTTCAACGCCCACAACGAACATACGCGGTCCTGGGTCGCCCGTGTCCAGGTCGATCCCGACACCGTGCTGGTCGTGCCGAGCCTGGAGTTGTTTCGCTTCTACTTCGGCGCGACAAGCTCGGTACTCGAGGGCGTCATGTCAGGCGGCGACGCGGAGCAGAGGCTCTATCACGCCGCGTACATCAGCCGAGTCAGCAATGCGGCGAACGTTGTTCTGGGGATGGGGATGCCGGCGGCAGCTGCGCCGACGGTGGCACGCATCGCACTGGACGACGAGGCCAAGAAGGCATTCTTCACATTGGTCAAAGGCGGGCGCATCGCCGGGCTGAACAAAACCGACTGGCAGCCTCGGATGGGCTTTCCCTTTACGGGCAAGACGAACTTCACCGTCGACGGGCTTTGGCTGGATACGCCTGGGCAGCGAACCTTCGTCGCGCTGCGCCTGATCAGGTGCACCTACCCTCATCCCTTCGAGCGACTCAACTACAGCATCGATGATGGTCTTCTGCGGACTCGGCCGCCGGTGTCGGAGGAACGCAAGGAGCGCGGGCCAGGTGAGAAGAAGGAGAAGAAGCCGAAGATCGTGAACCAATGGGCGGACAGGAGCCAGGCGGCTCTTGAGGTTTACAGCGACGACGATGACGGGGATCCCTTTCCGTATCTCAAGAGAACCTCGATTCACCGAACGTCGCATGCGTCTTTTCACGCCAATCGGTCCGCTGCCGAAGGTGAGGACGCGGATCTCTATGCGATCGGTCCCTCGGACGCTGCAGGATTGCCGCCGGCGGAGATCATGGGAGCTCAGAGTGACAGCGATGAACGCAGACTTGAGCCGTCATTCTTGGCCGCCTTGCGCCAAGCGTTGCCCGCCTGCCTGCCCGGGTGGGAGTTCTGTCCGTTCGAGGACGGTGAGGTCTCACGTCGCATGGCCGTACCGGCACCGGCCGGTGTCGCGTCGTGGTCTGACCTTTGGGTTTGGCTCTCCACGATCGTCGAATACGGGGCGACCGGAGGCGTCATGCGATGTGCGGCCCTGGGTGTTGCTGAGTTCCCGGAAGGTCAGATCAGCGTGGAGGTGGTGGCGCAGCACTTGGGGGCCGGAGAGCCGGCCATCGAGCAAGTTGGGAAAATGCTATTCGAGCCCTGCTGGACTTCTCCCATGCCTTCCGAGGTAAACCGAGACACGGGTGCGACGATCGCCTATTGGACGACGGACGAGTTGAACGCGCTGGCCGACGAGTTGAGTCCTCAGGAGATTGCCGCCAGGGTCTTGAGCGAGTTCAAGAGGCGCATCCTGGCGGAGTAAAGCGGCTCTCAGGATTCGCTGGGGCTTTCCTGAAAAGCACTAGATCCATCGCATCGCCAAAGCGCTATTGCATGGTAGGCGTACGGCGAAGTCATCTTGATTACCTGAGAGTCGGCAGGCATCGTGTCCGCGATGAATGATGTGGACGCAATAGATGGTGTGGTTAAGCGGGCGACCCGTCGCAAGCACAGCGCGTGGTTCAAGTCGGAGGTCGTTGAGGCGTGCCGGCAGCCGGATGCTTCTGCCGCGGCGATCGCGAGGCTGTACAACCTGAATGCGAACGTGGTGTACCGGTGGCGTGCCGACGATCGCAAGGCTGCGTCGCCGAAGACGAATGACGTTCCAACCTTGCCGACGCCCGACTTCATCGCGCTCGATGTGCAGCCCGAAGCCGAGACGCCAGCCCGTGACATCCGCATCGAACTGAAGCGAGGCAGCGCTACCGCAGTGGTGCACTGGCCGGTGGAATCAGCGTCGTCGTGCGCAGCCTGGCTGCGCGAGTGGCTGCGTTGATCCGCGTCGATGCCGTGTGGCTGGCCGCCGAGCCGATCGACATGCGAGCTGGCACCGAGTCGGCGCTCGCGCGCGTCGTGAAGGTGTTCGGCGCCGCGCATCCGCACCACGCTTACTTGTTTGCCAATCGACGCGCCAACCGCATGAAGGTCCTCGTGCACGACGGCATCGGCATCTGGCTGTGCGCACGTCGGCTGAACCAGGGCCGATTCCTCTGGGCCAACGCGAGTCTGGGCACGCAGATAGCGATGACGCGTGAGCAGCTCGACGCGCTTTTGCTCGGATTCCGACGCAGCTGCATAGCCGCATCGACGAGCTGTTGCCGCACCGCTGGCAGGCCTTCGCGCACGGTTGAGCTACTACACTCACTCGTGTGGCAGACAGTCTGTTCATCCCCATCTCGCAACCGCCCACCGACGTCTTGGAGGTTGAGTCGCTCGTCGCCGAGGGGTTCCGCGAACTTGGGAGAGCGCCTCCGCGGTTGTCTCTGCGCAGAAATGATGACGTCCCAGCTACCAGCCTGATGACCTCCTTCCTCATGTTCGAGGGAGAAGGCCCTGACGACTTCTGTTGGGCTTCCATCAGCGAGGCGCCGATAGAGATCACAGAAGATTCCAGTCGACCCTACATGGTCAACGTCACCACCCGCGGCGACTGGATGTTCGGAGGCACCGTTGCTTATGCATTCTGCAAGCGCGAGGGAAGCTGTGTGTTCAACGATTCAGGAGTGCTCGATGGCTCACCTCGATTCGACCCTGATTCGCTGCAAGACGCACTGCTAGCTGATCCGCCCTGACACGGTCAAGATGGTATCGCTGAACGCCTACCCTTTTTCAGGGCGGCTGTGCGTTTTGCTGCCACAAATAAGCACCATTTGCATGATGCTTTCTCGGCAGGGCCTTGCTAGCCGTCCCGCGGATCGATCGCGTCGCTGTCGTACAAGTCCCGTTCGAACTGCGTCATGCCTTGCCGGATTTTTGCGTATCGCCTAGCCGCTGATCGATCCACTTCATTTCTTATGTTGCCCAAGAACTGCGCCTGAGTCCTGAGTTGAATAAATAGCGCTTCGTACTCAGCTGCGGTTTCTCCGACAAGTTGGATGTAATACAAGCGCTCCTTTTTAGCCAGAGCCTCTTTGATAAGAGTGTTGCCGCGGCCTCGTGCGTGCGAGCTCAAGCGCCCACGCATACCGCTACTCCTCGATAGAGAATTCCCTACGTAAAGAGGAGTGATGCCGTCAGGCCAATTCTCAAGCAAGTAGTCATCTTTAACCCCATTGCCCTTGAGCTTCGTGCCCTTTACCGACGGTCGCCCGATCAGATACAGGCCAATTCCTCGTATCGCGTACTTGTAGTCTTTTAGTTCCCGTGGCTCAGTCCAGCGCATTCGTTGCTCCACTGTTGAAAAAGAAACTGCTCGCCTGCAATTTTGGGGCGAGCAGCGCGCGATCAAGGGAATTATCCCCAGTCAGCAATGAATTGGACCACGGAGGCATGAACACGCCGAGTCTCGTCTGGGACGATCGAACATTGGATTGCCGCGCGGCCGAGTTGGCCACCATAGAGATGATGGCGGCGATCATCGGTTTTCCTTCAGCGCGTCGTCGCGCGCTTGGTTGAGTTCGGCCAGCCCCAATATCTACTCGAGGTGGGACGGCTGGCCGCTTACATTGCATGGTCGCCGAAGTACCATGCATCTGTACTCAGTGCTCTGGCGGCAAAAGATGGAACATTTCGACGATCTACCAAAACGTCACAAGAACCATGCAACGGGAAGCAAGGCTGTAGCCGCATTCGAGAAGTTGCTATCGAATTCCAGCGACTTTGTCTTGCAGGCTTCGGATCGAGAGGACTATGGGGCTGACTGTCAGATCGAGGTCGTCGATCGCGAGTGTGCGACCAATGTCAGGATCCATGTCCAGTTGAAGGGAACAGAAGGGGCACCAAACGCGGACGGTTCGATCAGTGTCGAGATCCAACGGTTCAATCTCAACTATCTGCTGGCGCAGCCCTATTCCTTCTTCGTCTGCTATCACGTTCCGACCGATACGCTACGGTTCTGCTTCGCCGATGCCGTATTGCGTCAATACGAGCACAGCGGGAAGAGTTGGACTCAGCAGCAAACGCTCACGGTGGTTTTTTCGGAGACCCTTACTCATGAACGCCTGGAGTCTCTTGCAGCTTTGGCAAGGGCGGGGGCGGCGTCATCTCGAGACGCGCGGATCGCACAAACAATCGCGCGTCCCCAGGATCTGCCTGGCATCGTGAAAGCGATCCGTCCAGACCTGCATGTTCCGGAAAGTGTTGTGCAGGCCGATGCAATGCTTCGAAAGCTGTATCACCGCGATGCGAATGATGTGATCAGCGCCGCATTTGAGAAGTTCGCGGCCGTCCTTCAGGATCATGATGCGATGATCTACTGCTACATGGCCGAGATCAATCTCGGTATGGCGGGATTGAGTTGCAATGTAGCCCGCATCCAGGATGGAATTTCACTTTTTTCGTCCCTGATCGATGCTGGCCGCTTTCAAAAGGGGAGTATTCACTACACCATAGGAAACGGATTTTCCTCACTCGGACGTGAAGAGGAAGCCGCTAAGGCATATGAAACAGCGCTTCAGCACTTGACTCCCGACCAAGACACATCACTGCTCGCGCAGTGCTACAAGAATCTCGGTTCC
Source organism: Variovorax sp. BGA-UO-ETr-C22 (assembly GCF_059567965.1). Taxonomy (NCBI): domain Bacteria; kingdom Pseudomonadati; phylum Pseudomonadota; class Betaproteobacteria; order Burkholderiales; family Comamonadaceae; genus Variovorax; species Variovorax sp. BGA-UO-ETr-C22. The sequence continues at coordinate 264,851 of NZ_JCAQPA010000009.1, forward strand.
AGCTACGAGAAGCTTGGTCACGGAGAGAAGGCCGGCGAGTCTTTCCGTGAGGCGCTGCGATACAACCCCCAACTCCCAGAAGCGCATTGCGCCCTAGGACACCATTGCCTTCGAAACGGGGAGTATGAAAAGGCGCTCGCACACTTCGATCAGGTGGTCTTTGCCGAGGGCACGCTTGGAAAACAGACTTCGGTAATGGGTTGGCGAATAAATGTCCTATTCAACCTGGGCGATGCAAGGGCTGCATTTCGTGAAATCAATACGCTGCTCGGCGATGCGGGAAACGAGGCTTGGATTTGGCCATGGTGTGCTCGGCAAGTTGCCAGCTTTGGTCGCTCTGCGCCGGAGAACGCAAAGCTGAGCATCCCGTTCTGGGACCGATATCTGAAGGCGCATCCGGACTGTCCCAGCGGAGCGGGAGAGCGGTTGCTGAGCAAGCTGTACCTCCGGTCGGAAGGCCGAGCAGCAGACATGACCTATCAGGCGTTCAAGACTGAATTCGAGACCGGTATCCGGCATCAGCAGGGCGAGGCCGCCGCCCTCCTGTGGGATCGTCTGGGGCACTGGGCGCAGGAAGACGAAAACTGGGAGGAGGCGCAGCGGTGCTTTCAGATCGCATATGAACTCGCGGGTGGGCACTACGGCTACTGCCTCGGCACGGCGCTGAATGTCCTCGATCGTCCCGAGGAGAGCTTGCCGCTTCTGTTGGCACAAGCTGAGACGATTCAACCGGATGATCTGAGTTGGTGCCAGGTTGCAGTAGCCTATGAGAAATTGGGACGCATTCGCGAGTCAATCGATGCCTACTTGCGGAGCATTGCGCTGAATCCCAACCGCGCATCGGCTTGGTTCGACATGGGCGGCGTGCATTGGAACGCCGGAGAGTCGGAGGAGGCAAGTCGTGTGTGGAGGGCGGCAGTGGGCAGATTTCCAGATCACGAGCTAGCGGTTTTACTCCGCCGCGATTTCCCCTCAGTCCTTCGCTAGCGTAGCCGGAAGGCCACTCTAGAACACTCGAATCTGTATGTTTAGACAGAACCTGGGCCCGGTTTTGGAGGCCTCTGCCGAGGCAGTTCTCACTTAAATCCCGAAAAAACCGCAGATTCGCATTTATTTAAATGCGTTCGCGTTTTTCGACCGCGCTTACACCGCCGCCCACCAGCGCCACCGCACTCGCCGTGTGGTGCGGCGTGGCCGTCGGGCGGCTCATCCATCGCTCGGGCGCCAGCCGGCCGTCGAGGCTGGCGATGGCCGCGCTTTCCAGTGCCTCGTCCACGTTCATCGGCGGCAGCAGGCCGGCGAAGCGGTGCGCGAGCATCGACTTGCCCGAGCCCGGCTCGCCCACCATGAGCAGGCTGTGGCCGCCGGCCGCGGCAATCTCGAGGGCGCGCTTGGCGCCGGTGTGGCCCTTGACGTCGGCCAGGTCGGCATAGCGCGGGGCGCCGTCGCCGGGCGCGGCGCGCACGCGGGTCCAGCCGTCGTCGGTTGCGTCGACGGGCCCGCCGCCGCTGGCGACGAACTGGCGCACCACGTCGAGCAGGTGCTTGGCGCCGTACACCTGCGCGCCGGGCACCAGCGCGGCCTCCTGGGCGCTGTCCAGGGGCAGCACCAGCCGCACGGCCGAGCCCTGGGTGTAGGTGGCCACGGCCATCGCGAGCGCACCGCGCACGGGGCGCAGTTCGCCCGACAGCGACAGCTCGCCGGCGAACTCATGGCCGGCCAGCCGGGCGTTCTCGATCTGCCCGCTGGCCGCGAGGATGCCCAGCGCGATGGGCAGGTCGAAGCGGCCCGAGTCCTTCGGCAGGTCGGCCGGGGCGAGATTCACCACGATCTTCTTGTTGGTCGGAAATTCGAGCCCGGCGTTCTGGATCGCCGAGCGCACGCGCTCGCGCGCCTCCTTGACCTCGGTCTCGGCCAGCCCGACCAGCGTGAAGCTCGGCAGGCCGTTCGCCAGATGCACCTCGACCGTGACGGCGGCGGCCTCCAGGCCGAGCAAGGCGCGGCTTTGCACCAAAGACAGACTCATTTTTCTCCCTCTCCCCAAGTTGGTGCGCCTGCGACGTGCAAGCCCAGGACCGTGCAGCGTGCAAGCGTGTGCAACCGCCGGAAACAGGGCTTGTAACGATTTGGCGCTCATCGCCGGACACCTGCGCCCTCTGGCCGGGGCGGTATTCGTGCAGTTTGGCACGCTCCCTGCTTTGAGGGTGCTCAGGTCCAACAACACACTTGCGAGGAGTTCCCTGATGACGCACCGTACCGCCGCCCAGGCGTTGATCGTTCTGGCCACTGCACTGACCGCCTCGGGCGCCGCCATGGCCCAGGCCGCCGACGCCGCCGCACCGGCGCCCGCGCCCCTGCTCACGGGCAATGTCTCGCTGACCACGAACTACAAGTTCCGCGGCCAGGACCAGGACATGATCGGCAAGAACGACTACGCCAAGACCAAGGGCTTCAAGCCCGCCATCCAGGGCGGTTTCGACTACGCCTTCGGCGACAGCGGCTTCTACGTCGGCAACTGGAACTCCAGCGTCAACTGGCTCAAGGGCAACAGCATCGAGAGCGACCTGTACGGCGGCTACAAGTTCAAGGCCGGCCCGGTCGACATGGACGTCGGTGCGCTCACCTACATCTACCCGGGCAACTCGGTGGGCAACACCACCGAGCTGTACGTGGGCGCCACCTACGCCAACGACAGCTTCGGCTCGTTCACGGCCAAGTACTCGCACACGGTGTCCAAGGACTACTTCGGCTACGCCGGCGCCAAGACGGGCTCGGGCCTGAAGGGCCGCAACACCGGTTACCTGAACCTGGCCTACAGCAAGGAGATCGTGCCCAAGGTCACGCTCAAGGCCGCCGTCGGCTTCACCAACATGTCCAGCGACATCCGCAGCCTGGGCTACAAGAGCTACGTGGACTACAACATCGGTGCCACCTACGACTTCGGCAGCGGCCTGACGCTCACGGGCTCGGTGCAGGGCGCCAACAAGAAGTCCAACTACCAGGTCGTGGCCTACCCGGGCATCGAGATCCCCGACTTCGGCACCTTCGGCACCACCTACTACTCGCCCAACAAGGCACGCTTCATCCTCACGCTGACGAAGACGCTGTAATCGACACAACAACCAGGCGCGGCCCACGTTGCCGCGCCGCCTTTCATCCATCCAGAAGGAGCAACTCATCATGAAGCTGGTCACAGCCATCATCAAACCGTTCAAGCTCGACGAGGTGCGCGAAGCGCTCTCGGCCATCGGCGTGCAGGGCATCACCGTCACGGAAGTGAAGGGCTTCGGTCGCCAGAAGGGCCACACCGAGCTGTACCGCGGCGCCGAGTACGTGGTCGACTTCCTGCCCAAGGTGAAGATCGAGGCGGCCATCTCCGACGAGCTGGTCGACCGCGTGATCGAGGCGGTGGAAGGCGCCGCGCGCACCGGGAAGATCGGCGACGGCAAGATCTTTGTCTACAACCTCGAGCAGGTCGTGCGCATCCGCACCGGCGAAACGGGCCGCGAAGCCCTCTGATCGAGTCCTGGCCCGAAAGAACAACGACTATGAAAAAACTTCTTGTCTCTCTTGCGCTCGGCTTGAGCGTCTTCGTCGCCGGTACTTCGGCGCTGGCCCAGGCACCCGCCGCCACCCCTGAGGCACCGGCTGCATCGGCACCTGCCGCTGCTGCGCCCGCGCCTGCAGCGGCTCCCGCGGCTGCCGCACCCGCAGCCGCCGAGGCCGCACCCGCCGCACCGGCCGCCGCCCCCGCGCCCAAGGTCGACTCCGGCGACACCGCCTGGATGCTCACCTCGACCCTGCTCGTGATCCTGATGACCATTCCCGGCCTGGCGCTGTTCTACGGCGGCCTGGGTCGTTCCAAGAACATGCTGTCGGTGCTGATGCAGGTCTTCGTGATCTTCTCGCTCATCAGCCTGCTGTGGGCCATCTACGGCTACAGCCTGGCCTTCACGGGCGACGGCAACTTCTTCGGAAGCTTCGACAAGATCTTCATGAAGGGCATCACGCAGGAGACCTTCGGCGCGCTGACCACGATCCCCGAATACGTGTTCTTCGCCTTCCAGGGCACCTTCGCGGCCATCACCGTGGCGCTGATCGTCGGCGCCTTTGCAGAACGCGCCAAGTTCTCGGCCGTGCTGCTGTTCTCGGTGATCTGGTTCACCTTCAGCTACGTGCCCATGGCCCACATCGTGTGGGGCGGCGGCCTGCTGGGCAAGGACGGCGCGCTGGACTTCGCCGGCGGCACCGTGGTGCACATCAACGCCGGTATCGCCGGCCTGGTCGGTGCCTACATGGTCGGCAAGCGCGTGGGCTACGGCAAGGAAGCCTTCACGCCGCACTCGCTCACGCTCACCATGGTCGGCGCCTCGCTGCTGTGGGTCGGCTGGTTCGGCTTCAACGCCGGCTCGGCAGGTGCGGCCAACGCCGCCGCCGGCCTGGCCTTCGTGAACACGGTGCTCGCCACCGCCGCCGCGGCCCTGTCGTGGATCCTGGGTGAGAGCCTGCACAAGGGCAAGGCCTCGATGCTGGGCGCCGCATCCGGTGCCGTGGCCGGCCTCGTGGCCGTCACGCCCGCCGCCGGTTTCGTCGGCCCGATGGGCTCGATCGTGATGGGCCTGCTGGCCGGCCTGGTCTGCCTGTGGGGCGTGGGCGGTCTCAAGCGCATGCTCGGCGCGGACGACGCGTTCGACGTGTTCGGCGTGCACGGCGTGGGCGGCATCCTGGGTGCCATCCTGACCGGCGTGTTCGCTGCCAAGGGCCTGGGCGGCACCGGCGGCCTGACCCCCGACACCTTCTCGATGGGCGCGCAGGTCTGGATCCAGGTCAAGAGCGTGCTGTTCACCATCGTGTGGTCCGGTGTGGTTGCGTTCATCGCCTACAAGATCGCCGACCTGACCCTCGGCCTGCGTGTGTCGGAAGAAGAAGAGCGCGAAGGCCTCGACATCTCCTCGCACGGCGAAACGGCTTACAACCGCTGATTCGCACACAGACAGCGGGTGGCCCGGCACGGCGCCGGCCCCCGCTCCTCCAAGACCACCACCACCCTTTTCGATACAAAGAAGAACAACAGCTCCCGGTTTTTTCAGGCGAGTCTCCTTTGGATGTTCAGCCCGCGAGCGCTTCGGCGTCAGCGGGCTTTTTTTTGCCCGCGGCCCGCGTGGCCGGGGGCACAATCGCCCCACCATGTGGACCTCCATCGAAGACAGCCTCTGCGAGCTGGGTGAATCACCGTTCTGGCATCCGCACGAACGCGCGCTCTACTGGCTCGACATCCCGGGCCGCGCCGTGCTGCGCACGCGCGGCGAGATCGGTTCGCCCACGGCCACGGTTGAGCGATGGGCCTTGCCCACCGAGCCCGGCTGCATGGCGCCGGCACGCAGCGGCGGCCTCGTGATCGCGCTGCGCGACGGCATCTACCGGGCCCGCGAGTGGGGCGGCAGCCTCGTCGCGATGGCACGCGCGGAGCACGACGTGCGCACCATGCGCTTCAACGACGGCAAGTGCGACGCGCTCGGCCGCTTCTGGGCCGGCTCGCTTAACGAGGCCAAGGACCGCGCCAACGCCGCGCTCTACTGTTTCGACGCACGGCCGGGGGACGTCTCGCCCACCATCACGTCGATGCTGGAACACGTCACCACCGCCAACGGCCTGGCGTTCTCGCCCGACAACCGCACCCTGTATTGGGCCGACACCGCCGCGCACGTGGTGCGCGCCTGGGACTGGGACGCCGAGGCCAACACGCTGTCGCATGCGCGCGTGTTCCAGCAGTTCGATCCCAAGCCCGCGGGCTGGGTACCCAGCACGCCCACGCACTACGACGGCCGTCCGGACGGCGCCACCGTCGACGCCGCCGGCCACTACTGGGTCGCGATGTTCGAAGGCGCGCAGCTGCTGCGCTTTGCGCCCACGGGCGAGCGCGTGGCGGCCATCGCGGTGCCGGTGCAGTGCCCGACCATGCCCTGCTTCGGCGGCGACGACCTGCGCACCCTGTTCGTCACCAGCGGGCGCAAGGGCCGCCCGGCCGACGAGCTGGTGCAGCGCCCGGCCTCGGGCACCGTGCTCTCGATGCGCGTTGACACGCCGGGCCTGCCGGTGAATTTCTTCGAAGACTGAGTCGGTCCGCTGCCGAGGATGGCTCTGCACCACATCCCCCCGATCCAATGCCTGCTGACCTTCGAGGCCGTCGCGCGCCTGCGGCATGCGGGCCGCGCGGCCGACGAGCTGTGCGTGACGGCCAGCGCCGTGAGCCACCGCATCCGCCAGCTCGAGGCGCACGTGGGCTTCAAGCTCTTCGGGCGCAGCGACTTCAGCCTCACGGCCGATGGCGCGGCCTACCTGGCGAACGTGCGCGTCGGCCTGGCCGCGCTGCAGCAGGCCACGCCCGGCAGCCGTGACGCGGCGCTGCGCGCACCGCGCCTGAGCGTGGCGGTCACGCCCACCTTCAGCCGCCAATTCCTGATGCCGCGGCTGGAGCTCTTTCGCAACATCTACCCCGACATCGAGCTGGCGCTGCATGTGTCGATCCCGCTGCTCGATGTCACGGCCGAGCAGACCGACCTGCAGGTGCGCTACGGCATCGGCGCGTATGCCGATTGCGAGCACCGCCTGCTCATCGCCGAGGACGTGGTGCCCGCCTGCAGCCCGAGCTACCTCAACGAGTTCGGGCCCTTCGACGGCTTTCGCACCGCGGCCGAGATCGCCAGCGCGCGGCTGATCCGCAGCCCGCTCGAGCCCTGGGGCACCTGGTTCGCGAGCTGCGGCATCGACCAGCCCGAGCCGCACCTAGGCGCGCAGTTCAACGACCTGGGCCTGGTCTACGACGCGGCCGCCAGCGGCTTCGGCGTGGCGCTGGTGCGACAGAAACTGGGCGCCGCCTGGTTCGAATCGGGGCGGCTGGTGGCGCTGTCGGAACGCCCCGTGCCCTCGCCGCACCGCCACTACATCTGCTGGCAGCCGGGCACGCTGGAGCGCTGGGAGTGCGCAGCCTTCGTCGACTGGATCGTTCAGACGCTGCACTGACCGACACGCCGGCCCGACAAATTTTTATCAAGGTCCGGGCAAAAAACCTTCAATCCGGACGGCGCGCTTCTCCCTAGAGTGCGGGGCACAACAACAGCCTCCCCGGAGACAACGCATGACCTGGCAGCAGATCTACGACCCGTTCGGCAACATGATCATTTCCACCGCGCTCGCCGCGATCCCGGTGGTGGTGATGCTTGCGTGCCTCGGCTTCTTCCACATCAAGGCCCACATCGCCGCCGGCCTCGGCCTGCTGGCGGCCCTGGCCGTCGCCGTGTTCGCCTACGGCATGCCGGCCGAGATGGCCGGGCGCGCCGCGCTGTTCGGCGGCTTCACGGGCCTGCTGCCGATCGGCTGGATCGTGCTGAACATCATCTTCCTGCAGCAGCTGGCCGAACAGAACGGCAGCTTCAAGGTGCTGCAGGACTCGCTCTCGGGCATCACCGAAGACCGCCGCATCCAGCTGCTGCTGATCGCCTTCTGCTTCGGCGCGTTCTTCGAGGGCGCGGCGGGCTTCGGCACGCCGGTGGCGGTCACGGCCGGCATCCTGATCGGGCTGGGCTTCTCGCCGCTGGCCGCCTCGGGCCTCTCGCTGATCGCCAACACCGCGCCGGTCGCTTTCGGCGCGCTCGGCACGCCGGTGATCACGCTGGCCAAGGTGCACGGCTACGACCTGATGGAAGTCACCGCGATGATCGGCCGGCAGCTGCCGTTCTTCTCGCTGCTGGTGCCGTTCTGGCTGGTCTGGGCCTTCGCCGGACGCAAGGCGATGATGGAAGTGTGGCCGGCCATTCTGGTCACGGGGGTGTCGTTCGCGGTGCCGCAGTACCTGGTGTCGAACTTCATCGGCCCCGAGCTGGTCGACATCATCGCGGCCATCGTGTCGATGGCCAGCCTGGTGCTGTTCCTGCGTGTGTGGCAGCCGAAGAATGTGTGGCGCTCGCCCTCGCTGCGCGGCAAGGACGTGAGCGCGCACGAGGCCAAACCGCCGGCCGCCATCGTCGTGCACAGCCGCGAAGCGCTGGTGCGCGCGTGGATGCCCTGGGTGATCCTCTCGGTGTTCGTCTTCATCTGGGGCCTGCCCTCGGTGAAGACCGCGCTCAACGGCGTCTTCGCGCCCTCGTTCCCGATGGGCGGGCTGCACAACCTGATCGAGAAGATGCCGCCGGTGGTGACGGCGCCCACCAAGGAAGGCGCGGTGTACGTGCTGAACCTGCTGTCGGCCACGGGCACCGGCATTCTCTTGTCGGCGATCGTGAGCGCGCTGTTCATGAAGTACAACCCGATCGAGATCGTGCGCACCTTCTTTCGCACGCTCTGGATGGTGCGCTACTCGCTCATGACCATCGTGCTGATGCTCGCGCTGGGCACGCTCACGCGCTACTCGGGCACCGACACCACGCTGGGCCTGGCCTTCGCCAACACCGGCGTGTTCTATCCCTTCTTCGGCACGCTCATGGGCTGGATCGGCGTGGCCATGACGGGCTCCGACACGGCCTCGAACGTGCTGTTCGGCGGCATGCAGAAGGTCGCGGCCGAGCAGCTCGGCCTGGCGCCTAACCTCATGGGCGCGGCCAACAGCTCGGGCGGCGTGATGGGTAAGATGATCGACGCCCAGTCGATCGTGGTGGCCTCCACCGCCACGCGGTGGTTCAATCACGAAGGCGACATCCTGCGCTACGTGTTCTTCCACTCGATCGCGCTGGCCTCGCTGGTCGGCCTGTACGTGACGCTGCAGGCCTATGTGTGGCCATTCACCCTGATGGTCGTCCGCTGAAAGTTGTTCCCGCCATGAATGCTCCCGTCACGACCGACCAGCACACGCAGCTGTCGAAGGCGGAGCGCCAGGCGCAGGTGGTGCGGGCGCTGCAGGCGCACCTGCCCGCGCATGCGCTCATCTGGCACGCCGAAGACACCACGCCCTACGAGTGCGACGGCCTCACGGCCTACCGCCAGCGCCCGCTGGTGGTGGCCCTGCCCGAGACCGAGGCGCAGGTGGCCGCCGTGCTGCGCGCCTGCCATGCGCTGGCCGTGCCCGTGGTGGCGCGCGGCGCCGGCACGGGTCTCTCGGGCGGCGCCATGCCGCACGCGCTGGGCGTGACGCTGTCGCTGGCCAAGTTCAACCGCATCCTGAAGGTCGACCCCGTGAGCCGCACGGCCGTCGTGCAGTGCGGCGTGCGCAACCTCGCCATCAGCGAGGCCGCCGCGCCTTTCAACCTGTACTACGCGCCCGACCCGTCGAGCCAGATTGCCTGCACCATCGGCGGCAACGTGGCCGAGAACTCGGGCGGCGTGCACTGCCTGAAGTACGGCCTCACGCTGCACAACGTGCTGCGCGTGCGCGGCTTCACGGCCGAGGGCGAAGCGATCGAGTTCGGCGGCGAGGCGCTCGATGCGCCGGGGCTCGACCTGCTCGCGCTGGCCATCGGCAGCGAAGGCATGCTGGCCGTGACCACCGAGGTCACGGTCAAGCTCGTGCCCAAGCCGCAGCTGGCGCGCTGCATCATGGCCAGCTTCGACGACGTGCGCAAAGCCGGCGACGCGGTCGCGGCGGTGATCGCGGCGGGCATCATCCCGGCGGGCCTGGAGATGATGGACAAGCCCATGACCGCCGCCGTCGAAGACTTCGTGCATGCGGGCTACGACCTCGACGCCGCCGCCATCCTGCTGTGCGAATCGGACGGCACGCCCGAAGAGGTCGAAGAAGAAATCGGCCGCATGACCGACGTGCTGCGCGGTTGCGGCGCCACCGCCATCGCCGTGAGCACGAGCGAAGACGAGCGCATGAAATTCTGGAGCGGCCGCAAGAACGCCTTTCCGGCGTCGGGCCGCATCAGCCCCGACTACATGTGCCTGGATTCGACCATCCCGCGCAAGCGGCTCGCCGACATCCTGCTGGCGATCCAGGAGATGGAGAAAAAATACAACCTGCGCTGCTGCAACGTGTTCCACGCGGGCGACGGCAACCTGCACCCGCTGGTGCTGTTCGATGCCAACGACCCCGACGAGCTGCACCGCTGCGAGCTGTTCGGCGCCGACATCCTCGAGACCAGCGTCGCCATGGGCGGCACCGTCTCGGGCGAGCATGGCGTGGGCGTGGAAAAACTCAACAGCATGTGCGTGCAGTTCACCGCGGCCGAGAACGAGCAGATGTTCGGCATCAAGCGCGCCTTCGACCCCGCCGGGCTGCTCAACCCCGGCAAGGTGATTCCCACGCTGCAGCGCTGCGCCGAGTACGGCAAGGAAGTGGTGCGCGGCGGCCGGCTGGCGCATCCCGACCTGCCGAGATTCTGAGAGCTTCAATGAACACGGATACCGCCCTCCAGCAGGTCGTCGAGCGCGTGCGTGCCGCCGCGGCCGATGCCACGCCGCTGCGCCCGCGCGGCGGCGGCACCAAGGATTTCTACGGCCAGCCGCCGCGCGGCGAGCTGCTCGATTTACGCGCGCTCAGCGGCATCACGAGCTACGAACCGAGCGAGCTGGTCGTCACCGTGCGTGCCGGCACGCCGCTGGCCGAGCTCGAGGCCGCGCTCGCCGAACAAGGCCAGTGCCTGCCCTTCGAGCCGCCGTGCTTCGATGCCGGCGGAACAGTGGGCGGCATGGTCGCCGCCGGCCTCAGCGGCCCGTCGCGCGCCAGCGTGGGCGCGGTGCGCGACTACGTGCTCGGCACCACGCTCGTCAACGGCCGCGCCGAGGTGCTGAGCTTCGGCGGCCAGGTGATGAAGAACGTCGCCGGCTACGACGTCTCGCGCGTGCTGGCGGGCTCGCTCGGCACGCTGGGCGTGATCGCCGAAGTGAGCCTCAAGGTGCTGCCCGTGGCGCCCGCCGAGGCCACGCTCGCCTTCGCCTGCAGCCAGGCCGATGCGCTGCGCCTGCTCAACGAGTGGGGCGGACGCCCGCTGCCGCTGAACGCGAGCAGCTGGTTCGAACACGCGCCCGGCGCGGGCGTGCTGCGCCTGCGGCTGCGCGGCGCCGTGGCGGCCGTCGAAGCCGCCTGCGCGCAGCTCGGCGGCGAGCGCCAGGACCCGGTGCGCGCGGCCGCCGGCTGGGCCGCGCTGCGCGACCAGCGCATGCCGTGGTTCGCACTCGACGAAGCCGGGTTGCTGGCGCTGTGGCGGCTGTCGGTGCCGCAGACCGCGCCGGTGATCGCCATCGACGGCTGCGCCGCGCCGCTGGTCGAATGGCACGGCGGGCAGCGCTGGTACCTCGCGCCGCCCGCGCAGGCGGCGCGCCTGCGCGAAGCCGCGCGTGCCGCCGGTGGCCACGCGACGCTGTTCCGTGTGCCCGCGGCTCAATCAGCTGATTGCGACGTGCCGCGCTTCGACGCACTGAGCGCGCCGGTGGCACGCATCCATCGCGCGCTGATGCAGGAGTTCGACCCGCACGGGGTCTTCGACCGCGGCCGGCTCTTCGCAGGCGACCAATAAGAAAAGAAACGACACCCCCGCGATGCAAACCGAACTAGCCCCCGAATTCCGCGACACCGACGCGGGCCGCGAAGCCGAAGCCATCCTGCGCAAGTGCGTGCACTGCGGCTTCTGCACCGCCACCTGCCCGACCTACCAGCTGCTCGGCGACGAGCTCGACGGGCCACGCGGGCGCATCTACCTCATCAAGCAGGTGCTCGAAGGCCACGCGCCCACGCGCAGCACGCAGCTGCACCTCGACCGCTGCCTCACCTGCCGCAATTGCGAAAGCACCTGCCCGAGCGGCGTGCAGTACGGGAACCTGGTCGACATCGGCCGCAAGATCGTCGACGAAAAAGTGCCGCGCCCCGCCATGGAGTCGGCCACGCGCTGGCTGCTGAAGGAAGCGCTGCCGTCGCCGCTGTTCGGCCCCGCGATGGCGCTGGGCCAGTCGGTGCGCGGCCTGCTGCCCGAAGCACTGAAGGCCAAGGTGCCCGCCCAGCAGGACGCCGGCCGCTGGCCCACCGCCACGCATGCGCGCAAGGTGCTGATGCTCGCGGGCTGCGTGCAGCCGTCGATGGCGCCGAACATCAACAGCGCGACCGCACGCGTGCTCGACGCCGCCGGTATTCAAGCGGTGATTGCGCCCAAGGCGGGCTGCTGCGGCGCCGTGAAGTTCCACCTCAACGACCAGGACGGCGGCAAGGCGCAGATGCGCGTCAACATCGACGCATGGTGGCCCTTTGTCGAACACAACGAGGTCGAGGCGATCGTGATGAACGCTTCGGGCTGCGGCGTCACCGTGCGCGAGTACGGCCACCTGCTGCAGCACGACGCGGCCTATGCCGCCAAGGCCGCACGCATCAGCGCGCTCACGCGCGACCTGAGCGAGCTGCTGCCCGAGCTCGTGCCCGCGCTGCAGGGCCGCGTGTGCGCACCCGAAGGTGTGGTCGCCTACCACCCGCCGTGCACGCTGCAGCATGGCCAGAAGCTGCGCGGCGGTGTCGAGACGCACCTGCGCGCGCTCGGCTTTGATGTGCGCGTGGCGATGAACGAATCGCACCTGTGCTGCGGCTCGGCCGGCACCTACTCGGTGCTGCAGCCCGAGCTGGCCTACCCGCTGCGCGACCGCAAGCTCGGCCACCTGAAGCAGCTGCAGCCCACCACCATCGCCTCGGCCAACATCGGCTGCATCACGCACCTGCAAAGCGGCAGCGGCGACACGCCCGTGCGGCACTGGGTCGAGCTGCTCGACGCGGCGCTGCAGACGCCCGCAGGGTAGGGCGCGCGCGCACGGCAGGGTACGTTGCCGTCCGACGTGCGCACCACGCGTCGGGGCGCATCATGGCGAACCGAAGACGCTGCAAGGAGTTCGTGCCATGTCTTTCGTTTCTGCTTTTTCGCTGCGCCGCGCATTGCTGGCCGCCGCCTGCATCGCAGGCACCGTCGCCGCGCAGGCACAGCAGCCGCCCTCGGCCCTGCCGCCCTGGCAGGGCATCGGCGCCACGCGCTATGTGTGCGGGGGCATCGGCTCCGACGAGTCGAACGCCATGCGCGCCGCCATGAAGAACCACCCGCTGTCGCTGCTGTTCGCGCGCGCCGACGGCGCCTACCTGGCCAACCTGAATGTCGCGATCAAGGGCGGCGACGCGAACTCGTCCGCCGCCATGGCCTTCACCGCCACCGGCCCGGTGTGCCTCATCGACGTGCCGGCGGGGCGCTATGTGATCGACGTGAGCACGTCGACGGGCGAAACCAAGAGCCAGACCGTGACGGTCGGCGGCGCGCCGAAGAGCGCCGATTTCCGCTTCTGAATTCAGCCGGCGGCCAGCGCCGCCTCGATGTCGCGCGTGAGCGAAGCCGGCGTGTCCAGCGGCGCATAGCGCTTGAGCACCGCGCCGTCGCGCCCGACCAGGAACTTGGTGAAGTTCCACTTGATGGCCGTGCTGCCCAGCAGGCCCGGCTTTTCCTTGGTGAGCCACTGGTACAGCGGCAGCGCGTTGCTGCCGTTGACGTCGATCTTCTCCATCATCGGGAAGCTCACGCCGTAGTTGGTCATGCAGAAGGCGCCGATTTCCTCGTTGGTGCCCGGGTCCTGCCCGCCGAACTGGTTGGAGGGAAAGCCCAGCACCGCGAGGCCCTGGCCGGCGTACTTTTCGTGCAGCGCTTCCAGGCCTTCGAACTGCGGCGTGAAGCCGCAATTGCTCGCCGTGTTGACGATCAGCAGCACCTTGCCGCGGAAGGTCGAGAGCTTCACCGGCTTGCCGTCGATGCGGGTGGCCTGGAAGTCGTAGACGCTGGTCATGGAGAGAGCTCCTCAGGTGGACGCGGAAACGCCATCATCGCGCGCGGGCGGGGTTCGCGCAAACGCCGACCACACCGCGCCCAGCACGATCAGCGCGCCGCCGACCAGGATGCGCGAGTTCATGGTGGACGCGCCCAGCGCCACCGACGAGACACTGGCGAACAGCACTTCCGACAGCATGATCACCGAGGTCGCGCTGGCCGCCAGCTTCGGCGCGCCGTACTGCAGGCACACGTTGGCGACGATGAAGCCCGTGCCCAGCAGCGCGGCCCAGCCCAGCCAGCCCGGCGAGGCGAGCAGCGGTGAATCGATGCCGCCGAACGCGGTGCCGCTCACCGCGCCGACGCCCGCCACCACCGTGCAGCCCCAGAACATGGCCAGCGCGCGCGACTCGCCCGGCGCATGCCGCAGGTGGCGCAGCACGATGTTGGTCACGGCAAAGCCGAAGCCCGCCGCCACGCCCAGCCAGTCGGGCAGGCTCGAGGGCACCGGCCAGTCGGTGCCCGGCGCCTTCAGCACCACCACCACGCCGGTGAGCGCCAGCGCCACGCGCATCAGCGCGCCGCCCGTGGGCCGTTCGCCCAGCAGCAGCCAGGCCAGCAGCACGCTCCACAGCGGCATCAGATAGAACAGCAGCACCACGCGCACCACGTCGCCCTGCGTCACGGCCCAGTTGAAACCCACGTTGGTGAAGCCCGCCGCCAGGCCCAGAGCCACCAGCATCGGGAACGCGGCAAAGGCCTTCCAGGCGTGCCGGCGCACGAGGCCCATCGCCGTGGCGATGACGAGGTAGATCAGGCAGGTGGTCCACAGCGGATGCAGGCCGTGGCTGGCGATCTGGCGGAACGGAATCCACGAAACGCCCCACACGAAGGCGTTGAACATCAGGGCGAGGGCGGGCATGGGGCGTTGGAGTGGGGGCGCTCGGCGCGCCGGCCATTGCACCAACGCGGTCGCGCGAAATCAGTGGTGCTTGTCGCTGCGGGCGATCGCGAGGAGGTGCTCGACTTCCTCAGGATACTTCTTGAGGTTGTTCTCGTGCCAGCGCTTGATGATCCACATGCAGCCCGCCACCACGAGGCCGAAGGCGCTGATGGCACCGTAGGCCGACAGGCCCAGGCCCGTGCACACGCTGTAGAAGCCGCCCAGCAGAAGGATGCAGGCCTGCTCGTTGAAGTTCTGAACGGCGATGGAGCGGCCCGCGCCCATCAGGTTGTGGCCGCGGTGCTGCAGCAGCGCGTTCATCGGCACCACCAGGAAGCCGCCCAGGCCGCCCAGGATGATCAGGAACGGCACCGCCAGCCAGACGTTGCCGATGAAGTTCATGCAGATCACCATGAGGCCCATCGCGATGCCCATGGGGATCACGCGCGTGGCCATGTCCAGCCGCATGTACATCGAGGCCACGATGGCGCCCACCGCGGTGCCGATGGTCACCACGCCGGTCAGCGCCGAGGCCTGGGTGGTGTTGTATTCGAGCGCCACGGCGGCCCAGGCCAGCACGATGTACTTGAGGTTGCCGCCCGCGCCCCAGAACAGCGTGGTGGTCGCCAGCGAGATCTGGCCCAGCCGGTCGCGCCACAGGCGGGCGTTGCAATGCCAGAAGTCGGGCAGCAGGCCGGCCAGGTTGCGCACCATGCTCTGCTCGGGGTTGGAGCGCAGCGGGCGCATCTCGACGCCGGTGTGCGGGATGCGGGTGTTGAACCAGGCCGCGAGCACGTAGACGAAGATCAGCACCGCAATGGCGGCTTCGGCCGGCGAGTCGATGCCGGTGTCGATGAACGGCAGGTCGATGAGCAGCAGCTGGCTGGACACCGCATGGCCCACCAGCATGCCGCCGAGCACGATGCCCAGCAGGATCGAGGCGATGGTCAGCCCTTCGATCCAGCCGTTGGCCTTGACCAGCTGCGACGACGGCAGCAGCTCGGTGAGGATGCCGTACTTGGCCGGGGAGTAGGCCGCCGCGCCCAGGCCGACGATGGAATACGACAGCAGCGGGTGCGAACCGAACAGCATCATCAGGCAGCCCACGACCTTGATCGCGTTGCTGATGAACATCACCTTGCCCTTGGGCAGCGCGTCGGCAAAGGCACCCACCAGCGGGGCCAGCACCACATAGAAGACCGCGAAGATCGGCACCAGGGCGGCCCGCTGCCATTCGGGGGCGCCCGAACTTCGCATGAGATCGACGGCAACGACGAAAAGCGCTTGGTCGGCCAGCGACGAAAAGAACTGGGCCGACATGATCGTGTAAAAACCGCGCTTCATCGATGGGCTGGCTGGCCAGAGGGTCTGCTGGCGGTAGTGAAAAAGTGTCGCGTCAGGCGCGAATGGGCGGTTATAGCATGGGGGTACGACGCGAATTCAGGCATCCCCACGGGATTCGACCCCATTCCCGAAGATGCTAAAACGTGGTCTGAAACCACCCCAACACCCGCCATGCCGCGCCCCATTCTCGCCACCGTCCACACCGCCGCCCTGCGCCACAACCTCGACCGCGCCCGCCGCTCGGCCGTCGACGCCCGTGTCTGGGCCGTGGTCAAGGCCAACGCCTACGGGCACGGCATCGAGCGTGTCTTCGAAGGCCTGCGCGGCGCCGACGGCTTCGCGCTGCTCGACCTGGCCGAGGCCGAGCGCGTGCGCGCGCTGGGCTGGCGCGGCCCGGTGCTGCTGCTCGAAGGCGTGTTCGACGCGCGCGACCTGGAACTGTGCTCGCGCCTGGACCTGTGGCATTCGGTGCACTGCGACGAGCAGATCGACATGCTCGCGGCCCACAAGACCCTCAAGCCGCAGCGCGTGTTCCTGAAGATGAACTCCGGCATGAACCGCCTGGGCTTCTCGCCCGAGCGCTTCGGCTCGGCCTGGACGCGCCTCAATGCGCTCCCGCAGGTCGACGAGATCTCGCTCATGACGCACTTCAGCGACGCCGACGGCCCGCGCGGCATCGAGCACCAGCTCGAGGTGTTCGAGCGCGCCACGCGCGACCTGCCCGGCGAGCGTTCCATCGCCAACAGCGCCGCCACGCTGCGCCATGCGCCGCGCACGCGCGGCGACTGGGTGCGCCCCGGCATCGTGCTGTACGGCAGTGCCCCCGACTTCCCCGAACACGACGCGGCGCACTGGCAGCTGCAGCCGACCATGACGCTGTCGACCCGGCTCATCTCGGTGCAGACGCTGAAGGCCGGCGACACCATCGGCTACGGCTCGCGCTTTGCGGCCGAGGGCCCGCTCACCATCGGCATCGCGGCGGTCGGCTATGCCGACGGCTACCCGCGCCACTGCGACACCGGCACCCCGGTGCTGGTGAACGGCGTGCGCACCCGCATGGTGGGCCGCGTGAGCATGGACATGATCACCGTCGACCTCACGCCCGTGCCCGATGCCGCCTTCGGCGCCGAGGTCACGCTGTGGGGCCGCTCGGCCCTGACCGGCGCGGTGCTGCCCATCGACGAGGTGGCCCAGGCCGCCGGCACCGTCGGCTACGAACTCATGTGCGCGGTCGCGCCGCGGGTGCCCTTCGCACCTGCCGACGAATGACGTGAAGGTTCTTTCCAACTGGCGCTCCGTGCGCCTGTGGGAAACCCAGGTCGAACGCGACCTGCACCGCGATCACAGCCTGCGCACGCACGGCCTGCTGATCGGCACTTTCACGCTGCTGCTGATGTGGGGCGTGTCGGCGCTGCAGATGCACCTGCTGCATGTCGAGTCGCTGGCCGTGCGCTACCTCGTCACGCTGGGCGTGGGCTATGTCGGGTATCTGTGCGTGCTGCGCTGGTGGGCGCAACGGCTGGTGGAGCGGCGCACCGAGATCGAGGCGCCCGAAGACCTGGGCGGCACCACGGAAGGCGCTGACGATCCGGGGTGCGCGACCGACGCCACCGACGGCGGCAGCGGGCTCTCCGATGTCGCCAGCGGCGCGCTCGACGCCGCGGGCAGCGCCGACGAGGGCGCGATCATCGTCGTGCCGGTGCTCGCCATCTTCCTGCTGTGCGTGGCCGTCGTGCTCGGCGCGGGCTCGCTGGTGCTGCTGTACTTCAGCTGGGACGCGCTGCTGGCCGTGGCGATCGAGGTCGCCTTCTCCTATGTGTCGGCCCGCGCCGCGGTGCGCGTGGCGCGCGAAGGCTGGCTCATGGCGGCGGTGCGGCTCACCTGGAAGCCGCTGCTGGGCGCGGTGGTCTGCGCGGTGGCGTTGGGCGCGCTCATCGACCACTTCATGCCGCAGGTCCACTCGCTGCCCGAGGCCGTGCGCGTGCTCACGGGGAAGGCACCGCGCTGAGCAGGTGCTCGACCAGCACCCGGCACTTGGGCTGCAGGTAGCGGCTGGGCGGGTACATCAGCCACGCGTGCCCCTGGTAGGCGCCCTGCAGCGCCCAGTCGGGCAGCACGCGCACCACGCGGCCCTCGTCCAACGCCTCGCGCGCCGTGAAGGCCGGCACGCAGGCCACGCCCAGGTCCGCGAGCGCGCCGTCGAGCCGCATCTCGCTGTGGTTGCAGACGTAGCGGCCGTCCACCACCACCTCGACCTCGTCTTCACCGTCTTTTCGAAAGCGCCAGTGGTTGTCGCGCTCGTGCTCGCCCAGCGACAGGCAGCTGTGCGCGCGCAGCTCGTGCGGGTGCGCGATGGCGCCGTGGCGTGCCAGGTAGGCCGGCGTGGCGCACAGGATGTGCTCGACCGCCATCAGCCGCCGCGCCACCAGCCCCTCGGGTGGCGCCGTGGTCAGCCGCACCACGAGGTCGACGCCTTCGCGGATCGGGTCGATGTCGCGGTCGGCCACGATCAGCTGCACGTCCACTTCCGGATAGGCGCGCAGGAAGTCGAGCAGGTGCGGGTGCAGCACGCGCCGCGCAAAGGCCTTCGGCGCGCTCAGGCGCACCCGGCCGGCCGGCGTGCGCGCGAACTGCGCGCCGATGTCCATCGCGCCCTGCGCCGCCGCCACCAGCTCGCGGCAGCGCGCAAAAGCCTCGGCGCCGGGCTCCGTGAGCCGCAGCTGGCGCGTGGTGCGCTGCAGCAGCTGCACGCCGATCTCCTGTTCGAGCCGCTTCACCTGCCGGCTCGCGGCCGAGGGCGTGATGCCCAGCAGGTCGGCCGCGGCCGAGAAGCTGCCCAGTTCGGCGACCCGCACGAAGGTGACCATCTCGGGCAGCACCTTGAGAAATGAATTCGTTCCGACCACGCAAGAGTCCTGTTCCGGCCGACGGCTGTGCGGCCCTGGTGCCGCCCGGAACAATGCGCCTTCTCTTCTTCTTTCAGGCGCCCCGGGCCGCGGGCAGACAGTATGGATTCAAAGGCGTTGCAAGGTGCGGTCCCGGCAGGGCGCGGGTCGTGGACGGCCGGCTTCGGCCCCGCCGAACTCATGCTGCTGCTCGTGGCGGCGGTCTGGGGCGGCAGCTACGCGGTGGCCAAGCAGGCGACGCAGCAGCTGCCGGTGCTCGAGTTCGTCGCGCTGCGCTTCGGCCTCACCTTTCTCGTGCTGCTGCCTGCGCTGCGGCCGCTGTGGCGCGACCCGCAGTGGCGCCAGGGGCTCGCCGTGGGCGGCCTGCTGGGCGCCAACCTGCTCGCCATCTTCCTGTGCGAGACGTTCGGCGTCTCGCTGACCCTGGCGAGCAACGCCGCCTTCCTCATCAGCCTGTGCGTGGCGATCACGCCGTTCGTCGAATGGTGGCTGCTGGGCCGGCGGCCCGCGCGGCGCGTGTTCTGGGCGGCCGGGCTCTCGGCCGTGGGCGCGGCCCTGCTCTCGGCGCCCTCGCTCGCCAATCTGTCGATGGGGTGGGGCGACGCCCTCATGCTCGCCGCCGCCTTCCTGCGCGCCGTCATGGTGTGCCTCACGCGCCGCCTGGCGGGCCGCCACAACCTGCCGGCGCTCACGCTGACGGCCGTGCAGTCCGGCGTGATGGCGCTGGGCGCGGCGGCGCTGTCGCTGTTGGCCGCGTCGGGCGGGCGCGCCTGGCACCTGCCGCCCGCCACGGCCGGCTTCTGGTGGGGCATGGCGTACCTCGTGCTGCTGTGCACCGTGTTCGCCTTTTTCGCGCAGAACCACGCGGCCTCGCGCAGCAGCCCGAGCCGGGTGTCGCTGCTCATGGGCAGCGAGCCGGTGTTCGGCGCGGCCATCGCGGCCCTCGGGCTGGGCGAGCGCATCGGCGCCTGGGGCTGGGCCGGCGGCCTGCTGATCGTGGGCGCCGCCCTGTGGGTGAGCCTGGCGCCGGAGGAGGGCGGGCAGACGGGGCGCCCCTGACGGCGGAAGGGGGCCGGCTGGGCGCGGCCCCCGGCTCGTGGCATCCTCGGGGGCTGCGGCGTTTCGCCGCCCCCCACAACACCAAGGAATGCAGACATGGGCGCGCAATGGAAAGCCAAGCACAAGGACGTGGCCGCGAATGCCAAGGGCCGGTTGTTCGGCAAGCTGGCCAAGGAAATCATGATCGCCGCGCGCAACGGCGCCGATCCGGCCTCGAACGCACGGCTGCGGCTGGTCGTCGAGCAGGCCCGCAAGGTCTCGATGCCGAAGGACACGCTCGACCGCGCCATCAAGAAGGGCGCCGGCCTCACGGGCGAGGCGGTGCACTTCGACCACGTCATGTACGAGGGCTTCGCCCCGCACCGCGTGGCCGTGATGGTCGAGTGCCTGACCGACAACGTGAACCGCACCGCGCCTGAAATGCGCGTGCTGTTCCGCAAGGGCCAGCTCGGCACCTCCGGCTCGGTTTCGTGGGACTTCGACCACCTCGGCATGATCGAAGCCGAGCCCGCCAGCAAGGACGCCGACGCCGAAGTGGCCGCCATCGAAGCCGGCGCGCAGGACTTCGAGCCGGGCGCCGAAGACGGCACCACCCTGTTCCTGACCGAGCCCGCCGACCTCGACCTGGTGAGCCGCGCACTGCCGGCCCAGGGCTTCACCGTGCTGTCGGCCAAGCTGGGCTACCGGCCGAAGAACCCGGTCGATCCGGCGAGCCTGAGTGCTGCTGACCTGGAAGAGGTCGAGGCGTTTCTTGCCGCCATCGATGCGAATGACGACGTGCAGAACGTGTACGTCGGGTTGGCGGGTTGAGCGCCTGATACTCAGAGCGACGCTCCCGCCGACGGGGAGCCTTGCTCCGCGAATGTCCTCCGCCCTTCGGGCTCCCCCTTAATTTCGCTGCGCAAGGCACCCCATCGGCGTGAGCGTTGGGCAGTGCAGTCGTTGATCGGCCGCACACCACCGCTGCGTCCCGTGCGCGGGACACTGGGTGCTTCCCGCAGCGAAATCAAGGAGGAGGGCGAAGCCCGGGGGACATTCGCGGAGGGAAGTACCCGGTGGCCTGTGCACACGCCCTGAACCTCCCCGCATGAACTGAGCACGCCGCCGGAGACAATCCGCGCCGGAGGAAAACAGTTCAATGACCCATTCGACGAAGAAACGAGCGCCGTCGCGTGCCACACGGCATGCCCTCGGCCTGGCACTGGCCATCGCCGGCTTCTCGGCGCAGGCCCAGACCGAAGCGGCTGCACCGCCCATGGCCGCAGCCTCGACACCCGCCGAAGCCACCCCAGCCGCAACCCCATCTCAAACCCGCGTGCGCTACCTGCGCATGCCCCAGCAGAGCGGCGCCGACCACCTGCGCGTGGTGCGCCGCGAAGACACGGTGGGCCGCGTGGCCGGCCAGGTCGCGCTGAACGTCGCGTTCGCCGTGCTCGGCACCGGCGCGGCCGTGCAGGGCTTCTCGAAGGACGGCCTCGGCGGCACCACGCTCGAAGCGCTGCGCGACGACCCGGTGAGCGTCAACCCGGCGATGAGCGACCTGCAGGAGGCCTTGAGCAAGATCGCCACCGACATCTACCGCCGCCGCACCGAGACCGCGCTCGCCACCGCGCTGACCGACGGCTCGACGCCCGAAGAGATCGAGGCCGCGCGCCAGACGCCGAAGGAGGCCGACTCGCCGCTGGTCCCGGGGTCGTGGCACCTCGTCTACGAAAACCTGATGGGCTCGGACGAACTGTTCCGGCTCAAGTACGGCGCCTCGCTGGGACGCGCGGGCTTCATGCGTCCGCCGATCGGCTGCAGCTACGAATCGGAGCCGCTGGCCTGGACCCAGTGGCAGGCCGACGGCTGGCAGCGGCTGCGCGAGGAACGCGTGAAGATCGTGGCCCGTTGCGTCGAGGCCATCGGCGCCGCGCCCGAAAACCGCTGGTAATCAGCGGCAGGCGGCTCAGTACAACCCGAGCTGCCGCGTTCGCAGCCGCGCCAGCCCCAGCAGCGCGTCGGTGAACGGCGTGGCCACGCCCGTCAGCTCGCCCAGCTCGCGCACCACGGTGACGAGCGCGTCGAGCTCGACCGAACGGCCCGCCTCCACGTCCTGCAGCATCGAGGTCTTGAACGCGCCGAGCTTCATCGTCACCGCATGCCGGTCCTCGGGGCTCTGCGTGATCTCGATGCCGATGCGCCGGCCGATCTCCTTGGCCTCGAGCATCACCGCCGAGATGAAACCGCGCACGTAGTCGTCGCCCATGATCAGGTCGGTGGTGGCGCCGGTGAGCGCGCTGATCGGGTTCACCGTCATGTTGCCCCACAGCTTGAACCACACGTCCTTCTGGATCTGCGGCGACAGCGTGGTGTCGATGCCCGTGCTCTTGAGCAGCTCGACCAGCTTCTGCACGCGCGGCGTGGCCTCGCCCGAAGGCTCGCCCACGATCAGCCCGTTGCCGAAGTGGTGCCGCACCACGCCCGGCCCGTCGAGCGAGCAGCTGGCGTGCACCACGCAGCCGATCACGTTGCGCGAGGGAATGGCCTTGGCAATGGCGCCTTCAGGGTCGACCGCTGCGAGGCGGTGCCCCGTGATCTCGCCGCCGAAACCGCCTTCGAGGAACCACCACGGCACGCCGTTCATGGCCACCAGCACGATCGTGTCGGGCCCGATCAGCGGCCCGATGCGTTCGGCCACGCCGGCCAGCGCGGGGGCCTTCACGGCGATCACCACCAGGTCTTGCACGCCCAGTGCCTCGGGGTCGGCCACCGCGTTCACCGGCACGCGCGTGCGCACGTCGCCGCGCATCAGCGAGAGGCCGTCCTTCTGCAGTGCGTCGAGCGTGGCGCCGCGCGCCACCACGTTCAGGCGCTGGCCTGCCTGTGCGAGGCCAACGCCGATCCATCCGCCGATCGCGCCGGCGCCGTAGATGCAAATCTTCATGGGAACAGGCGCCTCAGTTGCGGTAGCTCGGGTCGATGCGGTCCACCTGCCGCACCAGCGCATTGAACACGTCCTGCCCGGCGCCGTGCGCGGGGCTGAACTGCAGCGCGTCGCGCGTGCAGCGCTGCGCGATCTCTTCGCTCACCGGAATCGCGGCGCCCATCGAGAAGGTCGCCATCTGGATCTCGCAGGCGCGCTGCAGCGTCCACAGGATCGCGAAGGTCTGCGGCAGCGTCTGGCCCCAGGCCAGCAGGCCGTGGTTGCGCAGGATCACCGCGTTGCGATCGCCGATGCTCTTGAGCAGGCGCGGGCCTTCGTCGGCATGGATCGTGATGCCCTCGAAGTCGTGGTACGCCACCATGCCGTGCAGCTGGGCGGTATAGAAATTGGTCTGCTGCAGGCCGCCCTGCAGGCAGGCCACGGCCACGCCGGCCGTGGTGTGCGTGTGCATCACGCAGTGCGCGCCGGGCAGGCCGTCGTGGATGGCCGCATGCACCACGAAGCCGGCCGGGTTCACCGGGTAGGTCGAGCCGTCGAGCACCTTGCCCTGCAGGTCGATCTTCACCAGGTTGCTGGCCGTCACCTCGCTGTAGTGCAGGCCGAAGGGGTTGATGAGGAACTGCTTCTCGCCACCGGTCACGCTGTCGGGCAGCCGCACCGTGATGTGGTTGTAGATCATCTCGGTCCAGCCCAGCATCGCGAACACGCGGTAGCAGGCCGCGAGCTCCTCGCGCGCGGCGCGCTCGTCGGGATGGATCGAGGGATGGACCAGCGCCGACGGCGCGGTGGCGAGTGTGTTCATGGCAGTTCCTTCA
This sequence comes from Variovorax sp. BGA-UO-ETr-C22, assembly GCF_059567965.1. Classification (NCBI taxonomy): domain Bacteria; kingdom Pseudomonadati; phylum Pseudomonadota; class Betaproteobacteria; order Burkholderiales; family Comamonadaceae; genus Variovorax; species Variovorax sp. BGA-UO-ETr-C22. The sequence goes on from NZ_JCAQPA010000009.1 coordinate 288,559, forward strand.
TGTGATCAACCTTCAGCCGTGAAGCCGACCTCTTTCACGATCGGCGCCCACTTGGCGGTGTCCTTCTTCAACAGATCGGCCAGCTCGGCCGGCGTGGAAGACATGGCTTCCAGGCCGAAAGTGCCGAGGCCGTCGACCACGTCCTTCTGTGCGAGCGCGTTCTTCATCGCCGTGTTGAGCTTCGTCACCAGCTCGGGCGAGGCCTTGGCCGGCAGGAAGAAGGCGAACCATTCGCTGTGCGCCATGTTCTTGATGCCCTGCTCGCCGAAGGTCGGCACATCGGGCGCGAAGCGGCTGCGCTTGGCACCCGACACGCCCAAGATGCGCACCTTGCCCGACTGCAGGTGCTGCGTGATGTCGCCGATGGGGCCCGACACCGCCGAGATGTTGCCGCCCAGGAGGTCGAGCATGGCCGGCTGCGTGCCGCGGTAGGCCGCGTGCTTGAGCTCGACGCCGGCCTGCTTGCCCAGCAGCGCGCCGATGAAGTGCGGCGTGGAGCCCGCGGCCGGCGAGCCGTAGTTGGCGCCGGCCGGGTTGGCCTTGGCCCAGGTGAGGAACTCGGGCACCGTCTTGATCGTGGCCGGCACGGCCGGACCGACCGCGAAGCCGAAGTCGAAGATGCAGGCCAGGCTCACGGGCGTGAGGTCGACCATCGGGTCGTAGGGCAGCTTCTTGTAGATGTGCGGGTAGATCGTGAGGATCGACGTGGGCGTCTGCAGGATGGTGGTGCCGTCGGCCGGACGGCCCTTCACGTAGCTCACGGCGATCTGGCCGCCCGCGCCGGTGCGGTTCTCGACCACGGCGGTCTTGGCGTAGTCGGGGCTCAGCTTCAGCGCCAGGCGCCGGCAGGTGGTGTCCGAGGTGCCGCCGGCCGCGAAGCCGGTGACGATGGTGGCGTTCTCGAGCGCGGCAGCCTGCGCAAAGGCCTGCTGGCCGAGGCTGGCGAGCAGCGCCGAAGCGCCGGTGGACTGCAGCATGTGGCGGCGGGTGAAGGTCATGTCTGTCTCTTTTCGGGTGGGTGAGGAGGGAACAGGATCACGACTCGTCGCGCAGCCAGGTGACCGCGCCCGAGTGGGTCACGGCGCCCTGGTGGGCAGGGCGCACGGTGAGCGCGTATTTTTCCAACAAACCACCGTGCGCCGCCCCCGCGTTTACCTCACGTCCGGCCAGCCGCGACGCGATTTCTTCAGCGCTCAGTTCGACCGAGATGCTGCGCGCCGCGGCGCGTGCATCGATGGCCACCATGTCGCCGTCGCGCAGCACCGCGATCGGCCCGCCGTCGGCCGCCTCGGGCCCCGCGTAGCCGATGCACAGGCCGCGCGTGGCGCCCGAAAAGCGCCCGTCGGTGAGCAGCGCCACCTTGTCGCCCATGCCCTGGCCGTACAGCAGCGCGGTGATGCCCAGCATCTCGCGCATGCCGGGGCTGCCCTTGGGGCCTTCGTTGCGGATGACGATCACGTCGCCCGCTTCGTAGCGGCGGTTCTGCACCGCCGTCTGCGCTTCTTCTTCCGAATTGAAGACGCGCGCAGGGCCGCGGTGCACCAGCGTCTTCAGGCCCGCCGTCTTGAGCAGCGCGCCGTCGGGGCAGAGGTTGCCCTTGAGCACCGCGAGCCCGCCGTCGCGCGTGATCGGGTTGCCCGCTTCGCGCACCACGCGGCCGTCGGGCGCGGCGGCGTCGGCCACTTCCTCGGCCAGCGTGCGGCCGGTGAAGGTGAGGGCGTCGCCGTGCAGGAAGCCCTGCTCCAGCAGCGTGCGCAGGATCACGCCCGCGCCGCCGATGTAGTACACGTCGCGCGCCAGGTACTGGCCACCCGGGCGCAGGTCGGCAATGAGCGGCGTGCGCGCGAAGATCTCGGCCACGTCGTCCAGGTGGAACTTGATGCCGGCCTCGTGCGCGATCGCCGGCAGGTGCAGCGCGGCGTTGGTCGAGCCGCCCGTGGCCGAGACCACGGCGCAGGCGTTTTCGAGCGCCTTGCGCGTCACGACGTCGCGCGGCAGCGGGCCGTCGCCCATCACCGCCTTCATGAGCTGCTTCGCGGCGCGGCGCATCAGCGGCGCGCGTTCGCTGAACACCGCGGGCACCATGCTCGAGCCGATGGGCGCCAGGCCCAGCGCCTCCGACACCATGCCCATGGTGTTGGCCGTGAACTGCCCCGCGCAGGCGCCGGCCGTGGGCAGGCAGGCGCGGCTCATGGCGTCGAGCTCGTCGTGCGTGGCCGTGCCGGCCAGCACCTTGCCAATGGTCTCGTAGGTGTCGACCACGTTCAGGTCGCGCCCGTCGGGTCCGGGCATCTGCCCCGGCAGGGCAGAGCCGCCATGCACGAACACGCTCGGCACGTTGCAGCGGACCATGCCCATCATCAGCCCCGGCAGGTTCTTGTCGCAGGCGCCGATGGCGAAGATGCCGTCCCACTGGTGGCCGCGCGTGGACGCTTCCACGCTGTCGGCGATGAGCTCGCGCGAGATCAGCGAGAAGCGCATGCCCGAGTGCGCCATCGTCAGGCCGTCGCTCACCGACACCACGGGGCATTCGTGCGGCGTGCCGCCGCCCGCGTAGATGCCGGTCTTGGCGTGCTGCGCCTGCTCGCGCAGGTTGAGGTTGCACGGGCTCATCTCGCCGCCCGTGTGGAACACGCCGACGTGCGGGCGCGCGATGTCCTCGTCGTCCTGGCCCAGCGCGTGCAGGAAGCTGCGCGTGGTCGCGCGGATCGTGCCCTCGCGGATGGTCGCGGAGCGGAAGCGTTTCGTGGGGTCGGTGGGCGTGGTCATGCGGCTGGCGAAGGCTGGCTCGTGGAAGGGCGGGGCGTCAGAACATGCCGTTCTTGTTCGCGGCGGTCTCGGGCACGGGTTGCACCACGTCCCAGTGCTCGACGATCTTGCCGTTCTCGAGCTTGAAGATGTCGACGATGGCGCTGCCGCGCGTGCCCGGCTCGCGCACCGCGTTCACATGCAGGATCACGTAGTCGCCGTCGACGAAGCTGCGCTTGATCTCGCTGTGCGACTTCGGAAACTTCTCGCGCAGGAAGGCGATGAACTTGCGAAAGCCCTCGGGCCCATCGGCCGCCGTCGGGTTGTGCTGCACGTAGCGGTTGCCCACGTACTGCAGCGCCGCGTCGGCGTCCTTCTGGTTCAGGCCTTTCTCGTAGAAGGCGAGCACGGTCTGGCGGTTGGCTTCCTGCCGGGCCTGCGAGGTCGAGGCCGGGCCCGTCTGGGCGCAGGCGCCCAGAAGCAGGGCGGCGGCAGCGGCGAAGGCCGCGAGGGTGGTGCGTCGCATCGAAAGTTCCTTGAAAGGGGATCAGTAGCCGTTGGGCGCGGTGGCGCCCGGCGCGGCCTTGTACTTCGCAAGCAGCTGCTTCGCGGCGGCCGCGAGCAGGATGGTGTCGACACCCACGGCCACGAACAGCGCGCCGGCCGCGAGCCACTTGCGCGCCTGCTCCTCGGTGGTCGACAGGATGCCGGCCGCCTTGCCGGCCTTGCGGATGCGCGCGATGGCGTCGGCGATCGCGGCCTGCACCTCGGGGTGGTTGGGCTGGCCCACGAAGCCCATCGAGGCCGACAGGTCGGCCGGGCCGATGAACACGCCGTCCACGCCCGGCGTGGCCGCGATGGCGTCGATGTTCTTCATCGCCTCGACCGTCTCGGCCTGCACCAGCAGGCAGGTCTGCGCATTGGCTTCGTGCAGGTAGTTCGGGTAGGCCTGCCAGCGCGAGGCGCGCGCCAGCGCACTGCCCATGCCGCGGATGCCTTCGGGCGGGTAGCGCATGCCCTGCACCAGTTGCGCGGCCTGCTCGGCGGTGTCGACCATCGGCACCAGCAGCGTCTGCGCGCCGATGTCCAGGTACTGCTTGATCAGCGTGGTGTCGCCGACCGGAATGCGCACGACGGGATGCGAGCGCTGCGCATCGGGCTGCGCCGACCACGCGCTGGAGATGCCCTGCAGCTGCGCGAGCACCGAGCGCACGTCGTTGGGCGCGTGCTCGCCGTCGACCAGCAGCCAGTCGTAGCCGGTGCCGGCCAGCAGCTCGGCCACGTAGCCGTCGCCCAGGCCGACCCACAGGCCGATCTGGGGTTGGCCGGCCTGCAGGGCCTGCTTGAAGGTGTTGAGTGGGGTGTGCATGAAAAAACTCGTCAGACGAAACGGAAGGCGATGGAGCCCAAGGGGCCGTAGTCGGCGTGGAAGGTATCGCCCGGCACGGCGTTGGTGGGGCGCGTGAACGAACCGCCCAGCACGATCTCGCCGGCTTCGAGGCATTCGTCCCACGGCGCGAGTTTGTTCGCGAGCCAGGCCACGCCGGTGGCCGGGTGGTTGAGCACGGCCGCGGCCACGCCCGACTCCTCGATCACGCCGTTCTTGTAGAGCAGCGCGCTCACCCAGCGCAGGTCGACCGCGTCGGGCTTCACCGGACGGCCGCCGAGCACGATGCCCGCATTGGCCGCGTTGTCGGCGATGGTGTCGAACACCTTGCGCATGGCCTTGGTGTGGCGGTCGAACTGCTCGATGCGCGCGTCGATGATCTCGATGGCGGGCACCACGTAGTCGGTGGCGGCCAGCACGTCGAAGATGGTCACGCTCGGCCCCTGCAGCTTCTTGCCGAGCACGAAGGCCAGCTCGACCTCGATGCGCGGCGCGATGAAGCGCGTGAACGGGATGTCGCCGCCCTGCTCGAAGAACATGTCGTCCAGCAGCGTGCCGTAGTCGGGCTCGGTGATCTGGCTGGCCTGCTGCATGGCGCGCGACGTGAGGCCGATCTTGTGGCCCTTCACGATGCGGCCTTCGGCAATCTTGTGCTTCACCCATTCGCGCGAGATGGCGTAGCCGTCCTCGATGGTCATCTCGGGAAAACGCTTGGAGAAGTGCTCGACCTGCACGCGCGACTTCTCGCTCTCGTGCAGTTCGGCGGCCAGTTGGGCGATGGTGGCGGTGGAGAGCATGGGGCTCGCTTCTTTTTTATGATTTGTTGAACAGGGGATGCAGGTTGCTGTGCTTGCCGTCGTACACCTGCCCCGGCGCTTCGTCGATCTGCAGGGTGATGCCGATGTGGCGCTGCGTGAAGACGGGTTCGAAATGCGCGCGCACGGCGGCCAGCAGCTCGTCGCCGGCTTTCTTCTTCACCGCCTCGGAACGGCCCGAGGCCATGCGCAGGTTCAGGTACACGAAGGCGTAGTCGGCTTGGCCGTCGGCCACCGCATAGTGCGCGGCGGGGTAGGCCAGCACGCGCGTGCCGCCCGTGGGGAACACCGGCTTGCCGGCCTCGTCGCGCTGTTCGAGCATGGTGTCGGCCAGCGTGCGGCACAGCGCCGACACGTCGGTCTCGGCCTCGATGTTGGGCGTGTACAGGATCACCAGGTGCGGCATGGTCGTGCTCCGTTCAAACCACCGACATCGTCGCGGCCGTGCAGGTCACCGCGAAGATCGGAATGGCTTTCATGTGGAAGATCTCGCCCTTGCCGCGCGCGGCCGCGGCCACGCTCAGGAAGGTGCGGATCTCGAAGCCGCCCTGGCCCGCTTCGCGGTACGTGGCCTCGTCGCCGTAGTCGGCCTGCGAGAGCAGCGCCTCGCGGTCGTTGGCGCACCAGCGGCGCATGAACTCGGCGTCCCACTCGGCATTGACCTTGCCCGAGTCGGGCGTGGCCGGCCAGTGCGAGATGCCGCCCGTGCCCACCAGCGCGATGCGCTCGGGCACCTTGTCGCAGGCACGGCGCAGGGCTTCGCCGAAGGCCCACGCGCGGTGCAGCGGCGTGAGCGGCGGGCCCTGGCAGTTGATGTTCACGGGAATGACCTTGGTGTCGAAGTTCGGCGTGAGGAAGTTCAGCGGCACCATGATGCCGTGGTCGAACTTCCATTCTTCCGCGTAGGCCACGTCCACCGTCTGCATCACCTCGCGGATCAGGCGCTGCGACAGCGCGGCATCGCCGGGGATGGTGTGCTTCTCGATGCCCAGCCACTTCGGGTCTTCGATCGGGCCCTCGTAGCTGTCGGCCATGCCGATCGCATAGGCCGGCATGTTGTTCATGAAGAAGTTCGCGAAGTGCTCGGCCGCGATGACGATCACCGCGTCGGGTTTGGTCGCGCGCATCGCCTCGCCGAAGCGATGGAACTGCGCGTGGAACTCGTCCTTGACCGCCGGGTCGGCCAGGTGCGCGCGGCCGGTGATGCCGGGGGCGTGGCTGCACACGCCTGCGAATACGAGACTCATACGCCTGCCACTTTCTCGTCAGTGCCTGTTGTCATTGCGTAGATGCCGGCGCGCACGGGCCCGTACTTGCGCACGCCTTCGCGCATTGCTTCCAGGTAGTCCGCCCATGCCACGCCGAGCAAGGGCGCGAAGTGCATCAGCAGCTGGCCGTTGCACCCGAGCACGTAGAGTTTGCCGATGTCGCCGCTGCCGATGGCTTCGCGCTCTTCGTCGTTCAGGTCGTAGCCGGCCAGCAGCGTGGCGCGCGTGTCGCCGCCTTCGCCGAAGCGGCGCTGCACGTCCGCGTCGCGGTTCAGCGCGAACAAGAATTTCTGCATCGCATAGAGGCTCATGGGTCAGCCCTCGATCTGGATGTTGGCCTTGCGGATCACGTCGCCGTACTTCGCGATCTCGCTGCGGATGAACTCGGCAAAGCGCTCGGGCGTGCCCGACAGCGACGCGATGCCGCCCTTGTGGAAGGCCTCGGTCACCGCCGGCGATGCCAGGGCGCGGTTCACCTCGGCGTTCACGCGTTGCACGATGGCGTCAGGCGTGCCGGCCGGAGCCAGCAGGCCGTTCCACGAATTGGACTCGATGGCCACGCCCTGTTCGGCCAGTGTGGGTATCGCGGGCGCGTACTGCGAGCGCTGCGCGGTCGCCATGCCCAGCGCCACCAGCTTGCCGGCCTGCACATGGCCGCGGAACTCGGGCCAGTTGCCGAACATCACGGTCACCTGCCCGCCGAGCAGGTCGGCCAGCGCGGGGCCCTGGCCCTTGTAGGGCACGTGCACGATGTCCAGGCCCATCTGCAGCTTGAGCATCTCGCCCGACAGATGCGCCGAGGTGCCGTTGCCGAAGGAGGCGAAGCTCAGCGTGCCGGGCTTGGCTTTGGCCTGGCTGCGCAGGTCGGCCAGCGTCTTCAGGCCGCTGCCCGGGTGCGTGGCGAGCACGTGTTCCGACATGCCCATGAGCGCGACCGGGCGCAGGTCTTTCAGCGTGTCGTAGGGCAGCTTGCGCACCAGGGTGGGGTTGGCCGTGAAGCTGTTGGCCACGCACACGAAGCTGTAGCCGTCGGGCGCCGACTTGGCGACCGCATCGACGCCGATCACCGTGCCGGCGCCGGGCTTGTTCTCGACGATCACCGGCTGGCCCAGCGCCTTGCCGAGTTCGAGGCCGACGAGGCGCGCGACGAAGTCGGTGGTGCCGCCGGGCGTGAAGGGCACGACGATGCGCACCGGCTTGGCGGGCCACGCCGTTTGCGCGCGTGCCAGTGCGGGCAGGGCCGCGAGGGCGGCCGCGCCTTGCAGGAGCGCGCGGCGCTGCAGCGTCATGCCACGCCCCAATGCGGAATGTGGTGCGAGCCCATCGACACCGCGATGTTCTTCGGCTCGCAGAACACTTCGTAGCTCCAGGTGCCGCCTTCGCGGCCCGTGCCCGAGGCCTTGGTGCCGCCGAAGGGCTGGCGCAGGTCACGCACGTTCTGGCTGTTGACGAAGCACATGCCGGCTTCCACGGCGGCGGCCACGCGGTGCGCCTTGCCGATGTTCTCGGTCCACACGTAGCTGCTCAGGCCGTAGGCGATGTCGTTGGCCAGCTCGATGGCGTGCGCCTCGTCCTTGAACGGGATCAGGCAGGCGACCGGGCCGAAGATCTCGTCCTGTGCGATCTTCATGCGGTTGTCGACGTCGGCGAACACGGTGGGCATCACGTAGTTGCCGCGCTGAACGCGGTCGGGCAGGTTCGACGGTGCCTCGAGGCCGCCGCACAGCAGCGTCGCGCCTTCCTTCGGACCCAGCTCGATGTAGCTGCGCACCTTGGCCAGGTGGGCCTGCGAGATCATCGGGCCGACGATGGTCTTCTCGTCGAGCGGGTCGCCCACGGTGATGCGCTTCGCGCGCTCCGCGAACTTCGCGGCGAAGTCGGCGTAGATCGACTGCTGCACCAGGATGCGCGAGCCGGCCGTGCAACGCTCGCCGTTGTTGCTGAAGATCATGAACACGGCCGCGTCGAGCGCGCGGTCGAGGTCGGCATCTTCGAAGATCACGAAGGGGCTCTTGCCACCGAGCTCCATGCTGAACTTCTTCAGGCCCGCGCTCTTCACGATGCGGTTGCCGGTGGCGGTGGAGCCGGTGAACGAAATGGCGCGCACGTCGGGGTGCGCCACCAGCGGCTCGCCGGCTTCCTTGCCGTAGCCGTGCACCAGGTTCAGCACGCCGGCCGGAATGCCCGCTTCGAGTGCCAGCTCGCCCAGGCGCGCGGCCGTGAGCGGCGAGAGCTCGCTCATCTTCAGCACGGCCGTGTTGCCGAAGGCCAGGCAGGGCGCGACCTTCCAGGTGGCGGTCATGAAGGGCACGTTCCACGGGCTGATGAGCGCGCACACGCCCACCGGATGGAACAGCGTGTAGTTCAGGTGCGTGGGCGTGGGGTAGGTGTGGCCGTCGACGCGCGTGCACATCTCGGCGAAGTAGTAGAAGTTGTCGGCCGCGCGCGGAATGAGCTGCTTGCCGGTCTGCGCGATCACCTGGCCGCAGTCGTTGGTTTCGGTCTGCGCGATCTCGGGCACGTGCTTCGCGATGAGGTCGCCGAGCTTGCGGATGAGCTTGGCGCGCTCGGGTGCGGGCAGGCCGGCCCACTTGGGGAAGGCGGCCTTGGCGGCGGCCACGGCGGCGTTCACTTCGGCCTCGCCGCCCGAGGCGACTTCGGCCAGCACTTCCTGCGTGGCGGGGTTGACGGTTTCGAAGTAGTCGGTGCCTTGGACTGGCTTGCCGTCGATGAGGTGATGGATCTGTTGCATGGGCGTGAAGGTGTTGCGGCCTTGCGGCGGTGTGTCGTCAGTCGAGCTTGATGTCGCGCGCCTTGATCAGCGCGTGCCACTTCTTGCGTTCGGTGTCCACGAAGCGGGCCATCTCGGCGGCGTCCGTGGGGCGGGCTTCCCAGCCGGCGTCGTAGAGCTTCTGCTTCACGCCGGTGTCGTTCATGCTTTTGAGCAGGTCGGCGCCGATGCGCGCCTGGATGTCCTTGGGCGTGGCGGCCGGTGCCACCAGCCCTTGCCAGGTGTAGGCCTCGACGGCGTAGCCCAACTCCTTGGCCGTCGGCAGCTGGGGCAGCTGCGGCACGCGCTCGGTCGACATGGCCAGCAGCGGAATGACCTTGCCGGCCTTCACGGCGCTGATGCCGCTGGGCAGGTCGAGCATCATCAGCGGCACCTGGTTGCCCATGAGGTCCTGCAGCGCGGGCGCGCCGCCCTTGTAGGGAATGTGCAGCAGCGACACGCCGGCTTCGCGCTGGAACAGCTCGTAGGCCAGGTGGTGCGGGCTGCCGGTGCCCGGCGTGGCGATGCTGTACTTGCCCGGCGAGGCCTTGAGCGCGGCGATGAGCGCCTTGGCGTCGCTGAAGCCCGCGCCCGGCGCGGCCGTGATGATGAGCGGCGAGCGGCCCATCATGCCGAGCAGCGCGAAGTCTTTCTCGGCGTCGTAGGGCAGCTTCTTGTAGAGCGCGGGGTTGTAGACCAGCACGCCGTTGTCGGCCGAGAACACGGTGTAGCCGTCGCCCGGCGAACGCGCCACGTTTTCCGACGCGATGATCGCACCCGCGCCGGGGCGGTTGTCCACGGTGACGGGCTGTGCGAGCTGCTGCGAGAGCTGCGCGCCGGCCGTGCGCGCGAGGTAGTCGGTGCCGCCGCCGGCCGGGTAGCCCACGACCCAGCGCACGGGCTTGGTCGGGTAGGTCGAGGCGGTCTGTGCCGTTGCCGCGGGTGCGAGCAGCAGCGTGGCGGCGCTGGCCGCCACGAAGGCGGCAGCAAGGCGGAAGGTCCGGGTTCTGGCGGTCGTCATGGCGGTGTGTCTCCGTTTTCTTGAAAGGGGTGCAGTCAGTCCGTCAGCGCGCGGCGATGGTGTTGACCAGCGCGCCGATGCCGTCGATCTCGGTCACGACCACGTCGCTCGGCTGGCAATCGACCACGCCGTCGGGCGTGCCGGTGAGGATCAGGTCGCCCGGCGACAGCGTCATGAAGCGGCTGAAGTACTCGATGAGGAAGGGCGCGTCGAAGATCATGTCGCGCGTGTTGCCCTGCTGCGTGACGGTGCCGTTCACCGTGGTGCGCAGCGCGAGCGTCATCGGGTCGGCCACGTCGGCCGCATCGACGAACCACGGGCCCAGCGGCGTGCAGGTGTCGCGGTTCTTCACGCGCAGGTTGGGGCGGTACCAGTTCTCGAGGTAGTCGCGAATGGCGTAGTCGTTGGCCACCGTGTAGCCGCCGATGAAGTCGTAGGCGTCGTCGCGCTTCACGTGCTTCGCGGTCTTGCCGACCACGATGGCGAGCTCGCACTCGTAGTGCATGAACTTCACGTCGGCCGGGCGGTGCGTGAGCTGGCGGTGGCCGATGAGCGTGCTCTGGCCCTTGACGAACACCAGCGGTTCCTCGGGCGCCTTGAACTCGAGTTCTTTCGCGTGGTCGGCGTAGTTCAGGCCGAGCGCGAGGATGGTGCGCGGGCGCGCCGTGGGCGCAAGCGGCGGCAGCCACACGAGCTGTTCCTGCGGCACGACGCGGCCGTCGGCCAGCCGCACGGCGGCGTCGGCCTGGCCGTTGAATTCGTGCGCGGTGCCGGTGTGCTCGCGGCCTTCGAAGATGACGCGTGCGTGCTTCATGCCGTTGCTTCCTTCACCAGCGTGTTGCTCAGGGTCTCGAACCCCGGCGCGGAAATGTCGATGCGGTCGCCCGCGCGGGCCAGCGGACGGCCCAGGTCGCAGCCGAGCATCAGCACGTCGCCGTGCGCCAGCGTCATGAACTCGCCCACGTCGGCCAGCAGCTGCGGCGCGGGGCGCACGAGCTGCGAGAAATCGATCGATTGCTTCAGTTCGCCGTTGATGCGCACCTCGACGCGGAACTGCGCCGGGTCGGCCACCTCCTGCGCGTCGCGCAGCGCCGGGCCGATGCCCAGGAAGCCGTCGACGCACTTGAACTTCACCGGCGGGCGGAAGAAGCTCGCATGCGGAATCGACAGGTCGTTCAGCAGCACGAAGCCTTCGATGTCGCCCTCGGCGCCGATCACCATGCCGATGCTGGCGCCGACTTCCACGTCGGACACCGCGGCGGGCACGGTGACGGTGCTGCCGTGCGGGCTCCAGGTGTTGGCCGTCTTCACGTAGAGCACGGGCGCCTTCGGCGGTGCCTTGTAGGGCGCCTCGGCCATCTGCGGCGCGAGCGCCGCGGCCTCGGCGCGGAAGTTCAGCAGCGTGCCGTACACGGTGCCGGTGGGGAGAAAGGAGGTGGTCATGGTTCGGGTTGCTCCAGCGCGATCAGTTCGTCCAGCAGGCCGTAGAGCTGCGTCAGCTTGGCCTTGCCCAGCGACTGTTCCATCCAGTCGTAGTGCGCCTCGATGCTGGTGCCCAGGCGCTTCACGAGCTTCATGCCGTGCGGCGTGGCCTCGACCACGGTGCGGCGCTGGTCGGCCGGGTCGCGGGCGCGGGTGATGAGGTTGTCGCGCTCCATGCGTGCCAGCACGCCCGTGAGGCTGGGGCCGAGGATGAAGGCCTCGCGCGCGACGCGGCCGGTGTCGACCGCGCCGTGCTCGCCGAGCACGCGCAGCACGCGCCATTGCTGGTCGGACAGCGCGTGCTCGCGCAGGCTGGGCCGCGTGTGGGCCATCACGGCTTCGCGGGCCTGCAGCAGCAGGCGCGGCAAATTGCGGTGCGTGAAGGTGGTGCTCAAAAGCTGTGCCTCTCAGAATTATTTAACATGTTAAATGAATGCCGAGAAAACACGCCTGCGGGATAACCCTTGCGGGCCGTCGGGTGCTCAGTCGATCGTCGTGCCGGAGGCGCGGATCACCCGCCCCCAACGTTCGGTTTCGCTGCGGATATAGGCGGCCAGCTGCTCCGGCGCGCCCGCGCCGTGCGCCCCCGGCGCGGCCGGCTCGAAGCCTTCGTTCTCGAGCTTCTGGCGCAGCGCGGGCTGCGCGACGAGGCGGGCGATCTCCTGGCTGCAGCGGTCGATGAAGGCCTTGGGCGTGCCCGCGGGCGCGACCACGCTCTGCCACGCCACCGCCTCGAAATCGGCGGTGCCCGCCACGCCCGACTCGGCCACGGTCGGCACGGCGGGGAAGGTCGGCTGGCGCTTGCGCGAGGTCACGGCCAGCGCGCGCAGCTTGCCGCTGCGCACGTGCTGCAGGGCCGGTGCGATGTCGGTGAACATGAGCTGCAGCTGGCCGCCGAGCAGGTCGGTCAGCGCGAGCGCGCTGCCCTTGTAGGGCACGTGCACCATGTTCGCCGCGGTCGCGACCTTGAACATCTCCGCGCCCAGGTGCTGCGGGCTGCCGTTGCCGGCGGAGCCGTAGCTCAGCGCGTCGGGGCGCGATTTGGCGAGCGCCACCAGCTCGGCCAGCGTGTTCGCCGGCACCGACGGATGCACCACCACCATCAGAGGCACCGCGCCGATGAGGCCGACGGGCGCGAAGTCTTTCGCGGGGTCGTACGAGAGCTTCTTGTAGAGCCAGGGGTTGATGGCGAGCGTGGTGCTGGTCGCGACCAGCAGCGTCGAGCCGTCGGGCGCCGCGCGCGCCACCTGCGAGGCGCCGATGGCGGTGCCGGCGCCCGGCCGGTTGTCGACGATCACGGTGCGGCCCAGCGCGGTGCCCAGCTGCTGCGCGATGAGCCGCCCGAGCATGTCGGTCGTGCCGCCGGGCGCGTAGGGCACGACGATGGTGATGGGCTTGTCGCTTTGCGCCCGCACGAGGGCGGGACCTGCGGCGCAGGCGGCGGCGGACAGCGCGCCCAGATGGCGCAAGGCATGGCGACGGTTCATTGGCTTGTCTCTCTTTCTTTTTCGGATGTCGGTGCGGCCACTGCAGTGGCGCCGCGCAGCAGGTCGACCAGCGCGAGCGCGTCGGACGGCACGGCATGTCCGCGCCAGGCCACGTGCTGGTCGGGGCGCGAGAGGACGAGCGGCCGGTCGTACACGGCGGTGGCGGCCGAGGCGCGGATGTCGAGCGTGCGCAGCGGCAGGCCGCGCGCCGCGGCGGCGGCTTCGAGCGGCGCGACATCGATCGCGGGGTCCAAGCGCAGCAGCGTGTAGCCCTCGCCGGGCATGGCCATCGCGTCGTACAGCGAGCGGCCGTCGTCCAGCCACAGGTGCGGCGTGCGGCAGCCCGGCACCGTCGAAGGCGTGAACTCGTACATCGTGTAGGCGGGCGCGGCCTCGCCGTCGTAGGCGATGAGCGGCGAGCCGTCGTAGAAGTAGCCGAAGTTGAGGCCGCCGCAGCAGTACTGCTGCACGTTCAGGTCGTACAGCGCCTGGCCGCGCGCGGCGCGCAGCGCGTCGCCCTCGGGCCCGGGCGCCTCGATGTCCTCGGGCACGCCTTCGCGCTGGCGCTGGAGCGCGAGCGCGTGGTTCATCGCGAACCGCGACACCTGCTCGGTGATCGGCTGGCGCTCGGCCTCGTGCGCCGCGAGCGCGCCCTCGGCCAGCCAGCCGTGCAGCCGGCCCGCGAGCAGCCACGAGAGGTTCATCGCATCGGCGATGCCGGCGTTCATGCCGTAGCCCGCCATCGGAATCCACAGGTGCGCCGCGTCGCCGCAGATGAACACGCGGCGGTCGCGGAAGCGATCGGCCACGAGCCGGCGGCCGACCCAGTCTTCGTTGGAGATCACTTCGTACTCGAAGTCCTCGCCCACGCCCAGGATCTGGCGGATCGCCCAGTCGCGGTCGATCGAGTCGAAGTCGGTCTCCTCGGGCAGCAGGTAGTTGTGCAGCAGCCAGGTCTCGCGCCCGTCGATGGCGTACACGTTGCCGCAGCGGCGCGGGTTCAGCGCGAAGGTGGCCCAGGCCGGCGGGTGCTTCAGCAGGCCCAGCAGCGCGGGCGCGCGAAAGTAGGTCGACTGCACGCGGCCCACCACGTCGGTGCCGTGCAGGCTGGCGCCGATCTTCTTGCGCACCGTCGAGCGGCTGCCGTCGCAACCGACGAGGTACTGGCAGCGGATGCGCACCGCGCGGCCGTCGTCCAGGTCCACGCCCGTGGCCCACACGCCCTCGTCGTCCTGCTCGAAGTCGTCGATGCGCGTGCGGTTGCGGATGCGCAGGCCGGGCGTGCCCTCGGCATGCGCGAACAGCACTGGCTCGAGAAAGATCTGGTTGATGCGGTGCGGCGGCTCCGCCGTGGGCCACCAGGTGTCGGGGCCGCCGGTGGCGGTGTAGCGCTCGCGGCGCGCGGGGATCGGAATGCGCGACAGCTCCATGCCCGTCACGGCCGTGCGGTAGGCCACGTCGTTGGGGTAGTCGGCCGGCAGGCCCGCGTCGCGCAGCGCCTGTGCCACGCCCAGGCGGCGGAACACCTCCATCGAACGCGCCGCCACGTGGTTGCACTTCACGTTGGGCGGTTCGCCGCGGTGGCGGATCTCGGTCATCAGCACGTCGATGCCGCGTTGCGCCAGGTCGATGGCCAGCGTCAGCCCCACGGGGCCGGCGCCGACGATCAGCACCTGGGCTTGCAGTTGCTCGGTCATGGGTCGCTTGTCTCCAGATTCTTGTGAGGCGCCATTACAGTGCCGAACCGGCTCACGGAAAAAGTGAAACTTTCATGGCCATTCATAAAAAACCACTATCAATGCGCGGCGTGCCTTCTGTGCGGCAGTTGCGCGCGTTCGCGGCCGTGTACCACAGCGGCCAGCTGTCGAGCGCGGCGGCTGCGCTGTCGCTGACGCAGCCGGCCGTCAGCGTGCTGCTGCGCGAGCTCGAAGCGCGGCTCGGCGTGCGCCTGTTCGACCGCACCACGCGTTCGCTGCAACGCACCGAGGCGGCGAACGAGGCCATCGCCTACGCCGAGCGCGTGCTCGCCGAACTCGATGCGCTGGGCACCGGCATGGCCGAGCTGGCGGCGGGTCGGCGCGGGCGCGTGCGCATCGCGGCCACGTCCACCATCGCGCAGACGCTGATGCCCAAGGCCCTGCGCCGCTACCTCGACCTGCATCCCGACGTGAAGGTGGCCATCGAAGACTGCGCGCCCGGGCAGTTCGTGGAGAAGGTGCTCGGCGAGCAGGTCGACTTCGGCGTGGGCACGCTGCAGGCGCGCACGCCGGGGCTGGACCAGCGCGTGTTCGTGCACGACCACCTGGCGGTGATTGCCGACCGCGACCTGCGCCTGCCCGGCACCGACCGCATCACCTGGCGGCAGCTCGCGGGCCATCCGCTGATCACGGTCAAGCCCGGGTACGGCGTGCGCAGCAGCATCGACATCGCCGCCGCAACCGCCGGCGTGCGGCTGGACATCGCCTACGAGGTGACGCTCTTGACCACGGCGCTCGCGATGGCGGCCAGCGGGCTCGGCCCGGCGCTGTTGCCGGCGTCGATCCTCGCGCACGCCGACCACACGCGGCTGGTCGCGCGGCGGCTCATGCGCCCGACGGTGGCACGCAACATCGCGGTCGTGACGCGGCAGGGCCGTTCGCTCTCGCCGGCCGCGGCGGCGTTCGCGGACCTGCTGGTGCGCGAATTCGCCATCACCTGAACCGCGCCCCCTAAACTCGCTGCATGGCCAAGGACAAAACAACTTTCGTCTGCAGCGAATGCGGCGGCACCAGCCCCAAGTGGCTCGGCAAATGCCCGAGCTGCGGTGCATGGAACACACTCATCGAACAGGTCGCCGGCGCGGCCAACGGACCGGCCAACAACCGCTTCGGCACGCAGTTCGCGTCGCTCGCGGGCGCGTCCGAACTCGCCACGTTGTCGGAAATCGAAGCGACCGACATTGCACGCACGCCCACCGGCATCGACGAGCTCGACCGCGTGCTCGGCGGCGGCATCGTGTCGGGTGGCGTCACGCTGATCGGCGGCGACCCGGGCATCGGCAAGTCGACGCTGCTGCTGCAGGCGGTCGATGCGTTGCAGCGCGCGGGGCAGAACGCGCTGTACGTCACCGGCGAGGAAAGCGGCTCGCAGGTGGCGCTGCGCTCCCGGCGGCTCGGGCTCGACCACTCGCAGGTGCAGGTGCTGGCCGAGATCCAGCTCGAAAAAATCATCGCCACGCTCGACGCCACGCGCCCGGCCATCGCAGTGATCGACTCGATCCAGACCGTGTACTCCGACCAGCTCACCTCCGCGCCCGGTTCGGTGGCGCAGGTGCGCGAATGCGCGGCGCACCTCACGCGCTTTGCCAAGACCAGCGGCACGGCCGTGGTGCTGGTGGGGCACGTCACGAAAGAGGGCGCGCTGGCCGGCCCGCGCGTGCTCGAGCACATGGTCGACACGGTGCTGTACTTCGAAGGCGACACGCACTCGAGCTTTCGCCTCGTGCGCGCCATCAAGAACCGCTTCGGCGCGGTGAACGAGATCGGCGTGTTCGCCATGACCGAGCGCGGCCTGAAGGGCGTGACCAACCCGAGCGCGATCTTCCTGAGCCAGCATGCCGAGCCGGTGCCCGGCAGCGTGGTGCTGGTCACGCTCGAAGGCACGCGGCCGATGCTGGTCGAAATTCAGGCGCTGGTCGACAACGGCGGGCCGAGCCCGCGCCGGCTGTCGGTGGGCCTGGACCGCGACCGCCTCGCGATGCTGCTGGCCGTGCTGCACCGCCACGCGGGCGTGGCCTGCATGGACCAGG
The DNA here is from genome assembly GCF_059567965.1 of Variovorax sp. BGA-UO-ETr-C22. Lineage (NCBI taxonomy): Bacteria > Pseudomonadati > Pseudomonadota > Betaproteobacteria > Burkholderiales > Comamonadaceae > Variovorax > Variovorax sp. BGA-UO-ETr-C22. The sequence goes on from NZ_JCAQPA010000009.1 coordinate 305,324, forward strand.
ACGTGTTCGTCAACGCGGTGGGCGGCGTGCGCATCAGCGAGCCTGCGGCCGACCTGGCCGTGATGTTGGCCATCACCTCCAGCCTGCGCGGCAAGCCGCTGCCCAAGGGCTTCATCGCCTTCGGCGAAGTGGGCCTGGCCGGCGAGGTGCGGCCTGCGCCGCGCGGCCAGGAGCGCCTGCGCGAAGCGGCCAAGCTCGGCTTCAGCGTGGCCGTGGTGCCGAAGGCCAACGCGCCGCGCAAGGGCACGAAGGAGATCGAGGGCCTGACCATTCACCCGGTCGACCGCATCGAGGAAGCGATGGACGTGGTGCGACGGCTCGACTGACGCGCACCCGCACGACAACACCCCCACCAGGAGACCCCCCATGCAACTCATCGTCTCCGCCGGGCTGATCGCCGTGGTCGTGCTGTGGGGGCTGGTGTCTCCCGCGTCGCTCGATCGCGTGTTCAGCACCGCGCTCGCCGACATCACGCGCAACTTCGGCTGGTTCTACCTGTGGGTGGTGCTCGGGCTGGTGGTGCTGGCCTTCTTCCTGGCGTTCAGCCGCTTCGGCGACCTGAAGCTGGGCGACGAGGACGACGAGCCCGAGTTCTCCATCGGCGCCTGGTTCGCGATGCTGTTCGCGGCCGGCATGGGCATCGGCCTGGTGTTCTGGGGCGTGGCCGAGCCGATCTCGCACTACGCGAACCCGCCGCCGGGCGTGATCCCCGGCACGCCCGATGCGGCCGGCGTGGCCATGCGCTACGCCTTCTTCCACTGGGGGCTGCACCCCTGGGCGATCTACGGCATCGTCGGCCTGTCGATTGCCTTCTTCAGCTTCCGCCGCAAGGCGCTGCCGCTGGTCAGCTCGGCCACCGAGGCGCTGCCGTGGCGCTTCGTGCAGCGGCTGTCGCCGGCCTTCAACGTGCTGGCCGTGGTGGCCACCGCCTTCGGCGTGGCGGCCTCGCTGGGCATGGGCGCCACGCAGATCAACAGCGGGCTGCACGCGGCCTTCGGCACGGACATCGGCCGCTGGACGCAGGCGGTGATCATCGTGGTGACGACGGTGCTGTTCATCACCTCGGCGGTCACGGGCGTCGAGCGCGGCGTGAAGTGGCTGTCGATGGGCAACCTGGTGCTGGCGGCGCTGCTGGCGCTCACGGTGCTGGTCGTGGGGCCGACCATCGCCATCGTCGAGACCTTCACCAACACGCTCGGTTCGTACCTTGCCGAGTTCGTGCGCATGAGCCTGCGCATGAACCCGTTCCGCAACAGCTCGTGGGTGGCCGACTGGACGCTCTTCTATTGGGCCTGGTGGCTCGCGTGGTCGCCGTTCGTGGGCCTGTTCATTGCGCGCGTGTCGCGCGGCCGCACGATCCGCCAGTTCATCCTGGGCACGGTGATCGCGCCCACGCTGGTGGGCTTCGCGTGGTTCTCGGTGTTCGGCGGCGCGGCGCTCAATTTCGAGATCTTCCAGGGCGTGCCGCTGGTCGAGTCGGTGAAGGCCGACGTGTCGACCACCATGTTCGTGATGTTCAAGGCCATGCCCATGGGCGGGCTGCTGTCGATCGTGGCGACGCTGCTGGTGTTCGTGTTCTTCGTGACCTCGGGCGATTCCGCGACGCTGGTGCTGGGCATCATGAGCACGAAGGGAAATCCGAACCCGCCTGCCCGCGTCAAGATCACCTGGGGCGTGCTGGTGGCGGCCATTGCGCTGAGCCTGCTGTTCGCGGGCGGCATCAAGGCGATACAGACGGCGACCATCGTGTTCGCGCTGCCCTTTGCGTTCGTGATCCTGCTGATGGCGCTGTCGGTCACGCTGGCCATCCGCGACGACTGGAACGCCGAGCAGAAACGCGAACGCGAGCTGCGACGCAAGATGCGGCAGCTCGTGAACTGGTAGGACGGACAAAAAAACGCCCGGCGCGCGGTGGACACGCGCCGGGCCTACCCTCCCTACCTTCCCTGGCCTCCCTGGCCTTCTCTGATTCTTTGCTTAGCTTCCGATGTGCATCGTGAACGCCGGCCCGTTGTTGAGCACGCACTGGCCGCTGCCCAAGGTGGCGGAGTTCATCGTGTACTGGCAACTCAGGTTGCCGCCGCGACTGCCGGTGGCGTTCGCCACGCCGGTGGTGCGCGAGCCGGCCACGCGGGTCGCCTCTCCCTGAAACTGTTCGGCACCGATCTGTGCACTGAAGTGGCCGCGGCCGTTCATGTCGTTGGTCACCGTGCCCCCGACGGCGCCGTAGCGCGCAGCTTCGGCGTTCGACGGATACAGCCGCGCGCTGAAGGTCTGTGACACCGGCCCCGGTGCCACGGCGTAGCTTTGCTGCGACGGCGCGACGGGAGCGGGTTGACCGAGCGGCACCACGTAGCAACCGCTGAGGACGGTGCCCGCGAGTGCGGCGGCAAGGGTGAGTCGAACGAAGGTGACGGAACGCGGGATGTTCATGCGTTTCTCGGTGGCCCGGGCAGATGCCCGTGCGGCGAAATGTGCCCGCACCCGCCCCGGCACCGTGTGCCTTTCGCCGGGAGTACCGCTTTCTGCGCCCGGCGGTAGCCACGGCGGCTACTGCGGCGGGGTCGGGGCCGCACAATCGCGGGCCGTTTCCCGCTGCCGCCGAATGAAATCCACCGCACCGCCCATTGCCGCCGTCATGGTCCACGTCACCGATGTGAACGCCGCACTGCACTGGTACGCCGACGCCTTCCCCGATGCGGTGCCGATGTCGATCGGCTCGCCGGCCTTCGAGTGCCTGTCGGTCCACGGCGTGCTGCTGGAGCTCGTGCAGGCCGACGCGAAGGTCGGCGCCGGTGCCTTCGGCTCGGTCGTGTACTGGAACGTGGCCGACTTCGATGCGGCGCTGGCCCACTTCGAGGCCTGCGGCGCGCCGCTGTACCGCGGCCCCTTGCGGCTCGAGGGCGACGAACACATGGCGCAGGTGCGTGACCCTTGGGGCAACTGCATCGGCCTGCGGGGGCCTTCCACCGGGCGGCGACAATGCGCCCCATGAATTTCCAGAAATTGCTGGTGCCCGTGGGGGCCGTCGTGCTCCTCGGCCTGTCGTGGCACCAATACGGATGGGGCGGCGTGGCGTTTGCCGGCGGCGCCATCGTGATGTTCCTGCTGATGCACTTCAACCGCACGATGCAGGTGCTCAAGCGGGCCGCCGACCGGCCCATCGGCACGGTGGCGAGCTCGGTGATGCTGAATGCCAAGCTCAAGCCCGGCGTGACGCTGATGCACGTCATCGCGATGACGCGCGCGCTCGGCGAGCAGCGCTCGCCCGAGAACGAGCAGCCCGAGCTGTACCGCTGGACCGATGCCGGCGGCTCCTACGTCGATGCCGTGTTCAACGGTGGCAAGCTGCAGAGCTGGACGCTCACGCGGCCCGAGACGCCGGCCGACGAAGAAACGCCCGCGGCCTGAAGGCGGCGCGGGCGCTTCGCCTTAGCCTTACTTAGAACGGCGCGTCTTCTTCTTCGGGCGTGTCGGCCTGAGCCGCAGGTGCGGTGGCCGCAGCCTTCGGCGCTTCATCCGGCGGTGCCGCCGAGAACGCCGCCTCGCCGCCCAGCGCGTCGAGCAGCGCCGGCACCAGCTGGCCGAGTTCGCCGGTGGCAATGGCCACGTCGGCGTCGAAGTTGTCTTCCTTCTTGCCACCCGCCGCGCCGTCGCCCGTGCCTTCGAGGAAGGTGATCTTGCGGATCAGCAGGCCGTGCGTGAGCTCGAAGGACACGCGGTCGTCCCAGGTGAGCGCCAGGCGCGTCGGGCGCTTGCCGTCGGTGATGTGCTGCTTGACCTCGTCGATGTCCAGCGCGTGCTTGGCGTAGCGCACCACGGCCTTGGAGTCGTCCGAGGCCTTGAGCTCGCACTCGCGGTCGATGCTGAAGCCGGCCGGCGGCTCCTGCGTCAGCAGCCAGTTGGCCATGGCGGCGGCCGGCTCGATCTGCGTGTTGATCAGTGCCACGGCAAAGCCGTCGAGCGACTTCACGAGGCTGGTGACCACTTCGTCGGCGCGGGCGGCATTGCCGCAGTTGATCACGAGGCGGTTCTCCGCCTTGTCGATCCACACCGTGACGCGCGCGCTGCGCGTGAAGGCCATGGGCAGCAGCTCCAGGGTGATGTCTTCCTTGAGCTCCTTCTTTTCCTTCTTGCCGGGCTTGCGGCCGGTGGTGGTCTCGATCTGGGCGCAGCGCTCGTCGAGCTTGCGGCGCACCACGGAGCCGGGGACCTGCTTGCTCTCGATCATGTACTCGACCAGCCACTGGCCGTCGATGGACTCCACCAGCGGGCCGTTGGCCTCGCCGCGCGGCTCGACCCAGCCGGCGGACTTTTCCTGCGAGGGGCCGCAAGGCACGAAGCGTTGCTTGCCGAGCCCTTCTTCTGCCTCGGTCAGTGATTGGGACCAGGCAGGTTCGATGCGATAGACGATGACGTTCTTGAATACGGACACGGGAACCCTTTTTCCACTGGTTGGCACAACCAGCCATTGTCGGGCACCCGGTTCCGGGCTCGGCCGTAAAATCGAAAGCTTTTGCGACTTCCCAGTGGGTCGCACCCCCACACCGCTCCCAAAGGAATCAGGAAATGAGCTCGATCCCCCCCTCGCTGGACGACCGTGACGGCAAGATCTGGATGGACGGCGAACTCGTGGACTGGCGCGACGCCAAGATCCACGTGCTGAGCCACACGCTGCACTACGGCTGCGGCGCCTTCGAGGGCGTGCGCGCCTACAAGACGGCCGACGGCGCCACCGCCATCTTCCGCCTGGCCGAGCACACCGAGCGCCTGTTCAACAGCGCCAAGATCCTGCGCATGAAGATCCCGTTCTCGCAGGAACAGCTGAACGAAGCCCAGAAGCAGGTCGTGCGCGAGAACAAGCTCGAAAGCTGCTACCTGCGCCCCCTCATCTGGATCGGCTCCGAGAAGCTGGGCGTGAGCCCCAAGGGCAACAAGATCCACGCCATGGTCGCGGCCTGGTCCTGGGGCGCCTACCTCGGCGAAGAGGGCATGCGCCGCGGCATCCGCGTGAAGACCTCCAGCTACACCCGCCACCACGTCAACATCACGATGACGCAGGCCAAGACGGTGAGCAACTACACCAACTCGATCCTCGCCAACATGGAAGCGCTGGACGACGGCTACGACGAAGCACTGCTGCTCGACGCGAGCGGCTTCGTGTCCGAAGGCGCGGGCGAGAACGTGTTCGTGGTCAAGGGCGGCGTGGTCTACACGCCCGACCTGTCGGCCGGCGCCCTGAACGGCATCACGCGCAACACCATCCTGCACATCTGCAAAGACCTGGGGATCGAGCTGGTGCAAAAGCGCATCACGCGCGACGAGGTGTACGTGGCCGACGAGGCCTTCTTCACCGGCACCGCCGCTGAAGTGACGCCCATCCGCGAACTCGACCGCATCGAGATCGGCAACCGTGGCGACGGCGGCGCGCGCGGCCCGGTCACCGAGAAGATCCAGTCGGCCTTCTTCGACATCGTGAACGGCAAGAACCCCAAGTACGCCCACTGGCTCACGAAGGTCTGAGAGAAAACATGTCCACCAATGCAGTCGTCGAACTCCTCGCGAAGGAGCTCAACCACCAGGGCGGCGTGTTCTGCCCCAGCCCCAAGGCCGACATGAAGCTCTGGAACAGCCACCCGAAGGTCTATCTCGACGTGGCGCGCACCGGCGAAGCCAAGTGCCCGTACTGCGGCACGGTGTACCGCCTGAAGGCGGGCGAGACCGTGTCCAGCCGCCACTGAGCGGCCAGGCGGAAAAAAGAAACCGGCCCTTGCGGCCGGTTTTTTCGTTTCAGCCTGGCCGGGCCCTCGGCCACAGGCCGCGCCACGGATCGGGGTCCTGCGATTCCTGCGCCAGCCGCAGGTAGACCATCGCGATCCACAGCACGGCCAGCCCGATCTGCGCGTCGCGCATTGCCGAGTTCACGCTCGACGCGATGAGCGCGATGAGCGTCGCGGCCAGCGCGTAGCGGCCGGCGATGTCGGGCCGGCGCCAGGCCTGCCAGACGGCGACCAGCATGATCGCCAGCAGGCTCAGGATGCCGGGGATGCCGCTTTGCGCGCCGACCCAGAGGAAGTCGTTGTGCGGCATGTTGGAATCGGCGAACAGCGCCGGGCCGCGTTTGTGCCACTGGTCGGTCCAGCCGCCGATGCCCCAGCCCGCGACGGGCTGGTCGGCGATCATGGCGCCGGTGTCGCGGTACATGTAGTAGCGGATGATCCAGCTGCCGTGGAACACGGCGCCGGTCTGCGCCTTCTCGAGCTCCTCGATGCCGGTCTCGACCTTCTGCTGCAGCTGCGGCAGCTGGTACAGGCTTGCGCCGATCACCACCGCGCCCAGGATCAGCGCGGCCGACAGCGCCTTCAGGTGGTTCTTCCACTGGTGCAGGCAGACCACCGGAATCACCAGCAGCAGCGCGAGCACCGAGGTGCGCGACGTGAGCGGCAGCGCGACGACGGCGCCCAGCCCGAGCACGAGCGCGAAGGCCGCCAGTGCGCGCAGGGGCCGGTGTCCCGTGATCTGCGACAGCCCGTAGACCGCGGCGCTGGCCGCGACGATGCTGAACAGCAGCGCGTTGCTGATCGACTTGTTGCCCACTTCCATCACCACGCCGCGCAGCGCGCCCGGCACCGGAAAGCCCAGGCTGTAGTGCAGCACGATGAGCACGATGTTGAGCGCCGCGATCAACAGGAAGCCGCGCAGTGCCCACAGCGCCTCCTCGCGCGTGAGCGCCATCGCCATCAGGAAGGTGAAGGCGATGCGCAGCCCGTGGAACAGGTTGGAGGGGGTCTCGGGATAGTGCGGCCGCACGGCCAGCACGATGAAGGTCCACGCCACGTAGGCGACCACCGGCCACCACAGCGGGTTGGCGCGCAGCCGCGCATAGCGCTCGCGCAAGCCGCCGCCCACCAGCAGGGCAAGCAGCAGCACGATGGCCGACAGGTAGGTGACGCCGACCGGCATGAACACCACCAGCCCCCAGAACATGGCCGCGGGCCGAACGATGTGCGATCTCTGCATAGGGCCGGGATTTTAGGTGCGGCCCCTCGGCCGAACCTGACTTGTCCCTGCGCACCCGAAGGCGCTCAGTGCGCTGCGGCGGCAGGGCCTTTGGCCGGCAGGCGGATCACGAAGCTGGCGCCCCCGCCCGGCCGGTCTTCGCACTGCACCGAGCCGCCGTGGCGCTCGGCGATCGACTTCACCAGCGCCAGCCCCAGGCCGACGCCGCCATTGCGCTCGCTGGCGCCCGGCAGGCGGTAGAAGGGCTCGAAGATGCGTTCGCGCAGCGTCGCCGGCACGCCCGGCCCGCGGTCGTTGACGCGCACCGTGGCGTAGCCGCCGGCGCTGCCGAGTTCGACGCTGATCTCGCCGGCGCCGTAGCGGCGGGCGTTCTCGAGCAGGTTGCGGATCGCGCGGCGCAGCAGGCGCGACACGCCCGGCACGGTGAGCGTGGCGTTGTCGGTGCCTTCGGCCAGGTCGAGTTCGGCGTTCACCTGCGCGCACTCTTCGGCGGCCAGGCCGGTCAGGTCGACGGCTTCGATGGTGCCCATGTCGGCCTCGCTGGCGTCGAGCCGGCTGGCCAAGAGGATCTCGTCGATCAGCTGGTCGAGTTCGCCGATGTTGCGCGAAATCTCTTCGCGCGCCGCCGGGCTGGGCTGGTCGCCCATGAGCTCCAGGCCCATGCGGATGCGGGTGAGCGGCGAGCGCAGCTCGTGCGAGGCGTTCGCCAGCAGCGACTTGTGGGAACGCACGAGCTGCTCGATGCGTTCGGCGGAGGCATTGAATCGCTTGGAGAGATCGGCCACTTCGTCTTGTCCTTCCTCGATCACGCGCGCCGAGAGGTCGCCCTCGCCCCAGCGCTGCACGCCGCGTTGCAGGGTCTCGAGCCGCTGGGTGATGCGCCGCACGATCGGGTAGACGCCCAGCGCCACCGCCACGCCCACGAGCGCAATCATCCAGCCCAGCCCGAACGGGGTGCGCCAGGGCGCGAAGCCGCCGGTGCCGGTGGGGCGCTCGCGCGGCGCCACGCGCAGCGTCATGTCGCGGCCGTCGCTCAACTGCACGTCGAACTCCAGCCCCTGGCCCGGCACGCGCATGGCCTTGCCGGTGCCGATGGTGCGGTCCTGGCTGTCGAGCACGACCACCTCGCGCGGCACGGGCGCCAGGCGCTCGCGCTCGGCCTCGGCGGCCACGCGCACGATCCAGTTGGCCATCAGCGTGAGGATGACCACGCCGCCGACCACCGCGAGCCAGATGCGGACGTAGAGGTGGCGGCGGTAGAGGCTGCGCAGCATCGCGGGGCGGTCCTGTCAGGTCAGTCTTGCTGCTTGGCGAACACGTAGCCCACGCCGCGCACGGTCAGGATGCGCTTCGGGTTCTTCGCGTCGACCTCGATGGCCGCGCGGATGCGGCCCATGTGCACGTCGATCGAGCGGTCGAAGGCCTCGAGCTCGCGGCCGCGCACGGCTTCCATGATCTGGTCGCGCGTGAGCACGCGGCCCGCGCGTTCGGCCATCGCCACCAGCAGGTCGAACTGGTAGGAGGTGAGGTCGGCCAGCGCGCCGGCCACCGACACGGTGCGCGCGTTGCGGTCGATCTCCAGCGTGCCGAAGCGCATCACCGTGGAGGCTTCGGCCTCGGTGGCGTTCTCGCTGCGCCGGCGCAGCACGGCGCGGATGCGCGCCAGCAGCTCGCGCGGCTCGAAGGGCTTGGGCAGGTAGTCGTCGGCGCCGATCTCCAGGCCGATGATGCGGTCCATCGGGTCGCCCTTGGCCGTGAGCATCAGCACCGACACCTTGGCCAGTGGGCCGGGCAGGGCGCGGATGCGGCGGCAGACCTCGAGCCCGTCGGTGTCGGGCAGCATCAGGTCGAGGATCACCAGGTCGGGCGCGTGCTGCTGCAGCTGCTCCAGGCCGGTGGCGCCGTCGCCGGCGTGGTTGAAGGCGAAACCCGACTGCGTCAGGTACTCGCCCACCATCTGCGCCAGGCGGGCGTCGTCTTCGATCATCAGGAGTTGGGGGGTGCTCATGCGCTTCATGGTCGTTCACCGGGAGCAAGCGGGCTTGAACGCTCCGTAAAGTTGGGTAAACGCAGCATCGCCCTGTCAACCTGGATCGCTGCGAAAAACATAGCGCCTCGCCCAGGTTGCGTGGGCGCCATGCGGCAATGATGACGTACCGGGGCGCGGTTGCGTGTGTCAACACGCACCGCCGCCCCCCGGCGCAGGCCGGTCAGCCCGCGGCCTGCAGGCGCAGCCGCAGGGCCAGCGCGGCCGACAGCGGCAGGTCGATGGGCGCGTTGGCGCTGCCCGGGGCCTGGGCCAGCGCCTCGAACAGGGGCAGGGCGTCGGCCATCGGGTTGATGTCCTTCAGCGTGGCGGCGGCGGCCGAGCGCGGCGCTGTTGCCGTGCCGGCGGCATCGCCGACCAGCGACCAGTCGAGGCTGGCCACCGTGCGGGCCGTGCGCTCGGGCGCGATCACCAGCGCCACGGCCAGCAGGCCGCGGCTGTCGGTCACCGAGGCCAGTGCGCCGACCGTGGGGGCGTCGTAGCCCACCAGCAGCACCGGCGTCTGGTCGGCCGCGCACTGCACGGCCGCTTCGAGCAGGCCGGCGGCAAAGCTGTGGCCGTAGGCCGAGACGGCGTTGCTGGCCGCCATGCAGCCGGTGCCGATGGTCCAGTAGCCCACGGCCGCGTTGTGCACCGAGTTGTGGAACTTGGTGGGCGACAGCATCTTCGGGTCGCCCGCGAGCGTGCTGCACATGTAGTCGTTGATCGACAGGTCGCCGTGCGCCGAGGTGAACACGCAGGGCACGTCGGCCGCGGGCCGGTCGGCGCCCGCGATGGCCGCGGCGGCCACTTCGAGCGCCAGCGCCACGGTGTCGGGCGCGCGGCGTCGCTCGGCCGGGGCCAGCACCTGCGGCGAGGGCCGCTTGGCGGGCGGATCGGCCAGCGCGCCTTCGCCGCGGAAGGCCGCGCGCGCGGCCTCCCAACCGGGCAGCGTGGGGGTCCAGAAGGCGGGGCCTTCGATGTAAAGCGTCGGAGGCGTGTTCATGCGGCCACCGCCTTGCCGAAGACCAGCGCGCAGTTGTTGCCGCCGAAACCGAAGGAATTGGAGAGCGCGTAACGCACCTCGCCCGTCGCGGGTTCGAGCTTGATCTGCGGGCCGAAGCCTTCGTCCAGCGTGCGCGTGTTGACCGTGCCCGGCATCAGGCCGCGCTCGATCGCCAGGAGGCAGACGACGGCCTCGACGATGCCCGCGGCGCCCAGCGTGTGGCCCATGAAGCCCTTGGTCGAGCTGGCATGCGTGCGCGCCGGGAAGCGGCGCGCCACCAGCGCGCCCTCGACCTCGTCGTTCTTCTGGCTCGCCGTGCCGTGCATGTTGATGTAGTCGATGGCGTCGGCGGCCAGGCCGGCGCGCGCCAGCGCGTCGTCGAGTGCGCGCTCGGCGCCCAGGCCCTCGGGGTGCGGCGTCGACATGTGGTGCGCGTCGCTGGCTTCGCCGTAGCCCAGCAGCTGCGTGGCGTTGTCACCGGCCTGCACGCGCTCGACCAGCGCGAAGCCCGCCGCCTCGCCCAGGCTGATGCCCTTGCGGTCGGCGTCGAAGGGGCGGCAAGGCTCGGTGGAGACCAGCTCCAGCGAGTTGAAACCGAACAGCACGCTGCCGCACAGCGTGTCGGCGCCGCCGACCACGGCCGCGTCGGCCAGACCCAGGCGGATCAGGCGCTCGGCCGAGGCGAACACCTTGGCGCTGGACGAGCAGGCGGTCGAAATCGTCTCGCTCGGGCCGTCGATGCCCAGCACCTGCTGCACGAACATGGCCAGCGAATGCGGCGTGTGGACGGCCGCGCGGCGCTGGTCCGGCGGAAAGTTGCCGTCGGCGTCGAGCTGCGTGTAGGCCAGCTCGGTCTCGCCGATGCTGGCCGTGGAGGTGCCGAGCACCAGCGCGATGCGCGTGGCACCGTACTTCTGGCGCGCGGCCGCGACCGCCTCGAGGAAGCCGTCGGCCTGCAGGCCCAGCCAGGCCAGCCGGTTGTTGCGGCAGTCCCAGAACGCGGCCGATTTGGGCAGGCGGACGTCTTCCAGGCCGTCGACGCGGCCGATCCAGGTCGGCAGCGGCGCCTCGCCGAAGTCGTTGGCGCGCAGGCCGCTGCGCGAGTGCGCGAGTGCGTCGGCGTGCGCTTCCTTGCCGACGCCGACGGCCGAGGTGGCCGTGTAGGCACTGATTTGAAGGGGAGAAATTCGGGACGGCACGATGGATGTGGGGGCAGGCGACAGGCGAAAGGGCGTCGGCGACAGAAGAAAAAGCGGGAAAGCGCAATTTTCACGCAATGAATGTCGCAGCCTACCAGCGTTGCGTATCAGGTTGCGTCGGCTGTTTCCTATAGATGACAGCTCCGGCGCAGGCCCTATTGACGCTCGCCGTCGCCTGTGCGGGCCGCCATGCGCGAGGCCAGCGCCACCAACAGCAGCACCGGCACGCCCAGCAGCGCGGTGGCGGTGAAGAAGGTGCTGTAGCCGTAGGCGTCGACAAAGGCGCCCGAATAGCCGGCGATGAACTTCGGCAGCAGCAGCATCAGCGAGCTGAACAGCGCGTACTGCGTGGCCGAGTAGCTGATGTTGGTCAGGCTCGACAGGTAGGCGATGAAGGCCGCCGAGGCGATGCCGCCGGCCAGGTTGTCGGCCGAGACCACCGCGATCAGCGCCGTCAGGTCGTGCCCGCGCGTGGCCAGCCAGGCGAACAGCAGGTTGCTCGCGGCGCTCAGCACCGCGCCCAGCATCAGCACCCGCATCACGCCCAGGCGCATCGACAGCACGCCGCCCACGAAGGCGCCCACCAGCGTCATGATCACGCCGTAGATCTTGCTGACCGTGGCCACCTGGTCCTTGGTGAAGCCCATGTCCACATAGAAGGGGTTGGCCATGATGCCCATCACCACGTCGCTGATGCGGTAGATGGCGATCAGCGCCAGGATCAGCGCCGCCTGCCACTTGTAGCGGCGGATGAAGTCGGCAAAAGGCTCGATCAGCACGCTTCGCAGCCATTCGGCGGCGTTCTTCGCCTTCGGCAGCACGCGCCGCACCGGTTCGGGCGACAGCAGCACCGTGAGCACGCCGACCGCCATCGAGGCCGCCATGACGAGGTAGGCCGTCTTCCAGGCGCCGTTCTGGTAGGCCGCCGCGCCGGTGACCGCCACGGCGGGCGCCACCTCGGCCCAAGCCGCGACCCACAGCACGCCGGCGCCGGCCCAGATCATCGCCAGTCGGTAGCCCGTTTGATAAGCGGCGGCCAGCGCGGCCTGCTTGCGCGTCTCGGCCGATTCGATGCGGAAGGCGTCCAGCGCGATGTCCTGCGTGGCCGAGCCGAAGGCCACCAGCAGCGCGCACCAGATCAGCGGCTGCAGCCCCAGGCGCGGGTCGTTCATCGCCATGCCGACCAGCCCGACGATCACCATGCCCTGCGCCAGCAGCAGCCAGCCGCGCCGGCGCCCGAGCAGCGTGGTGAGCGGCGGCAGCGGCAGCCGGTCGACCAGCGGCGCCCAGACCCACTTGAAGCCATAGGCCAGCCCGACCCAGCTCAGGTAGCCGATGGTGGTGCGGTCGATGCCCGCCTCGCGCAGCCGGAAACTCAGCGTGCCCAGCACCAGCAGCAGCGGCAGGCCGGCCGAGAAGCCCAGCGCGAGCATGCGCAGGGTGGCGGGTTCGAGGTAGACCTTGAGCGCGTCGCGCCAGGGCAGCGCGGCGCTCGCGGGGGCTTGGGTGGGTTCGGCGGGCGGTGCGGACATGAGGGGGGGATTGTCCATGAGCCACCGGGGACATCGGTGCGCCCGCTCGTCTCCATTTGTTCCTATCATCCGGGCACCTATGTGCACACGATGCGAACGCCCCCTTTCCGTCCTCTCCGAAGCCTCGGCATGGAACCCGCGCCGGGCCTTCCTGCTGGCCGCCGCCGGCGCGGCGCTGAGCGCGCCGGCGCTGGCGCAGGTCAATGTCGGCAATGCCTCGGTGGCGCGCAACCTCGTGCCCGCCGACCAGATCGAGGCGGCCGGCGTGCAGCAGTACGGCCAGCTGCTCGAACAGGCACGCGCCAAGGGCGCGCTGGCCGGCGACGGCAACCCGCAGCTGCAACGCCTGCGCACCATCGCGCAGCGGCTCATTCCCTTCGCCCTGCCGTGGAACACCCGCGCGCGCGAATGGAAGTGGGAGGTGAACCTGATCGGCAGCAAGCAGATCAACGCCTTCTGCATGCCCGGCGGCAAGATCGCCTTCTTCACCGGCATCCTCGAGCAGCTCAAGCTGAGCGACGACGAGGTCGCGATGGTCATGGGCCATGAAATGGCGCACGCGCTGCGCGAACACGCCCGCGCCCGCATGGCCAAGAGCGTCGGTACCGGCGCGGCGCTGTCCATCGGCGCGCAGCTGCTGGGGCTCGGCCAGGTGGGCGACCTCGCGGCGCGCGCCGGCACGCAGCTCATCACCCTGAAGTTCAGCCGCAGCGACGAAACCGACGCCGACCTCGTGGGCCTCGAACTCGCCGCGCGCGCGGGCTACGACCCGCAGGCTTCGGTGTCGCTGTGGAAGAAGATGGCCACCGCCTCCAAGAACCAGGGCGGCCTGAGCTTCTTGTCGACCCACCCGAGCGGGCCGGACCGCATCGCCAAGCTCGAGGCGAACGTGCCGAAGGTCGAAAACCTGTACCGGGCGGCTGCGCGCAAGTAGCCGCGCTGCGCCTCCCGCCGCGCTCAGTCGGCGGTGATGTTCCCCTTCTTCACCACCGTCGCCCAGCGCTGCGCGTCCTTCTGGATCAGCGCGCCGAACGCCGCCGGCGTCGAGCTGGCGGGCACCATGCCCTGCGACTCGAAGGACTTCGCCACCTCGGGCGACTTCAGCACCGCGGCGATCTCCGTGTTGAGCCGCGCCACCACGTTGGCCGGCGTGCCCTTGGGCGCGAGCACGCCGTACCACATGTCGACGTTGTCGGCGGTCACGCCGGCCTCGGCCAGGGTGGGCACGTCGGGCAGCTGCGGCAGGCGGTGGCCGCTGCCGGTGGCGAGCGCCTTGAGCTTGCCGGCCTGGATGTGCTGCAGCGCCACGTGCACCGGCAGGAACATCGCGTCGATGCGCCCGCCGAGCAGGTCGGTGACGGCGCCGGCCGTGCCCTTGTAGGGCACGTGCAGCAGGTCGGTGCCGGTGCCCTGCATCAGGAGTGCCATCGACAGGTGGTGCGGCGTGCCGACACCCGGCGTGGCGTAGGTCAGCTTGCCGGGGTTGGCCTTGGCGGTGGCCACCAGCTGCGCGAGCGAGCCCGCCTTCTGGGTGGACGGGTTGGTCACCAGCAGCAGCGTGCCCCACGAGGTCTGCGACACCGGTGTGAAGTCGGCCACCGGGTCGTAGGCGAGCGACTTGTACAGGCCCTTGTTCATCACCAGCGTGTTGACCTGCACCAGCAGCGTGTAGCCGTCGGGCTTGGCGCGCGCCACCTTCTCGCTGCCGATGTTGCCGCTCGCGCCGGCCAGGTTCTCCACGATCACCGGCTGGCCGAGCACGGCGGGCAGGCGGGCCGAGAGCTGGCGTGCGATCAGGTCGATGCCGGTGCCGGGTGTGTAGGGCACCACCAGCGTCACCGGCTGGTCGGGCCAGGCGTGGGCCGCGGCGGCGCTGGCCGCAACCAGCAGGGTGGCGAAGGTCTTGCGCAGAAATCTCATGGGGTCTTGTCTCCGTCTTGTTCGGTGAATGTGCCGGCGCTCAGAGGTACGACGCACGCGCCTTCAGCGCCGCCGGGTCGTAGCCGGCCACGCGCTTGTAGTGGTCCGAGATCGCCTGCAGTTCCTGCTGCGTGACGAGCTCGTCGAGGTTCTCGACGCGCTGGCCGCCCGAACGCTCGAACACCTCGCGCAGGATGGTGTCGGGCGGGTTGGTGCGGTTGGTCAGCACCACGTCGGTGGTGGCCTTCACGCGCACGCGGTCGTAGGTCTCGAGCGCTGCGATGCCCGCGCCTTCGCGCTTCATCGCGCCCGCCAGGAAGCGTGCGTCGATGATCGCCTGGCCCGCGCCGTTGGAGCCGCGCGGCACCATCGGGTGCGCGGCGTCGCCCAGCAGCGTGAGGCGGCCGTGGCTCCAGCGCGGCAGCGGGTCCTGGTCGACCATCGGGTACTCCAGGATGGTGTCGGAGGCCAGGATCAGCGCGGGCACGTCGAGCCAGTCGAAGTGCCAGTCGGCGAAGGCGGGCAGGAAGTCCTCGAGGCGTCCGGCGCGGCTCCAGTCGCGCATCGCGGGCTGGGGCGCGTGGATCTCGGCCACCCAGTTCACGAGCTGGCGGCCCTGTTCGTCGATGTCGTTGCGGATCGGGTAGATCACCATCTTGCCGACGGTGAGCCAGCCCGCGCGCACCATGCTGCCGCCCGAGAGAAAGGGCTTCCAGGCCGCGGTGCCGCGCCACATGTTGATGCCCGAATAGCGCGGCGCGCCCTCGTTCGGATACAGCTGCTTGCGCAGCGCCGAGTGGATGCCGTCGCAGCCCACCGCGACCGCGCCGCGCACCGGCGCGCGGCCGTCGGCGAAGTGCACCGTCACGCCGTCGGCATTCTGTTCGACGCCGGTGCAGCGGTGGCCGCACTGCACGCTGTCGGGGCCCAGGCGCTTCAAGGTTTCGTTCAGCAGCACGGTCTGCAGGTCGCCGCGGTGGATCGAGTACTGCGGCCAGTCGTAGCCCGCGTGCTGGCCGGCGGGCTCGCGGAATACCAGCTGGCCGTGCTCGGTGAAGAAGACCGCCTCCTGCGTGCGCACGCCCACCGCGTCGAGCGCGTCGAGCAGGCCCAGCTCGGACAGCTCGCGCACCGCATGCGGCAGCAGGTTGATGCCCACGCCGAGCGGGCGCAGCTCGGGCACGGCCTCGTACACGCGGCAGGCGATGCCGGCCTGGTGCAGGCTCAGGGCGAGGGTCAGGCCGCCGATGCCGGCGCCGAGGATGATGACTTCGTTAGGTGCGGTGCTCATGGGGTCCGTATTGGGACCGCAAACGAGGCATATGGGAAATTTAGATGTGATATGGATTTATCATGAATCCTTATGAACCTGACCACGCGCCAGATGCGCGCCTTCCTGCAGGTGGCGCGCATCGGCAACTTCACCCGCGCGGCGGAGCAGGCGCACATCACCCAGGCCGGCCTGAGCATCCTGATCCGCGAGATGGAGAAGCAGCTCGGCTGCCGCCTGTTCGACCGCACCACGCGCATGGTGAGCCTCACGCCGGCCGGGCGCCGCCTGCTGCCGGTGGTGGAACGGCTCGTCACCGATCTCGATGACGTGGCAGCCGAACTCGGCGCCGAGGGCGACGCGGCGCGCCAGACGCTGCGCATCGCGGCCACGCCGCTGGTGTCGTCGCACCTGCTGCCCTGGGTGTTCGCGAGCTTTCGCGCCGCGCATCCGCAGGTCGTGCTGCGCCTCTTCGACGCCGACCTGCGCGACGTGGAAGCGATGGTGGCCGCGGGCGAGGCCGACCTCGGCCTGGGCTTTTTCTTCAAGGCCGCGGCGGGGCTCGACCGCACGCCCGTGGGGCGCTTCGAGCTGATGCGCGTCACGCAGGCCACGGCCGACGGCGAACCGGTCGGCACCGCGCCCTGGTCCGCGCTGCGCGGCGCCACGCTGATCGGCCTGCCGCCCGGCAACCCGATCCAGAAGGTGATCGAGCGCCAGCTCGGCGAGATCGGACTGGCCGATGCGCAGCGGCCCGCCTTCAACTTCTTCGGCACGCTGATCTCGATGGTCGAGGCCGGCTTCGGCACCGCCGTGATGCCCACCTTCGCGCTCGCGGCCTGCCGCCGTCACCGCGTGAAGACCGACGTGCTGCTGAAGCCGCGCGTGGGCATGGACTTCTTTCGCCTGACCAAGCGCGGCACGCACGAGACCGAGGCGATGCGCGCCTTCAGCGAGACGCTGGCCAAGGCCTTGCCGGCGTTGTCCCGCTAGCCGTTACACCATCGCGTTGTCGCCGCCCGGGATCTCGTGCGCCTTGATCTGCCGGCGCGTGAGCTTGTAGAGCATGGACGACAGGAAGCCGTCCTGGTGGGTGTTCTTGGTCACGTTCACCACGAACTCGTCCTCGGGCGCCACGGCCTGCGCGCCCATGATCCAGCGCACGCTCTCGCGGTAGTTGTAGAGCACCTTGTCGTTGGCGTCGGCCAGCAGGGTCGACAGCGTGGCCATGGCGATGGCGTCGCCGTTGGTGGCGTGCTCGCGCACGAAGTCCAGGTGGCGGTGGCGCACGGGGATGTCGGACAGGTCGCTGATGAACATCAACGCGCCCTCGGTGGCGTCGTCGTGGCCCAGCTCGCGGGCTTTCAGCATGGCCTCGACCGCCTGCGCCTGCAGCGCGGGGCGCTGCGCCGCGGGCGTGGCGTTTTCCCAGGCCATGTCGTGGCAGAGGTAGCCCAGCTTGTAGGCTGCGACGCTGTTGCCGGCCTGTGCCGCCTGGCCGTAGCAGTGCATCGCCTGTTGCCGGTCCTTGGTGCCGTGCTCGCCGCCCGCGTGGAAGATGCCGAGCGTGAGCAGGCATGAGGTGTCGCCGGCGGCCAGCCCCATCTCCAGGATCTCGAAGGCTTCCTGGTTGCGCGGCACGCGCCACAGTGCGCGCGCCAGGTCGTCCCAGTTCTCGGTGCCGGCGTTGCGTTCGCGCGCGGCCGCCAGCCAGGCGTTGCCGGTCGCCGCGTTGGGCACGAAGCCGAAGGCGCCCTTCAGGCTGCAGTAGCCGTGCAGGATCAGCGCGGTGTTGCATTCGTAGGCGTTGGCGCTGTTGCAGATGGCCTGGCCCAGCCACTGGCCGTCGGGGTCCTGCTCCAGGGCGACGTGCACCGCCATGTTCATCGCGTAGTCGTCGTCGATGGGATGGTGGCTCTCGGCCTCGCGCAGGCAGGCCAGCGCTTCGGCGTGCTGGTCGAGCATGTAGTGGCTCACGGCCAGCCAGCGCAGGGTTTCCCAGCGGTGGTAGGGGTAGAGCGCCTCCTGGGCGCGCTGGCGCGTGGCGGTCATGCGCCGCTGGGCTTCGGCCGGGTCTTCGTCCTTGTCGACGCTGTTGCCCTGGTAGTCGTCGCGCCAGATCTCGTGGCGCAGCCGGTCTTTCTCGACCTCGCTCAGGTGGGCGCAGGCGGGCGAGGCGATGAAGGCGCGCACGCGCTCGTGGCTGCCGCCCCAGCGCGGCTGCTGGAACCAGACGCACTGGCGCATGAAGAAGAACAGCCGCGGGTGCACGTGCAGCGTGGCGTGGATCCAGTAGGACGTGCCGCTGATCACCTTGCGGCCCTGCACGGGCGAGGGCAGGGCGGTGGGCACGGCCTGGGGGCAGGCGACGCGCTCGTCGTGCGCCAGGCCGGAGCGCGCGAGCTGCGCCAGCAACTCTTCGCGGGTGGCCGCATCGTCGTCCAGCGAAAAGTCGTGCTGCAGCGGCTTGTCGGGCCAGCGGCCGCTGCGCACCAGCTCGGTCAGCCAGTCGGGCTCGTTGAAGGCCGAGGTGCTCTGCAGCAGCAGGGCGCAGGCGGTCCACATCGTGGGCGCGAGCGTCAATGCGCGCAGGGCGGCCACGGCGCAGCGCGTGGCGCAGGCATGGGCGCATTCCCAGCCGAGCGCGGTGACCGTGCTGGCCCAGCCCGAGCCGCGGTACTCGTAGGCCCAGTGGTACCAGTAGTGCGCTTCGCACAGCCAGGCGTGGGCCGATTGCGGGCGGGCGGCCTGCCACGCGGCCAGGCGGGCCAGCCCTTCGGCGCCGTCGGCGGTGCAGCCGGCCAGGTCGTCGGGCAAGGCGCCGTAGTAGCGCTCTTCCTCGTCGCGGTCTTGAAAGCTGGCGGCCAGCGCGTCGTCGAGCCGCTGGTCGAGTGCGGCGTAATCGCCGGCGCGCAGCAGGGCGTCGATGTCGCAGAGCTTCCAGCGCGCGGGCGCGGGGGGAATCACGGTCGCTGCGGCGGGGGGCGTGTGGGTGGTCATGGGCGGGGCTCGCGCGTCAGGCCGACGCGGCAGGGGCGAGAGTGACGGGTTGGGGATCGAAGATGCGGTAGCGCTTCCAGGGCAGCGTGAGCCAGTTGCCCTGGGTGTTCTGCAGGTGCTCCTGCACTTCCAGCGTGGCGCGCGACGAGGCGGGGCCGTCCTGGCTGCTGATGCGCAGCCAGTGCAGCCGCGCCCGCGCATAGGCGTGGCCGAAGTCTTCCCAGCTCTCGAAGCTGTCTTGCGCGCGCTGCGCGTTGAGGAACAGCACCAGCCAGGCCTGCGACTCGGGCACCCAGCCCAGCAGCGCGATGCAGCGCACCAGGAAGGCGGTGCGCGCGCAGTCGAAGGCCAGTGCGTCGCGCACCTGGCCTTCGGCTGCGAGCTGTTCGTAGAAGTTGGCGTGGGTGCGGCCGAGCCCGCCGACCCAGCCGACCAGCGCGGCCTGCATCTGCGTGGCGATGTCGCGCTCGGGCAGGTCGGCGGCCATGTTCATTTCGCGCAGCACCTGCCTGGCCAGCCGCTGGCGCTGCTCGGCGGGCACGTCGAGCGCCAGCGTGTCGCTGTCGCAGCGCAGGCCGTTGCGCAGCAGCAGGATGTCGCCGAGCGCCAGCGCCCAGCGGCGGCGGTTGGGCGCCACCTTGCCGGCGTCGGCCTTGGCCTGCGCCGCGCGCACTGCAAGGTCGGCGTTGGCCTTTTCCATGTGGCCGATCGCCGTGCCCGAGCCGTGCACGACGATGCGGAATGCCGTGCGCACGACGAACCACGCGATGCGCACCCCCAGGTACAGCAGGCCCAGGAACACAACGATGACGATGGCCTGCGTCATGGCAATGCCGCTCCCAGCGGTGGCGCGCACACGGCGGCGCTCAGCGAGATGCCTTCGATCTCCAGCATCGCGGCGGACGTCGGCGTGGGGGCCGCCTGCAGCGCCGGCGGCAGCCGGTTCGGGGGCAGCGTCAGCCGGGCGGCGGCGGCCACCGCCACGTCCATCTGCCGCAGCCGCACCAGCTCGTGCGGCGCGATGCGCAGCAGCAGCCATTGCAGCGCCGGCGGCGGCTGCTCGAAGTGCTCGATCAGGTGGAAGTTGCCGCTCATCACGCTGAGCAGGAAGTCGGGGCTCTGAACGTCGGTGACGAACTTCCATTCGCCCCGGGCGGCGTCCGAAGCCTCGGGCTCGAACACCAGGCCCATGCCCTCGCAGTCGCTGTGGCGCTCGCCGCGCGGCGGCAGCGTGCGCAGGAACTGCAGCACATCGTCGGCGTACTTGCGGATCGGGTGGCGGTTCTGCTTGCCCTTGATCTGGTCGACGCGCAGCCCGTCCGGATGCACTTCGAGGCTGATGGTCACGTGCGGCAGGTTGCCCGCGCTGCGCAGCGTGAACAGGCGCAGCCGGCCGCTCTGCGCGGCGCTGGCGTACTGTTCTCCGTAGCCGCCATTGAGCTTCTTGATGTTGGCGAACTGGCCCAGGCAGTGCTGCATGTGGAACGACTCGTAGGCCATTTCCTCACGCAGCGCCGCATGGCTGCCGATGAACTCGAAGATCACGCCGTTGGGCGTGCGCAGCACTTCCTTCAGCGCCAGGCCGCTGCTGGGCACCCAGCCCTTGTTGCGCTTGGCCTGCATGCGCTGGTGCTCCTGCTCCCACAGGGCCATGGCCATGAAGCAGGTGATGCGCTGCAGCTTCTGTTCGAGCCGCGTGCCGCGCCGCGAACGCAAAAATTCGACCAGCATGCGTTCGCGGTCGACCAGCAGCAGGTGATCGGGGTCGAGGTAGTAGAAAGTTTTCGGGCCGGCTTCGGCGGCGGGCGATTCGGCCGTGTTGCCCTTGTTGCCCTTGTTGCCCTTGGACTTTTCCTTGTCCTGTGCGGACGCCGCGTTCACCGCGACAGGCGCACGCGGCTGCAGCTGCCTGGCCAGCCACTCGGGCAGCGGCTTGTCGGGCCCGGCCGCGGCCAGGTAGTCGGCGGGCGACTGCACCGTCAGCACGTTGCCGAAGCTGCCGATGGCCCAGCGGAAGAAGTGGTTCAGCAGCCAGGCCGTCATGTCGGCGTCGTCGCCGCGCGCGGCGCTGCGGCGCGCAATCGCGGCCTTCACCTCGGGCGCGTTCACCACGTCGCGCGGCAGGTACACCGCCGTCGCCGCGGTCGTGGGCGGCGAGGACGGGGTCGTGGATGGAGACGGAGTCGGGATCGGCATCGACGGGCGGGCGACTTACAGCGTGAAGTCGTACTCCACCGTGATCGGCGCGTGGTCGCTGAACTTGACCGTCTTGTAGATCGCCTCGGTGCGCGCCAGCGCGCCCATCGCCGGCGTGGCCAGGTGGTAGTCCAGCCGCCATCCCACGTTGTTCGCGTAGGCCTGGCCCCGGTTGCTCCACCAGGTGTAGGCGTCGCCCGTGGTGTCGGGCTTGAGGCGGCGGTACACGTCCACCAGGCCCGCGCCTTCGGTGCCGGCGTCGAGCAGGCGCGTCATCCAAGCGCGCTCTTCGGGCAGGAAGCCGCTGTTCTTCTGGTTGCCGCGCCAGTTCTTCAGATCGATTTCCTGGTGCGCGATGTTGATGTCGCCGCACAGGATGAACTCGCGCTCCTTCTTCAGCGCCAGCAGGTGTGGGAAGAAGCCCTTCAGGAAGCGGAACTTGGCGGCCTGGCGCTCTTCGCCCGAGCTGCCGCTCGGGAAGTAGCAGCTGATCACCGAGAACTTGCGCTTGGGCGTGTCGAAGCGCAGCTCGAGGTAGCGGCCTTCGGCGTCGAATTCGGGATCACCCCAGCCCACCACCACGGCGCTGGGCGCATGCTTCGTGTAGATGGCGGTGCCCGCGTAGCCTTTTTTCTCGGCAAAGTGGAAGTGGCCCTGCAGGCCCGCCATCTGCTCGAAGCGGCCCTCGACATCGCTGGCCTGGACGCGGATCTCCTGCATGCAAATACAATCCGGCGCGAGTTCGGCCACCCAGTCGGCGACGCCCTTGGTGGCCGCCGAGCGCAGGCCATTGAGATTGAGACTGGTCAGTTTGAACACAAGGAATTTCCAATGGCTGTAGACGGTCAGACAAGCAGCGCGGTGGCACAGGACTTCGTCCAGTTCGCGCTCGACGCCGGCGTGCTTCGCTTCGGCGAATTCAAGACCAAGGCCGGTCGCATGAGCCCGTATTTCTTCAATTCGGGCCTCTTCGACGACGGCGCCAAGATCGCGCGGCTCGCCGGATTCTATGCAGACCGCCTGGTCGAAAGCGGCCTCGAGTTCGACATGATCTTCGGCCCCGCCTACAAGGGCATCCCGCTGGGCGCCACCGTGGCCGCCGAGCTGGCCCGGCGCGGGCGCAACTACCCCTTCGCCTACAACCGCAAGGAAGCCAAGGCGCACGGCGAAGGCGGCAATCTGGTGGGCGCGCCGCTGAAGGGCCGCGTGCTCATCGTCGACGACGTGATGTCGGCCGGCACCGCGGTGCGCGAATCCATCGCCGCGATCCAGGCCGCGGGCGCCACGCCGCATGCCGTGGCCATCGCCCTGGACCGGCAGGAAAAAGCCACCGAGAACGGCGTCGACGTGGACCACAGCGCCGTGCAGTACGTGCGCAACCAGCTCGGCCTCGCGGTGGTGCCCATCGCCACGCTGGACGACCTACTGAGCTACCTCTCGGGCAACGCCGCCGCCGACCTCGGCGCGCACCGCGAGCGCGTGCTGGCCTACCGCACGCGCTACGGCGCCTGAGACGCAGCGCCGATGCGACGCCCCGCGCGCGATCCCTCTTCTGCTGCCGCCGTGGCGTCGCTGTGGCTGGGCCTGGCGGCCCTGTCGTCGTGCGCAACGGCGCTGGCCCAGCCCGCCAAGACGGACGGGCCCGGTGTCGGCATCTACACCTGCGTCGACGCGCGCGGGCGCACGCTCACGGCCGACCGGCCGATCGCCGAGTGCAGCGACCGCGAGCAGCGCGAACTGAGCCCGAGCGGCACGGTGCGCCGCAAGTTGGAGCCGACCTACACGGCGCGCGAGCAGCAGGAGCGCGAGGACCGCGCGCGCGAAGCCGCCATCCAGGCCGCACGGCTCATCGACGAGCGCCGCCGCGAGCGCGCGCTGCTGGTGCGCTATCCCAACGCCACCACGCACGACCGCGAGCGCGTCGAGGCCCTGTCGCAGATCGACGCCGTGATCCAGGCCGCGAAGAAGCGCCTCGTCGAGCTCGCTGACGACCGCAAGAAGATCGACGAAGAGCTTGAGTTCTACAAGCAGGACACGAGCAAGGCGCCCGGCGCCGTACGCCGCCGCATCGAGGACAACACGCAGAGCGTGGCCGTGCAGAACCGCTTTATCACGGAGCAGGAAGAAGAGAAGAAGCGCGTGAATGCGCGCTTCGACGAAGAGCGCGGGCGCCTGAAGACGCTCTGGTCGCCGCAGAACGGCGGCAACCCGCGCTGAACGAACTCGCCGGGGCCTGGCGCAAGGCCCCCGGGGCTCGTTCGTGATCAGCCCAGCTTGGCTTTCAGCAGCTCGGTGACCTGTGCAGGGTTGGCCTTGCCCCCGCTGGCCTTCATGACCTGCCCCACGAGGCCGTTGAGCGCCTTCTCTTTGCCGCCGCGGTATTCCTCGACGTTCTTCGCGTTCTTGGCAATCACCTCGTCGAGGATCTTGTCGAGCGCGCCGGCGTCGTTCATCGGCTTCAGGTCTTTCGCTTCGATGATCGCGTCGACATCGCTGCCTTCGCCGCTCCACAGCGCTTCGAACACCTGGCGCGCGGCGTTGTTCGGCAGCGTGCCGTCGGCGATGCGCGTCACCAGTTGCGCGAGCTGCGCGGCCTTCACGGGCGCGGCCTCGATGCCGATCTCGGCGGCGTTCAGGCGGCGTGCCATCTCGCCGGTGATCCAGTTGCTGGCCAGCTTGGGCGCCGCGCCGGCGTTCACCGCGTCGTCGAAGTAGCGGGCCAGCGCCGCGCCCTGCGTGAGCTGCGCGGCGTCGTATTCCGACAGGCCGTGGTCGCGCACATAGCGCTCGGCCGTGGCACGCGGCAGCTCGGGCATGGTGGCGCGCACGCGCTCGATCCACTCGGCGGCCACCACCAGGGGCGGCAGGTCGGGATCGGGGAAGTAGCGGTAGTCGGCCGCGTCTTCCTTGGTGCGCATGGTGCGCGTCTCGCCGGTGGCGGGGTCGAACAGCACGGTGGCCTGCTCGATGGCACGGCCCTCTTCGAGCTCGTCGATCTGCGAGTTGATCTCGTAGTCGATCGCCTGCTGCATGAACTTGAAGCTGTTCAGGTTCTTGATCTCGCGGCGCGTGCCGAGCCTCTCGCCGGGCTTGCGCACCGACACGTTGGCGTCGCAGCGAAAGCTCCCTTCCTGCATGTTGCCGTCGCAGATGCCGATCCAAGTGACGATCTTGTGCAGTTCCTTCGCATAGGCCACGGCCTCGGCGGTGGAGCGCATGTCGGGCTCGGTCACGATTTCCAGCAGCGGCGTGCCGGCGCGGTTCAGGTCGATGCCGCTCTGGCCGATGAAGTCTTCGTGCAGCGACTTGCCCGCGTCTTCCTCGAGGTGGGCGCGCACGAGGCGCACGGTCTTCTTTTCTTCGCCGAGGAAGAACGACACCGCGCCGCCTTGCACCACCGGGATCTCGAACTGGCTGATCTGGTAGCCCTTGGGCAGGTCGGGGTAGAAGTAGTTCTTGCGCGCGAACACGCTGCGCGGCGCGATGTGCGAGCCCAGCGCCAGGCCCAGCTTGATGGCGCGTTCGACCGCGCCCTTGTTCATCACGGGCAGCGTGCCGGGCAGTGCCAGGTCGACCGCGCAGGCCTGCGTGTTGGGCTCGGCGCCGAAGGCCGTGGAGGCGCGGCTGAAGATCTTGCTTGCGGTCGACAGTTGCGCGTGCGTCTCGAAGCCGATGATGACTTCATAGCCGCGCACCAGCGGGCCGGTCGGGCGGCCTTGTTGTTGTGCTTCGAATGTGTTCACGGTCTCGCTCATGTCAGAAGCCCTCCGGCGTGCGCGTGTGCCAGTCGGTGGCTTGCTGGAAGCGGTGCGCTGCGTTGAGCAGCTTCGCTTCGCCGAAGTAGTTGCCGATCAGCTGCAGGCCCACGGGCATGCCGCCGTCGAAGCCTGCAGGCACGCTCATGCCCGGAAGGCCTGCGAGCGAGGCGGGCAGCGTGAAGATGTCGGCGAGGTAGTCGGCCACGGGGTCGTCGCCGTGTTCGCCGATCTTCCAGGCGGTGGTCGGTGCGGCGGGGCCGGCGATCACGTCGCACTGCGTCAACGCCTGCTGGAAATCGTCCGCGATCATGCGGCGCACCTTCTGCGCCTGCAGGTAGTAGGCGTCGTAGTAGCCGTGCGAGAGCACGTAGGTGCCGATCATGATGCGGCGCTTCACCTCGTCGCCGAAGCCTTCGGCGCGCGTGCGTTCGTACATCTCGGCCAGGTCCTTGTACTGCCTGGCGCGGTGGCCGAACTTGACGCCGTCGAAGCGGCTCAGGTTGCTCGAGGCCTCGGCCGCGGCCAGGATGTAGTACACGGGAATCGACAGCTCGGTGCGCGGCAGCGAGACCTCGACGCGCTTGGCGCCGAGCTTCTCGTACTGCGCGAGCGCCGCGTCGATGGCGGCGCGCACGCCGGGCGCCACGCCGTCGCCGAAGAACTCCTTGGGCACGCCGATGCGCAGGCCCTCGAGCGAGTCGTTCAGCGAGCGGCCGAAGTCTTCGGCGGGCTTGTCGAGCGAGGTCGAGTCGCGGTCGAGGTCGGGGCCGCAGAAGGCCGACAGCAGCAGCGCGCAGTCTTCGGCCGAGCGGGCCATCGGGCCGGCTTGGTCGAGGCTCGATGCGAAGGCCACCATGCCGTAGCGTGAGGCGCGGCCGTAGGTGGGCTTGATGCCGGTGACGCCGCAGAACGAGGCGGGTTGGCGGATCGATCCGCCGGTGTCGGTGCCGGTGGCCGCGGGTGCAAGGCGCGCGGCCACGGCCGCCGCGCTGGCACCCGACGAACCGCCCGGAATGCGTTCGAGGTTCCAGGGGTTGCGCACCGGCACGGCTTGGTCGTGGCCCACGGCGGGCACGGCGACGTTCTCGTTGGCCGAGCCCATCGCGAACTCGTCGCAGCTGAGCTTGCCCAGCGTGACCGCGCCGGCTTCGGCCAGGCGGCGCACCACGGTCGCGTCGAAGGGCGAGCGGTAGCCCGCGAGCATCTTCGAGCCGGCGGTGGTGGCGAAATCGGTGGTGACGAAGATGTCCTTGTGCGCAATGGGCACGCCGGCCAGCGCGGGCGCGTTGCCCTTGGCGATGAGCGCGTCGGCCGCGCGGGCCTGGGCCAGCGTGACTTCTTCGTTGACGTCGACGAAGGTGCCGAGCGATTCGTGGGCCTTCATGCGGCCGAGAAACGCCTGTGAGGCTTCGACGGCCGAAACCTTGCGCTCGGCCAGGGCCTTGGCCAGGGCGACCACGCCCATCTGGTGCAGTTGCTCGCCGCTCATCATTCGATCACCTTGGGCACGAGGAACAGGCCGGCTTCGACGGCCGGGGCGCTCTTCTGGTTGGCTTCGCGGTTGTTCGGCTCGCTCACGACGTCGTCGCGCAGGCGCAGCGTCACGTCTTCGAGCGCGGCCACGGGGTGCGCCAGCGGCTCGACGCCGGTGGTGTCGACCGCGCGCATGCGTTCGACCAGATCGAAGAAGCCGTTGATTTGAGTGAGCATGCGCTCGCTTTCATCTGGGGCAAGCTGCAGCCGCGCCAGGGAGGCGATGCGTGCAATATCGGAAGCGGAAAGAGACATAGATGGCTGACGGGTCGAAAAAACCGGAGGCAATCGCACGCCGAAGAGGGTGCCGACACGGGATTCAGAGGGGATTCGGTTATTATCCCGCCTTTGCCGCAACCCCCGCGAACGCGCCGGCTTTTGCGCCAAAAACGATCAATTCACCCCGTCAAACGACCCAAAAATAGAGCGACGACCTGCCGATGCGCAGGCCGTGCTCAGAGGATTCCGCACATGTTTGGAGCTTTCCGTCGGTACTTCTCCACCGACCTGGCGATCGACCTCGGCACCGCCAACACCCTGATCTTCGCCCGCAACAAGGGCATCGTGCTGGACGAGCCCTCCGTGGTCGCGATCCGCCACGAAGGCGGTCCCCATGGCAAGAAGGTGATCCAGGCCGTCGGCCGCGAAGCCAAGGCCATGCTGGGCAAGGTGCCCGGCAACATCGAGGCCATCCGCCCGATGAAGGACGGCGTCATTGCCGACTTCGTGATCACCGAGCAGATGATCAAGCAGTTCATCAAGATGGTGCACCCGCGCACGCTGCTCACGCCGAGCCCGCGCATCATCATCTGCGTGCCCTGCGGCTCGACCCAGGTCGAGCGCCGCGCCATCAAGGATGCGGCCGAAGCCGCAGGCGCCACCGCCGTCTACCTCATCGAAGAACCCATGGCCGCGGCCATCGGCGCCGGCCTGCCCGTCAGCGAAGCCTCGGGCTCGATGGTGGTGGACATCGGCGGCGGCACCACCGAAGTGGGCGTGATCTCCCTGGGCGGCATGGTCTACAAGGGCTCGGTCCGCGTGGGCGGCGACCGCTTCGACGAAGCCATCATCAACTACATCCGCCGCAACTACGGCATGCTGATCGGCGAGCCGACGGCCGAAGTCATCAAGAAGAACATCGGCTCGGCCTTCCCCGGCTCCGAAGTCAAGGAAATGGAAGTCAAGGGCCGCAACCTTTCCGAAGGCGTGCCGCGCAGCTTCACCATCAGCAGCAACGAAGTGCTGGAAGCCCTGACCGACCCCCTGAACAACATCGTCTCGGCCGTGAAGAACGCGCTGGAACAGACGCCTCCCGAACTGGGCGCCGACATCGCCGAGCGCGGCATGATGCTCACCGGCGGCGGCGCGCTGCTGCGCGACCTCGACCGCCTGCTCGCCGAGGAAACCGGCCTGCCGGTGCTCGTGGCCGAAGACCCGCTG
The DNA here is from genome assembly GCF_059567965.1 of Variovorax sp. BGA-UO-ETr-C22. Taxonomy (NCBI): domain Bacteria; kingdom Pseudomonadati; phylum Pseudomonadota; class Betaproteobacteria; order Burkholderiales; family Comamonadaceae; genus Variovorax; species Variovorax sp. BGA-UO-ETr-C22. The sequence goes on from NZ_JCAQPA010000009.1 coordinate 333,224, forward strand.
ACCTGCGTGGTGCGCGGCTGCGGCATCGCCCTGGAGCGCATGGACCGTCTGGGCAGCATCTTCACGAGCGAGTAAAAGGCGAAAGCCATCATCGGCCGGCCTCTGCTTGCGCAGGCCGGCTTTTTGTTATTTGATGCCGCACCACCGCCGGGTCTGACTACATGCCTCTGGGCACGCTCGATCGCACAGCGCCACCCCTGTTCAACCAGGGGCAATCGGCACTCAGCAAGCTGATCTTCTTCGGCGCGCTCTCGCTCTTCCTCATGGTCGCCGACGCCCGCTTTCACCTCGTGAAGCCGATCCGCTCGGCCATCGGCGCGGTGCTCTATCCGGTGCAGATGGCGGCGCTCAAGCCGGTCATGCTGGTGATGGGCGGCAGCCGCTACTTCGAAGAGCTGCAGACCGCGCAGCGCAACGAAGACGAGGCCCGCAAGGCCCTGATGCTGCAGGCCGAGACCGCCAGCCGCGCCGACACGCTCGCACAAGACAACGCCCGCCTGCGCGAGCTGCTCGAGCTGCGCCAGACCACCACCACGCCGGGCCGCCCGGCCGAGGTGCTGTACGACGCGGCCGACCCCTACACGCGCAAGATCGTCATCGACCAGGGCCTCGCCCAAGGCGTGGCCGCCGGCTCGCCGGTGATCGACGCGCGCGGCGTGCTGGGCCAGGTGACGCAGGTGCTGCCCTTCACGAGCGAGGTCACGCTGGTGATCGACCGCGACCTGGCCATTCCTGTGCAGAACACCCGCACCGGCGTGCGCAGCGTGGCCTTCGGCGACGCCTCGGCGCACGGCGGCGGCATGGAGCTGCGCTTCATGGCGGCCAACGCCGACCTGCAGGAGGGCGACCTGCTGTCCACCAGCGGCGTCGACGGCATCTACCCGGCCGGCCTGCCGGTGGCCAAGATCGAACGCATCGAGCGCCGCGCCGACTCGGCCTTCGCGCGCATCTACTGCGTGCCGCTGGCCCGCGTGACCGCGGCACGCTACGTGCTGGTGCTCGAGCCCTCCGGCGCCCCGGTGGCGCCGCCGCACGTCGAGGCCGCGTCCACCCAGCGCAAGCGCCCCGAAGGCAAGCCGGGCGCCGGCAAGAACGAGAAGAAACCGTCGGGAGCCACGCGATGATCAAGCGCCCCGGCCAGCAGCAGCTGTTGCTGCCCGTCAGCCCCGTCTTCATGTGGACCAGCCTGCTCGTGGCGCTGCTGGTCAACATGATCCCCATCGGCCGCGCCGCCTGGATGCCCGACCTGCTGGCGCTGGTGATCGTGTTCTGGGGCGTGCACCAGCCCGCGCGCGTGGGCATCGGCGCGGCCTTCATGTTCGGCCTGCTCATGGACGTGCACCAGTCGTCGATGCTGGGCCAGCATGCGCTGTCCTACACCACGCTGGGCTTCTTCGCGATCATGATCCACCGGCGCCTGCTGTGGTACCCGGTGCTCTCGCAGGCGCTGCAGGTGCTGCCGCTGTTTGCGCTGTCGCAGTTCATCGAGGTGATCACGCGCATGATCGGCGGTGGCGTGTTCCCGGGCTGGGGCGTGCTGGTCTCGCCGGCGCTCGAGGCGGCGCTGTGGCCGCTGGCCACCGCGCTGCTGCTGGCACCCCAGCGCCGCACGCCCGAACCCGACGAGAACCGCCCCCTCTAGTCATGGTGCCCCCCGGCTTTTCACTTCGCTTCGCTGCGTGTAACTCCACCCCCCGAGGGGGAGGTGCGGCCCGCCTTGGGGCGGCCCGGCGGCGGCCGCCCGTCGCATTTGCCATCGCTCCTGCGCACGCCTAAGCTTCCTGACGCCATGACCGAAATCCGCAACGTTGCCGCCGACCTGGCGCGCTTCAAGCGCCGCGTGATCGTCATCGGCCTGGCGGTGCTGTTCGCCTTCAGCCTGCTGGGCTCGCGGCTGGTCTACCTGCAGGTCGTGCGCCATGCCGACCTGGCCGAGCAGGCCGAGAGCAACCGCACGGCCGTGGTGCCGGTGGTGCCGAACCGGGGGCTCATCCTCGATCGCAACGGCATCGTGCTGGCCTCCAACTACTCGGCCTACACGCTGGAGATCACGCCCTCGAAGGTCGGCGACGTCGAGGAGACCATCAACAGCCTGACCAGCGTGCTCGAGGTGTCGCCGCGCGACCGCCGCCGCTTCAAGCGCCTGCGCGAAGACTCGCGCAGCTTCGACTCCATTCCGATCCGCACCCGCCTGAGCGACGAGGAAGTGGCGCGCTTCGCGGCGCAGCGCTACCGCTTCCCGGGCGTGGAGATCAAGGCGCGCCTGTTCCGCAACTACCCGCAGGGCGAGCTGGCCTCGCACGTGCTGGGCTACATCGGCCGCATCAACCAGCGCGAAAAGACCGCGATGGAAGACTGGGACGAGGAAGACCAGGCCAACTACAAGGGCACCGACTACATCGGCAAGCTGGGCATCGAGCAGAGCTACGAGAAGATGCTGCACGGCCAGACCGGCGTCGAGCAGATGGAAACCTCGGCCGGCGGGCGTGCCGTGCGCCGGCTCGCGAGCCACCCGGCCACGCCGGGCAACACCGTCATGCTGTCGCTGGACATCAAGCTGCAGAAGCTGGTGGAAGACATGTACGGCGACCGGCGCGGTGCGCTCGTGGCCATCGACCCCAAGACCGGCGAGGTGCTGGCTTTCGTGAGCAAGCCCACCTTCGATCCCAACCTCTTCGTCGAAGGCATCGACACCGAGAGCTGGCAGGCGCTCACCGAATCGATCGACAAGCCGCTGCTCAACCGCGCGCTGCGCGGCACCTACCCGCCGGGCTCCACCTACAAGCCCTTCATGGCGCTGGCGGCGCTGCAGACCGGCAAGCGCGCCGCGAGCGTGGTGGTGAACGACCCCGGCTATTTCAACTTCGGCGGCCACCGCTTCGGCAGTCCCGAGGGCTACCTGGGCGGCGTCGACATGCGCCGCTCGATCCAGGTGTCGAGCAACATCTACTACTACTCGCTGGCCAACGAGATGGGCGTGGACCTGATCCACGACTTCATGAAGCCGATGGGCTTCGGCCAGATCACCGGCATCGACCTGGGCGGCGAGGTGCGCGGCGTGCTGCCCAGCACCGAGTGGAAGCGCAACGCCTACAAGCGGCCCGAGCAGAAGAAGTGGTACGCGGGCGAGACCATCTCGCTGGGCATCGGCCAGGGCTACAACGCCTTCACCATGCTGCAGCTGGCGCAGGCCACGGCCATCGTGGCCGACGGCGGCATGAAGCACCGGCCGCACCTGGCGCTGGCGATGCGCAACACGGTCAGCGGGCAGGTCGTGCCGCTGCCCCAGCCGCCGGCCGAGAACCTGGGCTACACGGCGGCCAACGTGGCGGTGATCCGCGAGGGCCTGACCAGCGTGGTCACCAGCGGCACCGCGCGCGGCGTGTTCGCGGGTGCGGGCTACCAGGCGGCCGGCAAGACCGGCACGGCACAGGCCGTGACGCAGGCCAAGAACACCAAGTACAACGCGCGCGCACTCGAAGAACACCAGCGCGACCACGCGCTGTTCATGGCCTACGCACCGGCCAACAACCCGAAGATCGCGCTCGCCGTCATCGTCGAGAACGCCGGCTGGGGTGCGGGCGCCGCGGCGCCGCTGGCGCGCCGCGTGTTCGACTACTGGCTCATGGACCAGTACCCGAGCGAGGCCGACATGGCCGCTGTGCGCATCGGCCGCGCGGGCGCGCCGATGGGCAAGCCGCGCGTGGCCAGCGAGGTGGCTTGGCCCGCGGCGGCCGCGGTGCCGGCACCGGCGGGCGCGGCATCGTCGGCGGCGCCGACGCCCTGAAAGATGCGCCCCTCGGGGCGCACCGTCGCTCAGACCAGGGTCAGACCACCGTCCCGGCGACTTCACCCAGGCCGATGCGCACCGCGCCTTCGCGCTCGCACCAGCCGCGCATCACCAGCGTGTCGCCGTCTTCCAGGAAGGTGCGCTTCTCGCCGTTCGGCAGCGTGACCGGCTGCTTGCCGCCCAGCGTGAGTTCCATCAGCGAGCCGGCCTGGTCGGGCTGCGGGCCCGACAGCGTGCCCGAACCCAGCAGGTCGCCGGGCTGCAGGTTGCAGCCGTTCACCGTGTGGTGCGTGATGAGCTGCGCGGCGGTCCAGTAGGCGGCCTCGGTGGTGTTGCCGAGCGTGAGGCGCACGGGCGCCACGCCGTCGGCGCGCATCTTCGCGGTCTGCAGCAGCACTTCGAGCGTGATGTCGAGCGCGCCGCTGGCGCGGTTCGACGGGGCGTCGAGGTAGGGCAGCGGTTGCGGGTCTTCGGCGGGGCGCTCGAACTTCGCGCGGAACGGCGCCAGCGCTTCGGTCGTCACGATCCAGGGCGACAGCGTGCTGGCGAAGTTCTTCGCCAGGAACGGGCCCAGCGGCTGGTATTCCCAGGCCTGCAGGTCGCGCGCCGACCAGTCGTTGAGCAGGGTCACGCCGAACAGGTGGTCTTCGGCGTCGGCGATGGCGATGGGTTCGCCCAGCGCATTGCCGCGGCCCACGAGGAAGCCCAGCTCCAGTTCGTAGTCCAGCCGCTTCGAGGGGCCGAAGCTCGGCGCCACCGCATCGGGTGCCTTGGTCTGGCCTTGCGGGCGCTTGAAGACCTGGCCGCTCACGCCGATCGACGAGGCGCGGCCGTGGTAGCCGATGGGCACCCACTTGTAGTTGGGCATCAGCGGCTGGTCGGGGCGGAACAGCTTGCCGATGGTGGTGGCGTGGTGGATGCCCGTGTAGAAGTCGGTGTAGTCGCCGATGCGGCAGGGCACGGTCATCTCGGCCTGGGCTTGCGCGAGCAGCGCCTTCGACCACGCGGCCTGCTGGCCGCTGCCTTCGGCCAGGCCGGCGGAGATCGCGGCGCGCAGCGCCTGGCGGTCTTTCACCGAGGCGTTCATCAGCACGTTCATGTCGTCGGTGTCGATGAGGCCGGTGGCGCGCAGGTCGAGGATCTGGTCGCCGATGGCCACGCCGATGCGGAAGGCCTCGCTGCTGCCGGCGGTGCGGAAGCGGCCGAAGGGCAGGTTCTGGATCGGGAAGTCGGTGCCGGCCACGTTGGCGGCGGCGACCCAGCTGCGCAGCTTCGGGTCGTGGGTGGCGTTGAGTGCGGTCATGGAGGTCTTTCGTTGAATCGGATCAGTCTGCGGTCATGCCCGCTTTTTTGGCGACGTCGCCCAGGCGCTTGTATTCGGTGTCGGTGAGCGTGGTGAGCTCCTGCGCGCTCGAGCCGCGCGGCGAGAAGCCGGCCTGCTGCAGCTTGGCCTTCACGTCGGGCATCGCGAGCGCTTCGACGAACGCTTCGTTCAGCGCCTTCACGATCGGCGCCGGCAGCTTTGCCGGGCCATACACGCCGAACCACGGCTCCAGCGCATAGCCCTTGAGGCCCGCTTCGGCCATCGTCGGCACGTCGGGCAGCGAGGGCGAGCGCGTGGAGCCCGCCACGGCCAGCGCGCGCAGCTTGCCGGCCTGGATGTGCGGCAGCGACGCCGGCAGGTTGTCGAACATCACGCCGATGGTGTTGCCCAGCATGTCGGTGATGGCCGGGCCGCTGCCCTTGTAGGCCACGTGCGTGAGCTCGGTGCCGGTCATCTGCGCGAACATCACGCCGGCCAGGTTCATCGAGGTGCCGGCGCCCGCGGTGGCGTAGGGCAGGCCGGGGTTCTTCTTCGCGGCGGCGATGAGCTCGGGCACGGTCTTGATGGCCGAACTTGCGGGCACTTCGAGCACGATGGTCGACATGCCCAGCAGGCTGATGGCCGTGAAGTCCTTGCGCGGATCGAAGGCCATCGACTTGTAGATGTGCGGGTTCAGCGCGTTGGTCGAGATCGCGCCGAAGCCGATCGTGTAGCCGTCGGGCGCGGCCTTGGCCACGGCGTCCATGCCGATGTTGCCGCCCGCGCCGCCGCGGTTGTCGATGAGCACCGGCTGGCCCAGCTTCTCCGACACCTTCTGGCCCACGGTGCGCGCCACCAGGTCGGTGGTGCCGCCGGCCGTATAGGGCACGATGAACTTGATGGGCTTGGACGGAAAGTCGGCCGCGTGCGCCAGCAAGGGCGCGGCCAGCAGCGCGAGGGCCGCGGCGCGGCGGGTGAGGGTGAGAGCGTGCGTCATGCCTTGAATTGGTCCTTGAGACCGGCCCAGCAGTCGGTGTAGTCGGTGTCGAGCGCCGGGCTTTGCAGCGCGAAGTTCGTCGGGATGAAACGGTAGCGGCTCTCGAACATGAAGGCCAGCGTGTTGTCCAGCTTGTGCGGCTTGAGGTCGGCGTGGGTGGCCTTGTCGAAGGCTTCCTCGTCCGGGCCGTGCGGCACCATGCAGTTGTGCAGGCTGGCGCCACCGGGCTTGAAGCCGCCCGGCTTGGCGTCGTACTCGCCCAGCACCAGGCCCATGAACTCGCTCATGAGGTTGCGGTGGAACCAGGGCGGGCGGAAGGTGTTTTCCATCACCATCCAGCGCGGCGGGAAGATCACGAAGTCGCAGTTGGCCGTGCCGGGCGTGTCGCTGGGCGAGGTCAGCACGGTGAAGATCGACGGATCGGGATGGTCGAAGCTGATCGAGCCGATGACCATGAAGTTCGCCGTGTCGTACTTCACCGGCGCGAGGTTGCCGTGCCAGGCGACCACGTTGAAGGGCGACTGTTTGGTCGGTGCGGTCCAGAAGCGGCCGCCGAATTTCTTCACCAGCTCGTAGGCGCCGCCGTCTGCCTCGAAGGCTGCGACGGGCGCCTGGAAGTCGCGGGCATTGGCCAGGCCGTTCGAGCCGATCGGGCCGAGCTCGGGCAGGCGGAAGTGCGCGCCGTAGTTCTCGCACACGTAGCCGCGCGAAAGTCCGTCGGGCAGTGCGACCTTGAAGGCCATGCCGCGCGGCAGCACCACGATTTCGCCGGGCTTGACGTCGAGCACGCCGAGTTCGGTCGTGACGACGAGGCGGCCTTGTTGGGGCATCACCAGCATCTCGCCGTCGGCGTTGACGAAGGCGCGCTGCTCCATCGAACGGCCCGCCAGGTACATCAGCGAGCCGATGCCGACCTGCGACTCGGCATCGCCGTTGGCGGCCAGCGTGTGCATGCCGTCGATGAAGTCGACGTCGGCCGCGCCGTCCAGCGGCAGCGGGCCCCAGCGCATCGGCTCTGGCGGCAGCGCGATCTCGCGGTCGGCGCCGGTGGTCCAGTGCGCCTGCGCGTAGGGCTGGTAGCGGCCCGACACCACCGAGGGCTGGCGGCGGTACAGCCAGGTGCGGCGGTTCTCATGGCGCGGCGCGGTGAAGGCGGTGCCCGAGAGCAGCTCGGTGTACAGGTCGAAGGGGCCGCGCTGCGGGTTGTTGCGGCCTTGGGGCAGCGCACCGGGCACGGCCTCGGAGGCGTACTCGTTGCCGAAGCCGCTCTGGTAGCGCCGTTCGGCGGCGGGTGTTGCTTGGGTCATGGGCTTGTCTTTCGAAAGTCGCGATGAGGTGGGAGCGTGCGGCCGTTCAGCCGGCGCGCGCCGCGTCGAAGGCTTCGCGCAGCACGGCCAGCGAGCCGACGTGGTTGGCCAGCACGAGCACGAGCCGTGCGTTGAAGGCGTGGCTTTCCTCGGTGGAAAGCCCCTGGTGGGCCTCGATGAGCGCCTCGTAGAAATCGTCGGGCGCTTCGAGGTTCGGCGTGGTGATCAGTTGCGGTTGCATCGGGGTCATGCCTTTGCCAGTGCGTGGTCGAGGGCCGCGCGAAGGTTCGCTGCCGTGGGCTGCCGCCAGCGCGCGCACACGTGCTGGTCGGGCCGCAGCAGGTAGACGGTGCCGGGCTGCGCGTCGTAGCGCTGCGTGGCGAGCTCGGCGTCGGCGCCGGTGCCTTCCACGCGCACGACGTGCAGCGCGAGGTCGCTGCTTTTCAGCGCCTGCAGGCTGCGCTCGGCGGCGTCGCCGGTGCCGAACACCAGCGCGGTGAAGCGCGCCACATGGCATTCGCGCAGCAGCCAGCCGGTGCTGCCGTCGGCGCGCCGCACGGGCGCGTCGGCCGCGGCGGCGCCGGGCACCATCGCGCCGGCGAAGGTGTCGGCGTCGGGCGTGTTGAGCGGCGAGTCGCGCAGCACCGTGGCCACCGACAGCCGCCCGCTGTTGACCAGCGAGCGCGCGAAGGCGTGGCGCTTGGTCAGCTCGAGCACCGCGTCGCGGAAGAGGCGGCTCACCTCGCTCTTGGGCGTGATGAAGTCGGTGGCGCGCGTGGAGTTGCGGATGTTCTCGTCGGCCGCGAATTCGCGTTCGCTGGCATAGCTGTCGAGCAGCGCGTCGGGCGCGTCGCCGGCCAGCACGGCCGCGAGCTTCCAGGCGAGGTTGTCGGCGTCCTGCACGCCCGAGTTGGCGCCGCGCGCGCCGAAGGGCGACACGCCGTGCGCCGAGTCGCCCGCGAACAGCACGCGGCCATGGCGGAAGCGCTCCATGCGCTGGCAGGCGAAGGTGTAGACGCTGGCCCAGCCGATCTGGAACTGCACGCCTTCGAAGCCGATGCTGTCCAGCAGCGCGCGCACGCGCGGCGTGATGCGCTCGGGCTTGCGTTCTTCCACCGGGTCGGCGTCCCAGCCGAGCTGGAAGTCGACGCGCCACATGCCGTCGGCCTGCTTGTGCAGCAGCACGCTCTGGCCGGGGTGGAACGAGGGGTCGAACCAGAAGCGGCGCTCGGTGGGCAGCTGCGCGTCCATCGTGATGTCGGCGATCAGGAAGCGGTCGCGGAACACGCGGCCCTTGGCTTCCTGCCCCAGCATCTGGCGCAGGTTGGAGCGCGAGCCGTCGCAGGCGGCGACGTAGCCGGCCTGCAGGCGGTACTCGCCCTCGGGCGTCTCCACGGTCAGCACCGCGCCGTCGTCGCCTTGCTCGATGCCGGTGACCTTGTTGTTCCAGCGCAGGTCGATCAGCGGCAGCGCCGCGGCGCGTTCGACGAGGTAGCCCTCGACGTAGTACTGTTGCAGGTTGATGAAGGCCGGGCGCTCGTGGCCGGGCTCGGGCAGCAGGTCGAAGCGGTAGACCTGCTCGTCATGGAAGAACACCTTGCCGACGTTCCACGACACGCCCTTGTCCACCATGCGGTCGCCGCAGCCGAGGCGGTCGAACACCTCGAGCGTGCGCTTGGCGAAGCAGATCGCGCGCGATCCGCTGGACAGGCTGTTGTCGTTGTCGAGCAGCACCACGGGCACCTGCCGCAGGGCGAGGTCGATGGCGAGCGTGAGGCCCACCGGGCCGGCACCCACGACCACCACGGGGTGGCGGGCGGGCGCGGCGGCGTCCTGGTCGGCGTGGCGGGTGTAGTCGAAGCGCAGGCTTTGATAGTCGATCACGTGATGTCTCCGTGTCCTTGTCGTTTCCGTCGCCTTCCCCGCGCGGGGGAAGGTCGCGGCGCGATCAGCCTTCCAGGGCCTTCCACATGTCGATGTCGCGCTGGGCCGTCCACACGCGCGGGTCGGCGTGGCCCGAGGCCTCGTCGTAGGCGCGGCTCACGTCGAAGGGCATGCAGTGGTCGAAGATGACCCACTGCTTGTACTTGGGCTGCAGCTTCGCGTAGGTTTCCTTGTAGACCGCGTTCAGGTCGCGCCCGGCCTTCACGCCTTCCTGCACGCTGGCGTACACGTCGGAGATGAAGGCGCGCGTGCCGTTCAGGCCCTCGGCCACGGCTTCGGGCGTGGTCAGCGCGGCGCCGCGGCCCGGCACCAGGGCCAGGGGCTTCAGGGCGGCGATGTTGTCCAGCGTCTGCGGCCAGTCCTGGAAGTAGGCGTCGCCCGCGTACGGCGTGGCGCCGAACTCGACCAGGTCGCCCGACAGCAGCGCGCGCTCCTGCGGCAGCCAGACGACCGTGTCGCCCTTGGTGTGGCCGCGGCCCAGCTGCAGCAGCTGCACTTCGAGCTTGCCCAGCCACAGCGTCATCTTGCCGGTGAAGGTCATGGTGGGCCAGGTCAGGCCCGGGGGCACGGTCTCGACGTTCTGGAACAGGCGCGGGAAGCGGCCGATTTCGCTGGCCTTGTCTTCCTCGCCGCGCTCCACGATCAGGTCGCGCGTGTCCTGGCTGGCCAGGATGTGTTCGGCGCCGTAGCCTGCCGCGCCCAGCACGCGCACCGCGTGGTAGTGGGTGAGCACCACGTACTTGATGGGCTTGTCGGTCACTTCGCGGATGCGGCGCACCACGTCGGCGGCCATGGCGGGCGTGGCCTGGGTGTCGGCCACCAGCACGCAGTCGTCGCCGATGATGATCCCGGTGTTCGGGTCGCCCTCGGCCGTGTAGGCCCAGGCGTGCTCCGAGATCTGGCTGAAGGTGATCTTCTTTTCTTCCAGGTCGGCCTGGCTGGCGAATTTCTTGGCTTGGCTCATCGTGTGTCTCCGGTGGGGTGGTTTTGGGATTCGCCTGATTCGTTTAAGGCGAACGAGTTTGCAGATAACGAATGCGCGGAGTGTAAGCCCGAGATCAGTTCATGTCTAATGCCTTCTTCATGAACGAACAACCAGACGGCAAGGCGGCCATGGCAGCGACTGACACCGACCGCGCCCAGCGCGGCATCCAGAGCATCGAAGTCGGCGGGCAGCTGCTGCGCGCGCTGGTGCACCACGGCCGCCCGATGGCGCTCAAAGACCTTGCCCGCGAAGCGGACATGACGGCCGCCAAGGCCCACCCGTACATGGTGAGCTTCGGCCGGCTGGGCCTCATCGAGCAGGACCGCGCCAGCGGCCACTATCTGCTCGGCCCGCTGGCCTTGCAACTGGGGCTGATCAGCCTGCAGCAGGCCGACCCGGTGCACATCGCCACGCCGCTGATCGGCCAGCTCGCGCAGCAGATCGGCCACACCGTGGCACTGGCCGTGTGGGGCGCGCGCGGCGCGACCATCGTGCGCACGGCCGAGTCGCCCTCGCCGGTGCACGTGAACATGCGCCACGGCACGGTGTTCTCGCTCACCAACACGGCCTCGGGCCGCGTGTTTGCCGCCTACCTCGACCCGGCGGTGGTGCGCGCGCAGCTCGAGGACGAGCGCCAGCGCCAGAAGCAGCGCAAGGGCGCCGCCGAGCCCGCGCCGCCGGCCGGCATGCCGCCGGTGCAGCCGCTGCCCTCGTGGAGCGACTTCGAGCGCCAGTGCCAGGAAGTGCGCGACCACGGCATCAGCCGCTCCGACGGCGAGGTGATCGAGGGCGTGAGCGCCATGGCCGCGCCCGTGTTCGACCACACCGGCGCCATCGTGCTGGCCGTGACCGCCATCGGCCCGGCCGGCATCTTCCACACCGCCTGGGACGGCGAGATCGCGCGCGCGCTCAAGGCCTGCGCGGGCACGGTGTCGCAGCGCCTGGGCGCGAGCGCCACCGGCGCCGTGGTGCCCTCCGTTTCCGATCGATGACCCTGTTTTCTTCCGCCTTGTCTTCCACGTCTTCTTCTTCCTCCGACGACCTCGCGCTGCGCATTGACCGCACCGTGGCGCTGCTGCGCGGCGCGCGGCGCATCGTGGTCTTTTCGGGCGCGGGGCTGTCCAAGGCCTCGGGCATCCCGACCTACCGCGACGCCGACGGCCTGTGGATGAGCCAGAACGCGCTCAAGTTCTCGCATGCCGAGGACCTCGCGCGCGACCCGGGCGGCTTCACGAAGTTCTGGGCCCAGCGCCTGGCGCTGATCGAGACCGCATCGCCCAACCCCGGCCACCTCGCGCTCGCACAGCTGCAGCGGCTGCGCCCCGCGACCCGGCTCATCACGCAGAACGTCGACGGCCTGCTCGGCAAGGCCGGCGGCCAGGATGTGCTGGAGCTGCACGGCTCGCTGCGCCGCTGGCGCTGCGACCACTGCGGCAACCGCAGCGGCCCGTGGCCCTTCCACCGCTGCCTGCGCTGCGGTTCGCACGCGCGGCCCGACGTGGTCATGTTCGGCGAGATGCTGAACGCCGGCGTGCTGCTCGACGCCCAGGTGGCGGCGCAGGAGTCCGACCTGTTCCTGGTGGTCGGCAGCACCACCATCGTCTACCCGGCGGCCGAGCTGCCCAAGCTGGCGATGGCACGGGGGGCGCGGCTGGTCACGCTGAACATCGAGCCGCTGCCGCACCTGGACGATGCGGCGGCGGTGGTGTTGCGGGGGGCGTCGGAAGACCTGTTGCCGAAGTTGGTCGCCGGGATGGCCGGCGACTGAAGCGCTAGCCGGCCCGCATCTTCTCGCGCAGCACGCGCCAGCGCGCGAGGCTTTCGGCGGGCCAGTAGTCCTTGCGGTCGTAGTACTCGTGCACCGCCGCTGCGCCGGCCGGCAGCACCACCCACGGCTGCTTGGACATCGTGAAGATGTGCAGATCCGGCGGCAGCCGGTCGGGCGTGTCGAGCGTGCCCACGCGGATGAAGCTCACGGCGTCGCCGGCGCCGGCGTAGTGGCTCCACAGCGCGACATGGCAGGCCGGGCAGCGTGCGTATTTCTGGCCGCGTCCGCTGGCCGAGGGCGTGAGCACGAGATCGACCGCGCCCTGCAGCACCTGCACGTGTTCCGGTTCGATGAGCGCGTTGAGCGCGAAGGACGAGCCCGTCTCGCGCTGGCACCAGCGGCAGTGGCAGCAGTGCACGAAGAGCGGCGGGGCGTTCAGGCGGTAGCGCACCTGCCGGCAGGTGCAGCCGCCTTCCAGCGGCACGAAGGCGTCGGCCATGGCGGTGGTCGACGGGCGCTCAGCCCTTCTTGCCACCCAGCAGCACCAGCGCGCCGCCCACCACGATCGCCGCCACGCCGGCCCAGGCCGGGATGTTGATGGTCTGTTTTTCCTTCACCGAGAACTCCAGCGGGCCCAGCTTGGCCTGATGCGTTTCCTTGGTGAAGCTGAAGCCGCCCAGGCCGAGCCCGGCGATGCCGGCCACGACCAGCAGGATGCCGACGATGCGCGTTGCGTTCATGGGACGGGTCTCCTCAGGGTTGGTTGGAAGGAAGAGAGAGCAGGTCGCCGGCCGTTCAGCGCCGCGGCGCGGCCGTGCGCGGCTGCGGCGGCTCCTGCTGCTGCAACTGGTCGACCCATTGCACGACCTCGGCCATGGCCGCGTCGCTCGCCGCGATGAGCGCCTTCACGCCGCCGGGCGCGTCGGCGCTGGCGGCGGGGCGGCGCACGGTGAAGGTCCGCTGGCCCATCACGCGGTCGCCGCCGGTGGCGGTGCGGACCAGCGTGGCGCGCAGGCGCACCAGGCCCGTGCTGCTGGCGGGCGCATCGAAGTAGTGGCTGAACTCGTCGAGCGAGATGCGCAGCGTGTCGGGCACGATGCCCTCGGTGCGCGCGAGCGTCGCGCTTTCTTCGGGGCCGAGCACGGTGCGGCGCTCGGCCAGCGTGTCGCGCAGCCGCTGGCGCAGCAGCTGCGCGGGCGGCAGGCTCCAGCGCGACTGGCCGTAGGGGCGCAGCTCGTTGGCGTCGGCGTAGCCCAGGCGGTACAGGATCTGCGTGCCGTCCAGGCGCGTGTTGCTGTCGAACTCCGCGAGGGACAGCGCCGGCAGCGCGGTGGCCGGCGCGGCAGCGGCGGCAGGTGCGGCGGCCGAAAGACCGGGGCCGAAGTCGTACAGCGTGGCGCGCGCCGGCTTGTCGGGCAGCATGCCGCAGCCGGCGACCAGCAGCACGCAGCCGAGGCTGGCGAGGGCGGGGAGGGTGTTCTTCATGCGCATGGTGTGTCTGCTCCCGGTCAGTGGCGTGCGGCGGGCGCAACGAAGCCGGGCTCGCCCGGGCCCGCGGCCGCGCCGCCGTTGCCGAACAGCAGCGATTGCGGGTTGTCGTTGATGCTGTCGGCCGCGCGGCCCAGGCGGCGCACCGCGTGGGCGGTGTCGTCGGCCACGCGGTTCACGCGCGGCAGGGTGGCGGCGTTGAACGAATCGACCGCCTGCGCCAACGCCTTGGTGCCCTCGCTCAGGCGCTCGACCGGGCCGTCGGGTGCGTTGAGCTTGCCCACGGTCGAGTTGAAATTGTTGGCCACGCGCGAGACGTCGCCGGCCGCCTTCTTCACCGTCGACAGCGTCTCGGGCATGGCGGCCAGCGTCGGGTTCAGGCCGGTCTTGACGGTGTTGTCGAGCTGCTTGAGCAGCGTGTTGGCGCTGGCCGAGGCGGCCGCGATGTTCTCCAGCGCGTCGGCCACGCGCTTCTGGTTGGCGTCGGCCAGCAGCGCGTTGGCGCGCTTGGTCACTTCTTCCACCTGGTCGATGATTTCCTCGCCGCGGTCCTGCAGCTTCGCGAGCATCGAGGGCTTGAGCGGAATGCGCGGCGGGTTGTCGTTGTTCGGCTTGAGCGCGACGGTCGATTCGCCCTCGTCGTCCAGCGCGATGAAGGCCAGGCCGGTCACGCCCTGGTAGCTCAGCGTGGCGAAGCTGGAGGTGGTGAGCGGCACGCGCTCGTCGACCGTGATGCGCACGCGCACGTTGCCCTTGGTTTTTGGGTCGAAGTCGATCGAGGTCACCTTGCCGACCGAGATGCCGCGGTAGCGCACCTGGGCCTGCGGCTGCAGGCCGCTCACGGCGTCGCGGGTGGAGAGTTCGTACACGTTGCGCACGGTGTTGTCGCGCGTGAACCAGACCACCAGCGCGACGAGCGCGGCGATCAGGCCGAGCACGAAGGCGCCGGCGGCGAGGGCATGGGCCTTGTTTTCCATGAGGGGACCTACCTTTCGTCAGCGCGCGCGGCCTCGGGCCGCGGCGCGGATGGTTGTTTGCCGGCGGCGGGCTTGTCGTGCAGCGCCTCCAGGGCGCGCTGGCCGCGCCCGCCGAGAAAGTATTCGTGGATGAAGGGATGCGGGTAGGCGATGACTTCGCGCGCCGTGCCGCTCACGATCACCTTCTGGTCGGCCAGCACCGCGATGCGGGTGCTCAGGTCGAACAGGGTGTCCAGGTCGTGCGTGACCATCACGACCGTCAGGCCCAGCTCGCGGTGCAGGCCGCGCAGCAGGTCGCAGAAACTGTCGGAGGCCTCGGGGTCGAGGCCGGCCGTGGGTTCGTCGAGCAGCAGCAGCGGCGGGTCCATGATGAGCGCGCGCGCCAGCGCCACGCGCTTGATCATGCCGCCCGACAGGTCCGACGGGCTCTTGTTCGCATGCTGCGGCTCCAGCCCCACCATCTGCAGCTTCACGAGTGCGGCGTTGCGGATCAGCTCGTCGGGCAGCAGCTTGAGTTCGCGCAGCGGGAAGGCGATGTTCTCCAGCACGCTGAAGGCCGAGAACAGCGCCCCGTGCTGGAACAGCATGCCCACGTTGGCCGCGCCGGCCGCGCTGAGTTCGCCCGGCGCCCGGCCCAGCACCTCGACCGCGCCCTTCGTGGGCTTCTGCAGCCCGAGGATCTGGCGCAGCAGCACCGTCTTGCCGGTGCCCGAGCCGCCGACCAGCGACAGCACCTCGCCGCGGTCAAGGTGCAGGTCGAGGTCGCGGTGCACCACCTGTTCGCCATCGGGGCTCTTGAACACGGTCCAGAGCTTGCGGATGTCGACCACGGTGTTCGACGGGGACGTCACGGCGGCGTTCATCCGCGGAATCCTATGCCCTTGAAGAGCACTGCGAAGAGCGCATCGACCAGGATCACGGCGGTGATCGAGGTCACGACCGACGACGTGGTGCCGCGCCCCAGGCTCTCGGTGTTGGGCTTGACCTTCATGCCGAAGTAGCAGCCGATCAGCGCGATCAGCACGCCGAACACCGCCGACTTCGCCAGGGCCAGCCAGAGGTTGGAGATGGGCACCGCGCGCGGCAAGGCCGACAGGAAATACGACGGCGAGATGCCCAGCGCCGCATCGGCCGCGAGCATGCCGCCGGCCAGCGCCGCCATCGAGGTCCACAGGCTGATCAGCGGCATCGCGATGGCCAGCGCCAGCACGCGCGGCATCACGAGACGGAAGCCGTGCGGGATGCCCATCACGCGCATCGCGTCGAGCTCTTCGGTGACGCGCATCACGCCGATCTGCGCCGTGATCGCCGAGCCCGAGCGGCCCGCGATCAGCACGGCGGCCAGCACCGGCCCGAGCTCGCGGATCAGCGACAGCCCGAGGATGTTCACCACGAAGGCCTCGGCGCCGTAGTTGCGCAGCTGCTGGGAGATCAGGTACGCCAGCACCACGCCGATCAAGAGGCCGACCAGCGCCGTGATGTGCAGCGCCGTGGCGCCGAACTGATAGAGGTGGCCCGAGAAGTCGCGCCACGGCGCGCGGTGCGGCGCGCGCGCCAGCGTGCACAGGTCGAGCGCGAGCTGGCCGATGAGGCCCACGAAGTCGTGCAGCACGACCATCGCGCGCGGGCCGTGGTGGGCCAGTGCGTGCAGCCGGTCGCTCAGCGATTTGGGCGGCTCGTCGGGCGTGGCCACCGTGAACTTCGCCACCTGGTCGAGCACCGCCTGGTGCTGCGGCGACAGCTCGATCGTGGCCGGCCAGGCCTGGCGCCAGTGCTCCCACAGCAGCTGGGCGCCGATGTGGTCGAGCTGGCCGATGGGGCGCAGGTCCCAGGCCCGGTCGTCCGCGGGCGGCAGCGCCGCGAGGTCCCTGGCCAACGCCTCCCAGGCCGGGCGCGTCGACATCGCCAGCGTGGTCCAGCAACCGCTGGCCACGGCCCAGGTGCGGCCGTCCACGTCCTGCGTCTGCGCGCGCGGCGGCGCGAAGGCGTCGTCGGTGGCGGGGGCGTCAGCGGGCGACGGGGTGGGCGACATGGGCAAAGGTGCGGGACAAAACGTAAACAAAGGTCCAAGCGAGAGCGCGCATCGTAACCGCGTGCATCCGGGGCTTGTGTGCGTCTGGCCCTTCGTTTGCGTAGGGCCAGACGCCGTTTTTTTCAGCCAATCTTCAGCTCCAGGCCCGGGCCAGCGCATCCCAGGCGCTGGCGATCACGGGCTCGTCGCGCCGCGCGGCCAGCGAGACGAAACGCAGCGCGCAATCCAGCCGCACGCGGTCGGCCAGCACGAGGCCGTGGGCCTGGCTTTCGCGGATGGCGATCGAGTCGCGCACCAGGCTCAGGCCCACGCCCGACTTCAGCAGGTCGAGCATCGAGGCCTCCTGGTCGACCAGCGCCACGCGCCGGGGCGCCAGGCCGAGCGGGCCGAACACGCGTTCCAGCAAACGGTGGTGCGCCGACTCGGGTGGCGTGGCCAGCCAGGGCAGGGCGGCCAGCGCCTTCCAGTCGCGCCCCAGCACCTGCGGGCCCCAGCCGGCCGGCGCGACCACGCGGTAGCTGAAGCGGGTGAGGGTGCGCACCGCGAGCGGCGCCGGCGCGGCGTCGTCGGATTCATCGCCGGGGTCGAGGTGAAAGCCCACGTCGAGCTCGCCGCGCAGCACCTGCGCCAGCACGCTGCCGCTCATGCCGTGGCGCAGCTCGGTCTCGATCTGCGGCGCGGCCTCGACCAGCTCGCGCAGGAACACGCCCAGCCGCGTGAACTCGGGGTCGAGGATGGTGCCGATGCGCAGCGCCCCGCGCACCGTGACCTGCAGGTTGCGCGCGGCCTGCTGCAGGTCGCCCACGGCTGCCAGCACGCGCTCGGCCTGCGGCAGCATGGCCGCGCCGTCGGCCGTGAGCGCCAGCCCGTGGGGCGTGCGGGTGAACAGCACCAGCCCGGTTTCTTCCGCGAAACGCTTGAGCTGCAGGCTCACCGCAGGCTGCGTCAGGTGCAGCTTCTCGGCGGCGCGCGAGACGTTGCCCTCGCGCGCCGCCAGGATGAAGGCGCGCAGAATCTGGAGGTCCATCGATGACGTAGTCATATAAGACTGATTTATAGCGCCTTCGACGCGAATTCATTGGCTTTCTCTTTGTGGATTGGGCCAAATTGCCTTCAGGAGACCCGCACATGTCCATCAGCACCCGAAATATCGATCACCACATCGCCGGCGCCCCCGCCGCCAACACCTCCGGCCGCACGCAGGACGTGACCAACCCCGCCACCGGCGCCGTCACCGGCAAGGTCGGCCTGGCCGACGCCGCGCAGGTGGGGGCCGCCGTGGCCGCTGCCCAAGCCGCGTTCCCGGCCTGGGCCGACACGCCGCCGATCCGCCGGGCGCGCGTGATGTTCAAGTTCCTGGAGCTGCTCAACCAGCACAAGGACGAGCTCGCCCACCTCATCACCGCCGAGCACGGCAAGGTCTTCACCGACGCGCAGGGCGAAGTGAGCCGCGGCATCGACATCGTCGAGTTCGCCTGCGGCATTCCGCAGCTGCTCAAGGGCGACTTCACCGACCAGGTGAGCACCGGCATCGACAACTGGACGCTGCGCCAGCCGCTGGGTGTGGTGGCCGGCATCACGCCCTTCAACTTCCCGGTGATGGTGCCGATGTGGATGTTCCCGGTGGCCATTGCCGCGGGCAACACCTTCGTGCTCAAGCCCAGCCCGACCGACCCGAGCCCGTCGCTGCTGATGGCCGAGCTGCTCAAGAAGGCCGGCCTGCCCGACGGCGTGTTCAACGTGGTGCAGGGCGACAAGGCCGCGGTCGACGCGCTGCTGGAGCACCCCGACGTCAAGGCCGTGAGCTTCGTGGGCTCCACGCCCATTGCCAACTACATCTACGAGACCGGCGCACGCCACGGCAAGCGCGTGCAGGCGCTGGGCGGCGCGAAGAACCACATGGTCGTCATGCCCGACGCCGACATCGACCAGGCCGTGGACGCGCTGATCGGCGCCGGCTACGGCTCGGCCGGCGAGCGCTGCATGGCGATCAGCGTCGCGGTGCTGGTGGGCGACGTGGCCGACCGGCTGCTGCCCAAGCTCATCGAGCGCACGAAGACGCTGAAGGTGCTCGATGGCGAGAACCTCGCGGCCGAGATGGGCCCGATCGTCACGCGCGCCGCGCACGAGCGCATCACCGGCTACATCGCGCAGGGCGAGAAGGAAGGCGCGAAGCTGCTGGTCGACGGCCGCAGCTTCGACGGCAACAAGGCTGGCGAAGGTTGCGGCGACGGCTTCTGGATGGGCGGCACGCTGTTCGACCACGTCACGCCCGAGATGCGCATCTACAAGGAAGAAATCTTCGGCCCCGTGCTGGGCTGCCTGCGCGTCGCGACCTTCAAGGAAGCCGTCGACCTCATCAACGCGCACGAGTTCGGCAACGGCGTGAGCTGCTTCACGCGCGACGGCAACGTGGCGCGCGAGTTCGGCCGCCGCATCCAGGTCGGCATGGTCGGCATCAACGTGCCGATCCCGGTGCCGATGGCCTGGCACGGCTTCGGCGGCTGGAAGAAGAGCCTGTTCGGCGACATGCACGCGTATGGCGAAGAGGGCGTGCGCTTCTATACGAAGCAGAAGTCGATCATGCAGCGCTGGCCCGAGAGCATCGGCAAGGGCGCAGAGTTCGTGATGCCCACGGCGAAGTAAAGGTAAAAGGGGGCGCCGCACGCGCGGCGCTTCGCATCCGAAGAACAACGAGAGACAAAAGCCAGCCGCCATGAGCGACACCACCTTCGACTACATCATCATCGGCGCCGGCACCGCCGGCTCGCTCATCGCCAACCGCCTGAGCGCCGACAAGACCAAGCGCGTGCTGCTCATCGAGGCCGGCCGCAAGGACGACTACCACTGGATCCACATTCCGGTGGGCTACCTGTATTGCATCGGCAACCCGCGCACCGACTGGCTCTACAACACCGAGCCCGACGCGGGCCTGAACGGCCGCACGCTGCGCTATCCGCGCGGCAAGACGCTGGGCGGCTGCTCCAGCATCAACGGCATGATCTACATGCGCGGCCAGTCGCGCGACTACGAGCACTGGGCTGAACTCACGGGCGACGAGGGCTGGCGCTGGGAAAACGTGCTGCCGGCCTTTCGCAAGCACGAAGACTTCTACCTCGGCGCCGACGAGATGCACGGCGCGGGCGGCGAATGGCGCGTCGAGAAACAGCGGCTGCGCTGGGACATCCTCGATGCGTTCGCCGATGCGGCCGTGCAGGCCGGCGTGCCGCACACCGCCGACTTCAACCGCGGCAGCAACGAAGGCGTGGGCTACTTCCAGGTCAACCAGAAGAACGGCTGGCGCTGGAACACCGCCAAGGCCTTCCTGCGGCCCACCTGCTACGGCCGCCCCAACTTCGAACTGTGGACCGGCGCGCAGGTGTCGCGCCTGCTGTTCGAGACGCTGCCCGACGGCACGAAACGCTGCACCGGGGCGCAGGTGTGGGACGGCACCGAGATGACCACGGCGCACGCCGAGTGCGAAGTGATCCTCAGCGCGGGTGCCATCGGCTCGCCGCAGATCCTGCAGCTGTCGGGCGTCGGCCCGGCCGATCTGCTGCGCCAGCACGGCATCGAGGTGGCGCTGGACGCGCCCGGCGTCGGCGCCAACCTGCAGGACCACCTGCAGATCCGCGCGGTCTACAAGATCGAAGGCGCGCCCACGCTCAACGTGCTGGCCTCGTCGCTGGTCGGCAAGGCGAAGATCGGCCTCGAATACCTGCTCAAGCGCAGCGGCCCGATGAGCATGGCGCCATCGCAGCTCGGCGCCTTCACGCGCAGCTCGCCCGACCGCGCGTGGCCCAACATCCAGTACCACGTGCAGCCGCTGTCGCTCGACGCCTTCGGCGAGCCGCTGCACAGCTTTCCGGCCTTCACCGCGAGCGTGTGCAACCTGAACCCGACGAGCCGGGGCACGGTGCGCATCAAGAGCGCGCGTTTCGAAGACGCGCCCGCCATCGCGCCCAACTACCTGAGCACCGAGGAAGACCGCAAGGTCGCGGCCGATTCGCTGCGCGTGACGCGCCGCATTGCGCAGCAGCCCGCGCTCGCGAAGTACAAGCCGCAGGAGTGGAAGCCCGGCGTGCAGTACCAGACCGACGACGACCTCGCGCGGCTGGCCGGCGACATCGCCACGACCATCTTCCATCCGGTCGGCACCACGAAGATGGGCGCCGACGGCGACCCGATGGCGGTGCTCGATGCGCGCCTGCGCGTGCGCGGCGTGCGCGGCCTGCGCGTGGTCGATGCGGGCGCGATGCCCACCATCACGAGCGGCAACACCAACAGCCCGACGCTGATGATGGCGGAGAAGGCGGCGGGCTGGATCCTGGAAGACAACCGCAACCGCTGAGGCGGCTCAGCGGCGCGGCTTGGCGCTGCGCTGGGTGTCAGCCGCCAGGCGCGCCTTCGCGCCTTCGAGCATGAGGTCCACGCCGACCTCGAACATCGCATCGGGGCCGGCCTTGCGGTAGCTGGCGAAGGCCTCGGCCAGCAGCGGGCGCGAGGCCGCGGCGGCATCGAGCGCCTGCTGCCGGATTTCCGCATCGGGCGGTGCCGCCTGCTCCTCCAGCCCACGGCGCAGGGCTGGCCGGCGCCGTGCTCTATCTGTTGTGCCTGCCGGTGATGCTGCGCAGGTCGCCGGCGGCGGGGGGCTAGCTCTCGAAGAACGCCAGCTTGCGCGCGCGGGGCAGCGCCTTGAGCGCGATCTCCGCCCGCAGCGCGGCGCCCTTGTCGGGGTACTGGCGCGCCGCCAGCACGCGCTGGGGCGGACGCGCGCGCGTGAACTTGGCGCCCAGTCCGAAGACATGCTGGAAGAAGCGCTGCTCCACGTCGAGCGCGATGCCCGCGTAGTACACGCCGCCTTCGCATTCCAGCAGGTAGAGCCAATAGGGTGGGGGCGGCGAGGGGGCGGGCGGTTTTCGGGGCACGCGCGCATTGTGCGGGCAGGCGCTTATCGTGCGTTGAAGGAAGGTGTCACCACGAAGTTCGTTCGCAAAACGCACCAAGTCCTTCCAATTTTTCGCTAGGCAAGGGCGCGGGTTTCGCACATATTGGCCCGTTCCTGCTGTCGCATTTCTTCTTCTGTCCTTCCTTCTCCCTGGAGCGTCCATGCCAGAAGCCCAGACCCCCGTGTCCCTTCCCGCCGAGGTTGACCAACTGCTGCATCGCCTGGGCGTGCCCCGCACCGCCCACACCCGCGGCGACCTCACGGTGCGCTCGCCGGTCAGCGGCGAGGTGATCGCGCAGGTGCCGCAGACCACGGCCGTGGAAGCCACCGGCGCCATCGGCCGCGCCCACGAGGCCTTCAAGGCCTGGCGCCTGGTGCCGGCGCCGCGCCGAGGCGAGCTGGTGCGCCTGCTGGGCGAAGAGCTGCGTGCCGCCAAGCGCGACCTGGGCCGCCTCGTCACGCTGGAGGCCGGCAAGATCCCGTCCGAGGGCGCGGGCGAGGTGCAGGAAATGATCGACATCTGCGACTTCGCGGTCGGCCTCTCGCGCCAGCTCTACGGCCTCACGCTGGCCACCGAACGCGCCGAGCACCGGATGATGGAAACCTGGCATCCGCTGGGCGTGTGCGGCGTGATCTCTGCCTTCAACTTTCCCGTGGCCGTGTGGTCGTGGAACGCGGCGCTCGCGCTGGTGTGCGGCGATCCGGTGGTGTGGAAGCCGTCCGAGAAAACACCGCTCACCGCGCTGGCCGTGCACGCCATCGCGCAGCGCGCCATCGAACGCTTCGGCGACGCGCCCGAAGGCCTGCTCGGCCTGCTGCTGGGCCCGCGCGACATCGGCGAGGTGCTGGTGGACGACCCCCGCGTGCCGATCCTCTCGGCCACCGGCTCCACGGCGATGGGCCGGCAGGTCGGTCCGAAACTGGCGGCGCGCTTCGCCCGCGCGATCCTCGAACTGGGCGGCAACAACGCCGCCATCGTCACGCCCTCGGCCGACCTGGACCTCACGCTGCGCGGCATCGCCTTCGCGGCCATGGGCACGGCGGGCCAGCGCTGCACCACGCTGCGGCGCCTGTTCGTGCACGAGAGCGTGTACGACCAGCTCGTGCCCAAGCTCGTGAAGGTCTACGGCAACGTGCAGGTGGGCGACCCGCGCGAGGCCGGCACGCTGGTCGGTCCGCTGATCGACCGCGCCGCCTTCGACGGCATGCAGAAGGCCCTGAACGAAAGCCGCGAGACCGGCGCCACGGTGCACGGCGGCCAGCGCGTCGAGGGCATCGGCACGCAGGACGCGTTCTATGTGCGCCCCGCGCTGGTCGAACTGACGTCGCACGCCGGCCCGGTGCTGCGCGAGACCTTCGCGCCCATCCTCTATGTGGTGCGCTACAGCTCGCTCGACGAAGCCATCGAATGGCACAACGCCGTCGGCGCGGGCCTGTCGTCGTCGATCTTCACGCTCAATGTGCGCGAGGCCGAGCGCTTCATGTCCAGCGCAGGTTCGGACTGCGGCATCGCCAACGTCAACATCGGCCCGAGCGGCGCCGAGATCGGCGGCGCCTTCGGTGGCGAGAAGGAAACCGGCGGCGGGCGCGAAGCGGGCTCGGACAGCTGGAAGGCCTACATGCGCCGCGCGACCAACACCATCAACTACTCGACGGCATTGCCCTTGGCTCAAGGCGTGACCTTCGACATCGGCGACTGAACAACCCCGGCCCGTGGTGCCTGCCGCGCGGCATTTCGCCGCAGCGGCCAGGCAGCGGCCGCACCTATCCCCCCAGAAAAACCACCAGGAGACAGCAAAGATGAAGATGCAACTGAAGACCCTCGCCACCGCCGTGCTGCTTGCGCTCGCCTTCGGCACCACCGCCACCGCGCAGCAGGCGCCCACGGGCGGCACGCTCGACAAGATCAAGGCGAGCGGCAAGGTCGTGCTCGGCGTGCGCGAAGCCTCGCCGCCCATGGCCTACATGCTGGGTGCGGGCGAGAAGTACGTGGGCTACCACGTCGAACTCTGCGAGCGCGTGCTGAAGGACATCACGCCCAACGCCAAGCTCGAGTACATGGCCGTGACCGCGCAGAACACCATCCCGCTGGTGCAGAACGGCACGCTGGACATCGGCTGCGGCCCCACCACCAACAACACCGCGCGCCAGCAGCAGGTGGCCTTCGCGCTCACCACGTACGTGAGCGAAGTGCGCATGGCGACCAAGGTCGACTCGGGCATCACCACGCTCGACCAGCTCGCGGGCCGTAACGTGTCGGCCTCGACCGGCACCACCGCCGTGCAGCTGCTGCGCAAGCGCGAGCGCGCACAGAACGTCTCGTACAACACGATGCTCGGCAAGGACCACCTGGAGAGCTTCCTCCTCATGGAGTCGGGCCGCGCCGATGCCTTCGTGCTCGACGACAACCTGCTCGCCGGCATCATCGCGAACTCGAAGAACCCCACGGCCTACCGCATCACCGGCGAGGCGCTGGGCTCCGAGCCGATCGCGCTGCTGTTCCGCAAGGACGACCCGGCCTTCAAGGCGGCGGTGGACGATTCGCTGCGCAAGCTCATGAAGAGCGGCGAGCTCGAGAAGATCTACACCAAGTGGTTCGTGGCCGCGATCCCGCCGAAGAACACCAGCCTCAATCTGCCGATGAGCCCCGCGCTCAAGCAGCTGATCCTCGAACCCAACGACAAGCCACTGGAAGCCTACGCCAAGTGACAGACGCCGCCGTGTTCTCGCCGGCGCAACGCGTGCGCGCCATCCACGTCTCGGAGATCCTGCGCATCACCGATCATGCGCAGGCGCTCAAGCGCGCCGGCCGCCCGGTGATCGTGCTGGGCGCGGGCGAGCCCGACTTCGACACGCCCGAGAACATCCGGCATGCGGCCTCTCAGGCCATTGCGCGCGGCGACACGCGCTACACGGTGCTCGACGGCAGCCCGGCGATGAAGGCGGCGGTGCAGCTGAAGTTCAAGCGCGACAACGCGCTGGACTTCGCGCTCGACGAGATCAGCGTGAGCGCGGGCGCCAAGCAGGTGATCTTCAATGCGCTGATGGCGAGCCTGAACCCGGGCGACGAGGTGATCCTGCCCGCGCCGTACTGGACCTCGTACGCCGACATCGTGCAGATCTGCGGCGGCGTGCCGGTGTCGGTGGCGTGCGGTGAGGAGAACGGCTTTCGCCTGACCGCGACGCAGCTGCAGGCGGTCATCACGCCGCGCACGCGCTGGCTGTTTCTCAACTCGCCGTCGAACCCGAGCGGCGCGGCCTACAGCGCGGCCCAACTGAAGCCGATCACCGACGTGCTGCTCGATCACCCCCACGTCTGGGTGCTGGCGGACGACATCTACGAACACATCCTCTACGACGGCCTCGCGTTCGCAACGCCGGTGGCGGTGGAGCCGCGCTTGCGCGAACGCACGTTGACGGTGAACGGCGTGTCGAAGGCTTACGCGATGACCGGCTGGCGCGTCGGCTACGGCGCAGGACCGCGCCCGCTGATCGCCGCGATGGCCGTGGTGCAGAGCCAGTCGACCTCGTGCCCGTCGTCGGTGAGCCAGGCCGCGGCGATCGAGGCGCTCACCGGCCCGCAGGGCATCGTGGCCGAGCGCTGCGCATCCTTTCAACAGCGCCGCGACTTCGTCGTGGCCGCGCTCAACCGCACGCCGGGCCTGCATTGCCGCGTGCCCGAGGGCGCCTTCTACACCTTCGCAAGCTGCGCCGGCGTGCTCGGCAAGCGCACCGCCAGCGGCGCGCTGCTGCAGACCGACAGCGACTTCTGCCGCTACCTGCTGCAGGAATTCGAGGTGGCGGTGGTGCCGGGCAGCGTGTTCGGGCTCGCGCCGTATTTCCGCATCTCGTATGCGACGTCGATGGCGCAGCTCGAAGAGGCGTGCGCGCGCATCGCCGCCGCCTGCGCCGCGCTTTCCTGACCTTTCCTCTTCATTCCACTGGAACCCTCATGACTTCCTCCCGCACCGGCGGCCAGATCCTGGTCGACCAGCTCATCACCCACGGCGTCCGGCAGCTCTTCTGCGTGCCCGGCGAAAGCTTCCTGGCCGTGCTCGACGCGCTGCACGACGCATCGATCGACGTGACGGTGTGCCGGCAGGAAGGCGGCGCGGCGATGATGGCCGAGGCGCAGGGCAAGCTCACGGGCCAGCCCGGCATCTGCTTCGTCACGCGCGGCCCCGGCGCCACCAACGCGGCGGCGGGCGTGCACATCGCGCACCAGGACTCGACGCCGCTCCTGCTGTTCGTCGGCCAGGTCGCGCGCGACGCGATGGGCCGCGAGGCCTTCCAAGAGCTGGACTACGGCGCGGTTTTCGGCACGATGGCCAAGTGGGTCGTGCAGATCGACGACCCGGCGCGCGTGCCCGAGCTGGTGTCGCGCGCCTTCCATGTCGCGACCTCGGGCCGGCCTGGGCCGGTGGTGATCGCGCTGCCCGAAGACATGTTGACCGAAGCCGCCGTGGTAGCCGATGCGCTGCCGTACGCCGTCACCGAAACGCATCCGGGCGCGGTGCAGATCGCCGAGCTGCAGCAGCGCCTGTCGCAGGCGCAGCGGCCGGTCGTCATCCTGGGCGGCAGCCGCTGGTCCGAAGCCGCGACGCAGCAGTTCGCGCAGTTCGCCGAGGCGTATTCGCTGCCCGTGTACTGCTCGTTCCGCCGCCAGATGCTGATGTCCGCCGAGCACCCCTGCTACGCGGGCGACCTGGGGCTCGGCGCGAACCCGCGCATGCTGGCGCGCATCCGCGATGCGGACCTGGTGCTGCTGGTCGGCGGGCGCCTGTCGGAAGTGCCGTCGCAAGGCTATGAGCTGTTCGCGATTCCGCAGCCGAAGCAGGCGCTGGTCCATGTGCACGCCGATGCCGACGAGCTCGGCAAGCTCTACCGCCCGACACAGGGCATCCACGCCACGCCGCAGGCGTTCGCCGAAGCGGTGTCCACGCTGCGTCCCGCATCACCGCCCGTGTGGCAGGCCGAGACGAAGACCGCGCGCGAAGACTTCCTGCGCTGGAGCGACCCGGCCGCGGTCCGCATTCCCGGCCCGCTGCAGATGGGCGAGGTCATGCAGCACCTGCGCGAGGTGCTGCCCGCCGACACCATCTTCTGCAACGGCGCGGGCAACTTCGCGACCTGGGTGCACCGCTTCTGGCCGTTCCGCGCGTTCGCGAGCCAGCTCGCGCCGACCAGCGGCTCGATGGGCTACGGCCTGCCGGCCGGCGTCGGCGCCAAGCGGCTGTGGCCCGAACGCGAGGTGGTCGTGTTCGCGGGCGACGGCGATTTCATGATGCACGGCCAGGAGTTCGCCACCGCCGTGCAGTACGGCCTGCCGATCCTCGTGGTGCTGCTGGACAACGGCATGTACGGCACGATCCGCATGCACCAGGAAAAGCACTACCCCGGCCGCATCAGCGCCACGCAGCTGAAGAACCCCGACTTCCGCGGCTACGCCGAGGTGTTCGGCGGCCACGGCGAACGCGTGACCACGACGGAGGAATTCGGCCCGGCACTCGCGCGTGCGCGTGCCAGCGGCAAGCCGGCGATCCTGCATTGCCTGCTGGACCCGGAGGCGATCACGCCCGCGAGCACGCTGGCGTCGATCCGCAAGGCGGCGCTGGCCGCGAACTGAGGCGTCGTCAGCGCAGCCCGCCGACGTAGCGCGGCGGCGGCGTGGGCGGCAGGCCGTCGGGCTGGCGCGCCGCCAGCCGCGCGGCGCGGGCCAGCGGTTCCATGGCCTGCTCCAGCCGCGTGGCGAGTTGGTCGAGTTCGTCGTCCTTGGTTTCGGCGGCGTGCTGGCGCGTCATGCGCACGATCTCGGCGGCGTACTCGGCATTGGTGGCCATCCATTCGGTGTCGGTCACGCGCCCGTGCTTGCGCCGCAGCGCCACGTGCAGGCGGGCGGCGAGGGCGATGCGTTCGCTTTCGGACATGGAGGGCATGGCGGGTCTCCGTCTTTGAATCAGGCTCCCAGGTGTTCTTTGTGTTGAGCAAGATCGAGGCCCACGAGTTCGCTCTCGGGGTCGACGCGCAATCCGACCAGCACATGCACGAGGAACAAGACGATGGCTGTGCCCGCCGCGCTGTAGATCGCCACACTGGCGACCGCGATCGCCTGCGTCAGCACATTGCCCGCCGCGCCCGAGATGCGCGGGTCGGCGAACACGCCCGTGAGCAGCGCGCCCACGATGCCGCCGATGCCGTGCACGCCGAACACGTCGAGCGAGTCGTCCGCACCGAGCAGGTGCTTCAGGCCCGTGGCGCCCCAGTAGCAGGCCAGCCCGGCGATGGCGCCGATGGCCAGCGCCGACAGCGGCGTGACGAAGCCGGCCGCCGGCGTGATCGCCACCAGCCCGGCCACGAGGCCGGAGCACAGGCCCAAGAGCGAGGGGCTGCGGCGCACGATCCATTCGCCGATCATCCAGCTCATGGCGCCGGCCGCCGCCGCGATGTGCGTCACCAGCATCGCCAGGCCGGCGCGCCCGTCGGCCGCCACCGCCGAGCCGGCATTGAAGCCGAACCAGCCGACCCACAGCAGGCCCGCGCCCGTCATGGTGAGCGCCAGGCTGTAGGGCTCGAAGGCCTCGCGCCCGTAGCCCCGGCGCGGCCCGAGCGCATAGGCGCACACCAGCCCCGCGATGCCCGCGTTGACGTGCACCACCGAGCCGCCCGCGAAGTCGAGCGCGCCCATCTGCGCGAGCCAGCCGCCCGGCTCCCACACCCAGTGCGCGACCGGTGCGTACACGAGCACGCTCCACAGCAGCGCGAACCACAGCAGCGCCGAGAAGCGCATGCGCTCGACAAAAGCGCCGAGCACCAGCGCGGTGGTGATGATCGCGAAGCTCAGCTGGAACATGGCGTAGACCGATTCCGGCACGTTCGGCGCCACGTGGCTCACGGCCACCTGGCCGGCCTCCTTCAGGTACTCGAAACCTGAAAAACCGATGCGCGAGAGCTTGCCCAGCCAGGGCCAGCCGGGGGTGAAGGCCAGCGAGTAGCCGAGCGCGAACCAGGTCAGCGAGACCACCGCGGCGATCGCCACCACCCCGGCCATGGTGGCCAGCACGTTCTTGCGTCGCACCATGCCGGCATAGAAGAGCGCGATGCCGGGCAGCGTCATCAGCAGCACCAGCGCGGTCGAGGTCATCATCCAGGCGGTGTCGGCCGCGTTCAGGGAGGCTTGGGGTGCCAGCAGGGCCATGACCGTTTCTTCTTGGAGTGGTGGACAAGAGGCCTGTGTGCACGAGTCATGCCATCTTGTTAACTGACTGAAACACTTTGGTTTCCCAACCGGGAGGTCGAAGTAACACGAAGCGGGTAATTCCTAATGCACCGGGCGGGTGCGCGCTTGCACAATCTGCGCACTCGCGACGGGCCCTGCTCGTACTGCCGAGGGTCCGAGGAGACAAGCTTCCGATCGATCAACAAGAACATTCTTCAAAGGCTCCGTACGAGATGCCTGTCTGATATTTGAAAAGCGCCGCTGGTCGGCGCTTTTTTTTGCCTCTTCGCAGCGCGGACGCGGGCGCTTTCCTCCAAGCCAAACAAGCCTCCTGGCCAGCCGGCACCGGCCACCACAGCTATCGTTTCGATAGCGATTCCGGTGAGACAATCGCCCGCATGGAAATGCTGGTGGTCACGGGCGCCTCACTGCTCGCGGGTTTTATCGATGCGATCGTGGGCGGCGGCGGGTTGATCCTGGTGCCGGCCCTCTTTGCGGTGTTTCCGGGCGCGCCGCCCGCCACGCTGCTGGGCACCAACAAGAGCGCGTCCATCTGGGGCACGGCGGCCTCGGCGGCCCAGTTCAGCCAGCGGGTGCAGATGCGCTGGGGCGCGATGTGGCCGGCCGCGCTGCTGGGTTTCGGCGGCTCGATGCTCGGCGCCTGGACCGTCACGGTCTTCCCGGGCGACTTCCTGCGCCGGGCGCTGCCGGTCATCCTGCTGGGCGTGCTGGTCTACACGCTGGCACGCAAGGACATGGGCCGGCTGCACGCACCGCGCTTCAGCGGCCGCGCCGAGACGCTGGCGGCCAGCACCATCGGCCTGACCATCGGCTTCTACGACGGCTTTTTCGGGCCGGGCACGGGCAGCTTCCTGGTGTTCCTGTTCGTGCGCTGGATGGGCTACGACTTCCTCAACGCCTCGGCCTCGGCCAAGGTCATCAACACGCTGACCAACGCCGCCGCGCTGATCCTGCTGGCCGCCAAGGGCCACGTCTGGTGGCACTACGGGCTGGTGATGGCGGTGGCCAACGTGGCCGGCAGCCTGGTCGGCACGCGCGTGGCGCTGAAGCACGGGGCGGGCTTCGTGCGGATCGTGTTCATCGTGGTGGTGAGTGCGCTGATCCTGAAAACCGCCTATGACGCGTTCCTGAAATAAAAAAAACCCCTGGAGCAACAGGCTCGCCCCCAGTCTTCGCGCACTTCGTGTCGCTTCGCCAACCCCCTACCGGGGGCAACACCAGCGGCCCGGCAAAGCCGGTTCCGCGGTGTTCCTGGAAGGAGCCTCCAGCTCAATCCTCAACGAAGGCTTCTTCGCGCTTCGCCTTGATTGCCGGCAGCAGCACGATGGCCAGCAGCAAGGCTGCGGCAATCAGCAGCCCTGCCGACAGCGGCCGCGTCACGAACACGCTCCACGCCCCGCGCGACAGCAGCAGCGCGCGCCGCAGGTTCTCTTCCATCATCGGCCCGAGGATGAAGCCCAGCAGCAGCGGGGCCGGCTCGGTGCGCAGCTTCAGGAACAGGTAGC
Organism: Variovorax sp. BGA-UO-ETr-C22; assembly: GCF_059567965.1. Classification (NCBI taxonomy): domain Bacteria; kingdom Pseudomonadati; phylum Pseudomonadota; class Betaproteobacteria; order Burkholderiales; family Comamonadaceae; genus Variovorax; species Variovorax sp. BGA-UO-ETr-C22. Next base: position 363,505 of record NZ_JCAQPA010000009.1, read on the forward strand.
CGATGAAGCCGAAGATCGCCACCATCCACACGTCGAAGGTGTTGTTGTTGGTCGAGTACACGCCGATCGCGCAGAACAGCACGATGGCGGGGAACAGGAACTTGTAGGGCACCGTCAGCAGCTTGATCCACATGCCGATGAGCGGCAGGTTCAGGATGATCAGCATCGCGTTGCCGATCCACATCGAGGCGATCAGGCCCCAGAAGAGCTCCGGGTTGCTGGTCATCACCTGCGGGCCGGGCTGGATGTTGTGGATGGTCATCGCGCCCACCATCAGCGCCATCACGGCGTTGGGCGGAATGCCCAGCGTCAAGAGCGGAATGAAGGAGGTCTGCGCGCCGGCGTTGTTGGCCGACTCGGGCGAGGCCACGCCGCGGATGTTGCCCTTGCCGAAGGGCACTTCGCCGGGGCGCATCTTGATCTTCTTCTCCAGCGCATAGGCCGCGAAGGCCGCCAGCAGCGCGCCGCCGCCGGGCAGGATGCCCAGGGCCGAGCCCAGCGCCGTGCCGCGCAGCACGGCGGGTGTCATGCGCTTGAAGTCGTCCTTGGTGGGCCACAGGCCCTTGACCTTGTGCGTGAACACCTCGCGCTCGTCGTCGGGCTGCGAGAGGTTGCCGATGATTTCGCCGTAGCCGAACACGCCCATGGCGATCACCACGAAGCCGATGCCGTCGGTGAGCTCGGGGATGTCGAAGCTGAAGCGCGCGACGCCCGAGTTCACGTCGGTGCCCACGATGCCCAGCAGCAGGCCCAGCACGATCATCGCCACCGCCTTGAGCAGCGAGCCCGAGGCCAGCACCACCGCGCCGATCAGGCCCAGCACCATCAGCGAGAAGTACTCGGCCGGGCCGAACTTGAAGGCCAGCTCGGTCAGCGGCGGCGCGAAGGCGGCCAGGATCAAGGTGCCGACGCAGCCCGCGAAGAAAGAGCCCAGGCCGGCCGCGGCCAGCGCGGGGCCTGCGCGGCCCTGCCTTGCCATCTGGTAGCCGTCGATGCAGGTGACCACCGAGGACGACTCCCCGGGCAGGTTCACCAGGATGGCCGTGGTCGAGCCGCCGTACTGGGCGCCGTAGTAGATGCCGGCCAGCATGATCAGCGCCGACACGGGCGGCAGCGCATAGGTGGCGGGCAGCAGCATCGCGATCGTCGCGACCGGGCCGATTCCGGGCAGCACGCCGATCAGCGTGCCCAGGATGCAACCGACCAGGCAGTACAGCAGGTTGGTGAAGGTGAAGGCGACGCCGAAGCCGGTCGCCAGGTTGTGGAACAGTTCCATGGCGGTGTGCTCCTCAACCCGAAATGAACGTGGGCCAGACCTGGATCTGCAGCTTGAGCGCCCAGATGAAGGCCACATAGCTGCCGGCCGCCAGGATGGTGGAGAGCACCAGCACGTCGCGCAGCTTGAAGTGCTCGCCGGCCATGCTCGAGATGATCGTCAGCGCGTAGATCGCGATGATCATGCCCATCGCCGGCAGCCCGACGCTGGGCAGGCCACCCAGCAGCACGCCGAAGGCCAGGTTGGCGCCGAGCACGAAGGCCAGCGGCTTCCAGGCCCATTTGCCGATCTTGTCGCCGTCGGCGCTCTCGACCACCATGGCCTGGAACATGATCAGCGCCCCCAGCAGCGCCAGCAGGATGCCCAGCATCAGCGGAAAGTACCCCGGCCCCATGCGGGCGCCGTCGCCGATGGTGTAGGTGGTGGCGCCGATGGCGAACGCGCCACCGACGGCGGCGAACATGACTCCTGAGAAGAAGTCCGCCTGTCTCTTGATTTTCATTGTCTCGACCCTCTGTTTTCGAAGGGACGAGGGTCGTCGCCAGCGGCTGACCGTCGGCTGACCAGCGCGGTACGGACAAATGCTTACAGGGAAAGTACGGGCTCTCCCCCAGGCTTCGCGCACTTCGTGTCGCTGTTCCCCGAAGGGGGCGGGTGGGTTGTAGGGCCAGAAACGAAAAAAGCTCCCGAAGGAGCTTTTCATTCATTCAGAGCGCCGAGGCGCTCATGAGTGTGTGGGGGAGGGCTTAGTAGCCGCCGCGGCCACCGCCGCCGCCGCCGTAACCACCGCCGCCACCGCTACGGCCGCCACCGCCGCCGCCGTAACCGCCGCCGCCGCCACCACCGTAGCCGCCGCCGCCACCACCGCCGTAGCCGCCACCACCGCCGGTGCGGGGGGGACGTGCTTCCATCGGACGGGCTTCGTTCACCGTCAGGGCGCGGCCCTGCAGCGATGCGCCGTTCATGCCTTCGACAGCTGCGAGTGCTTCAGCGTCCGTGCCCATTTCGACGAAGCCGAAGCCCTTCGAACGGCCGGTGTCACGTTCCATCATGACCTTGGCGCTGACGATCGAGCCGAACTCGCCGAAAGCCTGTTCCAGGTCGTTGTCACGCACGGAGTAGGCGAGGTTGCCCACGTAAAGTTTCTTGCCCATGGAGGGACTCCTAATTCAAACCAAAAAAACACAAAGCGATGGAGTCCCAGAATCACAACAAACTAATGCGCTGTGGCGCGAAACTGACCGATCACCAAATTACGTGCACGGGAGCCGAAGCTCGCAGACACGTGAGCCGGATTATCCGGCCCGATTTCCGAAAAAAGGGGGGAAATCTTGTGTTATCGAGAAACATTCCGACCCGACGGGCGGTTTCGCAACGGTTTCAGGAGGTCGGACAGGCCGTTGTGGTCTATTTCATGCATCAAAGCGAGCAGCCGGCCAATTTTTCCCGCGGGAAAACCCTCGCGCGCAAACCAGGTCAGGTAATTTCCGGGCAAATCGGCAATCAGCGTGCCCTTGTGCTTGCCAAAAGGCATTTCGAGCGTCACCAGGCGCTGCAGGTCTTCGGGGTTCATGCGTGCTTCAGCCGCCTGCGCGCTTGACCGTGTGGCCCTGCTTCACGAGGGCGGCGATGACGACCTCGCGGTGATCGCCCTGGATCTCCACGGTGCCATCCTTCACCGTACCGCCCGTGCCGCAGGCCGCTTTCAGCTGCTTGCCCACGGCCGCCAGCGCCGCCGCGCCGAGCGGCAGGCCCTTGACCACGGTCACGCCCTTGCCCTTTCGGCCCTTGGTCTCGTGCGATACGCGGACAATGCCGTCCGTGGCCGCCGTGCGGGCCTTCGCGAATTCCTTGCAGCGGCATTGCGCCATCGGGGCGCCGCAGTCGGGGCACATGCGCCCGCCCGCCTCGGTGGAGTACACCAGCGTGCTGCCGGTGCGGCTGTTCTTCATCGTTCCCATTCGATCCGTCTTTCTTTCGATCTCTCTCTTTTCCCGGTGCCCGTTCCATGCCATTCGATACCCTGGGCCTGACCCCCGCGCTCGCGCAAGCGGCCGCCGCGAGCGGCTTTGCCGCGCCGACCGCCATCCAGGCGGCGGCCATCCCTGCCATTTTGCAGGGCCGCGACCTGCGGGGCTCGGCACAGACCGGCTCCGGCAAGACGGCCGCATTCTCCCTGCCGCTGCTGCAGCGCCTGGCCGCCGAACCCGCCTCGTCGGCGTCGCGCCGGCTGCGCGCGCTGGTGCTCGTGCCCACGCGCGAACTCGCGGCCCAGGTCGGCGAGACGCTGGAAGATTTCGCCCGGCACCTGCCCGAGCGCCTGAAGATCGTCGTCGCGGTCGGCGGCATCTCGATCAACCCGCAGATGATGCGGCTGCGCGGCGGCGCCGACATCGTGGTCGCCACGCCCGGCCGGCTGCTCGACCTGGTCGAACACAACGCGCTCGCGCTCGACGCCGTGTCGACGCTCGTGCTCGACGAGGCCGACCGCCTGTTCGACCTGGGCTTTGCCGAGGAGCTGCAGCGCATCCTGGCGCTGCTGCCGGCGCGGCGCCAGAACCTGCTCTTTTCGGCCACCTTCCCGATCGCCATCCAGGCGCTGGCCGACGACATGCTGCACGACCCGGCCCTGGTCGACGTGCAGGGCGAGCCCGGCACCCGGCCCGACATCGTGCAGCGCGCCATCGAGGTCGACGCCGCCCGCCGCACCCAGCTGCTGCGCCAGCTGCTGAAGGACAACGAAGGCACCTGGGACCGCGTGCTGGTGTTCGTCGCCACGCAGCACGCCGCACAGACCGTGGCCGAGAAGCTGTACCGCAACGGCATCTACGCCGTGCCCTTCCACGGCGACATCGCCCAGGGCACGCGCCGCGACATCCTGGCGCAGTTCAAGCAGAGCCGCTGGGACGTGGTGATCGCCACCGACCTGGCGGCGCGCGGCCTGGACATCGCGCAGCTGCCCGTGGTCATCAACTACGACCTGCCGCGTTCGCCCACCGACTACATCCACCGCATCGGCCGCACCGGCCGCGCGGGCGCGAGCGGGCTGGCGATCAGCTTCGTGAGCCCGGCCACCGAGGCGCACTTCCGCCTGATCGAGAAGCGCCAGGGCCAGCGCGTGCCGCGCGAGCGCATCGCGGGCTTCGAGCCGATCGAGACGGCGCCGGTGGTGGTCGACACCTCGGGCAACGGCGGCATCAAGGGCGCGCGGCCGAGCAAGAAGGACAAGCTGCGCGCGGCGGCCGCGCTGGCCGCACAGGCGGGCGGAGGGGAAGACGCGGACTGACGCGCGTCAGGCGTCAGCCGGCATGAAAGGAGGCCGGTGGGTGCTTTGCCAGTTCCGCAAGCAGCAACGTCCAGGCCCGCGTCCCTTGCTGGATCGAGGCCAGCCGGAAGAACTCATTCGGCGCATGCACGTCTTCATCGGGCAGGTTGAAGCCGAACATCAGCGTGTCGATGCCCAGCATCTCCTTGAAGATCGATGTGACCGGCACGCTCGCGCCGAGCCGCACGTGAACGGGGCGCCGGCCGCTCTCGCGTTCGAGCACCGCTTCGGCCGCGCGCACCAGCGGGTGGTCCGGCGCGAGGGTGGAGGCGGGCGAGCCGTCGTTCAGGGCCACCACGTCGAGCGTGCAGCCGGGCGGGCAGTGCCGCTGCAGGTGGCGCAGCACCGCGTGGATCACGGCGCGCGGGTCCTGCCCCGCGACCACGCGCGTGGTGAGCTTGGCCTGCGCCTCGCAGGGCACGATGGTCTTGCCGCCGCCGCCCGTGTAGCCGCCCCACAGGCCGTTGACGTCGAGTGCGGGCCGCAGCGTGATGCGCTCGCGGGCGGTGTATTCGGGCTCGCCGTGCGCGCCGGCGCCGACATCAGAAAAGAACGCGGCTTCGTCGTAGGGGAACGCCGCGGTATCGGCACGCTGCCTGGCGTTGAGTGGCAGCACGCCCTCGTAGAAGCCTTCGACCGCCACGCCGCCATCCGCGTGGTGCAGCGATGCGACCAGCCGCGCCATCTCGTGCAGCGCATTGCGCACGCCGCCGCCGTAGCGGCCTGAATGCAGGTCCTTGTGCGCGGTGCGCAACCGCACCTCGAGCTGTGAGTTGCCGCGCGCACCGGTGTTGATCGTCGGCACCTGCGCGCTCGCGCGCCCGCCGTCGGCTGACAGCACCGCATCGGCCTGCAGCAGCGCCCGGTGGCGCTCGACGAGGGTTCGCAGCGAGGGGCTGCCCGTTTCCTCCTCGCCTTCGAGAAACACCTTGATGTTCACCGGGCACCGGCCTTGCACCGCGAGGAACGAGGCGATCACCTCGAGTGCGATGGTGGTCGAGCCCTTCACGTCGGAGGTGCCTCGGCCGTAGAGCCGGTCGTCCACTTCCGTGGGTTCGAACGGCGGCGTGCGCCATTGCGCGACGGGATCGGCCGGCTGCACGTCGTAGTGGCCGTAGACCATCAGCGTGGGTTGGCCGGGCGCGCCATTCCATTCGCCGTACACGGCGGGCTCGCCGTCGCCGTCGAGCAGGCGCACGCCGGCCAGGCCGATCTGCTGCAGCCGCTCGACGAGGAAGCGCCGCGCCTCGTGCATGCCGGGCGCGAAGGCCGGGTCGGCGCTCACGCTCGGGATGCGCAGGAAGTCCTTGAGCCAGGCCACGATCTGCGGCTGGCGGGCGTCGAGGTGGTCGATGACGTGTTGTTCGTTCATGGAGGGTGGAGTGAATGCGGTGGGTTCGTCAGTACAGCGGCGGGAACACGTCCGGCCCCCACAGCGTGTCGCACTTGTGCGTGTGCTCGAACGCGTTGCTCGATGTCTTGACGGTGGGGTAGGTGAACTCCATCAGCGCGCGGCCCGACGGCCCCATGGAGCGCGGCCAGCGCGTCGTGACGTTGCGGCCGTCGCCGTTCGGGTCGCCGTGCTTCGCGAAGTTGAGGAGGTAAGCGACCATCTGCGCCGACAGCGCCTTGCGCTGTGCGGTGGTGGTTGCGTCGGGCGTGGCGCTGCCCGGGTCGAAGTACGGGTACGTGGGCAGCGCGTCGACCGTGCCGGTCAGGTAGTAGCTGTCCATGCCGTGCGCGGTGCCGTAGAAGAAGGCCGTGGGGCTCGTCGGAAACGACAGCTGCGGATCGGTCATCTCCCAGCCGTACACCGGCACCCAGGCCGCGAGCGCATCGCGCCGCGCGCTGTTGCCGCAGGCGTACATCGCGTCGCCCATGGCGCGCGCGATGCCTTGCGCCGGCAGGGCGTAGTTGCCGATCGGGTAGGCCGCCTCGATGGCCGTGGTGTCGTAGCCGGCCGGCGCGAGCCCGCGCAGGTACAGCGGGTAGTAGGTGGCGCTCAGCTTCGTGTCGACGAACAGCGTGCCCTCGTCGTGCACGCCGCCGATCATCACGGGCACCTGGTTGAAGTTGCCGGTCGCGAAGGCGCGTGCGGGCACCTGCGTGAGGACCTGCGCGTCCACGGTGGGCCGCCACTTGAGCCCGCCCTGGGCCAGCAGCGCCGACACCGGCAGCGCGCGCAGGCAGGCGACCACGTCGGCGGCGCCGCTGCATCCGAGGTTCTGCACGGCGGTGTCGCCGACAGCGAGCGAGGTGTCCATGCTCGGGTTCGAGTACTCGGCCGCGCCGCCGCTTTGCATCACCGCGCGCTGGAACAGCCCCTTGGCCTTCGGCGACTGCAGCAGCGAGAAGCTCTGCGTCGCGCCTGCCGAGGTGCCCCACAGCGTGACGTTGCCTGCATCGCCGCCGAAGGCCGCGATGTTCTTCTGCACCCAGCCGAGCGCGGCCAGCTGGTCCATCACCGCGAAGTTGCCGAGGCTGCCGTCCTTGTTGGCCGCGCGCAGTGCCTTGTTCGCGAGGTAGCCGAGCGCGCCGAGCCGGTAGTTGAGGCTGACGACGACCACGCCGCGGCTCGCCAGCGGGCTCGGGCCCATCTCGCCCGAACCCAGCGTGAACGCGCCGCCGTGGATGTAGAAAATCACCGGCAGCTTGTCGCCGGGCTTCGTGCCTGCGGGCTTCCACACGTTGAGATAGAGGCAGTCTTCGGCGATCGGTGACGACACCGCGCCGGGGGCTTGCGGGCACGCATGGCCGAAGGCCCTGGCCTGCAGCGTGGCCGCGTGTGCGGCCGGCGGTTGGGGCGGCGCCCAGCGCAGCGCGCCCACCGGCGGCTGCGCGTAGGGAATGCCGAGGAACGACACCATGTCCGAGCCGGCGCTGCCCGCGACCTTGCCCTCGGTGGTGACCGCGACCGTGAGGTCGTCCGGCGCCGGCGCGGGGGCCTCCGGTGCGGGGCTCGCGGCCGGCGGCAGCGCGATGCCGCCGCCGAACCCGGCGCCGCTGCCACCACCACCGCCGCACGCCGAGAGCGACAGCGCGATCATCAGCGCCAGGCCGTTGAGTTGTCTCGTCTTCATGAATGCACCTCTTGTTCTTGCGTGGACCGGGAGCTCAGGGCGACTCGTAGCCGATGGCCTTGACGAGGTCGCGGTAGCGCGCGATCTCGGCGGCGTAGAACTGCTCGCCCGCCTCCAGGCTCATCGGCTCGAAGACGGTCTTGGCCTGCGATTCCAGCTGCGCGCGCGCCTGCGGGTTCTTCAGCGCGGCGGTGATCGCGGCGTTGAGCCGCTCGGCCACCGGCCGCGGCGTGCCCTTGCGCACCACGTACGAGGTCCAGATGCTGAAGTCGAAGTCCTTCATGTCCTTGCTCTGCGCGCTGGTCTGCACCGTGTCGAACGGCGCGGGCAGGCGCTTGCCGGGCGACAGCGAGCCGATCACGCGCAGGCGGCCCTGCTTCACGTAGTCGGCATAGAAGGCCTGGTACGGCATGAACGCGAAGTCGATCTGCCCGCCGATCAGGTCCTGCAGGAGGGGCGCGCCGCCCTTGTAGGGCACGTGCGTGGCAGGCGCGCCGGTGCGTTTGGTGAAGAGCTCGCCGAGCAGGTGATACAGCGTGCCGGCGCCCGGCGTGCCGTAGCTCAGCGGTGCGCCCTTGCGCGAGCGCGCCAGCGCCACGAACTCATCGAGCGAGTGCGCCGGCAGCTGGTTGTTGACCATCAGCACCAGCGGCGAGGTGGCCACCGGCGCGATCCACTGGAAGTCCTCGGGCTTGTAGCGCGTGCTCTTGTTGACCAGCCCCGACAGGATCAGCTCGTTGGGCGAGCCCTGGAACAGAAAGTGGCCATCGGCCGGCGCCGCCAGCACCTTGCCCGCGGCGATGGCGCCGCTCGCGCCACCGAGGTTCTCGACGATCACCTGCCCGCCGAGCGCCTTGCCGACCAGGTCGTTCAGGGCCCGCGCGGTGAAGTCGCTGGCGGCGCCCGCCGGGTAGGGAACCATCATCGTGACGACCTTCGAGGGGTAGGGCCCCTGCGCTTGTGGCTGCGCCATCGCCGCCGTGCCGCAGCCTAGAAAAGCCAGCGCGCAAAGCCATTGACCGAACCGCTTCATGGGGAAATTCCTTGGTCCAAAGTAGTACGCGATGGATGCTAGGAATCGCATGAATATCTGTCCAATGCATTGTTTTTGTCATTACCATGAGCGCGCCTCATGCGTATGACAAAGAGCGGCCCGCCATGAACCTCCAGCAACTCGACCACCTGCTCGCGCTCGCCGAAACCGGCTCCTTCAGCCGCGCGTCCGAGAAGGTGCACCTGACGCAGCCGGCGCTCAGCCGCAGCATCCAGATGCTCGAGCAGGAGCTCGGCATGCAGCTCGTCGACCGCATCGGCAAGCGCAACGAGCTCACGCCGTTCGGCGCCATAGTGCTGGCGCGCGCCAAGCGCATCTCGATGGAGACGCATGAGCTCAAGCGCGCCGCCGCGCTGCTGGCCGACGGGCAGGCCGGCTCGGTGCGGCTGGGGCTCGGTGCCGCACCGGGCGCCTTGTTCTCGTCGCCGTTGCTGATCCACATGCTGCGCCACCACCCACGTGTGGGCCTGCAGCTGCACGGCGGCGGGCCCGACCTGCAACTGGCGGCACTGCGCGCACGCACGCTCGATGCGCTGGTGCTCACCTACCGCGCGGTGTCACCGCGGGAAGACCTGCACATCGACGTGCTGCCCACGCTGCGCTCCGGCTTCGTCTGCCGGCGCGGTCATCCGCTGCTTGCGAAGGGCCGCGGCACGCCGGTGGGCTTCGACGACCTCGTGCGCTACCCGGTGGTCTCGACGATGGTCAGCGACGACGTGGCGCGCATCCTGGTCGAGCGCTACGGCAGCGACGCGAGCCCGCAGCGCTGGCTGCATGTGTCGTCGGAAGACATCGGCGCGCTGATCGATGCCGTGCGCAACACCGACGCGATCTTCCTGGGCGTGCTCGCGGCCACCCGCGCGCTGCAGGACAGCGGCGAACTGGCCGAGTTGACGGTGGCGCCCGCGGCGGGGCTCAGTGCGCAGTTCGCCTTCGTCACACTCGAAGGCCGCACCGAGGCCCCTGCGCTGCGGTTGGTGCGCGATTTCTGCGTCGGGCTCGCGCAGGCCGGTGCCGATCCATCCGCGGCGCCATCGACCTGATCTGCCCGCGCAGCGATTCGAACCGGCGCCGGGACCACCGCCGTTGCAGGCTATGCGTGCTGCTTGCCGAGAAAGCTCGCCATCAGGTCCACCGGCAGCGGAAACACGATGGTCGTGTTCTTGTCCGCGCCGATCACCGTGAGCGTCTCCAGGTAGCGCAGCTGGATGGCCTGCGGCTCCTGCGCCAGCACGCGCGCGGCCTGGAACAGCTTCTCGGACGCCTGCAGTTCGCCCTCGGCATGGATCACCTTGGCGCGGCGTTCGCGTTCCGCCTCGGCCTGCCGCGCGATGGCGCGGATCATGGATTCGGTGAGGTCGATCTGCTTGATCTCGACGTTCGACACCTTGATGCCCCATGACGCCGTCTGCACGTCCAGCGATTCGCGCACATCCAGGTTGAGCTTCTCGCGCTCGGCCAGCATGTCGTCCAGCTGGTGCTTGCCGAGCACCGAGCGCAGCGTGGTCTGGGCCAGCTGGCTGGTCGCGTTGAAGAAGTCCTTGACCTCGATGATGGCCTTGGCCGCATCGACGATGCGGAAGTAGACGACCGCGCTGACCTTCACCGACACGTTGTCGCGCGAGATCACATCCTGCGTCGGCACTTCGAGCACCACGGTGCGCAGGTCGACGCGCACCACCTGCTGGATGGCCGGGATCACGAACACCAGCCCGGGCCCTGCCACCTTCGAGAAGCGCCCCAGGGTGAACACGATGCCGCGCTCGTACTCCCGGAAGATCCATATCGCCGAAAAGAGCAGCGCCGCCAGCAGGACCAGGGCGACGGCGCCGATGCCATAAGTGAAAGAGAGCATGGTGATCTCCCGCGACTCAGCAAAGGTGCTGAACGGTTGGACACCTGCTGCGCAGCGGCGTTCCGGCCGGGCCGGAATAAAGGCCGGTGCCGCCGCTACACCCACCCGAGTTGGCGCGCCGCCAGCTCCTTCATGATCTCCTCGGCCCCGCCGCCGATCATCATCACCTTGACCTCTCGGTAGACGCGCTCGCTCACGGTGCCGCGCATGAAGCCCATGCCGCCGAGGATCTGCACCGCCTGGTCGGCGCAGAACTGCATGGTCTGCGTGGCGTGGTTCTTGAGCAGGCAGACCTGCGCCACCCACTCGGGCGCGTTGATGCGGCCCGCTGCCTCGTGCGCGTCGCCCTCGGCGGACACGGCCTCGAGCCAGGCCTCGGTCGAGGCGATGCGCATCTGCATGTCGACCAGCTTGTGGCGCACGGCCTGGTGTTCGATGAGCGCGGCGCCGAAGGTCTTGCGCTCGCGCGACCAGGCCAGCGCCTCGTCCAGGCAGGCCTGCGCGAAGCCCAGCGCGCCGGCCGCGAGCCCGACGCGCTCGCCGTTGAAGTTGCCCATGACCATGCGGAACCCGCCGCCTTCTTCGCCGAGCAGGTAGCGCGCGGGCACGCGCACGTGGTCGAAGTGCAGCGTCGCGGTGTCGGAGCACAGCCAGCCCATCTTCGCGAGCCGTGTGCGCGAAAGGCCGGGCGCGTCGCCCGGCACCAGCAGCATCGAGAGCCCGCCCGCGCAGCGGCCTTCGCCGGTGCGCACGGCCACGGTGATCCAGTCGGCGCGCATGCCCGAGGTGATGAAGGTCTTCTCGCCGTTGAGCACGTAGTGGTCGCCGTCGCGCTTGGCCGTCGTGCGCACCGCGGCCACGTCGGAGCCGCCGCCGGGTTCGGTGATCGCGAGCGCGGCGATCTTCTCGCCGCGCAGCACGCCCGGCACGACCTCGCGGCGCACCGCGTCGCTGGCATGCAGCACCACGGGTGGCAGGCCGATGTTGTGCGAGAACAGACTCGCGAGCACGCCGCCGCTGTGGCCGTGGCGCGCGAGCGCGACCCACGCCGGCAGCTTCAGCGCATACGAGGCGGGCGTGCCGCCGAGTGCTTCCGGATAGCCCAGGCCCAGCAGGCCCAGTTCGGCCGCGCGGGTGTACAGCGCGCGCGGGAATTCGCCGGCCTCGTCCCAGGCCTGCACGTTCGGTGCGATCTCGGTCTGGGCGAAGCGGCGCACCGTGTCGGCGAGCGCCGCACGGTCGGCCTGCAGTTCAGCGTCCATGCCGGTCAGCCGCGCGGCGGGCGCTTGGCGATGCCCATGGTCTTGGCGAGGATGCCGAGCATCACCTCGTCGGCGCCGCCGCCGATCGAGCCCAGGCGGCCGTCGCGGTACAGGCGCGAGACGCGGTTCTCCAGCGTGAAGCCCATGCCGCCCCAGAACTGCAGGCAGGTGTCGGCCACCTGGCGCGTGAGGCGGCCGGTCTTGAGCTTGGCCATCGACGCGAGCTCGAGCACGTCCTCGCCCTTCACATGCAGGTCGCAGGCGCGGTAGGTGAGGGCGCGCAGCGCCTCCACCTCGGTCTTCAGTTCGGCCAGCTTGAACTGCACCCACTGCTGGTCGGCCAGCGTGGCGCCGAACATCTGGCGTTGCTGCGCCCATTCGATGGTCTGCGTGATGCAGTCGTCCATCGGCGCGAGCGAACTGGCCGCGCACCACAGGCGCTCTTCCTGGAACTGCTGCATCTGGTAGACGAAGCCCTGGCCTTCCTCGCCGATGCGGTAGCGCTGCGGCACGCGCACGTTGTCGAAGTAGATGAGGCCGGTGTCGCTCGAGTCCATGCCGATCTTGCGGATCTTCTTGGCCTTCTCGATGCCGGGCAGGTTCATCGGCACCATCACGAGCGACTTGTTGCGGTGCACCGGGCCCTCGCTGGTGTTGACCAGCATGCACATCCAGTCGGCCTGCAGGCTGTTGGTGATCCACATCTTCTGGCCGGTGATGAGGTAGTCGTCGCCGTCCTTCTTCGCGTAGGTCTTCAGGCCCGCCACGTCGCTGCCCGCGCCAGGCTCGCTCACGCCGATGCAGCCGACCGTATCTCCGGCGATGGCGGGCACCAGGAACTCGCGGCGCAACTCGTCGCTGCCGAAGCGTGCGAGTGCGGGCGTGCACATGTCGGTCTGCACGCCGATGGCCATCGGCACGCCGCCGCAGCTGATGTGGCCCAGCCCCTCGGCGAAGGCCATCGCGAACGAGTAGTCGAGCCCGGCGCCGCCGAAGGCCTCGGGCTTGTTCAGGCCCAGCAGGCCGAGGTTGCCGAGCTTCTTGAAGACCTCGTGCGCGGGAAAGATCTCGGCCTCTTCCCATTCGTCGACGCGGGGGTTGATCTCCTCGTCGATGAACCGGCGCAGGGTGTTCTGCATCTCGAGGTGTTCATGGGTGTACTGCATGGCGGGTCTCCGTTCGTTCGTTCGCTCGTTACTTGTCCTGGAACACGCGCGGTGTCTGCGCGAGGTGAAAGCCGTCGTAGGGCCGCACCGCGGGGCGCTGCTGCGCCTGCGCGTCGGGCAGCGCCATCGGCCAGCCCATGCGCGCCTGCGGGCGTGCGCCGTCCACGCGCAGCACGGTGCCGCTGATGAAGGCGGCGGCCGGGCCCAGCAGGAAGGCGATGGCGGCGGAGGTCTCGGCCTCGTTGCCGAAGCGGCCTGCGGGCACGGTCTTGCGCATGGCGCGCAGCATGTCGCCGGCCTCGGGCGGGTAGTGGTCCATGCCGCTGGAGGCGATGTAGCCCGGCGCCACGGCGTTCACGCGCACGCCGCTCACGGCCCATTCGGCGGCGGCGGTCTCGGTGAAGCTCACCATGCCGGCGCGCGCGGCGCCGCTGTGGCCCATGTTCGGCATCGACCCCCAGATGTCGGCCACGATGTTGACGATGGCGCCGCCGTTCGCCTGCATGCTTTGCAGGTAGCACTCGCGCGCCACCAGGAAGCCGCCCGTGAGGTTGGTGTGGATCACCGCCTCCCAGCCCTTGGCCGAGATGGCCGCCAGCGGCGTGATGTACTGGCCGCCCGCGTTGTTGACCAGTCCGTCGATGCGCCCGTGCGCCGCGACGATGGCCTTCACGGCCTCGCGCACGGCGTCCTCCTGGCGGATGTCGAAGGCCTGTGTGCTGGCGTTGCCGCCGGCTGCTTCGATCTCGGCGCGCACCGCGTCGAGCTTCTCGGGCTTGCGCCCGACCAGCACCACGTGGGCGCCGAGCGAGGCCAGTTCGTGCGCGGTGCAGCGGCCGATGCCCGAGCCGCCGCCGGTGACGACGATGCATTGCCCGGCGAACAGGCCGGGCGCGAAGACGGAGCGGTAGTGGGATGCGTTCATTCGACAGGTTCTCGAAAAAAGGGGGGGGGGGCCTTCAGGCCTCGGCGATCTCGGCCACGATGTGGCGCGCGGCCACCTGCGTGCCCACGGCCACATGCAGCGCCGCGACGCGGCCCGCGCGCGGCGCGCAGTGCACGTGTTCCATCTTCATGGCTTCGAGCGTGACCAGCGGCTGGCCTGCCGAGACGGTGTCGCCCTCGGCGGCCAGCAGCGCGACCACGCGGCCGTTCATCGAGGCGCGCAGCAGGCCGTCACCGCCGCCCGCGCCGGCGCGCGGGACGGCCACGTGCGTGAGGTCGTCGAGGCGGTGGGCGAGGCCGTCGAAGTGGAGGTCCGTGCGTTCGCCGCGCCGCACGACCCATGCCTGCGCGGCCACGCCGTTGCAGGCAAAGCGCACCGGGCCGTCGTCCGGCAGCGCCAGCAGCGCGAGCGTGGCCGGCGCGGCGTCGTCCAGCACGACCTCGAAATGCGCCGCGCCGCGCGGCGTCACGCGCGCCGTGTGCACCGCCCCGTCGAGCGCAAAGCGCAAGGCGTTGGGCAGCGTGTGTGCCAGCGGCGAGGGCCAGCCGCGCGCGCCGGTCTGCAGCAGCAGGGCCGCGAGCAGGGCGGCGCGCGTGTCGGCTGCCGCGTCGGCGGCGAGCAGCGCGTCGAGGTGGTCGCCGATGAAGGCGGTGGTCGCTCCGCCGCTCGCGAACACCGGGTGCGCGAGCGCGCGCTGCAGCAATGCCTGGTTGGTCGGCAGGCCCAGTGCGATGGTGTCGCGTAGGCCCGCCAGCAGCCGCTGTCGCGCTTCGTCGCGCGTGCGGCCCGACGCGATGAGCTTGGCGATCATCGAGTCGTAGAAGGGCGGCACTTCGGCGCCGTCGCGCAGCGCGTGCTCGGTGCGCAGCGTAGGCGACGGACGCCACGCCGTGAGCGTGCCGCTCTGCGGCAGGAAGCCCTGCTGCGGGTCTTCGGCGCACAGGCGCACCTCGATTGCATGGCCGGTGATGCGCACGTCGTCCTGCGTCAGCGGCAGCGGCTCGCCGGCGGCCACGCGCAGCTGCAGCTCGACGAGGTCCAGCCCCGTCACCGCTTCGGTCACAGGGTGCTCCACCTGCAGCCGCGTATTCATCTCCATGAACCAGTACTGGCCCTGTGCGTCGAGCAAAAACTCCAGCGTGCCCGCGCCTTCATAGGCGATGGCTTTTGCGGCGGCCACGGCGGTGGCGCCCATGCGCGCGCGCAGCGCGGCATCGACGGCCGGCGAGGGTGCTTCCTCGATCACCTTCTGGTGGCGCCGCTGCACCGAGCAGTCGCGCTCACCGAGGTGGATCGCATGGCCGTGGCGGTCGGCAAACACCTGGATCTCGATGTGGCGCGGCGCGACGATGGCGCGCTCCAGGATCACGGTGGCGTCGCCGAAGGCATGCAGCGCCTCGGACTGCGCGCTCTGCAGCTGCTCGGCGAAGGCGCCGGCCGCGGTCACGAGCCGCATGCCGCGCCCGCCGCCGCCGGCCGTGGCCTTGATCATCACGGGCCAGCCGATGCGCTCGGCCTCGGCGGCCAGCGTGGCGGTGCGTTGATCGTCGCCCTGGTAGCCGGGAATGCAGGGCACGCCGGCCGCCTGCATCAGCCGCTTGGCACCGGCCTTGTCGCCCATCGCGACGATGGCTTCGGGCGACGGGCCGATGAAGACCAGCCCCGCATCGCGGCAGGCCTGTGCGAAGGCCGCGTTCTCGGCGAGGAAGCCGTAGCCCGGATGCACCGCGTCGGCGCCGCTGGCGCGGGCCGCGGCAACGATCGCGTCGATGTTCAGGTAGCTCTGCGCGGGCAACGGCTCGCCGATGCACACGGACTCGTCGGCCTGGCGCACGTGCTCGGCGTCTGCATCGGCGCGGGAGTACACGGCGACCGTGCGGTAGCCCATGGCGCGTGCGGTGCGCATCACGCGCACGGCGATCTCGCCGCGGTTGGCGATCAGGATCTTGTGAAAGGTGCTCATGGCCGTGCCACCGAAAACTGCATGGGTTGCGGCGCGCGCGCCTCGGCGTCGCGGCAGATCGACAGCGCCTCGGCCAGCACGGCGCGCGTGTCGCGCGGGTCGATCACGCCGTCGTCGAGCAGCAGCGCGCTGGTGGTGAAGACGCTCATCTGGCGCTCGAAGCGCTCGACGATCTGGCGTTGCATCGCGTCGATCTTCTCGCGGTCGACAGCACCCTTGCGCGCCATGCCGGCCTCCATGACGATGGCCATGGTCTGCGCGGCCTGCTCGCCGCCCATCACGGCGGTGCGTGCGTTGGGCCAGCTGAAGCAGAAGCGCGGCGCAAAGCCGCGACCGCACATGCCGTAGTTGCCCGCGCCGTACGAGGCGCCGCAGTGCAGCGTGATCTGCGGCACGTTGGCGCTGGTCACGGCCTGGATCATCTTGGCGCCGTGCTTGATGATGCCGGCCTCCTCGTGCGCGCGGCCCACCATGTAGCCCGTGATGTTCTGCAGGTAGACGATGGGCGTGCGCGACTGGCAGCAGGCCTGGATGAAGTGCGTGGCCTTGGTGGCGCCGTCGGAGTCGATCGGGCCGTTGTTGGTGATGATGCCCACCGCGTGGCCTTCGAGCCGGATGTGGCCGCAGACCGTGGCGCTGCCGTAGTGCTCGCTGAAGGCCAGGAACTCCGAGCCGTCGGCGATGCGCGCGATGACCTCGCGCATGTCCACCGGCCGGCGGCCGTCGGTGGGCATGAGGCCCATCAGCTCCTCGGCGTCGTGGCGCGGCGGCGCGAAGGTGCGCGGCGCCTCGTCGCGTGCCCAGTCGATGCCGCCGAGGATGGCGCGCGCGATGCGCAGCGCGTCGCGGTCGTCCTCGGCCAGGTAGTCGCCCAGGCCCGAGATGTGGGTGTGCATGACGGCGCCGCCCAGTTCTTCCTCGGTGGCGATCTCGCCGGTGGCGGCCTTCAGCAGCGGCGGCCCGGCCAGGAAGGCCCGCGTGCGGTCGCGCACCATCACGATGTAGTCCGACAGGCCCGTCTGGTACGCGCCGCCCGCGGTCGACGAGCCGTGCGTCACGGTCACCACCGGCAGCCCCGCGGCCGAGAGCCGCGCGAGGTTGCGGAAGATGTTGCCGCCGCGCACGAAGTCCTGCACGCGGTACTGCATGAGGTTGGCGCCCGCGCTTTCCACCAGCTGGATGAAGGGCAGCTTGTTCTCCAGCGCGATCTCGTGCAGGCGCAGCTGCTTGTCCAGTCCCATGGGCTGCAGCGCGCCGGCGTCGATGCCGGAGTCGGAGGCGCTGATCATGCAGCGCACGCCGGCCACGCGCCCGATGCCGGCGATCAGGCCGCCGCCGGGCACGCTTTTCGAAAGGTCGGGGTTGTCCTGGCCCAGGCCCGCCAGCGTGGCCAGCGGCAGGAAGGGCGCGCCGGTGTCCAGCAGCAGCGCGAGGCGCTCGCGCGGCAGCAGCTGGCCGCGCTTGGCGAAGCGTTCGGCCGAGGCGCTGGAGGCGGCCACGGCGCGGGCTTCGTGGGACCGGACCTGGTCCAGCAGCGAGAGCATGCTGGCGCGGTTGGCCTGGTAGGCGTCTCCGGCGGTGTGCAGCCGGGATTCGAGGAAGGGCATGGGGGTCTGTGCGGTGCGCGCGTGTCGTTTCGCACAGACTTTAGGAGGCGGGCCCCCGGCCCGCTTGCGCCAACTAGCTGGGGCGCACGCGCCGTTGTGCGGCGGGGGCGGCGTCGAGGCTGCTGCCCGTGACCACCCAGTAGATGAAGATCAGCACCGCGCCGGCCGTGCCGAACACCGTGAGGCCCATGTAGCTGCCGCCCAGCGAGAGCGCGTCGACCGGGGCGGCCGCCGTGCAGATCATGCTGGCCGCGCTCATGCCCACGTAGTGCATGGTGCACACCGCCACGCCCATCACGGCGGCGGCGGCCACCTGGTGGCTCAGCTTGCGCAGGTTGAAGGCCAGCCACAGCGCCGCGGCGGCGGCCGTGATGGCGATGACCACCGACAGCGCGACCATGCTGAAGTCGAAGCTCATCGTGGCCCGCATGTTCATCGCGAACATGCCCATGTAGTGCATCACGCACACGCCCAGGCCCGCCAGCAGGCTGCCCGCCAGCCAGCCCGAGCGGCTGAACTTGGCGCGCCCGCCCGCCAGGTACAGCGCAATGCCCGAGATCAGGATGGCCGCCACCAGCGACACGATGGTCAGCGGCATGTTGTACGCGATGCCGAAGGGCAGCCGGTAGGCCAGCATGCCGATGAAGTGCATCGACCAGATGCCGATGCCCCCCAGCGCCACCGCGGCGCAGGCCACGATGGCCAGGTTGGGTTTGCCGTCGGCGCCGACCATGCGCCCGGCACAGATCAGGGCCACCAGCGAGCCGAAGAAGGAAATGACGAACGAAAGCGCGACCAGCCCCAGGGAGTATTCGGGCGATAGCACTTGGCCTACGACGAGTGGAGTCATGCGATGTCCCTTCGGAAAGAGCGCTTCGCAGACCCCGACTGCCCTATGCGATCGGAACGCTGCGACGCGTCCCGACCAGTTTGTAATATGTGTTTATAAAAGTAAACAGAAACTTGTACTAATTGTTACCCTGAATGACAGGCCGAATTCGATAGATCGAATTGTTCCTGTCGGCCGCCACGTAGACCGTGCCGTCGCGGCCCACGGCCACGCCCGTCACCACGTAGGGCGGGGGCAGGCCGGGCCCGGCGGCCAGGCCGATGGGCAGGTTCTCGGCGACGGTGCGGCGGGTGCCGGTGGCCGGGTCGATCTCGACCAGCCGGCGCGCCGCGCTCTCGGCCACGATGAAGCTGCCCCACGGCGTCTGGGCCAGGCCCTCGGGCAGCGCCAGCCCGTCGGCCACGGTGCGCAGCGGCGCGCTGGCGTCCAGCGGAATGCGCAGCAGCTTGCCGGCGGCCTCGGTCACGTAGAGCGCGCCGTCCTGGCCGACCACCAGTTGCACCGGGCCGTTCAGCCCGCTAGCCAGCACTGACTTCTCTGCAAACTTCGGCCCGCTGGCGCGGGTGATGCTGCCGGTGGCGAGCTCGGCGTAGATCACGCTGCCGTCGGGCATCGGCAGCGCGTCGAACGGCGCCTTCAGGCCGTGGATCGTTTCGACCGTCTTCAGGGTCTGTCGGTCGACCAGCTGCACCGAGCCCGTGAACCACGAGGTCAGCGCGAACAGCTTGGGCGACAGCCCGACCGCGAAGGGGTAGTCGAGCTCGGGGTCGCGCTGCATGCGGAACACGTCGCGCACCTCGCCGGTGCGCACATCGACCTGCCGGAAGCCGAAGACGTCGGCCACCCACAGGTCGTTGCCGTCGATCTTCAGGCCCGCGGGCACCGCCATCTTGCCGCTGGTGAGCGTGCGCAGTTCGCCGGTGGCGGGGTTGAAGGCCTGCACCTCGTTGTTGGCCATGTTGGAGACGTAGATCGTCCCGTCCGGCGCGATGGCCAGGTTGTCGAGCGACGGACGCAGCTGCTTGGCGACGGTCTTGCGGCCCGAGGCCAGGTCCACCTTCACCAGCTCGCCGCTGCGCGCATCGACCACCCACAGGTTGCCTTTGCCGTCGAGGTTGGCGGCGGCCGGGATCTTGAAGCCGTCGGCGATCACGGTCAGGTTGCCGTTCGCCGGGTCGATCTTCACGACCTGGCCCTTGAACCACAGCGGGCCGTAGAGCAGGCCGTCGGGCCCGACCTCGAAGCCGTTGAAGCCGCCCATGTCCTTCTTGATGAGCCGGGGCGGCTGCTTGCCTTCGCGGTCGATTTCCCACAGCGCGTCGCCCAGGAACACCTGCGAGGCGTAGAGCTTGCCGTTCTTGCGATCGAAGTCGAGCGAGTTCAGGCCGGGCAGGTCCTTGGCGAGCACGCGCAGCGGCGCGCTGTCGTTCTCGCGGTAGCGCAGCATGCCCATGAGGTAGTTGGTCCAGGCCAGCTCGCCCTTCGGGCCGACCGCGATGTCGTCGGCCTGGCCTTCGGGTGCGTCGATCAGCACCTTGGCGGCGCCGGTCTGGCGGTCGACCTCCCACAGCGTGTTGCCGAGCACGGAGCCCGCCAGCAGCCGGCCCTTCGCATCGATGGCCAGGCCGTGCACGCCCGCGAAGGCCGACGGGGCCACGAGCACCTCGGGCGCCGCCCAGGCGGCGGGGCGCTTGGGCGGTGGCGACAGCGAGCTGCAGGCGGCGAGCAGGGCGAGGGCGGCGGTCAGCGCGGCAGCGCGGATCGTGCGACGGGGCATGGCGATCTCCTCTGGGTTGGCGTTGTGACAGATGCGGCAGTGCGCCCGCAGTCTAGGAGCCGGAGGAGGTCGCGCAGTCGCTCGCGGGACAAGAGGCGGACTTTCGTCCGCTGCGGATAACCCGCAGCACCAGACGATGGTTCAGCCGCGCAGCAGCTGCGTCGCCGTGTGGATCAGCAGCCCGACCAGCCCACCCACCAGCGTGCCGTTGATGCGGATGAACTGCAGGTCGCGCCCGATGTGGCGCTCGAGCTCGTCGGTCATCTCGTGCGCGTTCCACTCGCCCACGCGCTCTTCGATGTAGCGGCGGATGTCCTCGCGGTAGCGCTCGATGGCCGCCGGCGCGGCGGCTTCGAGCTGCTCGTTGATCCAGGCACGGATCGCCGCATCGCTCTGCAACCGCTGGCCCAGCGCACCGGCCATCGACGCGATGCGCTGACGGATGGTCGAGTCGGGGCGCCCGAGGTCGTCGTGCAGCCAGCCCAGCAGCTCGCCCCACAGGCCGTGCAGGTAGTCGCCCAGCGCGGGGTGCGCAATGAGCTCGGCGCGGATCTGCTCGCCGCGCTGCTGGAATTCGGGGTCGAGCTTCAGGCGCACCACGAAGTCGTCCACGAAATGGTCGAAGCGCTTGCGCATCGGATGGTCGGGCTCGGCCGCCAGCTCGGCCAACGTGCGTGCGATGGCGGCCACGATCTTGCGCGTGGCGAGCTTGGCCGCCACCTGGTCCAGGCCGACATAGCGCAGCGTCTTGATCTCGCGCGCGATGGCCTCGGTGATGTGCGCCTGCACCTCGTCGCCGTCGAGCAGCTCGGCCACCTGCTGCAGCACGTCGTCGAGCAGCGCCTGGTGGCGCCCGCCGGCCGTGAGCGCATCGAGCGCCTGGCCGGTGAGGCGCGAGAGGTCGATCTTGGCCAGCCCGGCCGCGGCGGCGCGGCCCATGAAGTCGCGCACCCGTTCGTCGTCGAAGGCGGCCAGGCCGTAGCGCGTGGCGGCCACGCCCCATTCGCCGAGCCGCTCGCCGCTGGCGGGCCGGGCCAGCCACTCGGCGATGCGCCCCGCCGCATCGAACTGGCGCAGCTTGGCCAGCACCTGGGCGGTGCTCAGGAAGTTGTCGCAGATGAAGCCCGCGAGCTTGGCGCCGATGCGGTCCTTGTTGCTCGGGATGATCGCCGTGTGCGGAATCGGCAGGCCCAGCGGGTGGCGAAACAGCGCCACCACCGCGAACCAGTCGGCAATGGCGCCGACCATCGCAGCCTCGGCAAAAGCCGCCACGTAGCCCCAGGCCGGGTGCTGGCCGTGCAGCGCGCTGGCCAGCGCATACAGCGCCGCCGCCGCGCACAGCAGGCCGAGCGCGACGCGTTTCATGCGTTGCAGTGCGCCGCTGCCGTGGTCTTCAGCCAATGGTGTGCGAGGTCGCGAGGCGCTCCATGAACAGCTCGCAGCGCGCGAGCTGCTCAAGACTCACGAACTCGTCGGGCTGGTGCGCCTGCTCGATGCTGCCGGGGCCGCACACCACCGTGGGGATGCCGGCGTTCTTGAACAGGCCCGCTTCGGTGCCGAAGGCCACCAGCGTGGTGCGGTCTTCGCTGGCCAGGCGCTGCGCGAGCAGCGTGACCGGGTCGCCGGCCGCGCCCAGGAAGCTCGGGATCTCGCAGATCGTTTCGAACTTGAAGCCCGCGTCGGGCGCCACCTTCTTCATGGCGGGCTCGATGCTCGCGGCGTACGCCAGCACGTCGGACTGCATGCGCCTGGCGTCGGCCGTGGGCAGGTCGCGGAATTCGTAGCGGAACTCGGCGTCGCGCGGCACCACGTTGTCGGCGATGCCGCCGTGGAACTGGCCCACGCTGGCGGTGCTGAAGGGCACGTCGAAACCGTCGTAGCGCGGCTCGCTGCGCTCGAAGTCTTCGGCCATGTCGCGCACCTTGCCGATCACGCGCGCGGCCATCTCGATGGCGTTGACCGATTTCGGCGTGAGCGACGAATGCGCCTCCTTGCCGCGCACGCAGCACTTGTAGCGGTACACGCCCTTGTGCGCGATGGCCGGCACCATGCTCGTGGGCTCGCCCACGATGCAGGCCAGCGGCTTGATGCCGGCGTCGCGCATGTCGGCGATGAGTTCGCGCACGCCGAAGCAGCCGATTTCTTCTTCGTAGGTGAAGGCGAAGTGCACGGCGAAGGGCGCGTCGCCGTCGAGGAAGCGCTGGGCATTGGCCAGCGCGATCGCGATGTAGCTCTTCATGTCGGCCGAGCCGCGGCCGTACAGGCGCTCGTTCTGCACCACAGCCGACAGCGGGTCGACGCTCCAGGCCTGGCCGTCCCAGGGCACCGTGTCGGTGTGGCCCGAGAGGATCACGCCGGCCGGCTTGCCCTCGCCCAGCGTGGCGAACAGGTTCGCCTTGGTGCGCTCGGCGTTGTAGGTGATGCGGCTCTTCACGCCGAGGGCCGCGAGGTGCGCCTGGGCGAAGTCGATCAGCTCGAGGTTGCTGTTTGCGCTCACCGTGTTCATGCGAACCAAGGTTTGCGCCATCAAGAGGCTCTGGGGAGAAAGCGTGTGCTGCATGCAACAGATTGTCCGGGAAGTTGAACGCCCGCGCAGATGGGTATCGGCGTTGTCACGCGCAGCGGGTAGCCTGCCTCCTCTTTTTTCTTTGTTTGGATGGAGAAGACAACATGCGCATGTCCCTGCAGATCACCCTGACCGCCGCGGCCGCCCTGAGCCTGGCCGCCTGTGGCACCACCGGCCCGGCGGCGAACAAGCTGCTCACGCTGGACGGCAACCCGCCGCTGGTCATCGCCCACCGCGGCGCCTCGGGCTACCTGCCGGAACAGACGCTGGAGTCGTACGCGCGCGCCATCGAACTGGGCGCCGACGTCATCGAGATGGACCTGGTCTCCACCAAGGACGGCGTGCTCATCGCCCGCCACGACCCCAACCTGGCGATCAGCACCGACGTGGCCAAGCACGCGCGCTTCGCCTCGCGCAAGAAGACCATCCAGGTCGACGGCGAAACCCAGACCGGCTGGTTCAGCAACGACTTCACGCTGGCCGAGATCAAGACCCTGGGCGGCATCTCGACCGACCCCGAGCGCCCGCAGGAATTCAACGGCAAGTTCAAGGTCGTGACCTTCCAGGAGATCATCGATTTCGCCAAGGCCAAGTCGAAGGAAACCGGCCGCACCATCGCGATCTACCCGGAAACCAAGAACCCGACCTACTTCCGTGACCTGGGCATGCCCATGGAAGACAAGGTCATCGCCGCCATCAACGCCGCCGGCTGGAACAGCAAGACCGCGCCCATCTACGTGCAGTCCTTCGAGCCCGGCAGCCTCAAGTACATGAAGAGCAAGGGCCTGAACACCCGGCTCATCCAGCTGATCGACGGCGACGGCATCGACATGAAGACCGGCGCCATGACCTACGCCGTGCCGGTCGACCGCCCCTACGAGTGGACCAAGGCCGGCGACAAGCGCAACTTCGACGTCATGGTCACGCCCGCCGGGCTGGCCGAGATCAAGACCTACGCCGACGGCATCGGCCCCTGGAAGCGCTACATCGTGAGCGTCAAGGGCACCGTGGGCGCCGACGGCAAGGTGGTGGACGTCAACAAGGACGGCAAGATCAACGACGCCGACGCCACCTCGACGGCCCCCACCACGCTGATCGCCGACGCCCACAAGGCGGGCCTGTTCGTTCACCCCTTCACGTTCCGTAACGAGTCGCGCCGGCTCGCGTCCGACTACAACAAGGACGGCAAGAACGAATACGCGGTCTATTACAAGCTCGGCGTCGATGGCGTGTTCACCGACTTCACCGACACCGCGCTGGCCGCGCGCGCCGAGTACCTCAAGAGCATCGGCCGCTGAGGGTTTGCCCGGCACGGTCTTTGCGGCGCATTCCGCAAAGCCTAGACTGTGCCTTATGAAACTCATCGACTCGCTCGTCACGCAGGCGGCCGGCATCGCGGCCGTCCGGCGTGACCTTCATGCCCACCCTGAACTCTGTTTCGAAGAAGTCCGCACCGCCGACGTGGTGGCAGGCAAGCTCACCGAATGGGGCATCCCCATCCACCGCGGCCTGGGCACCACCGGCGTGGTCGGCATCGTCAAGAACGGCACCAGCACCCGCGCCGTCGGCCTGCGCGCCGACATGGACGCACTGCCCGTCACCGAGCTCAACACCTTCGCCCACGCCAGCCAGCACCACGGCAAGATGCACGCCTGCGGCCACGACGGCCACACGGCGATGCTGCTCGCGGCGGCCCAGCACCTGGCCAAGCACCGCAACTTCGACGGCACCGTCTACCTGATCTTCCAGCCGGCCGAAGAGGGCGGCGGCGGCGCGCGCGAGATGATCAAGGAAGGGCTGTTCGAGCAGTTCCCCATGGACGCCGTCTTCGGCATGCACAACTGGCCCGGCATGAAGGCCAGCCAGTTCGCCGTGAGCCCCGGCCCGGTCATGGCCTCGGGCAACAAGTTCCATGTGAACGTGGTCGGCAAGGGCGGCCACGCCGCGCTGCCGCAGACCGGCATCGACCCGGTGCCGATCGCCTGCGAGATCGTGCAGGCCTTCCAGACCATCCTCACGCGCAAGATGAAGCCGACCGATTCGGCGGTGATCTCGGTCACCACCATCCACGCCGGCGAGACCAACAACGTGATCCCCGACAACTGCGAGCTGTCGGGCACCGTGCGCACCTTCTCGCTCGAGGTGCTCGACATGATCGAGGCCAAGATGAAGCAGATCAGCGAGCACATCTGCGCCGCGCACGACGCCACCTGCGAGTTCCGCTTCGAGCGCTACTACCCGCCGACCATCAACACCGAGGCCGAGGCTGACTTCGCGCGCCGCGTGATGGGCGGGATCGTCGGCCCCGAGAACGTGCTCAAGCAGGAGGCCGCCATGACCTCGGAAGACTTCGCCTTCATGCTGCAGGCCAAGCCCGGCGCCTACGCCTTCATCGGCAACGGCGACGGCTCGCACCGCGACGTGCACCACGGCGAAGGCCCGTGCACGCTGCACAACGCCAGCTACGACTTCAACGACGACCTCATTCCGCTGGGCGCCACCTGCTGGGTGCAGATCGCCGAGCAGTTCCTCCAGCCCGGCGGCACCGCAGCATGATCGGCATCGGCGAGGCCTTTTCGCCGCGCTACGCCCAGGCGCGCCAGAAGTTCCTGCAGGGCTGCGTCAGCGCCGGCCTCACGGTCGAGCCGCACGCGCACCCGCTCAAGGGCCGCGACGGCGAAGAGCTGTCGATGGACGTGGCGCTCGACGGCGACGCCAACGCCAACGCCGAGCGGCTGCTTGTCGTCACCAGCGCCTGTCACGGCGTCGAGGGCCACTGCGGCAGCGGCGTGCAGGTGTTCGCGCTGCACGACGCCGAATGGCGCGAGAAGGCCAAGGCACAGGGCGTGGCGGTGCTGTACGTGCATGCGCTGAACCCGCACGGCTTTTCGTACGGCCGCCGCGTGACGCACGAGAACGTCGACCTGAACCGCAACTTCCTCGACTTCTCGAAGCCCGTGCCGGTGAACGAGCCCTACGCGAAGCTGCATCCGCTGCTGCTGCCCGACACCTGGCCGCCGACGCCGGACAACCAGGCCGCGATCGAGAAGTGGATCGACAAGCACGGCGCCACGGCCTACCAGGCGGCGGTGACCAGCGGCCAGTACCAGTTCGACGACGGTCTGTTCTTCGGCGGCAAGGCCCCGACCTGGAGCAACAAGACCATCCGCAGCGTGCTGCGCCGCCATGCAGGCCACGCGAAGCGCCTGGCCTGGATCGACCTGCACACGGGGCTCGGCCCCAACGGCCTGGGCGAACGCATCTTTGCCTGCCGCGACGACAAGGTGGCCTACGCCCGCGCCAACGCGTGGTGGGGCACGCCGGCGGCGCCCGTCACCTCGATCTACGACGGCTCCTCGACCTCGGCGCTGCTGCGCGGGCTGATGTGGGACGCCGTGTACGAAGAGTGCCCGCAGGCCGAGTACACCGGCATCGCGCTCGAATACGGCACGCTGCCGATGCTCGAAGTGACCGGCGCCCTGCGCGCCGACCACTGGCTGCACAAACACCCGGACGCACCGGCCGACCTGGCCGATGGCATCCGCGCGCGCATGGTGGAGGCGTTCTATACGGACTCCGACGCCTGGCGCGGCCAGATCGTGAGCCAGGCGCGGCAGGCGATGTTCCAGGCGGTGGACGGCCTTTCGGCCTGACCGCACCCCGAGAAACTAGGTCCGCACCCGCCCGTCCGCCGTCAGCATCGACAGCTCGACAAACTTCGAAGCCACGTGGCTCTTCGAAGAGAACGACACCTCGAAGCCGCCGAACTGCTGCCGCTCGATGCTTTCCAGCCCCGCGATCAGCCCGTCGCGCGTGCCCTTGCCGCCCGGTGCGCGGCGCAGGCCCTCGGTCAGCACCTTGGCGGCCAGGTAGCCTTCCATGCTCGAGAAATTGGCGCTCGCGCCGCCGCCCGCCTTGCGCACCGCCTCGGTGAACTCGCGCGCCAGCGCATTCGCCTGGTTGTAGGGCGAGGGCACCACCTGCGTGACCATCACGCCCGCGGCTTCCTTGCCCAGCTCGTCCGCCAGCGCCTGCGTGCCCACGAACGAGAGGTTGAAGAACACGCCGCCGTAGCCCGCCTTGCGCATCTCGCGAATGAACGCCGCGCAGGCCTTGTAGGCACCGACCTGCACCACCGCCGCCGGCTGGCTCGCCATGATCGTCTTCACGGCGGCGGCCACGTCGGCCGAGTTGCGCTCCACCGTGGCCAGCGCCACCGGCTTGAGTTCCTGCTGGGCCAGCGCCAGCGTCACGCCGTCGAGGCCGGCCTTGCCGTAGGCGTCGTTCTGGTAGAAGACCGCGATCTTCTTCATGCCCAGGTGGGTGAGCTGTTTCACCATCAATGCCGTCTCGTCGTTGTACGAAGCGCGCAGATGGAACACGTTGCGGTGAAAAGGCTCGCGCAGCGACATCGCGCCCGTGAACGGCGCGATGAACGGCACCTTGTCCTTCACCGCCAGCGGCAGCGCGGCCAGGCTGGTCGGCGTGCCGATGTAGCCGAACAGCGCGAACACGTCCTCGCCGATCAGCTTCTGCGTGTTGGCCGCGCAGCGGTCGGGCTCGTAGCCGTCGTCCAGGTTCTTGATGACCACGTCGCGCTGGCCCGGCTGGGCGTTGTACTGGTCCAGGAACAGCTTGGCGCCCTGGTGGAACTGGATGCCCAGCTGCGCGGCCGGCCCGGTGAATGGCGCCGACTGGCCCAGCACCAGCGGCGTGTCGCCCTGCGCCCGGGCGATGCCGAAGCCGCCCAGCGTGGCGGCGGCCGCCGTGGCGATCGAAAAATGCCTGCGATTCAATTGCATCGTCATGGTGAAATCCTCCCTCTGCCCTGTGTGTTGATACTCAAATTAGACTTGTCTGATGGCCCACGCAACGGATTCCCTCCTCGACACGCCCGACGCCTCCGCACCCTCCACGGTGCTGGGCGCCTGCCCGCACGATTGCCCCGACACCTGTGCGCTCGTCACCACCGTCAAGGACGGCGTGGCGGTGAAGCTGCAAGGCAACCCCGCCCACTCGCACACCGGCGGCGTGCTGTGCACCAAGGTGTCCCGGTACATCGAACGCAATGACCATGCCGAGCGGCTCGTGCAGCCCCTGAAACGCGTCGGTCCCAAGGGCAGCGGCCACTTCGAGCCCGTCTCGTGGGAGACGGCATTGGACGACATCGCCGCGCATCTTCGGGGATTGCAGTCGGAACCGGAAGCAATTCTCCCTTACAGCTATGCGGGCACCATGGGCCTGGTGCAGGGCGAATCAATGGACCGGCGCTTCTTCCACAAGCTGGGCGCCTCGCTGCTGGACCGCACTATCTGCTCGATGGCGGGCGGCGAGGCCATGGTCTACACGCTGGGCGCCAAGGTCGGCATGCGCATCGAGTTCTTTGCCGAAGCCAAGCTGATCCTCATCTGGGGCAGCAACTCCATCGCCAGCAACCTGCATTTCTGGCGCCACGCCCAGGCCGCCAAGCGCGCCGGCGCACGGCTGGTGTGCATCGACCCGCGCAAGACCGAAACCGCCGACAAGTGCGACGAGCACATCGCGCTGCTGCCCGGCACCGACGCCGCGCTGGCGCTGGCGCTCATGCACGAGCTCATCGTGCACGACTGGCTCGACCACGACTACATCGCCAACCACACGCTGGGCTGGGAGCAGCTGCGCGAGCGCGCGCTGCAATGGCCGCCGTCGCGCGCGGCCGAGGTCTGCGGCATTCCCGAGGCACAGATCGTGGCGCTGGCCCAGGCCTACGGCACGACCAAGCCGGCCGCGATCCGCCTGAACTACGGCATGCAGCGCGTGCGCGGCGGCGGCAACGCGGCGCGCGCCATCGCCTGCCTGCCGTCGCTGGTCGGCGCCTGGCGCGACCGCGCGGGCGGCCTGCTGCTCAGCAGCTCGGGCCACTACCCGGTCGACCGCGCCGCGCTGCAGCGCCCCGACCTGCTGGCCGGGCGCAAGCCGCGCACCATCAACATGAGCACCATCGGCGACGCGCTGCTCGACACCGCCAAGCCGGTGAAGGCCGTCGTGGTCTACAACAGCAACCCGGTCGCGGTGGCGCCCGAGTCGGCCAAGGTGGTGGCGGGCTTCGCGCGTGAAGACCTCTTCACCGTGGTGCTCGAGCAGTTCCGCACCGACACCGCCGACTACGCCGATTACCTGCTGCCCGCCACCACGCAGCTCGAGCACTGGGACATCCACTGCAGCTACGGCCACACCGACGTGCTGCTGAACCGCCCGGCCGTGGCGCGGCGCGGCGAGGCCCGCAGCAACGCCTGGGTGTTCCGCGAACTGGCGCGCCGCCTGGGCTTCGACGAGCCCTGCTTTTCGGAGAGCGACGAGTCGCTGTGCCGCACCGCCTTCGCCGAGAAAACGATCGACTTCGAGCAGCTGCGCGCGCAAGGCTTCACCAGCCTGAAGCTGGCCGAGGCGCCGTTCGCCGAAGGCACGTTCCCCACGCCTTCGGGCCGCTGCGAGTTCTTCAGCGAGCGCCTGCAGGCCATGGGCATGGACGGCCTGCCCGACCACGTGCCCAACTGGGAGCCGGCCGGCAGCTCGACCGAATTTCCGCTGGCCATGATCTCGCCGCCGGCGCGCAACTTCCTCAATTCGACCTTCGTCAACGTGACCAGCCTGCGCGCCATCGAGGTCGAGCCGCTGCTCGAGATCCACGCCGACGATGCCGCCGCGCGCGGCATCGAGGACGGCGCCACGGTGCGCGTGTTCAACCAGCGCGGCGAGCACCGCTGCCGCGCCGAGGTGTCGCGCCGCGCGCGCCAGGGCGTGGTGCACGGCATGGGCATCTGGTGGCGCAAGCTCGGCATGGACGGCACCAACGTCAACGAGCTGACCAGCCAGCGCCTGACCGACATCGGCCGGGGCCCGACCTTCTACGACTGCCTGGTGCAGGTCGAAAAGGCGTGATGCGACGGCTGCGCGCGCCCGCGCTGGCATTGGCCGGCGCGCTTTTCCTGACGGGCTGCGCCGACCTCGGCTACTACTGGCAATCGGCCAACGGCCACCTCGACATCCTGCGCGCGGCCAAGCCCGTGCCCGAATGGCTGGCCGATCCGGCCGTGGGCGCGCCGCTCAAGGCCAAGCTTGAGCTTGCCCAGCGCATCCGCCGTTTCGCATCGAGCGAACTCGGCCTGCCCGACAACGCGAGCTACACCTCGTATGCCGACCTGCATCGCCCCGCCGCCGTGTGGAACGTGGTGGCCGCGCCGCCGTACTCGCTCACGCTCAAGAGCTGGTGCTTCCCGGTCGCGGGCTGCGTGGGCTACCGCGGCTACTACGACGAGGCCGCCGCGAAAACCGAGGCCGAGGCGCAGAAGACGAATGGCCTCGAAGTGGCCGTGTACCCCGTGCCGGCCTACTCCACACTGGGCTGGATGAACTGGGCCGGCGGCGATCCGCTGCTGTCCACCTTCATCGGCTACCCCGAGGGCGAGCTGGCGCGCATCGTGTTCCACGAGCTGGCGCACCAGGTGCTCTATGTGCCGGGCGACACCGTGTTCAACGAGTCGTACGCTACGGCCGTCGAGCGCATCGGCGGCGCGATGTGGCTGCAGCGCGAAGCCGGCGAGGCGGCGCGCGCCGAGTACGCGCAGTTCAATGCGCAGCGGCAGGACTTCCGTGCGCTCGCGCTCAACACGCGCCGCGCGCTCACGCAGGTGTACGAATCGCCCGAAGCCAAGGCGAAGGACTGGGCGAAGGTCGAGGCGCAGAAGCAGGCCGCCATGGCCGACTTTCGCGAGCGCTACACCGCGCTGAAGGCCGCATGGACCGGCCCGCGCCAGAACGCCTACGACGGCTGGGTGGCGCGCGCCAACAACGCGGCCTTCGGTGCGCAGGGCGCCTACGACGACCTGGTGCCGGGCTTCGAAGCCCTGTTCGAACGCGAGGGCCGCGACTGGCCGCGCTTTTACACTGCGGTGCGGCGCATTGCCGCGCTGGCCACGACGGAGGAGCGCCGCAGCGCTCTGCAGGCCGTCACGGGTATCCTGCACACCCATGCGCGCCACGGCCGCACACACGACAACAACGGAGACGACGGTGCCTGACATCCAAATCGAACGCAACCACACGCTGGGCATTGCCGGCGCCCGCGAAGTCGCGCGCCAATGGGTGCATCAGGTCGAGCAGGACTACGGTCTGGAATGCACCTACACCGAGGGCACCGACTGCGACCGGGCCCAGTTCAGCCGCGCGGGCATCGACGGCACGGTGGAGGTCACAGCCGACACCTTCCGGCTCGAGGCGACGCTGGGTTTCCTGTTCAGCAGCTTCAGCGACCAGATCGAGCAGAAGATTTCGCGCAACCTCGACGCGCTGCTCGACGCGCCGCAGGGTGGCACCCGCTTCGCCTGAAGCGGAGGTTTTTCTTTTTCTTCAGGCGATGGTGTAGCCGCCATCGACCGGCAGCGCCACGCCGCTGACCATCGCCGCGCCGTCGGACAGCAGGAACAGGATCGGCGCGACCACTTCATCGACCTGCGCGAAACGTCCCAATGGAATGTTCTTGAGCGCCGCCGCGCTCTTGGCCGGGTCGGCCCATGCCTGCTCGGCCATGGGCGTGAGCGTGACGGTCGGGTTCACGCTGTTCACGCGGATGCCGTGCGGCCCGAACTCGAGGCACAGCGCGCGCGTGACGGCGTCCATGGCCGCCTTCGAGGCGCTGTAGCAAAGGTGCGCGTCGAGCGCGACCAGCGAGGCCTGGCTCGACACGTTGACGATGCTGCCGCGCACGCCGGCCGCGATCATGGCCCGGCCGCAGCGCGCGGCCACGAGCGCGGCGGCGCGTGCGTTGACGGCCATCACGGCGTCGAAGCTCCCGGCCTGCAGGTCGATGGCGCGCTCGATGCGCGTGGTGCCGGCGCAGTTCACTACGAGGTCGAAGGCGGGCAGCGGGGCGAGCGCCTCTTCCAATGCGGTGACGTCGGCCACGTCGAGTGCCAAGGGCGAGCAGCCGGACTCGGCCTGCAATGCCTTCAGCGCGTCGGCGTTGCGACCTACGGCTGTGACTTGTGCGCCTGAGTGGGCGAGCTGCGCTGCGACTGCGCGGCCGATGCCGCTGCTGGCGCCGGTCACGAGGGCGCGCTTGCCTGAGAAGTCGTAGGTGGGTGTCATGGTGTTCTGCTCATCAAAGGTTGTGGTTCAGGGCGCGTGCCCAGGCCACCGGGTACTTCCCTCCGCGAATGTCCCCCGGCCTGCGGCCTCCTCCTTGATTTCGCTGCGGGAAGCACCCAGTGTCCTGCGCACGGGACGTGCTGCTGGTGCCCGCCGATCAACAACCGCTGCTGACAACGATCACGCTGATGGGGTGCCTTGCGCAGCGAAATCAAGGAGGAGGGCGAGGCCCGGGGGACATTCGCGGAGCAAGGTGCCCCGTCGGCGGGATCGTGCCCCGGACAGGTGCGTCATCCCAACCGATGCATCGCATCACGCAACGCCGGGTACAGCGAGGTGTAGATCTCGAAGCGCTCCCGGTAGACCGCCTGCGCCGCAGGCTCGGGCCGCGCGCGTTCCACGAGCGTGACCCAGCCGCGTTCGGCGGTGGCCGCATCGACCAGCCCGGCACCGAGCGCTGCGAGCATCGCCGCGCCGAGGGCGGCCTCGACCTCTTCCTCGATCGTGAACACGCGGTAGCCCGTGACGTCCGCCACGATCTGCATCCACAGGTCCGAATGCGCGGCGCCGCCGACCACGATCAGGCGGTCGTCCAGCGGCTGGCCGCTGCGCCGGCCGGCCTCGATGTTGTGCTGCAGCGCGAAGCTCACGCCTTCGAGCACCGCGCGGTACAGGTGCGCGCGGCTGTGGGCGAGCGAGAGGCCGAGGAAGGCGCCCTTGGCCTGCGCGTCCCAGATCGGGCTGCGCTCACCCATCAGGTAGGGCAGGAAGACGAGGCCGTCGGCGCCGGGCGGCACGTCGACCGCGCGGCGTTCGATGAGGGCGTGCGCGTCTTCGCCGGTGCGCGCGGCCTCGGCCACTTCGGCCTGGCAGAAGGCTTCGCGAAACCAGGTGACGGCCGCGCCGGCCGTGATCGCACCGCCGAACACGTAGCTGCGGTCCGCGCCGCGGTACACGTGCGGCATGGTGATGAGCTGGTGGCGCGCGTCCACCGTCGGGCTCACGAAACCCCAGCACATGCTGGTGCCGATCATCGCGACATGGTCGCCGCTGCCGGTGACGCCCGCGCAGAAGGTGGCCACCGCCGCATCGACACCGCCGGCCATCAGTGGCATGCCTTCGCGCAGGCCCAGCTGCGCGGCCCACTCGGCGCTCAGGTGGCCCACCACCTCGCTCGATTCGACGAGCCGCGGCGGCATCATGCGCGCCGGGATGCCGAGCATGTCGAGCGCCTGCGTCGACCAGCGCCGCCGCGCCGCGTCGTACACGCCGCCGATGTTGCCGGCCGAGCTGTGATCGACCGCGAGTTGGCCCGTCAGCCGCCAGTTGATGTAGCTGTTGGGCGGCAGGAAGTGGTGCGTCTTCGCCCACACCTCGGGCCGGTGCTCGCGCAGCCACAGCATCTTCGTGAAGCCGTAGTAGCTGTCGACGCCGTTGCCCGTGATGGCCTGCAGCCGGGCCACGTCGCCCGTCGCGTTCACCGCGTCGACCTCGGCGGTGGCGCGGCGGTCCATCCAGATGAGGCAGGGGTGCAGCGGGCGCATGGCCTCGTCGACCGGGATGCCCGCGCCGCCGTAGAGGCTGCTCACGCACAGCGCGGCGATGTCTGTCGCGGCGATGCCGCTTTGCGCCACGCAGGCGCGCACGCTCTCGCACACGGCGTCGAACCAGACCTCGCAGTCCTGCTGCGCCCACAGCGGCTTCGGCGTCTCGGGCTGGTAGGCCACGCTGGCTTGCGCGTGGACCGTGCCGTCGATGCCGACCAACAGGCACTTGGTGCTTTGCGTGCCGATGTCGACGCCGATCACGTATTTCATGACGCAGCGCCCGGCGTGCGGGGCTCGGGCTTGAGCAGCACCTTGATCGAGTCGAGCGAGTTGGCCAGCGCGAAGGCGTGCTCCCACTCGGTCAGCGGAAAGTCGTGCGTCACGATGCCCTTCGACGTGACGAGCCCGCGTGCCAGCAGGTCGATGGCGACCGGGTAGCAGTACGGGCCCAGGTGCGCGCCGCGCACGTCGAGTTCCTTGCGGTCGCCGATGATCGACCAGTCGGCGCTCGTCTCCGAACCGAACACGCTGAACTCGACGAAGCGGCCGAGCTTGCGGATCATGTCCAGGCCCTGCGTCACGCCGATGGGCGCGCCGGTGGTCTCGATGTACACGTCGCAGCCGTAGCCTTCGGTGAGGCCCTTGACGAGGGCGTCGGCGTTTTCGGTCTTCGGGTTGATGACGACGTCGGCGCCGTACTGCTTCGCGAGTGCCAGGCGCTCGGGCACGAGGTCGATCACGATCAGCTTCTTGGGCGTCTTGAGTGCTGCCACCTGCGTCATCATCAGTCCCAGCGGGCCGGCGCCGGCGATCACCACCACGTCGTCGAGCTGGAGTTCGCCGCGGTTCACCGTGTGGATCGCGCACGCCAGCGGCTCGATGATGGCCGCGTCTTCCAGCGAGATGCCGTCGGGGATCTTGTGCACGCGCGAGGTCGGCGGCAGGCGCATGTAGTCGGCCATGCCGCCATCGGCCACGACGCGCTGGAAGCCGAAGATGTGGTGCACCTCGCACATCCAGTACTTGCCGCTGGTGCAGAAGCGGCACTTGCCGCAGGGCACGATCTGCTCGGCGATCACGCGGTCGCCTTTCTCCACGCCGAAGTGCTCGGCCGCGCCTTCGCCCAGCGCCTCGACGTAGCCGAAGAACTCATGGCCGGGAATGACCGGCGCCTTGACCCACGAGGGCTGGCCGTCGCCGCCCCAGAACATCTTCGCGCCTGAGTGGCACTTGCAGTCGGAGGCGCAGATGCCGCAGGCCGCGATGGAAATGAGCAGTTCGTTCGGGCCGATGACGGGCATCGCGACGGTCTCGAGCCGGTAGTCCTTCGGGCCGTGGCACACGACGGCCTGCATGGCGGCGAGTTCGCCGATGGCGCCCGTGGCGCCGGGTTGGAGCTTTTGATACGACATGGATTCCTTGAGATCAGGAGGGGTGCGAAGAAGCGGAGGAGAAGAGGTCAGCGGCGGGCTTCGCGGCTGATGAAGATCGCAAGGAGCACGATGCCGCCCTTGATGATCAGTTGCAGGTACGGCGAGACGCCGATCATGTTGAGACCGTTGTTGAGCACGGCCAGCAGCAGCGCGCCGACCAGCGTGCCCACGATGGCGCCGCGGCCGCCCGCGATGGACGTGCCGCCCATCACCACCGCCGCGATGGCGTCGAGCTCGAAGCCCACGCCCACGCCGGGCTGGCCGCTGGTGACGCGCGCGGCCTGCACGATGCCTGCGACAGCGGCCGTGAGGCCGCTGAGCACATACACCAGCAGCTTGTAGCGCGACACGCGCACGCCCGACAGCCGCGTGGCTTCCTCGTTGCCGCCGATGGCGTACACGTAGCGGCCGAAGGGCGCCATGTTGAGCAGCACGTAGGCCACGAGGTAGGTGGCCAGCATGATGAGGATCGGCACCTTCAGGCCCGCGAGCGTGCCGCTGCCCAGGAAGGCGAACGACTCGGGCAGCCCGTCGATCGGGTAGCCGCCGGTGTAGATCAGGGCGATGCCGCGCGCGATGCCCATGGTGGCCAGCGTCACGATGATCGGCGGCATGCGCAGGTAGGCCACGCAGTAGCCGTTGAACAGGCCGATCACCGCGCCCACGCCGAGACCGAGCGGCACGGCGAGCACGGGCGGCAGGCCGAAGTGCACCATCAGCCCCGAGGCCAGCGTGCCCGACAGCGCCACCACCGCGCCCACCGAGAGGTCGATGCCGCCCGTGAGGATCGCGGCCGTCATGCCCACCGCGATGATCGCGTTGATGGACGACTGCAGCGCGATGTTCTGCAGGTTGCTCACCGAAAGGAAGTTGTCGGTCGCCACGATCATGAAGACCGAGATGGCGATGAGCCCGACCAGCGGCAGGAAGGCCGTGGAGCGGCGCAGCTGCGTGAAGAACCCGCCCGCGGGCACGGGCGGCGTGGGATGGGTGGCGGTGGCAGTCATGAGGGGCTTCCGGAGGAAGAGGGAAGGGAGGGAGAAGACGACGTCGCGTGGCGCATGATTTCGCCCGCGTTGATCGCGTCGCCCGTGAGCGTGGCCACGATGGCGCCGCCCGAGAAAACGGCGACGCGATCGCACAGGCCGACGATCTCGGGCAGCTCGCTGGAGATCATCAGGATCGACTTTCCCTGGCGCGTGAGTTCGCGCATCAGCTGGTAGATCTCGGCCTTGGCGCCCACGTCGATGCCGCGCGTGGGCTCGTCGAAGATCAGCACATCGCAGTCGTGGCCGAGCCAGCGCGCGATCACCACCTTCTGCTGGTTGCCGCCCGACAGCGTGGCCACGCGGGTGTCGATGCCCGGCGCCTTCACGCCCACGCGGCGCGAGAGTTCATCGGCCGCGCGTTTCTCGGAAGTCGTGTCGACCACGCCCGCGCGGCGGTGTCGCCCGAGGTTGTTCAGCGAGATGTTGAAGCGGATCGTGAAGTCGGTGATCAGCCCTTCGACCTTGCGGCTTTCGGGCAGCAGGCCGATGCCGTGCGCGAGCGCCTGCGTCGGGTCGTCCAGGCGCACGGGCTGGCCGTTGCGCAGCACCGTCTTGCGGTGCGCGCGGTCGGCGCCCATCATGCCCAGCGCGAGTTCGGTGCGTCCCGAGCCCACCAGCCCCGCGAAGCCGAGGATCTCGCCCGCGTGCAGGTCGAAGCGGTTGACCGGGCCGTCCTTCACGAGCTGGATCTCGGGCACCTCAAGCACCTTGCGGCCGTTCGGCGCGGGCTGCGGCTTGGGCGGAAAGCTCTGTTCGATGCGTCGGCCCACCATCATCTCGACCAGCGCGTCCACGGTCGTGGCGGCCACGTCGGCATGCCCGGCGTTGGCGCCGTCGCGCAGCACGCTGATGCGGTCGCAGACCTCGAAGATTTCATCGAGGTGGTGCGAGATGAAGATCATCGCCACGCCCTTGGCGCGCAGCGCGCGCATCACCTTGAACAGGTGCTCCGCCTCATTGGGCGTGAGCGTGGCGGTGGGTTCGTCGAGCACCAGCAGCCGCGCCTTCAACGACAGCGCCTTGCCGATCTCGACGAACTGCTGCTGCGCCACCGAGAGCTGGCAGATCGGCACGCGGAGGTCGATCTGCACGCCCAGCTCGTCGAACACGGCGCGGGCCTCGCGCTGCATCGCCGCCTGGTCCATGAGGCCGAAGCGGTTCGTGAGGTAGCGGCCCAGGAAGATGTTCTCCACCGCGTTCAGGTACGGCACCAGGCTGAACTCCTGGAAGATGATGCCGATGCCCGCCGCGATGGCGTCGCCGTAGCCGGCGAAGTGGCACTCGGTGCCATCGATGACGATGCGGCCTTCGTCGGCCCGGTGGATGCCGCCGAGGATCTTCATCAGCGTCGACTTGCCCGCGCCGTTCTCGCCGAGCAGCGCGTGCACCTCGCCGTGGCGCACCGAGAGGTCGATGTTCGACAGGGCCTTCACGCCCGGAAAGCGCTTGGACACGCCCTCGAGCCGGAGCATCTCCCGGGGTGGTTCGTACGTGACGGTCACGGGCGGCGCGTCCGGCAACTTACCAGCTGAAGGTCTTGGCGCCTTCGGCGTCGATGAGCTTCACGTCGACCGGCACGGCCGCGGGCACGTTGGCGCCCCACTTCTTGGCCAGCGCGATGCCGATGGCCAGGCGGATCTGGTCGCGCGGGTACTGCGCGGTGGTGGCGATGAACTTCGAGCCCGCCTTCTGCATCGCCTTGATGGCTTCGGGCGCGCCGTCGACGCTGGTGAGCTTCACGTCCTTGCCGCTGGCCTCGATGGCGGCGAGCGCGCCCATCGAGCCGCCGTCGTTCACGCTGAACACGCCCTTGAGGTTCTTGTTGGCCTGCAGGATGTTCTCGGTCACGGTGAGCGCGGTGGCGCGCTCCTGCTTGCCGCTCACGACCTTGATGCCGGGGTACTTGGCCAGCGCCTCGCGGCAGCCCTTCACGCGCTCCAGGATCGGCACGACCGGGATGCCGTCGAGGATGGCCACGTCGCCCTTCTCGCCGATGTTCTTCGCCAGGTACTCGCAGGCCAGGCGGCCGGCGTCGAGGTTCTTGGAGCCCACGAACGAATCGACCGGGCCCTGCGCGTTGGCATCGACCGCCACCACGATCACGCCGGCCTTCTTGGCCGAGCGCACCGCCGACTGCACGCCGGCCGAGTCGGTCGGGTTCAGCAGCAGGATGTCGATCTTCTTCTGGATCATGTCTTCCACGTCGCCGATCTGCTTGGCCACGTCGTGGCGCGCATCGGTGGTGACCACGGTGGCGCCGATGCTGGCGGCGGCTTCTTCCAGGGCCTGCTTCATGGTCACGAAGTAGGGGTTGTTCAGTTCCTGGAAAGTCATGCCGATGCGCAGCGGCTGCTTGGGCGCCTGTGCCAGCGCGGCGGTGGTGCCGCAGGCCAGGGCGGCGACGAGGGCGGTGGCTTTGAGAAGGCTCTTCATTGGGTTGTCTCCTTGAGGTTGGTTGTGTGACGGTCTGCAAAAAACGCGGGCAAAGGGGCGCCCTGCGCGGCGCGAAGTGCGCCGCGCCAGGAACGACGCGGGGAACACGGGGCGGCGCGCTACGGCGGGCTGTTGGCGGCGCGCGATGCAGCGAGCTGCATGCGATGGAAATGGCGGAATTTGGTCGGCGGCATGCGCTTGTGCAGCAGGAACTGCCGGTTGAAGTTCGACACGTTGTTGAAGCCCACGTCCATGCAGACGTCGAGCACGGGCTTGTCGCTGTTGGCGAGCAGTTCGCAGGCGCGGCCGATGCGCAGCCGGTTCACGTAGCGCACGAACGACTGCCCCGTGTGCTTGCGAAACGACCGCGAGAACGCGCTCGGGCTCTGGCCCACCAGCTCGGCCAGCATCGGCTCGCGCAGTTCGTCGCCCAGGTTGGCGGCGATGTGGGCCAGCACGTTGTTGATCGCGTGCGACATGAAGGCCTTGGGGTCGGGCGTGAACGCGGGGCTGGCCAGCCGCTGGCGGTCGTCGCTGGTCACCAGCAGCTCGAACAGCGACAGCAGCAGCACCACGCGGCGCAGCCCGCGCGCCTCGAGCAGCGCTTCCATGATCGGCTTGGCCGCGGCGGCGGTGGCGGCCGAGAAGAGCAGGCCCGAGGCCGACTCGGCCAGCAGCGGCTCGATGCGCCGGAACTCGGGGAAGGTGGCCGCCATGTTGCGTACCAGCGCGGCCGGAAACTGGATCACGATGCCGCGGCGCTCGACGCTCTGGCCGGCGGGCACGTCGCTGATCCAGTTGTGCGGCAGGTCGGGGCCCATGAACACGAGGTTGCCCGGCTCGAAGTGGCCGACGTGGTCGCCCACGAAGTACACGCCCTGGGTCTCGACGATCAGCTGGATCTCGTACTCGGGGTGGAAGTGCCAGCGCACCGTGCGATACGGATAGCCGTGCGCCCAGGCGGTGAACGATTCGTCACCTTGGACTTCGACGATTTCCAGATCGGGTTGCATGGCCGGGTGTCTTTCCTCTGTGCGTGGCCCCCGGGTTGGGGGTGAGGCGGACTGTACGAATCGCTCCGGATGCCAACAACCAGCGTTGGTGTTCGCAACTGATACTTTTTTGAGTCTCGGCCCTGCTCGGTGGCGAGGGGTGCGGCGACTCGCTGCGCTGCAGCAAACCCCTTTCTCCTCGGGGCGTGGCGCATGCCGGAGCGCAATTGCTGCGGTGCAAAAGAGCCGCTTCGCGCCGTGTCAAGATTTCATAGGTGTTTTCCCGGCCCGATCCGGCATCCGGGGCGGCACGGCACACTCGCAAGCCATGACGCAAAGCTCTCTTTCCCCTCCGGCCGCGGGTCCGCTGGCCGGCCTCAAGGTCGTCGAACTCGGGCAACTGATCGCCGGCCCGTTCGCGGCGCGCACGCTGGCCGACTTCGGCGCCGACGTGGTCAAGATCGAACCGCCCGGCGCGGGCGACCCGTTGCGCACCTGGCGGCTGCTGAAGGACGGCACCTCCGTCTGGTGGCAGGTGCAGTCGCGCAACAAGCGCTCGCTGGCGCTGGACCTGCGCCAGCCCGAGGCGCAGGCCATCGTGCGCCAGCTCGCGGCCGAGGCCGACGTGCTGGTCGAGAACTTCCGCCCCGGTGCGATGGAAGGCTGGGGCCTGGGGCCCGACGAACTGCTGGCCGCCAACCCCGCACTCGTGATGCTGCGCATCAGCGGCTACGGCCAGACCGGCCCCTATCGCGACCGCCCCGGCTTCGGCGTGGTGGCCGAAGCCATGGGCGGGCTGCGCCACCTCACGGGCGAACCGGGTCGCGTGCCGGTGCGCGTGGGCGTGTCGATCGGCGACACGCTGGCCTCGCTGCACGGCGTGATCGGCGTGCTGATGGCGATGCAGCACCGCCACGCCACCGTGAGCGCCGAATTCCCGAAGGGCCGGGGCCAGGTGGTCGACGTCGCGCTGTACGAGGCGGTCTTCAACTGCATGGAAAGCCTGCTGCCCGAGTACGCCGAATTCGGCGCGGTGCGCGAGGCCGCCGGCAGCGCGCTGCCGGGCATTGCGCCCACCAACGCCTACCGCTGCGCGGACGGCGGCTACGCCATCGTCGCGGGCAACGGCGACAGCATCTTCAAGCGGCTCATGGCCTGCATCGGCCGGCCGGACCTCGCAGCCGACCCGGCGCTGGCTGGCAACACGGGGCGCGTGGCGCAGGTCGGGATGCTCGATGCCGCCATCGGCGACTGGGCCGCGCAGCGCACGGTGACCGAGGTGCTGGCCGCGCTCGATGCGGCGCATGTGCCGGCCGGGCGCATCTACACCATCGCCGACATCGCGGCCGACCCGCACTACGCCGCGCGCGGCATGCTGCAGGAGGTGAAGATGCCCGACGGCAGCGCGCTCGCGGTGCCCGGCTTCGTGCCCAAGCTGTCGCTCACGCCGGCCGGCCACCGGCGCAATGCGCCGGCGCTGGGGGCGGACACGCAGGCGGTGCTGGAGGAGATCGGGTTGAGCGCCGGGCAGATCGCCGCGTTGCAGGAACGCGGGATCGTCGGTTGATCGACGCGGAGGATCAGCCCCGGAGGGACTCGATCAGGTCGATGTACTTCTGCTTGGCTTCGTCGGCGGTGGCGCCCTTCTGGGCGGTCCACGCGTCCCACTTGGCGCGCGCGACGATGTCGCTGAAGCTGGGCTTCTTGGCGGTGTTGTCGCCTTCGGTCGCCTGCTTGAACAGGGCGTAGATCTTCAGCAGGGTCGGGTTGTCGGGGCGCTCGGCCAGCAGCTTGGAGTTGGCCTGGGCGGCTTCGAATTGGGCGTTGAGGTCGGACATGGCAGTCGGGAAGAAGGTCAGAAAGCGCGCATCTTAAATGGATTGGTACCAAGTGGTACCAATCGTGAGCTTGCAGGCCCTTCAGTCCGTCAGGCCTGCGCGCGCCAGCTCCACATCCAGCCGCTCGCGAGCGTCTTTCGCTTCGACGTCGTGAATTTTTCGCGCTCCTTTGAGTTGCTTGGTGTGCCGACGTCGGATTGACC
This sequence comes from Variovorax sp. BGA-UO-ETr-C22, assembly GCF_059567965.1. Classification (NCBI taxonomy): domain Bacteria; kingdom Pseudomonadati; phylum Pseudomonadota; class Betaproteobacteria; order Burkholderiales; family Comamonadaceae; genus Variovorax; species Variovorax sp. BGA-UO-ETr-C22. The sequence continues at coordinate 404,853 of NZ_JCAQPA010000009.1, forward strand.
ATTGTTTGCAACGGTGCGGCGCGGGCGTGCCACAGACTTTTTGGATCCCTGTTTTGCCAGAGGTCCACCACGTGTCTCACACCCTTGCGGTCACAAGCCCTGCACTGCCCGATGCCCTCGAACCCGTGCGCCTGTCGGGCCACGAAGGCCTCAATGCCTTGTTCGAATACGAGCTGCTGCTCAAGACCCCCGATGCGCTCAACTTCAGTTTCAGCCAGGCGGCAGACATCGACCTGGACGCCCTCATCGGCTGCGAGATCAGTTGCTCGATCGAGCTCGATGGCGCAGGAGAGTTTGCGGCAGGCGCCGTGGGCGGCAATACAGGTGGGCTGGGCGCCGGCACACGGCAGATCAATGCGCTCATTGCCGGCGCGCAGCTGTGGGGCGAAGAAGGCCGCCACATTCAATACAAGCTCACGCTGCGTCCCTGGCTGCATCTGGCGACCCTGAGCACCGACTGCAAGATCTACCAGAACAAGACCGTCGTCGACATCCTGGACGAACTGTTCGCCGACTACTCCTTTCCCGTCGACAAGCACTTCGTCGAGACCTACCCGGCTCGGGACTACCAGACGCAGTTCAACGAGAGCGACTTCGCATTCTTCGAACGCTTGTGTCAAGAGTGGGGAATTTCTTATCACTTCCGCCACAGCGACGGCAAGCACCGCCTCGTACTCACCGACAACATGGGCGCGCACCCGCCCATGGACAGCGCTGTCTATCAGCAGGTGGAGTACCACCCCCCGGGCTGGAAAGTCGATGCCGAATACATCAGCAGCTTCGTTCCGCATCACCAACTCACCAGCGGCCGCTACGTCAGCCGCGACTACGACTACACCCGGCCCAAAGCCGATCTGAGCACCGAACAGGCCGCACCTCGCCCGACCGGGCAAGCGGACCTGGAGGTCTACCAGTGGCACGACAGCCGGGCCGGCAGCCACTACGTGCAACCGCGCGCAGGCACGGGCACCAACGAACCCCTTGCAGAAGGCAATCGCATCGCCCTGCTGCGCATGCAGGCCCTGCGCACCCACCGTGCGAGGGCCAAGGCCAGCGGTCAACTGCGCGGCATGGTTCCCGGCGGGACGTTCCAGTTGCTCAAGCATCCGCGCGAAGCCGCCAACGTCCAGTACCTGGTGCTCGACAGCCAGTTCCTCATCGAGAACGTCGCGCAAGAAAGCCAGGGCATCGAAGCGGCCTCCCACCGCAAGCAGCAATGGCGTGTCGAAGTCGACTTCACGGCCCACCCGATCACAGAACCCCTGCGTCCGGCGCTGCTGCGGCACAAGCCGCACACGCAGGGCCCGCAGGTCGCGGTGGTGGTCGGGCCCGAGGGAGAGAACCTGTGGACCGACGACCTGGGCCGCATCAAGGTCCAGTTTCCGTGGGACCGCCTGGGGCAGAAGAACCAGCACTCCACCTGCTGGCTGCGCGTGAGCTCTCCATGGGCCGGCAACCAACTGGGCGGCGTGCAGGTGCCGCGCATCGGCCAGGAGCTGATTGTCGATTTCATCGGCGGCGACCCCGACCTGCCCATCTGCACCGGCCGGGTCCACAACCAGATGAACCTGCCGCCCTGGGAGCTGCCCGGCCAGGCCGCGCTGTCGGGGTTCAGGAGCCGCGAACTCGTCAAGGAAGGCGGCAACAGCCCGGGCGGACGCTCCAATCACCTGGTCCTTGACGACACCGACCAGAAGATCCAGGCGCAGCTCAAGAGCGATCACCAAAGCAGTTCACTGAGCTTGGGCCATGTCACGCGCATCGACAGTAATGCAGGCCGGCTGGACGCACGCGGCGAAGGTTTTGAACTGCGAACTGACGCCCATGGCGCCATCCGGGCGACACAGGGCCTTCTCATCACGACTGAAGCACGCCCCAATGCAAAGGCCCATCTGCTCGACAGTGGCGAGACCCGTCAGCGTTTGGTCGAAGCCCGCGATCTGCACGATGCCGGCGCGCAAGAAGCGCAGAAGAACAAAGCCCAGGAGGGCAATGACCAGGCCGAGGTCGCCAAGTCGTTGCAGGAGCAGAACGATGCGGTCAAGGGCGATGGTGCCGCCGATGTCGAAGCCGGTCGGTTCCCCGAGCTGGCACAGCCGCACCTGGTGCTGGCCAGCCCCGCCGGCATCGAAACCACCAGCCAGTTCAGCACCCACATCGCCAGTGTCGAGCACACGGCGATCACGAGCGGCAAGCACACGAGCATCACCAGCGGCGACAGCCTGCTGGGCGTGGCCCTGCAGGCCATCAAGCTCTTTGCAGCGCAAAAGGGCATCAAGGTCGTCGCGGCGCAGGCCGACATCGACATCCAGGCGTTGAAGACCTGCATCAATCTCCTGGCCAAGGACGAGATCACCCTGCGGGCCGACAAGATCACAATCGAGGCCAAGACGCAGCTGCTGGTCAGCGGGGGCGGCAGCTACACCCGCTACAAGGGCGGCAGCATCGAAAGCGGCACCACCGGCCCGCACGTGCAGCGCGCCAGCGTGCACAGCATGGTCGGCCCCAGCAGCACAAGCCGGCCGAGCCTGCCCGAGGGGCTGAAGCCCGGCAAGGGGCAGCTCGAACTCACGCACCGCTATGCAAACGGCGAAGGCTTGAAGGGCGCCGACTACAAGGTCACGGACTCGGCTGGGCAGGTCAAGACGGGCACGCTCGACGCCAAGGGCTTTGCGGCCGTCTCGGGGCTGGCGCCGGGTGGTGCGCGCATCGAGTTGGGCAAGGATCCTGCGGATCCGTGGGACGAGGCTAGCTACATCGGGAAACCGAGTTGGCCCGCGCGCGAAGGCTCGGCCACCGACATGGGCGTGGCGCCCCCGAACGACATGCTCGATGGGCTGATGGCCCAAGCCGCAGATGCGGCGAAGGGCAAGGATGCGTTGGCAGCGACGCTCAAGGCAGGCCTTGCGGGTGGGGCCACTTCGGCAATCGCAAAGGCCCTGGGGGGACCGATGGGCAGTGCCGTCGCCGGACTCGCCTCAACGGCTCTCGGGGTCAACGCGCTCCGCGCGGCGAACGTGGCCACGAGCATGCGAGATCAAGCCTCAGGCGCAGCCACCACTGCATTGAGCGGCATCGCCCAAGGCGTGCCAGGGCTTGGTGCGCCTGCCGCGCCGTCGCGCCTGCCACCGGGCATCTTGCCCATGCACACCACCGTCTGACCCGCAGATCGCACGCCGATCTGCGTCCCCATTGCAACGACATCAAAAAAGGAGCGAACAGCTCCAGGGAGTCTAGTCACATGAGCATTTCGCAAACGGAGATCGAGAAGAGATCCGAAGAAAAAGTCCCGGTCGTCAAGCCGCTGGCGGACGTTCAGCCATCGGAGGTCGCGCAGGCGGCCGGCGAAGTGGACCAGTGGCTGCGCAGCATCAGCGACGGTTACGTCAATCTGGAGCGCATCAGGACCGTTGCCGGGGCACTGCCGGTCATCGGCAACATCATGTCGCTGGTCGATGCGTTGTGCGACATCATTGCCATCATCACCAAGAAGGCCAGCAACGAGGTCGAGGCCTTCTTCAACTGGGTCAGCCTGGCGATCAATCTGATCGGTATCGTGCCGGGCGCGGGTGGTCCCGTGCGCATGGGCTTGCGGCCTTTGATGCAAGTGCTGCGCCAGAAGCTTAAGACATCGACGCACGACATTGGCGTAACTGTGCTCGTGCTGTTGCAGGAGCATGTGAATTCCCAAGTGAAAGGTGAACTTGAGAAGTTCGTCACTACCGCACAGGACGAGCTCAATGGTCTGCTGGCCAAAGCTGGAATCCTGGGGCGGGGAATCACCGCAAGCTGGAGCGAAGGGCTGCGCAGGCTTTCGCAGGGAAAGCTCTTTGTCATCGACCCGCCGCCCGAGAAGTCGCGCTACGACCCAGGCGAGAAGTCCGAATACAGCAACTTCTTTGCCGCAGCCCTTGGCGCACTCTCGAACAGCGCAGAGGCAGTAAGTCAGAAGGCAAAGCAAGTCGCCAAGGAGCAGGCCAACGCTGTGTTCAAGCAGTTCGTCGTCGGGACCGCCATTGGCAAGGCGCTCGAGCGCAACGCAGACCTCCTCGACGTCCTCGGCACGCAGATCGAGCAGAAACTCAAGGAGCAAGGCGACAAGGCCGCCGAGCGTTCCGTCGGCTGGCTGCTGTTCACGCTCAAGGAGATACTGAAAAAAGGCGGCTCCCAAAAACTGGCGGCTGCACTGAACGGCAAAACCACCGCGCGGCGCGATGCGCAGAAGGCAGAGAGGCCGCTCGGTGTCGTCAGCCACGAGAACACCCAGGTCAAGAAAGACGGCAACTGCTGCACGGCCACGGGCGCAAAGGCGCCTGCAGCGCGTGGCAGGTCACGCCGCTCGATCAACTATGCCACCGGCAGCGAGACCTTCGTGCACACCGACTTCGTGCTGCCCGGTCTCATGCCCATCGTGTGGAGCCGCACCTACCACTCGCGCCTGGGCGCCTATGACAGCCCTGTTCTGCAAGGCAGCCATGCGGCGCCGGCCTACCTTGGCGCGCGCTGGACCACCGCGTACACCACACGCATCGAACAAGCCCAGGACGGAAGCCTGCGCTACTTCGGTGCCGACGGTCGCACGCACGAATTCCCCCGGCTCGCGGGGCCGTCCGAAGATGAGGCGGGCCAGACCCACCACGATCCCATCGAGGACCTGACCTTGGGGCGTGGCAACGATGGCCTCCTGATCCTCAGCCACGGGCGCGACTACATCGAGACCTTCGAGCTGGCCCCCGTGTTCTGGCGCGACGGCAAAGCCCGCACCCGAAACAAAGCCGTCTGCTACCGGCTGGCCTCGCAGCGCACACGCGAAGGCCACACCACCGAACTGGCCTACCGCCATGAAAGCGGCCAGCTCTCGGACATCGTCAGCGGCCAGACGCATGTCAGCACCGCCCTTGATGAACAAGGCCGTATCCAGAGCCTGTGGCTGGTGCAGGAGGCCCAGGCCGTGCGCCAACTGGCCACCTACGTCTACCAGGACCACGCCGACGGCAGCAGCGACCTCGTCGCCGCGCACGACGAGAACCAGGACATCTGGCGCTACGACTATCTGCACCACGCGGACAACAGCAGCACCCATCTCATCAGCCGCTACACCGACCGCACCGGTCGCGGCACGCACCTGCAGTGGATGCATGAGGACGGATTTTCAGTTGACTTGGACAGCACCAACAGCGAGCGAGCCAAGGCGTGGCACGAGCGTGCCGACGATCGCAGCTTCGAAACTACCCTCATCTGGAACAAGCACGTCCGCCTGACCACCGTCGTTGACGCGCTGGGGGGAGAAACCCTCTACCACTACGACGAGCTCGGCTACGTCTACCGCATCGTCTACCCCGGCATCACAGGCGCCGACGGCAAGATCATCGAGCACGAGGAGTGGTTCTTCCGCGATGCGCGCCGCAACATCACCTCCCACCTGCATCCCGACGGCACACAGGACAACTACAGCTACGACACGCATGGCAATCTCGCAAGCCACACCCAGGCCGACGGCAGCATCATCCATTTCGCCTATGACGAGATGGACAACCTCACTGGCATCCGGGATGCCGAAGGGCATGCGTGGAAGCGCACCTACGACGGCACCCATCTGGTCGAAGAGATCGATCCGCTGGGTCACAAGACCGCGTACGCCTACAACGAGGCCGGTCTGCCGGTGGAAATCACCGACGCCAAGGGCGGCAAGAAGCAACTGGCCTATGACGCGGCCGGCCAGCTGACGGCCTACACCGATTGCTCCGGCAAGACCAGCAGTTGGGCCTATGACGAGCGCGGCCGCCTGGTCAAAGAGAGCAATGCGGCAGGCGAGGCCACCCAGTACCACTATGCGCGCGGCCAGCTGGCAGGTGTCACCCATCCCGATGGTGCCCAGGAGCACTTCGATCACGATGCCGAAGGCCGCTTGCTCGCGCACCGCGATGCCTTGCAACGCGAGACCCGCTACCAGTACACCGTGGCCGGCCAGATCGCCCAGCGCATCGACGCCAACCACCACACGCTCGACTACCAGTGGGATCGCCTGGGCCGGCTGGTCACGCTGCGCAATGAGAACGGCAGAACCCACAGCTTGCGCTATGACCCCCTCGGCAAGCTGTTGGCCGAAGTTCACTTCGACAACGTCAAGACCAGCTACGGCTACACGGCATCGACGGGCGTGCTGCACCAGGTCAATGAAGGCGATGCGGTCACGCAGCTCGAATTCGACCCGATGGGGCGGCTCCTGCGGCGCAGCGCGGCGCTGTACATCGAGCCCATGGACAGCCAGGGCCAGCCGACCGGGCGCACCCTGGACCGCGAGCATGCCCAGGCCGACCACTACGCCTACGATGGCAACGGCCGGCTCGTCGATGCGAGGAACGCCGGCATCCAGTTGCAGTGGTTCTACGATGCCGCCGGCAACACGAGGACCGAACACCATCACTACCTGATCGACGACCAGGGCAAGCCGAGCAGCCAGCCGATGACGGCCGTCTGGCAGCACCGCTACGACGAGCTGGGCAACCGCATCCAGACCACGCGCCCAGACGGTCACGCCAGCACCTGGTTGACCTACGGCTCAGGCCATGTGCACGGCCTGATGCTCGATGACATGGAGGCCCTGCAGATCGAGCGGGACGACCTGCACCGCGAGGTCAAGCGCACGCAAGCCAACGAGGTGGCGCAGGAGCAGCAATACGACCCCGCGGGGCGGCTGAAGGCCCAGACTCTCAGCCGCGCCGAGCGATTGGGGCAGAGTCGTGGCGCGCCTGCCTCCAACACCTCGGCGCTCGGCATCCGGCGCCAGTACAGCTACGACCGGGCTGGCCAGCTCACCGACATCGGTGACAGCCGCCGCGACGGCCTGAGCTATCGCTACGACCCTGTGGGCCGGTTGCTGCAGGCGCAAAGCCGACTGGGCACCGAGACCTTCGCCTTCGATCCGGCCAGCAATATCCTGGACCCGATGACGCCGGTGGCCAAGGAGGCTGGGACGATCCACAACATCCCCGCCATCCTGAACAACCTGGTGAAGGACTACGCCGGCACGCATTTCACGTACGACGTCAGGGGCAACATGGTCGAGCGCCTGCACCAAGGCCAGCGCACGCGCTTCGCATGGGATGCGCTGGGACGCCTGAGAGAGGCGCGCACGCAGGACACCCGCACCTCATTCCTGTACGACCCGCTGGGTCGGCGCATTGCCAAGCGCAGCGAGCCGATCGTCATGAGCTCCGGGATGGACGGCAGCCACTACCACGCAGCCGAATACCAGCGCCAGATGCACGAACGTGGGCTGGGCACGGTGCTCTTCGGGTGGGATGGCAATCAGATGGCTTGGGAGTCGGACTCGGCACGGAACCGAACCGTGCACTACGTCTTCGAGCCCGATAGCTTCGTACCGGTGTTGCAGGCCAGCGTGCAGGGGCCCATCACGCAGAGCTTCCTGAAGCGACCCGCCAAGGCGACGAGCGCGTACACCAACCAGGAAGGCAACTACGACCTGGGTCTGGACCCGCTCTACAACGGCGACTACGCGCCGGGCATCGGCGATGACGGGGAGCCGCCGAAGCCGCTGGCGAACATTCACTACTACCAGTGTGACCACCTGGGCACGCCGATGGAGCTGACCGACGAGGGCGGCAACATCGCGTGGGAGGCGAACTACAAGGCGTGGGGTGAGGCCAGGCTCACGATCAGTGAGGCGGCCAGGAAGGCAGGGCTGAAGAATCCGATCCGGTTCCAGGGGCAGTATCTGGACGAGGAAACTGGGCTGCACTACAACCGATTTAGGTATTACGACCCCATGATGGGGCGGTTTGTGTCGAAAGATCCGATTGGGTTACTAGGGGGATCAAATGCTCATCGGTACGCCCCGAATCCGGTCGAATGGCTCGACCCGTTGGGGCTCTTGCAACTTTATCGAGGAGGCGCATCCTTGACAAATGGCGTAGAAAAGTCAGTGAAGATCAACAAAGACACCGGAATGCTAAAGGCGAAATCCGATTTCGAAGATTTAAGCAGAGGAATGTCGGTTAATACAGACCCGTGCGATAAATATGTTCAATCAAATGGTGGCGCTTATGCGGTCGGCCATCTTCCTGCTACTCTCATTGCAGAGCCAAGAGGGAGGGTGGGGCATTATGAAATTATTCCCCGAGAGCCCATGACATTAGAGAGTTATAAGGAGGAGTTGAAGAAAATTAAATTGACTCCTGTGGCGAAAAAATGCGGAAATTGAATTTTCAAAATGAATAACTTCCCAAAAATTAATCTAGATGCCAATTCTCTGTTGGATGGATTTAACAGAGGGTATCTTCAGGATGTTGAAATAGTTTTTGAAGATGGAGGGCGATATTTGTTGTATTTCATAAGCCCACTGACAATTTCCATGTATTTTTCTCCTCGACAAGTCCAAGGAGGTTACACTATTTTCTATACCGAAAAAAACTTGGTAATAATTCCTGAAATCACGATGTCGTGCATAGAGTCTGCTGTGAGGAAAATGACGGAAGAATGCCGTTTTGAGGAATTGCGTATCGAAATCGATTGATTTGAAAAGGGGTTTAATCTCATGAGTTGTGAAGATTTCCCGGCCAATCCGATGTCAGTTGCGCATTCGAGTTTTAAAGGTTTTCTAGCTCTGCTAACTTGCCGACAGCGAGTTCAAGGACTTGATGTTTACCAATTTGCGAATCAATCGAAGAGTTTCTAGGTACAGATAGACTGGTGATGCGATCAGATCGCAAAGGTGGAAGGCTGGGAGATCGTCTGACAAACACGAAGTCATTCTGAAAAAGGATTTCTCCATGAATCGTGCTATTTTCAGAGAAATAGAAAAGGCGCTGCCGCAAGATTTTTCAGTAGAAGCGTTGAGGCAGCTTGCAATTGATCTGCGAGAAAATGGAGTAAGCAAGGCGGAAATTTTGGAAAATTTCCGTGAATTCGATCTTGCCCTAAAAAACAATGAAAGAAATGAGGCGAGCGACTATGTGGAAGAGGTAATGGACATGATGGCTGGTTACTATGTCGGGCGGAAATCTTGATTTGAAGTGAAAATAGATGTGATTCAACGAGCAATTTCAAAAGATGCTGCTTGTGAACGGGATGTGGTGACAGTTGACGTGGGGCGGGGCATTGAATGCGGAGCCCGGCAAAAAAGCGACGGCTGTTTGGCGACAACCTCAAAAGCCACTGTGTTTGGAGGACCAAACGGGACCATCACTGCATGCCCAGGACTTGAGCATTGATGCCAACAAGATCTCAGCCGATGAACGGCGTCGATATCGTCCGCGAAGGGTGACGAGTCGAGAGCTACCCAGAAAGAACCCCTCAGTCCGTCAGTCCCGCCCGCGCCAGCTCCACATCCAACCGCTCCCGCGCATCCGCCGGCGTCAGCGCCGCCGCCTTCTCGTACAGCCCGTTCGCCTCACCGAGGCGCGACTCGCCGTGCAGCATCAGCAGCGCACGCGCGTACTCCATCATCCCGGCCGCCGACTGCGGGTGCAGCGCCAGCCCGCGCTCGAACAGCTCGATCGAGGTTTCGGCGCGCACGCCGTACGTCATGCGCCCGACCAGCGCGCCGACCTTGTCGATCACCTCGGCGTGGAAGGCGGCCAGGGCGAGGTGCGCGTCGCCGTGCTCCGGCTGCAGTTCGATCACGTGCTCCAGCGCGCCCTTGAGCTTGGTGCCCAGGCCCTGCGCCAGGGCGCGGGCCACGCTGATGCCCTGGCTGTAACGGCCCAGCGCGTAGGCCTGCCAGTACAGCGCCTGGCAGTTGTCGGGCTCGGCGGCGACCTGCGCGCCGGCGCGTTCGATCACCTGGCGGAACATGGCGAGCCGCACGGCCTCGCGCGGCTCCAGGTAGTTGGCGTAGATGGCGGTCGCCTGGTTGGCGAGCGCCAAGCCGTCGGGGCCGTGCCGCAGGCCGAGGGCGGCGGCGCGTTCGAACTCGCCGCTGTGGTACAGCGCCCAGCCTTCGGCCAGCGGCGCGTCGGGCGCGGGCGGCGGCAGTGCGTGGCCGGCGTGCAGGCGCTGCCAGTGCGCGAGCAGGCTGCGCGCGTCGTAGCGGGGCACGTCGGGGTAGGGAAGGGGCGTCCAGGGTTCGGTGCCGGCGGTGGCCGTGGCCGCGGCAGGGCCGGCGGACAGCAGCGAGAGCGGTTTGAAATCGGAGTGGGGCATGGATGTTCTAGGCCGCCATATCGACCGTGGGTGGCACGGGGCTGGGGTTGCTGACGGCGCTTTCGCCGTTGTAGGCATTGCTCAGCGCCAGCAGGTGGCGACGCTGGTCGCGTGCGAGGTAGGGCGCGAGCAGGTGCAGCGTGTGGTGGCCGCCGCGCATCAGCGCACCCTGCGCGTGCGCGGGCTCCAGCGCCTGGCGCGGGTTGCGCACGTACTCGTAGCTGAGCCAGTAGGTCAGCACGACGACCATGCTCTGGGCCAGCGTGTCGACCTCGTGCGCGTCGATGTCCAGGTGGCCGGCGCGGCTCAGGCCGGCGATCAGCTGGCGGATGGCGCGCGCCTTGTTCTTGAGCACGAGCTGGAACTGGGTCTCCAGGTGCCGGTTCTTGCTCAGCAGGTCGTTGAGGTCGCGGTACAGGAAGCGGTAGCGCCAGATCAGCTCGAACAGGCTGTGCATGAAGAACCAGGCGTCCTCCACGTCGTGCACGCCTTCGCTGGCGTGCAGCAGCTCGTTGAGCTCGGCTTCGTAGCCTTCGTAGAGCTTGTTGATCAGCTCTTCCTTGGCGGGGTAGTGGTAGTAGAGATTGCCGGGGCTGATGTTCAGCTCGCCGGCCACCAGCGTGGTCGACACGTTCGGTTCCCCGAAGCGGTTGAACAAATCCAATGCGGCTTCGAGGATGCGTTGCGCAGTGCGGCGTGGCGCCTTCTTTGCCATGTCGGTGCCCCCGTGGTTTCTCTTGGTCTTGGGGGCACTCTAGCGCATGTGCGCTGCACCATGAACGGTGCGGGGCATGTTTTGCGGCGCTGAATTTTTGTGCAGTGCCGCAATTACAGAACGATGTCAGCCGGCCTTGGTACGGCGCAGGGTCTTCTTGGCGGCGGGGGCCGGTGCGGCCTTGCGCGAGGCGCGCACGGGCGAGGTCTTTGCGTCGCGCTGCTTGAGCTGGGCTTCGAGCGCCTCGACGCGCGCCTGCAGCGCGGCCACGTCGGCGGCCGAGGGCACGCCGAGTTTTTCGAGCGCGCGCGCCACGCGGTCTTCGAAGATGTTCTCGAGCTTGCCCCACTGGCCGGCGGCCTTGGTGCCGAACTCGCTGGCGAAGCCGGCCATGCGCTGCTGGGCCTGGGCCAGGGTTTCCTCGGCGGCCTGCTGGGTTTTCTTCTGCATGCCGGCGCCGTCCTTGACCAGCGCCTCGAAGGCCTTGCTGCCTTCCTGCTGCATCTTGGCGAAGGCGCCGAGGCCGGCCAGCCAGATCTGCTGGGCCGAGTCCTTGATGCGGTCGGTCTTGTCGTTGCTGTCGTCGTCTCGGGAGGTGGCCATGCGGTGTGTTCCTTGGGATGCAATCGCACGACTCTAGCCGCCCGGGCGCCCCGTGGTTAGGGCGCGCCGCCTATCCCCGCGCCGGGGATCAGGGCGTGCCGCCGGCGGCGCGGCTGGCGTCCAGGTGCGCCTTGGCGCGCTCGGCCAGCGCCATTTCGCCGGGCGTGCCGGGCACGAAGGCTTCCACCGGCAGCGGCCGGCCGTGCGAGTCGACCGAGACGAACACGATCAGGCATTCGGTGGTCTTTTCCATCACGCCGCCTTTCATGTCGCCGCTGCGCACCTCGACCGAGATGTTCATGCTGGTCTTGCCGGTGTAGGCCAGGCGGGCCTCGACCTCGACCAGGTCGCCGATCATGATCGGCCGGTGAAAGCGGATGCTGCCGATGAAGGCGGTGACGCAGTAGCGCTTGGCCCAGCTGGTGGCGCAGGCGTAGCCGGCCTCGTCGATCCACTTCATGACCGTGCCGCCGTGGACCTTGCCGCCGAAGTTGACGGTGCTGGGTTCGGCCAGGAATCGGAGGGTGATGGAAGACATGGGGCGCCTTTTTTCTGTGGGCTGTGGGTGGGGAGCCGCGATTATGCGAGCGCCCGGGCGCCCTTTGGCGCCGTTCAGCTGCCGCTGAACAGCTGCGCCAGCGTGCGGCGCAGCCAGGCGTTGCCCGGGTCGGCATGAAAGCGCTCGTGCCAGTGCTGCTTGACCGCATAGGCCGGCAGCGTGAAGGGCGGCGCCAGCACCTTCACCGGCTCCTGCGTGGCCAGCACGTTGCCCAGGATGCGCGGCACCACCACGATCAGCTCGGTGTGGGCCACGATGCGCGCCACGCTCAGGAAGCTCGACAGCCGCACCACCACGTTGCGCTTGAGGCCCAGGCGCGCGATGGTGGTGTCGACGATGGCGTGCCCCGTGCCCGAGCTGGACACCACCGCGTGCGCTTCTTCCTCGAAGCGCTTGCGCGTGAGCTTGGCGCCGATGCGCGGATGGTTCTGCGCCGCCAGGCAGACGAAGTTCTGCATGAACAGCACCTGCTGGTAGAAGCCCGCGTCCAGCTGCGGCATGAAGCCCACGGCCAGGTCGACGTCGCCGTCCTGCAGGCGGCGGCCGCTGTGGGTGGAGATGATCTCGGTCTCGATGTGCACGCCCGGCGCCGCATGGCGCAGGTGGTCGAGCAGGCCGGGCAGCAGCACCACCTCGCTGATGTCGGTCATGCAGATGCGAAAGCGCCGCTGCGCGCGCGCCGGCTCGAAGCTGCTGCGGTTGCCCTGCGCCTGCGCCAGCTGCGCCAGCGCCTCGCGCAGGTTCGGGTAGATGCGCTCGGCGTGCGGCGTGGGCTGCATGCCCTGCGCGGTGCGGGTGAACAGGCGGTCGTCGAAGTGCGCGCGCAGCTTGTTCAGCGCCGTGCTGGCCGCGGCCTGCGCCATGCCCAGGCGCTCGGCCGCCTTGGTGACGTTGCCGGTCTTGTAGACCTCGTCGAACACGGCGAGCCATTCGAGATCGAGCTTGGACATGGGGTGAGGCGGGACGGAGCCCTGAAGGCGAAAGGCACCATTATCGAAATTTCGAATTCCGTGTATTGGCATGCGGTCTTGAGGAAATAGTGGTGCGGGTCAACAATGCCGCCAACGGAGACACCGACCCCATGAACCCCGCTTCTTCCCATGCCGCCAGCGCACCGGCCAACGCCGCCGAGCGCCGCGACTACTACGCCCGCATCCGCCCGCTGAACCTCTCGCCGCTGTGGGAGTCGCTGCACGTGCTGGTGCCGCGCGAACCCGCGAGCCCGTGCGTGCCCGCGCTATGGCGCTACGACGAGATCCGCCCGCTGCTCATGGAATCGGCCGACCTCATCACCGCCGAAGAGGCCGTGCGCCGCGTGCTGGTGCTCGAGAACCCGGCGCTGCCCGGCAACGCGTCGATCACGCAGTCGATCTACGCCGGCCTGCAGCTCATCATGCCGGGCGAGGTGGCACCGTCGCACCGCCATGTGCAGTCGGCGCTGCGCTTCATCGTCGACGGCAAGGGTGCCTACACCACCGTGGGCGGCGAGCGCACGACGATGCACCCCGGCGACTTCATCATCACGCCCTCGTGGGCCTGGCACGACCACGGCAACGAAGGCATCGAAGGCGTGACCGAGCCGGTGGTCTGGCTCGACGGCCTCGACATTCCCATGCTGCGCTTCTTCGACGCCGGCTTCGCCGAGAACGACGACGCCAAGGTGCAGCACGTGGCGCGCCCCGAAGGCCACAGCCTGGCGCGCTTCGGCCACAACATGGTGCCGGTGCGGCACGACCACACCTCGGCCACCTCGCCGATCTTCAACTACCCCTACCCGCGCAGCCGCGAGGCGCTGGCCCAGTTGCAGAAGCAGGAGGCGCCCGACGCCTGGCTCGGCCACAAGCTGCGCTACATCAACCCGCTGACGGGCGGCTCGCCGATGCCGACCATCTCGACCCAGCTGCAGCTGCTGCCCCAGGGCTTCGCAGGCCAGGCGCACCGCGCCACCGACGGCACCGTCTACAGCGTGGTCGAAGGCCACGGCACGGCCGAAATCGCCGGCCAGCGTTTCGACTTCGGCCCGCGCGACACCTTCGTCGTGCCCTCGTGGGCGCCGCTGCGCCTGTCGTCGCCGAGCGAAGACACCGTGCTCTTCAGCTTTTCCGACCGCCCCGTGCAGCAGGCCATGGGCATCCTGCGCGAAGCCTTTCTCGAAGACGCCTGAAAGCGCGGCGACCTTCTTTCCTTCTTTTTCTTGTTTGTCTGATGTGCCGTCCCCCGCGGCAGGAGCTTCCATGTCCTTCGTCTTCACTCCCCCTTCCATCGTCGGCCTGCCCATCGTGGGCTCCGACAAGCAGTTCCCCGTGCGCCGCGTCTACTGCGTGGGCCGCAACTACGCGGCGCATGCGCGCGAGATGGGCTTCGATCCCGACCGCGAACCGCCGTTCTTCTTCTGCAAGCCCAACGACGACGCCTCGGTCGTGCCCGTGGCCGAAGGCGCCACCGCAGCCATTCCCTACCCGCCGCTCACGAGCAACTACCACTACGAAGCCGAGCTGGTGGTCGCCATCGGCAAGGGCGGCAAGGACATCCCGGTCGACCAGGCCGCCAGCCACATCCACAGCTACGCCGTGGGCCTGGACATGACGCGCCGCGACCTGCAGATGAAGATGCGCGAAGCCGGCCGCCCCTGGGAGATCGGCAAGGCCTTCGACTTCTCGGCCCCCATCGCGCCGCTGCGCACGCTGGCCGACGTGGGCGAGATCAACGCCGGCGCCATCACGCTCGAGGTCGACGGCCAGGTGCGCCAGAACAGCGACATCACGCACCTGATCTGGTCGGTGAACGAAGTCATCGCCAACCTCTCGACGCTGTTCGCGCTGCAGCCTGGCGACCTGATCTTCACCGGCACGCCCGAAGGCGTGGGCGCGGTGAAGCCGGGCCAGACGATCAAGGTCAGCATCGAGCGTCTGCCGTCCCTGACTGTTCGCATCGACTGAGCGCCCCGGCCCGCGCATGACCCTCTCGAAGCATCCTCCCTCCGTGCTGCTCGTCGGCGGCGGCATCGGCGGCATGGCCGCCGCGCTCGCGCTCGCACGCCTGGGCGTGGCGATCGACCTGCTCGAACAGAGCGCTGTCATCGGCGAGATCGGCGCCGGCCTGCAGCTCGGCCCCAACGCCTTCGCGGCGCTCGACGCGCTCGGCGTGGGCGAGGCCGTGCGCCGCAGCGCGGTGTTCACCGACCGGCTCGTGATGATGGACGCGGTCGACTGCAGCGAAGTGGCTTCGGTGCCCGTCGGCGAGGCCTTCCGCGCGCGCTTCGGCAATCCGTACGCCGTGAGCCACCGCGCCGACCTGCACGGCGCGATCCATAAGGCCGTGAAGCAGCATCCACTGATCCGCTTCCACACCTCGGCGCAGGTCGAGGCGATCGACATCGGCGCGCACGGCGTCACGGCCGTCACGCGCGACGGCCGCCGTTTCCAGGCCGACGCCATCGTCGGCTGCGACGGCGTGAAGTCGGTGGTGCGCGCCAAGCTCATCGGCGACGCGCCGCGCGTGTCGGGCCATGTGGTCTACCGCGCCGTCGTGCCCGCGGCCGACATGCCCGCCGACCTGCAATGGAACGCACCCGTGGTCTGGGCCGGGCCCAACTGCCACCTGGTGCACTACCCGCTGCGCCACGGCGAGCAGTACAACCTGGTCGTCACCTTCCACAGCCGCGATGCCGAAGAATGGGGCGTCACCGACGGCAGCAAGGACGAGGTGCTGTCGTACTTCGAAGGCGTGCATGCGCGCCCGCGCCAGCTGCTCGATCGCCCGACCTCGTGGCGCCGCTGGAGCACCGCCGACCGCGACCCGGTCGAGCGCTGGAGCGACGGCCCGGCCACGCTGCTGGGCGACGCGGCGCATCCCATGATGCAGTACCTCGCGCAGGGCGCCTGCATGGCGCTCGAAGACGCCGTGACGCTCGGCGAGGCCGTGAAGGCCTGCGACTTCGACATGACCGCCGCCTTCCAGCGCTACGAACAGGCCCGCATCGCACGCTGCGCGCGCGTCGTGCTGTCGGTGCGCGAGATGGGGCGCCTGTACCACGCCCAGGGCGTGGAGCGCCTCGTGCGCAACAGCCTGTGGACCGGGCGCACGCCCGAACGCTTCTACGATGCGGTCGAATGGCTCTACGCCTGGCGACCTGAGCACTGCCTGGGCGATGCGCCCGCGCCGCGCTGACACGGTTTTTCTGCGATACCCCCACCCACGAGGCCGAAGGCCCAGGAGACAACCCATGAACTTTCCACGCGCATTGCTGACGACCGCTGTCCTGGCCCTGACCGCCGCCTCCGGCGCCTGGGCGCAGGGCAGCGACTACCCGAGCAAGCCGGTGACGCTGATCACCCCGTTCGCGGCCGGCAGCGGCCCCGACGCGGTGCTGCGCCTGGTGTCCGACAAGCTCTCGCGGCTGTGGAACCAGCGCGTGGTGGTCGACAACCGGCCCGGTGGCGGGGGCTTCATCGCCATCGACCAGGCGCGCCGCGCCGCGCCCGACGGCTACACGCTGCTGCAGTTGGACAGCGAGCACATCGCCGCGCTGCCGCACCTGTACAAGTCGCGCAACTTCGTGACCTTGCAGCACTTCGACCCGGTTGCCTCGCTGTTCCGCACGCCCTTCTTCGTGGCCGTGGCCACCGAGTCGAAGTGGAAGACCATGGGCGACCTGATCGCCGCCGCCAAGGCCAACCCCGAGGGCGTGGTCTACGGCTCGTGGGGCGTCGGCAGCCCGGGCCACCTGGGCGCGCAGCAGCTCGAGGCGCTCACGGGCATCCGCATGCGGCACGCGCCGTACCGCGAGGTGTCGCAGCTGTATTCCAACGTGGGCACCGGCGAGGTGCCGTGGGCCTTCGCGAGCATCCCGTCGAGCCAGGGCATCTACAAGGCCGGCAAGCTGCGCTACATCGCCGTGGCCGCGCCCAAGCGCATCCCGCAGATGCCCGACGTGCCCACCATGGCCGAGGCCGGCGGCCCGGCCTCGCTGGAGGTCAACTCCTTCGTGTCGCTGCTGGCGCCCAAGGGCGTGTCGGCGGCCGTCAAGGCCAAGATCAACGCCGACGTGGCCAAGGTCATCGCCGACCCCGACATCCGCGCCCGCTTCGACACCTTCGCCTTCGAGCCGCTGGCCTGGTCGCCCGAGGAGATCGAGCGCAATGCCGAGGCCAAGTCGAAGGTGTACGGCGAGCTGGTGCGCCGGGGCAACATCAGCCTCGACTGACGAGGGTGCGCCTTGCCCAGGGCTCGGCGCGCCAGTTAAGCTGGCTCTCTTTGCATTTTTGTTTACCTTTTAACTGTCTTTTTTCCATGCAAGCCACCAAGAGAGCCCTCCTGATCGCCTGCGGCCTGGCCGCCACCGCGGCGCTGCCGCTGTCCGCCAGCGCCGACACCCCCGCGTGGCCGACCAAGCCGATCCGCCTGCTGGTGGGTTTCCCGGGCGGCTCCACGCCCGACATCGCGGCGCGCACCATCGCCGAGCCGCTGTCCCGCGCGCTGGGCCAGCCGGTCGTGGTGGACAACAAGGCCGGCGCCTCGGGCAACATCGCGGCCGACCAGGTGGCCAAGGCCACCGACGACCACACGCTGGGCATCGTCATCAACGGCAACCTCACGTCGTCGAAGATGCTGTACCCCAAGCTGCCGTACGACCCGGCGAAGGACTTCACGTACCTCTCGCTCATCGCCACCGCGCCGCTGGTGCTCGTGGCGCAGAACAGCCTGCCCTCGGGCACCGCCTTCTTCGACGCCGCGCGCCAGGCCGGCGACAAGTGGAACTACGGCTCGGTGGGCGTGGGCTCGGTCGGCCACCTGGGCATGGAACTGCTCAAGAGCCGCGTGAACGGCTTCAAGCCCGAGCACGTGCCCTATCAGGGCAACCCGCAGGTCGTCACCGGCATGCTGGGCGACCAGGTGCAGATGGGCCTGATCCCGCCGGGCGTGGCCATGCCGCAGATCCGCGCCGGCAAGCTCAAGGCCGTGGGCCTCACGGGTGGGCGCAGCGCGCTGGTGCCCGAGATCGCCCCGCTGGCCGAAGCCGGCGTGAAAGACTTCAACCTCGAGGTGTGGGTGGCGCTGCTCGGCCCGGCCAACCTGTCGAAGACCGCGCAGGCCCGCATCAGCCGCGAGATCGAGATCGTCATGAAAGACCCCGACGTGCGCCGCAAGCTCTTCGAGCAAGGCTGGCAGGCCGTGGGCACCTCGCCGGACGGCATGCGCACGCGCGTGAAGGAAGAGGCGGCGATCATGAGCAAGATCATCGCCACCCGCGGCATCAAGATCCAGTGATGACAACGACGACGCAGCAACCCACCCTGACCGAACCGGCGCGCGCGCTGCCGGTGTTCGGCGACTTCGACGTGGTCGTGGTCGGCGGCGGCCCCGCCGGCATTGCCGCCGCCGTGAGCGCCGCGCGCCACGGCGCGCGCACGCTGCTGGTGGAGCGCTACGGTTTTCTCGGCGGCATGGGCACCGCGGGCGGCGTGACCAACTTCGCGGGCCTGTACGGCAAGCGCCGCGGCGAGATGACGCAGCTGGTGCGCGGCGTGGTCGACGACCTCATCGACCGCATCGCCGGCTTCAACGGCATGAACGCGCCGCAGAACGGCATGGGCGGGCGCATCTGCGTGCGCTCGTACGACACCTCGGCCTACAAGCTGGCCGCCGACCAGCTGCTCGAAGCGGCCGGCGTGCAGATGCTGTTCCACGCGTATGCCGCGGCCGTGCTGCACGACGGCGCGCGCATTGCCGCGCTGGTGGTCGAAACGAAATCGGGCCGCCAGGCGATCCGCGCCAATGCCTTCATCGATGCCAGCGGCGACGCCGACGTGGCCGCCTTCGCGGGCGTGCCCTTCGAAGTGGGCGACGGCCACGGCAGCGGGCTGTTCCCGACCACCATGTTTCGCATCGGCCAGGTCGACGCGCCGGCCGCGCTGGAAGCGGTGGGCGAGTTCTCGGCCATCAACGGCTTCATGGCGCGCGCCGAGCAGCAGCATCCGGGCAAGTACAGCTTTCCGCGCGAGGGCGCGATCCTGCGGCCCAACAAGGACCCGCGCGAGTGGCGCGCCAACGTCACGCAGATCCGCAACGCCGAAGGCCGCGCGATGAACGGCGTCGATGCGCGCGAGCTCAGCGACGGCGAGCTCGAGGGCCGGCGCCAGATCGCGGCGTACTTCAAGTTCCTGCAGGCCGAGGTGCCGGGCTTCGCGCCGTCGGCCATCGTGGAGATCGCACCGCAGGTCGGCATCCGCGAGACGCGGCGCATCCAGGGCCTGTATGCGCTCGGGCGCGAGGACATCCTCGGCTCGGCCACCTTCGACGACACCATCGGCCTGAACGCCTGGCCGATGGAAATGCACGCCGACGGCCGCATCGAGTGGGCCTTCCCGCGCGACGAAGCCAACGCCTACAACCACCTGCCGTGGCGCATGCTGGTGCCGCAGACGCTCGACAACCTGCTGGTGGCCGGGCGCTGCGCCTCGATGACGCACGAAGGCCAGTCGGCCGCGCGCGCCAGCGGCGGCTGCTTCGTCATGGGGCAGGCGGCGGGCACCGCGGCGGCCTCGCTGGGCAGCGGGCGCTTCGCGGCGATCGACGTGGCGGTGCTGCAGAAAAAGCTGGCGGCCGACGGCGTCGACCTGGACCGCTGAGGGCGGCGCGGCGCTAGAGTCCGGGGCTGGATGAACTCGAACCCCGGACACACCGTGCCTCTTTCTTCTTCGCTGTCGACCCCCGCGCGTCGATTCTTCCTGGCGCTGGCCTGCGCCACCCTCGGCCTGCTGCAGGTGGGCTGTGCCAGCACCCCCGAGGGCGACCCCGTCCACGGCAAGGACCGCGTGCTGAGCTTCGTCGCGGCCAAGGACGGCCGCAAGGTCGCCATCGCCGGCGACAAGTACCACTACGTGTTCGACGGCGACCCGTCCGTGGCCGCGCTGCTGCGCTGGGACGGCCGCACCAAGGTCACGCCCGCGCTCATCGGCGAACTGAAGGTGGCGCGCAACCAGAGCTTCGAAGGCCAGTACGTGCTGATGGCCTTCGACGCCGACCTGACCCCGGAAGACCGCAACTTCCTCGTCCAGACCGGCTTCGCGAAGGCCGAGGTGAAGTACGGCGACCGCACCGGGCCGGTGCTGCGCTACTTCGGCACGGTCTACGGCAAGCGCTACGCGGCGGTGGCGCTGAAGTCGGCCGACACGGTCGATTTTTCGCGGCGCCAGTACCTGAAGTACGTCGAGCAGGAAACGCTCAGCGGCCCCTTCACCCAGGCCGCGCGTTCGCCGCTGGCGTACGGCGCCGACGGCGCGATGCTGCTGGGCGGCGTGCCGGTGCGCATGGTGGACGGCGGCACCGACCACGGCTGCAGCCTGCGCCTGATGCTGGACATCTGCTTCTTCAAGTAGGTCCACCGGGCGCCGCTGACCGGGCCGCGACAGCGCGCGGGCCCGGCCTTTGCTATCGTCGTGGATTGCTTTTCTGCGCCGAATCCCTTCCCCCGATGACCCCCGAACCCGTCCTTGCCGCCCGCCTCGTTGCCGACCTCGTCGCCCTCATGCAGCTCGAACCGCTGGGCGGCGACCGCTTCCTGGCCCAGAGCGAGGACATCGGCACGCCCGCCGTCTTCGGCGGCCAGGTGCTCGGCCAGTCGCTCATGGCCGCCAGCCTCACGGTGGGCGCCGAGCGCCCGGTGCATTCGATGCACGCCTACTTCCTGCTGCCCGGCGAGCACGCGCCCATCGAGTACAGCGTCGACCGCGTGCGCGACGGCCGCAGCTTCACCACGCGCCATGTGGTGGCGCGCCAGCAGGACCGCATCATTTTCGAGATGTCGGCCTCGTTCCAGACCGTGGACGAGGGCGTCGAGCACCAGTTCCCCATGCCCGCCGTCGAAGGCCCCGAGGGCCTGACCAGCGAACTCGACCAGCGCATCGCGCTCGGCGACCGCTTGCCCGAACCCTGGCGCTCCAAGGCCATCCAGCCGCACGGCATTGAGTACCGGCGCGTCGACCCCGAAGACCTGCTGCGGCCCGAGGTGCGCCCCACCGAGAACCAGAGCGCCATCTGGATGCGAGCCATCGCGCCGCTGCCCGACGACCTGACGGTGCACCGCGCGCTGCTGGCCTACGCCTCCGACCACGGCCTGTTGCGCGCCGCGATGCTGCCGCACGGCCTGAGCTTCATGAGCGGCCAGGTGCGCCCCGCCAGCCTGGACCACGCGATGTGGTTCCACCGCAATTTCCGCTTCGACGACTGGCTGCTCTACGTGGTCGATTCGCCCAGCGCGGGCGGCGCGCGCGGCCTGTGCCGCGGCAGCCTCTACACGCGCGACGGCCGCCTCGTGGCCTCGGCGGCGCAGGAGGGCATGCTGCGCATCCGCAAGCCGGGATCGCCGCGCACGCCGATCACGGGCTGAACCGCCTGTTTTTTCAACACTCACTCGCTCACTCCGGCCATGAAGATCTTCTTCTCTCCCGCGTCTCCTTTCGTGCGCAAGTGCATGGTCGTGGCCCACGAGCTGGGCGTGGCCGACCGCATCGAGAAGCTGCCCAGCGCGGCCGGCCCGGTGAAGCGCGACGCCCGCATCCTGCCGACCAACCCGCTGGGCCAGGTGCCGACCTTCCTCACCGACGACGGCCAGGCGCTGTTCGACAGCCGCGTGATCTGCGAGTACCTCGACACCGCGTACGCCGGCGGCCTGTTCCCGGCCACCGGGCCCGCGCGCTGGGCGCGCCTGACCGAGCTGTCGCTGGCCGACGGCATGACCGGCGCCGCGTTGCTCGCGCGCTACGAGACCATGCTGCGCCCCGAAGCGCTGCGCTGGAGCGACTGGACCGACGGCCAGCTCGACAAGGTGCGCACCGGCCTCGAATGGCTGGAAGCGGCGGCGCCGTCGTTCGGCGATCGCGTCGACATCGGCACCATCGCCTTCGGCTGCGCGCTGGGCTACATGGACTTCCGCTTTCCCTCGGTGGACTGGCGCGCCCAGGCGCCGAACAGCGCGAAGTGGTTCGCGGCGTTCAACCACCGGCCGTCGATGCAGGCCACGTTGCCGACGGCCTGAGCGATGACGTTCGACGATCTCTCGCGCCGCACCGGCATCGAAATTCCCCCGCTGCTGCAACAGCTCCTTGCCAGCGGGCCGCCTGATCTGGTCGGCTTCCCCGACTTCGAGTGGCTGGACGCCGAGCAGGCGGCCAACGACCTCGATGAGTGGCTCGACGCCAAGTGGCAGGACGGCCGCCGCTTCCTGCCCTTTGCGCAATCGGGCGCGGGCGACGCCTACTGCCTCGTGCCGCTGGATGGCGGCGCCGTGGGCGTGGCCTTCGTGTGGCACGACGACGAGGAAAGCAGCGTCGGCCATGGCTCGTTCGCCGATTTCGTCTGCGCGAAGTTCCTGGAAGCCTTCGTCGACCTGAGCTACCTCAGCGACTGGGACCTGTCCGAGCCCGAGATGGCCGAGCGCATCGCGGCCGACGTGGCCACCGTCACGGCTTTCATGGACGACACGGAAACCGCCGCCTACCTGCGGGCGCTGAGCCGGCAGCCGCTGGTCTCGCGGCCTTTCAAGACGGGCCCGCGCGCCAGGCCCGAGCAGGTGCCCTCGCTGATGCCGCAGGCCGGGTTCGAGGAAGACCTGAAGCGCTTCACCCTGCAGGACAGCGCGCCTTTCCCCGTGAAAGCGCGCTGGGACATCGAGGGGTAGGCTACGGGGTTTCATCCGAAGGAGGAACCCACCATGTCAGATCAGAAAGTAGCCATCGTCACCGCCGGCGGCAGCGGCATGGGCGCCGCGGCGGCGCGCAAGCTTGCGGACGACGGCTTTCGCGTGGCCATCCTGTCCTCGTCGGGCAAGGGCGAGGCGCTGGCGCAGGAACTCGGCGGCCTCGGCGTCACCGGCTCCAACCAGTCGAACGACGACATCCAGCGCCTCGTGGACAAGGTCATGGCCGAATGGGGCCGCATCGACGTGCTCGTGAACAGCGCCGGCCACGGCCCGCGCGCGCCGATCCTGGAGATCAGCGACGACGACTGGCACCGCGGCATGGACGTCTACTTCCTGAGCGCCGTGCGCCCCGCGCGCCTCGTGGCGCCGCACATGGTGAAGCAGGGCGGCGGCGCGATCATCAACATCTCGACCTTCGCGGCCTTCGAGCCTGACCCGGTGTTCCCGACCTCGGGCGTGTTCCGCGCCGGCCTCGCGGCCTTCACCAAGCTCTTCGCCGACCAGTACGCCAAGCACAACGTGCGCATGAACAACGTGCTGCCGGGCTTCATCGACAGCCTGCCCGAGAAGGACGTGTTCCGCGAGCGCATCCCGATGGGCCGCTACGGCCGCAGCGCCGAGATCGCCGCCACCATCGGCTTCCTGGCCTCCGAGGGTGCGGGCTACATCACCGGGCAGAACCTGCGCGTGGACGGCGGCATCACGCGCTCGGTCTGAACCCGGCAAAGGCGCCCATGACCGCCCCCACCCCGGTGCACGAGCACATGGACCGCACCATCGCGTCCTACGAAGCGTCCGCGCGCGACTACAACGCGATCGTGGCGGGCCACCGGCCGCCCGAGATCGAGGACGCGGTGCGCCGCATGATGCAGCGCGTGCCCGCCGGCGGCACCGTGCTCGAGATCGGCTCCGGGTCGGGGCAGGACGCCGACTTCGTCGAATCCCTGGGCGGGGTCGTGAGGCGCACCGATGCGGTCCAGGCGTTTCTCGACCTGCAGGCCGAGCGCGGCAAGAAGGGCGAGCTGCTCAATGTCGTCACGGATGCGCTGGGCGGGCCCTACGACGCGGTCCTTGCGATGTGCGTGCTGATCCATGTCGATCGCGCGCAGATCGCGCCGGTGCTGCGCAAGGTGCTCGATGCGCTCGCGCCCGGCGGGGTTTTCCTCGCGGCCATGCGCATCGGCGAAGGCGAGACCCTCGGCGACTACCAGACCGTGTACTGGGCGAAAGACGCGTTCGCCGACGCGCTGGCGACGGCGGGCCTTGACCTGCAATGGGGCAGTCAGTGGATCGGCCGCGACGACGTGACCTGGGCCAA
Source organism: Variovorax sp. BGA-UO-ETr-C22 (assembly GCF_059567965.1). Lineage (NCBI taxonomy): Bacteria > Pseudomonadati > Pseudomonadota > Betaproteobacteria > Burkholderiales > Comamonadaceae > Variovorax > Variovorax sp. BGA-UO-ETr-C22. The sequence goes on from NZ_JCAQPA010000009.1 coordinate 428,914, forward strand.
CTTCCTGGCGTGCCGTCCGCGCTAGCAGCGAACGGACGAACGCCGGCTCACACGCCCAGGTAGCGCGTCCACAGCGACCGGTCGGCGTCGAGCGCGGCCGAGTCGCCCTGCCACACCACGCGTCCGCGCTCGAGGATCACGTGGCGGTCGGCCAACGGCAGCAGGCGCTGCACGTACTTGTCGACCACCAGGATCGCCTCGCCCTCCGACTTCAGCGTGGCGATGCAGTGCCAGATCTCCTCGCGGATCACCGGCGCCAGGCCTTCGGTGGCTTCGTCGAGGATCAGCAGGCGCGGGTGCGTCGACAGCGCGCGCGCAATGGCCAGCATCTGCTGCTCGCCGCCCGAGAGCTGGTTGCCCGCGTTGGCCTTGCGCTCCGACAGGCGCGGAAAGAGCTTGTAGAGCGCCTCCACGGTCCAGCGCGGCGCGCTGCCGGGCCGGGGCCGTGCGAAGGCGCGCAGGTGCTCGTCCACGCTGAGGTTGGGGAACACGTGGCGCCCCTCGGGCACGATGGCCATGCCGCGCCGCGCGATGGCGTCGGGCCGGTGGCCGCCGATGGCCGCGCCGCAGAACTGCACGCCGCCGCGCATCGGCGCGATCGTGCCGGTCAGCACCTTCAGCAGCGTGCTCTTGCCCATGCCGTTGCGGCCCAGCAGCGCCATCACTTCGCCCGCGCCGACGCGCACGTCGATGCCGAACAGCACCTGGCTGGCGCCGTAGCCGGCTTCGATGGCGGTGGCCTCGAGCAGGGTGGATGTCGTGGTCGTCGTGCTCATGCGTGTCCTTCCGCTTCGGTGCCGAGGTACACGGCTTGCACATCGGGGTGGCCCCGCACTTCGTCGGCCGTGCCGCTCATCAGCACCTTGCCCTGCACCAGCACCGTGAGCCGGTTGGCGAGGCGGAACACGGCGTCCATGTCGTGCTCGATGAGCAGGATGGCCATCGAGGCGCGCAGCGATTCGATCAGATCGACCATGCGCGCCGACTCGTCGGGGCCCATGCCGGCCATCGGCTCGTCGAGCAGCAGCAGCTTGGGTTCGGCGGCCAGCGCCAATGCCACGTCGAGCGCGCGCTGCGCGCCGTGCGGCAGCGTGCCCGCGATGCGGTGGCGCTCGCTGCCCAGGCCCACGCGGTCGGCCAGCGCGTGGGCGCGGTCGACCAGGTCGCGTTCGTTCGCACGCGGTGCCAGGAAACGCAGGCTGCTCCCTGCATGGGCCTGCGCCGCGAGCATCAGGTTGTCGTGCACCGTTTCCTTGGCGAACACGCGCGTCACCTGGAAGCAGCGCGACATGCCGGCGGCCACGCGCTGGTGGTCCTTGTAGGCCGTGATGTCCTGCCCGTCGAGCATCAGCCGGCCCGCGTCGGCCTCCAGCAGGCCGGTGATGAGGTTCACCAGCGTGGTCTTGCCCGCGCCATTGGGGCCGATGAGCGCATGCACTTCGCCGCGCTCCACCGTGAGGCTCACGTGGTCGGTCGCCAGCAGGCCGCCGAAGCGCTTGACCAACCCTTCGATTCTGAAAAGGCTCATGGCTTGGCGCTCCCTGCGGCAGTTGCAGCGGAAGCCGCTGCTGCTGCGACCGTGCGGCGTTTCGTCGACAGCGCGGCCAGGCCGCGCGGGGCCCAGAGGGCGACGGCGATCAGCAGCAGGCCCAGCGGCATGTGCCAGTGTTCGGTGTGCTGCTTGAGCGCTTCCTCGAGCACCAGCCAGACCACGGCGCCCACCGGCCCGCCCCAGCTGCGGCCCAGGCCGCCGATGACGACCATCACCACCAGCGTGGCCGACTGCGTCCAGTGCATGGTCGCGGGGCTCACGAAGCCGTTGCCGCCGGCCAGCAGCGCGCCGGCCAGCCCGGCGATCGCGCCCGCGATGGCAAAGGCGACGAGTTGCAGTCGGAACACCGGGTAGCCCAGTGCGCGCATGCGCGTCTCGTTGTCGCGGATGCCCATCAGCGCATGGCCGAAGCGCGCCTGCGTGGCGCGGTGCAGCCACCACAGCGCGAGCGCCACCACCACGAGCACCACCCAGTAGAAGGTCGATTCGTTGCCCAGGTCCAGGCCCGGCAGCAGCGTGGGGCGCGACATCAGCGTGTAGCCGTCGTCGCCGCCGTACTTGCGCAGCGACACGACGACGAAGTACAGCATCTGCGCGAAGGCCAGCGTGGTCATGATGAAGTACACGCCGCGCGTGCGCAGCGCCACCGTGCCGATCAGCGCGGCCACCAGGCCGGCCACCAGCGCGGCCATGGGCCACAGGATCCAGGCCGACATCACGCCGGCGTCGCTGAGCGCCACCACCGTGTAGGCGCCCATGCCGATGAAGCCCGCGTGCCCGAGCGCCACCATGCCGCCGAAGCCGAGGATGAAGTTCAGGCTCGCGGCGGCCAGCGCGACGACGAGCACGCGCCGCACGAAGCCGATGTAGAAGTCGAGCCCGAACAGCGGCGCGACCAGCGGAAAGGCCGCGAGCGCCACGAGGAGCAGCCCGAGGCCGAAGGTGCGTGACGAGGGTTTCATGCGCGGGCGGAGAAGAGGCCCGAGGGCCGGAAGATCAGGACGACGACCATGAGCGCGTACATCGCCACCTCGGCGAACAGCGGCCCCAGGTCGGCCGCCGTGGCGGGCGGCAGCGTGGCGCGCAGCAGCATCGGCACGAAGGCGCGGCCGATGGTGTCGACCACGCCGACCAGCAGCGCGGCCACGAAGGCGCCGCGCACCGAGCCGATGCCGCCGATCACCAGCACCACCAGCGCCGGGATCAGGATGGCTTCGCCCATGCCCACCTGCACCGCGACGATCGGGCCCATGAGCGCGCCGGCCAGCGCGGCCAGCGCCGCGCCGAGCAGGAACACGCCGTTGAAGATGCGGCCCACGCGCACGCCCATCAGCTCGGCCATCGGTCGGTCGGACGCGCCTGCGCGCACCCGCATGCCGATGCGCGTGTGGTTCACGAGCACGTACAGCGCCAGCGCCATCAGCAGGCCGCCCGCGAGCACCACGAGGCGGTACGAGGGGTAGGGCAGGCCGTCCATCAGCTCGACCGGGCCCGAGAGCGCGGCCGGCGTGGGGGCCATCACGGGCGAGGGGCCCCAGATCATCTTGACGATGTCGTCGGCCACCAGGATCACGCCGAAGGTGGCGAGCACCTGCGCCAGGTGGTCGCGCTTGTAGAGGCGACGCATCAGCAGCACCTCGATGAGCAGCGCCACCACCACGGTGACGAGCACCGCGACCACGATGGCGGCGGCGAAGGAGCCGGTGCGCGTGTGCGCCTCGGCGGCCACGTAGGCGCCGGCCATGAACAGCGAGCCGTGCGCCAGGTTCAGCACGTCCATGATGCCGAACACCAGCGTGAGGCCCGCCGCCAGAAGAAAGAGCATCAGGCCGTAGCCGATGCCGTTGAGCAATTGCTCGAGGACGAGGATGCCGCTCATGGAAAGACGAGCCGCATCACTTCATTGCGCACTTGCTGGCGTAGCTGTCGCCGTAGCTTGTCAGCACGGTGTTGATCAGCTTGTTCGTCACCTTGCCTTGCGCGTCCTTGCCGATCACGCGCAGGTAGAAGTTCTCGATGGGGAAGTGGTTGTTCGCGTACTTGAAGGTGCCGCGCGTCGAGGCGTAGCTGGCCTTCTTCAGGGCAGCGACCACGGCCTCGCGGTTCTGCGCGTTGCCGCCCGATTGCTTCACGGCGGCGTCCATCGCGAGGATCGCGTCATAGGCCTGCGCGGCGTACACCGACGGGTAGCGGCCGTTGTATTCCTTGCGGAAGGCGGCCACGAAGGCCTTGTTGGCGGCGTTGTCCAGGTCGTGCGCCCAGTGCGAGGTGTTGAACAGGCCGAGCATGGGCTCGCCCACTGCGCCGATCACGTCCTCGTCGGCCGAGAAGCCGCTGGTCACGAGCGTGATGTCCTTGGACAGGCCCGCGCCCACGAACTGCTTGATGAAGTTGATGCCCATCGCGCCGGGCAGGAAGAAGTAGATCGAGTCGGGCTTGGCCGCGCGCAGCTGCGCGAGTTCGGCGGCGTAGTCGATCTGGCCCAGCTTGGTGTACAGCTCGTCGGCCACCTGGCCCTTGAACTGACGCTTGAAGCCGCCCAGCGCATCCTTGCCGGCCGGGTAGTTGGGGGCGATGAGCACGATCTTCTTGAACGCGCGGTCCTGTGCGAACTTGCCGGCGGCCTCGTGGAACTGGTCGTTCTGGTAGGCGGTGCCGAAGAAGTAGGGGCTGCACTGCGCACCGGCGAACTGGCTCGGGCCGGCGTTGGCCGACAGGTAGGGCACCTTGGCGTTGAACAGCGTCGGGCCCACGGCCAGCGCCACGTTGGAGCCGATGGGGCCGCTGAAGATGTCGATCTTGTCGCGCTGGATCATGCGGTCGACCAGCTGCTTGGCCTGGTCGGGGCTGCCGGCCATGTCGGCCTGCACGAACTCCACGTCCTGCCCGCCGAGCTTGCCGTTCAGCTGCTTGATGCCCAGCGCGAAGCCGTCACGCGCCTCGGCGCCCAGGGCCGCGAAAGGCCCCGAGATGTCAAGGGCCAAACCCACCTTGACCGGCGCGGCCACGGCCGACACCGAGGCCCCGAGGGCGGCGCCGCACAGCAGCAGCGAGATCAGGGTGCGCGGCAGCGCGGGCGATTTCAGGAACGTGGGGCGCATCGGGTTCTCCGGCTAGGGAAGGGTTGAGACAACTGAACTGTTGATAGTTAAATACTTTAGCCGTAAACAATTCGGTGTCAACGGTACTAGCACGAATGGTGCCAGTGAACCGTGTCGCCTTCGCCGCGCCGGACCCTCGCGAAAGGTTACGCAAACGTCAACCGAACGGACTTGCGGTGGCGAACCAGAGGCCGATGCCGGTCGCGATGATGAAGGCGCCGTCGGTCACGCCCGCGACCAGGAAGAACTTGGTCTGCAGCGTGTCGACCAGCTCGGGCTGGCGCGTCGTGCCTTCGAGGAACTTCTGGCCCACCAGCGCGATGCCGATGCACGAACCCAGTGCGGCAATGCCGATCAGCAGGGCAACGGCGAGCGGGAGGATGTTGAAGCCGGTCATGGTTTTTTCTCCTGGTTGGTGAATCGATGGACCCACTGTTCCAGAACGGGTGCATCGAATCCATGACGCGGGAGGTCATGCGCCAGACGAAAAAAAGGCCGGCCGTCGAAACGGCCGGCCTGGGGTCAGGCGCGAAGCGCGGGGCTTAGGGCAGCTGCGTCCAGTTCTGGTTGTTGCCGCCGTTGCAGGTCCAGGTGATCAGCGCCGTGTCCTGCGTGGTCGAGCCGTTCGGCACGTCCAGGCAGGAGCCCGAGGCGCGGTTGCGCACCGTGCCGCCCACCAGGCTCCACTGCGCCGTGTTGCCCGACGAGCAGGTCACCTGCACCACGGCCGCGTTCGTGGTCGCCGTGCCGTTCTGCGCCAGGCACAGGCCGCTGTGCTCGGCGATGAACTGCACGTAGCCGCCGGTGACGGGCGTCATCGTGAACTTCTCGTTGCCCGCGTTGCCGCACGGCCATTGCACCGCCGTCGCGCCGCTGGTGGTCGAGGCGCCCTTGATGTTCACGCACATCGTCGGGTTGAGGTCGGAGCGCAGCCGCGTGACCACCGCCGGGGCGGTGTCCTGCGAGCGCACGTACTCGCGCAGCGCCACCACGTCGTTCGCCGGCAGGCTGGAGGCGTTGCCGTGGCCGCCCGCGAGCAGGTCCTGCAGCGTGGCCGCCTGGCCGTTGTGGAAGAACGCGGTGGTGTTCCAGGTGCCCGACAGGGTCGGCGTGTCGAAGCCCACGCCCGCCAGCGGCTGGTTGCTGCCCTTGCCCGACGAGGCCTGGATGGTGCCCACGTCGTGCCGCAGGCCGTCGCGGAAGGTGGCGCCCGTGTGGCAGGTGGCGCACTGGGCCGTGTTGAACACGGTCTGTCCGCGCACCGCGTCCACGCTCAGGCTGCCGTCCGCGGCGCGCGCCGGGCTGCGCATGTACTTGTTGAGCGAACCCAGGTACACGGCCAGGTCGTCCAGCTGCGCGTTCTTGCCGGCCTTCGGGGCGCCCAGCGGGGCCTGCGTGGCGGCCCAGTCGGCATTGCTCAGGAAGCCGGTGCCGCCGAACTCGTTGCGGATGTCGTTCTCGAAGTCCTGCACCTCGTCGAAGTTGGCCGTCCAGTGCAGCTTGCCGTGGCTGGTGCCGCGCCGCCCCTGCAGGCTGATGGTGCGGCGTAGGCCTTCGCCGCGCTGGGTGAAGTCCCACACCATGCCGTCGTCGCCGCCGTCCGCGTGGCAGCTGGCGCAGGAGATGTAGTTGTCCTTGCTCATGCGCCGGTCGGCCGCGTTGTAGAACACCTGCTTGCCGCGCAGCGCCGCGGCCGCCATCGGCTCCTGCGCCACGGTGGCCACGTTCTGCAGGAAGATCGCCGCGTTGGTCTCGGCCGACAGCACCTTCGCCACGTCGTGCACCGACACCGAGCGCGCCAGGAAGTTGTTCACGAACAACCGCTTGCGCGCCGCGTCCAGGTACAGGCCGTGCGGGGCGCTGCTGGCGTTGATCTCGCCGCGAATCGCGCGGGTGTAACTGTCGACGATGGCGACGCGGTTGCCTTCCATCTGCGCCACGAACAGGTAGTCGCCGGCGGGCGAATACAGCGCGGCGCGCGCGGGGGCGCGGTCGTCGAAGTCGATCTGCTCGGAGAACACCTCGGCGGCGCTTTGCAGGTTCACCTGCGACAGGATGGAGCGCACCGTCTGGTCGTGTGGCAGGTCCTTGCCGTCGCGGAAGCGGCCGCGCACGATGTTGTCCTTCTTCGAAGGCAGCACGGCGCGCGAGCCGTCGGGCGAGATCACCACCTGGCTCAGGTAGTTGGCCACGCCGCGCGCGCGGCTCTCGGTGTCGACGGTCGTGGTGTCCACCGGCAGCGGGATGGTCTGCAGCGCGGTCAGCGACTGCAGGTTGACCTTGTGCAGCTGGCCGCCCGTCATCTTCGACTTGAAGCGCGTGACGTAGGCCACCTGCGAGTCGGCGCTCACGGCGATGCCGCGCACGCCGCCCTCGAGCGCCAGCGCACCGGTGGTGGCGCCGTTGCTCGGGTCGAAGCTCATGAGCACCGACTTGCTTTCCAGCGTGAGCAGGCCCTTGGCGCCGTTGGGCGTGAAGGCCACGCCGTAGGGGCCGCTGCCGTAGGCCAGCGGGATCGACACCGACTGCGAGCCGTCGGCGGCGTTGAGTGCCACCAGCTTGTCCTCGCCCTGCACCGCGACCCAGATGCGGCCGTCCGGGCCCACGGCCAGCGTCTTGGCTTCATCGCCGACGCGCACTTCCCACAGCTTGGCGAGGGTCTGCGCGTCGATGGCGGCCACCGTGCCGCTGTCGGGGTTCACCGAGTACACCCGGCTCGCATCGCCCGCGATGTTGGTCGTGTGCGTGGGCGCGGTCGCGGTGACCGGCGCGATCACGGTCACGTTGTAGGTGTAGTAGGTCTCGCGGCCGCTGCTGTCCTTCACCGTCAGGGTCACCGTGTAGTGGCCGGGGGTGGTGTAGGTGTAGCTCGTGTTCGGCTGGTTCGAGAAGGCCGTCTGCGTGCCGTTGCCGAAGTTCCAGCGGAACTGCACGCCGCTGGCGCCGAGCGTCGCGGGGTTGAAGCTCAGCTGGCCGTTGACCAGCTTGGGCCCGCCGCCCAGGCCCGGGTCGCCGATGATGGCCTGGCCGCGCAGCGTGTCCACCTCGGCCTGGCCGAGCACGCGGCCGTACACGCGCACCTCGGCCAGCGTGCCCTTGAAGAGCGCCGTGTTGCCCTGGATCTGGCCCATGACCTGGAACTTGGTCGACAGGCCCTTGGTGCCGGTCGGCCCGGTCGACGTGGTCTTCACGCCGTCGACGTACACCGCCTGCGCGCCCGAGGCCGCGTCGCGCGTGAGCACGACGTGGTGCCAGTTGCCGTCGTTCACGGCCGCGGTGGAGGTGGTGCCGCCGTCATTGCCCACCGAGAGCTTGATGCGACCGCCGGTGTCCAGCCAGCCCCAGAACACGTCGTCGGTGCCGCCCGACTGGTCGCGACCGAAGATGCCGGGCGCGGTCCACGAGTTGGCGCCGCCGGCCTGCGTGGTCTTCATGTAGAAGCTCAGCGTGGCGGTGCCGCCCAGCGCGCTGGCCACGGTGTCGTTCTTCAGCGGCACGCCGGCGGTGCGGTTCGCGAAGTTCAGGCCGATGCTCTCGAACGCGTCGCCGGTGGCGGGGGTGCCGTTGTTGGCGCCGATCTGGTCGCCCAGGTTGCCCGTCAGCGGCCAGTGGTGCATCAGGTTGATGTCGCTGGCGTTGCCGGTGTTGAAGGTGGAGCGGTAGTCGGCGCCGATGGCGTTGCCCGCATAGTCCTTCACGCCGTTGGCCGGCAGGAACACCTCATAGCTGGTGCCCGGCAGCAGCGGCTGCGCGGGATGGAAGTTGACGATGCCCAGCTGCACGCTGTAGGTGCCCGCCAGCGTGTTGCCGCCCACCGGACGCACGATGAAGGTGTTGCTGTTCACGCTCTCCGGCAGGATGTTGTCGGTCATGCCCAGGCCGATGCGCGAGCTGAGGGCCTGCTGCTTCGCACCGTTGGCGGGCGAGACCTGCTTCACTTCGGGCTTGGTGGTGTCGGGGTCCACCGCGTGCACGACGAAGCCGCTGCCCGAGCCGTGGTCGTTGCCCACGAAGACGAGGTTGCCGAACATCGCGACCTGGCCGTTGTCCGAGTGCGAGAAGTTCGGGTCGTCCTCGCGCAGGATGCTGCCGCGGCCCACTTCCACGTGGTTGAGCGGGTTGCTCACGTCGACCTTGTGGATGCGCGTCTGCGCGCCCTGGATCACGTAGTTGTCCTGCGTGGCGCAATACAGCTGCTCGTCGATGACGAGCCGGTTGTCCTCGGCCACGAAGCGCGAGCGGTCGCTCAGGTCGTAGCTGTACATCTTGGCGCCGCTGCCGCGCGCGGAGGCGTGCACGCTCTTGCCGTCGAAGCAGGTCGCGTAATAGAACGGCGTGGCGCCGGCGATGGAATCGAGCACCTTGGGGTTGAGCGGGTCGGAGATGTCCAGGCTCGCGAAACCGCCGTTGCTTTCCATTGCGGTCAGCACCATGTGGTTGCCCATCGTGAAGATCGGGCCGAGCCGGAAGCCACCGAGCTCGCCGGTGGGCACCGGGTTGGGCTTGCCGGCGCCGCGGTTGGCGACCACCGCGTTCGCGGGGTCCGTCGCGTCGACGATGAACATGCCCCGGCCGGCCGAGGCCACGTACAGGTAGGGCGCCTGCCACCACAGCTGCCAGGACACGTTCTCGTAGTCGCCCGAGTTGACGCCGGGCAGCACCAGCTTCTTCACCTGCTTGATGTCGTTGATGTCGGTGAAGTCCCAGAACTCGACGCCGTTGATGCTGGGCAGCACCACGTAGGTCTTGCCGCCGATCTTCGCGGTGCCGAAGGAATGCGTCTCGCGGAATTCCTTGGTGCGGCCGCCTGTCGCGTCATCGGGCTCGTAGATCTTCTTGACGAGCCTGATCTGGCGCGGGTTCGACACGTCGTACAGCAGGAAGCCGCCGGGGCCGAGGCCGCTGTCCGGCGCGAAGGAGGTGAGGAAGTAGCCGTTGACCATGATGCCGGCGTTCATGCCGTAGTCCTTGCGGCCCGGGTACGTGGCGGGCACGTCGCGCGCCTCGTAGGCGTCGCTGTGCGCCGGATCGAGCGGGTGCGCGGCGCTGGTGATCATCGACACCGGCTTGAACAGTTCCGCCGAGGTGTAGGTGAGGTTGCCCAGGCCCGGCCCCTGCAGCGGGAGCGGGTCGGCCACGACAGCGGCAGCCGCCGTGGCCATCTTGTTGAGGGTCGTCATCGGACTGACCCCGGTGATTGCCGCATGCGTCAGCAATGTGACGCACGGCACCAGGAACGCCATCAGGAAATACCGGATCTTCATCGTCGCCTCCAGGTTGTTTGAAGTTCGCAGGGAACCCTCTTGTCCTTGGTTCTCTCGAGTCACTCGGTCGCTTGCAGGGAAAGCGCACGCGCAGGCGCGCCCCCGGCGGGCAACGCATGCGTTGTCCGCCGTCCACTTCTTCTTCTGTCTTGCTCTCCCGCTGGTTGGCGCCGGCGCCTTCCGGGGGAAGGCACCGGCGCCTGGGCGCTCTTATTTCACGCCGCCCGATTCGTAGAGGTTCCAGGCCGCTTCGGCGCTGGCACCGTCGTGGATCATGGCCATCAGTGCGCTCACCACCGCCGAGGGGTTGGCGTGCTGGTAGACGTTGCGGCCGTACACCATGCCGACCGCGCCCTGGTCCAGGAGCACGCGCGAACGCGCGAACACCTGCTGCAGGTCTTCGCGCCCGCCGCCGCGCACGAGCACGGGGCAGCGCGCGGCCTGCACCACGCGGTGGAAGTCGGTGGCGTCGGTGGTGGGATCGGCCTTGACGATGTCGGCGCCCATCTCGCGCGCCAGGCGCGTGAGCGTGACGATCTTCTCGGCGTCGCCGTCCACCATGTAGCGGCTGGTGGCGGTGGGTGCCTGCATCACCAGCGGCTCGATCATCAGTGGCATGCCGTAGCGGTCGCAGTCGGCGCGCACGCGGGCGATGTTCTGCACGCACTGGCGGAACAGGTCGGGCTCGTCGGGCAGCATGAACAGGTTGACGACCACGCAGGCCGCGTCCCGCTGCACGGCGGGCAGCACGGGGTCGTCCTGGTTCTGCAGCACGGCCCACATCACGCGGTGGTGCACGGCGTTGTAGGGGTTGCCCATGTCCAGGCGCATCACCAGCGCGGGGCGATCGCGCCCGGGCCGGTCCTGCAGCAGGTCGGACTGCCCGTAGTTCAGCTGGATCGCGTCGGGCTTCGCAGCCACGAGCTTGTCGATCACGCCGGGCATGTCCTCCAGGCCGTCCAGGAAGGTGGGTTCGTTGCACACGCCGTGGTCCAGGGCGATGTCCAGGCAGCGGCCGTTGTGCAGCAGGCGGTTGAGCCGCGCGGTCTTGTCTTTCGACATGAAGGAAGAACTCCGTGTTGAGGAAAAAGGAAGGGAGGAAAAAGGCGCGCTCAGGCGAGCGCGTCCAGGTGGCGCTTGGCCGCGGCGTCGATGAGCTGCAGGGCTTCGCCGTCGAGCACGACCGCGCCGGCGCCGGCGTTCTCGATCGCCTGCTGGCGCACGCGCGCACCGCACAGCGCCACCGAGACGGTGCCGCGGGCCACGGTCCAGGCGATCATCATCTGGCCGAACGAGCAGCCCAGGTGCGTGCGCAGCGGCTCCAGCGTGTCGAAGAAGGCCTTTAGCTTGGCGCGGTTGGCTTCGCTGAAGCGCGGGTTGGTGGCGCGCTGGTCGTCGCCCTTGAACTCGCGCGCGGGGTCGATGGGCCCGGCCAAGAGGCCCAGCGCCAGCGAGGAGTAGCCCAGCACCGCCACGTTGTGCTCGGCGCACAGCGGCGCCAGCGTGGTCTCGATGCCGCGGTCGATGAGGCTGTAGAGCTCCTGCGCCGCATCGACCGGGCCGTGCTTCAGGTACTCCGAAAGAATCTCGGGCGTCGCGTTGCTCACGCCGATGGCGCGGATCTTTCCCTGCTTCTTGAGCGCCAGCAGCGCGTCCATGGTCTCGGCCACGGGCGTCGTGTGGTCCTGCCAGTGCGTGATGTACAGGTCGATGTAGTCGGTCTGCAGGCGCTTCAGGCTCTCTTCGCATTCGTGGAAGATCGAGTCGCGTCCGAGGTAGCGGTACACCGGGTGGCCGTCTTCCTCGAAGAAATGCGTGCCCTGCTGCGTGTGCCACACCAGGCCGCACTTGGTGGCGATCACGGCCTCGTGGCGGCGGCCCTTGAGCGCGGTGCCGACGATGCTCTCGGAGCGGCCCAGGCCGTAGGCCGGCGCGGTGTCGATCAGGTTCACGCCCGCATCGAGCGAGGCCTGGATGGCGATCACGGCGGCTGCGTTGTCGCCGCCGCCCCACATCCATCCGCCCATGGCCCAGGTGCCCAGGCCGATGGCCGAGCTTTCGATGCCCGAGGGGCCCAGGGTGGTTTTCTTCATCTGCGTTGCGCTGCTCATCGCTTGGTCTTTCGGGTGTTCAGGATGTGGTCGATGGTCACGGCCGCGAGCAGGATCAGGCCCTTGATCACGTCCTGCCAGTAAGGCGACACGTCGAGCAGGATCAGCGAGCTGGTCACCACCGACAGCAGCGCCAGGCCGAGCACGGCGCCGAGCACGGTGCCCGAGCCGCCCTTGAGGCTGGCGCCGCCGATCACGGCCGCGGCAATCACGTTGAGTTCCATGCCCATGCCGAAGGTCGGCGTGGCGGCGCCGAAGCGCGCGGTGTAGATCACGCCGGCCAGGCCCGCCGAGGCGGAGCACAGCACCGTGACCCAGAACTTCACGCGGCCCACGCGGATGCCGGCGTACAGCGCGGCCTTCTCGTTGCTGCCGGTGTAGAACACGCGGCGCAGCAGGGTGGAGCGGCGCAGCACGAAGTCGCTCACGATCACGATCGCCAGGAAGATCAGGATCACGGCCGGCACGCCGAACAGCGTGCCCTGGCCGATGAACTTGAACTCGGCCGGCAGCGAGAACAGCGACTGCGGCGTGCCCTGCGTGAGCGCCAGGCACAGGCCGCGCACGATCACCATGAAGGCCAGCGAGGCGATGAAGTGGTTCAGCCCGATGCGCGTGACGCAGCCGCCGATCATGGCGCCGATGAGGCCGCTCGCGCCGATGGCCACCAGGCTCGCGAGCCACGGGTCCATGCCCATGAGAAAGAGCTTGCCGGTCACCACCATCGCGAAGCACACCACCGAGCCCACCGACAGGTCGATGCCGCCGACGATGAGCAGGATGGTCATGCCCACCACCACGATGCCTTCGATGGAGAAGGACAGCAGCATCGCGCGCACGTTGTCCCAGGTGAGGAAGTAGGGCGATGCGAAGCTCATCGCGACGCACAGCGCCACGATGATCAGCACCAGCCCGGCCTCGCGCATGCTCGTGAGCTTGTTGGCCTGCTTCACGGGGTCTCCTGTTCGGCGGGGTTGCAGGGAGCCGGCCGTGGCCGTGGCCGCGGCGCCTGCGTCGATTCTGGTCGGAAAGTTCATGCCATTGCCTCTTCGGGTTCGCAAAGTCCGGAGGCCAGCCGCAGCAGGGCTTCCTCCGTCATCTCGTCATGGGCCAGTTCGCCCGCCAATCGCCCTTCGCGGATCACCAGTGCGCGGTCGCACAGGCCGATGATCTCGGGCAGTTCGGAAGAGATCACCACCACGCCCACGCCCTGGTCGGCCAGGTCGCGCAGGATGTGGTGGATCTCGGATTTCGCGCCCACGTCCACGCCGCGCGTGGGCTCGTCCATCAGCAGCACCGCGGGCTGCGTGGCCAGCAGCTTGGCGATGGCCACCTTCTGCTGGTTGCCGCCCGAGAGGCTCGACACCTCGATCGCCACGCCGTCCGACTTCAGGTTGAGCTTGGCGCCCAGCTGCACCGCGAGCCGGTGCTCGGTGGCGCGCTGCAGCAGGCCCAGGGCCGAGCTCACGCGGCGCAGCGCCATCGACGAGATGTTCTGCGCAATCGGCAGGTCGAGGAACACGCCGGCCGCCTTGCGGTCTTCGCTCAAGTAGGCGATGCCTTCGCGCAGCGCGTCGCTGTACTTGCGGATGGCCAGCGTCTTGCCGTTCAGGCGCACGGCGCCGCGCCGCGCGGGGCGCAGGCCGCACACGGTCTCGGCCAGCTCGCTGCGCCCGGCGCCCATCAGGCCGGCGATGCCGAGGATCTCGCCGCGCTGGAGCGTGAAGGAGATGCCGTGCACGCGCTCGTCGTCGGCGATGCCGTCGACTTCGAGCACGGGGCCGGCGTTCGCATCGGCGGCAGCGCCGGCTTGCTTGGGCGGGTAGTAGTTGCCCAGGTCGCGCCCGACCATGCGGCGCACCAGCTCGTCGGGCGTCATGCCTTCGAGCGGGCCGCTGTGCACGTTGCGCCCGTCGCGCAGCACGGTGGCGCGGTCGCAGTGCGTGAAGATCTCGGCCATGCGATGGCTGATGTAGATGATGCCGATGCCCTGCGCCTTGAGGTCGTGCAGCACCCGGAAGAGCGCGGCCGATTCGTTGTCGGTGAGGGCGGCGGTGGGCTCGTCGAGGATGAGCACCTTGCAGTCCAGCGTGAGCGCCTTGGCGATCTCCACCAGCTGCTGGCTCGAAATGCTCAGGTCGCGCACCAGCGCGGCCGGGTCGATGTCCTGGCCCAGGCGTGCCAGCACTGTCGCGGCGCGCGTGTTCAGCGCGGAGAAGTTCATCCACGCCTGCTTGCCGGCGTTGATCTCCGGCATGAAGATGTTCTCGGCCACGGTGGCGTCGGCGCACAGGGCGATTTCCTGGTGCACCAGGCCGATGCCCAGGCGCATGGCGTGGGCGGGGCCGTCGATGACGACCTTCTGGCCGCACAGCACGATCTCGCCTTCGTCGGGCTGGTGGATGCCGTCGATGATGTTCATCAGCGTCGACTTCCCCGCGCCGTTCTCGCCGCACAGGGCGTGGATCTCGCCGGCCTGCAGCGAGAAGTCCACGCCCGAGAGCGCGCGCGAAGCGCCGAAGCGCTTCGCGATGCCGCGCAGTTCAAGCAATGCGGCAGGGGTGCTCACTCGCCGATTCCCTTGGTGCCACGACGGGCGAGGTACTTGTCCCAGTAGAAGTCGTCGGCGTTGGCCTTGCTCACCACGGCCAGGCCGTTGTCCAGGAAGGGCACCGACATCGGGTTGGTGCCGTTGCGCTTGGCGTCGTTCATCGGGTCGATGAGGCCCGGGTTCTTGGCCAGGAACAGCATCATCATGCCCATGTAGCCCTGCATGCCCTGGTTCGGGTTGATGGCGCCGAACACGTCGCCCGACTTGATCATGTCCAGGATCTTGGCGTTGACGTCGCAGCACATCACCTTGATGTTCTTCTTGGTCTCGACCTTGGCCTGCGCCGCGCCGAGCGCCGAGTTGGCCTCGGGCATGAACAGCGCGCCCAGGTTCGGGTTGGCCTGCGCCAGGCTCAGCACGGCCTGGTAGGCCTTGTTCGGGTCCTGGTTGCTGGCGGCGCGGCCGACCAGCTTCATGCCCGGGTGCTTGGCCTTCATGCGGTTCACGAACGCGGCGATGCGGCGGTCGTGGTTGTCCTGGCCCGGGTTCTCGAGCACGGCGTACTCGCCCTTGCCGTTCAGCGAAGCGGCGATGGCGTCGGCCGCCTGGTTGCCTTCGCGGTCGTTGTCGGAGGTGATGAACGAGGTGCGCTTGGAGTTGGGCGAATCGGCCGCGAAGGTCACGACCGGGATGCCCATCGCGGCGGCGCGGTTGATGGGTTCGATGAACGGGTCGGGGTTCATCGGGTGCAGCAGGATGCCGGCGGGCTTGCGCGCCAGTTCCTGCTCGAACGATGCGAGCTGCTTGTTCACGTCGTACTCCGGCGTGCCGGTGTAGCGGGTGCGAACGCCCAGCGTGCGGCCGAGCTGCTTCATCATTTCGTAGACCGGGAACCAGTACTCGACGCCCGAGACCATCACGTTCATCACGTAGACGTCGCTGGCATTGCCGCGCAGGCCGGCACCCGCCGCGGGGGCTGCGGCTTGCTGTTGCGCGAACGCGCTCGCACCGGCCAGGCCGATACCGGCGGCGGCCGCGGACTTCAGGAAATTACGCCTCATTCTTTGTCTCCTCACGTTGACTGGCAGAGCTTTCGGCCCGCCGTTGCGTGGCGGACCTGTGGACCGTGGTGTCACGACAGTTGTTATGACAGGCTAGAATGTAATGGCGGGCCGTTTCTCCCGATAACTAGGGGAAACGCTACTGGTGACAGCCTTTTTTTCCGCCGAAGCTGTTATGACATGAAGACCAAAATACTGATCGGCATCGACATGGGCTCGAGCAGCCTGAAGGCGCTGGCGCTGGCCCTGGACGCGGGGAGCGGGCGCAGCCTGGCCGTGTCGCGCCTGCCCCTGCGGCATGCGCGGCTGCCCGGCGGCGGGTGCGAGGTGGGCGCGGCGGCGATCCGCGCGGGGCTGACCCACGTGCTCGGCGACGTGGCGCGCCAGCTCGGCCCGCGCGCGGCGGACGTGTGCGCCATCGGCTGCACCGGCCACGGCGCGGGCCTGTACGCCCTCGATGCACACAACGAACTCGTGGGCGGCCGCGCCGTCGCCTCCACCGACCAGCGCGCCGATGCGCGCGCACTCGCCCTCTCGGCACGCCACGGCGACCGGCTGTTCGCGGACGTGGGCTGCCGCCCCTGGCCCGGCCAGCCCACGGTGATCGCGGCCGAGTTGCTGGGCGCCGACGCCGTGCAGCGCGGCGACCTGCACCGCCTGCTGTTCGCCAAGGACTACCTCGGCTTCCTGCTGACCGGCGAGATCGCCACCGACGCGAGCGACGCCAGCACCGCCGGCCTGCTCTCGCTGGCCACCGGCGACTGGTCGAGCCTCGCCTTCGAGGTCGCGGGCATCGACGGCCTCGGGCCGCGCGCCTTCGGTCCGCTGGTGCCCAGCGGCCAGACCATGGGCCGGCTGCGCGCCGCCGAGGCGGCGCTGTGCGGCCTGCCGGCGGGCATTCCGGTGGCCATGGGCGCCATCGACCTGCTCGCCTCGATGACCGCCATCGGCGCCGAAGACCGCGGCCGCGCCGTGTCGGTGCTGGGCACGTGGTGCGTCAATGCCGTCATCGGCCCGGTGATCGAGCCGCAGCCCGAGGTCGCCGCGCTCGTCAACTTCGGCCGCACCCGCGAGCGCCTGTACATGGAGAACAGCCCCTCGTCGATGGCCAACATCGCATGGCTGGCCGGCGCGCTCGGGCTGCCCGATGCGCGCGCCGTGGTCGACCTGGCCATGGGCGTGCCGCTCGGCGCGAACGGGCTGCGCTTCCTGCCCTTCATCAACGGCGGGGGCGGCATCACGGCCGGCTTCGTCGGGCTCAAGAGCCACCACACGCCGGCCGACATGGCACGCGCCGTGGTCGATGCCGTGGCCGCGCTGCATGCGCGCCACACCGCGCGCCTGGCGTCGCAGGGCCTGCCGGTGTCGGCCTCCAGCGTGCTGGGCGGCGGTGCCAGCGATGCGCGCCTGGTGCGCCTGCTCGCGGCGCTGCTGGGCCACCCGGTCGAGCGCTGCGCCGACGACGAAACCGGCGCGCGCGGCGCCGCCCTCTATGCCGCGATGTCGCAGGACCTCGACGACGCGGGGCCTGCCAGCCCGCTGCGCGCGCCCTGCGAACTCATCGAACCCGACGCGCGCGACGCGCGGGCCCATGCCGATTTCAACGCCGAATTCAACGAACTGATCGATCGCATGTCTCCTGTCTTCAACCATCTTTCGGGCGGTGCGTCATGAGTGCCTGGCAACTGCCTTTCGTCCGTCCGGCTTCGCTGGAGGGCCGCCACTTTTCGACGGTGATCGTCGGCGCCGGCATCAACGGCGTGGGCGTGTTCCGCGACCTGTCGCTGCAGCGCGTCGATTGCCTCATCGTCGACAAGGGCGACTTCGGCGCCGGCGCCAGCAGCGCGCCCTCGCGCATGATCCACGGCGGCCTGCGCTACCTCGAAAACGGCAGCTTCTCGCTGGTGGCCGAGGCCACGCGTGAGCGCAACCTGCTGCTGCGCAACGCGCCGCACCTGGTGCAGCCGCTGAAGACCGTGGTGCCGCTGTCGAGCTTCTTCGGCGGGCTGCTGAGCAGCGCGCTCAAGTTCTTCGGCCGCACGCCGCCGCAGCGCACGCGCGGCCTGCTGGCCGTGGCCGCGGGCCTGCGCCTGTACGACCTGCTGGGCCGTCGCCAGCGCGTGATGCCGGGCCACCGCATCAGCCGCGTGCCGACCAACGACCGCCGCCTCTTCCGCGCCGCCATCCGCTGGACCGCCACCTTCTTCGACGCCTGGATCAGCCATCCCGAGTGGCTGATCCTCGAGCTGATCGGCGACGCCTGCCGCGACCAGCCGCGCTCGGCCGCCGCCAACTACTGCCGCGTGACGGGCTGCGCGGGCAACATCCTCACGCTGCGCGACGAGATCACCGGCGCGCTGGTGCGCGTCACGGCCGACACCGTGGTGAACGCCACCGGCGCCTGGCTCGACCGCAGCGCGGCCGTGCTCGGCGGCGCCGGCCCGCGCGTGATGGGCACCAAGGGCTCGCACCTCGTGCTCGACCACCCGGCGCTGCGCGATGCGCTCGAAGGCCGCATGGCCTACTTCGAGGCGGTGGACGGGCGCGTGTGCATCGTCTATCCGTTTCTCGACCGCGTGCTGGTGGGCTCCACCGACATCCCGGTGGAAGACCCCGACCAGATCGTCACCGAGCCGGCCGAGATCGACTACCTGATCGACGTGCTGCGCGAGGTGTTCCCCAACATGGCCTTCGACCGCCAGCACGTGATCTACACCTACGTCGGCGTGCGCCCGCTGGCGCGCTCCGACGCCGACAAGCCGGGCCAGATCTCGCGCGACCACTCGGTGGTGGTCGACCCGCCGAGCGCCACGCGCGACGTGCCCATCGTCGGCCTCGTGGGCGGCAAGTGGACCACCTTCCGCGCCCTGGCCGAAGAGGCCACCGACCACGTGCTGCGCCACCTGGGCCGCTCGCGCACCGCCTCGACCGAGTCGCTGCCCATCGGCGGCGGCGCCGAGCTGCCGGCCGACGCGGCCGCCACCGAGCGCTTCATCGACAAGATGACGGCCGGCTCGGGCCTGGGCCGCGCGCGCGCGCTGGGCCTGCTGCGCCGCTACGGCTCGAAGGCGCTGCCGCTGGCGCAGCGCCTCGCGGCCTCGGGCGACACGCCGCTGCGCCACGCGCCCGAGTACTCGGCGGCCGAACTCTCGTACCTGTGCATGGAGACCGGCGTCGTGCACCTGGACGACCTCGTGATCCGCCGCACGCTGCTGGCCATCCGCGGGCTGGTCACCGACGACGCGCTCGCCGAGATCGCCGGCGTGGCCGCCGAAGCCCTCGGCTGGGACGCGGCCCGCGCCCACCAGGAACTCAGCGCCTGCGCCGCCGCATTGCGCGAGCGCCACGGCGTGCGCCTGCAGCCGGTGGCGGCCCACGAGCCGGCACCTTCCGCTTTCGATGCATCATTGATGGCCAGCCCCGTCCTCGGCCCGACCTAACGTGACCCTTTCCACCGCCCCCGACACCGTGTCGACGACCTCGCTCGACCGCAACTCCGAATCGCCGCTGTGGGCGCAGTTCCGCGACGCCATCCGGCTGCAGATCCTGCAGGGCGTGCTGCCCATCGGCGCCAAGCTGCCGTCCGAGGCCGAGCTGGGCGAGCAGTTCGGCATCTCGCGCATCGTGGTGCGCGAGGCGCTCGCCGACCTGGTGCGCAACAACCTCATCTACAAGATCAAGGGCCGCGGCGCCTTCGTGTCGGCGCGCGAGCGCGACGAAGACTTCGTCTCCACCGTGCTGGGCTTTTCTGACGAGATGGAACGCAAGGGCCGCTCGGTGCGCACGCAGATCCTCGTGCAGGAACTGCGCGCCGCCACCGCGCAGGAAGCCGCCGCGCTCGGCCTCACCGAAGACGCGCAAGTGGTCGGCCTCAAGCGCCTGCGCAGCGTCGACGGCGAACTGCGCCTGCTGGTCGAGACGGCGGTGCCGGCCGACCTCGCGCCGGGCCTGCACCGCACGCGGCTGGACGACCGCTCGCTGTACGACGTGCTGCGCCGCCAGTACGGCGTGCGGCTGGTGCGCGCTGAACGCTGGATCGACGCCGTGCTGCCCGACGCCGAGACCTGCCGCCTGCTCGACCTGCCGCAGCCCGAGCCGCTGCTGCGCATCGAATCGATCGCCTACGGCGCCAACGGCCGGCCGCTGGAACACTACCGCGCGCTGCACCGCTGCAAGACCAGCCGCCTGCACGTGCAGACGACGACCTGAGCTCAGGCCTTCGCGCTGCTGCTGCTGCGTGAAGGCAAGAGAACCGAGGCGATGGCGACCATCATCAGCGCCACCGCCACCCAGTCCTGCCAGTGCACGACCTCGCCGAGCCACACGGCGCCGCTGAACACGCCGAGCACGGGGATGAACATCACGCTCAGGGTCGAGGCCACCGGCGGCAGGCCGCGTGCCAGGTAGAACCAGGCCGCGTGCGCGAAGCCGAAGATCAGCACCGCGTTGTAGGCGATCGATCCCCAGGTCACGGCGCCCGGCGAGCGCCATTGGTCGCGTTCGAACAGCAGCGACAGCACCGTCATCACCACGGCCGTCATGGCCGTCATCCAGAACGAGAGCGTGAGCGTGGGCAGGCCGATGCGCGTGTGGCGCAGCAGCTGCGTGCCCAGCGCCCAGGTGGCCGCAGCCACCAGCGCCAGCGCCACGTAGCCGGGGCGGCCGGCGAAGTCGGTGAGCTCGTGCCACAGCAGCAGCCCGACGCCGATGGCGCAGGCACCCACGCCGGTCCATGCGCGGCGCGTGAGCACGGCCGAGAACAGCAGCGCGCCGATGACCGCGGAGAACACCGGCATCGTGTAGCCCAGGATCGCGGCGCGTCCACCCGACAGCGCCTTCACCGCGAGGATGATGCAGGCGTGCCAGACGAACATGTTGGTCGCGCCCAGCCACACCAGCTCGGGCCACGCGCTGCGCGGCACGCGGAACGGCACCTTCATCACCACCAGCGCGATCGCCAGCACGGGCACGCCCAGCCAGATCGAAATCGCGCGGAAAGCCAGCGGCGGGTAGTCGGCCACGCCGAGCTTCATCACCGGCCAGTTGAAGCCCCACGCGAGGGTGAGGAGCACGAGAAGAACGAACTGGCGCGGCGTGAAGGAAGGCATGGGCCGCGATTGTGGCGCGGCCCGTGCATTCGTGCTGGCGGTGCGGCTACAGCAGGCGCTTGAGGTAGCGGCCCGTGTGGCTCGCCTCGTTCGCCGCGATGTCTTCGGGCGTGCCTTCGCCCACCACCGTGCCGCCGCCGGCGCCGCCCTCGGGGCCCATGTCGATGAGCCAGTCGGCGGTCTTGATAACGTCCAGGTTGTGCTCGATGACGACGATGGTGTTGCCCGCGTCGCGCAGCTGGTGCAGCACCTTGAGCAGCAGCTCGATGTCCGCGAAGTGCAGGCCGGTGGTCGGCTCGTCGAGGATGTACAGCGTGCGGCCCGTGTCGCGCTTGCTCAGTTCGAGTGCGAGCTTCACGCGCTGCGCCTCGCCGCCCGAGAGCGTGGTGGCCGACTGGCCGAGTTTGATGTAGCTCAGGCCCACGTCCAGCAGCGTGCGCAGCTTGCGCTCGATGGTCGGCACGGCCTTCAAAAATTCGTGCGCCACCTCGACCGTCATCTCGAGGATCTGCGCGATGTTCCGGCCCTTGTACTGGACCTCGAGCGTCTCGCGGTTGTAGCGCTGGCCATGGCAGACCTCGCAGGGCACGTACACGTCGGGCAGGAAGTGCATCTCGACCTTCACCACGCCGTCGCCCTGGCAGGCCTCGCAGCGGCCGCCGGCCACGTTGAAGCTGAAGCGGCCCGGGCCGTAGCCGCGCTCGCGCGCGGTGTTGGTCTCGGCCATCAGCTCGCGGATCGGCGTGAACAGGCCCGTGTAGGTGGCCGGGTTGCTGCGCGGCGTGCGGCCGATGGGGCTCTGGTCGACGTTGATGACCTTGTCGAAGTACTCGATGCCTTCCACCGATTCGTGCGCGGCCGGCTCTTCGTGCGCGCGGTACAGCGTGCGCGCCACGGCGGTGTAGAGCGTGTCGTTCACCAGCGTCGACTTGCCCGAGCCCGAGACGCCGGTCACGCAGGTCAAGAGGCCCACGGGGAAGGCCACGCTCACGTTCTTCAGGTTGTTGCCGGTGGCGCCGACCACGCGGATCTCCTGCAGGTCGGTCTGCGAAGCCAGATGGGCCGCCTCGCGCGCGGCGCGGCGTTCGGCCGCGGGGCTCTGCGGAAAGCGTGAGGGCTTCTTGCCTTCGTTGAAGGCCGGCTTCTTCACGGCCGGCAGCCACGCGGTGCGGTGCTTGGGCACCTCGATTTTCTTCACGCCCGAGAGGTACTGGCCGGTGAGCGAATCGGGGTTGGCCGACACCTGGGCATACGTGCCCTGGGCCATCACGCGCCCGCCGTGCACGCCGGCGCCGGGGCCCATGTCGATCACATGGTCGGCGGCGTGGATCATGTCCTCGTCGTGCTCGACCACGATCACGCTGTTGCCGATGTCGCGCAGGTGTTTGAGCGTGCCGATGAGGCGGTCGTTGTCGCGCTGGTGCAGGCCGATGCTGGGCTCGTCGAGCACGTACATCACGCCCGTGAGGCCCGAACCGATTTGCGACGCGAGGCGGATGCGTTGCGCCTCGCCGCCCGACAGGGTTTCGGCGCTGCGGTCCAGGCTCAGGTAGTTGAGGCCCACGTCGTTGAGGAATTTCAGGCGCAGGCCGATCTCGCGCACCACCTTGTCGGCGATGTCGGCCTTGGCACCGCGCAGCTTCAGCGTGCTGAACCAGGCGTAGGCGTCGCGCAGCGTCAGGTGGCTGAGTTCGAAGATGGCCATGCGCGGCGGCTCGCCGCCGTTCGCGCCCACGTGCCCGGCGTCGTCCACCAGGAACACGTTGCGCGCCTCGCGCCGCAGCCGCGAGCCGCCGCAGTCGGGGCAGGGCTGCTGGTTGCGAAAGCGCGCGAGGTCTTCGCGCACCATCACCGAGTCGGTCTCGCGGTAGCGCCGCGTCATGTTCGGGATGATCCCCTCGAAGGGGTGCTTCTTCGTGAGCTTCTTGCCCGCGAAGTTGCCCGACTCCATGGTGTAGTTGAACTTGATCTCTTCGCCGCCCGAGCCGTGCAGCAGCGTCTGCTGCACCGAGGCTGGCAGCGATTCGAAGGGCGCGTCGACGTCGAACTTGTAATGCTTGGCGACGCTCTCGACCATGCTGAAGTAGTAGCCGTTGCGGCGGTCCCAGCCCTTGATGGCGCCGCTGGCGATCGACAGCGACGGAAACGCCACCACGCGCACCGGGTCGAACACCTCGCGGTGGCCCAGGCCGTCGCAGCTCGGGCAGGCGCCCACGGGCGAGTTGAACGAGAACAGGCGCGGTTCGAGCTCCGACAGCGAGTAGTGGCAGATCGGGCAGGCGAACTTGGCGTTGAACAGGTGTTCCTTGTCGGGCGACCCCTCGGCGCCCAGCTCCAGCGCAATGGCGCGGCCCTCGGCCAGGCGCAGCGCGGCCTCGAAGCTCTCGGCCAGGCGCTGCTGCATGTCGGGGCGTGCGCGCAGGCGGTCGATGACCACGTCGATGTCGTGCTTCTCGGTCTTCTTGAGCTTGGGCAGGTCGTTGTATTC
The DNA here is from genome assembly GCF_059567965.1 of Variovorax sp. BGA-UO-ETr-C22. Taxonomy (NCBI): domain Bacteria; kingdom Pseudomonadati; phylum Pseudomonadota; class Betaproteobacteria; order Burkholderiales; family Comamonadaceae; genus Variovorax; species Variovorax sp. BGA-UO-ETr-C22. Next base: position 452,150 of record NZ_JCAQPA010000009.1, read on the forward strand.
GTAGGTCTGCCCGTCGACACGAAAGCGCACGTAGCCGGCGGCCTGCATCTCGGTGAAGAGCTCGAGGAATTCGCCCTTTTTCTCGCGCGCCACGGGCGCCAGGATCATCAGCCGGGGCTCGTCGGGCAGGGCCAGCACCGCGTCGACCATCTGCGACACCGTCTGCGCCTGCAGCGGCAGGTGGTGGTCGGGGCAGAAGGGCGTGCCGGCGCGGGCGTACAAGAGGCGCAGGTAGTCGTGGATCTCGGTCACCGTGCCCACGGTGGAGCGCGGGTTGTGGCTGGTGGCCTTCTGCTCGATGCTGATGGCGGGCGACAGGCCCTCGATCACGTCGACGTCGGGCTTGTCCATGAGCTGCAGGAACTGCCGCGCATAGGCCGAGAGGCTTTCCACGTAGCGCCGCTGCCCCTCGGCATACAGCGTGTCGAACGCCAGGCTCGACTTGCCCGAGCCCGACAGGCCGGTGATCACCACCAGCTTGTTGCGCGGGATGTCGAGATCGACGTTCTTCAGGTTGTGGGTGCGCGCGCCGCGGATGCTGATGCGCTGCTGGGCGAGCAGGGCGCCAAGGTAGGCGTCACGCTCCGGGGTGTCTTCAGTGGTGGGTGAATTCAAGGGGTGCGGTCGTCCGAGGGCAACCGGACATGATAGAGGCGCCGGCTCCGCCTGTCATGACCAGGGGATGGACGGCGGCGGGCGGGCCCTCCCAGGCCGGGCCGGTTGCGGCTCAGGCAGAATGGAGGGTTCCTCTCAACCTCCTCCTTCATCTACTTATCAGGGGCAGTGCATATGGCATCGGTCAATAAAGTCATCGTCGTCGGCAACCTGGGGCGCGACCCCGAAATGCGGACCTTCCCGAGCGGCGATCAGGTCGCAAACGTCACCGTGGCCACCACCGATCGCTGGAAAGACAAGCAAAGCGGTGAGATGCGCGAAGCCACCGAATGGCACCGCATCGTGTTCAACGGCCGCCTGGCCGAAATCGCCGGCCAGTACCTGCGCAAGGGCTCGCAGGTGTACGTCGAAGGCTCGCTGCGCACGCGCAAGTGGACCGACAAGGACGGCATCGAAAAGTACACCACCGAAATCCGCGCCGACCAGATGCAAATGCTGGGCAGCCGCCAGGGCCAGGGCGGCCCGTCGGGTCCGAGCGACGACGACGGCGGCTACTCGCAAGGCGGGGGCGGCGGCGGTGGTTATTCGCAAGGTGGTGGCGGTGGCGGCGGTGGCGGTGGCGGTGGCGGTTACGCCCCGCGTGCGCCCGCAGCCGCACCGCGTGCCCCGGCACCGGCGCCGCGCCAGGCGCCGGCCAAGTCGTCGTCGGGCTTCGACGACATGGACGACGACATTCCATTCTGAAACCGGCTCCTCGAGCTTTTCAATGAAGGCCTGCCTTTTCGAAGGCAGGCCTTTTTTTTGCACTTTTTATTTCGAATTCTCTCCATGGGCGGTCGTCCCCGGGAGAGTGCTGTTTTGCCAAGGAAATGCAGCCTCCTTGTTCGTCTGGCCGTTGAGCGCAGGGGAAGCGTGTTACGTGAGCCCCTTTTCGACGGCAATGACTGTGTTCAGAGGGGCAATTCCCGGCGGCAATCAACCCATTGGCTCCGGCCGTTCTGCTGAATAGCGCCGTGCAGCAGCGCATCGCTGTCGGCCGGTTCGCCGCGATTGGTCCGCCTCGGCGCACGGAATTGGTCCTTGTCCCGCACCGTGCGGCGTCGGAGCATGCAGGCCATAGAACACCGAGACAAGCACGACATGCAGAGCGCCGCCTCCCACTGCCCGCCATCGACCGTCGCACGCGCCGAAGTCCAGGCCCTGCGGTCCTCGAAGATCCGCGAGGTCGCCAATGCGGGCATGGACCGCAAGGACATCCTGCCTTTCTGGTTCGGCGAGCCCGACGAGGAAACGCCGGACGAGATCTGTGGCGCTGCGATCGCCGCACTCGAGAACAGGCGCACCTTCTACGTCCAGACGCTGGGCGAGCCCGCGTTGCGCGAGGAGATCGCCCGGTACCTGTCGCGCTGGCATGGCCCGATCGGCGTCGAACGGGTGGCGGTGACGAGTTCGGGCACGCATGCGCTGATGCTGGCCCTGCAGGCACTGCTGAACCCCGGCGACCGCGTCGTGGCCGTGACGCCGTTGTGGCCCAACCTGGTGGAGATGCCCAAGGTGCTGGGCGCGCACGTCGAGACCGTCGCATTGCAGTTCACCGCGGCGGGGTGGGTGCTCGACGAGCAGCGCCTTCTGGAAGCGCTTCGACCGGGCACCCGCGCGCTGCTGCTGAACGCGCCCAACAACCCGACGGGCTGGACCCTTTCGCGCGAGTCGCAGGAAGCCATCCTCGCGCACTGCCGGCGCCTGGGCATCTGGATCGTCAGCGACGATGTCTACCAGCGCATCAGCTTCGATGCGCCGTGCGCGCCGTCCTTCCTGGACATCGCGAGGCCCGAGGACAGGGTCATCAGCTGCAACTCCTTCTCCAAGGCCTGGCGCATGACCGGATGGCGCCTGGGCTGGATCGTCGTGCCGCCGGCGATGCTGGGCGACATCGGCAAGCTGATCGAGTACAGCAGCACCTGCGCGCCGCCCTTCGTGCAGGCGGCGGGGGTGGTCGCCCTGGCGCGCGGGGAGGATGCCATTGCCCGGACGGTCGAGCGGCTGCGCCAGGGCAGGGACCACCTGGCGGCGCGCCTGGGGAGCGTGCCGGGGGTCGAACTCGCCGCGCCCGCCCGCGGCGCGATGTACACCTTCTTCCGTGTCGAAGGCGTGACGGACAGCCTCGCGTTCTGCAAGCAGCTCGTGGCCGAGGCCGGGCTGGGGCTGGCGCCCGGCGTGGCCTTCGGCCCCGAGGGCGAAGGCTACCTGCGCTGGTGCTATGCCAGCGGCACGGCGCGCCTGGACGACGGCGTTCGCCGCCTGGCCGCCTACCTGGAACACCACCCAACCACACGATGAGGATGCGATGAACACCCAAGACATTGCGGGCGCCCTTTGGCAAGCCATGGAGGACGGACGCCACATGCCGTCGGAATGGGCCGGGAAGTTTTCCCTGCAGCAGGGCTACGAGGTGCAGCTGGCCTTGTTGCACGAGCGCCTGGCCAGGGGCGAGCGGCAGACGGGCTGGAAGGTCGGCCTCACCGCCGAGGCCATGCGCGTGCAGCAGCAGGTGCACGAGCCCTGCTTCGGCTATCTGCTGGAAAGCGGCCGGCATGCGAGCGGCCAGGCCTATCGCTTTTCCGATCTGATCGCGCCCGGCTTCGAGAACGAGCTGTGCCTGACCATCGGCAAGACGCTGCGCGGACCCGGCGTGAGCCTGGAGGAGGTCGCTGCCGCCGTGACGCATGCGGCACCGGCCCTGGAGATCGTGGAGGTCCGCGGTCCGTTCGCCGGCAACCTGGCGCTGGCCATGGCGGACAACGCGCAGCAGAAGGCCTATGTGACGGGGGCGGCCGTGCCGCTGACGGCAGACAACCGCGACCTGGCCGGCGCCAGCGTGGCGGTGCAGGTCGACGGCGCCGTCAGCGAGACGGCCTCCGGCTCGGCGGTCATGCAGGGCGGCGGGCTGCTCTCGGTGCTGTGGCTGGCGAACAAGCTGGCCGAATTCGGGCTGGCGCTGGAGGCGGGGATGCAGGTGATGTCCGGCTCCTTCACGCGGCAGTACCGCGCCTCGCAGGGCATGCGGGTGCAATCCTCGTTCGACCGCTTCGGCACGGTCGCCGCGAACTTCATCTGAGGCAAGAGGTCTCCATGGATCTGGGAATCAAGGGCAAGACGGCGCTGGTGTGCGCCGCGAGCAAGGGGCTGGGCCGGGCGTGCGCGTTCGCACTGGCGGAAGACGGCGCATCGCTCACCATCGTGGCGCGCGGCGCACAGGCGCTCGAGGCCACCGCCGACGACATCCGCGAGGCCACCGGCGTGCACGTGCGCACGGTGGCCGCCGACGTCACCACGGTGCAGGGGCGGGCGCTCGTCCTCGAGGCCTGCCCCGCGCCGGACATCCTGGTGACCAATGCCGCAGGCCCCAAGCCGGGCGACTTCCGCCAATGGACGTGCGACGACTGGATGGTGGCGCTCAACGCCAACATGCTGACACCCATCGAGCTGATCAAGGCGACGGTGGACGGCATGATGGATCGCGGCTTCGGCCGCATCGTCAACATCACCTCGTCCTCGGTGAAGGCGCCCATCGACATCCTGGGGCTGTCCAACGGCGCGCGCAGCGGGCTCACCGGTTTCGTGGCGGGCCTGGCGCGGCGCACGGCGCATCGCAACGTCACCATCAACAACCTGCTGCCCGGCTCGTTCGCCACCGACCGCCTGCGCGCCACGGTGGAGGCTGCGGCGGTCGGGTCAGGTCGCTCGTTCGAGGCCGAGCAGGCCGAATGGCAGGGCCGCAGCCCGGCCGCGCGCTTCGGCGATCCGATGGAGTTCGGCCGCGCCTGCGCCTTCCTGTGCAGCGCCCATGCCGGCTACATCAACGCACAGAATCTGCTGCTCGACGGCGGGGCCTATCCCGGGACCTTCTAGGCGAAGCGCCAGCACCGTTCAAAAGGAACTCACTTGAGCGACCCCCAACGACAACAGGGCAGGCAGATCGTGTCTGCCACCGGCATCGAGAAACGCTTCGGCGCGCTGGACGTGCTGCGCGGCATCGACCTGTGCGCCCACGAGCACGACGTGGTCACGCTGATCGGCGCCAGCGGCTCGGGCAAGAGCACCTTCCTGCGCTGCCTCAACCTGCTCGAAGTGCCCGACGCCGGCACCGTCGCCATCGATGGCGAGGAGATCCGCATGCGCCGGTCGTCGGCAGGGCAGGCGAGTCCCGCCAGCAAGAGCCAGGTGAACCGGTTGCGCGCGGGCATCGGCATGGTGTTCCAGAACTTCAACCTGTGGAGCCACATGACCGTGCTGGAAAACGTGGCCATGCCGCCCATGAAGGTGCTGGGGCTGTCGCGCCGCGAAGCGACGGAACGGGCCGAAGCGCTGCTGGCGAAGGTCGGGCTCGGCGACCGGCTGCGGCACTACCCGGCCCACATCTCGGGCGGCCAGCAGCAGCGCTGCGCCATCGCCCGCGCGCTGGCGATGGAGCCCAAGCTGCTGCTGTTCGACGAGCCCACGTCCGCGCTCGACCCCGAGCTCGTGGGCGAGGTGCTGAAGGTGATCCGCCTGCTCGCCGAGGAGGGCCGGACCATGGTGATGGTCACCCACGAGATGGCGTTCGCACGCGAGGTCTCGACCGAGGTCGCCTTCCTGCACAAGGGAAAGATCGAGGAGCGCGGGGCCCCGGCCGACGTGTTCGGCAACCCGCGCAGCGAGCGTTGCCGCAAGTTCCTCGACAGCGTTCTGTAGCCACGACATCACGAACCAAGAACTGGAGACGAAATGAAGAAATGGTTGTTCGCAGGCCTGCTGGCCGCGTGCTCCGTCGCCGCCATGGGCCGCGAGATCAAGGCCGGGGTGCAGTGCACCTATCCGCCCTTCAACTACCGCGATGCGTCGGGCGAGCTGAAGGGTTTCGAGATCGACATCGCCCGCGAGATCGGGCGGCGGATGAACGCCAACGTGCAGTTCGTCTGCCTGGGGTTCGACGGGCTGATTCCCGCGCTGCTTTCCAGGAAGATCGACGTCGTCACGTCGAGCCTGTCGATCACCGAGGCGCGCAAGAAGAGCATCGACTTCTCCGTTCCCTACCGGGCCTCCACGGCGCGCTTCGTGGGCCGCAAGAACGGGGGGCTGCTCCCGATGAAGCCCGACAACACGCCCAACGCAGGCGCGCTCAAGGGCAAGGTGGTGGGCGTGCAGCGGGCCACCACGAACGACAGCTACCTTGCGGGCGAGTTCTCCGGCGTCGAGATCACGCGCTACGACTCGGCCGAGAACATGCTGCTGGACCTCGTGGCCGGCCGCATCGACCTCATGCTCGTGAGTCCGATGAAGGTTCGCACCGACTTCCTGGAGAAGCCGGAAGGGCGCAACTACGAGTTCGTCAGCCCCGAGATCGAGGCGCCCAAGTACCTGGGCGAAGGCGTGGCCGTCGGCTTGCCCAAGGGGGCCACGGCGCTGCGCGACGAGATCAACGCGGCGCTCAAGGGCATGTTTGCCGACGGGACCTTCAAGGCGATCAACCAGAAGTACTGGAGCTTCAGTGTGCTGCCCGCGGTCTGGCACTGACGCCGTCGCGCCACCGAATCCGCTCACTGATTGCTGACGACACCATGGACATGTTCAACGGCTGGGGGCCGACCATCGCGCAGGGCGCCTGGACGACCGTGGAGGTGGCGCTGGTGTCGTCGGTGTTCGGCATCGCGCTGGGGCTTCTGGGCGCGGCGGCGTGCCTGTCCCGCTTCAAGGCGGTGCGCTGGCTGGCCGAGGCCTACATCACGGCGATACGGGGCATCCCGCAACTGCTGCTGATCCTGATGGTGTACTTCGGCAGCACGGTGGTCTTGAGCCGGCTGCTCGCGCTGGTCAGGCCCGACGCGGGCATGGTCGAGATTCCGCCGTATCCGGCGGGTGTCTTTGCACTGGCACTGATCTTCGGCGGCTACGCCTCGGAGGTGTTCCGCGGCGCGCTCACGGCCATTCCCCGCGGGCAGGTGGAGGCCGGCATGGCCGTGGGCATGGGCACCCTGCAGATCTTCTTCGTGATCCAGTGCCCGCAGATGCTGCGGCTGGCGCTGCCGGGCCTGGGCAACATCTGGATCTCGACGCTCAAGGACACCTCGCTGATCTCCATCGTGGGGCTGAGCGAGCTGATGAAGGCCTCCGAACTGGCCACCAGCGACACACGCCGCGCCCTGTTCTTCTACCTCAGTGCCGGCGCCATCTACCTCACGCTGACCGTGCTGAGTTCGCTCGTGCTGCATCAGCTCGAGCGTCGTGGCGCCCGTGGTGAAAGGACGGCCTGACCATGGATGTCGAACTCATTGTCGAGAGCCTTCCGGTGCTCTGGCAGGGCGCGCTGCTCACGCTGGAACTCTTCGCGATCACGATGGTGCTCGCGACGCTGCTGGCGGTGCCGCTGGCCATCGTGCGCGTCCAGAAGGCCTGGTGGCTGCGCTGGCCCGTCGAGGTGTTCTCGCAGGTCTTCCGGGGCACGCCGCTGCTGGTGCAGATCTTCATCGTGTACTACGGCATTGCCCAGATCGATGCGGTGCGCGACAGCTGGGCCTGGCCCTACCTGCGCAAGCCGTACTGGTGCGCCGTCATCACCTTCGTGCTGAACACGACGGCCTACGCCGTGCACATCTTCCGCGGGGCGATCCAGGCGGTGCCGCACGGGGAGGTCGAGGCCGGCCAGGCCTTCGGGCTGTCCTTCGGTGCGCTGTACCGCCACGTCATCCTTCCGCGGGCGATGCTGCTGGCGCTGCCGGCCTATGGCAACGAGGTGATCAAGACGATCAAGCGCACGTCGCTGGCCAGCGCCATCACGCTCTCGGAGCTGACGGGCGTGGCCAACACCCTGGTGGCGCGCACCTTCGCCCCCTACGAGATCTTCATTGCGGCCGGGTTGATCTACCTTGCCTTCGCGTTCGCCGCCAACCACCTGGTGCGGCGGCTGGAGCACCGCATGTCTCGCCATCTTCGCCACTTGCCGGCGCAGCACGGCACCGGGCCCATGCCCACTTGATCCAGGAGACCGCGTGTCCACTTCTTCCGTTCCAGAGTCGGCGATGGCCGAATTCCTCGCCTTCGCCCATGGGCTGGCCGACGCCAGCGGCGCCATCCTGCGCGAGAACCTGTACAGCCGCAGGGGCTTCGAGTCCAAGGAGGACGACAGCCCCGTCACCGTCGTGGACAAGCATGTCGAGCAGACGCTGCGCACGCTGATCCGCCACCGCTATCCCTCGCACGGCATCCTCGGTGAGGAGTTCGAGGGCCAGGACCTCGATGCCGAGTACGTCTGGGTGCTCGACCCGATCGACGGCACCAAGGCCTTCATCACGGGCATTCCCATCTACGGGACGCTGATTTCGCTGGCGCGCCACGGCACGCCGATCATCGGCGTGATCGACCACCCCATCACCAACGACCGATGGGCCGGGGCGCAGGGCCAGCCGTCCACCTTCAATGGCCAGCGCATCCGCAGCCGCGAGTGCCCGTCGCTGGCCGATGCGCTGGTGTCGTGCAGCAACCCGGAGCCCTTCGGGCCGCGCGAGCGCGAGGCGTTCGAGACGCTGCGCAGCGCCGCCAAATGGTGCGTGTACGGATCGAGCTGCTATGCGTACGGCTGCATCGCCAACGGAACGATCGACATCGGCATCGACTGCGGCCGCCACCGCGAGGTCGACTACTGCGCGCTGGTGCCGGTGATCGAGGGCGCCGGCGGCGTCATCACCGATTGGGAGGGGCGTCCGCTCACCATCCATTCCGGCAATCGGCTGGTCGCGTCGGGCAACCCCCGCCGCCACGAGGAGGTCCTGCGCATGCTTGCGGGCGCCTAGCGCGGGCGACCGGGCCGTATATTCGAAGGCCGCCGCAGCCCTGTCCGGCATGGGCGGCATGGAGATCTCGTATGCCGCGGCACTTCAACTACCCGACCTGGAGTTCGCTCTCGCTGGACCGCAGCGGCTCCGATCCGCTGCACGTCCAGGTGTTCGAGCAGATCCGCCAGGCCATCGTGCAGGGGCGGATCTCCAAGAACTCGCGGCTGCCGCCCACCCGCCAGCTGGCCGCGGAACTCGGCGTGTCGCGCAACACCGTGGTCCTGGTCTACGAACGGCTGCTGGCCGAGGGCTATGTCAGCGGCCGCGTCGGGGCGGGCACCTACATTGCCGCCGTGCTGCCCGAGGAGCGCAGCGCGCCGGCCGGGGCACCGTCGAACGCCCCTGTCGCCGCGCCGGCACCCCGGCACATCTCGCGGCGCGCGCAGGCGATGTCCGAACTGGCGCTGCCGCCCGAGCGCAATGCCACGTTCGACCTCAGCCCGACCGTGCCCGCGCTCGACCAGCTGCCCTTCGAGCAGTTCGCCAAGGTCTCCTCGCAGTACTGGCGCTCGGCGCCGGCCGCGGAGCTGGGCTACGGCTCGCCGATGGGGCTGCCCGAACTGCGCCAGCAGATCGCGGACTATGTGGGCGAGGCACACGGCATTTCCTGCCTGCCGGACCAGGTGCTCGTGGTCGACGGCACGACGCAGGGCTTCGTGCTGGCAGGCCAGGTGCTGACCGACCACGGCGATCGCATCATCGTGGAAGACCCGGGCTACATCACGCGGCTTGCCGCCTTGTTGGGCTTCGGCGCGGACCTGGTGCCCGTGCCCATCGACCTGCAGGGCCTGGACAGCAGCCGGTTCGACAGCCATGCGCCCGACGCGCGGCTGATCGTGGCGTCACCCACTAACCAGTTCCCCTTCGGCAGCACGATGCCGCTGGAGCGGCGCCTCTCGCTCCTGCAGTGGGCGCACGAGCGCAATGCCTGGGTGATCGAGTACGACTTCAACAACGCCTTCCATTTCCGCGGCAGGCCGCTGCCTCCGCTGGCGGCGCTGGACCACGGGGGGCGGGTGATCTACATCGGGAACTTCAACCGTTCCATCTCGCCCGCGCTCAACCTGGCCTACCTGGTGGTCCCGCCCGACCTGGCGGACGCTTTCGCCTGCGCCACGCAGATCTTCTCGTTCAAGGCCTCCATGCCGACCCAGGGCGTGGTGGCCGACTTCATGGCGAGCGGGCAACTGGCGGCCCACATCCGGCGCATGGGCGTGCGCTATCGCGAACGCGCGCAGCTCATGGAGCACTGCTTCAGGACGCTGGTGGGGCGCGATTTCGAGCTGTCGACCACCGGCTCGGGGCTGCACCTGTCGGCCATCTCGCGCACGCCGATCGACGATGCGGCGGTCTCCCAGGCGCTGCTGGCGCACCGCATCGACGTGCCCGCGATCTCCGCCTACTGCCTGAGCGAGCAGGTCCGCACCGGCTTCGTCTTCGGGTTCGGCAACACGCCCGCCGAGCGGATCGCCCCGGCGTTGGCGCTCTTCGGCAGTGCGGTCGCGAACGCCTGAGGCTCGCTCACTGCCCTTCAATTGTTTCGAATCCGTGAACACCGCGGTTCGTTTTGCTACGGGTTTTTACCTAGATCGAGGCGCACAATTCATCTCACGGACCAGCCCTCAAAGCTGATCTGGGTGAACAGGGCCCCGAGCGAGGTGGCCGCCCTCCGAAAAAGAACAGAGGGGCGGTGACCCACCCAAGACCGGTTCGACATCCGAAGCAAGAACTTGAACTGAATTGAAGAAGGAAGAAATCCAAATGACCGCCTCGAAGATCCTCTCCGCCGTTGCTGTTGCCCTGATGGCCGTTGCCGGCGCCGCCCATGCCGAAAGCTATGAAGGCGTGCATCAACTGACCTCGGCCGCCAGCCGCGCCGATGTCGCCGCCCAAGCCGTCGTGGCCGCGCACAGCGCCAACCCCTACGCCACCGGCGCCAACGCAGGTCCCGCGCAAGTGATCGTGTCGACCGCCAGCCGCGCCGCCGTGCGTGCCGACGCTGTCGCCGCCGCACACAGCGCCGACCCGTACGCCGAAGGCGCTTCGTCGGGCGTGGCCCCGATCGTCGCCAGCACCGTCGACCGCGCTGCGGTTCGTGCCGCAGCCCGCGCTGCCGCCCACGGCGACGCACTGCCGCTGTAAGCAACAGCCAGAACGCTTCGCCGACGGGATCGGCGAGCGTTCCAGGTCTTCATGAAAGCCGGCCCTGCCAACGCAGGGCCGGCTTTTTTCATGGGCCATGACCGTGAATTCTTGGCCGAAAGTCACATTGCCTTGGCCTTGCGCATCCCTCATGATTTGGGCGCGGGAGGGATGGCCGCCAGAGCGCATGCTTTCGCATTAATGCATCGCCGTGGTGCGGACACGCGAGAATCGAGCGTCGTTCCGACCGCGAAAAAATGAAAGCACATCCGTCGCCGACCAAGCGACGACCCACTACGCATGGCCCTCACTCTCGACCCCGAAGACACGCGCGGACGCATCCACGACCTGGTGTGGAGCGGCTTCCATGCCGATGCCGACATCGGCTGGATGATCACCGACGAGTACCTCGATCCGGATGAGCTCACGCCCGAGGACCGCGCCTGGATCAAGGCCGAAACCACGCGCGCCTGCGCCGCCAAGCGCGCCGCCGAGGCGCAGTGGCCCGCGCAGACCGAGTACGACCGGCTCGAGGCCGTGTTCGCGCAGCTGCGCAGCGAGAAGATCATCGCCCTGCACCGCGCGGGCAACACGCTGTCCGACGGGCACGACGACGTGCGCGAGCAGTGGCGCGCGGCGGGCCGGCTCGAGTCGGGCATCCGCGGCTGCTGCTTCTATCACGCACAGGACCTGGACGGCGCCGTGCGCTCCGGCCGCCTGTACCTCGCCTTCAGCGGCGGCATGATCCCCGAGATCGCGCAGCGCGAAGCCAACACCGTCGTGGTCGGCCGCCGCATCGTCGAGCTGCTGCGCGACGCCGGCTTCGGCGCGCAATGGAGCGGCAACATCAACGAGCGCATCGAAGCCGACCTCGGCCAATGGCGCAAGCGAGGCCCCGCCGCGTGAGTGCGCAGGCCTGGCAGCCGCCGCGCCGCATCGACGCGATCGACTTCTGGCTGCGCTCGCGGCTGCTCGCCACGGCCCACGCCCTGCGCGAAACCCTGCGGCCCTCGGCCCGGCGCTGGCCCAGCGGCCAACACGCACTGGCCGACGCGCCGGTGCTCGCGCAGCACCGAACCCCCTTGTGGTCCGACGGCCGGGCCGATGAATTTCCGCTGGTCGCCGGCAAGGTGCACAACCTGCGCGTGGCGCGGCCGGCCTTCGACGCCATCGAGGTGCCGGCCGGCGAAGTGCTGAGCTTCTGGCGCCAGCTGGGGCGCCCGGGTGCCGGGCGCGGCTTCGTGGTCGGGCGCGAGGTGCGCGGCGGCTGCGTGGTGCCGACGCTGGCCGGCGGGCTGTGCCAGCTGTCGAACGCCCTGGCCACCGTGGCGGTGCGCGCGGGCTTCGAGCTGGTCGAGCGCCACGGCCACACGGCGCGCATCGAGCAGGCCGACACGCCGGACGGCGACGCCGTCGATGCGACGGTGTTCTGGAACTACGTCGACGTCAAGCTGCGCGCCCGGCACGCCTGGCGGCTCGAGGTGGCGCTGACTGATACGGAGCTCGTGGTGCGCATTCGTGCGCGCACGCCGCGGGCGGTGCCGGCCGAGCCCGTCACGCTGCGGCGCACGAACGACGACACGCCCACCGCGCTGCCGCTGGCGCGCGGCTGCCTGAGCTGCGACCAGACGGCGTGCTTTCGCCACCGTCCGCCGGTCGATGTCGGCGCCGAAGGGCGCACCGCCGTGCTCGTCGATGGCTGGACGCCGGAGTTCGCACGCCACCTGCGCGAGGCGCATCCGCAGACGCAGCGCATGCAGCCCGTGCCGATGCGGCTCGCGTTCTGGCGCCTGCCTGCTGCGGGCTGGCATCGTGAGCCCGCGACGAACGCAGCGGTGACCACCGCATGGGCCGCGAGCCTGCGCCGTGCCGCGTGGCAGCGGCTCTGGGCGCGGCAGGCGGGCCGGCGCCAGGCCAGCCTGATCGACGGCCAGCGCTGGCTCGCGCAGGCCTTTGCCGCGCGGCTGGTGCCTGCGCACACGCACCTGGTGGTCGAGCAGTCGCTGCTGCCGCACCTGCAGCGCCTCGGCGCGCTCGACGGGCGCCGGATCACCGTGCTGGCCAGCGCACTGCCGATGGCCGACATTGAAAAGAAGCTCGATGCCGCATCGCAGCGCTGGCCCGGCGACGCCACCTTGCGCGACTTCCGCGCCGATGCATCGCTGGTGCGCGACGAAACCTTGGCGCTCGCGCGCGCGGCAGTCGTCGTCACGCCGCATGCCGCGGTGGCGCAGGCCATGGCGCAGTACGCGCCGCAGGCCACGTTGCAGCGGCTCGACTGGGCGTTGCCGCAGGTGAAGGTCGCGCACAGCAAGTGCGAAGAACCGCCGCTCGTCGTGTTCGCCGCGAGCGCACTGGCGCGCAAGGGCGCGCGTGAACTTGCTGCCGCGCTGCAAGGCTGGCCGTGCCGCCTGCGCGTGCTGGGCGCGCCCTCGGACGACGCGCGGCTCTGGCAGGGCATCGAACCCATTGAACACATGAACTGGCAGGGCGACTGGCTGGCCGATGCCAGCGTCGTCGTGCTGCCCGCGCACGTCGAGCACGCGCCGCGCGCATTGCTGCGCGCCGTGGCGGCCGGCGTGCCCGTGGTGGCATCGACGGCCTGCGGCCTGGCCGGCGTGCCGGGCGTGCACGAGGTCGCACCCGGCGACATCGACGCACTGCGCACCGCATTGCAGCAGGCCGCCTGCCTGACCTGAACGGAGAACAACCCCCGTGGCATCGATCGAACAGGCCCGCGCGGCCCTGGCTTCCCATGGCGCGCTGGCGCCGCAATCCGCCGCCGAGCACTGGCATGGCGAGCTGGCCTTGCCCGCCGCCCTCGTCACCTTCTACGAACAGGTCGGCCCGCTCGGCGAGTGGGTCAACGAGCGCGTGGGCTACGCCGGCCTCACGGTGCCGACCACCGGCAACCCGTTCAGCATTCCCGCGCTCTCGCGCCTGTGGCAGCTGCAGGCGGGCTACCGCTGGCACGGCATCACCGGCGAGCGCATCGCCGACTGGCCCGAGCATTGGCTGGTGGTGGCCGACCAGGGCGCCGATCCGTTCATCTTCGACCTGCGCACCGGCGCGATCCAGTTCGCGATGCATGGCACGGGCGCCTGGGAGGAAGACGAACCGCTCTTCGCCGACATCTTCGAGATGGCCGCCTGCCTGGGCACCATCGGCCAGGTGTGGGACGAAGCGGGCGACGCCATCTTCACCGACGAGGACGACTGCGAGGTCGACCCGGTGCACCGCGCGCGCCTGGTCGAGCGCCTCGTGCCGCTGCTGGGGAGCGCCGCGGCGGCCGAAGGCATCGTCGACGTGTTCGGCTGGTAAGACAAAAAAGAAGACACATGAGCATCGACCTGCAGACCCTCAAATGCGGCGAGTGCGGCAGCAGCGCGCTGCGCCGCACCGGCCTGAACGAATACACCTGCGCGCACTGCGGCTCGATGTCGCTGGTGGAAGACGACGTGTCCGACCGCCTGGAGCGCGTGCTGCAGCAGGTCAAGCACCACGCAGGCCAGCAGATCGCGGCCGAACAGGCGCTTCGCCAGAAGCAGATGGTGCGCACGATCGGCTTCGTCGTGATCGGCTTTCTCGGCGTGGCGGTAGCCGTCCAGGTCGCGATGCTGCTGTTCGGTTCGGGCCAACGCAGCGATGCGCCTTCGGTGGCGCGCACGCTCGTCGAGCGCACCATCGCGACCGACGGCCTGAAGCTCTCCGAGCCGCGCCAGGTGCTGGTCGGTGAGCGGCCGAAGCTGCTGGTGCTGGCGCGCAACGAGACCGGCCGGCCGCTCGAGCGGCCTGGCCTGAAGGTGGTGTTCCACGACGGCGACACGCGGCTGAACGAGCGCAACGAATCCCTGCCGATCGACGTGCTGATGCCCGGCGAGTCCGCGTCCGTGCTGGTCGACCTGCCCTCGGGCCAGAACGTCACGCGGCAGGACGTGACGGTCGAGAAGCTGTCCGAACCGCGCAGCGCCGCCGAGGGGCCGCGCCTGGCGTTCTCGCGCGTGCGGCTGGTGCAGCAGGGCGAGCGCGTGCGCCTGGTCGGGCGCCTCGTGCATGCGGGCGCGCCCGGCACGCCGGCGTTCGGCAGCATCGAGGCACTGGTCACGCTGTACGACGACGCCGGCCAGGTGATCGGCGTCGGTCGCGGCCATGCGCCGGGGTCCGAGCTGGCGCCCGGCGCACGCACGGCGATCGATGTCGACCTCAGCCGCTTCGGCCGCGCCGCAGCCATCGCGGCCTGGGACTACCGCATCGGCTACCGCACGGTCACGCCCTCGGGCGCGCGCACGACGGTGCTGAGCGCCGACCGCGTGATCCGCACGGCCGGCGCGCCGGAGGCTTTCCACCCCGACCTGCGGCTGGGCACCGAAGACCTGCTGGCCGACGACAGCGAGCGCTTCGACCCGCGGCAGCTCGAACTGCTGCCGCTGGTGGCGGGGCGCAGCACGATCCAGCGGCCGCTGTTCATGACCGAGCTGGTGAACCGCAGCAACGACGCCATCGCCATTTCGCCCGGCGCCGTGATCTCGCGCTTCGGCGGCAGCACGGCCGACGGCACCACGCGCCTCGATGCGCTGGCCTCCCTGTACCCGGGCGAGCGCTTTCCGATCCTGCTGGAGCCCAAGGCCGTGGACCGCATCACGCAGACCCGCGTCGAGTGGAAGCCGATGCGCCGCGCCGCACTGCCCGGCCCGCGCAAGCCGCTGGAGGTGCAGGTGACGGGCACCCAGGCTGGCACCGGCAGCGTGCTGCTCAACTTCAGCCAGCGCTTCAGCTACAAGAGCGTCGAGGTCACGGGCACGGTGAAGAACCCCGGCACGGCCATCGCGGCCAAGGTGCGGCTGTGGGTGAGCCTGCGCGACCGCAACGACCAGCTGACCGGCTTCAAGCTGATCGAGAACCTGCCGGCCATCGCGCCGGGCGAGAGCGTGCCCTTCCAGGTCCACGTGACGCAGCACGGGCGCGATTTCGCGAGCGTCGCGACGCTATACCAAACCGAATAGCCCCGCGCGTGACGGCATCGGGCGGTTCGCGCCATGATCGCGCCATGATTCCGCTTTCGATCCTCGACCTTTCCCCGATCACCGAAGGCAGCGATGCCGCGCAGTCGTTCCGCAACTCGCTGTCGCTGGCGCAGCACGGCGAGAAGCTGGGCTACACGCGCTACTGGCTGGCCGAGCACCACGGCATGCCGGGCATCGCGAGCGCGGCCACGGCCGTGCTGCTGTCGCACGTGGGCGCGGGCACTTCCACCATCCGCATCGGCGCCGGCGGCGTGATGCTGCCGAACCACTCGCCGCTGGTGATCGCCGAGCAGTTCGGCACGCTGGAGTCGTTGTACCCGGGGCGCGTCGACCTGGGCCTGGGCCGCGCGCCCGGCTCCGACCAGCGCACCGCGCGCGCGCTGCGGCGCAACCTGGAGTCGGACGCCGATCAGTTCCCGCAGGACGTGATGGAGCTCATGGACTTCATGTCGAAGAACCCGCAGCAGGCCGTGCGCGCCGTGCCCGGCGCGGGGCTCG
The DNA here is from genome assembly GCF_059567965.1 of Variovorax sp. BGA-UO-ETr-C22. Taxonomy (NCBI): domain Bacteria; kingdom Pseudomonadati; phylum Pseudomonadota; class Betaproteobacteria; order Burkholderiales; family Comamonadaceae; genus Variovorax; species Variovorax sp. BGA-UO-ETr-C22. Next base: position 468,300 of record NZ_JCAQPA010000009.1, read on the forward strand.
AGGTGCCGGTGTGGATCCTGGGCTCGAGCACCTTCGGCGCGCAGCTGGCGGCGCACCTGGGCCTGCCGTATGCCTTTGCCTCGCACTTCGCGCCGCAGCAGATCATGCAGGCCATCCAGATCTACCGCGAGACCTTCAAGCCTTCGGCGCAGCTGCAGAAGCCGTACGTGATGCTGGGCTTCAACGTGTTCGCGGCCGACACCGACGCCGAGGCCGAGTTCCGCGCCACCTCGTGGCAGCAGGCCTTCGTGAACCTGCGCAGCGGCCGCCCGGGGCGCCTGCCGCCGCCGGTGGAAAACTACCGCCAGAAGGTCGGGCCGGCCGAGAACGCGCTGCTCGACTCGGTGCTGTCGTGCTCGGCGGTGGGCTCGGTCGAGACCGTGAAGCAGGGCGTGGAAGCGTTCGTGGCGCGCACCGGCGCCGACGAACTCATGATCACCTCGCAGGTGTTCGACCACGCGGCCCGGCTGCGCTCGTACGAGCTGCTCGCCGAGGCCTTCGGTCAGAAGAAGTCGTAAAGCCTAGGCCCGCTTGCGGGCTTCCTCGTCCACGAGGTCTTTCTTCGAGAGCTTGCCCACGGCGGTCTTGGGCAGCTCGGCGCGGATCTCGAGCGCGCCGATCATCTCGTGCTTGCCCAGGCGGTTCTTCAGGAAGCTCTTGAGCGCGTCGAGCGTGAGCTCGTCCGCGCCGTCCTTCAGTTTCACGAAGGCCTTCGGCGACTGGCCGCGGTACTCGTCGGGCACGCCGATCACGCAGACCTCGGCCACCGACGGGTGTTCGTACACCGCCTCCTCGAGCACGCGCGGGTACACGTTGTAGCCGCCGCACAGCAGCATGTCCTTGGTGCGGTCGACGATGTACAGGTAGCCGTCGGCGTCCATCTTCGCGACGTCGCCGCTGCGGAAGTAGCCGTCGGCCGTCATCGACTCGGCGGTGGCCTTCGGGTTGTTCCAGTAGCCCTTCATGACGTTCGGGCCCTGCACGCACAGCTCGCCGGGCTCGCCGAACGCGGTCACGTCCTTCGTCGGGTCGTCCAGGCTCACGAGCTTGATGCGCACGCGCGGCAGCGGCATGCCGCACGAGCCGGCCTTGCGCACGCCGCGCGCAGGCGTGAAGGTGCCCACGGGCGAGGTCTCGGTCATGCCCCAGCCTTCGTTGAGGTGGCAGCCGGTGAGTTCGAAAAAGCGCTGCTCCACCTCCACCGGCAGCGGCGCGCCGCCCGAGCCGCAGAACTTCAGCGAACGCAGGTCCATCTCTTTCGCCTTGGGGTGCGAAAGGATGGCGGTGTACATGGTCGGCACGCCGGGGAACACGCTGATCCGGCTGGCCGCGAGCTCGTTCATCACCGCGTCGACATCGAAGCGCGTGTGCAGCACCAGCGCCGCCCCAAGGCGCACGCCCAGCAGCATCGCGGCGCTGAGCGCGAAGATGTGGAATAGCGGCAGCACGACCAGGAAGCGTTCCTTGCCTTCGTCCAGGATGGGCGGATCGCCCTTGGTCGATTCGTAGTACTGCGCGGAGGCCGACGTGAGGTTGGCGTGCGTGAGCATCGCGCCCTTGGGCAGGCCGGTGGTGCCGCCGGTGTACTGCAGCACGACGATCTCTTCGGCGAGGTCGCCCAGCGGGTAGGTCTGGTGCGTGCCTTCGCTCTTGAGCAGGTCGGTGAAGCGCACGTGGCGTGCGTCGGTGGGCACCGGTGCGATCTGGCCGGCACCCTGCAGCTGGGCCTGCACCTTGTCGCCCGCCGCGCCGTAGTCACCAAGGCTGCCGACCACCAGCGTCTTCAGGCGCGAGCTGTCGAGCAGGCGCGCCATCAGCGGGTACAGGTTCACGAGGTCGAGCGTGACGAGGATGTCGGTGCGGCTGTCCTCGATCTTGTGGGCCAGCACGCGCTCGGCGTCCAGCGGCGAGTAGTTCACCACCGTGCCGCCGGCCTTGAGCACGGCGAAGAAGGCGATCGGATAGTGCGGCGTGTTCGGCAGGTACAGGCCGACATGCACGCCCGGCTTCACGCCCAGGTCCTGCAGGCCCTTGGCGGCGCGGTCGACCGCCGCGCCGAGCTGGGCGTAGGTGAGGACCTGGCCCATGAACTCCACGGCCGAATGGTCGGGCCAGCGCGCGACCGCTTCGTCGAGCATCTGCTGCACCGGCTTGACGGGCAGCTCGGCGTCCCAGCGCATGCCGGGCGGGTAGTTGCGCGTCCAGGGGGTGGGGTCGCCAGAGAGGGAAGGGGTCGCCATGCGTGTTGTCTCCGCTGTGTTTCGGGGCACTGTAGCGCCGGCCTTTCGCATCGTGGAGTGGCGGCTGACAAGCCGGCGACACGGGTTTTCCCGATTTCCCACACGCCGGATGCCCCTGTCGCCGGGCTGGGACAATGGCGGGCTTATGGCAAAACAACGGATCGTGGTCGGGCTGAGCGGCGGGGTGGACTCCGCGGTCACCGCGCACCTGCTCAAGCAGCAGGGGCACGAGGTGGTCGGCATCTTCATGAAGAACTGGGAAGACGACGACGACAGCGAGTACTGCTCGTCGAACATCGACTTCGTGGACGCCGCCAGCGTGGCCGACGTGCTGGGCATCGAGATCGAGCACGTCAACTTCGCCGCCGACTACAAGGACCGCGTCTTCGCCGAGTTCCTGTGCGAGTACAAGGCCGGCCGCACGCCCAACCCCGACGTGCTGTGCAACGCCGAGATCAAGTTCAAGGCCTTTCTCGACCACGCCATGCGGCTGGGCGCCGAGAAGATCGCCACCGGCCACTACGCCCGCGTGCGCCTCGACGAAGCCACGGGCCGGCACGAGCTGCTCAAGGGGCTCGACAACTCGAAGGACCAGAGCTACTTCCTGCACCGCCTGAACCAGGCGCAGCTGTCGAAGACGCTGTTCCCGGTCGGCGAGCTGCACAAGACCGAGGTGCGCCGCATCGCCGAAGAAATCGGCCTGCCCAACGCGAAAAAGAAGGACTCGACCGGCATCTGCTTCATCGGCGAGCGGCCATTCCGCGACTTCCTGAACCGCTACATCTCCAAGGAGCCGGGCCCGATCAAGGACGACCGCGGCCGCAAGCTCGGCGAGCACCAGGGCCTGAGCTTCTACACGCTGGGCCAGCGCCAGGGGCTGGGCATCGGCGGCGTGAAGGAGAAGGGCGCCCAGCGCGGCGCGGGCGACCATTCGCCCTGGTTCGTCGCGCGCAAGGACGTCGAGAAGAACACGCTGTGGGTGGTGCAGGGGCACGACCATCCGTGGCTGCTGTCGTCCGAACTGAAGGCGGACGACGCGAGCTGGGTGGCCGGCGAGGCGCCCACCGCGGGCGCCTACGGTTCGAAGGCGCGCTACCGGCAGGCCGATGCAGCCTGCGAATTGGGCGAGGGCGCCAACGGCGCCTTCAGCCTGCGCTTCGGTGCGCCGCAATGGGCGGTCACGCCGGGGCAGTCGGCCGTGCTGTACGACGGCGAGCGCTGCCTCGGGGGCGGCGTCATCGTCTGAGCCGGCCTCAGCGGGGCTGCCGCACGCCGTCTTCGGTGTGGATCAGCGCGAGCGGATGCCGCTTGCCGGCCAGGTAGTCCTCGATGCAGCGCAGCAGCAGCGGGCTGCGATGGCGCGCCACGCTGGCACGGATCTCGTCCACGGTCATCCACAGCGTGCGCACGATGCCTTCGTCGAGCGCACGGCCTTCCTCGCGCGCGCCCAGTTCGCCGGTGAAGGCAAAGCGCATGTAGGTCACGTCGGGCTGCTCGGCCGAGCGCGCCATGTACACGCCGAGCAGCGCGGTCGGCGTGAAGGCGTGGGCTGTTTCCTCGAGCGTTTCGCGGATGCAGCCGTCCTCGGGCGACTCGCCGGGGTCGAGGTGGCCGGCGGGGTTGTTGAGCTTCAGGCCGTCGTCGGTCTGCTCTTCGACGAGCAGGAAGCGGCCGTCTTGCTCGATCACCGCGGCCACGGTGACATTGGGTTTCCAGCGTGTGGGCATCGTGGGCGCGAGTCTATCGGCATCTCGCCTATCGCACGATATAGCCGCTGAAGCGCCAGATGCGGTCGGCGTCGAGCCGGAAGCTCACCAACTCGCGCAGCGTGCGGTGGGGTTGATTGCCGAAGCGGGTCTCGTACTCGACGCTGACGTACTGGCCGGCCGCATCGGCGTCCGGGTCGGTCACGACCTGCCGGTGCACGGCCACCCAGGTGCGCTGCTGCGGCCCGCCGAGCGGGGCGCGGCTCCTGGCCACCTTGCTGGCGAAGTCGGTGCGGGTGATGCGCTTGCGGGTGGCGGGCGTGGCGCCGTCCCACAGCTCGCCGGCCTCGTTCCGGTCGATCATCTGGATCGCCTGCAGGCCGCCGCGCACCATGTCGCTGGCCTCGACGTCTTCGGCGAGGGCGGGGAACAGGCCGCTGCACAGCAAGAGCAGTGCGGCCAGGAGGAGCCGGGGCATGGGGAAGGGCACTTGTTCAGACGGAACAAGTTGGAGGCCGACGGGGAGGAGGGGTTCCCCGCCCGGCCTGCCGGGGCGTGCGCTCAGCGCGCGTTGGAAGCTGCAGCGGCGGGCCGCGTGTCGACCTCGATGGTTTCCAGCCGGTAGCCCAGGCCGTACACCGCCAGCAGCAGGAAGCCGTTCGACGGACGCAGCTCGAGCTTGGTGCGCAGGCGCGACACGTGGGTGTCGAGCGAGCGCGACAGCGCCTCGACCCCCAGCCCCCAGACCGCCTCGTGCAGGTGCTCGCGCGACAGCAGGCGCCCCAGGTTCTGGAACAGGAAGAGCGCGAGTTCGTACTCGCGGTTCTTCAGCTCGACCAGCTCGCCGTGGACCCGGATGGTGCGCGAGGGCGGAAAGAAGTGGTACGGGCCGAACACCATTTCGGGCTCGTTGCGCGAGGGGTAGGCGCGGCGCAGCAGCGCGTTGATGCGGGCTTCGAACTCGATCGGGCGCAGCGGCTTGGCCATGAAGTCGTCGGCGCCGACATTGAGGCCTTCGACCATGTCGCTGTCGTCGTGGCGCTCGGTCACGAACAGGATCGGCATGCGGCTCTTGTAGTCCTGCCGGATCGTCTTGACGACGTCCGGGCCGTTCATGTCCGGCAGGCGCCAGTCGAGGACCAGCAGGTCGAAGGTTTCGCGGCGCATGGCGTGCAGCAGCGCCTTGCCGGCGGCGTACGTGTGGCACTCGTGACCGAGGCTCGCCATGGATTGGTTGATCAACCGGAGTTGGTCCGGCTCGGTGTCGAGTACTGCAATGCGCATTCCATTCCCTTGTTCCGCCCTGTGTGGACCTCTATGTGTCCGCAATATGAATCGAAGTGTATCTATCTGCGTCTGAAATCATTGCTGTGAATTGCTATTAATTCACGCAAATTGATTTTATGTATGTGGTTCAATTGCCAATTGAATCCAATTGGTGTTAGTTGATTGCAATCTAGAGCCAGAGAGAGCGAAGGCGCCACAAGCGCTTCTGCGGCGGTCACCCGTGTTTCCCCCGGGGTCGGACCGGCCGCCAAATTGCTATCAATTAAGTAGCTTCATGTGCAGTGCCTGCGGGCGTTGAGCGGCAAAAAGAACGCGGCATTCTGGCGACAGGTGCGCTTGTAATCTTGCTGTAAGCTCTGCCCGCAATCCGTGCTGCCCCTTCCCCCCTGAGGAGAACTCTATGTTGATAGGCGTGCCTGCCGAGACAGCGGCTGGCGAAACCCGAGTGGCCGTTACACCCGAAACGGTGAAGAAACTGGTGGCCTCCGGGCACACCGTGCGCGTGCAGGCAGGTGCCGGCATTGCAGCCAGCGTCACCGACGCCGGCTACCAGTCGGCAGGGGCCGAGATCACCGATGCGGCTGGGGCGTTCTCCGCCGACATGGTGCTCAAGGTGCGCACGCCCAGCGACGCCGAGGCGGCGCAGTTGAAGGCCGGCGCGGTCGTCATCGGCATGCTCAATCCTTTCGACGCGGCTGGCCTGCAGCGCCTGGCCGCCGCGGGTGTCACGGGCTTCGCGCTCGAAGCCGCGCCGCGCACCACCCGTGCCCAGAGCATGGACGTGCTCAGCTCGCAGGCCAACATCGCCGGCTACAAGGCCGTGATGATCGCGGCCGACAGGTACCAGCGCTTCTTCCCCATGCTGATGACCGCCGCCGGCACCGTGAAGGCCGCGCGCGTCGTCATCCTGGGCGTCGGCGTGGCCGGCCTGCAGGCCATCGCCACGGCCAAGCGCCTGGGCGCCGTCATCGAGGCTTCGGACGTGCGTCCGAGTGTCAAGGAACAGATCGAGTCGCTGGGCGGCAAGTTCATCGACGTGCCCTACGAGACGCAGGAAGAGAAGGACGCGGCCGAAGGCGTCGGCGGCTACGCCCGCCCGATGCCCGCCAGCTGGCTCACGCGCCAGCAGGCCGAGGTCGCCAAGCGCGTCGCGCTGGCCGATGTGGTCATCAGCACCGCGCTCATCCCGGGCCGCGCCGCGCCCACCCTCGTCACCGAGGACATGGTCAAGTCGATGAAGCCGGGTTCGGTGATCGTCGACATCGCGGCCGGCAAGGGCGCCGACGGCATCGGCGGCAACTGCCCGCTGTCGGAGGCCGACAAGACCGTGGTCAAGCACGGCGTGACCATCGTCGGCGAAACCAACCTCGCGGCGCTGGTGGCGGCCGACGCGTCGGCGCTGTATGCGCGCAACGTGCTCGACTTCCTCAAGCTCGTCGTCACGAAGGAAGGCGCGCTGAAGATCGACCTCGAGGACGACATCGTCGCCGCCTGCCGCGTCACGCAGGACGGCCAGGTCACGCGCAAGTAAGAGCAGGCTGCCTTCCATGAACCGCACCATGCTCCGCGCGAAGCTGCATCGCGCCACCGTGACCGAAGCCGACCTGCACTACGAAGGCTCGTGCGGCATCGACGAGGACCTGCTCGACGCGGCCGACATGCGCGAGTACGAAAAGATCGAGCTGTACAACGTCAACAACGGCGAGCGCTTCTCGACCTACATCATCAAGGCGGCGCGCGGTTCGGGCGCCATCTCGCTCAACGGCGCGGCGGCGCGCAAGGCGCATGTGGGCGACCTGCTCATCATCTGCACCTACGCCCCCATGACCGAGGCCGAAGCCGCCGACTACAAGCCCAAGGTGGTGCTGCTTGGCGATGCCAACCGCATCAACGAAGTCAAGAAGCTCTGACAGGGCACGAAAGACCGAACGAGGAGAACACAACACCATGGAAATCGTTTCGCACACCGTCATCAACCTGACCATCTTCGTGCTGGCCATCTACGTCGGCTACCACGTGGTCTGGACCGTCACGCCCGCGCTGCACACGCCGCTCATGGCCGTGACCAACGCCATCTCGGCCATCGTGATCGTGGGCGCCATGCTGGCCGCCGCGCTCACCACCACGCCGCTGGGCAAGACCATGGGCGTGCTCGCCGTGGCGCTGGCCGCGGTGAACGTCTTCGGCGGCTTCCTGGTCACGCGCCGGATGCTCGAGATGTTCAAGAAGAAAGACAAGAAGGCCGCCCCCAAGGCCGCAGAGGGAGCCGCCAAGTGAGCATGAACCTCGTCACGCTGCTGTACCTCGTTGCCAGCGTCTGCTTCATCCAGGCCCTGAAGGGCCTGTCCCATCCCACCACCTCGATCCGCGGCAACATCTTCGGCATGACCGGCATGGCGATCGCCGTGCTGACCACCATCGCGCTGGTCCACGGACAGGCGCGCGCCCTCAACGTCGACTTCACCACCGGCATCGCCTGGGTGCTGGCCGCCGTCGTGGTCGGTGGCGGCCTCGGCGCGTTCATGGCCAACAAGGTCGAGATGACCAAGATGCCCGAGCTGGTCGCCTTCATGCACAGCATGATCGGCCTGGCCGCGGTGTTCATCGGCGTGGCCGCGGTGGCCGAGCCCTGGGCCTTCGGCATCACCGCCGCGCCCGTGGCGGCGGTCGTCGGTGCGCGCACGCCCGATGGCGCGGTCCTCTTCGAGGGCTTCGTGCGCCATGCCATTCCTTATGGCAACCGACTCGAGCTGTTCCTGGGTGCGGCCATCGGCGCCATCACCTTCAGCGGCTCGGTCATCGCCTTCGGCAAGCTCTCGGGCAAGTACAAGTTCCGCCTGTTCCAGGGCGCGCCGGTGCAGTTCTCGGGCCAGCACATGCTGAACCTGGTGCTGGGCCTGGCGACCATCGGCCTGGGCCTGGTGTTCGTGGCCACCGAAAGCTGGCCGGCGTTCTTCGCGATGCTGGCGCTGGCCTTCGTGATGGGCGTGCTCATCATCATCCCGATCGGCGGCGCCGACATGCCGGTGGTGGTGTCGATGCTCAACAGCTACTCGGGCTGGGCGGCGGCCGGCATCGGCTTCAGCCTGAACAACGCGATGCTGATCGTGGCCGGTTCGCTGGTGGGCTCTTCGGGTGCGATCCTGAGCTACATCATGTGCAAGGCCATGAACCGCTCGTTCTTCAACGTGATCCTGGGCGGCTTCGGCGGTGAGGCAACCACCGCCACCGACGGCGCCAAGGAACAGCGCCCCGTGAAGAGCGGCAGCGCGGACGATGCGGCCTACATGCTGTCCAACGCCGAGACGGTGATCATCGTTCCGGGCTACGGCCTGGCCGTGGCGCGCGCCCAGCACGCCGTGAACGAACTGGCCGAGAAGCTCACGCACAAGGGCGTCAAGGTGAAGTACGCCATCCACCCCGTGGCCGGCCGCATGCCGGGCCACATGAACGTGCTGCTGGCCGAGGCCGAGGTGCCCTACGACCAGGTGTTCGAGATGGAGGACATCAATGGCGAGTTCGCGCAGGCCGACGTGGCGATCATCCTGGGCGCCAACGACGTGGTGAACCCGGCCGCGCTCACCAAGGGCACGCCGATCTACGGCATGCCGATCCTGGAAGCCTACAAGGCCAAGACCGTCATCGTGAACAAGCGCTCCATGGCCGCCGGCTACGCGGGCCTGGACAACGAGCTCTTCTACATGGACAAGACCATGATGGTCTTTGGCGATGCGAAAAAAGTAGTGGAAGATATGGGCAAGGCCATCGAATAGGCCGAAGGTCCGTGCCCGCGATGCGGGCCTGATCGTCGCGGCGCCTCACGTGCGCCGTTTTCGTTTTTAAAAACTCATCCGACTCCGAGGAGACACATCCATGACCGAACGCCCCTGGCTCAGCAGCTACCCGCAAGGCGTGCCCGCCGACATCGACGCGTCGCACTACCCGTCGCTGGTGGCGCTCATGGAGGAGAGCTTCACCAAGTACGCCGACCGCACGGCCTACAGCTTCATGGGCAAGGACGTGAGCTACGGCGAGACCGACAAGCTCAGCAAGGCCTTCGCGGCCTACCTGCAGGGCCTGGGCCTCGTGAAGGGCGACCGCGTCGCCGCGATGATGCCCAACTGCCCGCAGTACCCGATCGCGGTGGCGGCCATCCTGCGTGCCGGCCTGATCCTGGTGAACGTGAACCCGCTGTACACGCCGCGCGAACTCGAGCACCAGCTCAAGGACTCGGGCGCCAAGGCGATCGTCATCATGGAGAACTTCGGCACCACGCTGCAGCAGTGCATCGCGAGCACGCCCATCAAGCACATCGTGCTGGCCTCCATGGGCGACCGGCTCGGCTTCCTGAAGGGCGCGCTGGTCAACTACGTGGTGCGCAACGTCAAGAAGCTGGTGCCGCACTTCAGCCTGCCGGGCGCCGTGCGCTTCAACGACGCGCTCGACAAGGGCGCGGGCGGTTCGCTCAAGCCCGTGGCCACCGGCCCCGACGACGTGGCCGTGCTGCAGTACACCGGCGGCACCACCGGCGTGTCCAAGGGCGCGGTGCTGCTGCATCGCAACGTGATCGCCAACGTGCTGCAGTCCGAAGCCTGGAACGAGCCCGTCATGGCCAAGGTGCCGGCCAACGAGCAGCCCACCAGCGTGTGCGCGCTGCCGCTGTATCACATCTTCGCGTTCACGGTCGGCATGATGCTGAGCATGCGCACGGGCGGCAAGCTGATCCTGATCCCGAACCCGCGCGACATTCCCGGCGTGCTCAAGGAACTGTCCAAGCACACCATCCACAGCTTCCCGGCCGTCAACACGCTGTTCAACGGGCTGGCGAACCATCCCGACTTCAACACCGTCAACTGGAAGAACCTGAAGGTCTCGGTCGGCGGCGGCATGGCGGTGCAGGCCGCGGTGGCCAAGCTCTGGCTCGAGAAAACCGGCTGTCCCATCTGCGAAGGCTACGGCCTCTCGGAAACCTCGCCCTCGACCACCTGCAACCCGACCAACAGCACGGCCTACACCGGCACCATCGGCCTGCCGCTGCCGAGCACCTGGCTCAAGCTGCTCGACGACGACGGCAACGAAGTGCCCACCGGCGAGCGCGGCGAGATCGCCATCAAGGGCCCGCAGGTCATGGCCGGCTACTGGCAGCGCCCCGACGAGACCGCCAAGGTCATGACGCCCGACGGCTACTTCAAGAGCGGCGACATCGGCGTGGTCGACGAGCGCGGCTACTTCAAGGTGGTCGACCGCAAGAAGGACATGATCCTGGTGTCGGGCTTCAACGTGTACCCGAACGAGATCGAGGACGTGGTGGCGATGCTGCCCGGCGTGCTCGAATGCGCCGCGGTGGGCGTGCCCGACGACAAGACCGGCGAGGCCGTGAAGCTCGTCATCGTCAAGAAGGACGAGTCGCTCACCGAAGCGCAGGTGCGCGAGTACTGCCGCGCCAACCTCACGGGCTACAAGCAGCCGCGCGTGATCGAGTTCCGCACCGACATGCCCAAGACCCCGGTGGGCAAGATCCTGCGGCGCGAGCTGCGGGATAGCAAGAAGTAGTAAGGGTTCCGCCCGGGTGGGGCCGGGGCATCGATCTTGCATATTCGCGGGTCGATGCTCAGATTCATTTACGTTCGCCTAGGCTTGCTCGTGCCGACCTTCATCGGCATGACGCTGCTGGCCTTCTTTCTCATCCGGCTGGTGCCGGGTGACCCCATCGAGACGATGGCCGGCGAGCGCGGGATCGACCCCGCGCGCCACGCCGAACTGCGCACCGCCATGGGCCTGGACAAGCCCCTGCTCGTGCAATACGGCATCTACATCGGCCGCGTGCTGCAGGGCGACCTGGGCAAGTCGCTCATCACGCAAGACACCGTGATGAGCGAGTTCCTCGCGCTCTTTCCGGCCACCGTCGAGCTCGGTGTGTGCGCGATTCTCTTCGCGCTGCTGCTCGGGCTGCCGGCCGGCATCCTCGCGGCGGTGCGACGCAACTCCATCTTCGACCACGGCGTGATGGCCACGTCGCTCACCGGCTACTCGATGCCGATCTTCTGGTGGGGCCTGCTGCTCATCCTGTTCTTCTCGGTGCAGCTGGGATGGACGCCGGTGTCGGGCCGCATCTCGGTGCAGTACTTCGTCGAGCCGCAGACCGGCTTCTTGCTGATCGACGCGCTTCGCGCCGGCGAGACCGAGGCCTTCTGGTCGGCGCTGCACCACCTCATTCTTCCGGCCATCGTGCTGGGCACCGTGCCGCTGGCCGTCATTGCGCGCATGACGCGCTCGGCCATGCTCGAGGTGCTGGGCGAGGACTACATCCGCACCGCGCGCGCCAAGGGCCTGTCGCGCTTTCGCGTGGTGGGCTTGCATGCGCTGCGCAACGCGCTGATCCCGGTCGTCACGGTGATCGGCCTGCAGATCGGCGTGCTCTTCACCGGCGCGATCCTCACCGAGACCATCTTCTCCTGGCCCGGCGTCGGCAAGTGGCTCATCGAGGCCATCGGGCGGCGCGACTACCCGGTGCTGCAGGGCGGCATGCTGCTGCTGGGCGGCATCGTGATGCTGCTCAACCTGCTGGTGGACATCGCCTACGGCGTCATCAACCCGCGGATCAGGCACTGAGTCGATGACGAGCAACACCCACGCAGTCCCCCCCGGCTCGCAGGCCTCGGCGCCTCCCGGCCCCTGGCGCGAGTTCTGGACCGCCTTCTCGGCGAACCGGGGCGCGGTCATCGGTCTCGTCACCATCGTGGTGCTGTTGCTGGTGGCGCTGTTCGCACCGTGGATCGCGCCGCATGCACCGAACGAAACCAACGCCGCCGCGTTCCTCAAGCCGCCGGCCTGGCAGGAAGGCGGCTCGTGGACCTACCTGCTGGGAACGGACGCCATCGGGCGCGACATCCTGTCGCGGCTCATGCACGGCGCGCGGCTGTCGCTGTCGATCGGCGTCGCGGTGGTGGCGTTGTCGGTGGTGGTGGGCGTGGTGCTCGGGCTCGTCGCCGGCTTCTTCCGCGGCGCGCTGGAGATCGCGATCATGCGCATGATGGACATCATCCTCACGATGCCCAGCCTGCTGATGGCTATCGTGATCGTCGCGATCCTCGGGCCGGGGCTCGTCAACGCCATGCTCGCGGTGGCCATCGTCGTGCTGCCGCACTACGTGCGCATCACGCGCGCCACGGTCATCGCCGAGGTCTCGCGCGACTACGTGACCGCGGCGCGCGTGAGCGGCGCCAGCACGCTGCGCCTGATGTTCCGCGAGGTGCTGCCCAACTGTTCGGCGCCGCTGATCGTGCAGGCCTCGCTGGGCGTCTCGACCGCCATCCTCGATGCGGCGGCGCTCGGCTTCATCGGCCTGGGCGCACAGCCGCCGTCGCCCGAGTGGGGAACGATGCTGGCCGATGCGCGCGAGTTCGTGCTGCGCGCGTGGTGGGTCGTGACCTTCCCGGGCCTCGCCATCCTTGCGGCCGTGCTGGCCTTCAACCTGCTGGGCGACGGGCTGCGCGATGCGCTCGACCCCAAGCTCAAGCGCTGACGCAAAGGAGAGCACAGATGCCTTTGCTGGACATCAAGGATCTGCACGTCGAGTTCCCCACGCAAGGCGGCGTGCTGCATGCCGTCGACGGCGTGAGCCTCACGCTCGAAGAAGGCGAGGTGCTCGGCATCGTCGGCGAATCGGGCTCGGGCAAGAGCGTCACGATGATGGCGCTCATGGGCCTCGTCGGCTTCCCGGGCCGCGTGCGCGCGGACCACATGCGCTTTGCAGGCAAGGACTTGCTCGGCATCTCCGACAAGGCGCGCCGCACGCTGGTCGGCAAGGAGGTCGCGATGATCTTCCAGGAGCCGACCACCAGCCTCAACCCCTGCTTCACCATCGGCTTCCAGCTGATGGAAACGCTGCGCCTGCACCTGAAGCTCGACAAGCGCGAAGCGAAGAAGCGCGCCACCGAACTGCTCGAGCAGGTGGGCATTCCCGCCGCCTCGTCGCGCCTGGGCAGCTACCCGCACCAGCTCTCGGGCGGCATGAACCAGCGCGTGATGATCGCCATGGCCATTGCCTGCAACCCGCGCCTGTTGATCGCCGACGAGCCGACCACCGCGCTCGACGTGACCATCCAGGCGCAGATCCTCGACCTGCTGCGCGACCTGCAGAAGGAGCGCGGCATGGCGTTGGTGCTCATCACGCACAACATGGGCGTGGTCAGCGAGATGGCGCAGCGCATCGCCGTGATGTACGCGGGGCAGGTGATGGAGCACCAGCGCGTCGACCGCTTGTTCGCATCGCCACAGCATCCCTACACCGAGGCGCTGCTCGCGGCGCTGCCCGAGCGCGCCGCGCCCGAGGGCCGGCTCGCCACCATCAGCGGCGTGGTGCCCGGCGTGCACGACCGGCCCGCGGGCTGCCTGTTCGCGCCGCGCTGCGGCTACGTCACCGAGCGCGCCTGCCAGGTGCGCCCGGCGCTGCGTGCGTGGCAGGGCGCCGAGGTGCGTTGCCACTTTCCGCTCGGCGAGCCGGGGCGCGCAGACGCCATTGCGCAAGACCCGCCGCGCGCTGCCATCGCGGAGGTGCTGCCATGAGCGACGCATCGCCACCGGAGATCGTCGCCGAGGCGCGCAACCTGCAGCGCACCTACGCCGTGCGGCGCGGGCTGTTCCGCGCGCCGGCGCAGCTGCGCGCCGTGGGCGACATCTCGTTCCGCCTCGAACGCGGGCGCACGCTCGCGGTGGTAGGCGAATCGGGCTGCGGCAAGTCGACGCTCGCGCGCATGGTCGCGCTGATCGAGAAACCCACGGCCGGGCAGCTGACGCTGATCGGCGCCGATGCCGTGAGCCCGCCGCATGAGCGCAGGCGCGAGCTGCGCCAGGCGGTGCAGCTGGTGTTCCAGAACCCGTACGGCTCGCTCAACCCGCGCAAGAAGATCTCGGCGGTGCTCGAAGACCCGCTGGCCATCAACACCACGCTGAGCAAGCCGGAGCGCGCAGAGAAAGCACGCGAGATGCTGGCCCGCGTCGGCCTGCGCCCCGAGTACGCCAACCGCTACCCGCACATGTTCTCCGGCGGCCAGCGCCAGCGCATCGCCATCGCACGCGCGCTCATGCTGTCGCCGCGCCTGCTGGTGGCCGACGAGCCGGTGTCGGCGCTCGACGTGTCGATCCAGGCGCAGGTGCTGAACCTGCTGGCCGACCTGCAGGCCGAGCTGGGGCTGGCCTACCTCTTCATCTCGCACGACCTGGGCGTGGTGCGCCACATCGCGCACGACGTGCTCGTGATGTACCTGGGCCATGCGGTGGAGCAGGGCCCCAAGTCGCGCATCTTCGCGCGGCCGCTGCATCCGTACACGCAGGCGCTGCTGGCCTCGACGCCGGGCCTGAGCAGCCAGCGCATCGTGCTCAAGGGCGAGCTGCCGTCGCCGCTGGACCCGCCTTCGGGCTGCGTCTTCAGCACGCGCTGCCCGCACGTGCAGCCGCGCTGCCGCGAGGAGCGCCCCGCGCTGCGCGCGCTCGACGAACGGCTGGTGGCCTGCCACTACGCCGAGCAGTTTCTCGATGGCGCGCCTGCCGTGCGCGCCGATGGTCCCGTGCTCGCCGCGTCCTGAAGAAGAGTGGAGTGGCGATTTTTTCAACCCTGTCTCGAGGAGTCCCCATGAAGACCCAGTCCTCCGTTTCGCGCCGCTCACAAAAGCTGGCGCTCCTGGCACCGGCAGCGCTCACGGCCCTTACCCTGGCCTGCGGCGCCGTGTCAGCCAAGACGTTGGTGTACTGCTCCGAAGGAAGCCCGGAAAACTTCTATCCGGGCATGAACACCACCGGCACGTCCTTCGACGTGACCACGCAGGTCTACAACACCATCGTCGAGTTCGAGCGCGGCGGCACCAAGGTGATGCCGGGCCTGGCCGAAAAATGGGACATCTCGGCCGACGGCACGGTCTACACCTTCCACCTGCGCAAGGGCGTGAAGTGGCACACCACGAGCAAGAGCTTCAAGCCCACGCGCGACTTCAACGCCGACGACTTCATCTTCATGCTCGAGCGCCAGTGGAAGGAGAGCGACCCCTTCTTCAAGGTCACGAGCCAGAACCACTCCTACTTCAACGACATGGGCATGCCCAAGCTGCTGAAGTCGGTGGACCGCATCGACGACCACACGGTGAAGATCACGCTCAACCAGGCCGAAGCACCGTTCCTCGCGAACCTGGCGATGCAGTACGCGGGCATCCAGTCGAAGGAGTACGCCATCGCGATGCTCAAGGCCGGCACGCCCGAGAAGGTCGACCAGGACCCGGTCGGCACCGGCCCGTTCTACCTCGTGCAGTACCAGAAGGACGCGATCATCCGCTTCAAGGCCTTCCCGCAGTACTGGGGCGGCAAGGCCAAGATCGACGACCTCGTGTTCGCAATCACGCCCGATGCCTCGGTGCGCTGGGCCAAGCTGCAAAAGGGCGAGTGCCACGTCATGCCGTACCCGAATCCGGCCGACCTCGACGCGATCCGCAAGGACCCGAACGTGCAGGTGCTGGAGCAGCCGGGACTGAACGTGGGCTACCTCTCGTACAACACGACGAAGAAGCCCTTCGACGACGTGCGCGTGCGCAAGGCCATCAACATGGCGATCAACAAGAAGGCCATCATCGACGGCGTGTACCTCACGACCGGCGTGGCCGCGAAGAACCCGATTCCGCCGACGCTGTGGTCCTACAACGATGCCGTGAAGGACGACCCGTACGACCCCGAAGCGGCCAAGAAGCTGCTGGCGCAGGCCGGCTTCCCCGACGGCTTCAGCACCGACCTGTGGGCCATGCCGGTGCAGCGCCCGTACAACCCGAACGCCAAGCGCATCGCCGAGCTGATGCAGGCCGACCTGGCCAAGATCAACGTCAAGGCCGAGATCAAGAGCTTCGAGTGGGGCGAGTACCGCAAGCGCCTGCAGGCCGGCGAGCACCAGATGGGCATGCTGGGCTGGACCGGCGACAACGGCGACCCGGACAACTTCATGTACACGCTGCTGGGCTGCGCCTCGGCCAAGTCGGCCAGCGGCAGCAACATCTCGAAGTTCTGCTACCAGCCGTATGAAGACCTCGTGGTGAAGGCCAAGAGCGCGACCAAGCAGTCGGAGCGCGATGCGCTCTACAAGAAGGCGCAGGTCATCTTCAAGGAGCAGGCGCCGTGGTTCACCATCGCGCATGCGGTGCAGCTGAAGCCGGTGCGCAAGGAGGTCGTCGACTTCAAATTGAGCCCGTTCGGCCGCCACACGTTCTACGGCGTGGACATCAAGTAAGCCATGGCCGCTGCGCCCATCGCCATCGTCGCGGCCATGCACGAGGAGCTGAGCGCGCTCCTCGCGCGCATGCCCGACGAGCAGCGCATGCGCATCGCCGGCCGCGACTTCTGGGTCGGTCACCTGCAGGGCCAGCCCGTGGTCGCGGTGCTGTCGCGCATCGGCAAGGTCGCGGCGGCGGTCACGGCCACGGTGCTGCTCGAGCGCTTCGGCGTGCGGGCGATCGTGTTCACGGGCGTGGCGGGCGGGCTGGCACCGGGCGTGAATGTCGGCGACGTGGTCGTGGCGACCGAGCTGCTGCAGCACGACATGGACGCCTCGCCGATCTTTCCGAAGTACGAGGTGCCGCTGATGGGGCGTTCGCGCTTCGCGGCCGATGCGGCCATCGGCGATGCGCTGGCGGCGGTGGCCGAAAGCACGCTGCGCGATCCGGTGGGCCTGGTGGGGCAGAAGGCGGTCGATGAGTTCCATCTGCGTTCACCGAAAGTGCATCGCGGCCTGCTGATCAGCGGCGACCGCTTCGTGTCGACCACCGCGGAGTGTGGGGCCCTGCAGCGTTCGCTGCCCGACGCGCTCGCGGTCGAGATGGAAGGCGCTGCGATGGCGCAGGCCTGCCACGACTACGGCGTGCCCTTCGCGGCGCTGCGGACCATCTCGGACCGCGCCGACGATGCCGCGCACGGCGACTTCACGCGCTTCGTGGCCGAGGTGGCGAGCCGCTACAGCCTCGCGCTCGTCGACGCCTGGCTCGCCTCCCTGCCGCGCGACGCGGCCTGAAGCACCTGCCTACGGTGCGAGCCGGCGCAGTTGCGGCAGGTCGCGCAGCAGCGGCGGGATCGACAGCGCCAGCAGCAGCGCGGCCAGCGGCACGACGCAGATGAAGCCCACGTGCTTGAAGCCCAGCGCGCCCACGGCGCCGCCGAGCACGAACATGGCGACCAGCCCGCCGCAGCGGCGCAGTCGGCTGCGGTCGTGGCGCACCGGCAGCGGCGTGGACGGCGCGCGCCGGTTCCAGTAGAGCATCTTGCCCAGCTCGATCCCCACGTCGGTGATGTTGCCGGTCATGTGGGTGGTGCGCGTGCTGCCGCCCGAGGTCTTCGATGCCACGGCGTTCTGCAGGCCCATGATGAACGACAGCAGCAGCACCGTGAGCGGCACCGCGAACGGCGTGGCCCAGGTCAGCGTGATGGCGCCGGCGAGCCCGAACGGGAACATCAGCGCGGCCTCCAGCAGCAGCGGCAGCGCATACACGCCATGCAGCCGGTGCTGCCGCGCCCAGTTCACCAACACCGCGCAGGCCGCGGCGCCGCTCACGAACGCCAGGATCGCGCCCAGCGCGTTCAGCAGCAGCGTGAGGTTGCCCAGCACCATGCCGTCCGCCAGCTGCGAGGCGAAGCCGGTCATGTGCGAGGTGTACATGTGCAGCACGAGGAAACCGCCCGCATTGATGGCGCCGGCGTTGAAGGCCAGCAGCAGTCCGAGCGCGGTGTTCGTCGACGGCGCGCGGTGGCGGTTGGTGAGAAAACGAAGTCTGCGCACGGGGGCTCTCCAGGTCAGCTGCCTGCCGACAGCCACTCTAGCACCCGATGCGCGGCGTTACTTGAGCCAGCCGCGCCGGCGGAAGTACCACATCGGCACCAGCGCGCTCGCTGCCATCAGCGCGATGGCGTAGGGGTAGCCCATGGCCCAGTCGAGTTCGGGCATGAACTTGAAGTTCATGCCGTAGATGCTCGCGATCAGCGTGGGCGGCAGCAGCGCGACGCTGGCCACCGAGAAGATCTTGATGGTCTTGTTCTGGTTGATGTTGATGAAACCGACGGTCGCATCCATCAGGAAGTTGATCTTGTCGAAGAGGAAGGCCGTGTGGTTGTCCAGCGATTCGATGTCGCGCAGGATCTGGCGCGCCTCCTCGAACTGCTCGGCGTTGAGCATCTTGCTGCGCATCATGAAGCTCACGGCGCGGCGCGTGTCCATCACGTTGCGGCGGATGCGGCCGTTCAAGTCTTCCTGCCGTGCGATGGCGCCGAGCACCTCGCCGGCCAGCTCGTCGCTGACGTTGCCCGACAGCACCTTCTTGCCCGCCACCTCGAGCTCGTCGTAGATGTTCTCCAGCGTGTCGGCCGAGTATTCGGCGTCGGCGTCGAAGAGCTTGAGCATCACTTCCTTCGCGTCTTCGATCAGCCCCGGCGCGCGGCGTGCGCGCATGCGCAGCAGGCGGAACACGGGCACGTCTTCGTCGTGGATCGAGAACAGCACGCCGCGGCTGCGCAGGTCGGTGTTGTGCTGGTTGAGGATGAAGGCGACGCGCACCGTGCGCGGGTCTTCGTCGTCGTCGATCAAGAAGTCGGAGCGGATGTGCAGCTCGCCGTTGTCTTCCTCGTAGAAGCGCGCCGACTCCTCGATGTCCTCGTCCATCGCGTCTTCGGGAATCGAGAGGCCGTAGTACTGCTTGATCCAGCGCTTTTCCTCGAGCGTGGGCGACTCGAGGTCGACCCAGATCGGCTGGAACTTGGAGAGCTCTTCGAGCGACTCGATCTCTTCCTGGACGAGGCGGCCGTTGGCGAGCGTAAAGATGTTGAGCATGGGCTCACTCCCGGGGGTGACTGAACGATGGGCGAGGGCGGGGCGCTTTCAATTCCCGCGGACCCGGCGTCAGTACATCACGCGCAGCGTCGCCAGGGAGTTGAAAGCTGCCGAGACGGGGCGGTTTCCAAGGGGAGTCTCCGGTTGCAGCGAGGCGCGATTATGTCACCGGCCACAGGGCGACAAGGCACTCGAACTGGACGGACATACAGTAAAGTCGTGCCCATGCAGACCCCTGCGTCCCCCGTTCTTTCCACCCCCCCGAAGACGCAAGCCGAGCGCCTGGCCGCGGCGCTCGCCGCGCTCAACGACGACCAGCGCGCGGCGGTCGAGCACGGCGTGGGCGCAGCGGTCGGCGCCGACCACCGGCCGCTGCTCGTGATCGCCGGTGCCGGCTCGGGCAAGACCAGCACGCTGGCGCACCGCGTGGCGCACCTGATCGCGGACGGGGTCGATCCGCAGCGCCTGCTGCTGCTCACCTTCTCGCGCCGCGCCGCGCAGGAAATGGAGCGCCGCGCGGGCCAGGTGCTGGCGCGCGTGCTGGGCCTGAAGTCGGAGCGCCCGCCGGCGCTGCCCTGGGCCGGCACCTTCCACGGCATCGGCGCGCGGCTGCTGCGCGAGTACGCCGCGCAGATCGGGCTGGACGAGAACTTCACCATCCACGACCGCGGCGACGCCGAAGACCTCATGGGGCTGGTGCGGCATGAGCTGGGCCTGTCGTCCACGGTCAACCGCTTCCCGCGCAAGGGCACCTGCCTGTCGATCTACTCGCGCTGCGTGAACACGCGCGCGCCGCTGGCCGTTGTGCTGAAAGACAGCTTTCCCTGGTGCGCCGAGTGGGAGGCCCAGCTCAAGACGCTGTTCGGCGCCTACGTCGAGGCCAAGCAGCAGCAGAACGTGCTCGACTACGACGACCTCTTGCTCTACTGGGCCGAGATGGTCGCCGAGCCCGCGCTGGCCGCGCACGTCGGCGCGCGCTTCGACCACGTGCTGGTCGACGAGTACCAGGACACCAACCTGCTGCAGGCCGAGATCCTGCGCGCGATGAAGCCCGACGGGCGCGGCGTGACGGTGGTGGGCGACGACGCGCAGTCGATCTACTCGTTCCGCGGCGCCACGGTGCGCAACATCCTCGACTTTCCGTCGCAGTTCTCGCAAGAGGCGCGCATCGTCACGCTGGAGCGCAACTACCGCTCGACGCAGCCGATCCTCGACGTGTCGAACCGCGTCATCGCGCAGGCCGCCGAGCGGCACGCCAAGACGCTGTGGACCGACAAGCCCTCGGCCGGCAAGCCGGTGCTGGTGCTCGTGCCCGACGAGGCCGGGCAGGCACGCTGGGTGGCCGACAAGATCCTGGCGCACCGCGAGGGCGGGCTGGCGCTGAAGTCGCAGGCGGTGCTGTTTCGCACTTCGTCGCACAGCGCGGCGCTGGAGCTGGAGCTGGCGCGGCGCAACATCCCGTTCGTGAAGTTCGGCGGGCTCAAGTTCCTCGAGGCCTCGCACGTGAAGGACCTGCTCGCCGTGCTGCGTTTCGCGCAGAATCCGCGCGGGCGCATGGCGGGCTTCCGGGTCACGCAGCTCATTCCCGGCGTGGGGCCGGCCACCGGCACGCGCCTGCTCGACGCGATGGACCAGGCGGGCGACCCGGCCGCGGCGGTGCGCGACTTCGTGCCGCCGTCGGCCGCGCGTGAACAGTGGGCCGACTTCGCCCAGGCCTACGCCGCCTTGCGCGCGCCGTCGCTGCAGTGGCCGGCCGACGTGGAGGTGGCCATGCAGTGGTACCAGCCGCACCTGGAGCGGCTGTACGAAGACACCTCGGGCGTGCGACGCGCCGACGTCGAGCAGCTGGCGCGGCTGGCGGCCGGCTATGGCTCGCGCGAGCGCTTTCTCACCGAGCTCACGCTCGACCCGCCCGAAGCCACCAGCGACCGGCCCGGCCCGCCCTCACTCGACGAGGACTACCTGATCCTGTCGACCATCCATTCGGCCAAGGGGCAGGAGTGGAACTCGGTGCACGTCATCAACGTGGTCGACGGCTGCATGCCGGCCGACGTGGCGCAGGGCGCGCATGAGCTGGAAGAAGAACGGCGCCTGCTCTACGTGGCGATGACGCGGGCCCGCGACCACCTGCACCTGGTGATGCCGCAGCGCTTCCACATCACGCAGCAGGCGGCGCGCGGCGACCGGCACCTGTACGCCAACCGCACCCGCTTCATCACGGAGTCCGACCTGGCGGGCTTCGAGCTGCAGACCTGGCCGCCGCCGCCGGTGCTGCCGCCCGCTGTGCCGCCGCCGGCGGCGGTGATCGACCTGCGCAACCGCATGCGCGCCGCCTGGCGCTGAACGGGCCGGCCCTTCGGGCGGGAGGGGCACTGCGCGCTGCACATGGAAACACTTGCTTCCAATGTGCCGCAACGGCATGCCACTGCACGGGGGCAGCTATGGAATCAATAGCGGATTAGGGCATGCAATACACCGGCTCGTCACTCGGGCAAGCCCCGGTATTGCAATACCGTGACAGCTTGGGCATAGTGAATCCGACCGCCCCCTTTCTTCATCTCCCTTCCTCTTCCCCCTCTCTCCCAACCTCACCTGTTTCGCCGGCCACGCTTCATCCCGGAGCGCGGTCATTTCCCCAACCGTCAATTCTCAGGAGGTCATTCATGAATTTGACGATCAGCGGTCATCACCTCGACGTCACACCTGCCTTGCGCACCTACGTCACGAGCAAGCTGGACCGGATCACGCGACATTTCGACCAGGTGGTCGATGTCAAGGTGATCCTCACGGTGGAAAAGCAGAAGGAAAAGGAACGCCGCCAAAGGGCGGAGTGCAACATTCACGTCAAGGGCAATGACATGTTCGCGGAATCGAGCCACGCTGATCTGTACGCCGCGGTTGATGAGCTGGTCGACAAGCTCGACCGCCAGGTGGTCCGCCACAAGGATCGCCTGCAGGACCACCATCACGTGGCGCCCAAGCGCGTGATGTAAACGCCGGGCCCCGCGCCCCGCATCTCAGGCCGCCTTCGGGCGGCCTTTTGTTTGTCCGACCACATTGGTGGGGCTTTGCAAGGGCCTCCAGAGGAAGCGACGCCTCACGGCAACACATGTAGACGAAAGTAATTAGGGGGACTGGGGGTTTTTACCGAGGAGGTGCATAATCGCCCCCGCTCTGACCCCACCATGAATCGCCTCGCGTCCATCCTGCCGCCCGCTCAAGTGCTCGTGAGCGTTGACGCCACCAGCAAGAAACGTGCTTTCGAAGAAGCCGGCCTGCTGTTCGAGAGCCTTCACGGTCTGGGCCGTGCCCTCATCACCGACAGCCTGTTCGCGCGCGAGCGCCTCGGCTCCACCGGCCTGGGCCACGGAGTCGCCATTCCACATGGCCGCATCAAGGGCCTCAAGGCGCCGATGGCTGCGGTGTTCCAGCTGGCGAACCCCATCGGCTTCGACGCTCCCGACGAGCAGCCCGTGGCGCTGCTGATCTTCCTGCTGGTGCCCGAAGCGGCCACGCAGAAGCACCTCGAAATCCTGTCCGAAATTGCCGAGTTGCTGAGCGACGCCGGCCTGCGCGAGCAGATCAAGTCCAGCACCGACGCCGCTGCGCTGCACGGCCTCATTGCCGGCTGGCAGTCGACCCAGGTCGCCTGAGCGCCCGTGCCGGGCCTGCCGCTGCTGATAAGCTGCGGCGACGCTTTTCTCTCCCTCCATCCTGACCAGAATGCCGGCGCCCCGCGCCGGCCGCCGCACGCATGAAGCCGACCGTCATCAGCGCCGATGCCATGTTCGAGGAGTTCCGCGGGTCGCTCCGCTGGGAATGGCTCGCGGGCCTGGGCGCCTCGGAGCGCCAGTTCGACCCCGACGTCATCAGCCGCGCACAGTCGGCCGCCGACCTGGTCGGCTACCTGAACTACATCCACCCGTACCGCGTGCAGATCCTCGGCGCGCGCGAGGTGGCCTACCTCACGCGCGGCAGCAAGGAAGACTGCGTGCGCCGCATCGGGCGCATCGTCACGCTGGAGCCGCCGATGCTGGTGCTGGCCGACGGTCAGGCCGCGCCCGACGAGCTGCTGTCGATCTGCGAGCGCGCCCAGCTGCCGCTGTTTGCCACGCGCGAGTCGTCGGCCTTCGTGATCGACCTGCTGCGCGCCTACCTGTCCAAGCACTTTGCCGAGCGCACCTCGATGCACGGCGTGTTCATGGACATCCTGGGCATGGGCGTGATGATCACGGGCGAGTCGGGCCTGGGCAAAAGCGAGCTCGGCCTGGAGCTGATCTCGCGCGGCAACGGCCTGGTGGCCGACGACGCGGTCGACCTGTACCGCATCAACCAGAACACCATCGAAGGGCGCTGCCCCGACCTGCTGCTGAACCTGTTGGAGGTGCGCGGCATCGGCCTCCTGGACATCCGCGCGATCTTCGGCGAGACGGCCGTGCGCCGGAAGATGCGCCTGAAGCTCATCGTGCACCTCGTGCGGCGCGACAGCTTCGAGCGCGACTACGAGCGCATGCCCTCGGCGCCGCTCACGCAGGACGTGCTGGGCATCCCGGTGCGCAAGGTCATCATCCAGGTGGTGGCGGGGCGCAACATCGCCGTGCTGGTGGAGGCGGCGGTGCGCAACTCGATCCTGCAGCTGCGCGGCATCGACACCTATGCCGACTTCGTGGCGCGCCACCACAAGGCGATGGAAAGCGGGCGCGACCCGGACTGAGACAGGCAAGAAAAAAGCCCTTCGAAACGAAGGGCTGCTTTCTGCTTTCGCGGGGTGGCTGGCGTCAGCGCTTCTTGACGCAGTCGCCGCACAGGCCGTACAGCGACATGGCGTGGTCCTGCAGGACCCAGCCCTTGTCCTTGGCGATCATCTGCTGGCGCCGTTCGATCTCGGCGTCGTAGAACTCCTCGACCTTGCCGCACGAGGTGCAGACCAGGTGGTCGTGGTGCGTGCCTTCGTTCAGTTCGTAGACTGCCTTGCCGCTTTCGAAGTGGCTGCGTTCCAGGATGCCGGCCTGCTCGAACTGCGTGAGCACGCGGTACACCGTGGCCAGGCCGATGTCGGAGTGTTCGTTGAGCAGCACGCGGAAGACGTCTTCCGCGGTCATGTGCCGCTGGCTGCCGGTCTGGAAGATCTCGAGGATCTTCAGCCGCGGCAAGGTGGCCTTGAGGCCGGTGTTCTTGAGTTCGTCGATGTTGGCCATGATGGTTCCTGCGCCCTGGGCTGAGGCCGGGCCTTCAGGCTCGGCCGCTACAATGTTCGATCATATCGCTACCCCCTCTTCTCCCATGCCTGCCATCCTCCAACGCCGGCCCTGGTTGCTGGTCGCTGCCATTGCGGCGACGCTCGCCCTTGGTGCCTGCAGCGGTTTCAGCGAACGCACGCGTGGCGCGCTGTCTGCCGTCACCCCCTACAAAGTCGAAGTGGTGCAGGGCAATTTCGTGTCGAAGGAACAGGTCGCGGCACTCAAGCCCGGCATGTCGCGCCAACAGGTGCGCGAGATCCTCGGCACCTCGCTGCTGAACGACGTCTTCCACGCCAACCGCTGGGACTACGTCTTCACGATCCGCCGCCAGGGCGTCGATCCGCAGGAGCGCCGCCTGACCGTGTTCTTCAACGGCGAACTCATGGACCGCTTCGAGGGCGACGAAATGCCCAGCGAAGAAGAATTCGTCGCCACGCTCGACACCCGCCGCAAGAGCGGCAAGGTGCCGCAGCTCGAGGCCACCGAAGAAGAGCTCAAGAAATTCGCGCCCAAGGCCGACAAGAAAGCCGACACCACCGGCACCCCGGCAGCCCCCATGCCCGCGCTGCCGGCCGCCTACCCCCCGCTCGAAGCCGCGCGCTGAGCGCGCGCGGCAGGGCTCCGGCGGCGGCCACCCCTCCTGCGGGCGGTGCCCGCCGGACCGGTGGGGTGGCTTTTGTCGGTGTCCATGGCTCCCGTAGGGACTTTTCAACGACCGAATCCCCGTGACTGAACCGACCACCCCCCCCACTTCCGATTCTTCTTTCGCTCCCGCGCTGCGCCGGGTGGCGATCGCCGGCGCCTCGGGCCGCATGGGCCACATGCTCATCGAAGCCGTGCGCAACGCGCCCGACTGCCGCCTGGCCGGCGCGCTCGACATCGCCGGCAGCGCCGCCCTCGGCGCCGATGCCGCGGCCTTCCTGGGCTTCACCAGCGGCGTGCCCATCGTGGCCGACCTGCGCACCGGCCTGCAGGACGCGCAGGTGCTGATCGACTTCACCCGCCCCGAAGGCACGATGGCGCACTTGGCCGTGTGTCGCGAGCTGGGCGTGCAGGCCGTGATCGGCACCACCGGCTTCAGCGATGCGCAGAAGGCCGAGATCGCCGAGATCGCCAAAGACATCGCCATCATGATGGCGCCCAACATGAGCGTGGGCGTCAACGTCACGCTCAAGCTGCTCGACATGGCCGCCCGTGCGATGGCCACCGGCTACGACATCGAGATCGTCGAGGCCCATCACCGCTTCAAGGTCGACGCGCCCTCGGGCACCGCGCTCAAGATGGGCGAGGTGATCGCCGACGCGCTGGGCCGCGACCTCAAGGACTGCGCCGTGTACGGCCGCGAAGGCATCACGGGCGAGCGCGACCCGTCGACCATCGGCTTCGCCACCATCCGCGGCGGCGACATCGTGGGCGACCACACCGTGCTGTTCGCGGGCATCGGCGAGCGCATCGAAATCTCCCACAAGTCGTCCAGCCGCGTGACCTACGCGCAGGGCGCGCTGCGTGCGGTGCGCTTCCTGAGCGGCCAGCGCAGCGGCCTGTTCGACATGTTCGACGTACTCGGCCTGCGTTAAGCCAGGCGCACAAAACCAAGGACGCGGATGAGCGTGCTCGAACTGCTGACCCACGGTGACGGCGTCAGCCGTTCGGTGGCCGCGCTGCTGCTCGCGATGTCGATCGCCAGCTGGGTCGTGATCCTCTGGAAAGCCTGGCTGCTGCGCGGCGGCACGCGCGACGTGCTGCGCAGCATCGCCGCCTTCTGGCAGTCGGCCACCCTGGTCGAGGCCGAGCAGAAGCTGCAAGCCTTCGACCGCGCCGAACTCGTGCGTCCCGCCGTGGCCGCGTTGCGCCAGGCCGCCACCGAAGCGCCCGGCGGCACGCTGGGCGCCACGGTCGACCGCAACCAGCGCCTCACGCGCGTGCTGCGTGGCGCGCTGCACGGCGCGCTGCGGCGCCTGCAAGCCGGGCAGATCCTGCTGGCCACCGTGGGCGCCACCGCGCCCTTCGTCGGCCTGCTCGGCACCGTCTGGGGCATCTATGGCGCGCTCGCGGGCATCGCGGGCCAGACCGGCGGCTTCACCATCGACAAGGTGGCCGGGCCGGTCGGCGAGGCGCTCGTCATGACGGCCTTCGGCCTCGCGGTCGCCATTCCGGCCGTGCTGGCCTACAACGTCTTCGGCCGTGTCGTGGGCCGCGTCGAGGCCGAGCTCGAAGGCTTCGCGCACGATCTGCTCGGCAGCTTCGGCGAAGCGCCGGCACCCGCTGCACCGCCGCCCGCGCGACCAATGCCCGTCTAAGGAACGACGCACACCATGGCCTTCGGACGCACCTCACTGGGCAGCAGCGCCGCAGGCGGCGGGCGGGCCATGGGCGCGGGCGGGCAGCGGCCGCTGTCCGACATCAACGTCACGCCGCTGGTCGACGTGATGCTGGTGCTGCTGGTGATCTTCATCATCACCGCACCGCTGATGGCCAGCTCGATCAAGCTCGACCTGCCGCAGACCGACGCGGGCCAGCCCAACGACACGCCGAAGTTCGTGAGCCTGTCGGTCGATGCCTCGGGCAAGGTCTTCCTGAACGACAAGCCGGTGACCGACGACGAGCTGACCGCCCAGCTCGAAAAAGCCGCCGCCGACAGCAAGGACACCGAGGTGCAATTGCGCGCCGACCAGACCGTGCCCTACGGCAAGGTGGTGGCGCTCATGGGCATCGCGAACAAGGCCGGGCTGAGCCGCATCGGGTTCGTGACCGAGGCCGAGGCGGCGCCCGCCAAGCCGCGCTGACCTTGCGGGCCCGGCCCGCTCGCCTCAGCTGAGCACCACGGGCTTCGTGTGCCAGATCTCGTGGGCGTATTCGGCGATCGTCCGGTCCGACGAGAACGCCCCCATCCCCGCCACGTTGAGGATCGCCATGCGCGTCCACGCCTCCGCGTCGCGGTACAGCGCATCGACCTCGGCCTGCTTCGCGACATAGCTCGCGTAGTCGGCCAGCAGCAGGTAGTGGTCGCCCCAGTTCACGAGCGCGTCGTAGATGCCCTGGTAGCGCGCCGGCTCGCCCGGCGAGAACGCGCCGTCGCGAATGGCATCGAGCACGCGTTTCAGTTCGGCGTTCTCCTCGTAGATCTCGCGCGGCTGGTAGCCGCGGGCGCGGATGTCGGCCACCTCGGGCGTAGTGTGGCCGAAGATGAAGATGTTCTCGGGGCCGACGTTCTCGCGCATCTCGACATTGGCGCCGTCGAGCGTGCCGATGGTGAGCGCGCCGTTGAGTGCGAACTTCATGTTGCCGGTGCCCGAGGCTTCCGTGCCCGCGGTGGAAATCTGCTCCGACAGGTCGGCCGCCGGCATGATGATCTCGGCCAGGCTCACGCTGTAGTTCGGCAGGAACACCACCTTCAGCAGCTTGCCGACACGCGCGTCGGCGTTCACGGTGGCCGCCACGTCGTTGATGAGCCGGATCACCTGCTTGGCCATCGCATAGGCCGAGGCCGCCTTGCCCGCGAACACGACCACGCGCGGCACGATGTCGGCCGGCGTGCCGCTGGCCTGCGCATCGAGGATGCGGTGATAGCGCGCGATCACGTGCAGCACGTTGAGCAGCTGCCGCTTGTACTCGTGGATGCGCTTGACCTGCACGTCGAACATCGCGTCGGTGTCCAGGTCGAGCTTCAGGTGCTCGCCGACCCAGTTGGCCAGCCGCAGCTTGTTCTCGCGCTTGGCATGGCGAAAGGCGCGCACGAAGGCGGGCTGCGCGACCATCGGGCGCAGCGCTTCGAGCTGCGACAGGTCGCGCCGCCAGCCCTTGCCGATGCGCTGGTCGAGCAGTGCGGCCAGCGGCGGGTTGGCCTGCGCGAGCCAGCGGCGCGGCGTGACGCCGTTGGTCTTGTTGTTGAAGCGCTCGGGAAAGATCTTCGCGAAGTCGGCAAAGATCGACTGCTTCATCAGCTCCGAGTGCAGCCCCGACACGCCGTTCACCGAATGGCTGGCGAGCACCGCCACGTAGGCCATGCGCACGCGGCGTTCGCCGGTCTCGTCGATCAGCGAGAGGCGGCGCACCAGCTCGACGTCCTGGCCGTGCGTCTGCGTCACGGCGGCCAGGAACTTCGCGTTGATGTCGTACAGGATCTGCAGGTGGCGCGGCAGGATGCGCCCCAGCATCTCGACCGGCCAGGTTTCCAGGGCCTCGTGCATCAGCGTGTGGTTGGTGTAGCTGAATACCTTCTGCGTGTGGCCCCAGGCCACGTCCCACGCCAGGCCGTGCTCGTCGAGCAGCAGGCGCATGAGCTCGGGCACGGCCAGCACCGGGTGCGTGTCGTTCAGGTGGATGCTGACCTTGTCGGACAGCTGGTCGAAGCTCGTGTGGTTGCGCAGGTAGCGGCGCAGCAGGTCTTGCACGCTGGCGCTGCAGAAGAAGTACTCCTGGTGCAGCCGCAGCTCGCGGCCCGAGGGCGTGGAGTCGTCGGGGTAGAGCACGCGCGAGACGTTCTCGGAGTGGTTCTTGCTCTCCACCGCCGCCATGTAGTTGCCGCGGTTGAAGGCCGACAGGTCGATCTCCTCGGTGGCGCGCGCCGACCACAGGCGCAAGGTGTTGGTGGCCTGCGTGCCGTAGCCGGGAATGATGGTGTCGTAGGCCACGGCGAGCACGTCGTGCGTGTCGACCCAGTCGGCTGCGCCGTAGGGCGCGTTCTTGCCTTCGCGCTTTTGCACGTGGCCGCCGAAGCGCACGCGGTAGTTCACCTCGGGCCGCTGGAACTCCCACGGGTTGCCGCGCGTGAGCCAGTAGTCGGGCGTTTCGACCTGCTGGCCGTCGACGATGCGCTGGCGGAACATGCCGTACTCGTAGCGGATGCCGTAGCCCATGCCGGGCACGCCGAGCGTGGCCATCGAATCGAGGAAGCAGGCCGCGAGTCGCCCCAGGCCGCCGTTGCCGAGCGCCGCATCGGGCTCGCGCTCGGCCAGTGCCGCCATGTCGACGCCGAAGTCGGCCAGCGCCTCGCGCACGGTGCCGTACAGGTCAACGGCGAGCAGCGCGTTGGTGAAGGTGCGCCCGATGAGGAACTCCATCGAGAGGTAATACACGCGCTTGAGGTCCTGCGCGTAGTTGGCGCGCGTGGTCGTCATCCAGCGCTCGACGAGCTGGTCGCGCACGGCCAGCGCGGTGGCGTGCAGCCAGTCGTCGGGGCTGGCGGCCACGGGGTCCTTGCCGACGGCGTAGATCAGCTTGTTGGCCACCGCGCGCTTGAAGGCGGCAACGTCGCGGTCGGGGTGGTCGTAGGCGAAGTCCTTGATCGTCATGGAGGCGTTCCCGGAGTGGGTGGTGGGGTGTGGGGCGGGGGCTTCAGGCCAACGCCCGTTGGTACACATCGATGTACTGCGCCGCCGCCGTGCCCCAGTCGGCCGGGCGCCGCATGGCGTTGCCGCGCACGCGGCGCCAGTCGGCGGCGCGCTCGTACAGCGCGAAGGCGCGGCGCAGGGCGCGGTCGTAGTCGGCGTCCTCGAAGCGGTCGAACACGAAGCCGGTGGCGGCGCCGCTGGCCATGTCTTCCAGCGTGCAGTCGACGACGGTGTCGGCCAGCCCGCCGACGCGGCGCACCAGCGGCAGGCTGCCGTACTTCAGTCCGTACATCTGCGTGAGGCCGCAGGGCTCGAACAGCGAAGGCACGATCGTCACGTCGCCCGCGCCGAAGAGCTGGTGCGCCAGCGTCTCGTCGTAGCCGATGGTGACGCTCACCGAGGCGGGCGCCGCCGCCGCGCGCTGGCGGAAGGCCTCTTCGAGCCAGCCTTCGCCGCTGCCCAGCAGCGCGAGCTGGCCGCCCTGCGCGAGCAGCGTGTCGAGGCCGCCGAGCACGAGGTGCAGGCCCTTCTGTTCGGTGAGCCGGCTCACCACGATGAACAGCGGCGCATCGGGGCGCTCGGCCAGTCCCAGCTGGCGCTGCAGCACCGACTTGCAACGCGCCTTGCCGGCCATGTGGCGGCCCTCGGGCGCCTGGTAGCCCTGCACCAGCGCGGCGTCGGTGGACGGGTTCCAGACCTGGTCGTCCACCGCGTTGAGGATGCCGCTGAGCACGTTGCTGCGCTGGCGCAGCAGGCCGTCGAGGCCGCAGCCCTGCTCGGGCGTCTGGATCTCGAGGGCGTAGGTGGGGCTCACGGTGGTGAGCTGGTCGGCGAAGTAGAGGCCGCCCTTCATGAAGGAGATCTGGCCGTGGTACTCCAGCCCGTTCATGTGGAAGGCCGACGCCGGCAGGCCGAGCTCGGCGAAGTGCCAGGGCGCGAACACGCCCTGGTAGGCCAGGTTGTGCACCGTGAACACGCTGCCCGTGCGCGGGCCGCCCGCGCGCCGCGCGAAGGCCAGGTAGGCGGGCGCGAGCGCCGCGTGCCAGTCGTGCGCGTGCACGATGTCGGGCCGCCAGCCGGGGTCGAGCCCCTGCGCGAGCTGCGCCGCCGCCCAGCCCAGCAGCGCGAAGCGCCGGTGGTTGTCGCCGTAGGGCTGGCGCGTGGTGTCTTCGTACGGATTGCCGGGCCGGTCGTACAGCGCGGGCGCGTCGATCACGTAGGTGGGAATCGGCGGCGCGCCGGCGATGGCGACGTGCCCGGCGCGCAGGCCGAAGCGCTCGCCCCAGGGCGCGGTGAACTCGGCCACGGGCGCCAGGTCGCGCACGCCGGCCACGATGGCGGGAAAGCCCGGCAGCAGCGCGCGCGCGTCCTGCCCCGCGGCCATGAGCGCCAGGGGCAGGGCGCCGGCGATGTCCGCCAGGCCGCCGGTCTTCAGGAGGGGAAACAGCTCGGCGCTGACCTGGAGGATGCGCATGGTGGTGCGGTCGATCAGGCGGCGGTCGCGGGCGCGGGGTCCGGTGCGAGCCGCTTGAGCATTTCGCGCGTGACCAGCACCACGCCGGTTTCCGTGCGCTCGAAGCGGGCGGCGTCGGCCTCGGCGTCTTCGCCGATCACCGTGTCGTCGGGGATCACGCAGGCGCGGTCGATCACCACGCGGTTGAGCCGGCAGCCGCGGCCCACTTCGACGTCGGGCAGCAGCACGGCCTCGTTGATCTCGCAGAAGGAGTGGATGCGCACGCCCGAGAACAGCACCGAGCTGCTCACCTTCGAGCCGGAGACGATGCAGCCGCCCGAGACGATGGTGTTGACCGTCATGCCGTGGCGGCCCTCGCGGTCGAGCACGAACTTGGCCGGCGGCAGCTGCCGCTGGTAGGTCCAGATGGGCCAGTCCGTGTCATAGATGTCGAGCTCCGGGGTGATCGAGGCCAGGTCGAGGTTGGCAGCCCAGAATGCATCAATCGTGCCCACGTCGCGCCAGTAGGCCTTGGCGTCGGGCCCGCGCGAGGCGCGCGTGACGCACGACATGCTGAACGGATGCGCCAGCGCGCGGCCCTCGGCCACGGCGCGCGGGATGATGTCCTTGCCGAAGTCGTGGCTCGAGTCGGGGTTGGCGTTGTCTTCCTCGAGCAGCCGGTACAGGTAGGCCGAGTCGAAGATGTAGATGCCCATGCTGGCCAGCGCCAGGTCGGGGTGGCCGGGCATGGCGGGCGGGTCGGCGGGCTTCTCGAGGAAGCTGGTGATCTGGCGGCCGTCGTCCACCGCCATCACGCCGAAGGCCGTGGCCTCGTGGCGCGGCACCTCGATGCAGCCGACCGTGCAGCCCAGGCCGCGCTCGGCGTGGTCCTTGAGCATGATGGAGTAGTCCATCTTGTAGATGTGGTCGCCGGCCAGCACCACCACGTAGTCGTGCGGCGTGGAGCGGGTCTGGATGATGTCCAGGTTCTGGTACACCGCGTCGGCCGTGCCGCGGTACCAGTGCTCGTCGCCCATGCGCTGCTGCGCGGGCAGCACGTCGACCATCTCGTTGAGCTCGGCGCGCAGAAAGCTCCAGCCGCGCTGCAGGTGGCGCATGAGCGAGTGCGACTTGTACTGCGTGACCACCGCCATGCGTCGGATGCCGGAGTTCAGGCAGTTGGACAGCGCGAAATCGATGATGCGGAACTTGCCGCCGAAGTACACGGCCGGCTTGGCGCGCCGGTCGGTGAGCTGCTTGAGGCGGGAGCCCCGGCCGCCGGCCAGCACCAGCGCGATGGTGCGGCGGACCAGTTGATGGGCCTGCAGGGGGGGCTGCGGGGCCTGGGTTCCCTGGGTGTTGAGCTTGTCCATCTGTGTCTCCGTTCGTTCGTTCGCTTGTTGAATTCGTCGTCGTCGTCAGAGTGTCCGCACCGAGTCTGGCACTGTGCCGTGGGCTTGGCTCCTACGTTCTTGCAAGCCAGAGGCTCGAAACCGGCACCTCCACCGCGCGGCCCAGCGGGCGGGGCGCGCAGCGCAAGGCGTCGGGGTCTTCGGCATCGGTGGCCAGGCAGCAGCGCCAGTCGCCCTCCGGCAACGTGAAGGCGACGGGGCTCGGGCCCGCATTCACCAGCACCAGCCAGGCGTCCTCGGCACTCTCGAAAAGGATCGCAAGGGCCGTGCCTGCGTGCCAGTCGGCCGGCGTCATCGGCAGGCCATCGGGGCGCAGCCAGCGCAGGCCCGGCGGTGCGCCGTCGGCCGTCGGTTCGGCCGGCCACCAGCGCGCGCTGCGCAGCGCCGGCGCCTCGCGCCGCAGCGCGGTGAGCCGCGCGACGAAGGCTGTCAGGCGCGCGCGTTCGCTGGCCGGGTCGGAGAGGCCGATCCAGCCGAGCAAGGTGGTCTCGTTGTCCTGGCAGTAGGCGTTGTTGTTGCCGCCCTGGCTGTGGCCGAGCTCGTCGCCGGCCAGCAGCATCGGCGTGCCCTGCGACAACAGGAGCGCTGCGAGCAGCGTGCGTTGCAGGCGAGCCCGCAGTGCGCGCACGGCCGGGTCGTCGCTCGGGCCTTCGACGCCGCAGTTGGTGCTCAGGTTGTGCGCATGGCCGTCGCGGTTGTCTTCGCCGTTGGCGAGGTTGTGGCGTTGCTCGTAGCTCACGAGGTCACGCAGCGTGAAGCCGTCGTGCGCGGTGATGAAGTTGACGCTCGCGGTCGGTGCGCGGCCATCGTGCGCGAAGCTCGCGCTGGAGGCCGTGAAGCGGTGCGCGAAGTCGCCCAGGCCGGCGGCGCCCTCGCGCCCCTGGCGCAGCCAGAAGCCGCGTTGCGTGTCGCGGAAGCGGTCGTTCCATTCGAGCCAGCCGGGCGGGAACTCGCCGAGCCGGTAGCCGCCGGGGCCGATGTCCCAGGGCTCGGCGATGCGCAGCGTGCGCGACAGCACCGGGTCTTGCGCCATCGCCGCGAAGAAGGGCGCGCGCGCATCGAAGCCGCGTTGTGCGTCGCGGCCCAGCACCGGGGCGAGGTCGAAGCGGAAGCCGTCGACGCCCATCTCGCAGGCCCAGAAGCGCAGGCTGTCCATCACGAGCTGCAGCACGCGCGGCTCGCCGAGGTTGAGGCAGTTGCCCGTGCCGGCCCAGTTCTCGTACAGGGCGCGGTCGTCCGGGCGCAGGTGGTAGTACAGGGCGTTGTCGATGCCGCGCAGCGAGAGCGTGGGGCCGAGTTCGTCGCTTTCGGCGCTGTGGTTGTAGACCACGTCGATCACCAGCTCCATGCCGCGCGCGTGCACCGCATCGGCCATGGCGCGGAACTCGCTGGCAGGCGTGGTGCCGGGGCGGCCGCTCCAGAAACGCGCCTCGGGGGCGAACCAGCCGATGGTGTTGTAGCCCCAGTGGTTGGTCAGGCCCTTGGCGAGCAGGCGCTGTTCGTCGGCGCGGTGCTGCACGGGCATGAGGCTGAGGGTGGTGATGCCCAGGCGTTGCAGGTGGTCGAGGAGGGCGGGTTCTGCGAGGCCTGCGTAGGTGCCTCTGAGCGGTTCGGGAACGCCTGGGTGCTGGTGGGTGAGGCTGCGGATGTGCAGCTCGTACAGGACGCGGTCTGTGGGGGGGATGTGGGCCTGGCCTGTTGTTTGGGGTGTGTTGCTGGGTGCTGTGACGCGGGCTTTGAGGGCGATGGGGGCGTTGTCTCTGTGGTCGCGTTGGGTCGGGGCTGTGGGGGCGTGGCCCAGGAAGAGATCGCTGCCGTTGTAGTGGCCGAGGATTTCTCGGGCGTAAGGGTCGAGGAGGAGCTTGGCGGGGTTGAAGCGCTTGCCCTCTTGGGGGGACCAGGGGCCGTGGACTCGGTAGCCGTAGATCAGGCCTGTTCTTGCGTTGGGAAGCAGGCCGTGCCAAATGCCGTCTGTGCACTCTGGGAGCGGTAGGCGCTGTTGTTCGCTCTTGCCTGTGCTGTCGAAGAGGCAGAGTTCTACTTTGCTGGCTGATGGCGCTGTGAGGGCGAAGTTGACGCCTTGCCCAGTGAGCGTTGCGCCTAGGGGGTAGGGGTGGCCTGGGCTCAGCATGCTTTGAACCCCTGGCGGCTTTTGCTTCCCGAGGCCGGGACTCGCCCCGGCGGGCGACTTACTTTCTTTGCTTCGCCAAAGAAAGTAAGCAAAGAAAGGCGACCCCACTGTCTGCGACCCTTCGCTTCGCTACGGGCAACCTGCGGTGCTCGCGTTTCGCGGGGTCTCGCAGAACTCGCTTCGCTCAAACAGCTGCGAGCCCTGATCCGCGAAACACTGCGCTCCTCGGCGCAGCCCGAGGGGCTTTGATATCGGGCGGGCCGTCGCTTCGCTCGGCCCGGCAGTTGCCAACAGCCGAATCCCGTGTTCATGCTCGTGTTGGTGCTCGTAAGCACATCTGCACCCGCGCGTGCGCTTGCGCTCATGTTCCAACCAACGTCGCGACCAATCCCCGCCGCAGCAGGCGCAAAGCGCCTGCTGCGGCCCACTGGCCGAGCGAAGCGATGGCCCGTTGGTATCCAAATCCCTTCTGTATGCGCCGAGGAGCGCAGCGTTTCGCGGATCAGGGCTCGCCCTTGTTTGAGCGAAGCGAGTTTGGGCGAGACCCCGCGAAACGTGAGCACCGCAGGTTGCCCGTAGCGAAGCGGAGGGACGCAGACAGCAGGGTCGCCTTTCTTTTGCCTACGTTTCTTTGGCGAAGCAAAGAAAAGTAGGTCGGCCGCCGGGCCGAGACCCGGCCCCGGAACAAAAACCAGCCCAGAGCGTTTCAAGCCAACACCCACATCAAAGTAGCGAGCGGCGGCAAGCTGACAACAACCGAATCCGCCTTCCCATGCCACCCCATCGGAGAACTCTCGACAACCCCGTTCCCAACCCCACTCCCCCCATACACAACCCCATCCGTATTGATGACCTCCCGGTAAGAACCAGCCACAGGCACCCCCAACCGATACCCAAGCCGAGGCACAGGCGTGAAGTTGCAAACCACCACAACAACCCCCCCATCCCGAGCCCGCCGAACAAACGCAAACACCGACTGCGCCACATCGTCATGCACCAGCCACTCGAACCCAGCCCCCTCGTGGTCCAGCTCATGCAAAGCAGGAAAGTGCCGATACACATTGTTCAGATCGCGCACCAACCGCCGCACCCCTTGATGCCCCGCATGCTCGAGCAAATGCCAGTCCAACCCGCGATCCGCATTCCACTCCGCGTACTGCGCAAACTCCCCTCCCATGAACAGCAGCTTCTTCCCCGGATAAGCCCAGAGGTACCCATACAGATTGCGCAACCCCGCGAACTTCTGCCACTCGTCTCCAGGCATACGCCCGATCATCGACCCCTTGCCGTGCACCACTTCGTCATGCGACAGCGGCAACACGAAGTTCTCGCTGTGCGCGTACATCAGCCCGAAGGTGATCTGCTGGTGATGGTGCTTGCGGTAGACCGGATCGGTCCCCGCATACGCCAGCGTGTCGTTCATCCACCCCATGTTCCACTTGTAGTGAAACCCCAGCCCGCCGTCTTCCGGCGGCTGCGTCACACCGGGAAAGCTCGTCGACTCTTCCGCGATGGTCACAGCCCCCGGACGCTCCACGCCCACCACGCGGTTCATGCGGCGCAGGAAATCGATGGCCTCCAGGTTCTCGCGCCCGCCCTGCGCATTCGGCACCCACTCGCCGGCCTTGCGGCTGTAGTCGCGGTACAGCATCGACGCCACCGCATCCACGCGCAGGCCGTCCACGCCGTAGCGCTCCAGCCAGTACAGCGCATTGCCGACGAGGTAGTTGCGCACCTCCGTGCGCGCGTAGTTGAAGATCAGCGTCTGCCAGTCGTTGTGGAAACCCTCGCGCGGATCGGCGTACTCGTACAGCGCGGTGCCGTCGAAGTTGCCCAGGCCGTGCGCGTCGGTCGGAAAGTGCGCGGGCACCCAGTCGAGGATCACGCCCAGCCCCGCGGCATGCGCGGCTTCGACGAAATGGCGGAAGTCGCCGGGCGTGCCGAAGCGCGAGGTCGGCGCATACAGGCCGATGGGCTGGTAGCCCCACGAGCCGTCGAAGGGGTGCTCGGTGATGGGCAGCAACTCTATGTGCGTGAAGCCCATGTCGCGCACATAGGGCACGAGCGTGTCGGCCAGCTCGCGGTAGTCCAGCCATTCCTGGCCATGGTGCTTGCGGCGCCACGAGCCCAGGTGCACTTCGTAGATGCTGATCGGCGCCTGGTGCGCGTTGGCCTCGGCGCGCCCGGCGGGCATCGGCACGGGCGCGGGCAGCGGCGCCACGACGCAGGCGGTGCCGGGGCGCAACTGCGACGAGAACGCGAAGGGGTCGGCCTTGCGCAGCACCTCGCCGCGCGCTGAAAGGATCTCGAACTCGTAGCTGTCGCCGGTCGCCACGTGCGGCGCGAAGATCTCCCACACGCCGCACTCGCGGCGCAGCCGCATCATGTGGCGCCGGCCGTCCCAGTTGTTGAAGTCGCCGACCACCGACACGCGCCGCGCATTCGGCGCCCAGACGGCAAAGGCCACGCCCTTCACGCCGTCGATCTCGCGCAGGTGCGCGCCCAGGCGCTCCCAGGGCCGCAGGTGCGTGCCCTCGGCCAGCAGCCACACGTCGGTCTCGCCGAGCACGAACGGAAAGCGGTAGGGGTCTTCGAGCCGCGAGGCGTGCCCGGTCTCCCAGTCGACCTGGAACGAGTAGCCCATGCGCGCCTCGGCCGCGGGCACGAGGCCGCTGAACAGGTCGGAGCCTTCGTGCCGCGCAAGGATCGACAGCGGCCAGCCGGTGCGCGAATGCACCACGGCCACCTGCCGCGCGCCGGGCATCAGCGCGCGCACCTCGAGGCCGTCGGCGGTCTCGTGGGGGCCGAGCACGGCGAACGGATCGCCATGCTCGGCGCGCATCAGCGCCTGGATGTCGGCAGCTTGGAGAAAAGGAGAAGGTGGCATGGGGTTCAGCGTCCTCCTGCTTCGGCAGGCGTGCCGAAGCACACGCCATAAGGCGCCAATGTCAGCAGGGGCTTTGGAGCGGCGGTGACGGTCGCGGTCGGCGCGAGCGGGTGGCCGGCCAGCGGCACCAGCGGCTCGGGCAGCGGAATCGACACCGGTTCGCTCCCCGTATTGAAGATCGCATGCAGCAC
This sequence comes from Variovorax sp. BGA-UO-ETr-C22, assembly GCF_059567965.1. Classification (NCBI taxonomy): domain Bacteria; kingdom Pseudomonadati; phylum Pseudomonadota; class Betaproteobacteria; order Burkholderiales; family Comamonadaceae; genus Variovorax; species Variovorax sp. BGA-UO-ETr-C22. The sequence goes on from NZ_JCAQPA010000009.1 coordinate 506,029, forward strand.
CGCGTCCCCCTCGCTTCGCACGATGTGCAGCAGCGGCGCGGGCGCATCGACGAACGCCAGCGCGCCCGTGCGCAGCAGCGGCTGCGTGCGCCGCCAGTGCAGCAGCGCGCGGCTGAAGGCGAGCATCGAGCCGGGGTCGGCCTCCTGCTGCTCGACGGCCAGCGGCAGGTGGGCGCCGTCCACCGGCAGCCAGGGCGTGCCGGTGCTGAAGCCGGCATTCGGCGCGTCGGCGGTCCAGGGCATCGGTGTGCGGCAGCCGTCGCGGCCCTTGAACTCGGGCCAGAAGGCACGGCCGTAGGGGTCTTGCAGCAATTCGAAGGGCACCTCGGCCTCGGGCAGGCCGAGCTCTTCGCCCTGGTAGAGGCTGGCGCTGCCGCGCAGCGCCAGCAGCAGCGCCAGCCAGAGCCGGTCGCGGCGCGTGTCGGGTGCCTGGCCGTCGTTCCAGCGCGTGGCGACGCGCGGCACGTCGTGGTTCGACACCGCCCAGCAGCCCCAGCCGCCCGTCACGGCCAGTGCGGTGTCGAGCGACTCGACCTGGTGGCGCAGGTGCTTCGGGCTGTGGTCGGCCGTGAGCAGGCTGAAGCTGTAGGCCAGGTGCAGGCGCTTGCCGCGTTCGGTGTACTGCGCCATGACCGGGGGCGCGTTCTCGTCGCCGACCTCGCCCAGCGCGACCGCGCCGTAGCCGTCGAGCAGCTGGCGCAGGCGCTCGAGGAACACGAGGTTCTCGGGCTGGCTCTTGTCGTACAGGTGGACCTGCATCGCATACGGGTTGTCGGCGCGCACGGTGCTGACCTCGCCCATCGACTCGACCGTGGCCGGCGGGTTGTCGCGCAGCAGCGCGTCGTGGAACTGGTGGTTGCAGGCGTCGAAGCGGAAGCCGTCCACGCCGCGTTCGCACCAGAAGCGCACCTCGCCGAGCAGCGCGTCCTGGACTTCGGCGCAATGGAAGTTGAGGTCGGGCTGCTCGGCCAGGAAGCTGTGCAGGTAGTACTGCCGCCGGCGCGAGTCCCACTGCCAGGCCGAACCGCCGAAGACCGAGAGCCAGTTGGTGGGCGGCGTGCCGTCGGGTTGGGGGTCGGCCCACACGTACCAGTCGGCCTTGGGGTTGTCGCGCGAGCTGCGGCTTTCGGCGAACCAGGCGTGCTGGTCGGAGGTGTGCGAGAGCACCTGGTCGATGATGAGCTTCAGGCCCAGCGCGTGCATGCGTGCGCGCATGGCGTCGAAGTCGGCCAGCGTGCCGAACAGCGGATCGACGGCGCGGTAGTCGGCCACGTCGTAGCCGAAGTCCTTCATGGGGGAGCGGAAGAAGGGCGAGACCCAGACCGCGTCGACGCCCAGGCGGGCGACGTGGTCGAGCTTCGACGTGATGCCGGGCAGGTCGCCGACGCCGTCGCCGTTGCTGTCCATGAAGCTGCGCGGATAGATCTGGTAGATCACCGCGCCCCGCCACCATTCGCCGTTGCTGCCGCTCATGCCTGCCCCTGTGGTCGAAATTCATTGTGGCATGCGAAATCCGGGCCAGCGGTACGCTGTTGCAGGCGGGCGCCGCGCGGAAGTGGGTAAATTCAGCAGGGCGGGGCGCTGCCGCCCCGACCCCCGACCGATGACCACCGACGACACCGCTTTCTCCCCTTCCGCTCCTTCCGCCGCACCCATCGGCCTCGCCGCGCTCGAACGCCGGCTCGCCCAGGACCTCGACTACCTCGGCTGGCCCGCCCGCGCCTGGGTGCCGCCGCGCCAGGTCGACGGCGAACCCGTGCTCGACGTGGCCATCATCGGTGGCGGCCAGGCCGGGCTGGCCGCGGCGGGCGCGCTGGCGCAGCAGGGCATCCGCGCCGTGGTCTTCGATCGCGCGCCGGCCGGGCGCGAAGGCCCCTGGGCCACCACGGCGCGCATGGAAACCCTGCGCTCGCCCAAGGAACTCACGGGCCCGGCGCTGGGGCTGCCCTCGCTGACCTTCCGCGCCTGGTTCGAGGCCCAGTTCGGCACCGAGGCCTGGGCCGCGATGGACAAGATCCCGCGCCTGCAGTGGATGGACTACCTGGTCTGGTACCGACGCGTGATGGGCGTGGACGTGCGCAACGACACCGCTGTTACTGGCTTGCAACCGCTGCCCGACGCCAGCGCCGTGCGCCTGGACCTGCGCACGCCCGAGGGCGAACGCCGTGTGCTGGCGCGCCGCGTCGTGCTGGCCACCGGCCGCGACGGCCTGGGCGGCCCGGCCGTGCCGGCGTTCGTGGACGGCCTGCCGCGCGTCAAGTGGGCGCATTCCTCCGACGAGATGGACTACGGGCGCCTGAAGGGCCTGCGCGTGGGCGTGGTCGGCGCGGGCTCCTCGGCCATGGACAGCGCCGCCACCGCGCTCGAGGCCGGCGCACACAGCGTCGAGCTGCTGATCCGACGGCCCGACCTGCCGCGCGTCAACAAGGGCAAGGGCGCCGGCGTGCCGGGGCTCACGCAGGGGCACTACGACCTGCCCGACGAACTGAAATGGCGCATCCGCCACTACATCAACGTGCTGAACGTGCCGCCGCCGCACGGCAGCACGCTGCGGGTGTCGCGGCACGCCAACGCCTTTTTCAACTTCGGCTGCCCCATCCTGGCCGTGGCGCCGCAGGGCGAAGCGCTGCGTGTCACCACGCCCAAGGGCGACTTCGAGTTCGACTTTTTGATTGTGTCGACCGGTTTCCAGGTCGACTGGGCCGCCCGCCCCGAATTCGCGGGCATCGCCGCGCACATTCGTACCTGGAAAGACCGTTTCACGCCCGCGCCCGGCGACGAAGACCGCGAACTGGCCGATTCGCCCGACCTCGGGCCGGCCTTCGAATTCCAGGAAAACGCGCCCGGCGCCTGCCCGGGCCTCGCGCGCATCCACTGCTTCTGCTATCCGGCGGCGCTGTCGCACGGCACGGTGTCGGGCGACATCCCGGCCATCAGCGACGGCGCGCGGCGCCTGGCGGCAGGGCTGGCCAGCCTGTTCTACCGGGAAGATGCGGCCCACCACTGGGCGAATCTGCAGGCCTACAGCGAGCCGGAACTGTTCGGCGACGAGTGGACGCCTGCCCCGCCGCCGCAGGAAAGGGCCTGATTCCGGCATGGGGCCCGGGGGACGATCACGCACGGCGCGATAATCCGCCTTCCCGGCCGCCGTCGAGCCGGGCCCTGCCGAGATGTCATGAACCCCAGCTACAAACCCAGCGACGTCGAGTCCGCTGCCCAGGCGCAATGGCGCGCCGCCGATGTCTACCGTGTCACCGAGGACGCGAGCCGCAAGAAGTACTACGCCTGCTCGATGCTGCCGTACCCCAGCGGCAAGCTGCACATGGGCCACGTGCGCAACTACACGATCAACGACATGCTCACGCGCTACCTGCGCATGAGCGGCTACAACGTGCTGATGCCCATGGGCTGGGACGCCTTCGGCCTGCCGGCCGAGAACGCGGCGCTGAAGAACGGCGTGCCGCCGGCCAAGTGGACCTACGAGAACATCGCCTACATGAAGGGCCAGCTCCAGGCCATGGGCCTGGCCATCGACTGGAGCCGCGAGATCGCCACCTGCGATCCGAGCTACTACAAGTGGAACCAGTGGCTGTTCCTGAAGATGCTCGAAAAGGGCATCGCCTACCGCAAGACCCAGGTCGTGAACTGGGACCCGGTCGACCAGACCGTGCTGGCCAACGAACAGGTGATCGACGGCAAGGGCTGGCGCACCGGCGCCACGGTCGAGCGCCGCGAGATCCCCGGCTACTACCTGAAGATCAGCGACTACGCCGAAGAACTGCTCGAGCACACCCAGCACAAGCTGCCGGGCTGGCCCGAGCGCGTCAAGCTGATGCAGGAAAACTGGATCGGCAAGAGCGAAGGCCTGCGCTTCGCGTTCACGCATGACATCCGGGACGCGGGCGGCAAGCTCATCCAGGACGGCCGCATGTACGTGTTCACCACGCGTGCCGACACCATCATGGGTGTCACCTTCTGCGCCGTCGCGCCCGAGCACCCGCTGGCCGCGCACGCCGCCACGCTCGACCCCAAGGTCGCGGCCTTCATCGAAGAGTGCAAGGGCGGCGGCACGACCGAGGCCGAGCTCGCCACGCAAGAGAAGAAGGGCGTGCCCACGGGCCTGACCGTGAAGCACCCGATCACCGAGGAGCAGGTGCCGGTGTGGGTGGGCAACTACGTGCTCATCGGCTACGGCGACGGCGCCGTGATGGGCGTGCCCGCGCACGACGAGCGCGACTTCGCCTTCGCCAACAAGTACGGCATCGAGATCATCCAGGTCGTGCTGGTCGACGATGAGCCGCACTTCGACTATCACAAGTGGCAGGACTGGTACGGCGACAAGCAGCGCGGCGTGACCATCAACTCCGACAACTTCAGCGGCATGACCTACAAGGAGGCCGTGGCCGCCGTGGCGCATGCGCTGGGCCAGAAGGACCTGGGCGAGCTGCAGACCACCTGGCGCCTGCGCGACTGGGGCGTGAGCCGCCAGCGCTACTGGGGCACGCCGATCCCGATCATCCATTGCGAAGAACACGGCGCGGTGCCGGTCCCCGAAAAGGACCTGCCCGTGGTGCTGCCGACCGACTGCGTGCCCGACGGCTCGGGCAACCCGCTGGCCAAGCACGAAGGCTTCCACGCCGGCGTGGTGTGCCCGGTGTGCGGCAAGGCCGCGCGGCGCGAGACCGACACGATGGACACCTTCGTCGATTCGTCGTGGTACTTCATGCGCTACTGCGACCCGACCAACGACAAAGCCATGGTCGCCGAGGGCGCCGACTACTGGATGCCGATGGACCAGTACATCGGCGGCATCGAGCACGCGATTCTTCACCTGCTGTACGCGCGCTTCTGGACCAAGGTCATGCGCGACCTGGGCCTGGTGAAGGCCGACGAGCCCTTCGCCAAGCTGCTCACGCAGGGCATGGTGCTCAACCACATCTTCTACAAGCGCAACGAGAAGGGCGGCAAGGACTACTTCCCGCCGCTCGAAGTCACGGCGGTGCTCGACGCACAGGGCCGCATCACCGGCGGCACGCTGGCCGACGGCACGAAGGTCGAGTACGGCGGCGTGGGCAAGATGGGCAAGAGCGAACGCAACGGCGTCGACCCGCAGGACCTGATCGAGAAGTACGGCGCCGACACCGCGCGCCTGTACACCATGTTCACCGCGCCGCCCGAAGCCACGCTCGAGTGGAACGACGCGGCCGTCGAAGGCAGCTACCGTTTCCTGCGCCGCGTGTGGAACTACGGCGTGGCCCAGGCCGACGTGGCGCCCGTGGCGCTCGCCGGCCAGAGCTTCGGCAAGCCCGCCCAGGCGCTGCGCCGCGAGGTGCACACCGTGCTGCGCCAGATCGACTACGACTACCAGCGCATGCAATACAACACGGTGGTGTCGGGCGCGATGAAGCTGCTCAACGCGCTCGAGGGCTTCAAGTCCGACGGCAGCGCGGGCGATGCGGCCGCCGCGCGCGAGGGCTTCGGCATCCTGCTGCGCTGCCTGTACCCGGCCACGCCGCACATCGCGCACCAGCTGTGGCAGCAGCTCGGCTACGACAAGGCATCGGGCGACCTGCTCGACGCGCCCTGGCCCGTGGTCGACGTGGCCGCGCTGGCGCAGGACGAGGTCGAGCTCATGCTGCAGGTCAACGGCAAGCTGCGCGGCAAGCTGCTGGTGCCCGCCGGTGCCTCGAAGGACGAGATCGAGCGGCTGGCGCTCGCCTGCGACGACTTCGTCAACTTCGCCGAAGGCGCGCCGGCCAAGCGCGTGATCGTGGTGCCCGGGCGCCTGGTCAACGTGGTCATCTGAACCCGACACTGCAGAACGACGGAAACGACAGACGCATGAACATTCGCAATGCCTCGCAGCCGCGCCGCGGCTTTCTCCTGGGCCTCGGCGTGGCAGGCGCTTCGCTGGCCCTGTCCGGCTGCGGCTTCGCGCTGCGCAAGGCGCCGAACTTCGCGTTCAAGACGCTGTCGCTCGAAGGCAATACGGCGCTCATCAACCAGCTGCGGCGCGAGCTGCGCGCGGCCGGCAACGTGACGCTGGTGCCCAAGGAAGAGGCCAGCACCGCCGACGCCGTGCTGGTCGTGCTGGGCGAGGACCGCGACCGCTTCGTGATCTCGACCAACTCCGCCGGCCTGCTGCGCGAGCTGCAGCTGCGCCTGCGCGTGCGCTTCAGCCTGCGCACGCCGGGCGGCAAGGAATTGCTGCCCGCGTCCGAGGTCTCGCAGACGCGCGACCTGAGCTTCAACGAAACCAACGCGCTGGCCAAGGAAGGCGAGGCCGACCTGCTGTTCCGCGACATGCAGGCCGACATCGCGCAGCAGCTGATGCGCCGGCTGGCGGCGGTGCAGTCCCTGTAAGCGTCGCTTCCGTTCTTTCAATGCAACTTGCCAGTGCCCAGCTCGGCGCCCACCTGCAAAAGGGCCTGAAGCCGCTTTACACGATCCACGGCGACGAGCCGCTGCTCGCGCAGGAGGCGGCCGACGCCATCCGCGCCGCCGCGCGCGCCCAGGGCCACACCGAGCGCAGCTCGTACACCGTGGCCGGCGCGCACTTCGACTGGAGCGCGGTGCTCGCGGCCGGGGGCTCGCTCTCGCTGTTCGCCGACAAGCAGATCGTCGAGATCCGCATTCCTTCGGGCAAGCCCGGCAAGGACGGCAGCGTCGCCCTGCAGCAGCTGGCCGAGGGCGCGCCCGGCAACGACAGCACGCTCACGCTGGTGATGCTGCCGCGCCTGGACAAGGCCACGCGCACCGGCGCGTGGTTCTCGGCGCTGGAGAACAACGGCGTGAGCATCCAGGTCGACCCGATCGAGCGCGCCGCGCTACCGCAATGGATCGCCCAGCGTCTGGGGCTGCAGAACCAGCGCGTGATGCCCGGCGACGAAGGCCAGCGCACGCTGCAGTTCTTTGCCGACCGTGTCGAAGGCAACCTGCTCGCCGCGCACCAGGAAATCCAGAAGCTCGCGCTGCTGCACCCGGCGGGCGAGCTGAGCTGGGAGCAGGTCGAGGGCGCCGTCAACAACGTGGCGCGCTACGACGTGTTCAAGCTCTCCGAGGCCGTGCTGGCCGGCAACCCGCAGCGCGTGGCGCGCATGCTCGACGGCCTGCAGGCCGAGGGCGAGGCCGAGGTGCTGGTGCACTACACGATCGCCGAGGACATCCGCGCCCTCAAGCGCGTGAAGGACGCCATGGCCGCCGGCCGTCCGCTGCCGATGGCGCTGCGCGAGAACCGCATCTGGGGCCCGCGCGAGCGCGCCTTCGAACGCGTGCTGCCGCGCCTGGACGACCGCATGCTGACCCGGCTGCTGCGCGCAGCCCACCTGGTCGACGGCATCTGCAAGGGCCTGAAGCAGCCCGACTGGCCCGCCAGCGGCTGGCAGGCGCTGCAGCGGCTGGCGCTGATGCTGTGCCGGGCCTGCAGCACGGCCGCGGCGCCGCGCCGGGCCTGACGCCCCCGCCGTCGATCGCCATCAAAAGGCCCGCGTCAGCCGGGCCGAAGGTCCGCGTGGGAAAATGCGCGCCATGAACGCGTTCAACGTCAGCGAGCACATGCAGACCCTCGGTCTGCAAGCCAAAGCCGCTGCATTCCTCATGGCCCGTGCGGATGCAGCTACCAAAAACAGAGCACTGAAAGCGCTGGCCCGGCGCCTGCGCGAAGCCGGCCCCGCGCTGGCCGTCGCCAATCAAAAGGACCTGGAGCGCGCCACGGCCGCCGGCCTGTCGGCCCCGATGGTCGACCGGCTCAAGCTCACGCCCAAGGTCCTCGACACCGTGGCCGAGGGCTGCGAGCAGCTCGCCGGCATGGCCGACGTGATCGGCGAGATCATCGGCATGAAGCAGCAGCCCAGCGGCATCCGCGTGGGCCAGATGCGCGTGCCGATCGGCGTCTTCGGCATGATCTACGAGAGCCGTCCCAACGTGACCATCGAGGCCGCGAGCCTGGCGATCAAGAGCGGCAACGCCGCCATCCTGCGCGGCGGCTCGGAGGCCATCGACTCGAACAAGGCACTGGCGCTGCTGGTGTCCGAGGCGCTGGCCGAAGCCGGCCTGCCGGTCGATGCGGTGCAGCTGGTGCAGACCACCGACCGCGAGGCCGTGGGCCAGCTCATCGCCATGCCCGAATTCGTCGACGTGATCATTCCGCGCGGCGGCAAGGGCCTGATCGAGCGCATCAGCCGCGACGCCAAGGTGCCCGTCATCAAGCACCTGGACGGCAACTGCCACGTCTACGTGGACGACACGGCCGAGTTCGACATGGCGCTGCGCATCGTCGACAACGCCAAGACCCAGAAGTACAGCCCCTGCAACGCCGCCGAAGGCCTGCTGGTGGCGGCCTCGGTGGCCGACCACTTCCTGCCCGAGATCGCCGCCATCTTCGCCGCCAAGGGCGTCGAGATGCGCTGCGACCCGGCCGCCGCCGCGATCCTGCGCGCCAGCGAGGCGCACCATCCGCAGGCGAAGGTGATCGATGCGGTCGAGTCCGACTGGTCCGAGGAGTACCTGGCCGCCGTCATCAGCATCAAGGTGGTGGCGGGGCTGGACGAGGCCATTGCGCACATCAACCGCTACTCGAGCCACCACACCGACGCCATCGTCACGCGCGACCACATCAATGCCCAGCGCTTCCTGCGCGAGGTCGATTCGGCCAGCGTGATGGTGAATGCGAGCACGCGCTTCGCGGACGGTTTCGAGTACGGGCTGGGCGCCGAAATCGGCATCAGCACCGACAAGTTCCACGCGCGCGGCCCGGTCGGCATCGAAGGCCTGACCTCGCTCAAGTACGTGGTGCTGGGGCAGGGCGAAGTCCGCGGTTAATCGGGGTCCGAAGGGCCGGGGCCATCGGGCCGGCGGCGCGGCGAGGCCCGTGCCGCGGTGTTCTTGCAACGTGTGTTGTGGATTGGGGTGCTTTGTTCTCTTTGGCAGCTTGTCATCGGGCGCGCCATCCCCAAATCCTACAATTCCACTCCACCTTTAAGCACAAAACCAACAAGGCCGCTGCATGGTTCCGCATCTCGTCACTGCCCTGACCGGCCCGATCAACGAACTGGAGCAGCGGGTGCTCGACTCGATGCCCGCCATCGAGCGCTGGTTCCGCCTCGAGTGGATGGAGCACACGCCGCCGTTCTACAGCGCCGTCGACATCCGCAACGCGGGCTTCAAGCTCGCTCCGGTCGACACCAACCTGTTCCCCGGTGGCTGGAACAACCTCACCAAGGAAATGCTGCCGCTGGCGGTGCAGGCCGCGCAGGCGGCCATCGAGAAGATCTGTCCGGAGGCGCGCAACCTGCTCGTCATTCCTGAAAACCACTCGAAAAACACCTTTTATCTCGCCAACGTCGCGCAACTGGTGCGCATCTTCCACATGGCGGGCCTCAATGTGCGCATCGGCTCGATCGATCCGGCCATCAAGTCGCCCAAGAAGATCGAGCTGCCCAACGGCGAGACCGTGACGCTCGAACCGGTGGTGCGTTCCAAGCGCCGCCTGGGCCTGAAGAACTTCGATCCCTGCACAATTTTGCTCAACAACGAGCTTTCTGCGGGAACGCCTGGCATCCTCGAAGACCTGCACGAGCAGTACCTGCTGCCGCCGCTGCACGCGGGCTGGTCGGTGCGCCGCAAGAGCAACCACCTGCACAGCTACGAAGAGCTGTGCAAGCGCTTCGGCAAGCTGCTGGGCATCGACCCCTGGCTGATCAACCCGATCTACGCGCGCGCCGAAGGCGTCGACGTGGCCGAGGGCCGCGGCATCGACGTGCTCACCAGCCATGTCGACGCGGTGCTCACCAAGGTGCGCCGCAAGTACAAGGAATACGGCATCAACGAGAAGCCCTTCGTGGTCGTCAAGGGCGGCCACAGCGGCAGCGGCAGCCCGGGCGTCGTGACCGTGCGCGACGCGAAGGAGGTCGAGGCGCTGATCGGCAAGTCGCGCACCGCCACCTCGTCGCCCGCCAAGACCAGCGCCGGGCGCGACCTGCGCGAGCCCACCGAGCTGATCGTGCAGGAAGGCGTGCTGACCAACGAGCGCGTGCACAACGGCGTGGCCGAGCCGGTGGTCTACATGATGGACCGCTACGTGGTGGGCGGTTTCTACCGCGTGCACGCCGAGCGCGCCGCCGATGAGAACCTCAAGCAGCCGGGCGCCAGCTACGTGCCGCTGGCCTTCTCGGAAAGCGCGCAGCTGCCACAGCCGGGCGCCAAGCCCGGCGCCAGCGCCCCCAACCGTTTTTACATGTATGGCGTGGTGGGCCGTTTGGCCATGGTCGCGGCCAGTTACGAGATGGAAGCGACCGACCCGGACGCCGAAATCTACGAATGAGCGGCGGGGGCGGGTTGCGGCGTCGGCGGGCAACGGCAAAATAGCGGCCCCACAGCAACGGAACCAAAAGGGCGGAGGGATGCGCGGTACGGCCGCGGCACCCCGGCGTGACTGACGCGTCGATCATTGCGAGCCAACCTTTTCCCATCGACCCCCGTGTCAGCCCCCAAAAACATCTCTGCCGGCCTCATCGTCGGCGCCATCGGCGTCGTCTATGGCGACATCGGCACCAGCGTTCTCTATGCGGTCAAGGAAGTCTTCGGTCACGGCCATGTGCCGTTCACCGTGGAGAACGTCTACGGCATCCTGTCGATGTTCTTCTGGACTCTCACGGTCATCGTCTCGATCAAGTACGTCGTGCTCGTGCTGCGCGCCGACAACGAAGGCGAGGGCGGCCTAGTCGCGATGCTCGCGCTGGCCTCCCAGGCGGTGGCCGACAAGCCCAGGCTGCGCCAGCTGCTCCTGATCGTCGGCATCTTCGGCACCTCGCTGTTCTACGGCGACGGCGTGATCACGCCGGCCATCTCGGTGCTCTCGGCGGTCGAGGGCCTGGAGGTGGTGTCGCCGCACTTCAAGCACTACGTGATCCCGATCACGCTGGTCGTGCTGTTCTGCCTGTTCGCGGTGCAAAAGCGCGGCACGGCGGGCATCGGCAAGTTCTTCGGCCCCGTCACGCTGGCATGGTTCGCGGCCATCGCCGTGCTGGGCGTGTGGCAGATCGCGCACCACCCCGAGATCATCAAGGCGCTGAGCCCCTGGTATGCGCTGAAGTTCATCTGGGACAACCCGGGCACCAGCTTCATCCTGCTGGGCGCGATGGTGCTGTGCGTGACCGGTGCCGAGGCGCTGTACGCCGACCTGGGCCACTTCGGCAAGAAGCCGATCCGCATCGCGTGGTTCTCGGTCGTCATGCCGGCGCTCACGCTCAACTACCTGGGCCAGGGCGCGCTGCTGCTGGAGAACCCCGAGGCCGTGAAGAACCCGTTCTTCATGATGGCGCCTGAATGGGCGCTCATTCCGCTGGTGCTGCTGGCCACGCTCTCGACGGTGATCGCCTCGCAGGCGCTCATCACCGGCGCCTTCAGCGTCACGCGCCAGGTGATCCAGCTGGGCTACCTGCCGCGCCTGAACATCGAGCACACCAGCGTGCGCACGGCCGGCCAGATCTACATTCCGCTGGTCAACTGGGGCCTGTTCGTGGCCATCGTGATGGCGGTCGTGATGTTCCGCACCTCGAGCAGCCTGGCCGCGGCCTACGGCATCGCCGTGACCACCGACATGCTGATCACCACGATCCTGACCTTCTTCGTGATCCGCTACGCGTGGAAGCTGCCGCTGGCGCTGTGCATCGCCTCGACCGCGATCTTCTTCGTGGTCGACTTCCTGTTCTTCGCCTCGAACCTGCTCAAGCTGTTCGAAGGCGGCTGGTTCCCGCTCTTGATCGGCGGTGCCGTGTTCACGCTGATGGTCACCTGGAAGGAAGGCCGCCGCCTCATGGGCGAGGCGCAGCACGCCGACGCGATCGACCTGAAGTCCTTCCTCGGCTCGGTGTTCATGAGCCCGCCCGCGCGCGTCGACGGCACGGCCGTGTTCCTCACGGCCGAACCGGGCGTGGTGCCCAACGCGCTGCTGCACAACCTCAAGCACAACAAGGTGCTGCACGAGCAGAACATGTTCGTCACCGTGCGCAACCACGAGGTGCCCTGGATTCCGATGGACAAGCGCATCGAGATCGAGGCGCTGGGCAACCACTGCTGGCAGGTGATCGTGCACTACGGCTTCAAGAACGACATCGACCTGCCGCGCGCGCTCGACAACGCGCGCATGCGCGGCTGCCAGCTCGAGCCGATGACGACCAGCTACTTCCTCTCGCGCGACGTCGTGATCCCCACGCTGGGCAGCGGCATGGCGCCGTGGCGCGAGAAGCTGTTCGCGCAGATGCACCACAACGCGAGCGGCGCGGCGGCCTTCCTGGGCCTGCCCAACAACGCGGTCGTCGAGCTGGGCTCGAAGATCGAGATCTGAGGCCCGCGGCGCCAGGCCGCGCGCCCCGGCAGAATCGCGGCATGCGATTCTTCAAGGACCTGAGCCTTTCGGCCTTCACCGCGGGCTTCGTCGCCGTGCTCGTGGGCTTCACGAGTTCGGTGGCCATCGTGTTCCAGGCCGCCCAGGCCTTCGGCGCCACGCCCGAGATGGCGGCCTCGTGGATGTGGGCGCTGGGCATCGGCATGGGGCTGGCTTCGGCGCTGCCCTCGCTGTGGTGGCGCAAGCCCGTCATGATTGCCTGGAGCACCCCCGGCGCGGCCGTGCTGGCCGTGGCCGGCGCGGGCTACGGCATGGGCGAGGCGGTGGGCGCCTTCATCGTCTGCGCGGTGCTGATCGTGCTCGCGGGCGCCACGGGCTGGTTCGAGCGCGTGATGAACAAGATCCCGATGGCCATCGCCTCGGCGTTGCTGGCCGGCGTGCTCGCGCGCTTCGGCATTTCGGCCTTCACGGCGGCGCAGACCGCGCTGCCGCTGGTGCTGCTGATGCTCGGCACCTACCTCGTGGGCAAGCGCCTGCTGCCGCGCTATGCGGTGCCGCTCACGCTGCTGGTGGCCATCGCCTTCACGGCCGCGCGCGGCGAGCTGGCGTGGTCGGCCGTGCACTTCTCGCTCACCTGGCCGGTGTTCACGGTGCCGGTGTTCACCTGGCAAGCCATCGTGAGCCTGGCGCTGCCGCTGTTCGTCGTGACCATGGCCTCGCAGAACCTGCCCGGCGTGGCGGCGATCCGCGCCAGCGGCTACAGCGACCTGCCGGTCAGCAAGCTCATCACGATCAGTGGCCTCGCCACGCTGGTGCTCGCGCCCTTCGGCGCCTTCGCGCTCAACCTCAGCGCCATCACGGCCGCCATGTGCATGGGCCGCGAGGCGCACGAAGACCCGGCGCGGCGCTACACGGCGGCCGTGAGCTGCGGCGCCATCTACGTGGTGATCGGCCTGTTTGGCGCGGCCGTCACGGGCCTGCTCACGGCCTTTCCCAAGGAGCTGGTCGCGGCCATCGCCGGGTTGGCGCTGCTGGGCACCATCGGCGGCGGGCTGGCGGCAGCGGTGCGCGACGAGGCGCACCGCGAGGCCGCGCTCATCACCTTCCTGGTCACGCTCTCGGGCGTGACGCTGGCCGGCATCGGCTCCGCCTTCTGGGGCGTGGTGGCCGGCGCGGTGGCGCTGGCGGTGCAGCAGGTCGGCCGCGCACGGGTGCAGCTGCCCATTGAAAAAGCCCCCGCCGGCAAGGACATCGCCGCTTCCGGCAACATGCCGCCAGAAACTCCCTCCACAGCCGCCGCTCCCGGCGCCGGAAAGAACGCCTGATGAAAAACATCCTCTTCGTCGCCGACCCGCTCGATCACTTCAAGATCTACAAGGACACGACCTTCTCGATGATGCGCGAGGCCCAGCGCCGCGGCCACCGCATCGCGGCCTGCCTGCCGCAGGACATCCAGTGGACCTCCGGCGGGCGCGTCTCGGCGGTGGTGCAGCAGATCACGCTGACGGGTGACCCGAAGGACTGGTACCGCGTCGACATCATCGAGTCGAAGGCGCTGAAGGACTTCGACGCGGTGCTCATGCGCAAGGACCCGCCCTTCGACGCCGAGTACATCTACTCGACGCACCTGCTGCAGCAGGCCGAGCGCGAGGGCGCGAAGGTGGTCAACTCGCCGCGCGCGCTGCGCGACCACCCCGAGAAGCTCGCGATCATGGAGTTTCCGCAGTTCGTCACGCCCACGCTGGTCACGCGCAGCGCGCAGGCCGTGCGCGACTTCCATGCCGAGCACGGCGACATCATCCTCAAGCCGCTCGACGGCATGGGCGGCATGGGCATCTTCCGCGTCAAGCAGGACGCGCTGAACCTCGGCTCCATCGTGGAGACGCTCAACAAGGACGGCGCCGAAACCATCATGGTGCAGCGCTTCGTGCCCGAGGTGACGCAGGGCGACAAGCGCATCCTGATCATCGCGGGCGAGCCGGCGCCCTTCGTGCTGGCGCGCATTCCGCAGGGCACCGAGGTGCGCGGCAACCTCGCGGCCGGCGGCAAGGGCGTGGCCCAGCCGCTCACGGCGCGCAACCGCGAGATCGCCGAAGCGATCGGCAAGGTGCTCGCGCCGCGCGGGCTGCTCCTGATCGGGCTCGACGTGATCGGCGACTCGGTCACCGAGATCAACGTGACCAGCCCGACCTGCTTTCAGGAAATCACCGAGCAGACCGGCTTCGACGTGCCGAAGATGTTCGTCGATGCGCTCGAGGCGCACCTGGCCTCGGCCTGATCAGAAGTCGACCGACGCCGACAGCGTGAAGGTGCGCGGCGCACCGAGCACCAGGTAGCCGTTGTTCGGGTAGCCGCCCACCGAGGCCCAGTAGTTCCGGTTGGTCAGGTTGTCGATGCGCGCGCGCAGCGTCACCAGCTTGCCGGCCACCTCGGTGAGGTAGCGCGCGCCGACATCGAAGCGCGTCCAGCCGGGCACGCGCAGCGTGTTGGCGGCGTCGGCGTAGCTCGGGCCCGTGGCCACCACGCGGCCGTCCAGCGACAGGCCGCGCACGCCCGGCACGTCCCATTCCACGCCCAGGGTGCCTTGCGTCTTCGCGATGCCGATGACGCGGCGGCCGTCGGTCGTGGCGTCGCCCGTGGCGCGCTGCTTGGCGTCCAGGAAGGTGATGCCGCCCATCAGGCGCACGCCCTTGGCCGCTTCGCCGAAGGCGGTCAGCTCCAGGCCTTGGTGGCGGTCGCGGCCTTCGGCCACGTAGTAGCCGGCGCTGTTGACGAGCGCGCGCGGCTTGTCGGTCGTGAAGAAGGCCAGGCCGCCGCCGATGCGGCCGCCGTCGAACTTGATGCCGATCTCTTTCTGTTTCGACACATAGGGCGACAGCTGCGTGCCCGCGTTGCGCACGGCGCCGCCGGTCGACACCGTGGGTGCGGTGTCGCCCTTGCTCAGGCCCTCGATGTAGTTCGCGTACAGCGACACCTGCGGCTGCAGCTTGAACACGAAGCCGGCCATCGGGCTGGTGCGGCTCTTCTCGTACGCGGTGGGCTTGCCGGTGTCGTAGGCGAAGTCGGTGCTCTCCAGCTTCTGGCGCCGCACACCGAGCGTGAGCTGCGCGCGGTCGTCCAGGAACGACAGCGTGTCGCCGATCGCCAGGCTGCTCAGGCGCGTCTGCGTCAGCAGCGCGGGGTTGTCCATGTCGTTGCCGCGGAACGCGCTCGCCGTGTAGGCCGGGATCGGGTAGCCGACGGGCGCGTACAGGTTGCTCTTCAGGTTGTTGAAGAAGTCCCACTTGTAGGCGTTCTTCTCCTTGAGCTGGTAGTACGAGTACGAGGCCACCACCGTGTGGTTCACCGGACCGGTCGTGAACTTGCCGCGCACGCCGGCTTCGGCCGTGCGGGTGTTGTCCTGGCGCTGGTTCTCGAAGCGCGACATGTTGCCCGCGCCGAGGTTGTTCGTGAGCGTGAGGCCGGCGAGCGAGTTGCCTTCATGGCTCTTGCGCGCGCCACCGGCGACCCAGGCCGTCACGCTGTCGGTGATGTCGTATTCGCCGCGCAGCGAGCCGAAGGTGTCGCGCTCGTTGGAGTAGGTCCAGGGCTGCGCGTAGTTGAGCTGGTTGTCGGGGGCCGACGGCACGCGCGTCACGCCGGCGCCGAGCGTCACGTTCGGGCGCGTGCGCGAGAGGCGGTGTTCCTGGTGGCCGAGGTCCGCCGAGATGCGCGCGTTGCGGCTGCGCCAGTCGAAGCCGACCGAGGCCACGTCGAGCTTCACCTGCTCGGCGTTCACGCCGGTGCCGCCGTCGCGGTGCGCCGCGTTCAGGCGCACGCCCAGGTTCTGGTCGGGCCCGAAGCGGCGTGCGATGTCGGTCGACACATAGCTTTGCGAGCCGCTGGCCGTGCCGAGCGTGACCTGCGTCAGCGGGTCGTTCGGTGCGCGCTTGGGCAGCAGGTTGATGTTGCCGCCGATGCCGCCGCCCGTGGGCGTGGCGCCGTTCAGGAACGCGCTTGCGCCGCGCAGCACCTCGACGCGCTCGAACAGCTCCGACGAGATGTACTGGCGCGGCAGCAGGCCGTACAGGCCGTTGTAGGCGATGTCGTCCGAATTCACCACGAAGCCGCGAATGAAGTACGACTCCTGGAAGTTGCCGAAGCCGCGCGCCACGCGCACCGACGGGTCGTTCTGCAGCACGTCGGCAACGCTCTTGGCCTGCTGGTTCTGGATCAGCTCGTGCGTGTAGCTGGTGCTGGAGAAAGGCGAATCCATCATGTCCTGGTTGCCCAGGATGCCCACGCGCCCGCCGCGCGCCACCTGCCCGCCCGCGAAGGGCTTGGTCAGGCCTTCGGCCGAGGCGTCGGCGCTGGCTTCGACGGTGACGGTGCTCAGCGTGCCGCTGGCGGGAGCCGCCGGTTCGGCGGCTGGCGTCTGGGCCAGGGCCGTCAGGGCGTGAAGGGCCAGCAGCGAGGCGGCCACGGTCGGGCGGAGGAAGAAGGGAGAGGCGGGCATGAAAGAGCGACCGTATGCAAATGAGAACAGTTATTGTTCATTGTTTGCACTCACTCATCGATACTTTCTTGCGCTGTTGCAAAAAAGTGTCAGCCAAAAGACTGAGTTTTGGGCCTCAGCGTGGCATCCGTTGGCCGTCCACGAACACATGCAACTCGCCCGAGGTGAAGGGCGTCCACGTCTCGTTGGTGGTGAGCGGCGCCGTCACCACCACGGCCACGCGGTCGGTGGGCGTGGTGTGCTGGGCGAAGTCGATTTCCAGGTCTTCGTCGGACAGCTGCGCCGTCACGAAAGGGTGGCGGCGTTCCACGTACCAGAGGTTGGTGGAGGCATGCGCCCACAGCGCCTGCCCGTTCGACAGCATGAAGTTGAAGGTGCCGTGCGCCGCGAGCTGCGGCGCCAGTTCGCGCAGCGTGAGCGTGAGCTCCTCGACGCTGGGCACGCCCGCGTGCGACTTGGCCAGCTCCTGCATGATCCAGCAGAAGGCGTGCTCGCTGTCGGTGTTGCCCACCGGGTGGAAGTTGCCGTGCAGGCGCGGGCGGAAGTCCTTCAGGTCGCCGTTGTGGGCGAACACCCAGTAGCGGCCCCACAGCTCGCGCACGAAGGGGTGGCAGTTCTGCAGGTTGACCTCGCCCTGCGTCGCCTTGCGGATGTGCGCGATGACGTTGCGGCTTTGAATCGGGTAGCGCCGGATCAGCTCCGCCACCGGCGACTCGCAAGCGGGCTGGTGGTCGACGAAGTGGCGCAGCCCGCGGTCCTCGAAGAACGCGATGCCCCAGCCGTCGGCATGGTGGTCGGTGCGGCCACCGCGCTGCGCGAACCCCGTGAAGCTGAAGGTCACGTCGGTCGGCGTGTTGCAGTTCATCCCTAGCAATTGGCACATGGCTGTGATTAGACCGCGATTCAGGATTTGGAGGAGGAGGCGGGCAGCCGCAGCCACCCGAGCACGCGCTCGGTGCCCAGCTGCGTGCGCCCTTCAGCGAGTACCAGCGGCAGGCGTTCGCGCGAGGTGCCGAAGGGCCCGGGGTTCTGCTGCACGATCTCGACCGCGTCGGCGTCCACGCGCGACACGATCGCCACATGGCCGTAGGGATTGAAGAGCCACGGCGCGAACACCACGATGTCGCCCACCGCCGGCGCACTCGCGCCGCCGTTGCGGTGCTGCACCAGGTTGCGCGCGGCGTTCAACGCACCGTCCGCCACAGCCGCGTCGAAGAAGGCCTTGGCATGGCCGCGCGCCTCGGGCATGCGGTGCTGGTGCCGCTCGTAGTAGTAGCGCTTGACGAACTCCACGCACTGCCAGCGCAGGCCGATGTTGTAGCCGTCGGGCGCGAGGCTGCGGCCGTCGACGTGGTTGATGGCGCCGTTGTAGTACACCGGCACGCCCTCGAACTGGTCGATCACCTCGCCGGGCGCATGCGTCGGGTTGACGTTGAAGCGGTTCGCGGCCCACAGGCCGAGCAAGGCGACGAGGACGAGGGCAGAGAGAACGACGACGGTGCGGCGGTTGATGAAGCGGGGCATGGACGGTGAAGCAGGACGCGCGGCCACGGGCCGGCAGCGACGAGCTTAGTCCATGCCGCCGCCTCAGAGCCCGTGCAACGCCGCCATCTCGCCAATCAATTCACGCTGGAACGCATCGAAGCGCGCCGACGGTTGCTGCAGCCCGAAGAAGTCGCTGAACGGGTCTTCCACCTCGGTGCGGTGCCCCGACAGTTCTTCCACCACCGCCAGTCCGCAGAAGGGCACGCAGGCTTCCGAGTAGCCGCCTTCGTGCACCACCACCACGCGCCCGTCGCAGTGCTTGGCGGCCAGCGCGTTGACCTGCCGCATCATCTGGCGGAACGACTCGGGGTGCAGCTGCATGCGCGCCAGCGGGTCGACGCCGTTGGCGTCCAGCCCGCTCGCCACCACGATCAGCTCGGGCCGGTAGCGGTCGATCACCGGCGTCACGATGCGCTCGAAGGCATGCATGTAGGCCGCGTGCCCGCCGCCGGGCTGCAGCGGGATGTTGACGTTGAAGCCCAGCCCCGCGCCCGTGCCGCGGTCTTCGGCGCCGCTGTAGCCGGGCGGGAAGCAGTTCTCCTGGTACAGCGACAGCGTGAGCACGTCGGGGCGGTCGTAGAAGATCTCCTGCGTGCCGTTGCCGTGGTGCACGTCCCAGTCGATCACGGCCACGCGGCCCAGGCCGTGGCGCGCCTTCATGGTCTCGATGGCCACCGCGATGTTGTTGAACAGGCAAAAGCCCATGCTGTGCTCGCGCAGGCAGTGGTGGCCCGGCGGGCGTGTGAGCGCAAAGGCGTTGCGGTGGCGGCCCTGCAGCACGCTGTCCATCGCGGCAATGGCCAGGCCACTCGAGAGCTTCGCGATCTCGTAGCTGCCCGGGCCGAAGGGCGCGACCTCGCCCAGGTCGCCGCCGCCGGCGTCGCTGGCGGCCTTGAACTTCTGCAGGTAGCTGGCGGGGTGCACGCGCTGCAGGTCTTCTTCGCTGGCCATCGGCGCGCTCAGCACGTCGAGCTGCGCGCTCAGGCCCGACACGTCCATCAGCGACTTGATGCGGCGCTTGGAGTCGGGCGACTCGGCCATGCCGCTGCCGGCCATGGGCTGCACCCAGCCGCCCACCGGCAGGAACAGGGCATGCAGCCCGCCGGGCACGTGCCAGAAGGTGCGTTCGTCGTGAAAGAAGGCGGTGGTCTTCATGCGGTGCGTCCTTGGGTGGAGGGAGGAAGGGGAGAAGAAAGGGTGGTCTCGTCGCGCGGCGGTGGATGGCGCTGCACGCTCAGGCCGCGCCAGCCCCAGCGTTCGCGCGCCAGCCCCCAAAGGCCGCGCGGTGCCAGCAGCATGACCGCAATGGCGATGCAGCCCATCGCGATCAGGTACCAGCCGCCCGACATCGCGAACCAGGTGTTGAACAGCTCGCGCAGCCCGAAGTAGATGACGGTGCCGATCAGCGGCCCCTCGATGGTGCCGATGCCGCCGATGATCACGATGAACATCGCCGTCACCACCCAGTTGATGTCGAAGGCCGAGTCGGGCGAGACGAACATCGTCCCCATGAAGTGCGCCCCGCCGGCCAGCCCGAAGCCCAGCCCCGACAGCACGAAGGCGATGAAGCGGTTGCGCCACACGTTCACGCCGATGCTGGTGGCGGCCAGTTCGTTGTCGCGCACCGCCATCAGCCCCAGGCCGAAGGGCGAGCGCATCAGCAGGTACACGCCGGCCACCGCTGCCAGGCCGATGGCGCCCGAGATCCAGAACGCGTTCTGCTGGAAGGTCTCGGCCTCCACCAGCCGCACCGCCTGCAGCGGCACGCCCGATTCGCCGCCGAACAGCGGGAACTTGGCGACCAGCAGTCGCACGATCTCGGCCAGCACCCACATGCCGATCGAGAAGTAGGCATCGCGCAGGCGGAACATCAGCGGCGCCACCACGGCGGCCAGCAGCGCGCCGCCCAGGCCCGCCACCGGCACCATCCAGTAGGGCGGGATGCCCAGCCGGTCGGAGGCCACGAACAGCAGGTAGGCGCCGATGCCGGCAAAGGCCTGGTGGCCCATCGATACCAGCCCGGTGTAGCCGGCCAGCAGGTTCCACATCTGGGCCATGGCCAGCGTGATCAGCACCTCGCTGAGCAGGCGCAGCAGGCCGCCGTCGGCCACGGTGGGCGCGAAGGCGATGGCAAGGGCCGCGGCGGTGAAACCGATCCAGGGGGCGAGGGACGGAGGACGCATCGAAGTCATCTCAGGTGCGTGCGCCAGCGATGCCGTTGGGGCGCACCATCAGGACCGCGAAGAACAGCAGGTGGGCGTACAGCGCGCCCGCGTTGGAATCGAGCCGCTGGCCCACCAGCTGCGCCACGCCCAGCGCGATGCCGCCGACCAGCGCCCAGCGGAACGAGCCCAGGCCGCCGATGATCACGACCTCGAACGCGCCCAGCAGCCGCTCCACGCCCGAGAAGGGCGTGAACGAGGTGCGCAGCGCCAGCAGCAGCCCCGCCACCGAGGCGAAGGCCAGCGACAGCCCCATCACCACCGCATACACATGGCGCGGGCGCACGCCCATCGTGCGCACGATCTCGCGGTGGTCCGAGGTGGCGCGCACCACCAGCCCGAAGCGCGAGTGCTGCAGCAGCCACTGCAGCGCGCCGAAGGCCAGCACCGCGAGCACCAGCACC
Source organism: Variovorax sp. BGA-UO-ETr-C22 (assembly GCF_059567965.1). Lineage (NCBI taxonomy): Bacteria > Pseudomonadati > Pseudomonadota > Betaproteobacteria > Burkholderiales > Comamonadaceae > Variovorax > Variovorax sp. BGA-UO-ETr-C22. Next base: position 527,041 of record NZ_JCAQPA010000009.1, read on the forward strand.
AGCACCGGGTACCAGCCGATGCGCAGCCCGCCGATCTCGAAGCCCGCCGTGGCCAGCGCGCCGCCGTCCAGCGCGCGCGGGTCGGCGCCGAACAGCTCGACCATCAGGTTGCGCAGCACCACCGCGATGCCGAAGGTGACCAGCACCGGCGTGAGCGGATCGTCGGTGGCCACCGCGCGGTTCAGCAGCAGCCGCTGCAGCAGGTAGCCCATGCCGAAGGCCGCCAGCGCCACCGGCGCGATGAAGAAGAGCGGCGACACGCCGGGAAACTGCGTGGCCAGGAAGACCGCGAAGTACGCCGCCAGCACCACGAACTCGCCATGCGCGAGGTTGACCATGCGCATCACGCCGAAGACCAGCGCCAGCCCGAGGCCGAAGAGCGCATAGAGGCCGCCGAGCAGCACGCCGTTGATGAGGGTTTCGAGCCAGGCCATGGTGGTGTTCAGTGTCCGAAGTAGGCGTTGGCGATCTGCGCGGCGCTGAAGTCCGATGCGCGGCCCGCCAGCGTGACGCGCCCCTTGAGCAGGCAGTACACGCGCTGCGCGATGCGGCAGGCGCGCGTCACGTCCTGCTCCACGACCAGCAGCGCCGTGCCTTGCGCGCGGATGTCGCCGAAGGCGCGGTAGATCTGCTCGATGACCACGGGCGCCAGGCCCAGCGAGATCTCGTCGCACAGCATCAGGCGCGGGTTGGCCATGAGCGCGCGGCCGATGCTCACCATCTGCTGCTGCCCACCCGACAGCTGCGTGGCCGGCCGGTGGCGAAACTCCTGCAGGATGGGGAACAGCGCGTAGACGGTGGGCAGCGTCCAGTGGCCGGTACGGCCGCACAGCGCGCCCATGCGCAGGTTCTCTTCCACGGTGAGCGAGGGGAACAGCATCCGCCCCTCGGGCACCAGCGCGATGCCGCGGCGTGCGATGCGCTCGGCCGGCTCGGCTTCGATGGCCTGGCCGTCGAAGCGGATGGCGCCGCGGCTGCGTGAGCCCAGCCCGGCAATGGCGCGGATCAGCGTCGACTTGCCCGCGCCGTTGGCGCCAATGAGCGCGGTGGCTTCGCCTTCCGCCACGTCGAGCGACAGGTCGAACAGCGCCTGCAGGTCGCCGTAGTGGCTGCACAGGTCGCGCACTTCAAGCAGCGGCATGGGTGCTCTCCTGCAAAGTGTCTTCGTCGCCCACGCCCATGTAGACCTCGCGCACCTCGCGGCTGGCCATGGCGGCGGCGGGTGTGTCTTCCAGCAGTTTGCGGCCGAAGTTCAGCACCATGATCCGGTCGGCCACGGCCATCAAGGCCTGCGCGATGTGCTCGATCCAGATCATCGCCACGTCCTGTTTGAGCTCGAGCACCAGCGCCACCAGCACCTGCACCTCGGCCTCGGTGAGGCCGCCGGCGATCTCGTCGAGCAGCAGCAGGTGCGGCCGCGCCGCCAGGCCTTTGGCCAACTCGAGGCGCTTGCGGTCCAGCAGCGGCAGGCGGCCGGCCGGCACGTCGGCGCGGTCGGCGAGCCCGGTGCGCTCCAGCACGGCCCAGGCCTGGCGCGCGGCTTGTGCGCGCGGCAGCCGCGCGGCGAAGGTGGCGGCGGCCAGTGCGTTCTCGTAGGCGCTCAAATGCGCGAAGGGCTGCGGGATCTGGAAGGCGCGCGCCACGCCCAGCCGCGCCCGCGCATCGGCGCGCAGCCCGACGAGTTCGCGGCCTTCGAGGCGGATGCTGCCGGCATCGGGCACGGCCACGCCGGTGATCAGGTTGAACAGCGAGCTCTTGCCCGCGCCGTTCGGCCCGACCACGCCCAGGCACTCGCCGCGCGCGAGCGAGAGCGCCACCTGGTCGGCCACGACGATCTCGCCGTAGCGCTTGCACAGGCCGTCGATGACGAGGCAATCGCTCATGCAGCTTTCAGCTGCGACAGCAGCTTGAGCTCGTCTTCCACCGGAATCTGTTTCGCGGTGCTGTTGTGCGTAATGACCAGCTCGTACGGGAACTTGCTGCCCGCCTTGGTCTTGCGCCACTGGCCCGCCACCATCGGCGTGACGGCCACGCTCTTGATCGGGCTGCCCTTGAAGTCGATGCGTCCCACCACCGAATCCAGCTGCAGGTTGGCCAGCGCATCGCGCACGGCCTTCTTGTCCTTCGGGTTGGTGGCGTTCTTCAATGCGGCAATGCCGACCTCGAACAGCGCATGGCCGTAGCCGATGGGCTGCGTCCATTGCTTGCCGGTGGTGGCCTCCCAGTCGGCCGCCAGCGCCTTGGCGCTCTGGCCCGTCAGCGACGACTTGAACGGGAAGTTGGGCGTCCACCAGACCTCGGTCGACATGCCGTTGCCCGCGGCGCCCAGCGACTCCACTGCGCTGGGGAACAGGAACGACGCGGCCATCGTCACCACCTCGGGCCGGTAGCCTGCCTGCTGCGCCTGCTTCCAGAAGGTGGCGAAGTGGTTGGCGTAGGCAAAGCCCGAGACGATGTTCGCGCGCGCCGCCTTGAAGCTGGAAACCTGGTTGCTGAAGTCGTCGGTCGCGATCTTGAAGAAGCCGCCGTTGGTCTCCTTGTAGCCGCGCTGCCTGGCGCCGCCCGGGATGCCCGTGGCCGGATCGGCGAAGGCGTGGCCCGGGCCGTTGTCGATGTACAGCGTGCCCAGCGTGCGCTCCACCTTCAGCGGCTCCCACATGCCGAAGAAGTTCTTCAGCACGTCGTCGGCGCCCCAGAAGAAATGGAAGGAGAACGGAAAGCCCTTCTGCGGCGTCGAGCCGCGCCCGAAGGTGATGGCCTGCCACGGGCCCATGGTCGAGACCATCGGCACGCCGTTGACGTCGCACAGCTGGCCGGCGGCCAATGCGGCGTCGCTGTCCTGCACCAGCAGCAGGTCGACCTTCTCGCGCAGCAGAAGCTCGCTGGACATGGTGGCGCCGCGGTTGGCGTCGGACTGCGTGTCGCGCACCACGATCTCCACCTTGTAGGTCGTGCCGCCGATGGTCAGGCCGTCTTTCAGCGTGGCGCGCACGCGCTCCAGGCTCCACGGGTCGGCCTCGCCGAAGTTGGCGCGAACGCCCGACAGCGTGGTGAGGTAGCCGATCTTGATCGTCTTCGATTGCGCATGCGTCAGCGCAGGCACGCCGGCCAGCGCGGCCGCGCCGCCGCCGATGACGAGTTGGCGGCGCGTGAGGGCGCCGGAGGCTGCGGGGAAAAGGTCGGCGGACATGGAGGTTCTCCTTGGCGGATGAAGGATGGACAGGTCCGCATCCTCTCTCTGCGCGCCGCCGCGGCGTTATCGAAAACTGGCAAAACGCGGGCCCGTGCCCGCGGATGTCATTCGGGCCGCAGGTTGACCGACTTGGCGATGGCGCGGTAGCGCTCCATGTCGGCCTGGTAGCCGCGGCGCAGCTCGGCCAACGTCTGTTCGGGCGCCACCTTGCTGCCGCCGAGTTCCAGCGCGCGGCGCAGCTCGGGCTTGAGCATCATCTGGTTGAAGGCCGTGTGCAGCCGCTGCTGCGCCTCCTCGGGCACGCGGTGCGACACCTGGATGCCTGCCCACAGGCTGTAGACGAAGTCGTCCAGCCCCTTGCTGTTGCGGATCAGCGGAATGGCCGTGAAGCGCTCGTGCGGCGCCGAGGCCGCGATGCCCAGCGCCTTGACCTTGCCGGCGTCCAGCAGGTCGGGCACGTTGCCGGCCAGCGGCGCAAACACCAGGTCGATCTGCCCGCCCAGCAGGTCGTTCACCAGCGGCGCGAAGCCCTTGTAGGGCACGTGCAGCATCTTGGTGCCCGTCTGCTGCATGAAGCGCTCGCCCAGCAGGTGGTAGAGCGATCCGGGGCCGATGCTGCCGTAGCTCAGCTCCTTCGTATCGGGACGGCGCAAGAGCGCGATGAGTTCGTCGACGCTACCCGCGCCCAGGTCCTTGCGCGCCAGCAGCACCATCGAGGTGACGGCCATCACGCCGATGGGCCGGAAGTCTTCGGCCTTGTAGCGCGCGCTGCCGAGCGTGAGCGGCGTGAGCATCAGCTCCATCGGCGAACCCACGAGCAGCGCCGAGCCGTCGGCCGGCGCGTTGGCCGCCTTCATCACGCCGAGCGAGCCGCTGGCGCCGGGCACGTTGTCGACGATGGCCGGCTGGCCCAGCAGCCGCGACAGCTCGGGCGCGGCCAGCCGCGCGTTGATGTCGGAGCCGCCGCCCGCCGGGTAGGGCACGATCAGGTTCAGGGTCTTGCCCCCCAGGCCCTGCGCCAGGGCGGGCAGGGCGATGGGGGACAGGCCGGCGGCCAGGCCGGCAGCAATCAGCGAACGTCTGCGCATGGGTTCTCTCCTCGGGTTGTGTGAGATGTGTCGGAGTACGGGAAACAGGGGGGCTTGTTGTTGCTACGGCTGCAGCAGCAGCGGCGACTGCAGGTTCGCGAAGGGCACGGCCTGGTGCCAGCCGTGCGCCATGCGCAGCACGTCGAGGTCCGCGCCGGGGCGGCCGATGAGCTGCAGGCCCATCGGCAGGCCGCGCGTGCCCTCGGCCTGCGAGAAGCCGGCCGGGATCGCCATCGCGGGCAGGCCGGCGAGCGAGGGGCCGATGGTCACTTCCATCCAGCGGTGGTAGGTGTCCATGGCGCGACCGCCGACCTCGCGCGGCCAGTGCACGTCCACCGGCAGCGGGAACACCTGCGCGGCCGGCAGCACCAGGAAGTCGAAGCGTTCGAAGAGCTGCAGCAGCGCGGCATGCCACTGCGTGCGCGTGACGGCCGCCTCATGCAGCGCGGCGGTGCTCAGGCGTTCGCCCTGCTCGATCTCCCAGCAAGCCTCGGGCTTGAGCTGCGCGCGCGTGGCCGGGTCGGCATGCAGCCCGCGCAGCGCGCCGGCCACGATGAAGCCGCGCAGGCGCAGCCAGGCGGTCCACAGGGCGTTGAAGTCGAAGGCGGGCACGGCGGGTGCGACGCTGCAGCCCAGCGTGTCGAAATGCCGCAGCGCCGATTCGCACAGCGCCATCACGCCCGGGTCCATCGGCAGGTGGCCGCCGAGGTCGCCGAGCCAGGCGATGCGCTTGCCGCGCAACTCTGCATCGAGCGGTTGCGCGAAGGCCTCGCCGTCACCGGCCAGGCTCAGCGGCGAGCGCGCGTCGTAGCCGGCCTGCACCGACAGCAGCCAGGCCACGTCCTCGGGCGTGCGGCCCATCGGCCCTTCGCAGCCCAGCTGCTGGAAGAACAGCTCCGGCCCCGGCCCGGTGGGCACGCGGCCCAGCGACGGGCGCAGGCCGTAGACGTGGTTCCAGGCCGCGGGGTTGCGCAGCGAGCCCATCATGTCGCTGCCGTCGGCCACCGGCAGCATGTGCAGCGCGAGCGCCACCGCGGCGCCGCCGCTGCTGCCGCCGGCCGCGTGGTCGAGGTTCCATGCGTTGCGCGTGGTGCCGAACACCGTGTTGTAGGTGTGCGAGCCCAGGCCGAACTCGGGCGTGTTGCTGCGACCCACGAACACGGCGCCGGCGCGGCGCAGGCGCTCGACCATGATCGCGTCGTGCGGCGTGACCTGCTTCGCGAACACGGGGCTGCCCATGGTGGTCGGCAGGCCGGCGGTGGCGACGAAATCCTTCGGCGCCATCGGGAAGCCGTGCAGCCGGCCCACCGCGTCGCCGCGCGCGCGTTGGGCATCGCAGGCATCGGCCTGGCGCAGCATCTCCTCGGGCGGTTGCAGCGACACCAACGCGTTGACCTGCGGGTTGAAGCGGTCGATGCACGCAAGGCAGGTCTGCATCAGTTCGCGGCACGAGAGCTCGCGGCGTTGCAGGGCGGCGGCGAGCGAACGGGCGCTGGGAAGGGGTGGCAGCGTGGCGGACATATGGCGGTCAACGATAGCGACCGCCTCCGCAAGCAGGTATCAAAAAACGGCAAAACTGACGCCCCGAAAACCGAGGGATTCCCCTCGACCCGTGCACCGGATCAGTGCCTCGTGAGCGCCGCGCCGCGCAGCGTCTGCGAGGGCAGTTCGCCGAACTGGCGCCGGTAGTCCGTCGCGAACTGGCTCAGGTGCCAGAAGCCCCAGTGCGCCGCGATGTCCTGCACCGAGCGCGACTCGGGCCGCTTCAGTGCGCGGCGCACGCCGTTCAGGCGCAGCGCCCGCAGGTAGCGCGCGGGGCTCAGGCCCAGCGTTTCCTGGAAGCAGTAGTTCAGCTTGCGCTGGCTCGCGCCGATGCGGCTGCACACCTGCAGCATCGACAGCGGCTCGTCGGGCCGCGACATCATCAGCTCGCAGGCGCGGCGCACCACGCGGCGGTGCGCCTCGGTGGAACGCAGCTCGCGCAGGTCGACGTCTTCAGGCAAGGCGTTGAGCCACGCCAGCAGCACGTCGTCGCGCAGCTGCACCGTGGCGACGGGGTCGTCGAGCAGGCCGGGCATCGCGTCGAGCGCGCTGAAGGCGCCGCGCAGGGTGCCGCGCAGCGACTGCATGGTGGGGTCGTCGAAGTGCAGCACCACGCGCCGTTCGAGCCAGGCCGGCGGCGCGCGGTCGTTCAGGCGTTCGGTGAGCGACTGCAGCAGCGCGTTGTCGACCACGATGCCCGTCAGCTCGAAGCCCGGCGGGCTGCACAGGTCGAGCTCGTCGCAGCGCCCGACCATCACCGACTCGGTGTCCAGCCGCTGGCCCGAGAAGCGCGCCTCGCCGTCCTGCCGGCAGGTGAGGGCGAAGCCGCAGCAGTCGGGGTTCATCTCGCCGTGCTGGCGCAGCGCGCGGTTGGTGGTCTCGCGCACCAGCCGCAGGCCGGGCAGTTGCACGTGGTCGAGAAAGCCGGCGAAGCTGCCGCCCGAGAGCATGTCGCACGCCAGGTGCCAGCCGTTCTGGCCGCTGGCGTAGGCGTCGATGTCGTGCGTGGACAGGGTCCAGCGCGTCGCGACGATGGGGGCGGGGGCAGGAAGAACGGAGGCGGTCTGGCTGGTCATGGCGGTCCGGCGAAGCGGTGGCAGGGGTGCGAAGACCCGTGCCGGAAGCAATCTCCAGACCAGATTGTTTCGTTGACAACGATCTTAAAGTGACAGGGCAAACCCCTAAGCCACCCGACCGTGGCCTATTCGAGCTCGCCGCTGGGCTCGAAGCCGGTGGTGCTGTCGAACAGCTTCTGCACGATGGTCTGCAGCACCTGGCGCTCGTCGGCCGTGAGCTGCGAAAACAGGCGCTGCGCGGTGTCGTGCGCCAGCGGCACCATGTCGCGGTACAGCGCCAGGCCTTCTTCCTCGAGCGACACGATGACCTTGCGGCGGTCGTCGGCCGAAGGGTGCATGTTGGCCAGGCCCAGGTCCACCAGCCGGTGCTGCGCGCGGCTCACGCGGGCCTTGTCCATGCTCGTCTTCTGTGCAATTTCGAGCGCCGAGAGCGCACCGTACTTGCCCAGCACCACGACGATGCGCCACTCCGGAATCTGCAGCGAGAAGCGGCTGGCAATCGACTGGCCCACCGTCTGGCTCACGCGGTTGGCGACCACCGAGAGCTGAAAGGGCAGGAAGGTCTCGAGGTCGAAGGCCGGGGCGCTCGCGGCATTGCTGCGTGCCTTGGGCAGGGGCTTGGCGCTGGGCCGGGAAGGGGTGCGTGAACGGGGCACGGTGAGGTCGTGGCGTGGAGGCGTCGTGAAAGAAGATCGGCGCGGACAGTATAGGAAGGCCTTTGCGCGTCACGCACGAGGCCGCGCGAGGTTTGCCAGTTTTCGATAACGCGGCAAGGGGCTCGCTCCCTATCGTGCAGGGCATGGACTACCCCGAACTCGCACTGCACATCGCCGGCCAATGGCGCACGCAGACCGCCGGCGGCCGCCGCGCGGTCGTCAATCCCGCCACCGAAGCCACCATCGCGCAGCTGCCGCTGGCCGGCCGCGACGAACTCGCCGAAGCGGCCGCGTCCGCGCGCCGCGGCTTCGTGCAGTGGCGCGCCAAGAGCGCACTCGAACGCTGCAACATCCTGCGCGCCGCCGCGCAGAACATCCGCGCGCAAGCGAAGACGATTGCGCACGTGCTCACCCTCGAGCAAGGCAAGCCACTGGCCGAGTCGCTGCGCGAGGTCACGCTGTCGGCGGACATCATCGACTTCCAGGCCGAGGAGGCCAAGCGCCTGTACGGGCGCCTCGTGCCGCCGCGCGTCGAGGGCATCCTCTCGCAGTCGGTGATGCGCCAGCCCGTGGGGCCGGTGGCGGCCTTCACGCCGTGGAACTTTCCGGCCAACCTGCCCGCGCGCAAGCTCGCGAGCGCACTGGCCGCAGGTTGCAGCGTGGTCATCAAGCCGGCGGAAGAAACGCCGGGCACCTGCATGCTGCTGGTGCGCGCCTTTCTCGATGCAGGCGTGCCGCCCGACGCACTCAACATGGTGTGCGGCGATCCGGCCGAGGTGTCGTCCTTCCTCATCGACCATCCGGCGATCGCCAAGGTGTCGTTCACCGGTTCGGTGGCCGTGGGCAAGCTGCTGGGCGAGCAGGCGGCGCGGCATGTGAAGCGCTTCACCGGCGAACTGGGCGGCCACGCGCCGGTGATCGTGTGCGACGACGCCGACTTTCCCTTCGCGCTCAAGCAGTCGCTGGCCGCCAAGTTCCGCAACGCGGGCCAAGTGTGCGCGTCGCCGATCCGCTTCTACGTGCCGCGCGCGCGCTTCGGCGAATGGAGCGAGGCCTTCGTCCAGGCCGCGCGCGCACTGCGCCTGGGCGAGGGCACCGACCCCGCCACGCAGATGGGCCCGCTCGCGCACGCGCGCCGCATCGAGGACATGCAGCGCTTTGTCGACGACGCCGTGGAGCGCGGCGCGCAGCTGCTGTGCGGCGGCCACCGCGTGCAGCGCCCCGGCTTCTTCTTCGAGCCCACCGTGATCGCGAACGCACCCGCCGACAGCCGCGTGATGCGCCAGGAGCCCTTCGGCCCCATCGCCGTGCTGCAGCCCTACGACACGCTCGACGAAGCCATCGCCCAGGCCAACGCCTTGCCCTACGGCCTGGGCGCCTACGCCTTCACGCGCGACCTGCACACCGCGCACCGCCTGGGCGACGCGCTCGAGGCCGGCATGGTCGGCATCAACCACTTCGGCGTCTCGCAGCCAGAGATGCCCTTCGGCGGCTGGAAGGAAAGCGGCATCGGCCAGGAGATGGGCGCCGAGGGCCTGCTGCACTACACCGAGGTCAAGACCCTCACCGTCGGCGTGCCGTCCTGAGCACACACCCCATACTTCCGGAGACCTGCATGACAACGAAAGAAGCCGCCGCCGTGGCGGCGCTCAAGCAAGACAACGCCCAGTACCTGTGGCACCCCATGGCGCATCCGCAGGCGATGCAGAAGACCAAGCCCGACATCATTGCGCGCGGCCAGGGCTGCTGGATCTGGGACGTCGACGGCCACAAGATGCTCGACGGCGTCGGCGGCCTGTGGGCCGCGAACCTGGGCCACAGCAACAAGCCCGTGCGCGACGCCATCGTCGCGCAGCTGGACGAGCTGCCCTTCTACAACGTGTTCCGCGGCACCACGCACCCGCGCGCCATCGAGCTGTCGGCGCGCCTGGTCAAGACCATGGAACCCGACGGCGTGGCCGCCGTGTTCTTCAGCAACGGCGGCTCCGACGCGGTGGAGGGCGCGCTCAAGCTCGCGCGCCAGTACTGGAAGCTCAAGGGCCAGGCCGACCGCTTCAAGTTCATTGCGCTGCGCCAGGGCTACCACGGCGTGCACTTCGGCGGCATGAGCGTGAACGGCAACCTGAACTTCCGCCGCGCCTACGAGCCGCTGCTGCCGGGCTGCTTTCACGTCGACACGCCGTGGCTGTACCGCAACCCCTACACGCAGGACCCGGAAGAACTCGGCGAGATCTGCGCCACGCTGCTGGAGCGCGAGATCCAGTTCCAGGGGCCCGACACCGTGGCCGCCTTCATCGCCGAGCCGATCCAGGGCGCGGGCGGCGTGATCGTGCCGCCGCCCAACTACTGGCCGCGCGTGCGCGAGATCTGCGACAAGTACGGCGTGCTGCTCATCGCCGACGAGGTCGTCACCGGCTTCGGCCGTGGCGGCGCCATGTTCGGCACGCGGCTGTGGAACGTGAAGGCCGACCTGTGGTGCCTGGCCAAGGGCATCTCGTCGGGCTACGTGCCGCTGGGCGCCACCGCCATCGGCAACAAGGTGGCCGAGGTCTTCCTCAACGACCCCACGGGCCAGGCCGCGGTGGGCCACGGCTACACCTACAGCGCGCACCCGGTGGCGGCAGCCGCCGCACTCGCCACGCTGGACCAGATCGAGGCGCTCGACGTGCCTGGCAACGCGGCGCGCGTGGGCGCGCATTTCCAGGCGCGCGTGCGGCCCTTCGTCGACAAGTTCAGCTTCGTCGGCGACGTGCGCGGCATGGGCCTCATGCTGGGCATCGAGATGGTGGCCGACAAGGCCACGCGCGCCACGCTGCCGCGCGGCAACCCGATCGCCGCGAAGGTGGCGCAGGCGGCCTACCAACGCGGGCTGATGGTGCGCATCTCGGGGCCGAACCTCATCCTCTCGCCGCCGCTGGTCATCACGCGCGAGGAGGTCGACTTCATGGTCGATGCGCTCGAAGGTGCGTTCGCCGACGTGGAAGCGACGCTGTGAGCCGAGCGCCCACGATCCTGCTGATCGGCACCGCCGACACCAAGAGCGCCGAGCTGCTGTTCATGCGCGAGTGCATCGAGGCCGGCGGTGGCCGCGTCGTCGTGATGGACGTGGGCGTGCTCGACGGCGCGCCCTTCACGCCCGACATTCCCAACACCGAAGTGGCCGCCGCCGCCGGAAAGACCGTCGCCGAAGTAGCGGCCAGCGGCGACGAGAACAGCGCCATGACGCTGATGGCGCGCGGCGCCGCCAGGCTCGCCGCGCGCTGGCAGGCCGAGGGCCGCATCGACGGTCTGCTCGCACTGGGCGGCACCATGGGCACCGACCTGGCGCTCGACGTGGCGCAGGCGCTGCCGCTGGGCGTGCCGAAGGTGCTGGTGTCGACCATCGCCTACTCGCACCTGCTGCCGCCCGAGCGCATTCCGCCCGACCTCATCATGGTGCTGTGGGCCGGCGGGCTCTACGGCCTCAACAGCCTGTGCCGCTCGGCCCTGAGCCAGGCCGCGGGTGCGGTGCTCGGCGCCTGCCGCCAGGCCTGCGTGCCGGCCTTCGAGAAGCCGCTGGTGGGCATGACCTCGCTGGGCTCCAGCGCGCTCACCTACATGAAGACGCTCAAGCCCGCGCTCGAAGCGCGCGGCTACGAAGTCGCCGTGTTCCACACCACTGGCATGGGCGGGCGCGCCTTCGAGGCGCTGGCCGCCGAGGGCCGCTTCTGCGCGGTGATGGACTTCAGCCTGCAGGAGCTGGCCAACCAGCTCGGCGGCTCGTGCGTGACGGCCGGGCCTGATCGCCTGCTCGGCGCCGGCCGCGCGGGCACGCCGCAGATCGTCGCGCCCGGCGCCATCGACATGCTCGACTATCCGGCCTGGCAGTCCACGCCCGAAGGCCTGGAAGGCCGGCCCACGCACATCCACAACCGGCTGCTGGCCTCGGCGCTGAGCGCGCCCGCGTTCCGCCGTGGCGTGGCCGCCGAGATTGCGCGCCGCCTCGCGCGCGCCGAGGGCGCCACCTGCCTGCTGATGCCGCTGCAAGGCATCGAAGGCTGGGACCGGCCCGGCGAGCCGCTGCACGACCCCGAAGGCCTCGCCGCTTTCACCGAAGCGCTGCGCGGCAGCGTCGACCCGGCGCGGCTTGTCGAGCTCGACGCGCACATCAACGACAGCGCCTTCTGCGACGCCGCATTGCGCGTGTTCGACGCCTGGGTGGCCGACGGCACCGTACCCGCAGGGAGCCGAGCATGAGCCCCGCCGCACAAGCCCTCGTGCTCGACTTCGGCGGCGTCATCAGCCGCACGCTGTTCGAGACCCACGCGCTCACCGAAGAAGCGCTGTCGCTGCCGCGCGGCACGCTCACCTGGCGCGGTCCCTTCGACCTCGCGAGCGATCCGCTGTGGCGCGACATGCAGGCCGACAAGCTCTCGGAGCGCGACTACTGGATGGCACGCACGCGCGAAGTGGGCGCGCTGGTCGGCGAACGCTGGGACCGCATGGAGACCTTCGTGCAGCGCGCGCGCGGCGCCGACCCCGAGGCCGCCATCCGCCCCGAGGCGCTCGCGGCCATCGAGGCGGCGCGGCGCGCCGGTTGTCGGCTCGCCATCCTGTCGAACGAGCTCGACCTGTTCTACGGCGCGGGCTTTCGCCAGCGCCTGCCCTTCATGAGCGCCTTCGACGTGGTGGTGGACGCCACGCACACCGGCATCCTCAAGCCCGATGCGCGCGCCTACCAGCAGTGCCTGGACCAGCTCGGCCTGCCCGCCGAGGCCTGCGTGTTCGTCGACGACCAGCTGCGCAACATCGCCGGCGCGCAGCGCGTGGGCCTTCGCACGGTGCACTTCGACGTGATGCATCCGGGCGCGAGCTATGCGCAGGCGCTCTCGATGCTGGGCGTTTCTTCCTCTCTTTCTTCCTGACCGAGTTCCCGATGACCCCGACCTTCGAACCCACCGTGCCGCGCGAGCGCGTGCAGGCCCTGATGCAGGCCGAACAGGCGCGCTATGCGCGCACCCACGCGCGCAGCGGCGAACGCTTTGCCCAGGGCCAGCAGGCCTGGCTCTACGGCGCGCCCTCGCACTGGATGCGCCGCTGGATCGGCGGCTGGCCGCTGTACGTGCAGGACGCGCAGCTGCCTTACGGCGCGCGCTTTGTCGACGTGGACGGCAACGGCTATGCCGACTTCTGCCTGGGCGACACCGGCGGCATGTGCGGCCACGGCCATCCGGCGGTGGTCGAGGCGCTGACGCGGCAGGCGCGCGTCGGCAGCTCGCTGATGCTGCCGACTGACGACGCGGCCTGGGTCGGCGAAGAGCTGTCGCGCCGCTTCGGCCTGCCGTACTGGAACCTCACGACCTCGGCCTCGGACGCCAACCGCGCCTGCATCCGCCTGGCGCGCATGGTCACGGGCCGGCCGCGCGTGCTGGTGTTCTCGGGCTGTTACCACGGCTCGGTGGAAGAGGCACATGTGGAGCTGCGCGACGGCGCCGTCGCGATGCGCAACGACATCCACCCCAACGGATTTCCGCACGACCAGCTGTCGGCCGTGGTCGAGTTCAACGACGTGCCCGCGCTGGAGCGCGCGCTGCGCGCCGGCGACGTGGCCTGCGTGCTGGCCGAGCCGGCCATGACCAACTACGGAATGATCGCGCCCGCGCCCGGCTTTCACGACGCGCTGCGCCGCCTCACGCGCGAGACCGGCACGCTGCTGGTCATCGACGAGACGCACACCATCTCGAGCGGCCCCGGCGGCTACACGCGCCAGCACGGGCTCGACCCCGACATGTTCGTGATCGGCAAGGCCATCGCCGGCGGCATTCCCGCCGCGGCCTTCGGCCTCAGCGTCGAGACCGCCGAGCGCGTCTGGCAGGTGCTGCCCAAGCTGCACCCCACGAAGCGCCAGTCGGCGCATGCCGGCTTCGGCGGCACGCTGGCGGGCAACGCGCTCACCGTGGCCGTGATGCGCGCGGTGCTCTCGCAGGTGCTCACGCCCGAGGCCTTCGATCGCATGCTGGTGCTGGCGCAGCGCCTGGCCGAAGGCGTCAACGCCAGCATCGCCGCCGCGGGATTGCCGTGGCATGCGACGCAGGTCGGTGCGCGCGTGGAGACGCTCTTTTGCGCCGACGCGCCGCGCAACGCGAGCGACGTGCGCCGCACGCGCGACGGCGAGCTCGAGGCGCTGCTGCACCTGTACATGATGAACCGCGGCGTGCTCATCACGCCCTTCCACAACATGATGCTGTGCTGCCCCGGCACCACCGAGCGCGAGGTCGACGAGCACAACGCGGCCTTCGCCGAGTTCGTGCGGGAGTGCAAGGGATGAGCACGCCCGATCTCTTCGGCCTGCAGGGCAAGGTCGCGCTGGTCACGGGCGGCGGGCGCGGCATCGGCGCGGCCATCGCGCAGGTGTTCGCCGAAGCCGGTGCCTCGGTGCTCATCGCCAACCGCACCGGCAGCGCGGGCGAGGCCGTGGCGGCGGAGCTGCGTGCGCGAGGCTTCGCGGCGCAGGCGATGGCCTGCGACATCGGCCGGCGCGACGAGGCCGAGCGCGCGGTGGCCGAGGCGGTGCGCGTGTTCGGCGCGCTCGACATCGTGGTCCACAACGCGGCCGTGAATCCGTGGGCCGCCATCGATGCGATGACCGACGAGCAGTTGGAGCACACGCTGGCCGTCAACCTCAAGGCCTGCTTCTGGCTCACGCAGGCCGCTGTGCCGCACTTGCGCGCGCGCGGCGGCGGGCGGCTGCTCGTCACCTCGTCGGTGACCGGGCCGCGCGTGGCCATGCCGGGCAGCGCGCACTACGCGGCCAGCAAGGCCGGCGTGAACGGCTTCATCCGCACCGCAGCGCTGGAGTACGCCCGCGAGGGCATCACCGTGAACGGCGTGGAGCCAGGCTACATCGCCAAGCAGGGCGGTTCGCTGCTGTCCGACCCCGCGAAGGCCGCGCGCATCGCGCGCCACATCCCGGCCGGCGAACTGGGCCGGCCCGAAGACATCGCCTACGCGATGCGCTTCCTGGCGAGCCCGGCGGCGCGCTACATCACGGGGCAGACGATCGTGGTCGATGGCGGCTCGACGCTGCCTGAAAGCCCGTTCTTCGCGGAGCAGCCCACATGAGCGCGCGCCTGCACGGCAAGGCCTGCCTCATCGTCGGTGCAGCGACGGGCATCGGCGCCGCCGTGGCCGCGCGCTTCGCGGCCGAGGGCGCGCGCGTTGCGGTGGCCGGCTGGCCGCGTCCGCAGCCGGTGGGCGAGGGCCCGGCCTTCGATTGCGACGTGACCGACGACGCGGCGGTGCGCGCCACCGTGGCCGCGGTGCAGGCCGCGTTCGGGCGCATCGACGTGCTGGTGAACTGCGCCGGCATCGTGCGCAATGACGACGCGGCCGACATCGACGACGGCGACTGGCACCGCCTGCACGAGGTCAACCTCGGCGGCACCATGCGCTGCCAGCGCGCCGTGCTGCCCGGCATGGTGGCGCAGGGCGGCGGCGCCATCGTCAACATCGCCTCGGTCGCGGCGTTCAACGCCGGCGCCGGCATGGCCAGCTATGCGTCCAGCAAGGCCGGCGTGGTCGCGCTCACGCGCTCGGCCGCGCAGGCCTACGGCCCGCAGGGCGTGCGCGTGAACGCGCTGTGCCCCGGCTGGGTCGACACGCCGATGAGTCGCCAGGAGATGCGCGACCTGGCCGCCGAACGCGGCATCGACGAAGACGCCGCGCGCGCGCAGACGGTGGCGCGCATCGCGCTGGGCCGCATGGCCACGCCCGAGGAGATGGCCGCCGCCTGCCTGTTCCTGGCCAGCGACGAAGCTTCGTTCGTGACCGGCGCGGCGCTGGTGGCCGATGGCGGGGCGCGGGTGCCGGCCGCCGCACGCGCCGTGTAAGCGCCGAGAGACGCCACGCCTGCCCGGGCGTATGCTTGCGCGCCGCGGAGGGTTTTCAAAGATGCTTCCCATCGTCGTTGCGCTCATGGCGACCGTCATCCTGCTGGTCTGGATGGGGTTCTTCATGATGGGCTCGCTGCCCTTGCTCGTGCTCTCGCACGACACCCCGCTGGATTCGCGCTTCATCCGCGGCCTGTTCAACGTGTACTACGTGGCCGTGGTGCTCACCGCGAGCGCGGCGGCGCTCAGCTATGCGTGGTGCGGCAAGCCCTTCTTCGCGGTCGGCATGGCCCTCATTGCCGGCCTGGCCTTCGCGCTGCGCCGCTGGCTCATCATTCCTCGCATGGACCTGCTGCGCCACACGATCCCGGCCACGGACACGTCGATCGTGCAGTTCCGCAAGCTCCACATCGCGGGCATGGTGCTGAACGTGATGCAGCTGGGCACGGTGGCCTGGGCGCTCACGCAGCTGGGGCTGTGAGCGGGGCCGGCCTCTGTCTCTAACGCAGGAAGCGCCCTTCCTTCGTCACCCGCACCATCTCGATGAAGCGCGAGCCCGTGTTGCTGGCACCCGTGAAGTCGATCTCCATGTTGCCGATGCGCAGCTTCATCGCCTTCAGCGTGGCGTGCAGCTTCGCGCGCGTGAGGTCGCGGCCGGTGCGGCGCAGGGCCTCGATCATCACGAGCGCGTTCACATAGCCCTCGTAGCTCAGGTAGCCGATGTCGACCTTCGCACGCTCGGCCAGCTGGCGGAACTCGCGCGCGGTGGCGTCGACCTCGCTCCAGGGGTAGGGCACGATCTGCGAGATGGCCAGGCCGCTGGTCTTGTCGCCGACGAGCTTGGCCGTGACGTCGCCCGGCACGATCGACATGCCGTAGAACATCTGGCGACCGCCGGCGGCCCAGGCGCTCTTCATGACCTCGCCGCCGATGCCGCCGCCCAGGTACATGAGCACGGCCTGCGCCTGGCTGTCGGCCAGCGCCTTGCCCGCGGCCTCGTTGGTCGTGCCGTCGCCCTTCACGGGCACCGCCGCCACGGGCTTGAGCTTGAGCGTGTCGAGCGCCGCCTCGACCAGCCGCGCCACTTCGGCGCCGCCGGGGTTGTCCAGGTAGGCCACGGCGATGCGCGAGACGCCGATGGTGCTCAGGTGCTGCACCAGCGCCTGCGCCTCGCGCGCGAAGGTGGCGCGCACGAAGTAGCCTGCGCCCGCGACCTTCTCGCGCGCCGAGTCCGACACCGCATAACCGCCCACCATCGGCGCGCCGCTCTGCCCCAGCACCTTGGCCGCGGCGGCCGTGGTGCCGGAGCCCACGCAGCCGAAGAAGGCGAAGGCGCGGTGCTCGGCGAGCAGCTTCTCGTAGTTGGCCACGGCCTTCTCGGGCTTGAGCTCGTCGTCGAGCGAGACCAGCCTGAGCTTGCGGCCCGCGAGCCCGCCCTGCGCATTGACCGCGTCGAAGGCCAGCCCGGCGCCGGCCATCACGACCTTGATCGGCACGCCCAGCGGCCCGCTCAGGATGCCGGTGTGGCCGAGGACGATCTCGCCGTCGCTGACGCCGTTCTCGGCGGCCAGGGCGGTGGAAGGCAAGGAAAGGAGGGGGCCGAGTCCGGCCGTCGCCGCGGCCGAGGCGGCGAGAAAACGTCTGCGATGCATGGAACCGATTCCGCTTTTAGATACAACTGATAACAATTGAAAGCGAAAGCGAGTCCCCGCGCCGCCGGGGTTTACCCCCTGTGTTGCGCCGTGTCCTCGCCGGGTGGCTCGCGCAGCTGCCAGGCCGCGCAGACGGCCAGCGCGCACAGGCCGGCCAGCATCAGGAACACCTCGTCGAAGGCGGCCAGCCGCGCGGGCGTGCTCACCGGGTTGGCGAGCGAGTCGCCGTGCGCCGCCAGGCGCCATTCGAGAATGATGGCGCACAGGCTCACGCCCACGGCGCCGCCGAGCATGCGCACGAAGCTGATCGCGCTGGCGCCCTGCGGGATGAGCGGCTTGGCCAGCGGGCGCATCGACCCGAGGTTGAGCGAGGGCAGGATGAAGCCCAGCCCGATGCGCCCGACGATCGCGAACACCACCAGCAGCCACAGCGGGCTGTCCAGCCGCAGCACGGCCATGAGCGCGAACGACACCGCCAGCAGCGCCAGGCCGATGCTCACCAGGAGCCAGGTCGGTTGCTTGTCGGCCAGCCGGCCCACGCCCGCGATGGTGAAGGCCAGCACGATGCCGGCCGGCAGCAGGGTGGTGCCCACGTGCGAGGCCGACAGGTGCAACCCCACCTGCATGTACACCGGCAGCAGGTAGGTCGAGCCGAACAGCGCGGTGCCGTAGATGAAGGCGACCAGGCTGCCCATGGCGAACTGGCGGTAGCGAAAGAGCGCGAGGTTCATGAGCGGCGCGCCGCCCGAGGCCATGAGCCGGCGCTGCCACCACACGAAGGCGGCAAAGGCGATGAGCGCGCCGGCCAGCAGCAGCGCGGCCTGCAGCGGCGAATCGCCGCGCAGCTCGACCAGTCCGTTCAGCAGGCACAGCGTGCCCACGGTGCCCAGCGCCAGGCCGCGCGCATCGAGCCCGCTGCCGCGCGTCGCGGCCACGCCGCCGGGCGCGGTCTTGGGCACGAACTTGTGGGCCAGCCAGATCGAGGCCAGGCAGAAGGGCACCACCATGAAGAAGATCGAGCGCCAGCCGAACAGGTCGACCAGCACGCCGCCGATGCTCGGCCCGATGGCCGGCGCCAGCACCACGCCCATGCCGAAGATGCCGCTGGCGCGGCCCTGCTCGTGCGGCTCGAAGGCGCGCAGGATGATGATGGCCGGAATGGGCTGCACCACGCCCGCCGCCAGCCCCTCGGCCACGCGCGCCAGCAGCACCAGCGGGTAGTGGTTGGCCACGCCGCCCACGATGCCGCCGGCCAGCAGCAGGAGCATGGTGCCGACGTAGGTGCGGCGGTAGCCGTAGCGCGACAGCAGCCAGGGCGTGGTGAGCATCGACACCGTCATGGCCACCATGAAGCCCGAGCTCACCCACTGCGCGCGCTCCTGGCCCAGCGCGAAGTGGTGGCTCATGTCGGGGATCGCCACGTTGACGATGGTCGAGGACATGATGGACGCCATCGTCCCCACCATGACCGACAGCAGCAGGTACCAGCGGTAGCGCTCGCCGTAGCGGGCGCGCAGGACACCCATGGAGGGCGGCGTGTCAGGGGTTTGTGGGGAGGTCATGGGGCGGCGCAGGGACGGTCGCGGGTCCGTCGTCCTACAAGCATATCGGTGTTTGCGGCGTCGACCGCGCGCGGGCCGGTCGCACAATGCGGCGGCTGTCCCCTGTGCGTCAAGTCGTCATCAAAAGAACAAACAAGCCATGAACCCGTCGATCCAAGAACCCGTCAATGAACCGGCCGACCCCGCCGTGCCCGACGCCGCTCCCACGCTCGCGGCCGAACTCGCCGCGCCCACCGTCAGCCGCGCCTACCGCTGCCAGTGCGGGCGCCCCGTGTTCCTGCGCAACAGCGAGTGCCTGGCCTGCCACACGCCGCTGGGCTACGTGATCGACCGGCTCGGCGTGGTGCCGCTGGCGCCGGCCGAAGGCGAGGGCGCGCTGCCCGACACCTTCACCGTCTTCGGCGACCCGCACGGCGCCACCTACCGCCGCTGCGCCAACCTCATGACGCCGGCCGCCTGCAACTGGATGGTGGCGCAGCCGCGCGAGGGCGAGGCCATTCCCGCCGACACGCAGGGCCTGGCGCCCGGCTACTGCCTGGCCTGCAGCGTCACGCGCACCATTCCCGACCTGTCGGTGGAGGCCAACGGCGAACTCTGGCGCAAGCTCGAGATGCCCAAGCGCCGCCTGATCTCGCAGCTGCTCGCGCTCGGCCTGCCGGTGGTGAGCCGCCATGCCGATCCGGTGCACGGGCTGGCCTTCGACTTTCTCAGCAACATGCCGGGCGCCCCGCACGTGATGACGGGCCACGAGCACGGCTTGATCACCCTCAACGCCGAGGAGGCCGAAGACGCCGTGCGCGAGCGCATCCGCGCCGAGATGCACGAGCCCTACCGCACGCTGCTGGGCCACTTCCGCCACGAGATCGGCCACTACTACTGGGACCTGCTGGTGCTGCCCACGCGCTGGATCGACGACTTCCGCGTGCTCTTCGGCGACGAGCGCGCCGACTACGGCGCCGCGCTGCAGCAGCACTACGAGCAGGGCCCGCCGCCCGACTGGGCGCAGCGCTTCGTCAGCAGCTACGCGAGCATGCACCCGTGGGAAGACTGGGCCGAGACCTGGGCCCACTACCTGCACATGGCCGACACGGCGGACACGGCGATGAGCTTCGGCATCGACGCGAGCAATGTGGAGCTGCAGAGCGATTTGTTCACCGCCGCCGACCTGTGGCAGCCCGACCATCCCGATGCCGCGAAATTCCTCGACTTCATCAACGGCTGGGTGCTGCTGACCAGCATGCTCAACGAGCTGTCGCGCAGCATGGGCCAGCCCGACTACTACCCCTTCGTGCTGCCGCGCGCGGCGGTGGGCAAGCTGCAGTTCATCCACGGCGTGGTCACCGCGCAGCGCAGCGGCACGGCGCCGACGATGGTGACGGCGGGGGATGTGGCGGAAGCCGCGACGGAAGCTGCCGAGCCTGCACAGGTGCAGTCGCAGTCCCAGTCGCAGGGCGACGTCGCTCAGTCCTGAAGCGGCGGCTTTCCTGCGGCGCAGCGCGCGCAGATGCAGGCCTGGCCGCGCAGCGCCGGCGGCAGCGTGTCGAGTGGCGCCAGCGAAAAATCGGCGGCCATGCACCAGCAGGGCGGCTGCGCCTGCCCGGTCTCGCGCTCGACCTCCATCGCGCAGCGGTTCGCCTCGCCGCACAGCGGACAGCGCGCGGTGTCGATGACCACCGTCATGCGAGCGCGAAGGCCGGCAGCTTCTTCGGCACCGCCACGTTGCGCAGCGTCGCATACACCGGCAGGCCGTCGCGGTAGGCGGGGTAGTCCTCGCCCGCGATCAGCGGCAGCAGGTAGCGGCGGCACTTCTCGGTGATGCCGTAGCCGTCGTCCGAAATGAAATCGCGCGGCATCGGCTTCTCGACATTGGCCACCGCTTCGAGCGGCGCCGCGCCCAGCGTGTAGGCATAGGGCACGTCGCTCGTGCGCTCGATGGTCGGCATCACCGCGTTGCGGCCTTCGAGCGCCAGCTCGACCGCGCGCTGGCCCAGCTCGTAGGCCTGCTTCACATCGGTGGCCGAGGCGATGTGGCGCGCCGCGCGCTGCAGGTAGTCGGCCACCGCCCAGTGGAACTTGTGGCCCAGCGCCTCCTTCACCATCTGCGCGACCACCGGCGCCGCGCCGCCGAGTTGCGCATGGCCGAAGGCATCGCGCGCGCCCTGCTCGGCCAGGAAGGTGCCGTCGGGGTGGTGGCAGCCTTCGGACACCACCACCGAGCAGTAGCCGTGCTGCTGCACCATGGCATCGACGCGCGCCAGGAAGCGGGCCGCATCGAATTCGATCTCGGGGAACAGCACCACCACCGGAATGCCATGGTCGGCCACCAGCCCGCCGGCCGCGGCGATCCAGCCGGCGTGGCGGCCCATCACCTCGAGCACGAACACCTTGGTGGAGGTGGCGGCCATCGAGCGCACGTCGAACGAGGCTTCGAGCGTGGACACCGCCACGTACTTCGCCACCGAGCCGAAGCCCGGGCAGCAGTCGGTCAGCGGCAGGTCGTTGTCGATGGTCTTGGGCACGTGGATGGCCTGCAGCGGGTAGCCCATCGACTGCGACAGCTGGCTTACCTTGAAGCAGGTGTCGGCCGAGTCGCCGCCGCCGTTGTAGAAGAAGTAGCCGATGCCGTGCGCCTTGAACACCTCGATCAGGCGCTCGTATTCACGACGGTTCTTCTCGAGCGACTTGAGCTTGTAGCGGCACGAGCCGAACGCGCCCGAGGGCGTGGTGCGCAGCGCCGCAATGGCCTCGGCCGGCTCGGCGCTAGTGTCGATCAGGTCCTCGGTGAGCGCGCCGAGGATGCCGTTGCGTCCGGCATAGAGCGTGCCGATGCGGTCCGGGTGCTGGCGCGCCGTCTCGATCACGCCGCAGGCCGAGGCGTTGATGACCGAGGTGACGCCGCCCGACTGGGCGTAGAAGGCGTTGAGGATGGGCATGCGCGGCATTCTCCCGCAGCCCTTTCCATGGCGCCAGTGGTGCCAAATGCGGGGTGCTTCAGCGCCCGCCGAGGCCCATCGCGCGCGTGATCACCTCTTTCATGATCTCGTTGGTGCCGCCGTAGATGCGCTGCACGCGCGCGTCGGCGTACGCGCGGGTGATCGGGTACTCCCACATGAAGCCGTAGCCGCCGTGCAGCTGCACGCACTCGTCCATCACCTTGCACTGCAGGTCGCTGGTCCAGTACTTGGCCATGCTCGCGGTGGCGGTGTCGAGCTTCTCGGCCATCAGCAGCTCGATGCACTTGTCGACGAACACCTGCGCCACCTGCACCTCGGTCTGCAGCTCGGCCAGCGTGTAGCGCGTGTTCTGGTAGTTGCCCACGGGCTGGCCGAACACCTTGCGCTCCTTCACGTAGGCCACGGTGTGGTCGATGGCGGCCTGCGACGCCGCCACCGCGCTGATCGCGATCTGCAGCCGCTCCCAGGGCAGCTGCTCCATCAGGCAGACGAAGCCGCGGTTGACCTCGCCCAGCAGCGCCTCGGCCGGCAGGCGCACGTCGTTGAAGAACAGCTCGGACGTGTCCTGCGCCTTCAGGCCCAGCTTCTTCAGGCGCTTGCCCTTCTCGAAGCCCGGCATGCCGCGCTCGACGAGGAACAGGCTGGTGCCCTTCGCGCCGGCGGCCGGGTCGGTCTTGGCGACCACGATCACCAGGTCGGCGTGCCAGCCGTTGGTGATGAAGGTCTTGCTGCCGTTGAGCAGGTAGCTGCCGTCGGCCTGGCGGATGGCGCTGGTCTTCACCGCCTGCAGGTCGCTGCCCGCACCGGGCTCGCTCATGGCGATGGCGCCGACCATCTCGCCGCTGGCGAGCTTGGGCAGGTAGTGCTGCTTCTGCGCCTCGGTGCCGTAGCGCAGGATGTACGGCGCCACGATCTCGTTGTGCAGGCCGAAGCCGATGCCCGTGAAGCCGCGCGCCCACAGCTCCTCGAACTGGATCACCGAATAGAGCAGGTCGGCGCCCGCGCCGCCGTAGGTGTCGGGCAGCGCCATGCACAGGAAGCCGTTCTCGCCGGCCTTGGACCAGACGGCGCGGTCGACGTAGCCCTGCTCTTCCCAGTCGTCGTGGAAGGGCGCGATCTCCTTGTCCATGAAGCGACGGAAGCTGTCGCGGAAGGCCTCGTGGTCGGCGGTGAAGAGGGTGCGTTCGATGGTCATGGGGACGTCAGCGGGTTTCGAAGACAGGGGGGCGCTTCTGCAGGAAGGCGCTCACGCCTTCACGGAAGCTGGGGCGGTCGATGAGCGCGCGCTGGCGCTCGCTCTCGTAGTGCAGTTGTTCCTTCAGCGAGTGGTGCTCCGAGGCGTCGAAGGCCTCGCGGGCTTCGAGCACCGCGTGCGCCGGCAGGCGCGCCAGGCGCTGCGCGATGGCGCGGGCTTCGTCCATCAGTTGCTCGTCGTCGGCGCAGGCCCAGATCAGGCCCCACTGCACGGCGCGTCCGGCGCTCAGGCGCTCGTCGAGCAGCGCCATGCCCATCGCGCGCGCACGGCCGGCGCGGCGCGGAATGGCCCAGGTGCAGCCCAGGTCGGGCACGATGCCCAGCTTGGGCAGGAAGGGCAGGTAGAAGTAGGCGCTGCGCGCCGCGATGGTCACGTCGGCCGCGAGCGCCAGGCCCACGCCCGCACCGGCCGCCGGGCCGTTGACGGCTGCCACCACCGGCACCGGCAGCGTGCGCAGCGTCTCGATGAGCGGGTTGCTGAGCTTCTGCATCCACTCGGCGGTCTGGTCGCCGAGCGTCTGGCCGGGCTCGCCGGGCGGCGTCATTGCGCTCAGGTCGGCGCCCACGCAGAAAGCCTTGCCGCGCCCGTGAGGATCACGGCGCGCACCGTGCGGTCGTCGCGGATGCGCTCGAGCGCGTCGCGCAGTTCGACCTGCAGGTCTTTCGCGATCGGGTTCAGCTTGTGCGGCAGGTTCAGCGTGAGCGTGGCGATGCCGTCGGCCTGCTCGCACAGGATGCAGGGTTGGGGTGTGGGTTGCGGCGCGGTCATGCGAGCGCTGCGCCAGAAGTGGTGGTCATGGGCGTGTCCCTTTCAAAGCCAAGAAGGAAAACGGACGCCCAAAGCAAAAAGCCGCCTGTCGTCACGGCGGCGCGCGGTGCTGCTCCCTGCGGGGGCGGTCCATGGCATCGAGGTTCGATGCCACGGCGCCCGCGGTCAAGCCGGGGACAACCCGTGCAGCGCCAGTCGCCAAGGCGACCGCGCGCGAGCCCGTGCGCGCGAGGCGGGGTTCGGCAGCGCGGCGGGCTGCGCGTCCGACACCGAGATGCACGACGACTCCAGCGCCGACACCAGCACGCGCCGGTGCTCGGTGCTTTCGAAGCGCTCGCCCGGCCCGAGCACGATGTCGCGCGGGTCGCGGTCGAGCGTGATCCACACCGCGCCACTGCGGCACTCGATGCCCACGCCCGCGCCGTCGGGCACGGCGAAGACGGCGCGGCTGGGCAGGCTCACGTGGAAGCGTGAGCTCGACGAGGAGAAAAAGGTGGAAGGGGACCGGTCGGTGGTGCTCATGGGAACCTCCATTGCATTCGTGATGCGAATGAATATAGTGAGCCGAACCCTCTCTTACACGCGGTCATTCGGAACTCGTTGCATGCCTCCAGAGAATGCGAAAACCCCTGCCGGCGAGCTCCCGCCGCTCGAACTGCTGCGCAGCTTCGAGGCCGCCGCGCGCCGGCTCAGCTTCACGCTGGCGGCGGGCGAGCTGCACCTCACGCAGTCGGCCGTGAGCCGGCAGATCCAGCAGCTCGAAGCCAGCCTGGGCGTGCTGCTGTTCGAGCGCCGCCACCGTGCGCTCGCGCTCACCGAGGCCGGCGGCGTGCTGCAGCGCGCCGTCACCGACAGCCTGGAGCGCCTGCGCGACGCCACCGCGCGCGTGCGCGCCAGCGCCGCGCCGCGGCAGGTGTCGATCACCACCACGCCGGGCTTCGCGTCGCTGTGGCTCATTCCGAAACTGGCGCGCTTCACCAGCACGCATCCGCAGGTCGACGTGCGCGTGTCGGCCACGCTCGACGTGCTCGACCTGGACGTGAGCCGGCTGGACCTTGCGGTGCGCTTCGTGCCCATCGGCCGCGGCGTGGGCCCGGCGCTGTTCGAGGAGTCGGTGATCCCGCTGTGCGCGCCGCAGGTGGCCGCGTCGCTGCGCGAGCTGTCCGATTTTTCCAAGCTCACGCTGCTGACCATCGAATACCCGGACCACAGCGAAGCCCCGACCGCCGACTGGGAGCCGTGGCTCAAGGTGATGGTGCTGGAAGACCTGCGCATGAAGAGCACGCTGCGCTTCTCGCAGTACGCCGACGCGGTGGCCGCCGCGGTGGCGGGGCAGGGCGTGGTCATCGGGCGCCTGCCGCTGCTGCGCGAACTGGTGCGCGACGGCCGGCTCGTGGCGCCGCTCGGCCAGGGCGTGGCATCGCACCGCGGCTACTTCATCGAGATGTCGCGGCGCGCCGCGGGCAACCGCGACGCGCAGGACTTCGCGCAATGGCTGCGCGACGAGGCGGAGGCCGCGCAGCGGAGCTGACTCAACCTGGCAGCAGCACCTTGTTGACGACGTGGATCACGCCGTTCGACTGGTAGACATTGGCGATCGTCACCGCCGCCGTGCCGCCCTTGGCGTCGGTCACCCACACCGTGCCGCCGCTCATTGTCGCCGTGAGCGTGCCGCCGCTGGCGGTCTTGAGCAGCGCCTTGCCGCCGCCCGCGTTGATCGCGCTCGTCAGCGCCGCGCTGTCCATGCGACCGGGCACCACGTGGTAGGTCAGCACCTTGGTGAGCGTGGCCTTGTTCTCGGGCTTGAGCAGCGTGTCGACCGTGCCGGCCGGCAGCGCCGCGAACGAGGCGTTGGTGGGCGCGAACACCGTGAACGGACCCGGGCTCTTGAGCGTGGCCACGAGGTCGGCCGCCTTCACCGCGGCGACCAGCGTCGTGTGGTCCTTCGAATTCACCGCGTTGTCGACGATGTCCTTCGTCGGGTACATCGGCGCGCCGCCGACCATCGGGGTGGCGGCACTGTTGCTGCTGGCGTTGCTCATGCCACTGCCGGCGCACGCGCCGAGCAGGACCGACACGCCGAGGGCGATCACGAGTTTTTTCATGGATGTCTCCTGGAAGGAAAGGCTCTGTGGAAACCGCCAACAGCTCGGAGGCGCGATGCGCTTGAGATGCCATACGGCGCGATGCGCGAAGCGGATTCAACCGATGTGCCCTGTCAGCTTTGCGCCACAGCGCGCCGCGCCGGGCTTGCGCACGGCGAAGGCCCTCGCCAGAATCCGCCCTTCCTTTTTCAGCGACCGTTTTTCCAGACACCGCGCACGGCGACGATCAACCTCCCGGGCGAGAACACCATTCAATGAACCGTTCACTGAACACCTGACGCACACCGACCGCCCCGGCCGGATGTGCACCTTCGCATCCGCCGCGGCCGAATCGACAAGGGCCCCGCGCGCAACTGCATTCGCCGGGGCCTTTTTGTTTTTTCGGAGTGTGTGCACATGAGTGCTCAACGAAAGGCCCGCGACGACGACAAGCGTCTGGGCCGGTTCTACTTTGCGGTGCCCGCGTCGGCACCGCGCAATCCCGTGGTGGCCGCGATGGCGCGCCGCGAATCCAGCCAGGGCGCAGGCCGCCACCTGCGCACCCACCGCGCCGAGCGGCGCGCGCAGAAGGTGGCGCTGCAGAAAGCCGCGCGCGACTTCGGGCGGAGGGCCGACGATGCGTGACGACATGGACAAGGTGATCGTCGAGCGTCCGCGCGGCGGCTGGCGCGTGCAGGGCGATGGCCGCCCGTGGCGCAACAGCCCCGAGCGCGGTTCGCACCTGGGCATGAAGCGCGGCCTGCAGCATCCGAAGTGGCTGAGCGAAAACCTCCAGCCGCTCAAGCGCTGGCTGCACAAGCAGGTGCACCGGCCGTGGGACAAGGTGTACGCCGAACTGTGCAGCGGCATCGATCGCCGCAGCACGGTGCAGGCGCACATCTTCCTGCACGTCGACGACTTCGTGGCGCGCGACGCGGTGCTGTGCGACGGCGAGGTGCGGGTGCGGCCCTACCGCTGGGGAGACCGGCCCGGCGTGCCGCTGCACGAAGCGCCGGGTGTCGAGCTGTTCGTGCATCCGGTCACCGGCATCCTGCTGCCGAACCGGCGCCTGCGCGAAGCGCGCGCGGCGCGCCGTGTGGACCGGGCCGCGCGGCGCGGCGACACGCCGCATGCGGTCTACCACGTGATCGACGAGACGACGCAGTGGCACTGCGTCGAGGGCTGCTGGTTCGAGGTCGTGCTGGCGAAGTTTCCTGAGCGCGCAAGCGCGACGCAGCCGGAACCCAAGTGCTACGACGTGCTGCGCCGTTGCATGGTCACGCGCTGCGGTGCGGCGCGACGCTCAGCGCCGGGCCTGCCCACGCACTTCGACATGTATGGGCGTCACGATGTCTATGCCGTTGCCAAGCGGCAGCTGAGCCGGCGCGAGGTGCGGGCGCGGTTGGGGGATGCGGTGTGAGGCCGCGTGTCGGCGATCAGGGCGTGGGACGCACTGGCACCTTCGCCCGCGGCAGCAGCAGAAACGCCAGCGTCCCCGCCGCCAGCATCCCGCTCACCGTGAGGAACACCGCGCGGAACGGCTCGCTGCCCTGGGCCACGGCCCAGGAGGCGGCGACGCCGGTGGTCCATTGCATCAGCGAGACGCCCAGGAACATCGCCATGTTGAGCAGCGCCATCGCGCGGCCCGTGACGGCCGCCGGGTAGGCGTTCTTGGTGTACGCGTACAGCAGCACGCTGTAGCCCGACAGCATGCCGTAGACGATCGGCAGGCCGATGTCGATGGCGCGCGACTGCGTGAGGGCCATGGCGGCGAACATCGCCGCGCCGGCGAAGGCGCAGCGCATCATCCAGCGCGTGCGGCGCGCACCGCCGGGGTCGAGGCG
Source organism: Variovorax sp. BGA-UO-ETr-C22 (assembly GCF_059567965.1). Taxonomy (NCBI): domain Bacteria; kingdom Pseudomonadati; phylum Pseudomonadota; class Betaproteobacteria; order Burkholderiales; family Comamonadaceae; genus Variovorax; species Variovorax sp. BGA-UO-ETr-C22. Next base: position 554,583 of record NZ_JCAQPA010000009.1, read on the forward strand.
GCCGAACAGCATGGGGCTGGCCATGCCGGCGACGGTCATCACCAGCGCCACGTTGCCGCTGGCCACGAGCGAGAGGCCGTGGCGGTCGTGCAGCACGGGGCCGAGCCACAGGCCGCGCAGCGTGATGAAGGCCGCATACGACACGCAGGCGAAGCACAGCAGCCCGAGCGTGTGCGGCATGGCGAACAACGGCAGCAGGTCGCGCACGGCCTGGCGCAGCGACTGGCGCTCGGGCGCGGGGTCGTCCGATGCGATCGTCGTGCGCGCGGGCTCGTGCACGCGCCAGAAGATGACGATCCACGAGAGCACGGCGAAGGCGGTCAGCGCGGCATAGCCGGCGCGCCACGACGCGGCCTCGATCAGCAGCGCCAGCGGCGTGCCGGTGAACAGGATGCCCATGCCCGCGAGGCTCATCACCAGCCCCGACATGGCGGTGAAGCGCGCGGCGTCGAAGTGCCGCGCGATGAACACGGTGCAGGCCAGGAAGGCCGGCGCGCAGCCCACGCCGATCAGTGCCTGCCCCAGCAGCAGCGCGCCGAAGCCCGGTGCCACGGTGCACAGCGCGGCGCCCGCGATGGCCAGCGGAAAGGCGGTGAGCACGGTGCGGCGCACGCCGAAGTGGTCGATCGACACGCCCATCGCGAGCTGCATGATGCCGAAGGTGAAATGGAAGGTGCCGGCCCAGGTGCCCAGCGCCTGCGGCGTGAGGCCGAAGTGCTGCGTGAGCGGCGTGGCCATCATGGCGCCGACGGTGCGAAAGGCCTGGCTCAGCGCGAAGGCGGTGGCCAGTGCGACCAGCATGGCCGCGGCCGAGGTCGACCCGCGGGTCGGAGGCGGCGAAGCCGCGTGCTTGTTCATCGGGAGAAACGCAGACCGGAGAGAGAGAAGAGAGGGCGGCGTCGATGCTACCGGCATGTCGCGCCCCATGCAGAACGGCGCCCGAGGGCGCCGTTCGTTGCGTGTCTCCGAGGCGTCAGCGCCGGCGGTGGCCGGCACTGCGCAAGGCGCGCGTCAGGCCGCGGCCTTGACCTTCAGGCGCCAGGCGTGCAGCAGCGGCTCGGTGTAGCCGCTGGGCTGCTCGATGCCCTTGAACACGAGGTCTTGCGCGGCCTTGTAGGCGGGGGAGGTGTCGAAGTGGCCGGCCATCGGTTGGTACAGCGCGTCGCCGGCGTTCTGCTCGTCGACCACCTTGGCCATGCGCTGGAAGGCCTCGTCGACCTGCGCCTTCGTGACCACGCCGTGCAGCAGCCAGTTGGCGATGTGCTGGCTGGAGATGCGCAGCGTGGCGCGGTCTTCCATGAGGCCGACGTTGTGGATGTCGGGCACCTTCGAGCAGCCCACGCCCTGGTCGACCCAGCGCACCACGTAGCCCAGGATGCCCTGCACGTTGTTGTCGATTTCCTGCTGCTTCTCGGCGTCGGTCCACTTGGCCTGCGCAGCGATCGGCACCTGCAGCAGCGCGTTCAGGATGTTCTCGCGCTCGCCGTCGGCGTCAATCTTCTCGAGCTCTTGCTGCACCGCGGTCACGCTGACCTGGTGGTAGTGCAGCGCGTGCAGCGTGGCGGCGGTGGGCGAGGGCACCCAGGCGGTGTTGGCGCCGGCCTTGGGGTGGGCGATCTTCTGCTCGAGCATGGCGGCCATCAGGTCGGGCATGGCCCACATGCCCTTGCCGATCTGCGCCTTGCCGCGCAGGCCGCAGTTCAGGCCGACGAGCACGTTGTTCTTTTCGTAGGCGCCGATCCAGGCGCTGGACTTCATGTCGCCCTTGCGGATCATCGGGCCGCCCTGCATGGCGGTGTGCATCTCGTCGCCGGTGCGGTCCAGGAAGCCGGTGTTGATGAAGGCCACGCGCGCGGCGGCCTCGGCGATGCAGGCCTGCAGGTTCACGCTGGTGCGGCGCTCCTCGTCCATGATGCCGAGCTTGACGGTGTTGGCGGGCAGGCCGAGCAGCTGCTCGACGCGGCCGAACAGCTCGCTGGCGAAGGCGACTTCGGCCGGGCCGTGCATCTTGGGCTTGACGATGTAGATGCTGCCGGTGCGCGAGTTGCCCTTGCGCTTGACGTCGATCATGGCGATGGTGGTGGTGACCACGGCGTCCAGGATGCCTTCGGGGATTTCCTTGCCGCCTTCGTACAGGATGGCCGGGTTGGTCATCAGGTGGCCCACGTTGCGCAGGAACATGAGCGAGCGGCCGTGCAGCTTCAGCGGCTGGCCGTTGGCGCCGGTGTACTCGCGGTCGGCATTCAGGCCGCGCGTGAAGGTCTTGCCGCCCTTGGCGACTTCTTCGGTGAGCGTGCCCTGCACGATGCCCAGCCAGTTGGCGTACGCGACGACCTTGTCGGCCGCGTCGACCACGGCCACCGAGTCTTCCAGGTCGAGGATGGTCGAGAGCGCGGCTTCGAGCACGAGGTCGCTCACGCCGGCCGCATCGCTCTTGCCGATGGCGGTGCTGCGGTCGATGCGGATGTCCAGGTGGATGCCGTTGTGCTTGAGCAGCACCGACGACGGCGCGGCGGCGTCGCCCTGGTAGCCGACGAACTGCGACGCATCGGCCAGGCCGGTGGTGCTGCCCTGCAGCGCGACGACCAGCTGGCCGTCCTTCACGCTGTAGCCGGTGGCGTTCTTGTGCGAGCCGTTGGCCAGCGGGGCGGCCTGGTCGAGCACGTTGCGTGCGAACTCGATGACCTTGGCGCCGCGCACGGGGTTGTAGCCCTTGCCCTTTTCGGCGCCGCCGGTTTCGGGGATGGCGTCGGTGCCGTACAGCGCGTCGTACAGCGAACCCCAGCGCGCGTTGGCGGCGTTCAGGGCGTAGCGCGCGTTCAGGATCGGCACCACCAGCTGCGGGCCGGCCTGCAGCGCGAGTTCGGAGTCGACGTTGGCCGTGGTGGCCTTCACGCCCTTGGGCTGAGGCAGCAGGTAGCCGATCTTTTCCAGGAAGGCGCGGTAGGCCGGCATGTCGGCGATCGGGCCGGGGTTCTTCTTGTGCCAGGCGTCGAGCTCGCTCTGCAGGCGGTCGCGCTCGGCGAGCAGGGCGACGTTCTTGGGCGCGAGGTCGTGGACGATGGCGTCGAAGCCCTTCCAGAACACGTCGCTGGCCACGCCGCTGGCGGGCAGGACCTTCTCTTCGACGAAGCGGTGCAGTTCGGTCGCGACCTGGAGTCGGTGGGCGGTGGTGCGGTCGGTCATGTGTTTCTCCTTGGGGAACGCAATGCAAAAAACAGGAAATCGGGGGGCGGCGCAGCAGTGGGGCGCACTTGCCCCAGGTGAAGCCATGGGAGAACTGTATTCGATACTTTGCGGGCGAGTAAGAGCCGAAAGTGAGATTTATCTGTGACAAAAATGAAGGTAATCGACCCAGGCCCCAGCCTCGCTTCAAAGGGTAGGCCCTGAGGTCGGGCCGGTGGCAGCTGTATATATTTAACTTCTTAAATAATCAGCTCCCGCCGCAATGATCCTCCTGGCTTCCAACGAAAACCCGCTCGGCATGCCCGAGTCGGCCCGCCGCGCCGCCGCCGCCGCCCTCGAAGGTGCGGGCAACTACCCCGACAGCAACGGCACCGCGCTCAAGCAGGCGCTGGCCGCGCGGCTGGACGTGCCGCCCGAGTGGCTCACGCTGGGCAGCGGGTCGAGCGAAATCCTCGAGCTCGCGGCGCAGGTCAGCCTCAAGCCGGGCGAGAACGTCGTCTATTCGCAGTACGGCTTCATCGTCTATGCGGCAGCCACGGCGCACGCCCACGCGCGCGCCACCGTCGTGCCTTCGCGCGATTTCGGCCACGACCTGGACGCGATGCGCGCCGCCATCGGCGACGACACCAAGCTGGTCTTCGTCGCCAACCCGAACAACCCGACCGGCACCTTCATCGATGCTGCGCCGCTGCGCGAGTTTCTGCAATCGGTGCCCGCGCACGTGACGGTGCTGCTCGACGAGGCCTACACCGAGTACCTGGCGCCCGCGCAGCGCTACGACAGCATCGAATGGGTGCGCCGCCTGCCCAACCTGATCGTGGCGCGGACCTTCTCCAAGGCCTTCGGCCTGGCGGGGATGCGCATCGGCTACGGCGTGTCGCAGCCGGCGCTCACGGCGCGCCTGAACGCGCACCGCCCGCGCTTCAACGTGACGACGCCGGCCCAGGCCGCGGCCGTGGCGGCACTGGGCGACACCGACTTCCTGGCGCGCACCTACGAACTCAACACCGCCGGGCGCGAACAGCTCGCCGCGGGCTTCGCCGCACTCGGCCTGACGCAGGTCCCGTCGTCGGGCAACTTCGTGATGGTGCAGGTCGGCGACGCGCCGGCCGTGCACGCGCGCCTGCTGGCCGCCGGCATCGAGGTCTCGCTGCTCGGCCCCTACGGGCTGCCGCAATGGCTGCGCGTGAGCGTCGGCCTGCCGGCGCAGAACGAAGCCCTGCTGGCCGCGCTGCGCTGACAGCCACGCGCACAGAGCACACCGAAGAACAACCACCCCGAGGAGACCGCCCATGCAACGCCGCCAGTTCGCAGCGCAGGCCGCTGCCGTCATCACCGCCACGGCGCTCGCGCCGATGGCGTTCGCGCAGGAGCGCACGGTGCGCATCCTGATCGGCTTTCCGCCGGGCGGGTCGGCCGACGTGGTCGCGCGGATCCTGGCCGACAAGATGCGCGTGTCGCTCGGACAGAACGTCATCGTCGACAACAAGCCCGGCGCGGCCGGCCGGCTGGCGCTGGCCGAGCTCAAGCGCTCGCCGCCGGACGGCAGCGTGCTCATCTTCTCGCCCAGCGGCGCGATGGTGATCCACCCGTGGCTGTATTCGAACCTCAGCTACGACACGGTGAAGGACTTCACGCCGATCGCGCTCGGCAGCACCTTCGACTTCGCGGTCACGGCTGGGCCGGGCGCGCCGGCGGGCGACCTGAAGGCGGTGCTGGCCTGGATGAAGGCCAACCCGGGCAAGGCCAACTACGCGACCTCGGGCGCCGGCACGGTGCCGCACTTCGCGGGCCAGCTGCTGGCGCAGGCCTCGGGCGTGCCGATGACGCACGTCGCCTACCGCGGCGGCGCGCCGGCCGCGCAGGACCTCATCGGCGGACAGGTGCCGCTGATGGTGGACACCGCCTCGGAAACCATCGAGCACCACCGCGCGGGCAAGGTCCGCATCCTCGCGGTGACGGGCGAAAAGCGCAGCCGCGCGCTGCCCGACGTGCCGACGCTGAAGGAGGCCGGCATCAACGTGACGGCCGATGCATTCTTCGGGCTGTACGGCCCGCCGGGCATGTCGCCTGAGCTGGTCGCGCGCATCGACAAGGCCGTGGCCGACGCGCTGCGCCTGCCCGATGTGCAGGAAAAGATCTACGCGCTGGGCCTCGTGCCGGCGCATGCGGGGCCGGCGGAACTGGCGAGCATCCAGGCGACGCACCTGAAGCGGTGGGAACTGCCGATCAAGAATTCCGGCTTCAAAGCCGAATCCTGATGCTCACACCTGCCCGCTGAGCGCCTTCGCCGCCGCGCGCACGGGCTCGATGTAGGCCGCGTCGTAGCGGTGCGTCGGCATCGTCAGCGTGACCGCCGCGGCCAGGCCGCCATCCGCATGGAACACCGGCGCCGAGATGCCCGCCAACTCGGCCGTGCGATCGCCCACCAGCGCGCAATAGCCTTGCGCGCGGATCGCGTCGTACAGCTTGCGCTCCTTGGCGCCGCGCGGCCGTTCGGCCTCGGGCCCGAAGGCGATCAGCACGCGCGCGCCCGCGCCCCGGTCGTTGGGCAGCAGGTCGCCCGCGCGCACGTGGTCGCGCACCACATGCGAGGAGTCGACGCGGAACTGGCACAGCCGCACCCAGCTGTCGCCCTGGTCCTGCCGCACGTGGTACGCCGCGCTCTCGCCGGTGGCGGCGGCGAGCGTGCGCAGCACCGGCAGCACGAGGCGGTCGAGCGACTGCGACGCCGCGTACAGCCCGTGCAGCCGCGCGATCTCCAGCCCCAGCGCGTAGCGCCCGTCGTCCTGCCGGCGGATCAGCCGCGCATGTTCGAGCGAGGCCAGCAGCCGCAGCACCGTGCTCTTGTAGAGCTGCGTGCGCTCGGCGAACTGCGCGAGCGACAGCGCCTCGTCGCCGGGCCGGAAGGCCGACAGCAGGCTCAGCGCGCGGTCGACCGCGGCGGCGCCGCCGGGGGCGGCGTTGAGGTCGGACACCGATTCGGTCTGGGCTTTGCGGGGCATGGCGTGGCTTGACAGTCGGCGGGCTTGCCGATTTAATTCTGTTTAACAGAATATAGTTCTGCAAGATAGAACAGTCAAGAAAGCACCCGATGACCTCCCCCGACGTTCTCATCAGCGAGGTCGGTCCGCGCGACGGCCTGCAGTCCGTGAAGGCCACCATGCCCACGGCCGACAAGCTGCGCTGGATCGATGCGCTGCATGCCGCCGGCCTGCGCGAGATCGAGGTCGCCTCCTTCGTGCCCGCGAAGCTGCTGCCGCAGATGGCCGACGCCGCCGAGGTGGTGCGCCACGCCGTCACGCTGCCCGGCCTCGTGGTGATGGCGCTGGTGCCCAACCGCAAGGGCGCGCAGGCCGCGCTCGAGGCGGGCGTGCACAAGCTCACGATGCCGGTGTCGGCCAGCGTCGCGCATTCGCTGGCCAACGTGCGCAAGACGCCGACCGAGATGGTCGAGGAGGTGCGCGCCATCGCCGAGCTGCGCGGCGCCCTCGCGCCGCAGGTGAGGCTCGAAGCCGGCATCTCCACCGCCTTCGGCTGCACGCTGCAGGGCTTGGTGCCGGAAGACGACGTGATCCGCCTGGCCGTGCAGTGCGTCGAGGCCGGTGCGCAGGAGGTCGGCCTGTCGGACACCGTGGGCTACGCCAACCCCGCGCAGGTGCGCCGCCTCTTCAAGCGGCTGCGCGCCGAACTCGGCGTGCACGCGGGCGCGGCCCACATGCACAACACGCGCGGCCTGGGCATCGCCAATTGCCTGGCCGCGTGGGACGAGGGCGTGCGCACCTTCGACGCCTCGCTCGGCGGCCTCGGCGGCTGCCCGTATGCGCCGGGCGCGTCGGGCAATGCGGTCACCGAAGACCTCGTCTTCATGTTCGAGGCCATGGGCGTGCGCACCGGCATCGACATCGACACACTCATCGCGGCGCGCGCGCCGCTCAAGGCCGGCCTGCCCGGCGAGCCGGTCTACGGCATGACGCCCGAAGCCGGCCTGCCCAAGGGCTTTGTCCAGGAAACCCTCTCTCATGTCTGAAGCCAATCCCTTGCCCTACGCGGGCGTGCGCGTCGTCGAGTTCACCCACATGGTCATGGGCCCGACCTGCGGCCTGCTGCTGGCCGACCTGGGCGCCGAAGTCATCAAGGTCGAGCCCATCGAAGGCGACAACACGCGCCGCCTGCTGGGCTCGGGCGCGGGCTTCTTCCCGACCTTCAACCGCAACAAGAAGAGCATCGCGCTCGACCTGAAGAAGTCCGAGGGCGTGGAGGCAGCGCTGCGCCTCATCGCCACCGCCGACATCGTGAGCGAGAACTTCAAGCCCGGCACGATGAAGAAGCTGGGGCTCGATTACGACACGCTCGCCAAGCTCAACCCGCGCCTCATCTACGTGAGCCACAAGGGCTTCCTGCCCGGCCCGTACGACCACCGCACCGCCCTCGACGAGGTGGTGCAGATGATGGGCGGCCTGGCCTACATGACCGGCCGCGCCGGCGACCCGCTGCGCGCGGGCACCAGCGTGAACGACATCATGGGCGGCATGTTCGGCGCCATCGGCGCGATGGCCGCGCTGCGTCAGCGCGACCTCACCGGCAAGGGCTGCGAGGTGCAGTCGGCGCTGTTCGAGAACAACGTGTTCCTCGTCGCGCAGCACATGATGCAGTTCGCCGCCACCGGCAAGGCGGCCGACCCGATGCCCAGCCGCATCTCGGCCTGGGCCGTGTACGACGTGTTCACGGTGAAGGACGGCGAGCAGATCTTTCTTGCCGCCGTGAGCGACAAGCAGTGGGCCATCTTCTGCAAGGCCTTCGGCCTCGAGGAGATGCTGGCCGACCCGCGCCTGAAGACCAACAACGACCGCGTGCGCGCACGCGAGTGGATGATGCCGATCCTGCGCTCGCACCTCGCCAACCACAGCGCGGCCGAACTGAGCGCGGTGTTCGAGCAGAACGAGCTGCCCTTCGCGCCCATCACCAAGCCGCAGGAGCTGTTCGACGACCCGCACCTGAACGCCACCGGCGGCCTCGCGCCCGTGCGCATGAACGACGGCCACATGGCAAAGGTGCCGCTCGCGCCCTTCACGCTCGGCGGCGAACGCCCGGGCATCCGCCTGCAGCCGCCGCACATCGGCGAGCACAGCGCGGCGCTGCTGAAGGAAGTGGGCTACAGCGACGGCGACATCGCCGCGCTGCGGGCGCAGGGCGTCACGGCCGGCGACTGAGAAGGCGAGAAGGCGGTGGCGGGCGATATAGTTCCCGCGCCATGGACCGCCTCAAGCAGCTCGAATCCTTTGTCTCGGTCGCGACCCGCGGCAGCCTCACCGCGGCGGCCAAGGCGGAAGGCGTGGCGCCCGCGATCATGGGCCGTCGCATCGACGCGCTCGAAGAACGCCTGGGCGTCAAGCTGCTGGTGCGCACCACGCGCCGCATCGCGCTCACGCACGAAGGCAGTGCCTTTCTCGAAGACTGCCAGCGCCTCCTGACCGAGTTCGCGAACGCCGAGGCCAGCGTGAGCGCCGGCGGCGTGAAGGCCAGTGGCCACCTGCGCGTGACCGCGCCGGCCGGCTTCGGCCGCCGCCATGTCGCGCCGCTGGTGCCGCGCTTTCATGCGCTGCATCCCGAGGTGACGATCTCGCTGAACCTCAGCGACCGCGTGGTCGACGTCACGGGCGAGAGCTTCGACTGCGCCGTGCGCGTGGGCGACCTGCCCGACTCGTCGCTCGTGAGCGTGCGCCTGGCCGACAACCGCCGCCGCTGCGTCGCCACGCCCGAGTTTCTGCGCCGCCACGGCGCGCCCAAACACCCGGGCGAGCTGTCGCGCTTTGCCTGCCTCACGCTGTCGAGCGACGCCTCGCAGACGCGCGGCTGGGCCTTTCGCATTACCAGCGAGGAGGGCGTGCAGGAACTCATTCACCTGCGCCCCAGCGGCCCGCTCGATTGTTCCGACGGCCAGGTGCTGCACGACTGGTGCCTGGCGGGCCACGGCATCGCCTGGCGCAGCACCTGGGAGGTCGAGGCCGAGATCGACGCGGGCCTGCTCGTGCCCCTGCTCGACGACTTCGCCGCACCGCCCAACGGCATCTATGCGGTGTTCACAGGCACCAAGCACCTGCCGCTGCGCGTGCGACTGTGGCTTGATTTCCTCAAAGCGCAGTACGGGCAGCCGGAATTCTGGGGCGGGCGGTCCTGAAATCGTGACCGGGCGGCACAATGCTTTTTGCATTTGCTTGCAACCCCGATGAAGAAAGTTTCCGATGACCCTCGAAGCCATCCTCGCCTACCTGCATCTGTTGGCCATCCTCACGATGGTCGTGTTCATCTCCAGTGAAGCCGCGCTGTGCCGCGTGCAATGGCTCAATGCCGCCGTGGTCGAGCGGCTGGCCAAGGTCGACATGGTCTACGGCATCGCCGCCATCGCGGTGCTGGCCACCGGCATCGCGCGCACCTGGTGGGGCGTGAAGGGCACGGCCTGGTACTGGACCAACCCTCTGCTGCACGTGAAGCTCACGCTGTTCATCATCGTGGGCGTGCTGTCGATCTTCCCGACGCTGACCTACTTCCGCTGGCGCAAGACGCTGCGCGCCACGGGCAAGCTGCCGGCGGAGGCCGACATCCTGAAGACGCGCAAGCTGGTGATGATCCAGGCGCACCTGATCGCGCTGATCCCGCTGGTGGCGGTGTTCCTGGCGCGCGGCTTCGGCAAGTAATCAACAAAGAAAAAAGAAAAGGCCCGCGCGAGCGGGCCCTTCGGGAGTAACAAATGTCAGCGCCACACGGCGCTGCGCCGGATCAGGCCTTGGCGGCGCCGGCTTCGCACTTCTTCATGAAGCTGTTCTTGGCGGCACCGGCCAGGGCCTTGCCGTTCTTGTCGATGGCCTTGGCGGCGCAGGCGGGTCCGGCGGCTTCCTTGGTGCACTTCTTCATGAAGCTGTTCTTGGCGGCGCCGGCCAGGGGCTTGCCGTTCTTGTCGATCGCCTTGGCATCGCAGCTGGCGCCACCGGCGGGTGCGGCCGCAGCGGCAGGGGCTGCCGCAGGTGCGGCGGCGGCGGCGGGGGCCACGACCGGTGCGGGTGCCTTGTCCTGCGCGTAGGCGCTGAACGACAGGCAGGCGCCGAGCGCGACGGTGGAGGCGACCAGGGAAAGGAGCTTCTTCATGGTGGATATGTCCTTGCAAGGTTGGGTTGTGACAGACGCCCCGCCTCGGGGCCGACCATCCTAACGGGCGACATCGCCCATCGGATGACGATCGTTAACTGGGTCCGGGTTTGCCCCCGGTAAAATTCACAGATGCTATTGGTCAAACAGGAGCTGCTCGCGGCGCTCGCGAACACGCTCGAAACCCTCTCTCCCGGCGCCGGCGCCAAAGCCGCGTTCGAGTCGCCCAAGGTGGCGGCGCACGGCGATTTCGCCAGCACCGCTGCCATGCAGCTCGCCAAGCCGCTGGGGCGCAAGCCTCGCGAACTGGCCGAGGAACTGAGCGCTGCGCTGCTCGCCACCCCTGCTTTCGGCCAATGGGTCGAGGCCATCGAGATCGCCGGCCCCGGCTTCCTCAATATCCGCCTGAAGGCTGCCGCCAAGCAGCAGATCGTGCGCGAGGTGCTGGCCGCCGGCGAAACCTTCGGTCAGCAGCCCGCCACCGGCGAAAAGGTGCTGGTCGAGTTCGTGTCGGCCAACCCGACCGGCCCGCTGCACGTCGGCCACGGCCGCCAGGCCGCGCTGGGCGACGCCATCTGCAACCTGCAGGCCTCGCAGGGCCAGAGCGTGTGGCGCGAGTTCTATTACAACGACGCCGGCGTGCAGATCCAGACGCTGGCCAACAGCACGCAGCTGCGCGCCAAGGGCTTCAAGCCCGGCGACCCCGAGTGGCCCAGCGGCGAAAAGGCCCCGGCCTACAACGGCGACTACATCGCCGACATCGCCGAGGACTTCAAGGCGAAGAAGACCGTCAAGTCGGACGACCGCGAGTACACCGCCAGCGGCGACATCGACGACCTGGACAGCATCCGCGAATTCGCCGTGGCCTACCTGCGCCGCGAACAGGACCTCGATCTGCAGGCCTTCCGCGTGCGCTTCGACAACTACTACCTCGAGTCCAGCCTCTACACCAGCGGCCGCGTCGAGGCGGCCGTGGCCAAGCTCGTGGCCGCCGGCAAGACCTACGAGCAGGACGGCGCGCTGTGGCTGAAGTCGACCGACTACGGCGACGACAAAGACCGCGTGATGAAGAAGCAGGACGGCACGTACACCTACTTCGTGCCCGATGTGGCGTACCACATCGCCAAGTGGGAGCGCGGTTTCCACAAGGTCGTGAACATCCAGGGCACCGACCACCACGGCACCATCGCGCGCGTGCGCGCCGGCCTGCAGGCGGCGGGCGAAGGCATTCCCGAGGGCTACCCCGACTACGTGCTGCACACCATGGTGCGCGTCATGAAGGGCGGCGAAGAGGTCAAGATCAGCAAGCGCGCCGGCAGCTACGTCACGCTGCGCGACCTGATCGAGTGGACCAGCACCGATGCCGTGCGCTTCTTCCTGCTCAGCCGCAAGCCCGACACCGAATACACCTTCGACGTCGACCTGGCGGTCACCAAGAACAACGACAACCCCGTGTACTACGTGCAGTACGCCCACGCGCGCATCTGCTCGGTGCTCGCGGCCTGGGGCGGCGACGTGGCCGCGCTCAAGGCGGTCGACCTGTCGCCGCTGGACAGCCCGGCAGCCCAGGCGCTGATGCTGCTGCTGGCCAAGTACCCGGCCATGCTGACGGCGGCGGCGAAGGATTTCGCCCCGCACGACGTGACTTTCTACCTGCGCGAACTCGCGGCCAGCTACCACAGCTACTACGATGCCGAGCGCATCCTGGTGGACGACGAGCCGGTCAAGCTGGCGCGTCTCGCACTCGTCGCAGCGGCCGCGCAGGTGCTGCACAATGGCCTCGCGATCCTCGGCGTCAGTGCGCCGAGCAAGATGTGAATCACCCTCTGAACATGAAGAAGACAAGCAGACAACGCGGCAACATCGTCATCGGGCTGATCATTGGCCTGGTGCTCGGTCTGGGCGTCGCCCTGGGCATCGCGGTCTACGTCACCAAGGTGCCGATCCCGTTCGTCAACAAGACGCAACGCGGCGGTGCCGAGCAGGACGAAGCCGAAGCCCGCAAGAACCGCGACTGGGACCCGAACGCGCCGCTGGCCGGCAAGGCCGGCGCGCCCAAGCCGGCCGTCACGCCGCCGGCCGCCACGGCCACCGGCCCGGTGAACCCGATCACCGGCGCGCCCGCCACCGTGGCGCCCGGCACGCCGCCCGTCGCCACCGCGCCGGTCACCGCCCCGGCGCCCGTGGTGGTGGCGCCCAAGCCGGCGCGCCCCGCGCCGGTGCCGGCCGAAGCCAACGCCCTGCCGCCGTCGAACGATCCGCTGGGCGACCTCGCCCGCGCCCGTGCGGGCGGCAGCACGACCACCGCGTCCGCCGCGCCGAGCCACACGGCCGCCGCCGCACCGTCGTCCTCGGGTGCCGATCCCTTCATGTACTTCGTGCAGGCCGGCGCCTTCCGCACCACCGACGACGCCGAGGCGCAGCGCGCCAAGCTGTCGCTCATGGGCGTCGAGGCCAAGGTCACCGAGCGCGAGCAGGCCGGTCGCACGGTCTACCGCGTGCGCGCGGGCCCGTTCAACAAGAAGGACGACGCCGACCGGCTCAAGGAACGGCTCGACGGCGGCGGTCTCGAATCGGCGCTGGTGCGCGTGCAGCGCTGACCCGTCAGCGCCTTTCTTGAACAGCCTTTAAGCTCTCGCCCGCGCGGCATCTGCCGCACTCGTTTGTCAATTCCAGCGCCTCGGTCGCGCCGTCCACGGGGAACTCCCGGCGGCGCGCCGGCTCTGTACTGCGGTACCCACAGGAGAACCTTTTCCATGAAACGTCGTGACTTTTCGCTGGCCGCCACTTCGATCGGGCTGCTTTCGCTGGCTGCCGTTCCGGCACACGCCCAGCGCGCCCCCAAGGCCGGCACCGATTTCCTCGTGCTCGACAAGCGCGTGCCCGTCGATGCACCCGCCGGCAAGGTCGAGGTGGTCGAGTTCTTCTCGTACAACTGCCCGCATTGCAATGACTTCGAGCCCTCGCTCGAAGCCTGGGTCAAGGCAGCCCCGAAGGAAGTGGCCTTCCGCCGCATCCCGGTGCCCTTCGTGGGCAACGACGTCGAAGCCAAGCAGCGCCTGTACTTCACGCTCGAAGCCATGGGCAAGCTCGACGAGTACCACCCGAAGGTCTTCGCCGCGATCCACGCGCAGCGCCAGAACCTGAACGGCGACGCCAACATCCAGGCCTGGGCCGAGCGTGCCGGCCTCGACGGCGCCAAGTTCAAGGAAACCTTTGCGTCCTTCGGCGTGGCCAGCAAGGCCCGCCGCGCGGCGCAGCAGACCGAGGCCTACAAGGTCGCCGGCGTGCCGGCCCTGGCCGTGGCGGGCCGCTGGTATGTGGACGGCGAAACCGCCGGCAGCATGTCCAAGGTGCTGCAGGTCGCGACCTTCCTCATCGGCGAAGCCAAGAAGGGCTGACCGACCCGGCGACCTGCTTTCTTGGTCGAATGCAAGGCCCGCTTCGGCGGGCTTTTTCATTGGCGGCGGTGGGCAATTGCCATCCCACGCATACAATGTTTCAGAGCAAGTTTCGTGCCTTTATGACATTGCCCTCCATCCCCACATTCCCCACCCTTCGTCGCCTCGGCCGCCTGGCTTTCGGCGCGCTGTTGCTGGCCGGCGCCGCCTCGGGCGCCCTGGCCGAAACCGCCGACCGCACCAAGCCGATGAACATCGAGTCCGACTCGATGCGCTACGACGACCTGAAACAGACCAGCGTGTTCACCGGCAACGTGCTGGTCACGAAGGGCACGATCATCATCCGCGGCGCGCGGCTGGACGTGCGCCAGGACGCCGAGGGCTACCAGTACGGCGTGGTCACGGCGGCGCCCGGCAAGCTGGCCTATTACAAGCAGAAGCGCAACGCCGGCGACGAGTGGATCGAGGGCGAGTCGGAAGTCATCGAGTACGACAGCCGCGCCGACAACGTCAAGTTCATCCGCCGCGCCGTCATGCGCCGGCTGATCGGCGCCACGGCCAACGACGAGAGCAGCGGCGCGCTGATCGTCTACGACCAGAGCAACGACACCTACACCGTCAACGGCTCCCTCGTGCCGCCGAACGCCGGCGTCTCGGCGGGCGGCGGCGGGCGCGTCAAGGCCATCCTCACGCCGAAGGCCGCCGCGGCCCCGGCGGCGGGCGGTTCCGCACCGGCAGCCGGCGGCAAGAAGCCCGCGGCCCCGGCACCCACTCCCGCGCCCGGCGCCGGGCTGCGCCCGAGCACCACGCTGGGCGGCACCGAAGGGGAAGGGCGCAAGTGATCGAAACCGCAGGAACCCAGACCGCCGACGGCATTCCGGGCAGCCGCCTCGTGGCGCGCGGCCTCAAGAAGAGCTACGGCAGCCGCACGGTCGTGAAAGACGTCTCGCTCGACGTGCAAAAGGGCGAGGTCGTCGGACTGCTCGGCCCCAACGGCGCGGGCAAGACCACCTCGTTCTACATGATCGTCGGGCTGGTGCGCGCCGACGCTGGCGAGATCACCATCGACGGCGAGCCCATCGCCCACATGCCCATTCACCGCCGCGCGCGCATGGGCCTGAGCTACCTGCCGCAGGAAGCCTCGATCTTCCGCAAGCTCACCGTCGAGGAAAACGTGCGCGCCGTGCTCGAGCTGCAGCGCGAGCCCGACGCCAACGGCCGCATGATGCCGCTGACCAAGCAGCACACCGAAGAGCGCCTGGCCGACCTGCTGGCCGACCTGCGCGTGGACCACCTGCGCGATTCGCCCGCGCTCGCGCTGTCGGGCGGCGAGCGCCGCCGCGTCGAGATCGCGCGCGCACTGGCCACCCAGCCGCGCTTCATCCTGCTGGACGAGCCCTTCGCCGGCATCGACCCGATCGCCGTGATCGAGATCCAGCGGATCATCAGTTTCCTGAAAGAGCGCGGCATCGGCGTGCTCATCACCGACCACAACGTGCGTGAGACGCTGGGCATCTGCGATCACGCGTTCATCATCAGCGACGGGCACGTGCTGGCACAAGGCACACCCTCGGAGATCGTCGACAACGCCGAGGTACGCAGGGTGTACCTGGGCGAGCACTTCCGCATGTAAGGGCGGGGGCGGTTCCTATGAAGCAAGGGCTGTCCCTTCGCGTCTCGCAGCATCTGGCCTTGACGCCTCAGCTGCAGCAGTCGATCCGGCTTCTGCAGCTCTCCACGCTCGAACTGAGCCAGGAGGTGGAGCAGATGCTGGACGAGAACCCGTTCCTCGAGCGCACCGCGGAAGAAGCGGCGCGCGAGGAATTCGGGCTGGACACGGCCGACGCGCCGGTGCCGCGCGACGACGCGGGCGAGGGCGAGGCCGAGTTCACGCCGTCCGCCGCCAGCACGTCCTCCACCTCCAGCGACACCACCACCTCGACCCCCGACACCGACGGCCCCGCCGCCGAGATCGCCGAGCGCGAGCCCGACTGGGAAGGCGACGGCACCGTCGACATGGCGCCCGACGACAGCGAGTGGGGCAGCGACGCGCCCGCGCGCCAGAACAACCTGGGCGACGACGAGCGTGCCGACGCCACCGAACTCGCGCGCAGCCAGGAGTCGCTGCAGTCGTTCCTGCACCGCCAGGCGTTGAGCCTGCGGCTGAACGAAAACGACTGCGCCGCGCTGCGCTTCCTGATCGAGTCGCTCAACGACGACGGCTACCTCGAAGACTCGCTGCCCGCATTGGCCTCGGGCCTGGCGGGCGACGACAACGACCAGTTCGACGACCTCGTGCACCACTTCCAGGTGGCGCTGGGCCTGCTGCAGAGCCTGGAGCCGGTGGGCGTCGGCGCGCGCGACCTCGGCGAATGCCTGAGCATCCAGCTGAAGGCGCTCGCCAGCGAAGACGAGACCGAGGCCGAAGCGCTCATCCGCAAGACCGCCATCGCGATCTGCAAGCAGCCCATGGAGCTGCTCGCGCGGCGCGACTTCAAGCGCCTGGCCACGCTCACGCGCACCAACGAAGACCTGGTGCGCTCGGCGCTGCAGGTCATTGCGCGGCTCGAGCCCAAGCCGGGGCGCCGCTTTGTCGACGTCGAACGCAACATCGTCATTCCCGACGTGATCGTCACCAAGACCGGGCGCGGCACCAACGTGAAGTTCCGCGTCATGCTCAACCCCGAGGTCATGCCGCGCCTGCGCGTGCACGACATCTACGCCGGTGCGCTCAAGTCGCACAAGGGCGAGGGCAGCCAGGCGCTGTCGCAGCGGCTGCAGGAGGCGCGCTGGTTCATCAAGAACATCCAGCAGCGCTTCGACACCATCCTGCGCGTGAGCAACGCCATCGTCGAGCGCCAGAAGAGCTACTTCGTGCACGGCGAGCTGGCCATGCGCCCGCTGGTGCTGCGCGAGATCGCCGACGAGCTGGGCCTGCACGAGTCGACCATCTCGCGCGTGACCACCGCCAAGTACATGGCCACGCCCTTCGGCACGGTCGAGCTGAAGTACTTCTTCGGTTCGGCGCTGGGCACCGAGACCGGTGGCAATGCGTCGAGCACCGCGGTGCGCGCGCTGATCAAGCAGTTCGTGAGTTCCGAGAGCATCAAGAAGCCGCTGTCCGACAGCCAGATCTCCGAGATGCTGAAAGAGCAGGGCATCGAGTGCGCGCGCCGCACCGTCGCCAAGTACCGCGAAGCGCTGCGCATCGCACCGGCCAACCTGCGCAAGGCTCTGTAGAAAGCCCACGATGACCCGTCGCCTGCTGTCGCGCTGGGGGCATTGGGTTCTTGTTGTGGCTGCGGCGCTGCTGTTCGCCGGCTGCGCCACGCTGCCCGACGAGGCACCGCGCCCGCCCACCAAGGCCATCGCCGTCTCGGCCGACACCGCGCTCGGCAAGATCGCGCTGGCCTCGCAGCCCGACCCCGACCTCAGCGGCTTTCGCCTGATGCCCGGCGGCGATTTCGCCTTCGACACGCGGCTGCAGCTGGCGCGCCGCGCGCAGCGCACGCTCGACGTGCAGTACTACCAGATCGAGAACGACGAGACCGGCCGCTACCTGCTGCGCACCCTGCGCGATGCGGCCCAGCGCGGCGTGCGCGTGCGCCTGTTGATGGACGACCTGTACACGTCCGGCGAAGACGAGCTGCTGCTTGGCCTGGCCGCCACGCCGAACGTGGAGCTGCGCCTGTTCAACCCGTTCCCGGCCGGGCGCGGCAGCCTGCTCAAGCGCTTCACCGCGTCGCTGTTCGACTTCAGCCGCGTCAACCGCCGCATGCACAACAAGCTCTTCATCGCCGACGGCGCGATGGCCGTGGCGGGCGGGCGCAACATCGGCAACCAGTACTTCCGCCGCACCACCGGCCCGAACTTCATCGACCTCGACACCTTCGTCACGGGTGCGCTGATCCCGCGCCTGGGCGTGCTGTTCGACCAGTACTGGAACAGCCCGCACGTGCGCCCGATCGGCGCGGTCGTGCACACCGACCTGCCGCGCGAGGAACTGCAGCGCCGCTTCGACGCCGCCACCGGCCCCGACACCACGCCGCCGCCGCCCAGGCCCGCGCCCAACGACCTGCTCGGCTACAGCCCGGTGGCCGACGACCTCGACGCCGGCAAGCTCGGCCTGATCTGGACCACCGCCGAGGCTTATGCCGATTCACCCGACCGCGTGATCGGCAAGACCGCGTCGTATGGCGGCGTGCCGCTGCTCGACGTGGACAGCGTGCGCTACAACGTGGTCGAGCAGATGCGCCGCGCGCGCAGCGAGGTGACGCTGGTCTCGCCCTACCTGATCCCGGGCGCGTCGGGGCTGGAGGTGATGCGCGAGATCCGCGGGCGCAACGTGAAGATCAGCGTGGTCACCAACTCGCTCGCCGCCACCGACGAGCCACTGGTGCACACTGCCTACCGCCGCTACCGCGCCGACATGCTGGCGCTGGGCGCCGAGCTGCACGAGCTGAGTTCCGCGCGCACGCGGCGCAGCGTGCGCCTCGGCCTGTTCGGCACGTCCGTCGGGCGGCTGCACGCCAAGTCGGCGGTGATCGACCAGCGCATCCTGTTCGTCGGCTCGATGAATTTCGATCCGCGCTCCGAGATTCACAACACCGAGATCGGCCTGTTCATCCGCAGCCCCGAGATGGCGCAGCAGACCCTGAAGCTGCTCGACGTGCTCAAGCAGCAGGGCGCCTACCGGCTGCGTTTTGCCGAAGGCGCCGATGCGGGCGCAGTCGGCTCGCGGCGCATCGAATGGGTCAGCGAGGAAGGCGGCAAGACCACCGTGCTGCACGAAGAGCCCGACTCGGGCTTCTGGGACCGCACCATGCTCGAACTGCTGTCGCCGCTCACGCCCGAGAGCCTGCTCTAGTGCCTCAGGTGCCGCGCACGGCCGACCACACGAGCCGCAGGCCCAGCAGGCCCATCACGCCGCCGGCCGCGCGGTCGATCCAGGTCTTGTAGCGCAGGTAGGCCGCGCGCGGCGCGGCCGAGGACAGCGCCAGCGCGACGATCGCGTACCAGCCCGTCTCGATGCAGAAGATCACGGCTGGCACCGCGAGCGCCAGCACCAGCGGCACCTCGCGCGGCAGGAAGGCCGCGAAGATGCTCGCGTACACCACCGCCGTCTTCGGGTTGCTGATCTGCGTGGCCAGGCCGAGCAGGAAGGTGCGTCCGCTGCGGCCCTGGCTCCGGGGCGAGGCGTCCGTGTCGGGCGTGATCGCGAGCGGCTGGCGCGCGCCGCGCCAGATGCGAAAGCCCAGGTAGATCAGGTAGGCACCGCCGAAGGCCTTGATCGCGAGGTACAGCGCCGGTACCGCGAGGAACGCCGCCTGCAGCCCGGCCAGCGCCGCGATGGAGAACGCCAGCCCGCCGGCGCCCATGCCCAGCGCCGCCGCGAGCCCGTCGCTGCGCGAGGCCACGGCCGTGCGCGCCACCATCACGAAGCTCGGGCCCGGGCTCATCGCGCCCACGGCCATGGCGCCGGCGATGCCGAGCAGGGACAGGAAGTGGGCGTCGGTCATGAGTGGGCTCCGGTGGGGGATGTGTTCATTGCACGTTCACGGCTTCGACCTGCACCAGCAGCTTCACCTTGTTCTCGAAACCGAAGTTCAGGCCCCAGGTGATGCCCCAGTCGCTGCGCTGCACGGTGGCCTCGAAGTCGCCGCCGCAGACCTGGCGGTTGATCAGCGGGTTCAGGTAGCAGTTGAAGCGCACGGCCTTCAGCGTCACCGGCTTGGTCTGGCCCATGAGCGTGAGCGTGCCGGGCACGTCGGTCACCTTGTCGCCGCTGAAGTCGATGCGCTCGGCCACGAAGCGGCCGGTGGGGAATTCGGCCACGTTGAAGAAGTCCTTGCTCTGCACGTGGCGGTTGAGCAGGTCGACGCCGGTGTTGATGGAGCTGATGTCCATCGTGATGTCGACCTTGCCGCTGGCGCCGGTGCCGTCGATCTGCACCGAGCCGTCCTTGGTGCTGAAGCGGCCGCGGTTGGTGGTGGTGCCGTAGTGGCCCATCTCGTACATGACGAAGGTGTGGGTCGGGTCGATCACGTAGCTCGCATTTTTGACCGGCCCGCCCGCGGGCTTGGCGGCCAGCGGCGGCGCCGTGTATTCCTGGGCCGTGGCGGCCAGCGGCAGGGCCGCGCCCGCGCAAAGGGCCGCGGCGAAGAAGAGCTTGTTCATGGCAAAGGAAGAGAGATGCATGGGAAATGAAATCGTCGTCACAGCGGCCCGAGGCCCGCGAGCGTCAGCTTGAAGCGCACCTGCACCTCGTTGCCGACCACCGAGGTGTCGGTCCATTCGCCGTCGCCCACCTTGTAGTCGAGCCGCTGGATCGTGAGGGTGCCCGTGGCGACCGAATACGCGCCGCCCGACGACACGATGCTCACGGGCACCGTCACGTACTTGCTGACGCCCTTGATGGTGAGCTTGCCGGCCATTTCGAAGCGGCCCTCGCCCAGCGCCTTGATGGCGCTCGAGCGGAAGCTGGCCTGCGGAAAATGCGCGGTGTCGAACCAGGTCGGCTTGGGCAGCTCGGCATCGCTCATGGGCACGCCGAAGCCGGCGCTGGCGGTGTCGATCTGCAGCACGACCGAGCCGCCCTCGGGCTTCTTCGGGTCGAAGGCGACCTGCGCGTCGAAGCGCTTGAAGCTGCCTTCCACTGGCACGCCCATCTGCTTGCTGACGAAGGCGATCTGGCTCTTCTCGGGCACCAGCTTCGCGGTGGTGGCCGGCATGGGCTCGGCCGCGGCGTGCAGCGCGAGGCCGAAGAGGGCGGCGGCGCCCCACAAAAGACGGGTCGTCATCCGGCGGATTCCTTGCGTGGCGCGGGCCACATGCGTTGCAACAGACTGTCGTGGTCGATCCAGTGGTGCTTGAGCGCCGCCGCCACGTGCAGCAGCGTGACGCCGGCCAGCAGAAAGGCGCTGCGCTGGTGCAGCGGCTTGAGCACGGCCTCGGCGAAGTCCTTGTCGACCGCCACCAGGTCGGGCAGCGGCAGCAGGCCGAACCACACGACCGGCACGCCCATGCCCGAGCTGTAGGCCCAGCCGAACAGCGGGACCGCGAAGAACAGCAGGTACATCAGCGCATGGCTGATGCGGTGGGCGGCCCGCTGCCAGGTCGGCATGGCCGCCAGCACCCGCGCCGACAGCGGCGGCGGGCGGTGCGTGAGGCGCCACAGCAGCCGCAGCGCCGACAGCAGGAGGATGGTGATGCCGGCCCACTTGTGCCAGCTGTAGAGCTTCAGGCGCTGCGGCGAGAAGGGCAGGCCCGTCATGTAGAGCCCGACGCCGAGCGAGCCGACGATCATCGCCGCGAGCAGCCAGTGCAGGGCCATCGCGACCCGCCCGTAGCGGGGCTCGCGCAGGGCGGCGGCGCCAACGGCAGGGGC
Organism: Variovorax sp. BGA-UO-ETr-C22; assembly: GCF_059567965.1. Classification (NCBI taxonomy): domain Bacteria; kingdom Pseudomonadati; phylum Pseudomonadota; class Betaproteobacteria; order Burkholderiales; family Comamonadaceae; genus Variovorax; species Variovorax sp. BGA-UO-ETr-C22. Next base: position 575,703 of record NZ_JCAQPA010000009.1, read on the forward strand.
GGAAAGTGGTTCGACGGGCATCGGGGCAGGGGCGGCGGCGGCCTGTGCGCGGAGCATAGCTCGGAAGCGATGACACCGCAGCGGGGCCGGCCCCCGCCGGGAAGCACCGCGCGCTACGTCGACGACGGCGGTTGTTGCTGTTGCTGCTGGGCTCGCAGCAGCACGCGCCGCAGCGCGTCCGGCTGCACCGGCTTGCGCAGCGCATGCCAGCCGCGCGTGGCGGCCAGCTGCTGCGTGGCTTCGGTGATGTCGGCCGAGATCAGCGCGATCGTCAGCGCGGGCTTGCGCTGCGCCAGCCGCTCGGCCAGCGCGATGCCGTTGAACGCGCCGGGCAGGCGGATGTCGCACAGCGCCACGTCGAGCGCGTCCAGGTCGGCCAGCGCGAGCGCCTCGGCGGCGCTGGCGTAGATGCGCGGCGCCACGTGCCAGTGCCGCAGCAGCGCCGAGAGGCTGTCGGCCACCACGATGTTGTCCTCGACCACCAGCACGGCCAGGCCGGGGCGCAGCACGGCATTGGCATCGGGCTCGTCCAGCGCCACCGAGGGCGCGGGGGCCGGCACGGCCGCCGCACCGGGGCGGGCCGCCGGCAGCTCGAAGCTGAAGACCGAGCCCTTGCCCGGCGCCGAACGCAGCGCGACCTCGATGCCCAGCTGCCCCGCCAGCCGTCGCACGATCGCCAGCCCCAGGCCGTGGCCGTGCTGCAGGTTGCGCTCCACGTTGCCGACCTGTTCGAAGTCGTCGAACACGCGCGTCTGCGACTCGGCCGCGATGCCGATGCCGCTGTCGCGCACCTCGACGCGCCACGCGCGCCCGGTGTCCGTGCCGGGCCGGCGGCGCGCCCGCACGGCCAGCAGCACGCGCCCGCGCGGCGTGAACTTGAGGGCGTTGTCCAGCAGATTGGAGAGCACGCGGCGCAGCGCCACGGTGTCGGTCCAGGCCACCGCCTCGGTCGGGCAGCGCACCGCGACGCGGCCTTCGCCGGCCTGGCGCGCCAGCTCGTTCAGCAGCGGCGCCAGCGCCACCGCCGCCGGGCGCAGCGGATCGACCGCGGCCTCGATGCGGCCGATCTCGAGCAGCTGGTTGGTCAGGCCCTCGAGCGCCTGCTGCGCGCGCGAGAGCGAGGCCACCGTGTGCTGCACCGCCGCGCTGTCGGTGCCGTGCTGCAGCTGCTGGCGCAGCACCTCGGCCTGCAGCCCGATGGCCATCACCGGCTGGCGCAGGTCGTGGTTGGCCGCCGAGAAGAAGCGCAGCCGCTCGGCCTGGGCCTGCTCGGAGGCGCGCAGGCCGGCCAGCGCCTGTTCGCGCAGCGTGCGCTCGTTCAGGCGCAGGCCGATGTTCTCCTCGAGCTGGCGCGAATGGTCGGCCACCAGCTTCCACATCATCGCGGTCAGGCCGATGCCGATCACCGCGACGGCCATCATCACCGGCGCCCCGAGCCACAGGCCCGTGACGATCACCGGTGCCAGCAGCAGCGTGATGGCCAGCTGCGTGGCCGGCGTGTAGAACGACACCGAGAACGCCGACGACAGCGTCATGCCCATGAGGATGAGGCCCAGCAGCAGTTGCAGGTCGGGCCGCTCGGGGTTGAACAGCAGCACGCCCGCCAGGCCGTGCGCCAGCTCCCAGATGGCCGTGCGCAGCGTGTGCTGGCGCTGTGCGGCGCGCAGGGTGGCGGGCGTGAAGGGCTCGGGCAGGCGCTGTGCAAAGAAGCCGCGCATCACCGTGACGCCGGTGACCAGCGCCAGCCACACCAGCGCGCGCAGCGGCGAGAACTGCCAGGCGAAGAGCGCCGCCACGCCGCAGTTGAGCAGGTACTGCACCAGCAGCACCGGCCCGAGCGGGCGGATCGACAAGCGCAGCACTTCGCACTGGATCGCGAAGCGGTGGTCGCCGTCGCGGGCGTCTGCCGGGGGGGCCGCGGAGGCGGGGGTGGGCGTCATGGGCAAATCGACTATATAGAGAAGGCCCCAGCCCCGGCGACAATGGGGGCCCTTAGCGGGCTTCCCGATGGCCGACTTTCCGTGAACGATCTCTCATTTTTCCTGCCTTGCGCCGCCGGCGTCGAGGAATTCCTTGCCCAGGAGGTGCATGCCCTGACCGGCCGTGCCGGGCAGGACCTGCTCACCCTGCGCGGCGGCGTGCGCGTGCGCGCCGACTGGCGCGACGGCCTCAAACTCAACCTGCACAGCCGGCTCGCGCAGCGCGTGCTGGTCGAACTGGCCCACGGGCCCTACCGCAACGAGAACGACCTGTACGCCATCGCCAACGGCGTGGCCTGGGAGATCTGGTTCACGCCCAAGCAGACCTTCAAGATCGAGACCACGGCCCAGCACAGCCCGCTGCAGAGCCTGAACTTCGCCACCCTGCGCATCAAGGACGCCGTGGCCGACCGCTTCCGCGCCAAGGCCAATGGCGTGCGCCCCAGCATCGAGACCCAGTGGCCCGACTGCCGCATCTTTGCGCACCTGACCACCGACAGCTGCACGCTGTACATCGACACCTCGGGCGAGCCGCTGTTCAAGCGCGGCTGGCGCCAGGACAAGGGCGACGCCCCGCTGAAGGAAACCCTGGCCGCCGCCATGCTGGCCGCCAGCGGCTGGTGGAACCCCGAGACCGGCGAGGTCGCCAAGGCCCCGCTGTACGACCCCTGCTGCGGCAGCGGCACCATCGCCATCGAGGCCGCGCAGATCGCCAGCGGCATCGCGGCGGGCTCGCTGCGGCGTTTCGGCTTCGAGAAGCTGCTGCCGTTCCAGGCGCACGTCTGGGCCGCCATCAAGAATGAAGCCGCCAACGCGCAGCATGCGAGCGCCATCGCCGTCTTCGGTTCCGACGTGTCGCACCGCATGGTCGACTTTGCCGAGCGCAACGCCGAACGCGCGGGCGTGGCCGGCGCCATCGAGTTCCGCGGCGGCGACGCCCTGCAGCGCATGCCGCCGGCCGAGGGCGGCGTGATCATGCTCAACCCGCCGTACGGCGAGCGCATCGAGGTCGGTGGCGTGGCCCGCTTCGGCGCCCGCGAGGCCGCCCAGACCCCGGGCGACGGTGAAGGCGGCGACGGCGGCGACTTCTTTCCGCAGCTCGCCACCCACTGGAAGAAGAACTACGCGGGCTGGACCGCCTGGGTGCTCACGCCCGACCTGAAGCTGCCCAAGCAGATGCGCCTGAAGGAGTCGCGCCGCGTGCCGATGTGGAACGGTCCCATCGAATGCCGGCTGTTCCGCTTCGACATGGTGCGGGGCTCGAACCGCGCCGCGCCGCAAGACGCGCCCACCTGAACTAGCTCTGCAGCTTCAGGCCCGCGATCCCCAGGAAGATCAGCGCGATGCACACCAGCCGCAGCGGCGCCGCGCTCTCCTGGAAAAAGAAGATGCCGATCAGCGTGACGCCGATGGCGCCGATGCCGGTCCAGATCGCGTAGGCCGTCCCGACCGGCAGCGTCTTCATCGCGGCGGTGAGCAGCACGATGCTCGCCAGCGCGGCGCCCAGGCCCAGCGCACCGGCGCCGGGGCGCTCCCAGCCCGCCGCGGCCTTCAGTGCGAGGGCCATCACGATCTCCACCAGTCCGGCGGCAAGCAGAAGGAGCCAGGCCATGGCGTTCGCTCCCTTCACAGCAGCTTGATGATGGCCACGCCGAGCAGCAGCACGGCCACGCCCGCCATGCGCAGACCCGACACCGGGCGCTGCGGCAGTCGGAACCAGCCGTAGCGGTCGACGAACACCGACGCCACCTGCTGCCCCGCCACCGTCAGCCCGACCGCGGCCGCGGCGCCGATGGCCGGGATCGCGGTGAACACCGTCGTCACATAGGCCGCGCCCGCCAAGCCGCCGAGCCAGCCCCACCACGGCATGCCGCGCAGCGCCGAGCCCTGCGGTGCGACCGCCGCAGGGGCGGGCGCACGCCGGAACAGCGTGACGAGCAGCAGCGCCAGGGCCATCGCCAGCGTCGCCACGAAGAAGCTCACCGCCCCCACCGCGAACGGCGCGCCCAGGTCCTGCCGCAGCAGGCCGTTGACCACGCCCTGTACCGGCAGCACCGCGCCGGCCAGCAGCGCCAGCACGATCCAGCCCGCCTTGCCCGCCAGTGCCTGGCGCAGGCTGCCGGCCTGCCCGGCGACGATGGCCCCGGCGCCGAGCAGCACCGCCAGCGTGCCGCCGGCCATGGCCGGTGTCAGCGCCCTCGGTGCCACGCCGAGCAGGCCGAAGGTGTCGAGCGCGAACGAGGCCAGCATCTGCCCCGCGATGAACAGGCCGACCGCCACCACCGCGCCCAGGCGCGGAAACAGCAGGATGGTCGAGACCACGTAGAAGGCGCTGGCCGTGCCGCCGATCACGTGCCACCACGGCACGCCCGGCAGGCCGGCCAGCGCCGTCAGCGTGCCCGTGGCGAGCGCCACCGCCAGCAGGGCCAGCGTGCCGACCGACAGCTGCAAGGTCGTGGCGGTGAAGGGGCTGCCCGTGGCCTTGGAGAGCTGGGCGTTGGCGCCGGCCTGCACTGCGAGCAGGCCCCCGGCGACGAGCGAGGCGGGAATGAAAAACGCGTCCATGGTGGTCGACCTCCGTGTGGTGTGGATGCGGGGCGGGCGAATCGCGGCCCCCTGCGGACGAATGTAGGATCGGCACGTTTGCAAAGCCATTCGAAAAAATCGCATCCGGGGTATGCATAAATGCATGACACAGACTGGGACGACTTTCGCGTGTTCCTGGCCGTCGGCCAGGCCGGCTCGCTCTCCGGCGCCGCGCGCCAGCTGGGCGTGAACCACTCCACCGTGCTGCGGCGCCTGGGCGCGCTCGAGGCGCGCATGGCGGTGCGCCTGTTCGACCGCCTGCCCGCCGGCTATGCGATGACGCTGGCCGGCGAGGCGCTGCGCGAGCGCCTGCAGGGCGTGGGCGAGCAGATCGATGCCGCGCAGCGCCACCTCATGGGGCTCGACCTGCGGCTGACCGGCGTCATCCGCATCACCAGCACCGACACCTTCATGGCCGGGCTGCTCGGGCCGATCCTGGCGGACTTCCGGGCGCTGCACCCGGGCATCGAGCTGCAGGTGGTGATGAACAACCTCTTCCTGAGCCTGACCAAGCGCGAGGCCGACGTGGCGATCCGCCCGACCAACGCCCCGCCGGACCACCTGGTCGGGCGCCGCGCGGGGCGCCTGCAGACGGCGGTGTATGCGTCGAAGGCCTACCTTGCGAAGCACCCGGCGACGACACCGCTGGCTGCGCACGACTGGGTCGCGCCCGACGAAGGTTTGTCGCACCTGATGCAGGCGAAGTGGCTGCGTGAGCAGGTGCCGCCGGCGCGGATCGCGGCGCGCGTCGACAGCCTCGTCGGCATGACGCAGCTGGTGAAGCGCGGCCTGGGCCTGGGCATGCTCCTGTGCATGCTGGCTGATGCGGAAGACGAGCTGGTGCAGGTCGAGCCGCCGAGGGAAGCGCTCGACACGCAGGTCTGGGTGCTGACGCATCCCGACCTGAAGGAGGTCGCGCGGATCAAGGCCTTCACCGACTTTGCCTATGCGCGGCTGGTCGCCGACGCGAAGGTGCTGGCCATGCCTGCGGGGCGGCCGGCGGCGCGCTAGCTGGCGGCCGCATGGTGCAACATCGGCGCTCGACCGTTTTCACGCCCCCCATGACCTTGCCTGCCTCCGCCCTCGTCGTCATCGACACCAACATCGCCCTCGACCTGCTGGTCTTCGAAGACCCCGCCTGGGCGCCGCTGGTCGACGACCTCGCGCGCGGCGCGCTGCGCTGGCTGGCCACGCCCGCGATGCGCAGCGAACTGGAACGCGTGTTGGGCTACCCGCTGATCGCCCGGCGCATGGCGCAGCGGGAGCTGACGATTCCGGTGGTGCTCGCGGATTTCGATGCGCGCGTGCAGCTGGTGACCGAGGTGCCGGCGCGCGCGCCCTGCGTGTGCAGCGACCCGGACGACCAGGTGTTCATCGACTTGTCCGTGGCGCACGGGGCGCAGTTGTTCAGCAAGGACAAGGCGGTGCTGTCGATGAAGAAGCGGCTGGCGCTGCGCGGGGTGGCGGTGCGCTCGGCGCTGGCCTAGGCCACGCCGGTCCGTCTCAGGCCTTGTTCAGCTCGTACCACTGCCCCAGCAAGCGCGCGACGGCCCGCACTCGCTGCGTGTCCCGCCCCCAGCGCCGGCTGGCCGGCAGCTTCTGCGCCCACTTCATGCGCCGCGCCGCGTTCGCGATGCGCTCGCGCACTTCTTCGTTCACGCTGCTCAGTGCCGCATGCCAGTGTTGGCCTGCGGCCTGCGGCGCGGCGGCCTCGAGCATCATGGCCGTGGAGTGCAGGTAGCTCAGCCAGTCGCGGGCCTGGCATTCGGCCAGGGTCATGACCTCGGAGGGGTCGTCCTCGAAATCGATGTAGCCGATCACGCCGTCAGGGCACTGCACGAGGTTGCGGTCGAAGGCCTGGCTCAGGTGCTGGCCGCACAGGTGCACGGCGGCGATGGCGGCCAGGCCCTCGCGCCACACGGCGAGCAGGGCGGCCGGGCCGGCGGCGGCGGCCTGGTCGATGCGTTCCTGCAGCACCACGGTGGCACGGCCGCTTTCGCCGAGGTCGGAAATCAGCAGGCCGTCGGCCTGCTGCGCCAGCACGATCGGCACGCGCAAACCTGCGGCGGCCAGTTGCTTCAGGCGCCGTGCCTCGGTGGCGATGGCGGCCTCGCCGCCCGGGTTGGGCACGGGCTTGATCACGTCGAGGCCGGCCAGCCGCGCGGCCAGTGCCATCACGCGGTAGCCCCACTTGCCGTGGCGCGGACCGGCCTTCTTGAGCCAGACGCGCTCGCTGCCTAAGCGGTGGCTGGCCACGTTCTTGGCCTGCCTGGGCAGGGTGACGCGCAGGAACTCGGCGTAGTCGCCGGACGCCGAGCCCGGGGCGTCGTCGAGCGGCGCGGGCGCCGATGCGGCGCCCCGTTGGCTGTACAGGCGCGTCGCGGCGCCTCCTCGTCTCAGTGGATTCATGCGGCCATGGCGAAGCCCGGCGCCAGCAGCCCGTGCGGGCCCTGCGTCACGGGCTGGAAACTCTGTGCACTGGCCAGCGGCCAGTAGGTGCGGAAAACGGTGTGCTGGTTGTCCAGCGGTCCGAGCAGCGCGCCGGGCTGCACCTGCATCACCAGGTTGCTCAGCAGGCGCACCTCGGTGTCGGAGATGCGGCGCACGATGTGGTGCGCGGTGATCTGCTGCGGGTGATCGAGGCCCGCGGCCTGCACCAGCTCCTGCAGCGCATGCAGCGTGCTGCGGTGGAAGTTGCGCACGCGGTCGGCCTTGGTCGGCACCACCAGCGCCTGCTGGCGCACCGGGTCCTGCGTGGTCACGCCGGTGGGGCAGTGGCCGGTGTGGCAGCTCTGGGCCTGGATGCAGCCCAGCGCCATCATGAAACCGCGCGCCGCGTTGCACCAGTCGGCGCCCAGCGCCATCATGCGGGCCACGTCGAAGGCGGTGATCACCTTGGCGGCGCAGCCGATCTTGATGCGGTGGCGCAGGTTCACGCCGATCAGCGTGTTGTGCACCAGCAGCAGGCCTTCCTGCAGCGGCGCGCCGACGTGGTCGCTGAACTCGACCGGCGCCGCGCCCGTGCCGCCCTCGGCGCCGTCGACCACGATGAAGTCGGGCGTGATGCCGGTGGCCTGCATCGCCTTGACGATGCCGAACCACTCCCACGGGTGGCCCAGGCAGAACTTGAAGCCGGTCGGCTTGCCGCCCGACAGCTCGCGCAGCCTGGCGACGAAATGCATCATCTCGGTCGGCGTGGAGAACGCGCTGTGCGACGAGGGCGAGACGCAGTCCACGCCCACCGGCACGCCGCGCGCCGCCGCGATCTCGGGCGTGACCTTGGCCGCCGGCAGCACGCCGCCGTGGCCCGGCTTGGCGCCCTGGCTCAGCTTGATCTCGATCATCTTCACCTGCGGGTCGCGCGCGTTGGCGGTGAAGCGCTCGGCATTGAAGGTGCCGTCGTCGTTGCGGCAGCCGAAGTAGCCGGAGCCGATCTCCCAGATCAGGTCGCCGCCGTGCACGCGGTGGTGCTGCGAGATCGAGCCCTCGCCGGTGTCGTGCGCAAAGCCGCCCATCTGCGCGCCCTGGTTGAGCGCGAGGATGGCGTTGGCCGACAGGGCGCCGAAGCTCATCGCCGAGATGTTGAACACGCTCGCGCTGTAGGGCTGCGTGCAGACCTGCGCCAGGTTCGCATCGGCCGGCTGCGGCGTGCCGCCGATCACGATGCGGAAATCGTGCCCGGCCAGCTTCGTGGGCTGCATCGAGTGGTTGATCCACTCGTAGCCCGCGGCCGACACGTTCAGCTGCGTGCCGAAGGGCCGGTTGTCGGGCTCGCCCTTGGCGCGCTGGTACACCAGCGAGCGCTGGGCGCGCGAGAAGGGTGCGGCCTCGGCGTCGCTCTCGATGAAGTACTGGCGGATCTCGGGGCGGATGAATTCGAGCAGAAAGCGCAGGTGCCCGATGACCGGGTAGTTGCGCAGGATGGCGTGGCGCGCCTGGCGCAGGTCGTGCACGCCGGTGCCGGTGAGCACCGCGAAAGCGGCCACGCCGATCCACGCGAGCCACAGGTGCGGCGAGGCCAGAACCAGTGCCAGGCAGGCGACCAGACCCAGCACACACAGGACGAACGCGCTGTAGCGTGCGGGAAACGGAATAATCGTGGGCATAGTCATCAGATGTCGGCTGGAGCCTGCTGCATCATAGAGGGCTGCCCCCAACCTGCCATGACTGCTGCCATGACGACCACACCCGACACCCCCGATACCCCTGACACCGCCCTGGCCGCCTCCTCGCAAGCGCTGGGCCCCGACGATTTCGACGCCCTCGACAGCGCGCTCGACGCCATGCGCGAGCACGACGAGGAAATTCCCCAGTGGGAGTTCTGCGAAGGCTTCATGGCCGCGCTGATCTGCACGCGCCGCCCCATCGACCCCACCGAATACTGGCCCGTGCTGCTGGGCGACCACTTCGTGCCGGCCCAGCACATGGAGTTCGTCTGGAACTGGAAGCGCCGCTGGCGCGAGATCGAGGAGGGCCTGGATGCCCCTGTCGAATCGCTCGAGGACGAGCGCAGCTGGCAGCCCGAGGTGCTCGACACTCGCGGCGCCATCGCCTCGCTGCCCGAGGAAGAACGCGCCGAGATGGCCGCCGAAGAGATTCCCTCGTTCGCCCAGGTCTGGGCGCTGGGCTTCATGTACGCGGTCGAGAACTGGCCCGAAGACTGGGCCGCGCCGCGCGACAAGGAAGCCGCCCAGATGCTCGACGACGCGCTCGACAACATCGTTGCGCTGACCGAGGACGACACCGCCAAGCCCACGCTGTCGATGTACGACGAGAACGGCCCGCCCAGCGTGAGCCAGCAGCGCCTGGACGACTTCGGCGCCGCGATCTGGGCGGTGTACGACCTGCGCCAACTCTGGAAGAGCCTGGGCCCGAAGGTCGAGACGATCCGCAAGGAAGCCACGCCCGGCCGCAACGATCCGTGCCCGTGCGGCAGCGGCAAGAAGTACAAGAAGTGCCACGGTGAGTGACTGGGTTGAGTCCCAGGCGTCACGGACGGCTTGCCGTTCAGGGCGCGCTCCCGCCGACGGGGTACCTTGCTCCGCGAATGTCCCCCGGCCTGCGGCCTCCTCCTTGATTTCGCTGCGCAAGGCACCCCATCGGCGTGAGCGTTGGGCAGTGCGGCCGTTGATCGGCGAGCACACCACCGCCACTTCCCGTGCGCAGGACACTGGGTGCTTCCCGCAGCGAAATCAAGGAGGAGGGGCGAAGCCCCGGGGGACATTCGCGGAGGGAAGTACCCGGTGGCCTGTGCACGCGCCCTGAACAGCAGCATCAAGAACACGCACACCTCATGAGTCCTGCAGCACAGCCCCTGACACCCCGAGCCGCCTGGGTCATGGTCCTCGCCCTCTGCGCAGGGGTTGCGCTCAGCCAGGCCTTCCGCACCGTCGGCGCCATCATGGCGAGCCCGCTGCAGTCGGACTTTCATCTCTCCGCCCAGGCCCTCGGCATCTTCTCGGGCGCCTTCCACTTCGCGTTCGGCGCGATGCAGCTCTTCATGGGCATCGGCATCGACCTGCACGGCGTGCGCCGCACCGTGCTCGTGGCCTTCCCGGTCGCGATCGCGGGCGCGCTGCTGTCGGCCGTGTCGCCGGACTACCTCGTGCTGGTGGCCGGGCAGGCGCTGATCGGCGTCGGCTGCGCGCCGGCCTTCCTCGTGTGCACGGTGTTCATCGCGCGGCACTTTCCGGCGGCGCGTTTCGCCACCGTGTCGGGCCTGGTGCTGGCCATCGGCGGCCTGGGCATGCTGGCCACCGGCACGCCGCTCGCGTGGCTGGTGCAGGCGTATTCGTGGCGCGCGGGCTTCCTGGTGCTCGCGCTGGCGTCTGCGCTGGCCTGGCTCGCGATCTGGCGCTGGGTGCACGAGCCCGCGTCGGCCGTGCCGCAGGTGAAAGAGTCGATTCCCGAAGCCGTGCGCCAGTTCGGCGCGCTGTTCGCCATGCCGCACACGCTGGGCATCATGGTGCTGGGCGCGGTGACGTATGCGGCCTTCATCTCGCTGCGCGGGCTGTGGCTGGGCCCGCTGATGATGGAGCGCCACGGCTACTCGCTGGTGCAAAGCGGCAACGTCGCGCTCGCCGTGTCGGTGATCGCGCTGTTCGGCTCGCCGCTGTTCGGCCGTTTCGACCGCGACGGCGCCGCGCGCCGCCGCTGGATCGTGGCCTGCGGCCTTTTCTACGCCGGCCTGTTCGCGCTCATCGCCGTGGTGCATTCCGCATGGCTCGACATCGCGGGCATGGTGCTCATCGGCGTGCTCTCGGGCTTCATCGTCTGGCAGTACGCCGACGTGCGCGTGGCCTACCCAGCGGCGCTCACGGGCCGCGCGATGGCCGTCTTCACGATGGCGATGTTCCTGGGCGTCGCGTTCATGCAGTGGGGCACGGGCGTGGCGGCCTCGGTGGCCGCGGCGCACGGCGGCGATCCGCTGACCGCCGTGCTGGCGGTCATTGCGGCGCTGCTGGTGATCGGCATTGCGGCCTTCGCGTGGCTGCCCGCGCCGAAGGCGAACGCCGTCAGATCTTGAAGGCGCGCTGGATGTCCGGCCGCACGAGGTCGGCGTACTCGCGGTGCTTGCGGATGTAGCCCGCGATGAACTGGCACACCGGAATCACATGCCGCCCGTTGGCGCGCGCCTCGTCGAGCACGTGCCTCGCAATGCCCGAGCCCACGCCCTTGCCTTCATGCTCGGGCAGCACCTCGGTGTGCGTGAACATGATCGCGTCGGTCAGCAGGTTGTACTCGGCATAGGCCGCGAGCTTGCCGTCGAGCGTGGCTTCGTAGCGGTGCTGCGCTTCGTTGTTCGTGAAGGTGAGGGCGGTCGAGGAAGAAGTGGTCATGAGGGTTGGCGTGCAAGAAAAGTGGCGAGGTTGGCGGCGGCGGTGGCGCGCACCTTGTTGCGCAGCATCGGCGTCCAGCCCAGCAGCAGGCCCGGCGTGCCCAGCGCCTGTCGCGACCAGGTCCAGAACGGAAAGCTGTCGCGGTGCGTGGCGATCAGGCCGTCGGGCGTGAAGGTGAAGCGCGCGTCGATGCTGTTGTCGACCAGGCGGCCGGTGGCGCTGAAGCGGTAGTGCGCGTCCCAGTGCGCGCTGCCCGTGCGGGCGTCGGCCTGCACGTCGCGCCAGCTCAGGCGCCACACGTCGGCGCCCTTGGCCTTGGTGGCTTCGCAGAGCATGCGCCACATGCCGCCGATCTCGCGCCGGCCGCGCAGCGAAAAGGCCTCGTCGTCGAACACCGCGTCGGGCGCGTAGCAGGCGGCCATGGTGGCGGCGTCGAGTTGCGAGAACGCGCTGTAGAAGCGCTCGATGGTCGGGGCGTGGGTGGCTGCGGTCATGGGGCTTCGGGATGGGGGGTCCCGGATCATCGCCGGGATGCGCCGTGCAAGGAAGTGCATGGGTGATTCCGGGTGTCCCGCATTAACATGCGCCCCGATGCCGGTCCTTGCAGGGCCGGCGCCCTGGCGGTGGCGCAGAAAAACCAGAACCACAGCGCTGCGCCCGCCGCACACAACCCGAGGGGACGCATCCATGGCCGAGGTGATCAACGACTGGCAGTTCGTCGAGGCCGTCATGGCCGCCCGCACGCTCGAGGAGGTGGCACAGGTCAACCGCCGCGCGATGCGGGCGATGGGCTTCAACCACGGCGCCTACGTGCTCAAGCGCCCGGTGCCCGCGCCCCGTGCCGACGCCCCCGCGCAGGACGCGCTGGTGTTCTTCCACGACCTGCCCCCGGCGTGGGCCCGCACCCGCTACGAGTCGCTGCGCAGCAACGCCGGCGAGCAGGCCGACGCCCGCGTGCAGCATGTGCGCGCCGGCATGCCGGCCACCGCGTGGAGCTGGCTCGGTCAGGTGAGCCACACGCGCGCCGACATCGGGCAGCGCGCCCGCGGCCTGCTGCGCAGCGCCGGCGAACACGGGCTGAAGGCGGGGCTGACCGTGCCGCTGTGGACGCCCGGCATCGACTGGGCCTTCATGACCCTGACCACCGACGCCACCGCCGACCTGCGCGAACTGCGTGCGACGTTGGCGCCGATGAACTACTTCGCCTCCTGCCTGCATTCGACCGTGCGCCGGCTGCAGGGCGACGCCAAGGTGCCGCTCCTGAGCGCGCGCCAGCGCGAGGTGCTGCACTGGGTGGCGGTCGGCAAGTCGACCTGGGAGATCTCCGAGATCCTGTGCGTCAGCGAGCGCACCGTGTACTTCCACCTCGTGGGCGCCGCCCGCAAGCTCGACACGCAGGGCCGCACCGCCACCTGCGCGCGGGCCCTGGCGCTGGGCCTGCTCACGCCCTGAGCCGGCCCGACTTACCCCTGTCGGAAACGACAGGGGGCCGCGTGGCGCCGCGCGGGGCGGTGCTGCAATCGGCCACGGGCAGGCCGTGTGTCACGCGCCCGATGCTTTAACCGATCGAGCCCATGAGAGAACGCAGAAATTTCGTGCGCCTGCTGGGCGGCGGCCTCGCGGTGGCGGCGGGCGCGACGGCCCTGGCCACCTGGTGGCTCCACGCCGACGTGCCGGCCGCCGCCTTCGAGATCTGGAACGGCCCGGGCGACGAGCCCGACGTGCGCAAGCGCGCCGTCGCCTATGCCGTCACCGCGCCCACGGCCTACAACGGCCAGCCGTGGCGGGTCGACCTGCGCGAGCCCGACGCCGTCGTGCTGCACGCCGACCGCGCCCGCGTGCAGCCCGCCACCGACCCCTTCGGGCGCCAGCTCATGATCGGCCACGGCGCGTTCATCGAACTGCTGGTGATGGCGCTGGCCCAGCAGGGCGTGCAGGCGCGCGTGCGGCTGTGGCCGCAGGGCGAACTGGTGGGCGATGCGCCGCAGCAGTGGCCCGACCTGCCGGTGGCGCGGCTCACGCTGTCGCGCGGCGGCACGCCCGATCCGCTGTTCGCGCAGGTGCTGCGCCGGCGCACGCCCAAGCAGCGCTTCGACACCGGACGCAGGGTGTCGGCCGACATGCTGCAGGGGCTCACCGCGGCCGTGGCTTCGGCTTCAAGCGGGGGCGTGCAATCGGCCGGCACGGTCGACATGGCCCGCGTGCTGCCGCTGCGCAGGCTGTGCGCGGCGGCGGCGCGCGTGGAGCTGGTCACGCCCCACACCGCGCGCGAGAACCTGCGCCTGCTGCGCATCGGGCCGCAGGAAATCCTGGCGCACCGCGACGGCTTCTCGCTCAACGACCCGGCGCTGCGCATGGCGGTCGCGCTGGGGCGCTTCGACCGCGAGGTGCCGGCCGCCGAAGACAGCCTCTCCTTCCGGCAGACGCTGCGGATGTTCGAGGACCAGGCCCACACCGCGATGGGCTTCGTCTGGATCAGCACCGGCGGCAACAGCCGCAGCGATCAGATCGCCGCGGGCCGCGCCTACGTGCGCCAGCAGCTGCGCGCCACCGACCTGGGCCTGGGCATGCAGCCGATGAGCCAGCCGCTCGAGGAATTTCCGGAGATGGCGCCGCACCACGCGGCGGTGCACGACATGCTGATCGGCGCCGCGCCGTCGCGCCATGCGCGCAGCCCGACCGTGCAGATGATGTGCCGCCTGGGTTTTCCGACGGCGCCGGTGCCGCCCGCGCCGCGCCGGCCGGTCGGCGATTTCATGCAGGCCTGAACAGCCCGCGTGCGATCAGCGCGCCAGCAGCTGGACCAGCGTCTGCAGCGCGTAGTGCACCGTCGCCGCGCGCACCGTGGCGCGGTCGCCGTCGAAGCGGCGGCGCTCGGTGCGCACCTGCCCGTCGACCGACCAGCCGAACCACACGGTGCCCACCGGCTTGTCGGGCGAGCCGCCCGCGGGGCCGGCCACGCCGGTCACGGCCACGGCCGCGCGCGCCGGGGCGCCGCGGGCAATGGCGCCCTCGGCCATCGCGCGCGCCACGGGCTCGCTCACGGCGCCGTGGGCTTCGATCAGCGCGGCGTCCACGCCCAGCATCTCGGTCTTGGCGGCGTTCGAGTAGGTGACGAAGCCGCGCTCGAACCACACGCTGGAGCCCGCGAGGTCGGTGCAGGCGCCGGCGATCAGGCCGCCGGTGCAGCTTTCGGCGGTGGCCATCATCCAGCCCTTGGCCTGCAGCCGTTCGGCCAGCGTCGCGACGAGCGCGGGCACGTCCTGTTCGGCCAAAGCGGTGGCTGCAGAAGGAGTGGAAGGTTGCATCGGGTTCACCATGCGCGCCACAGCGCAATCACCAGCAGCGTGCAGAAGGCCGCCACCAGGTCGTCCAGAAGAATGCCGAAGCCCGCGCGCCACCACTGCACCCGCGCGGGATCGTTCGGCTTGAAGGCGGCGTCGGCCCAGCCCACGGGGCCGGGCTTGGCGGCGTCGAAATAACGGAACAGCGCAAAGGCCACGACCTGCGCCCACAGGCCGGCCGGCGTCACCAGCCAGAGCACGAGCCAGAAGGCGACCACCTCGTCCCACACGATGGCGCCGGGGTCGGACACGTTCATGTTGCGCGCGGCCACCGTGCAGGCCCACCAGCCGATCGGCAGGCCGGCGAGGATGATCCAGCCGATGGTCGCGGGCGTGAACCACAGCTGCATCACCACGAACGCGGCCCAGGCCCACAGCGTGCCCACGGTGCCGGGCGCGAAGGGCGACAACCCCGAGCCGAAACCCAGCGCGATGAAGTGCGCGGGGTGCGAGAGCAGAAAGTGCAGGGTGGGGCGACGCATCGGGGGACGGGGCAGGGCGCCGGTGGTGGCGGAAGAAGAATCCATCGAGGAAGAAGGGGAAGAAGAAACGGCGTGCATCGGTTTCGAAGTGTCGCGCATCCTGTGCGACGGCTGCGCGCCGAAGTTTCTATTTATCAAAGCAATAGCTTGTTTAATTGAAGGGCGCCGCCTAGTATCCAGGCTCCTTTGGCGTTCTCCTTCGTTCTCATGTCGTCCTCCTCCTCTTCCCTCGATGCCGCCGCCGTTGGCGCGCCGCCGCCCACCGCCGCCTGGCGCGAGCTGTTCAGCGGGCGCAACGGCTGGCGCGCGCTGGCGCTGACCGGCGGCGTCGCGCTGCACGCGGTCAACGTCCACATCGTGACGACCGTGCTGCCCTCGGTGGTGCGCGAGATCGGCGGGCTCGACTGGTACGCCTGGAGCACGACCCTGTTCGTGGTCGGCTCGATCCTCGGCGCCACCCTCTCGGTGCGGCTCTTGGCCGCGCGCGGGCCGCGCGGCGCCTGCCTCACGGCGCTGGCCGTGTTCACGGCCGGCTCGGTGGGCTGCGCGCTGGCGCCGGCCATGCCGTGGCTGCTCACGGGGCGCACGGTGCAGGGCCTGGGCGGCGGGTTGCTCGCGGCGCTGAGCTACGGGCTGATCCAGCGTGTGTTCGAACCCCGGCTGTGGCCGCGCGCGGTGGCGCTGGTGTCGGGCATGTGGGGCGTGGCCACGCTGTGCGGGCCGGCCGTGGGCGGGCTGTTCGCGCAGGCCGGCCACTGGCGCTGGGCCTTCTGGGCGCTGCTGCCGGTGGCGGCGGCGCAGGCCCTGCTGGTGGCGGTGCAGCTGCGGCCCGCGGCTGGCATCCGGCATGACCGGCCGGCGCAGATGCCGCGCGTGCCGGCGCCGCAGATCGCGCTGTTGGCGCTGTCGGTCTTGGTGATCGCCGCCAGCGGCTTCTGGCCCGGCCTCGCAGGGCAGGCCGTGGGCGTGGCGCTGGGCCTGGCCATCGGCTTCGCCGCCACCCGCATCGACCGCCGCGCCGGCGCCGTGCGCCTGCTGCCGACCGGCGCCTATGCGCTTGGCACGCCGCTGGGCGCGATCTACGCGAGCGTGGCGCTGCTGCTGATCGGCACCACCACCGAGATCTTCGTGCCCTACTTTCTACAGCTGCTGCACGGCCACTCGCCGCTCATGGCGGGCTACCTCACGGCGGCGATGGCGGGCGGCTGGAGCATCGGCTCGCTGACCTCGTCGGGCCGCACTGGCGCAGGCGCCGACCGCATGCTGCGCGCCGGGCCGGTGGTCTGCACCGCGGGCCTGCTGGCGCTTGCGTGGCTGCTGCCGACGCCGGGGGCGCTCGGGGCTAACGTCGAGACCACGTTCGTGGCCGTGGCGCTGGCGGCCGTCGGCTTCGGCGTGGGCATCGGCTGGCCGCACCTGCTGACGCGCGTGATGGCGCTCGCGCCGCGCGGCGAAGAAGGTTTGGCGTCCGCGTCGATCACGACCGTGCAGCTGTACGGCATGGCCGTCGGTGCCGCCGTGGCCGGGCTGGTGGCGAATGCGGCGGGGCTCACGGTGCCCGGCGGCGTGGACGGTGCGCGTTCGGCCGCGATCTGGTTGTTCACGGTCTTCGCGCTGGCGCCTGCCATCGCCGCGTGGCTGGCGTGGCGCGCGGTGGCGCGGCGCTAGGCCAGTACGCCTTCCCAGGCGAGGGCGCGCCGGCGGCCACGTTCGCGCCGCGTTTCGCCGCGCAAGGTGGCGACGAGGTCATACACATCCGCCGGCAGGTGCGCGCCGCGCCACGCGATGTGCTGGTCGGCGCGGCACATCACGAGGCGGTGCGCATAGGCCTTGGGCAGGCTCGCGGTTTCGATGTCGAGCACCGTGAGCGGCATGCGGTACGCGGCGGCCGCGCGCTCCAGCGGCCGCACGTCCACGCTGCGGTCGAAGCGCAGCAGCGTGTAGCCCGGGCCGAAGGCGTCGTAGAGCGAGCGCCCGTCGGCCAGCCAGAAGTGCGGCGCGCGGCAGCCGGGCACGGTGGAGGGCGTGAACTCGCCCATCGAGTACGGCGGCGCGCGGTGCTCGCCGTCGGGCACGATGATCGGTGAGCCCGTGTAGAAATAGCCGAAGTTGAGCCCGCCGCAGCAGAACTGCTGCACGTTGAGCGCATAGGCCTCGCGGCCGATCTCGGCGCGCTGCGCGTCGCCCGCGGGGCCGGGCGCCTCGATGTCGGGCGGCACGGCGCGGCGCGCGCGGATCATCTTCTGCGCATGGTCCATCGCGAACTGCGACACCTGCTCGGTGATCGGCAGCCGCTCGGCCTCGTAGGCGTCGAGGATGGCCTCGTCGCCCCAGCCCTGCACGCAGGCGCCCAGCAGCCACGAGAGGTTGAGCGCGTCGGCGATGCCGGCGTTCATGCCGTAGCCCGCGTAGGGCACCCACAGGTGCGCGGCGTCGCCCGCGAGGAACACGCGGCCGTCGCGAAAGCGCGTGGCCACGAGGCGCCGGCCGATCCAGTCTTCCTTGCTGATGATGTCGTAGTGGAAGTCGGGCCCCACGCCCAGGATCTCGCGGATCGAGGTGTCGCGGTCGACCGAGTCGAACTCGGGCTCTTCGGCGTTCAGGTGGTTGTGCACCAGCCAGGTCTCGTGGCCGTCGATGGCGAACATCGTGCCGCAGCGGCGCGGGTTCATCGCGTAGTACGACCACGCGGGCTTGCCCGGAATCAGCGCGCGCAGCTGCGGCGCGCGGATGAAGGTCGACTGCACGCGCTGGATGACGGCCGTGCCTTCGAGCTTCGCGCCGATCTGCTTGCGCACCGGCGAGCTGCCGCCGTCGCAGCCGACCATGTAGCGGCAGCGGATGCTGCGCGTGGCGCCGCTGTCCATGTCGGTGGCGATGGCGCTCACGCCCTCGGCATCCTGTGTGAAGCGCTCGAAGCGCGTGCGGTTGAGCAGCGTCACGCCCGGCAGCGCGGCCGTGTGCTTCAGCAGAATCGGCTCGAGGTAGATCTGGTTGATGCGGTGCGGCGGCTCCGGCGTGGGCCACCACGCGTCGGGGCCCTCGGTCTCGGTGTAGCGGTCGCGCCGGCACGGAATGGGAATGCGCGTGAGCTCGGTGCCCGTCACCGTGGTGCGAAACACCACGTCGTTCGGGTGGTCGGCCGGCAGCCCGGCATCGCGCAGCTGCTGCGCCACGCCCAGGCGGCGGAACTGCTCCATGGTGCGCGAGGCCACGTGGTTGCACTTCACGTTCGGCGGCTCGGCGAAGCGGCGCGTCTCGCACAGGATCACCGAGACGCCGCGCGAGGCCAGGTCCATCGCCAGCGTGAGGCCCACGGGGCCGGCGCCGACGATCAGCACGTCGGCTTGCATCGAGGTGTCGGCGGTCTTCGTCATGTCTCTATCGGCTTGTCGTTCAATCGAGCTTGATGTGGGCGTCCTGGATCACCTGGGCCCATTTCTTCGTCTCGGCGCGGATGTAGCTGTCGAAGGATTCGACCGAGCCCGGCGCCGGTTCCACGCCGAGCGCGCGCATCGCGGTCTTCACCTGCTCGTCGCCGAGCGCGGCGTTGAACTCGGCATTGAGCCGCGCCACCACCGGTGCCGGCGTGCCGGCCGGCGCGACCACGCCGAACCAGCCGGTCGAGTCGTAGCCCGGCAGGCCGGCCTCGGCCACCGTCGGCACCTCGGGCAGCATCGGCAGGCGCTGCGGGCTGGTCACGGCAAAGGCGATCAGCTTGCCGGCGCGGATCTGCTGCAGCGACGAGGGCAGGTCGACCACCGCCAGCGGAATCTGCCCGCCCAGCACGTCGAGCGCCGCCGGGCCCGAGCCGCGGTAGGGCACCTCAACCAGCCGCGTGCCCGCCATCTGGTTGAACAGCGCCGCCGACAGGTGCATGGCCGTGCCGTTGCCGCCATGGCCGATCGACAGCGTGCCCGGCTTCGCCTTGGCCAGCGCGATGAGTTCGCGCTGCGTCTTCGCGGCCACTGAAGGGTGGCCCACCAGCACGAAGGGAATGGCCGCCAGCATGCCCACCGGCTTGAGGTCTTTCTGCGGATCGAAGGGCATCTGCGGGTACAGGCTCACGTTGGCCGCCAGCGCGCCCGCCGCGCCCACGCCCAGCGTGTAGCCGTCGCCCGGCGCCTTGGCCACCAGCGTCAGCCCCACGTTGCCGCCCGCGCCGGGACGGTTGTCGACCACCACCTGCTGGCCCAGCTTCTCGTTCAGGCGCGGCACCAGCATGCGCACCACGCCGTCGGCGCTGCCGCCGGGCGGGAAGGTCACGACCATGCGGATCGGCTTGGTGGGGAAATCGCCCGCCGGGGCTTGCGCCAGCGCGGTGCCGGCCACCAGCGCGCCGGCCACGGCCCACAGCAGTTGCCTGCGTCGCCCACGAAATGCGTGCATGCCGCGGGCGATGGGTGCTGTCATTCGGGCCTCTCCTTGAATTCGGTGCTTTGATCGGAGATTGAACGATGGCAGCATTCATTCGTAAATCAAGAAATTCCGAATGATTTTTCAAATTTTCTGATGAATACGAACTTCAGTCCTACGATCCGCCAGCTGCGTGCGTTCCTCGCGGTCTACCAGCTGCGCAAGCTGGGCGCCGCGGCCACGCGGCTGTTCGTCACGCAGTCGGCCGTGAGCATGCTGATCCGCCAGCTCGAAGAGGGCCTGGGCACGCGCCTGTTCGACCGCACCACGCGCGCGCTCAAGCCCACGGCCGCAGCCGAACAGATGATTTCCACCGTCGAGCGCGTGCTGCGCGACGTCGATTCGCTCTCGGCCGATTTCCGCGAACTCGCCACGCTGGAACGCGGTCGCGTGACGCTGGCCATCACGCCCACGCTGGCCGGGTTTTTATTGCCCGATGCGCTGCGCGCCTTCGGCGAGCAGCACCCGAAAGTTCGCGTGCTGGTGAACGACTGCGCACCCGACCAGTTCCTGTCGCGCATCCTCGGCGAGCACGTCGACTTCGGCATCGGCACGCCCGAGCGGCCCGGCCCCGAGGTCGAGGTGCAGCGCCTCATGCGCGATCACCTCGCCGTGGTGTGCCGCACCGACCACCCGCTGGCCAAGGCGCGCGTGGTGCGCTGGTCGGACCTGGGCCGCCACCCCGTCATCACCGTGCGCCCCGGCTACGGCGTGCGCCCGCTGATCGACGGCACGGCGGCGGAGGCGGGCGTGACGCTCGACGTGGTGAACGAGGTGTCCTTCCTGTCCACCGCGCTGTGGATGACGGCGGCGGGCATGGGCGCGTCGATCATGCCGTCGGCGTTTGCGCGCGCCGAGAAGAACCCGGTGCTGGTTGTGAAGGTGCTCAGCGCGCCGCGCGTGGTGCGCGACATCTCGATCGTCACCAAGCGCGGCCATTCGCTGTCAGCGGCGGCGCGGGCGTTCATCGAGGCGCTGAAGCAGAGCCTGCAGTAGCCGTGGGCGCCGGCCGGTCGTATGCTGGCCGGTCATTTTCTTCGCGCGAAAGCAGGTGCCTCCATGACAACAACCACACGGTCCCGTTTCTCTTCCGGCTGGCTGTGCCTCGCGTTCGGCCTGGTGCTGTCGATGCTGCTCGTGGCCTGCGGCAACAAGGAGGCCGAGCAGCGCAGCGCCTTCATCGCCTACCTGCAGACCCGCGTGCTCGACAAGCCCGGCTTGCGCGTGCCCACGCCCACCGCCGAAGAAAAAGCATCGTTCGGCGACTACGCGCAGCACTACGCGGTGATCACCGATTTCAACGAAGGCATGAACAAGTCGGTGAGCCAGCCGATGACGCAGGTCATGGCCAAGGGCGCGCTGCGCTCACTGGCCGACCTGCCGGCGCGCCGTGACGATCTCAAGGCCGCCAAGGAGGGCCTGGGCGGCTTGCGCTCCGCGCTCGACCAGCAGCTGGCCAAGGCCGACGCGGCGCGCGCGCAACTCAAGCAGCCCGACGACCTGAAGCAGGTCTACGGCAAGGCCTACGAGAAGACGGTGACGACGCCCGCCGCCACCTTCAAGGAGGTGTTCCCCGCGCTCGACGCCGTGTTCGACAGTGCGCTGGCCATCGGCGATTTCATGGAGAAGAACAAGTCGAAGCTGCAGGTCTCCGGCGCTTCGCTCACCGTGACCGACCCCGCGGTGAGGGCCGAGCTCGACAAGATGGTGCAGCAGCTGGGCCGCCAGTCGGCCGCCATCAACACCGCGCAGGACAAGATGCGCGCGATGCTGCGCGGCTCTTGATCAGACGAAGTGGTCGAACGAGCCGAAGCGCTGTGACACCGGTGCGCCGCCCGCATCGACGATGCGAAGCCCCGCGTCCGCTTCGATGCGGCCGATGCGTGTCACGCGCGTGGCGCTGGCTTGCCCGGCCTGCTCCACTGCCGCACGCGCCGAGGCCGGCGCGGTGAACACCAGTTCGTAGTCGTCGCCGCCCGAGAGCGCGCAGGTGCGCAGCGCCTCGGTGGGCAGGCCGGCCGTGTCGACGGCGATCAGCGCGGTGGTGGCGTCGGCATCGAGCGTGGCGCCCACGCCGCTGGCCGCGAGGATGTGGCCCAGGTCGCCGATCAGGCCGTCGCTCACGTCCACCGCCGAGGTGGCGATGCCACGCAGCGCCTGGCCCAGCGCCACGCGCGGCGTGGGTTGTTCCATGCGTGCGCGGGCCTGTGCGAAGGCCTCGGCGGGCAGGCTCAGCGTGCCGCGGAACACCTCGAGCGCCAGCCGCGCATCGCCGAGCGAGCCGCTCACCCACAGGTCGTCGCCCGCACGCGCGCCCGAGCGCAGCAGCGCGGCGCCGGCCGGCACTTCGCCGAACACGGTGATGCAGATGTTGAGCGGGCCGCGCGTGGTGTCGCCGCCCACCAGCTCGCAGCCGTGGGCGTCGGCCAGCGCGAACAGGCCGCGCGAAAAACCTTCGAGCCAGGGCTCGTCCACGCCGGGCAATGCCAGCGCCAGCGTGAAGGCCAGCGGCTTCGCGCCGCAGGCGGCCAGGTCGCTGAGGTTCACGGCCAGGGCCTTGTGGCCGAGCCGGGCCGGCTCCACGGTCGAGAGAAAGTGCCGCCCCTCCACCAGCATGTCGGAGGACACGGCGAGCTGCATGCCCGCGGCCGGCGCGAGCAAGGCGCAGTCGTCACCCACGCCCAGCGGCGAGCGCGTGGCGGGGCGTTTGAAATAGCGTGTGATCAGGTCGAATTCACCCATGGGTGCGAGAGCATAACGACCTGGCGCGGGGCCGCCCGCCGCGGCGCCCGCGGGAAATGGGGGCTGACACTGGAAGCATTTTGTAATACCGTCATGCAAGCGGATACACCGAAAGTCCAAACAGGAGGAGGCCGCCATGACAGCCATCGTGCAGGGAGGCGTGTCCGCCGACGCAGACACCGACCGGATCGTTGCCTTGCTGTACGACGGGATCACCTGTCCCGGCGACTGGTACGACGCGCTCGATGCCATGCGCGAGGTGCTCGGCGCCGCCTGCTTTCACACGCTCACGGTGCGCCGCGCCGACTGCTCGGTGGTGGGCGCGGGGCTCGCCAACCTGGAGAGCCCGCCCGACAAGGTGCGCGAGTACGAGCAGCACCTGGCGCGCGACGACATCCGCATGCAGATGCCGGTCAACGCCCCGCTGGGCACGCCGGTGACCGACCACGCCTACTTCGGCGCGCGCACGCTGTCGCGCAGTCCGATCTATGTCGACTGGCTCGCGCCGCTCGGCCTGCGCCACACGCTGGCGATGGGGCTGCGCGCCGACGACGACACGCGCGAGGTGCTCGGCTTCATCCGCCCTCGGGCCGAAGCGCCCTACGGTCCTGAGAGCGAGGCCTTCTGCCGGCGCCTGTCGCCGCACCTGGTGCGCGCCAGCGAACTGCGCGCCCGCATGATGCAGCTGGGCGAGCACGCGGCCACTGGGCTGTCGGCGCTCGACGCGCTGCCGCAGGGCATCGCCGTGGTCGACGAGGCCTGCCGCATCGACCACCTGAACGCGCGCGCGGCGGCGTGCGCGGGCCGCGGCGGCCTGTTCGACAGCGCGCAGGGGCGATTGCGGCTCGCGTCGTCCGCGCTGCAGTCGGCCTTCGAGCAGCGGGTGCGCGAGGCCTGCGCCCCGGCCGGTGGCGCGCGGGCCGGCGTGCTGCACCTGCCCGTGGCCGGCAGCGTGGTCCGCATCACGGTGCTGCCGCTCAAGCCCTCGCACCCGCTGGCCGTGCTGCGCCAGCGCCACCGCGCGCTCGTGGTCTTCGCCCATCCGGCCGAGGCGGCGCCCGTGGAGCCGCGGCAGCTGGAAAGCCTGCTCGGCCTGAGCCCGACCGAGGCGCGGCTCGCGCTGTTGCTGGCGAGCGGCAAGACCGTCAAGGACTTCGCCGCCGCGCAGCACTGCTCCGAACACACGGCGCGCAGCCACCTGCGCAACGTGATGCGCAAGACCGACTGCCACCGGCAGGCGGAGCTGGTGCTGCTGGTGCAGTCGCTGCGGGACTGAGCAGCAGGTTCTACTGCGAACGGGGGATGGCGCCGCGCGGCGGTTGCGAGAACCATGGCGCCCTCTACACGAGGAGTTCGCCATGGCTGTCTACTGGGACGAGACCAAGATGCAGATGGGCCCGCACGGCACCGCGACCATCCTCGCCTTCGGCGATTCGTGGTTCTGGTACCCGCTGCCGGGCGGCAGCCTGCTGAACTTCCTGGGCGACGTGGTCGGCGCGCGCGGCCACGTGATCCTGGCCAAGGGCATGAACGGCGCGGAAGCCCAGGACTATGTGGAGGGCAAGTACCGCAACGCCGTGCGCGAGTCGCTGCGCCTGTACGGCCCGACGCTGTCGGCGGTGTTCATCAGCGGCGGCGGCAACGACTTCGCGGGCTTCAACGACCTGCGCCCGCTGCTCAAGTCCGATTGCACGGGCGAGACCCAGGCCGCGCAGTGCTTTCGAAACGGCAAGGGCGGCTTCGACCAGTTCCTTGTCGACATGGACGAGCAGTACCGTGCGCTCATCGGCCTCATCTACACCCGAACGAGCGTCGACTGCCACATCGTCATGCACAGCTACGACTACGCGCCGCCCACGGGCAAGGCGCTGTTCGGGCGCGAAGGCTGGCTGCGTCCGGCGCTGGTCGACGCGGGCGTGGCGCCCGAGCTGTTCAAGCCCTGCGTCGACCACCTGATCGACGGCTTCCACGGCATGCTGCAGAACATCGCCGCGGGCGACCCGCAGCACCTGCACGTGGTGGACAGCCGGGGCACGCTGGGCCCGACCGACTGGGCCAACGAGCTGCACCCCAACGGCCGCGGCTTCAAGAAGATCGCGGTTCAGCGCTGGCAGCCCGTGCTGCAGCCGCTGAACCTGGCCTGAACTCTTGTGAAGTTCAGACGCCGCGCGCGCGGCGGTTGGACATGACCACGTTGTCCTTCTCGATCGCCGCGCCGGCCTTGAGCGCCGCGACCCACGCGTCGGTCGTCGCCACGGCAGCGAAGTTGCTGTGGAACACGACGCTGAAGACGCGGTGGATTTCCTCGGCGCTCACGTGGCCAGCTGCGTTCTCATAAGGCAGCGCGCCGGTGGCGTCCGACAGGAACTCCACGTTCAGCCCGCGGTGCATGGCTTCGAACACGGTGGAGGCATCGCAGTTCTGCGTCATGTAGCCGGTCACGCTCAGCGTGTCGATCTCGTGGCGCGCGAGCCAGTCGGCGAAGTCGGTACCGGTGAAGACGCTCGGGAAGGCCTTGGTGATGAGGTGGTCGCGCGGGCGCTGGGCGATCTCGGGGTGCAGCTGGCCGTGGAAGTTGTCGGCCTGGAAGACCGGCGCGCCCTTCGGCGCGTGGTGCTGCACCACCACCACCGGCACGCCGGCCGCGCGGGCCGCGTCCATGGCCTGCGCGATCTTCGGCAGCGAGCTTTCGACCGGCGGGTATTCGATGGGCAGGCCGCCGCCTTCGAAGTATTCGTTCTGCACGTCGATGACGACGAGGGCGCGGCGCGGTGCGGACTGGCTCATGGGTATCTCCTTCGGTGGTTGTGTGTGTGTCTGGAATGGCTCGATTCTTCGCGCACCGCGGGTTTTGCGACAGTGGCCCGAAAGCCATTCATCGATAAGATCGGGCCATGCGCTCATCTGCCGTTGAAACCATCGCCGAGACCATTGCCGTGGTCGCCTTCGACGGCATCAGCCCCTTCCACCTCTCCGTGCCCTGCATGGTGTTCGGCGAAGACCGCACCGACACCGGCGCGCCGCGCTTTCGGGTGCAGGTCTGCGCGCCCGAGCCGGGGCCGCTGGCCACCAATGCGGGCTTCGCGCTCGTGGTGCCGCACGGCCTGGAGGCGATCCGCCGCGCGCAGATCGTGGTGGTGCCGTCCTGGCGCGACGACGGCCGGCCCGCGCCGCCCGCGCTCATCCGCGCGCTGCAGGCGGCGCACCGGCGCGGCGCCACCGTGGTCGGGCTGTGCCTGGGCGCCTTCGTGCTGGCCGAGGCGGGCCTGCTCGACGGCCGGCCCGCCACCACGCACTGGCACCTGGCCGCGGCGTTCGCCAAACAGTACCCGCAGGTCGTGCTGCAGCCCGAGGTGCTGTACGTGGACGACGGCGACGTGCTCACCTCGGCGGGCACGGCCGCGGGCATCGACTGCTGCCTGCACCTGCTGCGCGTGCGCTACGGCGCCGACACCGCGAACCGCGCCGCGCGGCGCATGGTCGTCGCGCCGCACCGGCAGGGCGGTCAGGCGCAGTACATCCAGCAGCCCGTGCCGGCAGCGGCCGAACGTGACCGGCTCACGCCGCTGCTCGAATGGCTGGGGCGGCATCTGCAGGTGCCGCACGAACTCGATGACCTCGCCCGGCGCGCGCTCATGAGCCGGCGCACCTTCACGCGGCGCTTTCGCGAATCGACGGGCACGACGGTCGGCCAGTGGCTGCAGAACCAGCGCCTGGCGCTGGCGCAGCGGCTGCTCGAAACGACCGACCGCTCGGTGGAGCGCGTGGCGGCCGATGCGGGCTTCGGCTCGGCGGTGCTGCTGCGCAAGCACTTCGCCACGGCGTTCAAGGTGTCGCCGACGGTGTACCGCCGGCAGTTCTCGCAAGAGGCCGTGACGGCCTGACCTGCGAACTCAGGCCGCGCCGCGAAAACGCAGCGAGGCCTGGCGCACCACTTCCGCCAGCAGCCGTTCCTTGCCCTGCTTCTCGCGCAGCCAGCGTGCGTCGTTGCGGTTGGCCTCGACGCTGGTGCGAAGCTCGCCCAGCGCCTGCGTGGCGTTGAGCGCCTCGCTGTGCCATTCGAGCTGGGTCATGGTCATCAGGATGTGGTCGCGCAGCGGCATGTGCTGGCCGCTGGCCGGGTCGACGTACACGGCGTCCAGGCCGAAGCGGCAGGCCTGGAAGCGGTTGTAGGTGTAGACGAGGTAGTCGTCCTCGCTCGGCTCGAAGGGCTGCTCCTGCAGGAACCACGCGGCCAGCGACTGCACATAACCCGCGAGCGCGGCGGCGCGCTCGATGGTGAGCGGCGTGTCGAACACGCGGATCTCGATGGTGCCGAACTCGGGCTTGGGGCGGATGTCCCAGTAGAAGTCCTTCATGCTGCGCACGACGCCGGTGCGGGTCATGCGCTCGAAGTAGGCCTCGAATTCCTTCCAGCTCGTGGTGAAGGGCGCGCGGCCCGAGAGCGGGAACGCGAACACGGAATTGAGCCGCGCCGAGTCGAACTGCGTGTCCTGCCCCTGCACGAACGGCGAGGATGCCGACAGCGCGATGAAGTGCGGGATGTAGCGCGACATGCGGTGCAGCATCAGCAGCGCCGAGTCGGCGTCGGGGCAGCCGATGTGCACGTGCTGGCCGAAGATGGTGAACTGCTTGCTCAGGTAGCCGTACAGCTCCGACAGCTCGCGAAAGCGCGGCTTGTCGTAGATGCGCCGCTCGTGCCACTGCTGGAACGCATGCGTGCCGCCGCCGACCACCGCGATGTTGAGCTTGTCGGCGTTCTTGATAAGCGCCTCGCGGATCGGCGACAGCTGCGTGATCACGTCCTGCGCCGAATGGCAGATGTCGGTCGAGATCTCGATCATGCTCGAGGTCATCTCGGGCACCACGCTGCCGGGCAGCGGCGTCTGCGCCATCAGGCGCAGCATGTCCTCGGCGTACGGTGCGAGGTCGTAGTCGTGCGTGTTCACGAGCTGCAGCTCGAGCTCCACGCCCAGCGACAGCGCCTCCGACTTGTTGAAGGGCTCGAGCTTGACGGCGCGGCTCGCCGGATCGGCGGGCAGCGGCGCGGAGCGCACGTCGTCGCTGTCCGGATCGATCGGGAGGACGGAGGTGGGGTTGCTGTTGCTGCTGCTCATCGCTGCGTGTCTTCCGTGGTGCTGAAGGCCTGTGGCGTCCAGGGGACCGAACTCTCGCCCACGGCGTGGATCGCCACGGTGGCGAGCACGGCGCCCATCACTTCCATCAGCAGGATCGAGGGCAGGGCGACCTGCGTGATCATGGTGCCCAGGAGCGGCGAGGCCGAGGCGAAATTGGAGGCGATCAGCAGGGCGATCGACGACAACGGCGTCATCGCGCAGCCGACCCAGAAGGCCTGCTTCCAGCTGGCGCCGCTGCCCGGGTTGGCAATGGCCACGCCCGAGATCTTGGTGACCAGGCGCACGCCGATCACGGCCAGCACCACGCTGGCCACGGGCAGCGTCCAGTCGGCCTGCGCCGCCACCATCGACACCAGCACGAACATCAGCATGGTCAGCAGCGACGAGGCGGTGCCGAGCTGGCGCTGCCAGGCCCAGGGCTTGGGGTTGAGCGTCTTGAGCAGCACACCGCCGATCAGCGCCGCCAGCGGTGCCGAGCCGCCGATGTGGGCCGTGAGCGCCGCGCCCGCCGCGATGATCGCCAGCAGCAGGATCGAGGTGTTCTCGCTGTTCGGGCTCATCACGCGCAGCGCCGAGCGCAGCGCCAGCGCCATGATCGCGCCGACCACGAACGACATGCCCAGCACCACCGCCACCGGGTAGAGCTTGAGCATCAGCGACTGCGGCGCGCGCTCGATCAGGCCGGCCTGCGCGTAGCCCAGCGTGAGGGCGTAGAAGGTGTTGAGCGTGGCCAGCGTCATGGCGCGTTCGGTCACCGGGCCGGCGGCGCGGGTGTCCATGATCACGCGGCTGAGCACGGCGGGTGAGGCGACGATCGCCATCAGCGCGATGGGGTTGGCCACCGGCTCGGGCAGGCCCAGAAGAATCAATATCCAGTACACGCCGAAGTAGGTCAGCCCCGCCTCCAGCAGGCTCTGCACCAGCACCATCGGGTTGTGGCGGAACCAGCGCAGCGGCAGCCGCCCGCCGGCCTCGAACAGCACCACGGCCGCGCCCAGCTCCAGCAGGAACAGGCTGATGCCGCGCAGCGGCCAGATCGCGCCCTCGAAACCGGCAAAGCCCACCACCGCGCCCACCACCGAATAGCCGATGACCTTGGGCATCCCCAGGTAGCGCTGCACCAGGTGGCCGGAGGCCGCGGCGGCGGCCACCAGCAGGGCCCAGAGCACGGTGGGCAGGCCGGCCGAGGGGCGCGCCCATTCGGCCCAGAAGCCCTGGAGTTCGGCGAGGAGTGCGGTCAGGTTCATGTAGGCAGGAAGAAGCTCACCGGCCGGCTGCGCCAGCGGGCCCAGATCGCGCTGCGGATGCGGGCGCGGTCACCGAGGCTCACGCTGTGCGCGCGCAGCGCCAGACGGAAAGCGAAGTAGAAACTCACGCTCACATTGAGCGCGCCGATCACCGGGATCGCCGCAACCGCCCACCACAGGGCCGGCTGGTGCAGTGCCGGCAGGCCCATGGATGCCGCCGCGGCCGCGATCTGGCCGGCCGACAGCGTGACATGGCGCACATCCAGCCCGAGCCCGAAGAAGCCCGCGAACGCGGGCAGCAGTCCGAGCATGAGTCCCAGCGAGATGTTGGAGGCGAAGCCTGAGATGTGTGTGCGCATGAAGGCGGCCCAGCGACGGGCCCGGGCGGCACCGAGAAAGGCGCCGATGCGAGGGTTGTAACGCATGGCGGAGTCCAGGCGATGCAGGACAAAGGCGTTTTCTGTCCATCCGGCGATGATGCTGGACGAAAACAGCAGGATGCCGGTGATTGCCGCGAAAAGCACGGTCGGTCCGAGCAGCGACAGCGAATGCAGCGTCGAGGCCGCATGCGCCGCGTCCAGCAGCGGCCGGCCCAGCGCGGCCTGCCAGCCCAGCACCAGCAGGCCCACCGCCGGCACCACCAGGAGCACGTTGCCCAGCACGGCCGCCACCTGCGAGCGCACGAGGTTGGCCACCTCGTCGACGAACTGGCCCACGGCGTCGTCCGACTTGATGTCGCGCAGCCGCGCCGCCATCGCGGGCGCGGTCATGGCCGGCTGCTTGGTGGCCAGGGTGAGGTGCAGCAGCTGGATCGCCACGAAGCTGGCCGCATACATGAGGCCCGCGGCCAGCCCGCTCCAGAAGGCCGACAGGGCCAGCGCGTAGATGCCGAACTTGGCCAGCACCGTCAGCGCCGTGAAGGCGCCGCCGCCGGCGGCCTTCTTCACCATCTGCAGGTAGCTGCGGCGGTCGCGGGTGATGTAGTGCTCGCCCGTCTCGGCGCTGCGCTCGGTCACCTTGGCCGCGAGCATCGACGAGTTGGAGGCGATCAGCGCGCGGATGCTGTTGCGCTCACCGCCCGCCAGCACCAGCTTGCCGACCAGCCGCGCCATGCTGGGCCCCGGCACGGGCGACATCAGGCAGTCGAGCAGCTCGCGGATGCGCAGCACGCGCTCGCGCAGCTGGCGCAGCCGGAACACCAGGCCGACCGAGATGCCGTTGTCTTCCAGGTGCGTGTAGACCGACGAGGCGCTGGAGCGGCAGGCGTCGAGCCGGTCGCGGAAGGCCACGAAGGCGGCCTGCAGCGATTCTTCGTCGCGCGGCAGGGCAAACATCTGCTCGCGCAGCGCGTCCAGGTCGGCCATGAGGGCGTGGAAGGGGCGCGCCTCGCCGGCTTCGGGGCTGATGCGCAGCCTCAGCTCGGGCGAAAAGCCCGTCGCCACCACCTGGCTGCAGCAGTAGGTGACGGCGTCCATCACCGTGTGGCGCCAGCGCGCCGAGCCGTCGGGCATGGGCGCGGCGTCGGCCAGCAGCGCGCCGATGCGCGCGAGCTGGGTGTCGTCGAGCAGCGCGATCCAGCCGGCGTCGAACACGCCGGGCAGCACCAGCCGGAACAGGTCCGAGGCGTCGGTGGTCTCGGGCGTGCCCGGCAGGATCTTGCGGCGCATGCGTTCGCCGAACTCGCTCAGGAAGGCGGTGCGCGGCGCAAAGCCGTAGTCGGCCAGCAGCGCCGTGAGGTCGACCGACTGCGTGAACGCGCGCCACCAGGCGCGCAGCCGGTCGCACAGCTCGGGCCGTGCCTCGACGGCGTCGAGCAGCAACTGCACGCGGCCGATGGCGGCCTGCGGCGAGGCGCGGTCGCCGCGCAGCCAGTCGAAGAGGTTGATGAGCCAGATGTGGCGCTGCGCCACATCGGCCGTGGGGTCGAGGCCGGCAAGCAGCCCCTGCAGATCGCGCGATGCGGCAGCCATGGGGGAGCGGAAGAGAAAAGAAAGAAAAAGAGCGCGTCGCGCGCTCAGTGCAGCACCCGGGAGACCGGGGCGCCGCCAATGTCGGCTTCGAGCACGAACATGGGAACGGGCACGTCGAAGCGCTCGCCTTCTTCGGTCACCACGAAGAAGCTGCCATGCATGGTGCCGCTGGCCGCCTGCAGGCGGCAGCCGCTGGTGTAGCGGAACGATTCGCCGGGCGCCAGCAGCGGCTGCTGGCCGATCACGCCGAGGCCCTTGACCTCCTGCGCATGGCCCGAGGCGTCGTTGATGAGCCAGTGGCGCGCGATCAATTGCGCGCCCACCGTGCCCACATTGGTGACGGTGATCGTGTAGGAGAAGGTGTAGACGTTGTCCTTGGGCGAGGACTGGTCGGCCAGGTAACGCGGTTCGACCTGTACGCTGAAGGGGCTGTGTGACATGGGGCGCATGGTA
The DNA here is from genome assembly GCF_059567965.1 of Variovorax sp. BGA-UO-ETr-C22. NCBI lineage: Bacteria > Pseudomonadati > Pseudomonadota > Betaproteobacteria > Burkholderiales > Comamonadaceae > Variovorax > Variovorax sp. BGA-UO-ETr-C22. The sequence goes on from NZ_JCAQPA010000009.1 coordinate 606,899, forward strand.
ACGGAGGCCTTTCCTCGGACTTCCGTCGGCTGCGAGAATCCGGGGTTATGAGCAGCACCCCGTTCCGCATTGCGCCCTCCATTCTTTCCGCCGACTTCGCGCACCTCGGCCAGGAACTGACCGACGTGATCGCGGCCGGCGCCGACTGGATCCACTTCGACGTGATGGACAACCATTACGTGCCGAACCTGACCTTCGGCCCCATGATCTGCCAGGCCCTCAAGCCCTACGCCAAGACCGCCGACGGCACGCCCGTGCCCATCGACGTGCACCTGATGATCCAGCCCGTCGACGCGCTGGCCGCGTCTTTTGCGCAAGCGGGCGCTGACTACATCAGCTTCCACCCCGACGCCTCGACCCATGTGCACCGCAGCATCCAGGCCATCAAGGCCGCCGGCTGCAAGCCCGGCCTGGTGTTCAACCCGGGCGCCGGCCTCGAGGCGCTGGACTGGGCCATCGACGACATCGACCTGATCCTCATCATGAGCGTCAACCCCGGCTTCGGCGGCCAGAGCTTCATCGACTCGGCGCTGCGCAAGATCGAGCAGGCGCGCAAGCGCATCGAGCAGAGCGGGCGCGACATCCGCCTCGAGGTCGACGGCGGCATCAAGGCCGACAACATCGCCCGCGTGGCCTCGGCCGGCGCCGACACCTTCGTGGCGGGCAGCGCGATCTTCAACGCCAAGGACTACGGCGGGGTGATCGGCGACATGCGCCAGCAGCTGGCCACCGTCAAGGCCTGACCTTGCCGTCGGGCGTGCGCTCGGGCGTCAGCCCGCGGTCGGTGTCGACCACGCCGCGTTCCACGTCCTCGTAGCCGCGCCGGCCCTTCTCGGGCGGCTGGCCGTCCTGCATCACCTGGCTGTCCGACGACTGGTCGCGCTCGTGCGGCAGTCGCGGCGCCGATTCGCCGTCCTGTGCGACGCGGGTGGTGTCCTTCTTGTCCTTGCGCGGTTGCTGGGCCATCGTGTGCTCCTTCAAAGTTCGGGTCTGGCGCCAGCTTGCGCGGCGCCCCGCCACGGGGCAGTAGGACAGGCGGGGGCGCGGCTGTAGGTTCGCGCTGCGCGCCCGCCGCATCCCGGGGTTTTGTCTTTTGCGCGGCCACAGTCGCCTCCGCATAATCGCCCGCATGCCCACCCCGCTTTTCGACGATGCCGCGACCGCCACCGACAGCCTGCGCCTGCATGCCTTCGCGTCGCTGAACCCCGGCCCGCGCCTGCTCGTGATCGGCGGGGTGCACGGCGACGAGACCTGCGGCACTGAGGGCATCCAGCGCGTGCTGGCCGACTTCGATGCCGGCGAACTGCAATTGCTGCGCGGCGAACTCACCCTCGTGCCCGTGGCCAACCCGCTCGCGCGACGACGCCTGCAGCGCGAGGGCCAGCGCAACCTCAACCGCCTGTTCCGCCCGAGCGAGACGCCCGCCGACTACGAGGCCCGCATCACCAACCGGCTGGCCCCGGTGATCGCGCGCCACGACGTGCTGCTCGACCTGCATTCCTTCCAGAGCGAGGGCGAGGCCTTCGCGATGATTGGCCCGCGCGACAACAGCGGCAGCCTCGAACCCTTTGCGCGCGCGCAGGAAGAAGGCCGGCTCGCGCTGCACATCGGCACGCCCATCGTGGTCGAGGGCTGGCTCGACATCTACGCCGCCGGCCTCGCGCAGCGCGGCGCGGCGGTCGACGAGGCCGCCATCGACTTCGGCCGCGGCACCAACGAGTACATCCGCAGCTGCGGCGGCTACGGCGTCACCCTCGAATGCGGCCAGCACCAGGACCCGCAGGCGCCGCAGGTGGCGTGGGCGGCCATCCGCCGCACGCTCGCGCTGCTGGGCATGGCGGCGCTGCCGCCGGGCCTGTCGGCTGCGCCCCCGCAGCCGCCCCAGCTGCTGCGCCTGGCCAGCGTGACCGACCGCCTGCACGAGGACGACAGCTTCGTGCGCGACTGGGCTACCTTCGACCCCGTGCAGCGCGGCGAACCCGTGGGCATGCGGCACGACGGCACGCTGGTCAGCGCGCCCGACGACGGCTTCATCGTGTTCCCGAACGCGATGGCGCTGCCGGGCGCCGAGTGGTTCTACTTCGCGCGACCCAGCGAGCGCGTGCTCGACCCGGGCGCCTGAGGCTCGCGCCTGTCGGCGCCCTCCTACCGGTGACGCCCACCTTCTCCCACAGACGGGGAGGGGCGGCCACTACGGCCCGCGCACCGGGCCCCACCTAAGCTTCCTCTTTGCGGATTTGCCGGCTTGCGGCCCCGCTTCTCTCGGAGGGAAAAACATCATGGAAATCTCGGCACTGTTCGATTCGCTCATGGGCACCTGGGGCGACGACATCCTGATCTGGGCGGTGGCTGCCGTGACCGCCTGCATCGGCCTGATCGCCGTGGTGAACGTGCTCGACATCTTCATCGGCAGCGGCAACAGCAACGAGGCCGGCTGAGCCGACCCGCATCGATGCCCAGAACCCCGATGTCCCCCCAGAACAAGGCCGCCGCAGGCCGCCGCGCCAGCACCGCCAAGACCGGTGACGGCGCCAACGCCAAGCAGCTGCAGCTCGAGGGTTTCACCACCGAGCACCCCCCGCACCTGACGACCAACCAGGGCCTGCAGGTTCCCGACAACCACAACTCGCTCAAGGCGGGCGTGCGCGGGCCGACGCTGCTCGAAGACTTCATCCTGCGCGAGAAGATCACGCACTTCGACCACGAGCGCATTCCCGAGCGCGCCGTGCATGCGCGCGGCTCGGCGGCGCATGGCTACTTCCAGGTCTACCAGTCGATGTCGCAGTACACCTGCGCCGACTTCCTGCAGGACCCCGATGCGAAGACGCCCGTGTTCGTGCGCTTTTCGACCGTGGCCGGCTCGCGCGGCTCGGCCGACACCGTGCGCGACGTGCGCGGCTTCGCCGTCAAGTTCTACACGCGCGAGGGCAACTACGACCTCGTGGGCAACAACATCCCCGTGTTCTTCATCCAGGACGCGATGAAGTTCCCCGACCTCATCCACGCCGTCAAGCCCGAGCCGCACCACGAGATGCCGCAGGCCGCGAGCGCGCACGACACCTTCTGGGACTTCGCCTCGCTCATGCCCGAGAGCACCCACATGCTGATGTGGGCCATGAGCGACCGCGCCATTCCGCGCAGCCTGCGCATGATGGAAGGCTTCGGCGTCCACACCTTCCGCTTCGTCAACGCGCGCGGCGAGAGCCACTTCGTGAAGTTCCACTGGAAGCCCAAGCTCGGCGTGCACGGCCTCGTGTGGGACGAGGCACAGAAGATCGCCGGCAAGGACCCCGACTTTCACCGCCGCGACCTCTGGGAGGCCATCGAGCAGGGCCACTTCCCCGAGTGGGAACTGGGCGTGCAGCTCATCGCGCCCGACAAGGCCGAGTCGCTGGGCTTCGACCTGCTCGACCCGACCAAGCTGATCCCCGAAGAGATGGTGCCCGTGCAGCGCATCGGCAAGCTGGTGCTCAACCGCAACCCCGACAACTTCTTCGCCGAGACCGAGCAGGTGGCCTTCCACCCGGGCCACGTCGTGCCGGGCATCGACTTCAGCAACGACCCGCTGCTGCAAGGGCGCCTGTTCAGCTACACCGACACGCAGATCTCGCGGCTGGGCGGCGCCAATTTCCACGAGTTGCCGATCAACAAGGCCGTGTGCCCGTTCCACAACATGCAGCGCGACGGCATGCACCGCCAGACCATCGCGCGCGGCCAGGTCGCCTACGAGCCCAATACGCTGGGCAGCGGCACCGAGTTCCGCGTGGACGGCGGCAGCCACGGCTTCCAGTCCTTCCCCGAAGAGATCGAGTCGCCCAAGGTGCGCCGCCGCAGCCCGTCGTTCGACGACCACTTCACGCAGGCGCGCCTGTTCTTCAACAGCCAGAGCATGGCCGAGAAGGAGCACATCGTCGCGGCCTTCCGCTTCGAGCTGTCGAAGCTCGAAGTGCCGGCGATCCGCCAGCGCATGGTCGACAACCTCGCGCACGTGGACGAGAAACTCGCGCGCCGCGTGGCCGAGCCGCTGGGCATCGGCGAGCCCGACGCGAAAGCGGCCGCAGGGTACTCGGGCTTTCGCGAACACCGCATCGAGCTGCCCATCGACGAATCGCCCGCGCTGCGCATGAGCGACGGCAGCGCCGACGGCGTGGTGCGCACGCGCAAGGTCGCGATCCTCGTGGCCGACGGCGTCGACTCGGCCTCGCTCAAGCCGATCCGCGATGCGCTGGAGCAGGTGGGCGTGCTGTGCAAGGTGGTGGGTCCGAAGCTCGGCACCGTGGCCAGCGCGTCGAAGCGCCAGATCGACGTCGACATGACCTTCACCAACACCGCCTCGGTGTTGTTCGACGCCGTGCTCGTGCCTGCGGGTGCCGAGGGCGCTGCGGCGCTCGCGGCGCAGGGCGATGCCGTGCACTTCGTTCTCGAGGCCTACAAGCACTGCAAGGCGATCTGTGCGGTGGGCGAGGGCGTGCAGTTGCTGGCCACGCTGGGCGTCACGTCCGAGGGCGAGGCGCCGGCCGGCGTGGTGGTGGCCGAAACGCCTGTCACCAACCTGGGCGACGCCACGGCGGCGACGCAGATCGCGCACGACTTCATTGCAGCGATCGCGAAGCATCGGCACTGGGACCGACTCAACATCGACAGCGTGCCCGCATAGCGTGAGCAGGCTCTACGCCATTTGCGCTAGACCGTATTGCGAATAGGCGAGGTGAACACCCGCTCCTAGACTTTCCCACGAGGCCTGAACGGCGCGCACTCCCGCGGCGTCGAGCGTTCGCGGCAGCGAGTGCATGGGTCGAGGGGGTTCAATGGCGTGGTTTTCGAGATGGGGATGTGCGCATCCGGCGCGTCGCCGTGCCGGTCTTGCCGGTGCGGTCGGCCTGGTGGGTGTGCTGCTTCTGGGCCCCGGCGGTCCTTCGGCGCAGGCACAACGTCCCGCGCCACCACCTGCAACTCCCGCCGCTGCGGCGGGCGGCCCGAATGCCGAGGCCGCGGCCGACCGGATGGCGCAGGCGCGGCTGGCCGACACGGACACGCTGCTGGCCCTGACCAGCGAAGGCGCGGTGCTCTACGGGCAGGACGCGGTCAAGCTCTCGGGCTATCAGTACTGCAGCCAGGCGGTCGCCTTGGCCGAGGCGGGCGAGTTCCGCCAGAGCGTGCGCGCCGCAAGCAAGGCGCTGCACCTGGCCAACGCCACCAGCGACCCGAACCTGCGCGCCGTGGCCAACCGCGACCTGGCGATCGTCTACAGCTACTCGGGCCAGCTCGAGAAGGCCGAGGAGTTCGCGCGCGAAGCGCTGCGCCATCCCGCGCGCGACCCCAAGCTGGTGGTCGGTCCGGTGCAGAAGGTGATCGGCGACGTGCGCACGCGGCGCGGCGACTTCGCCGGCGCGGTGCTCAGCTACGACGAGGCACTGGCCAACAGCTCGCCGCGCTACGCGCCGCTGGTGCAGGCCTCGCTGGTCAACGCGCTCATCGAATCGGGTGACGCGGCACGCGCGCGCCAGGTGCTCGGCGACATGGCCGAGCCGCGCGAGGCGCCGCTGGCCGCGCAGCTCGAACGCACGCGCGCCCGCCTGCTGCTGGCCGAGAACAAGCCGGCCGAGGCACGCGACAAGTACCGTGCGCTCACCACGCGCCAGGTCGGCACCGACACCGCCTACTACCGGCTCTGGGCCTGGGACGGCGTGGCGCGCAGCGAACTCGCGCTGGGCCAGAAGCAGGCCGCCGCCGAGGCCGCGGGCCGCGCGCTCGCCGACGTCGACCAGGTGCGCGCGCGCTTTCGCAGCGAAGAAGTGAAGATGGGCCTGTTCTCCGACCTGCAGTCGGTGTTCGAGCGCGGCGTGGCGGTGTACAGCGAAGCCGGCGATCCGCAGCGCGCCTTCGAGGTGAGCGAGCACAGCCGCTCGCGCGCGCTGCTCGATGCGGTGCGCGGGCGCGCCAAGCTCAGTGAATCGTCGGCCGGCACGGTCGGCGTGGCCGCGCTGCAGCGCACGCTGGCGGCCGACGAGCGGGTGGTGCAGTACCACGCGCTGCCCGACCGCCTGATGGTCTGGGTCGTGGGCCCGGACAGCATTGTCGAAAAGCGCATCGCGGTGAAGCGCGACGAGCTCACCGAACTCGTCGAGACCTTCCGCAACTCGATCGTGCGCGGTCGCCGCGCCGCCATCACCAACGCCGACAAGCTGGGTGCCGCGCTGCTCGGCCCGTTGGGTCTGGCACCGGGCCAGCGTGTGGTGGTGGTGCCGCACGGGCCGCTGCACTACCTGCCGTTCCAGGCGCTGCGCCTGGACGGGCGCTACCTCATCGAGACGCACCCGGTGTCGGTGGCGCCGTCGATCAGCATCGCGGTGCAGCTGGCACAGCGCACGCCGCGCGTGAACGCGTCGCTCACGGCCTTCGGCAATCCGCGCATCGAGGACAAGTACGACCTGCCCGGCGCCGAGACCGAGGTGAAGCAGCTCGCGCAGCTCTTCCCGCGCAACACGGTGTACATGGGCGCGGCCGCCACCAAGACGCAGTTCCGCGACGTGGCCTCGCGCTCGCCGCTGATGCACGTCGCGGCACACGCCGAGGCCGACGAGGTCGATCCGCTGTACTCGCGCATCCTGCTGGCCAACGAAGGCGGCAAGCAGAACTTTCTCGAGGCGCACGAGATCCTGGCGCTGCCGATGGACGGCACGGCGCTGGTCACGCTGTCGGCCTGCGAGTCGGGCCTGGGGCGCATCGCGCAGGGCGACGAGGTGCTGGGCTTCACGCGCTCGTTCCTCTCGGCCGGCAGCTCCAGCCTCATCGCCTCGCTGTGGCCCGTGTCGGACGACGCCACCGCCGTGCTCATGGGCACGCTCTACGGCGAACTCGCCAAAGGGCGCGACATCCAGAAGGCGATGCAGGCCGGACAACTGGCCGTGCTGAAGGACCCCAAGATGTCCCACCCCTTCTTCTGGGCGCCGTTCAACCTCATCGGCAACTGGCGCCTCACGGTGGGGAGCTGACCATGTCTTCGCCACGCTCCCTCCTGCAAAGAAGCACTGCCATGGCCCCTGCGATCCGCCTTCGTCCACGGCCGACGCCGATCGCCATCGCGGCGACTGCACTCGTCGGCGCCACGCTGTGGGTCGCCATGCCCCGCGCCCAGGCGCAGGAAGCCACCACGTTGTTGCCCACCAAGGACCCGTGCGGCAGCTGCGACCGCCCCGTGGCGCAGGCCACCGGCGCCGTCGCCCCGCAAACCCTGCCCGCGCCGCCCCGGCCCGCGGCGGGTGCGGGCAGCTTCAAGCTCACCGACTTGCGCCTGAACGGCGTGAAGGCGCTGAGCAACGAAGAGCTGCAGACGATCACCGCGCCCTACATCGGCCGCGACGTCACGCTCGGCGATCTCGAAGGGCTCGCGCAGGCGATCACCACGCGCTACAAGGAGCGCGGCTACTTCCTCGCGCAGGCGGTGGTGCCGGTGCAGACCGTGCGCGACGGCATCGTCGAGATCAGCATCATCGAAGGCCGGCTCGGCAAGGTCGACGTGCTGGTCGCGCCCGAGGCGCCGATCAGCGAGGCGCGCGTGCGCGGCTTCCTGGCGGCGCTGCAGCCGGGCGAGGCGGTGAACGCGCCGGCCTACGAGCGCGCGATGCTGCTGCTGTCGGACCAGCCCGGCCTCAAGGTGTCGTCCAGCCTGCAGGAAGGCGCGCAGGCCGGCACCACCGACCTGTCGGTCGAGGTCGAGGCCGGCGCGCGCTGGGCCTTCTCGGCCGAGGCCGACAACCACGGTACCAAGGAGGCGGGGCGCTACCGCGTGGGCGGCACGGCGCGATGGCTCAGCCCCTTCGGCATCGGCGACAACCTCGATGCGCGCCTGCTGCTGTCCAACAGCAACGCGCTGCAGTACGGCCGCGTGGCCTACGAGGCGCCGCTGGGCACCAGCGGCCTGCGCGCGGGCATCGGCATCTCGCGCGTGAGCTACGACCTGGGCGGCAAGTTCGTCGACCTCGACGCGCGCGGCCGCGCCGACGTGCTCGACGTGTCGCTCAACTACCCGCTGATCCGCCAGCGCCAGCAGAACCTGTTTCTGCGCCTCACGGCCGACGTGAAGGACCTCACCGACGAGCTGCGCGGCGTCGACTTCACGGCCAAGAAACGCGTGCAGGGCTTCGGCATCGGCTGGGCCTGGGAGCGGCGCGACGAGGTGCTGGGCGGCGGCTACTGGGCCAGCTCGGGCACGCTGTACCACGGCGACCTGTCGATTCGCGACGCGCAGAGCTTCCAGTCCGACCAGCAGTTCGGCGGGCGCCACACCGAAGGCGGCTTCACCAAGCTGAGCTTCCAGGTGTCGCGCCTGCAGGCCATCGTGCCGCGCCACTCGCTGTACTTCTCGGTCGGCGGGCAGTGGGCCAGCAAGAACCTCGACGCCTCGGAAAAACTCGCGCTCGGCGGCGCGCGCGCGGTGCGCGCCTACCCCTCGGGCGAACTGCTGGTGGACCAGGGCCTGATCGGCACCTTCGAATACCGCTGGGCCGCCACCGACGAGATCACGCCCTACCTGTTCTACGACGCGGCACGCGGACGCATCGCGCGCCATCCCTCGCCCTTCGACGGCGAGAACTCCCACAGCCTGCGCGGCTACGGCATCGGCTTGAGCTGGTCGCGCCCCGGCAACTTCTCGATCAACGCCACGCTCGCCTGGCGCGCCGGCACACCGCCCGCGCAGACCGACGGCGGCGGGCGCAACCCGCGGCTGTACGTGCAGCTGCAAAAGGCGTTCTGACCATGAAGCCCCGCACCACCTTCCAACCCCGGCATCCGCTGCGTCCGCTGGCGCTTTCGATTGCCTGCATGGGCCTGGCCCCGGCGCTGGCACAAACCATCCTGCCGAGCTTCGGCCCGAACGGCTACACCACGCAGGGCGGCGTGACCGTGGGCACCACCACGTCGGCCTCCAGCGCGGGCGGACAGGCGCTGGGCATCTCGCAGTCGTCGCTGCGCGCGATCATCAACTGGAACAGCTTCTCGATCGGTGCCAAGGACGCGGTCAACATCAACCAGTCGATGGGCGTGTCCAGCATCCTGCTCAACCGCGTGACGGGCAACGAGCTCTCGACCATCGCCGGCCAGCTCACGGCCAACGGGCGCGTGTTCCTCGTCAACCCGAACGGCGTGGTGTTCAGCCAGGGCGCGACGGTCAACGTGGGCGGTCTCGTGGCCTCCACGCTGGCACTGAACACCACCGACAACGACTTCCTCACTGCTGCCAGCACCAAGCTCGATTTCCTGCGCGACGACAACAAGAGCACGGTCGTGAGCAACGCCGGCGTGCTCACCGCCACCGGCGGCCCCGTGGTGCTGATGGGCGCCGAAGTGACCAACACCGGCAGCATCACCGCCAACCGCGGCACCGTCGCACTGGCCTCGGGCCGCAAGATCAGCTTCGACCTGGGCAACGACGGGCTCACCAACCTCGTGGTCGCGGCCGACGCCATGGCCACCAGCGCCAAGGTGGTCAACGCCGCGGGCGCCACCTTGCAGGCCGACGGCGGGCGCGTGATGCTCATCGGCAGTTCCAACACGGCGGGCGAACTGGTGGTGAACCAGTCGGGCACGGTGCGCGCGCGCACGCTGGAGAACGTCAACGGAGAGATCGTGCTCGGCGCCGGCAGCAACAACCGCATCGAGATGAACGGCGGCACGCTTGACGCCACCGGCATGGGCGCGGGGCAGCACGGCGGCACCATCCGCATCGCGGCGGGGCAGGTGCGTATCGAAGGCACCGGCGGTGGCGATCAGCGCGCGGTGATCGACGCCAGCGGTCAGGCCGGCGGCGGCAGCGTGTCGGTGCACGGCTACGACGTGGCGCTGTCGTCTACCTCGGTGCTGCGCGCCGACGCCACCACGGGCGGCGCGGGCGGCACGATCACCACGGCCAGTGCCCAGGGCCAGGCCCTGGTGGGCGAGGCCGATCCGGCGCCCGAGCGCGATTCGCGGCTGCAGGCCTACGGCGAGATGACCGCGCGCGGCGCGGGTGCCGGCAAGGGCGGTGCGATCTCGAACGAGGCCGATGCGGTGCGCGTGCAGGCCGTGCGCGTCGACGCGGGCGGCGGTTCGCAAGGCGGCGCCAACGGCAGCTGGCGCGTGAGCGCGAAGCAGTCCGACCTGGGCATCGTCGAGGCCGGCAACGTGCCGGCGTATGACAGCAAATTGCCGGCCTTCACCGGCGGCTCCCTGAGCGCCGGCAGTGTCGGCGACACGCTGGGCCGCGGCACCGACGTGACGCTGGCGAGCGGGCGCACCGGCCTCGGCGCGGGCGTGACCTTTGCGCCCGGCGTGCAGGTCGTCAAGAGCGAGGGCGGCACGGCGCGGCTGCGCGTCGATTCGGCCGGCAGCATCGTGATGAACGAGGGCTCGGCCATCACATCGCAGCAAGGTGCGCTGCACGTCGACTTCAACGCCGACGCGACCGGCCGCGTCGCCACCAACGCGAAGAACATCAACAACAGCAGCGGCAACCCTTCTGCGGAGACCGACTATGCCGGCGCCATCGTGCTGACCGGCGCGACCATCGCGGCCAACGGCGGCGACGTGCGCTTCTTCGGCCAGGGCGACGCGCAGAACGGCCGCGCCATCGGTGGCATCGTCCCGCTCGGCGGCGACACCGGCGATTTCGTGTGGCGCGACGGCGTGACGCTGGCTGGCAGCCAGGTCACCACCGGCGGCGAAGGCCGCATCGCGATGCGCGGCCAGGGCCGCACCTGGATCGACGACCAGAACAACAGCGACTTCATCTTCCGCGGCAGCAACGGCGTGTCGATCACGGGCGGCACGGTCGAGGCCGGCGCCGGCGGCCTGCAGCTCGACGGCCTCGCGGGCTACGGGCGCAGCGGTGTCGCCATCGGCAGCGGTGCGGTGCTGAAGTCGGTGGGCGACATCGGCATCAAGGGCCAGGGCCCGACCTGGACGTCCAACATCGGCGGCGCCGCGGTGGGCGCCAGCACGGCGGTCGTCATCGACGACGCCACCGTCGCCGGCGAGCGCGACGTGCGCATCGAAGGCCAGGGCGCCAACCTCGACGGCCTGCGCACCGACACGGGCTTTGCGGCGGGGAACATGTCGGCCGGCGGCGGCAACGGCGTCGCCATCCGGGGCGCGGTCTCGGCCGGCGCGGGCCGGCGCATCGACGTGATCGGCCACGCGGGCAGCGAAGGCTTCAGCGCCACGCTCGGCAGCCCCGACATCATCATCACGCCGTCCACCACGCCCACCTACGGCGTGGCCGTCACGGCCGACGCCGACCATCCGACGGCGCTGCGCACCGACGGCGGCACCATCGCCATCGACGCCCAGGGCACCGACATCTCGATGCGCATGGTCACCTTCATCTCCGGCGTGGGCACCAGCGTCGGCACGCTGGCCTCGGTGGCCAGCGACAGCGGCAAGGGCGGCAGCATCTCGGTGCAAGGGCGCAACGTGCTCATCGACGGCGCCACGAATTCCGACGGCTCGCCCGCGGTGGCGCGCCTGGACGCCAGCGGCGCGACCGGCGGCGGCAGCATCGACATCGCGGCCACCAACGCCAGCGCCATCGGCGGCAACACGCGCCTGGAAGCCAACGCGGGCACGGGCGTGGGCAACGGCGGCAGCATCAAGGTGGTGGCGGCCGAGTCGCTGCGCGCGCACGGCCAGCTCTCGGCGCGCGGCGGCGCGGCCGGCGGCGACGGCGGGCGCGTCGAGACCTCGGCCGGGCGCTTCGACCTGCGCGGCGCGCGCGTCGACGCGTCGGCACCGGTGGGCTCGGCGGGGCAGTGGTTCATCGACCCCTTCGACCTCACCATCGCCCACGGCACGGCCGCGGGCACGCTGCCGACCAACCCCTACGACGCGGTCGCCAACTCGACCATCCAGGACGGCGACATCAACACCGCGCTCAACGGCGGCACCAGCGTGAAGATCACGACGGGCACCGGCACGGGCGGTGGCGGCGTCATCACGCTCGATGCCGACGTCGACATCAACTACACCGGCTCCAAGGGCCCGCTCACGCTGCAGCTGGACGCCGCCAGCGGCATCCAGACGCGCACGCCCGGCACCACCATCCGCGCGACCGGCGGCGACGACCTGAACGTGGTGATGAACGCGGGCGTCAACCCCGACGGCACGCCCTCGGGCAACAGCGGCTTCATCGACTTCGGGGGCAACATCCTCACGCAGGGCGGCAGCGTGACGATGAACGCGCTGGGCACGGGCACGCCCGGCAGCGGCTTCATCCGCCTGAACGGCGGGCAGGTCGTCACCGACGGCGGCAACGTGTCGCTGCTCAGCGGCCAGCCCGGCGCGCCCACCGGCACCGTGATCCTCACGCAGGACGTGCAGGTCGACACGCGCGTCGGCCAGAGCAACGCGGGCGCGGGCGGCAACGTGCGCATCGAAGGCGGCGACGTGCTGCTGCAGGGCGCGCGCATCGCCAGCGCCACCGGCAACGTGGACATCCGCGGCACCTCGACCACCTGGGACAGCGGCGTGGTCATCACCAGCGGCCAGATCGGGCCGAGCACCATCAGCACCACCAGCGGCAACGTCACGGTGCAGGGCGTGGCGCGGCGCCAGGCCTCGTCGACCTTCGCGGCGGCGCACGGCGTGCTGATCAACGGCGGCAGTTCCATCACCACCGGCAGCGGCAACATCGCGGTGCGCGGCTACAACTTCAACAACGACCCCTCGGCGCCGGGCGTGACCGAAGACAGCGGCGTGCGGCTGGAGAACGGCGCGCAGCTCGTCACCACGGGCGGCGGCAACATCGAGGTCACGGGCCGTTCGCAGAACGGCGGGCGCGGTATCGTGCTGCAGGCCGGCGGCGCGCCGACCGCGCCGGGTGCGCTGCCGGGCATCCGCAGCAGCGGCAACGTGCTGCTGCGCGCGAGCAACGACGGCAGCGGTGATTCGATCGTGATCGAGGCGCCGGTGGTCGCGGCCGGCACCATCGACCTGCGCCCGGGCGGGGTCGATGCCAACATGGTCGCATCGGACGACACGGCCACGCCCATCGTGCTGGGCGGCCCGACGGTCAACGGCTTCTCGGTGTCGGGCGCGGAGTTCGCGCAGCTGTCGGCGCCGACCATCGTCGCGGGCAGCACCACGCACGCGGGCGCCATCACGGTGGCCGGCGCGCTCACGACCTCGGGCGCGCTCACGCTGCAGAACGAAGGCGGTGGCGGCGGCATCGCGCTCAACGCGCCGGTTTCGGCCGCGACGCTGGGGCTGCTGTCGGGCGGCAACGTGAGCCAGTCGGGCGCGGGCACGATCACGGCGGGTGCGCTGCTCGCGCGCTCGCGCAACGGCAGCGTCGATCTGCGCAATCCGGGCAACGACGTGGCCACGGTCGGCGGCGGCGCGGCGGGCGGCTTTGCCTACGTGGATGCGAACGCGGTCACCATCGGGCCGGTGTCGGTCACGGGCTTCGATGCGGCGGGCAACCTGCCGCAGGTCACGTCGGCCGATTCGATGGCCGCCAACACCGTGTTCGTGCGCACGCTGAGCGGCGACCTCACGCTCGGCGCACCGGTCAGCAGCACCAGCGGCACCGACCTCGTGGCGGCGGCGCGCTTCCAGAACCCGGGCGGCCACGGCATCTCGGGCGCGCTGTGGCGCGTGTGGGCCGACACCTGGGTGGGCGAAACGCGCGGCGGCCTGGCCGGCTCGGGCCCGCTGCCCAACTTCTACCACTGCGCCTACCTGGGCCTGTGCACCGTGACCGTGACGCCGGGCGACAACCACTTCATCTATGCGCAGCAGCCGACGGCCACGGTAGTGATCGCCGACGCGTCGCGCACCGTGGGCGCGCCCAACCCGTTCTTCATCTACAGCCTCACGGGGCTGATCCTGGGCGACACCGGCGCAGGCTTCAGCGGCTCGATGTTCTCGTCGGCGCTGCCGGGCAGCCCGACGGGCCTGTACCCGATCAACGGCAGCTTCACCTCGGCCGAGGGCTACGCCGTGCGCGTGGTGCCGGGCCAGCTGCGCGTGAGCGGCCTGCCGTTGCTGCCCTCGGTGGACGTGGTGCGCGAGCCGCTGACCTCGTACCTGTACGACCGGAACATCGGCCAGGCGCCGATCTGCCTGGCCACCGGGCCGCTGGACGGCGACCGCGCGCAGCAGGGCGCCGACGTGCTCGCGCGCGAATGGTCGCGCGTGCGCTCGCGGCCCAACCTGCTGAGCTGCGTGAACACCGAGCGGCGCAACGGCTGTTCGGATTTCTGAGACCGCACGCGTGTCAGCGCGGCGCGTGATCGCGGGCCGTGAGCACGAAGAGCTGCGCCATCAGGTCCGCGAGCAGCCGCAGTTGCGGGTCGTCGGTGAGCGGGGCGTGGCGCCACGGCGCGACATGGGCCTCGAGGCCTTCGAGCGGACCGGCGAAGAACAGGCGCCGCAACGCACTGCCGAGCACATCGTGCGCCGCCGATTCCGCGGGGCTGCCGAGGGTGCTGTCGGCATGGCTGCCCCATGCCGGCGTGGCGAGGAAGGGCGAGAGCACCACGCCTTGCAGGCGGCCGTCTCGCAGGAAGCTGCCCAGCGTCAGGTCGTACGGTTGCAATGGCCCGTGCGTGATCGCTTCCTGCAGCAGCGCGGGCAGCACGCGCAGGCCCTTCGGCGTGACGACGTAGGCGACCGCGCCCCAGTTGTAGAGCGTGCGCGCGTCGAGAAAGTCGATGCCGGTCAGTGCATGGCGCGGCGCGCCACTGCCTTGCGGCGGCAGGCGCCGTTGCAGGCTGTGCCAGAGCGCGAGCAGATGCTGCGTCGAAGTCACGGGCTGGCATTCGAGGAAGGCGATGTCGCAGCCTTCCGCTTCCAGTTGCGCGAGCGCGCCGCTGCGCAGCACGGCGGGCAGGGCCTCGCTGAGCTGCGCGTCGTCTTCGAGCAGCAGCAGCGCTTCGTCGGGGTTCGCGCGGGTGAGGGCTTCGGTGTGCGAGAGAAAGCAGGCACGCTCGCCAGGCGTGATTGCCGCGCCGCCGGGCGCGAGTGCCTGTGCGTCGATGGCTGCGTGTCGCCGGACATTCGTCAGCCCGAGCCGCTGCAACTGCGCGTCCATCGCGGCGCGGCGCTCGGTGCTTCGCTCGAGATTGATGTAGCAGCCTTGCATGGGCATCTCCGGTGCGTCATCGCTGAAGGAGCGATGCAGTGAACATCAAGACTTTTGAGGGTCGGGAAGCTGACACGAACCGTCCATGGCTCAGCGTCGTTCTGCCTTTCTACCGCAAGCTTGCCGAGTTCGAGCGTGTGCTGCCGATGAATGCGGGGTATTGGGCGCGGCCCGGCATCGAGGTGGTGATCGCGCTCGACGAGCCCGGCGAGGAAGTCGGCGTGCTGGCGCTGGTCGAACGTTTTCCGCAGATCCGCTGGAAGGTGCTCGTCAACGACGTCGCGCATGCGTGGCGTCCGCCGTGCAAGGCCATCAACGCCGGCGTGCGCGGCAGTGCGGGGCGCTTCGTGCTGGTCCATTCGCCCGAGTCCGCCTACGTGGGCGATGCACCGGCCCTGTTGCTGCACGCCGCGATGGGGCACGCGCGCGGCGTGGCGGTCGGCCGCGTCGGCTTCGCACGTTTCGACGAACTCACCGACACGCTCGACACCGTCTTCGCGCGCCAGGTGCCGCCCGAGCTGCTGCTGCAGACCTTCTACGGCTCGCTGTGCTGCGCGCGCGAAGCCTTCGATGCCGTGCATGGCTACGACGAATCGTTCGAAGAATGGGGCGGCGACGACGACAACCTGCGCGTGCGCCTGGAGATGGCGGGCTGGCAGCTGCTGGCCTGCCCGGGCGCGCACCTGCTGCACCTGTCGGACGAAACGCGCACGGGCGGCGAACAGTTCGACCGCGACGTCGACTGGATCAAGTGCACACCGCACGAGGCGCGCGCGGGCGATGCCGGATGGGGCCGCGACTTCGACCGCATCGCGCGCGACGACGGCGCCCGCGCATGGCCCGCCGAAGCGCCGGCCTGGCTCGCCGCCGCACCGGTGGTGCCGATGGGCTCGCGCCGCCAGTGCGAGGTCTGCGCGCGCCTGCTGCACCACGGGCCCAGCGCCTTTCATTGCCCGCGGTGCGCGCCTCCGCCGAGCGCACCGCGTCTCACGTCGCGGCTGCGCATCGTCTGCGTGCTGCAGCTGCGCAACGAAGCGCGCTGTCTGCCGGGCTGCCTCGACCACCTGCGCGGCCATGTGGACGGCATCGTCGCGCTCGACGACGGTTCGACCGACGGCACCGCCGACATCCTGCGGCGCGAGCCGATGCTGCTGGAGCTGCTGTCGAACCCGCCGAGCGATGACGCCACGCACGTCTGGCGCGAGAACGAGAACAAGCGCCGCCTGCTCGAAGCGGCGCGCCGCCACGGCGCGGGCTGGGTGCTGGTGTGCGATGCCGACGAGCGCTACGAAACGTTGTTCCTTCGCCATCTGCACGCGACCGTCGATTCGCTGCCCGACAACCAGCTCGTCAGCCTGTCGCTCGTGTCCTGCGAACTCTGGAATTCGCCCGACGCCTGGCGCAGCGATGGCCCGTGGGGCCGCAAGTCGCGCGCGCGGCTGTTCCGCTTGCCGCAGAAGATCTCGTTTGAATCGAGTTCGGAATTGCACGGCCCGTGGCTGCCCGACGACGCGCAGCGCCACGGCCTGATGTTCTACAGCCGCTACCGGCTCTACCACCTGAAGAGCATCCGTCACGCCGACCGCGTGGCGCGGCGCGACCTGTACACGCGGCTCGATCCGGCGCGGCAGTTCCAGGCCATCGGCTACGACTACCTCGCGCAAGAAGGGCCGGGGCTGCAGTTGATGCGCATCGAGGCCGACCGCGACTACGACCGCAACACCTTGCCGCCCGACCTGCAAGCGGTTCAGCCGCTCAGCCCCAGCGTCCTCGCGAAGTCGCCGCGGTAGGTGCGCAGGCCCTGGTGCGACAGCCGCGAGCGCGTGTCGACGTGCACGCGCCCGCCGATCGACTGCCAGCGGCGGCAGAAGCCGTAGTCCTCGCTGAGGTAGCGCCCGTTGCCCGGCTCGGCGAACACGTCGAAGAAGCGGTAGTGCGGCCGCGCCGCGACGACCGGGTCGTCCATGCGGTCGGGCGTGTAGCGCAGCTCGGGCAGCGCCTGCGCCATCTGCTCGAGCACGCGGCGCGCGATCAGCATGAAGCCGGTGGGCGCGTCCAGCACTTCGAGAAAACCGTCGGCGTCGACGCGTGCGCCCGCATCGTGCGCGTTGACCGGGAACGCCGCATGCAGCGCCTCGAAGTCGGCGCGCGTGGTGCCGGCCGGCAGCGGCGCGCGCAGGCCGCCTTCGGGCCAGCCGTCGCTCTTGTGCGGGTACACGCCGGCCACCACGTCGCGCCCCGCGCCCAGCAGCCGCAGCGCGGCCTCCGGCTCGAAGCCGATGTCGGCGTCGATCCAGAACAGGTGCGTCCAGCGCGTGTCGGCCAGGAACTCGGCGGCCAGCCGGTTGCGCGCGCGCGTGACGAGGCTGTCGCCGTCGAGAAAGCGCGTCTGCATCGCGAAGCCGTGGGTCCACGCGAGGTTGACGAGGCCGAGCAGGCTGCGCGCGCACTCGGTGCCGACCGCGCCGCCGTGGCAGGGCGTGGCGACGAAGGGGCGGACGTCTTTCAGGTCGATGGCGGTGGGCATGCGGGGTCAGGCGCCGGGCGCGTGGCGCCGCGTGGTGAGCAGTGCGCGCAGCTTGGCCGGTGCCACCGGTTTGGTCAACAGCGTCACGCCGCCGTGGCGCAGCCGCTGCAGCACCTCGGGCCCGGTGGCGCCCGACACCAGCACGGCGAGCGCGCCGGGCTGCAGGCGGCGGGCGGCATCGATCACTTCCACGCCGTCGGCGTCGCCGGCCAGTTGCAGGTCGCACAGCACGGCGTCGTAGACGATGTCGCCGGTGCCCAGCCGCGCCAGCGCCTCGGCGCCGGTGGTGACGCATTCAACCTCGCAGCCCCACTGCGTGAGCAGCGCGTGCGTGCCGTCGAGGATGGCGGGGTCGTCGTCCACCACGAGGCAGCGCAGGCCCGCCAGCGGCGCCGGTGCGACCGGGGCGGGTTCGGGCGGCGCGACATCGGCCTTGCGCGCGGGCGGCAGCGTGAAGGCGAAGGTGCTGCCCGCCTGCAGCGCCGAGCGCACGGTGATGCGGGTGCCCAGCAGGGTGGCGATGCGCGCGCAGATCGCCAGCCCCAGGCCGAAGCCGCGGCGGCGGTCGCGCTCGGTGTTGGCCACTTGGTAGAACTCTTCGAAGATGCGGCCCTGGTGGATGGGTGCGATGCCCACGCCGTTGTCGCGCACCTCGATGCGCACGCCGGCCCGGCTGCGCCGCGCGGCCACCAGCACGGTGCCGCCCTCGGGTGCGTGGCGCAGCGCGTTGGCCACGAGGTTGCCGACGATGCGCTGCACCATCGCCGCGTCGCTGCGCACCGCCAGGCCGCGGTCGCGCCAGTGCAGCCGCACCTGCGCGGCGCTGGCGGCGGGGGCGTGCTGCGCGTCGAGCTGGTCGAACAGTGCGGCCAGCGAGACGCGCGTGATGGCGGGCGTGAGCACCTGCGCGTCCAGGCGCGAGATTTCCAGCAGGTCGTCGAGCAGCACGCCCATGAAGCCGGTGCTCTCCTGCAGCCGCAGCACGGCCGGGCGCTGCGCTTCGGTGGCGCTGGGCAGCAGGCCGTCGATGAACAGGCCCATGGCGTGCAACGGCTGGCGCAGGTCGTGGCTCGCGGCGGCCAGGAAGCGCGCGCGCGACAGGGCGGCCTGCTCGGCCTCGGCCATGCGCTGCAGCGCGACGGCGGTGGCCTCGCGCACGCGCTCCTCGCTCACCTGACGGTTGTATTGCAGGCGCTCGGCGAGGCGGTCGATGTCGTGCGCGAGCACGGCCAGCTCGTGCGTGCCGCGCGTGCCGCCTTCGACCACGTCGCAGCGCACCTCGAAGTGGCCGGCCTCCAGCGCCGCCACGGTACGCGACACGCGCCGCAGCGGCCGCGCCACCGTGCGCGCCATGTGACGCACCGAGGCCCAGGCCGCCAGCAGCGCGACCAGCGCGATGCCGATGCCGGCGATGAGCGAGCGGCTGCGCTCGTGCGTGTAGGCGGTGGTGTCGCGGAAGGTCTGCACCAGCCCGATGGGCGTGTCGCCCGCCGCGGTGGAGCCGGCCGGCGCGAAGGCGCTGGCGCGCGAGGCCTCGCGCAAGGTGACCGGCGCGCTGAACATGCGCAGCTGCGCGAGCGATTCGTTCTTCGGCCCGGCGGTGACGTACACGCCGGCGCTGTTGCTGATCTCCACCCGCGTCACCTGTCCGCCGCGCAATGCCGCCGAGGCCACGTTCTGCAGCGCCGGCAGGTCGCCCGCGTACAGGCTCAGGTCGGACATCGCCGCCACTTGCTTCGCAACCGCCTGCCCTTCGGCATCGAAGGCTGCTTCGAGTGTCTGCAGCCGGTTGTGGGTGAACCAGCCGGTGAGCGCCAGCGCCACCGCCGCGCAGGGCACGACGCCCAGGCGGAACAGGTCGCGCTGCAGGTTGCCGCGCACGACGAGCGAGGCGGCGGCCGGAGGAGGCGGGGGCGGTGGCGATTCGGTCGCCGTGGCCGCTCCCGCCGCCGTCGGGTGGGACAGCGGGCCTGGAGGGACCGGCGTGGTGCTCATCGCGGGGCTGCGAGTCGTTCGGTGAGCTCCCGTTCCTCCGGCGGACGCAGGCCGAGCCCGCGTGCCACGGTCGCGTTGATCCGCACGGTGGCCGGCGTGGCCGCCTCCACCAGCGGGCTGTTGTTGCCGGTGCTGCCTGCGCTGGCCACCTTCTGTCCGAGCTGGCGCGCCTGTTGCGCGAGCTGGCCGGGCGTGGAGACCGCCGCTGCCAGGCCGCCCGAGCGCACCAGGCCCTCGCTGGCGCCGAACACCGGAAGGCCCGCGCCGGCGCCGGCATGCAGCACCGAGAGCGTGGCGGCCTGGCTGTCGCCGATGAGGTCGGGCAGCACCATGAGGGCGTCGCTGCGCGGCACCAGGGCGCGCAGCGCGGCGGCGAGCGAGCGCGCGTCGGGCGCGATCTCGACCTGCAGGTCCCAGGCCGGGTTGGCGTTCTGCGCGGCGCGCTGCAACTCGCGCACCAGCGGTTCGGATTCGGGCGTGGCGATGATGCCCAGGCGGCGCTTCTGCGGCAGCACGGCGTTCACCAGTGCGAGCTGGTCGGCCATGGCCGGGTCGCGCAGCAGCACGCCCACGCGCCGGTCGCCGCGCCGCAGGGCAACGGGGCTGGCGGCCTTGAGGGTCTCGTAGTCGAGGCGGCTCAGCATCGCGAGCACCAGCGGCTCGGCACCGGGCCGTTCGAGGGCGGCGCGCGCAGCGGCGGTGCCGACCGCCACGGTGAGGCCCGCGTCGCTCGCGGTGCGCAGGCTGCGCGTGCGCACGCCGGTGTTGGCGGCGGGCTCGGTGTCGGTGCTGGCCGGCTCCGCGGCCGGGGCGCCCGGTCCGATGCGCACGAGTTCGAACTTGCCGGAGGCCGACTGGCCGGTGCGCAATTGCTGCACGAACTCGGCCGACGCGGCCTGGTCGTCGCCGACGAGCACCGTCAGCGTGGCCGCCGATGCCACGCGCGGCGCGGCGGCCAGGCACAGCACGAGGCCGAAGGCCAGCAGCGCGTGGACAGCACGGTGCACTCTTCCGGAGAAAAGCGGAATGGGATGGTTCACAGCGACGGACATGGACTGCTTTGTGCAGCGAGAGGCAATGGTCCAATGTAAGGACGCGCCCTGTTTCCCGCGATAAGGCGGAGGGCTTATGCCCGCATGCGCGAGGGCCTGCGCGTGTGAGGAAGATCACACCGCGGCGGCTGCTTGGTCTATGTCCGACGGACTACCCGGCGCCTACCGGGAAGGTACCGTGTCAGAGGCCCGCGGCAATCACCAGCGCGGCCGCGCGCTGTGCCTGGATCGCCTGGCGCAGCACGCGCGGCGACACCGGCTTGTAGAGCACGGCGATGCCGGCGGCGGCCACCTCGCGCAGCCGGTCGGGCTTGGTCTCGCCGGTGACCAGCAGGCGCGCGGTGCCGGCGCCGATGCCGTTGGGGTGGCGCTCGAGCGCGGCGATCACATCGAGGCCGTTGTCGCCGCCCTGCAGCAGCAGGTCGCTCACCACCACGTCGGGCGGCGTGTCCCAGTGGTCGGCCAGCGCCAGCGCCTCGGCGCGCGTCTGCGCGGCCAGCACCGTGGCGCCCCAGTTGGACAGCACCACGCTCAGGCCTTCGAGGATCGTGCGTTCGTCGTCGATGACGAGGATGCGCAGGTCCACCAGGCTGTCGCCGTTGCTCTCGTCGTCGGCGCTGGTCGCCGCGGGTGCCGGTGCCACCGGCGCCGGCAGCGCGGCGGGCGCGGCGCGCACCTGCACGCGCACGCAGGTGCCCTTGTTCAGGCGCGAGCTGAGCTCGACGCGCGTGTTCAGCAGCTCGGCCAGCCGCTGCACCGTGGCCAGCCCCAGGCCCATGCCGCGCGCGCCGCCGGGCGCGTTGCTGCGGCTGGCCGGCTCGACCTGGTAGAACTCCTCGAACACCCGCGCCTGGTGGTGCGCGGCAATGCCCACGCCGGTGTCGACCACGTCGATGCGCACGCCCTTGCCGCGGGCGCGCGCGCCGATCAGCACGCCGCCTTCGACCGTGTGGCGCAGCGAGTTCGACACCAGGTTGTTCAGGATGCGCGAGAGCATCACGTAGTCGCAGCGCACCCACAGCTCGGTCTTGCGCACCACCAGCCGCAGGCCCTGCTGCTCGGCGACGGGGCGGAAGTTGCGGCTGATCTCGTCGAACAGCCGGTCGAGCGGAAAGTCGGCCCACTGCGGCTGCAGCACGCCGGCGTCGAGCTGCGACAGGTTCAGCAGCTCCGAGAACAGCCGGTCGAGCGAATCCACGCACTCGCGGATGTGGCCGATGCGCTGCAGCTTCACCGGGTCGGTCTCGCCGTTGGCCAGTCCGTCGGAGAACAGCGTGAGCGCATGCAGCGGCTGGCGCAGGTCGTGGCTGGCGGCGGCCAGCAGCCGCGTCTTGGCCTGGCTGGCCACTTCGAGCAGCTGGTTCTTGCGCGCCAGCTCGGCCGTGGCCTCGTTGATGCGGCTTTGCAGCAGCCGGTGGCTTTCGGCGAGCGCGCGTGCCGCCTGGTTGAAGCCGTGCTGCAGGTGGCGCACCTCCGAGGTGCCTTCGATCGCCACGCTGGCGGCCTCGCCCGCGCCGAGCCGGTCGACCGCCTCGCCCAGCGCGCGGATCGGCTCGCTGATGCGGCGCGCCGCCCACCAGCCGGCCAGCCCCACGCCGAGCAGGCTCATGGCCAGCACCAGCGCCACGTTGAGCCAGACCGAGCGGCGCGCGCTCTGCACCGCGTCCAGCCCGATCTCGACCATCACCTTGCCGTTGTGGCGCCCGTCGTCGCTGACGATCGGCACCACCACCTGCAGGCCCTCGCCGCGGCGGCGGTCGACGGTCTCGGAGTTGGCGACGATCTCGCCGTCCTCGGTCCAGATCTGCACCTGCTGCACGTGCGGCTGGTAGGTGCCGGTCTGCGCGGTGCGCGCCAGCGCGCGGCGGTCCATGCGCGCCAGCGGGGCCTGCGCCACCGTGGCCACCTGCAGCGCCACCGTCTGCGCGTTGGCGCGCATCAGCTCGGTGAGGTTGCCCAGGTGCTGGCGCGTGAGCACCGCGATGGCCACCAGCGTGGCCGCCGTGGCCGGCACCAGCGCCAGCAGGATCAGCTGCTGGGCGAAGGTGAGGCGGGCCAGCCCGCGCAGGAGGCGGAAGTTCCAGTTCATGAGGGCCTTGAACGCATGGGGCGCGAGCTTAGGGCCACGGCCCCGAACAGGGAAGACCGGAAAAACATCACGAGAAAGACTCGCATTTGGGATGTAATGGCGTCCGCGTCGCCCATGTTAGACCCCGCCGGCTCGCCGCGGGCCCCGTGTCTTCCGCTCCTTCCATGCACGCCTTCTTGCGTCGTTTCGGCAGTTTTCCCGGCACCGGCCGCCGTGCGGCCCTGGCGCTGGCCGTGGGGCTCTTGCTGCTGCCGCTGCTGGCTGCGGCGCAGGCGTCGGCGCCCGCCGCGGACGCGCCGGTGCGCTTCGGCATCCTGCCGCTGGGCGGTGCCTTCGAGTCGCGCAGCGACTGGGACCCGCTGCTGGCCGAACTCAGCCGCGCCATCCAGCGGCCGGTGAGCGTGCTCTCGGTCAACTCGTACGAAGCGCTGGAGCAGGCCATCCAGCGCGGCGAAGTCGACATGGCGTTCCTGTCGGGAAAGATGGCACTCGACGCCGTGAGCCAGAAGCGCATGAAGGTCATGGCCCAGGTCGTGCGCCACGACGGCCTGCCCGGCTACCGCGGGCTGCTGCTCACGCGCAAGGCGCCGCCCTTCAACACGCTGAAAAACCTCGTCGACCAGCCCGAGCGCTGGCGGCTGGCGCGCGGCGAGCGGCAGTCGGTGTCGGGCTTCATCGTGCCG
The DNA here is from genome assembly GCF_059567965.1 of Variovorax sp. BGA-UO-ETr-C22. Lineage (NCBI taxonomy): Bacteria > Pseudomonadati > Pseudomonadota > Betaproteobacteria > Burkholderiales > Comamonadaceae > Variovorax > Variovorax sp. BGA-UO-ETr-C22. Next base: position 630,363 of record NZ_JCAQPA010000009.1, read on the forward strand.
CAGCTGCAGTTCTTTCTGCCGAACCACATCGTCATGGAGACGCGCTTCCTGAGCGAGGTGGTCGGCACGCACCAGGCCAACGCGCTGGCCGTGGCCAACAACGAGGCCGACGTGGCCACCAACAACTCGGCCGATTTCGAGCGCTTCAAGCTGCGCTTTCCGGCCGAGGCGCAGCGGCTGCAGGTGCTGTGGGAGTCGGAGCTGATCCCGCACGCGCAGATCGTCGTGCGCCGCGAGTACCCGCCCGAACTGCGCCTGCGCGTGCAGGCCTTCCTGGTTGCCTACGGCCGCGGCAAGGGAGCGCGCGGCGACGCCGAGCGCGTGGTGCTCAAGTCGCTGCACGACCTGGCGGGCTTCGTGGCCGCCGACAACAGCTCGCTGCTGCCCGCCGCCAAGCTGGCCTACCAGCTCGCCATGCAGAACGCGAAGACCGCGCAGTGGGTCAACGACGCGGCGCGCCAGGCGCGGCTGCAGCGGCTGGAGAGCGGCTACGCCGAGCAGCTCGCCGTGTTGAAGGACGTGAGCCCTTGAACCGCCGGACCCTGCTTGCGCTGGCCCTGTCGTCGTCGCTGATGGCGCCATGGCCGGCGGGCGCGCAGCCCGCGCCGACGCCCGCCGCCAAGGGCACGCCGGTGATCAAGGAGGTGCGCTTCGGCGTACTGCCACTGGGCGGCACCGTCGAGTCGCGCGCCTTGTGGACGCCGCTCATGGCCGACATGAGCCGCGCGCTGGGCCTGCCCGTCAGCGCGTACTCGGTGCCGTCCTACGAAGAGCTCGACCGCGCCATCGGCCGCGACGAGATCGACATGGCCTTTCTCTCCGCCAAGATGGCGCTCGACGCCGTCATGCAGCGGCGCATGAAGGTGGTGGCGCAGATCGCGCGGCGCGACGGCATGCCCGAGCACCGCGCCGTGCTGCTCGCGCGCAAGACCGGCCCGCTCAACACGCTCGAAGGCCTGCTGGCCCAGCCCGAGCGCTGGCGGCTCGCGCGCGGCGACAGCCGCTCGGTCACCGGCTTCATCGTGCCGCAGAGCCAGCTCTTTCTGCCCAACCAGATCGAGATGGAAACCCGCTTTCGCAGCGAGTTCGTCGGCACCCACCAGGCCACTGCGCTGGCCGTGGCCAACGGCGATGCCGACGTGGCCACCAACAACACCACCGACTTCGAGCGCTTCCGCCAGCAGTTCCCGGTCGAGGCCGCGCGGCTGCAGGTGATCTGGGAGTCCGAGCCACCGCCCGGCGCACCGATGGTGGTGCGCCGCGACTACCCGCCCGAGTTCCAGGCGAAGCTGCAGGCCTTCCTCGTCGGCTACGGCAAGGGCAAGGGCCCACGCGCCGACGCCGAGCGCGAGGTGCTGAAGAACCTGCGCGCGGCGTACGGCTACGTCGCGGCGGACGACAGCGCGCTGCTGCCGGAGGCCAAGCTGGAATACCAGCTGGGGCGCCAGCGCGCGTTGTCGGCGGCGTGGGTCAACGATGCGGCGCGGGAGCAGCGGCTGCAGCGGATCGAGAAGGCGTATGCGGCGCAGGTGGAGGCGCTGAAAGCGTCGAGCGCTTCGCGCTGAAGCACGGCCCGCGCAGGCCGCGCCCATGACAAATCACGCGCTTTGCGCGGGTATCTGAAGACACGTCGCGGCGGGCGACCATTGTTGTCATTGCAAACGCGTGGTGGCTTCCACACTGCGCGACCTCTTTCCGGGTGAAGGCTGTTGTCGTCGAAGGCGTTCTTGCGAACGGCTTTGTGCGGTGTGCGTTGCGCGTCGGAGAGAGGCCGGGGCGAGAGCCCGCATCCGACAACAACGATCTCTATCGGGAAGGCAGTCACGCAATGAAGACCTACAAGATATTCAAGGACCCCCTCGGCAGTGTGCAGGCCATCAAGGACGGCTGGAGCTGGCCGGGTTTTTTCTTCGGGGCGTTCTGGGCCCTTTTCCATCGCATGTGGTGGGTGGGGCTGGGGCTTATGGGCTTGGCGATGCTCATCATCCTCGGAGAAGACACCATAGGAACGGCAGCCACGGACGGGTTGCTCAACGTGCTTTCTGTCATCGTGTCGGTGGGGTTCGGTATGGGTGGGAACGCCTTGCGCGTGGGACAACAGATTCGCAGGGGCTATGAGGAGATTGCGGTGGTGCAAGCCGCCAATGTGGAGATGGCGCTGATTCAGGGGCATGCGGCAGCGGCAACGAAGCCCGGGGCGCTCTGAGAAAAATCCCACGCACGGTGAGAGAGGTGCGTGGAGTTTGACCATTGTTATCAGTGTGATCGCGAGGCGACTCGCAAACTGCGCGACCTGTTTTCCTCCCAAGGAAGTCGTCGATGCCGGGCGCGCTGTCCACGACCTGGATCATCGGACAGCTCGGTGACGACGAAATTCAAAAATGGATCAAGCGGTCGAGCTTTCGGTTGCCGCCAAAACCTGGACACCAGTCTGAGCCGCTCTATGAAAAGGTCGGTGAAGAGCTGGCGGCCCTATACATCGCTTTCAAGGTGACAGAGGAATGATGTACTGGTTCGAAAAAATCGACTATGAAGCAGCGAAAGAACTGGCCTCGGAAGAGCTTCGATTGGGGCGCAGACATACCCCTGATGAAACGATCAAAAAGGCAAAAAAGGGAGGACGCCTGCTCACTCGACAGCAACTTGAGAGCACTCAAGCCTACGATCGGCACGAACGAATCGTGGAGCGGGCAGACGACCAAGGCTTGCTGCATGCCCGAAACGACAAATGGCTTGAGGTAAGGACTTGGAGCAACGACATCCGGGGTATCACCACGTTGTTTGGGTGGGGGTGCTACTGGATGGCGTGGAGCTTTGTCGCCAGTGGATGGTTGGACGTCATTTTTCTTTACTCGACCGGGCATCGTGCGGATGGAACGGTTCTGGTTAGAACCACGACACTGGTCGCGTTGCTCAATGCCATTGGATTCACGGTGTTCGCGGCTGGCTTTACTTGGGCAATGCAGCGCTATTTTTTCCGCTACGAGTTGCTCACCCAACGCTGGATCCGCCTTCGATTCAATTGGGAAACCCAGAAGGTGTACTTGCTTCGCCCCAAGTACGCGGGTGGCTTGATGGTGTTCGACTGGTCTGATACTGACCCAAGCTTGAGCAAGAGCGCTGACGCCAATGCCGTCCTCATGCATTGGCCTCTGCTGATCTGGGGAAGTGAGACGGAGCGGGGCAAGGTCGGTGCGATGCAGTTCATCGGGCGACGGACCAGTTTCAAGACGGTGGGCGATTGGATGGCATTCTGGGAGTACATCCGTCGATACATGGAGGAGGGGCCCGATTCGGTGCCCAAACCCAAGACAGTCATTGGTTATCGGCCCAGCATCAAGGAAGCGTGGCTCAGCGTGACTCAGTGGTATCCAGCATTTCAGCAAGAAGGGTTCATCGGGAAGATCAGTGATGGCATCTCACTGCTGATCCTTCCGCTGATCGTTTTGATGTTCATCGGCAACTTCCTCGGGCAGTGCCTGACATGGCAGGCACGGTTTCCAGAGGAAATTGAAAGTGCCGCAGATGCCTCCTAGCTGCGCTCTGTCGCAGTTGCGGCTGAGTAGGGCTGCCACATCTCTTCACAGGAAGTTCAGCCGCATGCTCGCGATCCTCTGTTTTCGTTCCGCGCTTCAGGGCTTCGAAATCCGTAGGGCCTAGATTCCATGAAGATCCAGTTGGCCAACGTTGTTGCCGGCTTGGCTCAGGAGCTCATGTCGTGTTTATTCTTGAGGCTGCGTTTCAGCATGAAAAACGAAGCCGAGGTATTCATTCGGCATTGAAATACCACGCGGATGTTGCCGGGGAAACGCGACTCTATGGTCCGAAAGAGGGGGCAGCTCGGCGAGAAGAAGGCTCTCGCAAACAAACGGAAAAGAGCGGAATGAGCAGGATGCCTTCGCGCGACCGAGCTTCTCATCAATGCGCGCAGTATTCGATTTCAATGAGCATTTCATCGAACTGAGCAATCCAGGAGGGATGGCACGTTCCTTGGCGTTGATGTTGTTCGTGGTGGCAACCGTTCCTGGCATCTATCTCATCTACTTGCTTGTAGGTGACGCCTTCGGAATCCTTCTGGGCGCCTTGCAGTTGACGCGTGATCGACTGATGTCGCTGCGAAGACACAAGGCGAATGATCTTTCGCAGGGGTTCATGATGAACGAGCTCAACCTGCGTTCCGATACCGATCGGAACGTGCGGGCGGGCCCGTCGCCCCAGTTCTGAACCGGTGAGCCGACAGCGCGCTTCCTGGCCGCATCCCGCCAGTGCGCCCAGCCCATGGCCGGCCTCGCATCTACTCCCTTCGCCGTACCCCCTCCCGCCCCACCTAGGCCATTAGCTAGGCCTTAAGGCGGATTTGCCTCCCGCTCCCCGCGCCGGAAACTTCGTGTTTCTTCTTTCTTCCCGGCACCCTTGCCGTTGACGGAGTGCGGATGAGTTGGCGAACCAAAGTGGTCTGGAGCGAGGGGATGCTGTTGCAGCCTCAGCACCTGCAGCAGAGCGAGCGCCATGCCGATCATGCGCGGCATGTGCTGTTGCGCACCACCACGCCCTACGCCTGGGGATTCGCCGAAGTCGAGATCGACGCGGCGGCGCTCACGCTGGGCAAGCTGGCGCTGGTGCGGGCGGTGGGCATCTTCGGCGATGGCACGGTGTTCGACATGCCGGCGGTCGATCCGCTGCCCGAGCCTATCGACATCCCTGCGTCCATGCGCGACGAAGCCGTGGTGCTGGCGCTGCCGCTGCGCCGTGCCGGGGCGCGCGAAGCCGACGCTGAAGAGTACGAAGAGCTGGTGCGCCACCGGGTGCTGGAGTCGGACGTGCCCGACTCCAACACGGCCGGCGAGCGCACCGCGATGCTGCAGCTGGGCCAGCTCCACACGCGCCTGATACGCGCCAGCGAAGCCACCGATGCGTGGGCGACCTTGGGCGTGGCCCGCGTGGTCGAGCGCCGGGTCGACAACCAGGTGCAGCTCGACCGCGCGATGCTGCCGCCGCTGCTCGACGTGGCCGGCCATGCGGTGATCCGCGCCTGGCTCGACGAGCTGCTGGGCCTGCTGCGCCAGCGTGGCGAGGCGCTGGCGGGGCGCATGACCCAGGGCGGAACGGGCGGCGTGGCCGAGATCGCCGACTTCATGTTGCTGCAGGCGGTGAACCGCAACGAAGCCATCTTTGCGCACCTGGCCAAGAGCGCGATGCTGCACCCGCAGCATTTCTTCGAGCATGCGCTCGGGCTGGCTGGCGATCTCGCGAGCTTCCGCGACACGCGCCGCGTGACGCGCTTCGGGCCCTACATCCATGACGACCTGGCGCTGAGCTTCCGCCCGGTGATGGACGACCTGCGCCGCAGCCTGTCGATGGTGTTCGAGCAGTCGGCGATCCGCATCGACCTGCACGACCGCAAGCACGGCGTGCGCGTGGCGGTCGTGACCGACGTGGAGCTGCAGCGCAAGGCGACCTTCGTGCTCGCGGTGAGCGCGAACATGCCGAGCGAGGCATTGCGCGCGCGCTTCCCCACGCAGGTGAAGATCGGCCCGGTCGAGCGCATCCGCGACCTTGTGAACCTCGCGCTGCCGGGCGTCACGCTGACGCCGATGCCGGTGGCGCCGCGCCAGATTCCCTTCCACACGGGCGCCAATTACTTCGAACTCGAAACGCGCAACAGCGACCTGTGGCGCCAGCTCGAGCAATCGGGCGGCATCGCGATGCACATCGCGGGCGATTTCCCCGGCCTCGACCTCGCGTTCTGGGCCATCAGATCATGACCACCCCCAGGCTTCGCGCACTTCGTGTCGCTTCGCCAACCCCCTCGCCGGGGGCGACACCTGCGGCCCGGCAAAGCCGGTTCCGCGGCGTCTCCCGAAGGGACGTCACCTGCGTGGAGTTCTCATGAGTACCCCTCCCGACCCCTTTGCCGCCTTCGAGTCCGAGCGCACGGTCATCAAGCCCAAGCCGCGCACGCCGGGCGGCACGCCGCCGGCTGCTGCACCCGCGCCGTTCTTCGGCGGCGCCGATCCGACGCCCGTGGCCGAGGTGGGTGAGATCGGCCTGCTCAATCCGCTGGTGTCGGCGGCCGGCAAGCTGCTGGTGCTGATCGGCAAGCTGCGCAACCTCGCGCAGCCGCCCAACGTGCCGGCGCTGCGCGCGTCCACCGCCGACGCGGTGAACCAGTTCGATGCCGCGGCGCGCCGCGCGGGAGTGGGCAATGAGTCGGTGCTGGCCGCGCGCTATGTGCTGTGCACCGCGCTCGACGAGGCCGTGGCCAACACACCCTGGGGCGTGCAGGCCGGCTGGAACAAGCAGAGCCTGCTGGTGCAGTTCCACAACGAGACTTGGGGCGGCGAGAAGGTGTTCCAGCTGCTGGCCAAGCTCGCGCAGGACGTGCCCACGCACCGCCAGCTGCTGGAGCTGATCTACAGCGTGCTCGCGCTCGGCTTCGAAGGCCGCTACCGCGTGGTCGACAACGGCCGTGCGCAGCTCGACTCGGTGCGCCAGCGCCTGGCCGACCTGATCGCGAAAGACCGCCCGCCGGTCGAGCCCGAGCTGTCGCCGCACTGGCGCGGGCAGGGCGCGGGCACGGTGCGGCTGCGCGAGTCGCTGCCGTTGTGGGTGTTCGCGGCCGGCTTCGCGCTGCTGCTGGCGCTGGCGTGGTTCGGCCTGCGGCTCACGCTCAACCACCGCTCCGACACCACCTACGCGGCCGTGTCGAGCCTGCGCGTGCCCAACATCCAGATCGCGCCGCCCGCCGCGCCGGCCAAGTCGCCGCGGCTCGCGCGTTTTCTCGAGCCTGAGATCAAGCAGGGCCTGGTCACCGTGACCGACGAGGCCGACCGCAGCGTGGTGCGGCTGCGCGGCGATTCGTTCTTCGGTTCGGGCAGCGCCGAGCCCATGGCTGCCTCGCTGCCGGTGCTGCGCCGCATCGGCCAGGCACTGGCCGAGGTGAAGGGCGAGGTGCTCATCACCGGCCACTCCGACAACCAGCCGATCCGCTCGCTGCGCTACCCGTCGAACTGGCACCTGTCGGCCGCGCGCGCCGATGCGGTGAAGGGCGCGCTCTCCACGCTGGTCGAGCCCGCGCGCATGCGCTCCGACGGCAAGGCCGACGCCGAGCCCGTGGTGGCCAACGACACGCCGGCCAACCGCGCGCGCAACCGCCGCGTCGACATCGTGCTGCTGACCGAACCCGAGCGCCTCGCTGCTGCACCGGCTGCTCCCGTTCCAGGAGCGACGAAATGATCAAGAAAATCTTCGGCTTCCTGTTCAGCCCGCTGCTGCTGACGCTGCTCGCGCTGATCGTCGTCGCGCTGCTGATCTGGTGGATCGGCCCGCTGGTGAAGATCGGTTCGCTCGCGCCGCTCGAAGGCGAGATGACACGCGCCATCGTCATCGGCGTGATCGTGCTCATCGTCGTGCTGCGCGCGCTGTACCGCCGCTGGCGCGCGCGCCGTGCGAGCCAGCACCTGACCGACGGCCTCATGAAGGCGCCGGCCGCCGCCAAGGCCGGCGCGCCGGTCGACGGCGAACAGAAGATCCTCGACACGCGCTTCAGCGAAGCCGTCGCCACGCTCAAGCAGATGCGCCTGCATGCCGCCGGCAAGAAGCCGGGCTGGCGCGACTGGCTGTCGATCTCGGGCGGCAGCTACCTGTACGACCTGCCGTGGTACGTCTTCATCGGCGCTCCGGGCGCGGGCAAGACCACGGCGCTCGTCAATTCGGGCCTCTCGTTCCCGCTGGCCGAGAAGTTCGGCCCCGGCGCGATCCGCGGCGTGGGCGGCACGCGCAACTGCGACTGGTGGTTCACCGACGAGGCCGTGCTCATCGACACGGCCGGTCGCTACACCACGCAGGACAGCCACCAGTCGGAAGACAAGAGCGCATGGGAAGGCTTCCTGGGCCTGCTGAAGAAGGCGCGCCCGCGTCGCCCGCTCAACGGCGTGTTCCTCACCGTGAGCGTGGGCGACCTGCTGAGCCAGGGCCCCGAGGCGCGCACGCAGCTCGCGGCCTCGATCCGTGCGCGGCTGCTCGAACTCGACAGCAAGCTCACCACGCGCCTGCCGGTGTACGTGCTCGTCACCAAGAGCGACCTGCTCTACGGCTTCACCGACTACTTCGACGACCTCGGCAAGGAGCAGCGCGCGCAGGTCTTCGGCTTCACGTTGCCGGCGGACGAGAACGTGCAGGGCGAAGAGAAGGCCCTGTCGACCGCCTTCAACCGCGAGTTCGGCCTGCTGCACAACCGCATCAACGACGGCCTCATCGCGCGCATGCAGCGCGAGACCGACGGCACGCGCCGCGCGGCGATCTTCGGTTTTCCGGCGCAGTTCGGTTCGGTCGGCCCGCTGCTCTCCGATCTGCTCGAACAGGTGTTCACCGGCTCGCGCTTTGCGCAACCGCCGTGGGTGCGCGGTGTGTACTTCACCAGCGGCACGCAGGAGGGCAGCCCGATCGACCGCGTGATGGGCAGCCTGGCGCGCAGCTTCGGCATCGAGCGCGCCATGCTCGCGCCGCAGAAGTCGAGCGGACGCAGCTACTTCCTCACCGCGCTGCTGCGCGAGGTGGTGTTCCCCGAGCAGCGCCTGGCGGGCGCCGACGTGAAGCTGGAGCGCCGCCGCAACACGCTGCGCCTGGCGGGTGTGGCCGCGATGACGCTGCTCACCGTCGGCCTGCTCGCGGCCTGGGGCTACAGCACCTGGCAGAACAACAACTACCTGAAGTCGGTCGAGGCCCGCGTCGAGCCCGCGCAGAAAACCTTGGCCGCACTGCCGACGCGCGTGCAGAACCTGGTCGAGGTCGCGCCCGTGCTGCAGGGCCTGCGCGACATCTGGAAGACGCCCGACAACCGCCAGGGCGACGAGCCGCTGTCGATGACGCTGGGCCTGTACCAGGGCGACAAGCTCGACGCCGCCGCCATGCTCACGCACCAGCGCGCGCTCAACGACGCCTTCCTGCCGCAGATCGCCAAGCGCATCGAGGACCAGCTGCGCACCGCGCAGAAGGACAACCTCGAGTTCACCTACGAGGCCCTCAAGAGCTACCTCATGCTCTACCAGCCCGAGCGCTTCGACCCCGAGGCGCTGAAGGCCTGGATCACGCTCGACTGGGCGCGCAACCTCGATCGCGGCATTCCCGAAGACCAGCGCAAGGCGCTCGAAGACCAGCTCGACGTGCTCATCGCCCAGGGCCCGCCGCGCTCGCCGCTGAAGATGGACGAGAACCTGGTGCGCAGCGTGCGCGCCGTGCTCGCGAGCTACCCGCTGGAGCAGCGCGTGTTCAGCCGCCTGAAGCGCCAGCGCGCCACCAAGGACATCCCGGGCTTCAGCGTGGCGCAGGCCACCGGCCCGTCGGGCCCGCTGGTGTTCGAGCGCATCAGCGGCAAGCCGCTGAGCGAGGGCGTGCCGGGCATGTTCACCTACGACGGGTACCACAAGCGCTTCCAGAACGAGGTCGTGGTGCTCACCGGTTTGCTCGCCGCCGAAGACCCGTGGGTGCTCGGGCAGGACCGCAACGCCAGCGAGCGCCTGCGCGACGCAGCGGCGCTCGGCGCGCTCACCGACCGCGTGCGACGCCTGTACCTCGAGGAGTACGTCAAGCAGTGGGAGGCGCTGCTGGCCGACGTGCGGCTGATCCGCGTCAGCGGTCTGGAGAAGAACATCGAGACCGCGCGGATTCTCTCGGGTGTCGATTCGCCGCTCGCGAACTTCCTGCGTGCGGTGGTCAAGCAGACCACGCTGATTCCCGCGGCCGATGCCAACAAGGACGTGGTCAGCAAGGCCACCGAGACCGTGCGCAACACGCGCAAGGGCCTGGAAGACCTGTTCGGCAGCGACCCCGGCAAGCAGGTGGCGCCGGGCAAGCGCATCGAGAGCATCGTGGACGACCGCTTCGAGTCGCTGCGCCGCCTCGTCACCGCGGGTGGCCCGAACCAGCCGGCGCCGATCGACGATGCGCTCAAGCTCTTCAACGAGGTGTACGTGTACCTCAACGCCGTCGACACGGCCGTGAAGGGCCGCACCTCGCCGCCGCCGGGCGACGTGGCCGGCAAGCTCAAGTCGGACGCGGGCCGCCTGCCCGAGCCGGTGCGCAGCATGATCGAGAACCTGAGCCAGACCGGCGCTGCGCAGGCGCAGGTGGCCGAGCGCGGCAACCTGAGCCAGGACCTGCGCCCCGTGACCGAGTTCTGCAACCGCGCCATCGCGGGCCGCTACCCGTTCGTGCAAAGCAGCAAGCGCGACGTGCTGCCCGAAGACTTCGGCCAGATGTTCGGCGCCGGCGGCCTGATGGACGACTTCTTCCAGAAGCGCCTGGCCGCGCTCGTCGACACCAGCACCCGGCCGTGGCGCTACAAGCCCGTGGCCGAGCGCGGCGCGATCACCACGCAAGCGCTGGCGCAGTTCGAACGTGCGGCGCGCATCAAGGACATCTTCTTCCGCGGCGGCGGTCGCGGGCCGTCGATGCGGTTGGACTTCAAGCCGGTGGAGATGGACGCGGGCATCACGCAGTTCATCCTGGACGTGGACGGGCAGCTGGTGAAGTACGCGCATGGGCCGGTGGTGCCGATGGCGGTGCAGTGGCCGGGGCCGAAGGGGAGCAACCAGGTGCGCGTTCAAGTCAGTCCGCCGTCGACGACGGGGAGTTCGGGGTCGGCGATGGATGGGCCTTGGGCTTTGTTCCGTACTCTGGATGACGGGCAGCTGGAAGCGGGGGATGCGCCGGAGAAGTTCTTCATTACCTTCCAGGTGGGGGCGCGGAAGACGCGATTCGAGGTGACGACGAACAGCGTGCAGCATCCGATTCGGTTGAAGGAGTTGCGGGAGTTTTCTTGTCCGGAGGGGTTGTGAGTCTGGCCTCTTCTTCTCTCTTTGTTTCCGACGAACTTCCCGGCTGGTTTGGGAAGTTGCCGGGGATGGGGGACTTTGCGCATCGGCGGTTGCCGGAGGCGTTTCGCTCTGTCTGGGACCCGTGGTTGCAGCGCGGGTTGGCACGGTTGCGGGATCGGCATGCGGATTGGACTGCTCATTACCTGGAGGCGCCTGTGTGGTGCTTTGCGCTGGGGGCGCAGGTGGTGGGGGAGCGGGGGTGGATGGGGGTGTTGATGCCTTCGGTGGATGGGGTGGGGCGGTACTTTCCGTTCACTCTCGCCGTTGAATTGGATGAAGGCGTACCTGGTGCGCTGCATGGAGAGGCGCTTGTTGCTGCGCTTCGGTGGTGGGCGTTGGGGACGCAGGCTGTGCTGGAAGGGCTTGAAGGGGATTTGGATGCGCTGCGGTTTGATGCGGTGCTGAGTCAGTTGTTTGTGACTTCTGCTGCCGATGAGGCCGCTGTTGAGGGCCGATCGCTCGAGCTGCCTTTGGCTGGAACCTCGCTTTGGATGGAGACGCCTGGTTTGGAAGGCGGGGTTCGGATGTTGGCTACTGGGCTTCCTCGGGATTTGCAGTTCGAGGCTTTGTTTCTTGGGGGTGGGGAATGAGTGCCCTGCTTTCTTTTGCTTCCCGAGGCCGGGAGTTCCGCCCGGCGGCGGACTTACTTTCTTTTGCTTCGCCAAAAGAAAGTAAGCAAAGAAAAGGCGACCCCACTGTCTGCGACCCCTTCGCTTCGCTACGGGGCAACCTGCGGTGCTCGCGTTTCGCGGGGTCTCGCAGAACTCGCTTCGCTCAAACAGCTGCGAGCCCTGATCCGCGAAACGCTGCGCTCCTCGGCGCAGCCAGAGGGGATTTGGACACCGGACGGGCCTTCGCTTCGCTCGGCCCCGGAACTTCCAGCGGCCGGATGCCACGGGGTTGCTCGCACTCGCACTCGCACTCGCACTCGCACTCGCACTCGCACTCGCACTCGCACTCGCACTCGCACTCGCACTCGTACTCGTACTCGTACTCGTACGTGTACATGTGCCTGCACCTGCGCCAGCGCCCTGTCCAGTTCAACGTCACGCCCCATGCGAGCAGCAGCAGGCGCGAAGCGCCTGCTGCTGCTCACTGGCCGAGCGAAGCAAAGGCCCGTTGGTATCCAAACCCCTTCTGTATGCGCCGAGGAGCGGAGCGTTTCGCGGATAAGGGCTCGCAGCTGTTTGAGCGAAGCGAGTTCTGCGAGACCCCGCGAAACGTGAGCACCGCAGGTTGCCCGCAGCGAAGCGGAGGGACGCAGACAGCAGGGTCGCCTTTCTTTTGCCTACGTTTCTTTGGCGAAGCAAAGAAAAGTAGGTCGGCCGCCGGGCCGAGACCCGGCCCCGGAAAGCAATCCCCAAACGGCGTTCGCCCAGCAGGAGCAGGTCAATGACCGACAACGCCCCTCCCCCGGAAGACGACCGCACCCGAGTCGTCTCCCGCCCCGTGCCATCCACCAGCGAAGCTGACACAGGCGCCACAGTCATCACCGGCGGTGGTTTCACCACGGCTTCGGGCGTCCCCGTCACCAGCCCAGCAACCGCAACCCACGACGCAGGCCTACTCCCCGTAGGCAGCCGCCTCGCCGAATTCGAAGTCACCCGAGTCGTAGGCCAGGGCGGATTCGGCGTCGTCTACGAGGCCTGGGACCACACCCTCGAACGCGTAGTAGCCATCAAGGAATACCTGCCGACATCGCTATCCACAAGACAGCAAGACGGCACCGTAGTCCCCCTCTCAGAACGCCACAGAGAAACCTTCGACCTAGGCATGCGCAGCTTCATCAACGAAGCCCGCCTCCTCGCCCAGTTCGACCACCCCTCGCTCCTCAAGGTCTACCGCTTCTGGCAAGAAAAGGGCACCACCTACATGGTCATGCCCTTCTACAAGGGCGACACCTTGCGCGAGGCCCTGGTAGCGATCCCCGCAGGCGTCGACGAAGCCTGGCTCACCCGCATCATGGACGGCGTCACGCAAGCCCTCGCCGTGATGCACAACGCCCACTGCTACCACCGCGACATCGCCCCCGACAACATCATCCTGCTCGAAGGCTCCGGTCGCCCCGTGGTGCTCGACTTCGGCGCCGCGCGCCGCGTGATCACCGACAAGACGCAGGCGATCACCGTCATCCTCAAGCCCGGCTACGCGCCCATCGAGCAGTACGCCGAGATGCCCGACATGTCGCAGGGCGCGTGGACCGACGTCTACGCGCTCGCCGCCGTGATGCACGTCGCCGTGTGCGGGCGCGCGCCGCCGCCCTCGGTGGCACGGCTGCTGTCCGACAGCTACGTGCCGCTGGCCGGCAACGACATCCTGCGCCAGCGCTACAGCGACCGGCTGCTCGCGGCGATCGATGCGGGCCTGGGCGTGCGGCCCGAGGCGCGGCCGCAGTCGATGGCGGAGCTGCGCGCGGCATTGGGTCTCGAAGTCGGCCACAGCATCGCGCCCACACCGCGCACCGTGCCACCGTCGGGTGCGCGAAGCAGTCAGTCGGGTGCCGATGCACCGACCGTGATCGGCACGGCCCACATGCCGAAGCCGATCGCCGCCAAGGCGCCTGTTGCTGACAACAGCAAGGGCGGCGGCAGCAACAAGGCCGTCCTCGGCGCAGTCGCCGCCGCCGTGCTGATCGTTGCAGCAGGCGGCGGATGGTGGTTCCTCGGCCGCTCGGGCGGCGAAGGCGATGCGGGCAAGACGGCGCAAACCGCCACGCCCGCGCCACCCCCCGACACCCCCACCCAGGTCGCCGAAGCCCCACCACCGCCGCCACCGCCGCCACCGCCGAAGCCACGCACCCCCGCCGAATCCCTGCAATCCCTCGCCGCCGGCGCCGCCCCGGGCTTCGAAGTCACGGCCACGCCGAAGAAGGCCGAGGTCGCCATCGGCAAGGACAAGCTGGCCTTCGAGGTGCGCAGCAAGCGCGACGGCTTCGTCTACGTGTTCCTGCTGTCCAGCGGCGGCGAGATGTTCCTGCTGTTCCCGAACCTGCTCGACAAGTACAACAAGATCACCGCCAACGCCGCGCTCGCGCTGCCGCGCGCCTCCTGGCCGATGGACGCCGGCGGGCCGGCCGGCACCAACCAGTTCGCGGTGCTCGTGAGCGAGCACGAGCGCGACTTCGGCGCCTCGGGCGTGCAGAACGAAGGCGTGTTCCCGCAGTTCCCGCTGCCGGTGCTCGCGGCACTCGAAGCCACACGCGGCACCGGGCCGTCGCCGCTGTTGGGCAAACCGGTGTGCGCGCCGGGCGCCCCGCCGTGCAACGACGTCTATGGCGTCGCGAATTTCAAAATCGTCGAGAAGTAATCGTCTGTAGAGCGTCGGCCGCCTTCGGCCCCCATTCCACGACCCGACCAGGAGACTTTCATGCACACGTCACCGTCGCCGCACTTCGCGCTTCCCCTTTGCCGAACGGCCGCCGTGGTCGCGCTGGTGCTGCTGGCCGCCTGCGCCAACACGCCGCCGACCGCCACGGGCACGGCCACCACCGCGCCCACCACGGCCGACTCCGCGACCGCACCGGCCCGCCCCACCGGCGGCAGCGTGGCGGGGCAGGCGCGCACCTTCTCGACCCAGCTCGCCACCTACACCTCGGTCGGCTTCGACGCCGTGCCGGGCTGGGCGCGCGACGACTTCTCGGAAAGCTGGCCGGCGTTTCTCGGCAGCTGCAAGGTGCTCAACGGCCGCGGCGCCGAATGGAAAGAGGTGTGCGAGCGCGCGCTGAAGGTCGACGGCAAGAGCACGCAGGCCATTCGCGGCTTCTTCGAGAGTGAGTTCTCGGCCTACCAGATCCGCGACGACGACCGCAAGCCCGATGGCGTGGTCACCGGCTACTTCGAGCCCGAGATCGCGGGCAGTCGCACCTACGTCGCGCCGTTCATCTACCCGGTCTACGGCCAGCCCGAGGACATGCTGTTCGTCGATGCGCGCAAGCTCCCGGCCGGCAGCGGCACGGTGGCCGCGAAGGTCGAGGGCCGCAACGTGATCGTGCAAAGCGGCCTGAGCACGCGCGACATGGGCGCACCGGGCCTGTACGCGCTCGACCTTTCCGCCATCACCCGCGACACGCTCGACCGCAAGGTGCGCCTGCGCATCGACGGCAAGCGCCTGCTGCCGTACTACACGCGCGAAGAGATCGAGACCAAGGGCGCGCCCAACGCCAAGGTGCTGGCCTTCGTGAGCAGCGCCACGGCGCTGTACGAGATGCAGATCCAGGGCTCGGGCCGCATCAAGCTGCCCAGCGGCGAGGTGGTGCGCGTGGCCTACGCCGAGCAGAACGGCCAGCCCTTCCGCCCGACCATCGCGCAGGCCGCCAACGGCAAGCCGCGCAGCGCGGTCAAGGTGCGCGGCGGCTCGCTCGAGCTGACGCTGGACGACGGCGACGACGAAGACACGGGCGCCATCGACAACAGCGTGATCCGCACGCGCGGCTTCACGCTGGCGCGGCCCACGGCCAGCGGCGCGGTGGTGGTGCCGGGCCGTCGCACGGCCGGCGCGGTGACCGGCTCCGGCATCAAGGACCCGAGCTACGTGTTCTTCAAGGAATCGACCTCGCCCGCGGGCGGTCCGGTGGGCGCCTTCGGCGTGCCGTTGTCGGCCGGCCGCTCGATCGCGGTCGATCCGCGCAGCACGCCGCTGGGCTACCCGGTGTTCGTGTCGACGCGCACGCCCGGCAGCGGCGCGCCCATGCAGCGCCTGACCATCGCGCAGGACACCGGCGGCGCCATCCGCGGCGCGGTGCGGGCCGACTACTTCTTCGGCAACGGCCAGCAGGCCGCCACCAACGCGCGCCGCATGAAGGAGCGCGGGCAGCTGTGGATTCTTCTGCCGCGCGGCCTGGCCGTGGCGCAGGCGGCGGTGTCGGGTGCGATCCGCACGCGCGGCGGCCCGGTCGGCGCCAATCTTCCGCAGTGCCTCGTGCCCACGGAAGGCGTCTGCGTCGACGACTGACCTCTTTTCTTTCGACCCCTTGGCCCTTCATGCAGGAAACCCTCTCGTCCGCGGAAAGCTCTGAACTCGTCCGCCTCTGGCGGCGCCGGCAGACGCTGTCCTCGGACGACATGGGCACCATGTACCGCATCGTGGGCGACGCGCTCGTGGCCTGCAACCCGCCCGAGCTGCAGGTGCTGGGCGAGGGACGGCAGGAGCTGGTGGCGCAGTTCATCTACGTGAAGGTGCTGCGGCTCGATGCCGACCCCGACGAGTCGGAAGAGCGCGCCGGCCACAGCGCGCCTTCCACCGCCTTCGCGCTGTGCGCGTACTTCCGCCGCTACCTCATCGACTGCACGCGCGCCAGTTCGTTTCGCCGCAAGGTGTCCATCGGCGACCAGATCACCGAGGCCCAGCTCGAGGACGAGCTCGGCCCGGGCGAAGACCTCGACGGCTGCCTGGCCGAGCATGGCCTCAGCGCGCAGGCCGTGCAGCTGGCGGCGCGCACCTTCATCGCCGGGCTACCCGAGCCCGAGCGCATCCTGCTGTGCGAGGGCTTCGGGCAGGAGGCCGAGGGCGGGCTGTCGGGCGTGGCCTCGCGCCACGCCATCGCCTCGTACCACTACCGCGCCGGCCGGCTGGGCCTCGTGCACAAGCGCGAAGGGCTGGGCGCCGGCTATGCGCAGACCCGCATCGGCAGCTGGATCGGCCAGACCCTGGGCATCGCGATAGCGGCCGACAACATGGCGGCGATCCTGCAGGTTTTCAAAATCCTCGGGGCTGAAGCGTCTTATGTCTGAAGACATAGCCATTCAGGAACAGACGCCATGACCACCGACCTCTGGCCCCCGCTCAGCGTGATCCGCCATGCGTTCGAAACCGGCGCGCCGCCCGGCGATGCCGCACCGGACGCTGCTCCCGTCGCGATGCCGCACGGCAGCGCGGGCGCGGGCACGCCGGTGGTGTCGGACCTGCTGCTCCCCTTGACCGAATTGGCCCGGCGCCGCGAGGCTGTCGCCCGGCGCGCCTTCACCGCGCGCTGGGCGCCGGGCCGCCTCGTGAGCGTGGTGCACGACGGGCGCCTGCTCGGCGTGCTGCTCGACCGCTGCATCCACGGCGACCTCTGGCAGGGCTGGATGGCCGCCGGCGAGCCCGACTGGGCCGGCCCCTTCGACGTGCTGCTGGAGCCCGACGACGAGCCCTTCGAGCCGATGTTCGGCGTGGTCCAGGCCTGGAACGTGCTCACGCTCGAACCCAGCCCGCGGCTGGCCGCGCGCGTGCTCGGCGAGGTGTCGGCCACGCGGCTGGCCGCGATCCGCGCGGTGCATGACGAATGGGCCGCGCATGCGGCGCCCGACATCGCGCCCGAGCCCGGGCGCATCGCGCTGCGCGGCGTGGCCGGCGCGTTCTCGGTGCTTTCGGGCACGCCGCTGGGCCCGCAGGACCCGCGCACCGACTACCAGGCGCTGTACCGCGATGCCGGCCTGCAACTCGGCCGCGCGCTGGCGCAACCGCAGGAGGAGGCCCCCGCCGCGCCGCCGCCATCGCCCGCCCGGCCGCTGCCGCGGCCCGAGGACGGCTGGTGGGGCAGCATCCGCCGCTGGTTCGGCGCCGAAGGCTGGGCGCGCCCGGCCTTCGCGGCGGTGGCGCTGTTCGCGGTGATCCAGAACGTGGGGCTCATCGGCGGGCGCGGCAACGCCGAAGACGACGACGTGCGTTTTCGCTCGGTGCCCACGGCACCCGTCGCGGCGCAGGCCAACCTGGTCGTGCGCTGGAACGAGGGTGTGCGCATCGACGAGGCCGATCGCCTGCTGCACACGATGTCGGCCGAAGTGGTCGGCGGGCCGGGGCCCAATGGTGTCTGGCGCCTGCGTGTGGCCGATCCGGTCGGTGCTTTGTCGGTGCTCGCGACGTCGCCGCTGGTCGCGTCGGCCGGACCGGCCTCGGAGCCGCCATGAACCTGCGCGCGTGCAGCCTGCGGTTCCTGCTCGCGCTGGTGGTGTGGGGCGCGGGCGGCGCTGCCGCGCAGGCCGCGCAGCGCGCGCTGCTCGTCGGTGTCTCCGAACTCGTCAACCAGCCGCAGGCCCTGTGGCTGCAGGCGCCGCGCAACGACGTGATGCTCATGCGCGACGCCTTGCTGAAGCAGGGCTTCACCGCGCCCGACATCGCCGTGCTCGCCGACGGCGTGCCCGGCGCTGCGCTGCCCGAATCGCAGGCCATCCATGAGGCCCTGGCACGGCTGCTCGCGCAGTCGGCCAGCGGCGACTTCGTGCTGCTGTATTTCTCCGGCCACGGCACGCGCCTGCGCGACGTGGCCAAGCGCTACCAGGAGCCCGACGGCCTGTCCGAGAACTTTCTCGCGCGCGACGTGCGCGGCACGCTCGGCGCCGATGCCGCGCTCAGCGGCGACCTGCGCGACGTCGACTTCGACGCCTGGATCCAGGCCTTCCTGGCGAAGAACGTGTTCGTCGCCTCGGTGTTCGACACCTGCTCCGCCAACTCCATGACACGCGGCACGGGCGATGCGCCCGCGACCGCCGAGGGCCCGGTCGACGACGAGGTGCGTTGGCGCGGCCTGCGCACGACGCAGCTTGCGGGCGGTGCGTCGACGGCGCGGTCCTTGTCGCCGCCAGCGACGGGCGACGCCGTACCGCGCGCCCGCTACGTGGCGCTGTTCGCGTCCGAAAGCCACCAGATCACGCCCGAGCTGCGCCTGCCGCGCAAGGCGCGCAGCGCCCGGCCGCAGGGCCTCCTGACCTGGGCCGTGGTCGAGTCGCTGGCGCGCAGGCCCGCCACCTGGCGCGACCTGTTCGACGGCGTGCTCGCGCTGTACCCGCCGGTCATCGATGAACTCGCGCAGCGCTTTCCCACGCGCGAGCTGCCGTCGCCCGTGGCCGAGGGCAACCTCGATGCGCCGCTGTTCGCCAACAGCGGCGCGCCCGCGTCCACGCGCCCGGTGTGGGGCGCGCAGCGCAGCGGCGACAGCCTGGCCGTCAAGGCCGGCCTGCTCGACGGCCTGGCGCCGCAGCAGGAGGTGCGCGTGCTCGCCACGCTCGACGACGGCACCGTGCGCCGCGCACCGGCCGCCATCGCGCAGATCAAGCTCGGCGGCGCCTGGCTCGCCGTGCCCGCGGCGTTGAAAGACCTGCCGGGCAGCGCGTTCTGGAGCGTCACGCCCATTGCCGAGCCGGCCGCGACGGCCCTGCGCGTGCGCGCCGACAAGCCGCTGCCCGCCGGCCTGAGCCTCGATTACCCGGCGGCGATCCGCTTGGCCGAGGACCCCGCGAACGCCGACGTGCGCTGGACCGACCTCGGCCCCGCGGGCCATCGGCTCGAAGCGCTCGCGCCCGTGTTCGGCACCGCCGCCTCCGCCGTCGTGGTGCCCGACGTGGCCGCGCTGCGCCGCCGCCTGCAGGCGCTGGCGCAGCTCAAGTGGCTGGCCCAGCTGCAGGCCCATGCGAAGGGCGGCCAGCTCGACGGTTTCGATGCGGCGCTCGAAGTCTGGAGCGCCGACCGGCTGCTGCGCAGCGTGCCGGTCGCCGAGGCCGCGAGCGTGCTGCCTGCGTTGCGCGCAGGGGAGCGCGTGCGCCTGAACGTGCGCAACACCAGCGGCCGTTCGCTCGACCTCGTCATCACCGGCATCGACGCGCGCGGCGCACTGCAGGCGGTGTACCCCGACGGGGCCGGCGAAACCAACCGCTTCAAGCGCGGCACGCCCGAGCAGCCGGCGGTCAAGCGTTTCGACCTGCCCTGGCTCGATGCGGCCGGCGAGGCGCGCCTGCTCGTCATGGCGGTGCCGGCCGCGCCCCACAGCGCGCCGCGCCTGTTCGGCGTGGCCACCGCGGCGCAGGCCGACGTGTCGGAAGTGCGCGTGCGCGGCGGCCAGCCACCGGCCGCCGGCGGCGAGCGCCAGGTGTTCGCGGCCTTGCTGCGCAGGAGCGCTGGCACGGCAGACGGTGGTGCGCGGCCATGAGGCAGGTGCGCGTGGTCCCGGTCCAGTTTTCTTTGTCCGAATCCGGAGGTTGACATGGCATTTCTCGAAGACGGCTCCTGGAGCCCCGAAGACGCACGGCAGTTCTACGAACTGATCGGCACCGGCTCGGCCGAGACCGACCTGGTCATGATGATCGAGAGCAAGGGCTCGCCCGTCGAGGGCGAACTCGAACGCGTCTTCGACGACGGCAAGGCGCGCCTGAACATCGGCGGCTACTACTGGTCGGTGCAGGTGCCCGAATCGTCCGCGCAGAACCAGGTCGTTCCCCACAACCTGGTCGTCGCGCGCCGCAGCGACGCGGCCACGGCCACGCTCGCCAGCCTGCTGCGCGCGCAGGAAAAAGACCTGAAGGTCGTCATCAGCGCCTACAAGGCCGGCGGCGATCCGCAGTCGCCCGAGGCGCAGGCCACCTTCGAGATCTCGCTGGAGAACGCGCGCATCTGCCGGCTGGTGCTCAACTCCGGCGGGCACTGGGGCGTGCCCTCGGAGCTGGTCTCCATCAGCTACCGCACGGTGAAGATCAAGTCGGCCCCGCAGAAGACCAGCGGCGCGCGCGGCGCGGTGCGCGAATGCCAGTTCACCCGGACCTGAACCCGAACGCCTCCAGGAGCACCCCGCCATGACGACGACCGCCGCAGACTTCCTCAAGGCCGCCGACCCGGTGGCCGCCCTCAAGGCCCTGAGCGACGACGTGCGCGCCAAGCCCTCCGACCCGAAGCACCGCGTCTTCATGGCGCAGCTCTTGTGCGTGCTCGGGCAGTGGGAGCGCGCGCTCAACCAGCTCACCGTCGCGGCCGAGCTCGACGCGCTGGCCGTGCCCATGAAACAGGTGTACGGCGAGGCCGTGCGCTGCGAAGGCCTGCGCGCCGACGTGTTCGCCGGCACGCGCACGCCGATGATCTTCGGCCAGCCCGATGAATGGCTGGCACTGCTCATCGAATCGCTGCTGCGGCAAGGCCGCGGCGAGAGCGGGCTGGCCGAAGACCTGCGCCAGCGCGCCTTCGACGGCGCGCCCGCCATCGCCGGCACCATCGACGGCGTGCCTTTCGAATGGCTGGCCGACGCCGACATGCGCCTGGGCCCGGTGCTCGAGGCCTTCGTCAACGGCAAGTACTACTGGATTCCCTACGCGCGCCTGGCGCACATCAAGATCGAGCCACCCGAGGACCTGCGCGACTGCGTCTGGATGCCCGCGCACCTGCAGTTCGAGAACGGCGGCGAAACGCTGGCGCTCATTCCCACGCGCTACGAAGGCACCGAGGCGCAGGACGACGGCGAGCTGCGCCTGGCGCGCAAGACCGAGTGGCGCGAGCTGCGCCCCGAGGTCTGGGCCGGCTACGGCCAGCGCGTGCTCGGCAGCGACGCCGGCGAGTACGCGCTGATGGACGTGCGCGAGATCCTCTTCACGCCCGCCGCTGTTGATGCGGCCGAGGGCGGCGAAAGCAGCGGCGGTGGCTGAACTCACGGCGCAGGAGCGGCTGCAGCCCTCGCTGCTGGACCGCCTCGTCGACCACGCGCCCGACGAGAAGCGCGAGGGCGACGACAAGCGCACGCTCACCAAGCAGGCGCTGCGCCAGGCCGTGCTGCGCGACCTCGGCTGGCTCTTCAATGCCACGGGGCACGGCCTCTCGATGGACGACAAGCAGCACCCGAATGCCGCGCGCTCCGTCATCAACTACGGATTGCCTATGCTGTCTGGCCAGTTCACCTCGTCGGTGCAGCGTGTCAGCATGGAACAGGCTTTGAAGAACGCAATCCTGCAGTTCGAGCCGCGCATTTTGTCCCGCACACTCGAAGTCGAACTCGTCATGGAAGGCCCGGCCCTGGAGTCCCACAACAGCATCGGCCTGCAGATCCGCGGCATGCTGTGGGCGCAGCCCGTGCCGCTCGAGTTCCTCATGCGAAGCCGCGTCGATCTGGAAGAGGGCCGCATAGAGATCGTGGACATGGCGCAAAACCCAAGGTAAGTCCACATGGACCCTCGGCTGCTGAGCCTGTACGAGCAGGAGCTGCGCTACTTCCGCGAAAGCGCCTCGGAGTTCGCCCGTGCGTTCCCGAAGATCGCGCACCGGCTGGGCATCGAGGGCCAGGAAGTCGCCGACCCGTACGTGGAGCGGCTGATCGAGGCCACGGCTTTCCTTTCGGCGCGCGTGGGCCTGAAGCTCGATGCCGAATACCCGCGCTTCACGGGCCACCTGCTGGACATCGTCTACCCGCACTTCCTGGCGCCGACGCCGGCCATGACCGTGGTGTCGTTCGTGCCCGACCCGGAAGACGCCAACCTCGCGGCCGGCCCCACGTTGCCGCGCGGTGCCGGCCTGCGTGCGCGCCAGGCCGTGGGGCAGAACACGCACTGCGAGTTCCGCACCGCCGCCGCGCTGCGCATCTGGCCGATCGAGGTGCAGCGCGCCCAGTACTTCACCTACGCGCCCGACCTGCCGCTGAACACCCACCCGCAGTCGCGCGCCATCCGCGGCGGCCTGCGCATCGCGTTGCGCGCCACGGCGGGGCTGGACTTCAGCCAGATCGCGCTCGACGACCTGGTGCTGCACTTCGGCGGCGCGGAAGACGTGGCCTGGCAGCTGCACGAATGCGCGCTGGGCCAGCCCATCGGCGTGTGGGTGCGACCGCTCACGGCCAGTGGTGCCTTGCAAGGCGCCATGCGCAGCCTGCCGGGCAGCGCCATCGGCGCGGTCGGCTTCGGGGACGACGAGGCGCTGCTGCCGGTCACGGCCACGGGCTTCTCGGGCTTTCGGCTGCTGCAGGAGTACTTCGCGTTCCCGCAGCGCTTCCAGTTCGTGCGCATCGGCGGGCTGCAGGCGCTGCTCGCGACGATGCCGGTGACCGAGCTGGAGATCGTGCTGCTGTTCTCGCGCGGCGATGCGGCGCTCGAGAAGCTGGTGAGCGCCGACAACGTGCAGCTGCACTGCGTGCCCGCCGTCAACCTGTTCACCAAGCGGCTCGACCGCGTGCCCGTGACCGAGGGCGTGAGCCAGTTCCACCTGGTGCCCGACCGCACGCGCCCGCAGGACTTCGAGGTGCACACCGTCACCGAGGTCATCGGCCACGGCGCGCCGGGGGCCGACGCCGCGGTGGCCGAGCAGCCGTTCCGGCCGTTCTACTCGGCCTTCCACGGCAGCCGCAGCAGCCACCCGGCCTACTTCACGACCACGCGCGAGCCGCGCATGCTCTCGGTTCGCCAGCGCACCGAAGGCCACCGCAGCAGCCACATCGGCTCCGAGGTCTACATGCAGATCGTCGACCCGCAGCAGGCGCCGTATGCGGCCACGCTGCGCCAGCTCGCCGTGACCGCGCTGTGCACCAACCGCGACCTGCCGCTGCTGATGCCGCTGGGGCGCGACAACGACTTCGACTGCGTCGACTCCTTTCCCGTGCAGCGCGTGCGCATGGTGCGCGGGCCGTCGCGGCCGGTGTCGCCGGTGGTGAGCCAGGGGCTGGGCTGGCGCGTCATCGATCACCTGGCGCTCAATTACCTGTCGCTGTCCGACAGCACGCCGGAGCAGGGCGCCGCCGCGCTGCGCGAGACGCTCATGCTCTACGCCGTGCATGCCGACGAGATGCGCCAGGGCCAGGTGCGCGGGCTGCTGTCGGTCAAGAGCAAGCCCGTGGCGCGGCGCCTGCCGCTCGCGGGCCCGATCGCCTTCGGGCGCGGGCTCGAGGTGACGCTCGAAGTCGACAAGGACGCCTTCCATGGCCACAGCGCCTTCCTGTTCGGTGCCGTGCTGGCGCAGTTTCTCGCGCGCCATGTCGAGGTGAACCACTTCGTCGAGACCGTGCTGCGCGTCGCGGGCAAGGGCGAAGCCATGCGCTGGAGGCCGCTGTGCGGGACACGCCAGATTCTGTAAGCACGCGGGTAGACAACGCGCTGCGCGGGTGGTCGGCGCAGCCGTGGGACTTCGACTACTTCGCCGTGATGCGGCGCATCGAGTCCGTCGCGAAGACCACGCCGCGCTGGGGCCGCGCCCTGCTGCCCAGTGCCGAGCCGGTGCGCGTGGGGCAGGAGCCCTCGCTGTCGTTCGCGCCCGCCAGCTTCAGCCGCTTCGAGCCGGCCACCGCGCATTCGCCGCCGCGCCTGCGCCAGCACTTCTTCGGCTACATCGGCCCCAACGGCCCGCTGCCGGTGCACCTGAGCGACTTCATCCGCGAGCGCAGCCTGAACCACGGCGACCCGACCTGGCTGGCTTTTCTCGACACCTTCTCGCACCGCTTCTCGCTGCACTTCTACCGCGCGTGGGCGCAGTCGCGTCCGGCCGTGGCGCTCGACCGGCCGGGCGAAGACCGCTTCCGCCTGCAGGTCGGCGCGCTGGTCGGCATCGGCACGCCGGGGCGCATCGACCGCGACGAGATCCACGACGATGCGCGCCTGCACTTCTCGGGCTGGCTCGCGCGCCGCGTGCACAACGCGGAGAGCGTGGAGTCGGTGCTGTGCAGTTATTTCGGCGTGCCGGTGAAGCTGGAGCGCTGGGTCGGCCACTGGATGCGCGTGCCCACGGACGAGGTCACGCGCCTGGGGCAGGGCGAGAGTTCGCGCGCGATGGGCATGGGCGCGATGCTCGGCACGCGCGCGTGGGACCGCCAGCACCGCGTGCGCCTGCACCTGGGGCCGCTCACGATCGACCAGTACCGCATGTTCCTGCCCACCGGCGACGCGCAGCCCGTGCTGCAGCGCTGGATGCAGCAGCTGCTCGGCGACACCCTCGAATGGGACGCGCAGCTGGTGCTCGAGAAAGTACAGGTGCCGCCCACGCGCCTGGGCCAGGCCCGGGGCAACGGCCCGCGCCTGGGCTGGGTCTCGTGGCTCGGCGAACGCCCGCGCACGCGCGACGCGGCCGACGTGCGCATTGCCAGCCAGCCGTCGAGGGCGCGCCTGCCGCAGCAGCCCGCCTCTTTTCAATAAACCCATCTTCATTCGTTCAGAAGAGATACGGAGTCCTCCATGAGTGAAATCAGCCGCACCGCCCTCTTCGGCAAACTCAACTCGCTGGCCTACAAGGCCATCGAGGGCGCCACCGTCTTCTGCAAGATGCGCGGCAACCCGTACGTGGAACTGGAGCACTGGTTCGCCCAGCTGCTGCAGGCGCAAGACTCCGACCTGCACCGCGTGATCCAGCACTACGGCCTCGATGTGTCGGTGATCGCGAAAGACATGACGGCCGCGCTCGACCGCCTGCCGCGCGGCGCCACCGCCATCAGCGACTTTTCGCCGCACATCGAGAACGCCATCGAACGCGCCTGGACCTACGCCACCCTGCAGTTCGGCGAGGCGCAGGTGCGCACCGGCTACATCCTGGTGGGCATGCTCAAGACGCAGAGCCTGCGCAACCCGTTGTTCGGTTTGTCGAAGCAGTTCGAGAAGATCAAGGTCGAAGACCTGGCCGACAACTTCCCCAAGATTTGCGACGCCTCGCCCGAAGCGCAGATGCGCGCCCAGGACGGCACCGGCATGGGCAGCGGTGCACCCGGCGAAGACTCGGGCGCCATGGCGCCGGCCGCCATGGGCAAGGGCGATGCCCTCAAGAAATTTGCTGTCGACCTCACGGAGAAAGCCAAGAAGGGAGAGATGGATCCGGTGACCGGGCGGGACGAGGAAATCCGCCAGATCGTCGACATCCTCATGCGCCGCCGCCAGAACAACCCGCTGCTGACGGGTGAGGCGGGCGTGGGCAAGACCGCGGTGGTGGAAGGCTTCGCGCAGCGCCTGGCGCGCGGCGACGTGCCGCCGCAGCTGAAAGACGTGAAGCTGCTCACGCTCGACATCGGCCTCTTGCAAGCGGGCGCGAGCATGAAGGGCGAGTTCGAGCAGCGCCTGCGCCAGGTGATCGACGAGGTGCAAAGCTCGCCCACGCCGATCATTCTGTTCATCGACGAGATCCACACGCTGGTGGGCGCGGGCGGCGCGGCCGGCACCGGCGATGCGGCCAACCTGCTCAAGCCGGCGCTGGCGCGCGGCAACCTGCGCACCATCGGTGCCACCACCTGGGCCGAGTACAAGAAGTACATCGAGAAAGACCCGGCGCTCACGCGGCGCTTCCAGGTCGTGCAGGTGCCCGAGCCCGACGAGACCAAGGCGATCTTGATGCTGCGCGGCGTGGCCAGCGTGCTCGAGAAGCACCACCGCGTGCAGCTGCTCGACGAGGCCATCGAAGCGGCCGTGAAGCTGTCGCACCGCTACATTCCCGCGCGCCAGCTGCCCGACAAGGCCGTGAGCCTGCTCGACACGGCCTGCGCGCGCGTGGCCGTGAGCCAGCACGCCACGCCGCCCGAAGTCGAAGACTGCATGCGCCGCATCGAAGGCCTCACGGTCGAGCAGGAGATCATCGGCCGCGAAGAAGCCATCGGCATCGACGTGACCAAGCGCGCCGCGCTCGTGGCCACGCTGCTGGCCGAATCGAAGGTGCAGCTCGAAGCGCTGAATGCGCGCTGGCAGGAAGAGAAGGGGCTGGTCGACCGCCTGCTCGAGTTGCGCAGCAAGCTGCGCGCGGGCAACAAGCCGGTCGACGAACCGGCGGCCGGTGAGCCCGCCGCCGAGGCCGGCCCCGACCGCGCCACGCTGCTGGCCGAGCTGCACGAACTGCAGACGAAGATCCACGCGGTGCAGGGCGAGTCGCCGCTCATCCTGCCCTCGGTCGACGAGCAGGCCGTGGCCTCGGTGGTCGCCGACTGGACCGGCATTCCCGTCGGCCGCATGGTCAAGAACGAAGTCGAGGCGGTGCTCAAGCTCGCCGACACGCTCAACCAGCGCGTCATCGGCCAGAAGCACGGCCTGGAAATGATCGCGCGCCGCATCCAGACCTCGCGCGCGCGGCTGGACAACCCGCAGAAACCCATCGGCGTCTTCATGCTCTGCGGCACCTCGGGCGTGGGCAAGACCGAGACCGCGCTCGCGCTGGCCGAGGCGCTGTACGGCGGTGAGCAGAACATCATCACCATCAACATGAGCGAGTTCCAGGAGGCGCACACCGTCTCCACGCTCAAGGGCGCGCCGCCCGGCTACGTGGGCTACGGCGAGGGCGGCATCCTGACCGAGGCGGTGCGCCGCCGGCCCTACAGCGTGGTGCTGCTCGACGAAGTGGAAAAAGCCCACCCCGACGTGCACGAGATCTTCTTCCAGGTCTTCGACAAGGGCTGGATGGAAGACGGCGAGGGCCGCATGATCGATTTCAAGAACACGATCATCCTGCTGACCACCAACGCCGGCAGCGAGCTCGTGATGAGCATGTGCCGCGACCCCGAGCTGCTGCCCGATTCGAACGCGCTGGCCGATGCGCTGAAGGCGCCGCTCATGAAGGTGTTCCCGCCCGCGCTGCTGGGCCGCATCGTCACCATTCCCTACTACCCGCTGTCGCCCGAGATGATGAAGAAGATCGTGCGGCTGCAGCTGGGCCGCATCAAGAAGCGCGTGGAGACCAACCACGGCGTGCCCTTCGAATACACCGAGGCGGTGATCGAGCAGGTGGTCGCGCGCTGCCAGGACCCGGAGTCGGGCGGGCGCGTGATCGACGCGATCCTCACCAACACCGTGCTGCCCACCATTTCGGTCGAGTACCTGCAACGCCTGGCCTCGGGCGGCGAGATCCGCCGCGTGGCGCTCGACGTGAAGGACGCCGACTTCACCTACGCGTTCGACTGACCGACCCCGCAGCGAGACGCCCCACTTCCGAGAGACCCAAGATGGCCGACCACGAGTTCCGCATCGAGAGCGATTCGCCCGCCAAGGACGACCTGATGTTCTGGCGCATCGTCGGGCACGAGGCGCTGGCGCGCCCCGCGGCTTACGAGCTCACCGTGCTGTCCAAGAACAAGGACCTCGCCGCCAAGGACATCCTGGGCCATGCCTTCGACGTGGTCATCGAGTTCAAGGACGCCGACGGCGGCGCGCACGAGCGGCATTGCCAGGGCCATGCGGTGCGCTTCGTGCGCGCGGGCCACATCGGGCGGCACTACGAGTACCGCATCGCGCTGCGCTCGTGGTTCTGGCTGCTCACCAAGCGCGCCAACTCGCGCATCCACCAGGAAAAGAAGGTGCTCGAGGTGCTCGACGCGGTGTTCGAGGACAGCCCGATCAAGCGCTTCAAGAAGACCAAGGCCACCAACGTCATCGGCACGCACAACCCGCGCCGCTACTGCGTGCAGCACCAGGAGAGCGACTACCAGTTCCTGTCGCGCCTGCTGGAGGACGAGGGCATCTACTACTGGTTCGACGCGCACGACGCGCCCGGCACCATGCACCTGTCGGACGCCAGCGACCTGGCGCACGACAAGCTGCCGGCGACCGACACGCTGCGCCACATGGCGGTCCATGCGGCCGAGCCGCGTTTCAACGAGATCTCGCGCTGGGTCAGCGCGCGGCAGTTCGACACCGGCAAGCATTCGTCGCGCGACAGCGACTTCAAGGCCATCAAGAAGAAGCTGGGCGCCGACATCGACAGCTCCGACCAGCACGAGCTCGCCGAGTTCGAGATGTTCGAGTTCCCCGGCGGCTACTTCAGCGGCGACGACGCCGAGACGCGCGCCAAGCTGCGCGGCGACGAACTCAATGCGCGCCGCGACCGCCACTGGGCGCTCACGCCGTGGCCCGACGTGGCGGCCGGGCGCAGCTTCAAGTTCGAGGACGACCCCGACGGCACGCGCAACGGCGACTACGTGATCGCCGCCTGCACCTTCATCGCCAGCCACCGCGGCTACGAAGGCGTGAGCGCCAGCGCGCCGGCCCAGCCCGTGCAGCGCGCGCTGGCCGAGGTGCTGCGCGACGACGCCGTGAACGCCGACACCCTGCCGGTGCTGGAAGAGCTGATCGCCGCCACGCCCGCGCTGGCCGCCGCGCAGACCGGCAGCAGCCTGTTCCTGCTCACCGTGATGCCGGTCGACCGCCCGTTCCGCGCGCCGCGCCTCACGCCGCGCGTGACCATGCCCGGCCCGCAGACCGCGATCGTGGTCGGCCCCAAGGGCGACGAGCTGCACGTGGACGACCACGGCCGCGTGAAGGTGCACTTTCACTGGGACCGCTACGACGAGAGCAACGAGAAGTCGACCTGCTGGGTGCGCGTGTCGCAGCCCTGGGGCGGCAAGGGCTGGGGCGGCTACTTCGCGCCGCGCATCGGCCAGGAGGTGATCGTCGACTTCCTCAACGGCGACCCCGACCGCCCGGTGATCGTGGGCCGCGTCTACAACGACGACCAGCCGATTCCGTACAAGTCGCCCACGCAGAGCGGCTTCCGGACGCGGTCCACGCCGGGCGGCGGCGTGAACAACTACAACGAGATCATGTTCGAGGACAAGAAGGGGTCCGAGAACATCAACATCCACGCCGAACTCGACATGAGCCGCAGCGTGGAGCGCGACGACTCGGGCAGCGTGGGCCGCGACCAGTCGCTCAAGGTCGACCGCGACCAGACCGTGAGCGTGCAGCGCAACCGCACGGTCAACGTCACCAACAACGAGACCAAGAGCGTCAAGGTGGCGCAGAAGATCACCGTCGGCGCCAGCCAGGACGTGCACGTGGTGGCCAACCAGACCACCAACGTGGACGGCGCGCACGCGCTGGTCGTCAAGGGCGACCACCGCATCGAGACCAAGTCCGCGCGCACCGACTTCACGGCCTCCAACGAAAGCCGCACCGTGGGCGGCAACCAGACGGTGACCATCGCCGGCAGCATGGCGCACAAGGCGTCGCGCATGACCTTCGAGGCCGGCCACATCGAGTTCAAGGTGACCGGCGGCAACTCGATGAAGATGGACGCCGGCGTGGCGCCGTTCCAGGCCAACTTCATGCAGTACAGCCTGGTGAGCAACACGCACATCAACCTGATGGCCATCGGCGACATCAACCAGACCTCGCTGGGCTCCAACACCACGGTGCTCGGCGCCAACAGCAGCGGCTACATCGGCACCAACAGCGAGGCGAACCTGGGCGCGGCGCGTTCCACCTTCCTGGGCATGAGCATGGACAACGCCGTGGGGCTGGCGGTGGCCAACTTCATGGGCATGCAGATCGAGAACACCATCGCGCTCAAGCTCGAGACGGTGGCCTCGATGGGCATCGAGCGCAAGCTCGGCAGCCTGCGCGAGGCGCCGATCCACATCTTCAAGGCCGGCGGCGGCGGGGGCGGGGGCGGTGGACCGCCGCCGCTGAACCGCGTGGCCGCGCTCTTCTCGGCGGTGGGCGCGATCCGCGGGCTGTTCCTGGGGGCGCGCGACGTGGACGCCACCTTCACCCAGTACGAGAACGCGGCCAAGCAGCTCGAGGAGGCGGCCAAGGACCCGGACGTCGGCCGCATTCCCGGCCTGCAGAAGCGCCTGCAGGACATGGCCGGGCTGGCGCGCGATCGCAAGGCGCAGGGCGAGGCGCTGGCGGGATCGCACTACGGCACCGACACGGCGATCGGCGCGGGTGCCGGCGTAGGGCTGGGCCTGGTGACCGGGCCGTTCGCGATCATCGCGTCGCCGGTGCTGGGTGTCGCGGGCGCCGTGGTGGGCGGTCCGATCGGCGCGATGGGCCGCGCGATGGGCAGCGGTGCCGAGGACCAGGCCGATGCGCTCAAGCCGGCCGAGGACGGCTCGGTGCCCGCGCCCCAGCCGACCCCCCAGCCCTCGCCGGCGCAGACGGCACCGGCCGGCACCGGCGAGCCCGCCAGTTCGAGCCAGCCGGCGGGGCCGAGCGAGCCCGCCAGTTCGAGCCAGCCGGCAGGGCCGAGCGAGCCTGCCAGTTCGAGCCAACCGGCAGGGCCCAGCGAGCCTGCCAGTTCGAGCCAACCGGCAGGGCCCAGCGAGCCTGCCAGTTCGAGCCAACCGGCAGGGCCCAGCGAGCCCGTCAGCTCGAACCAGCCGCCGGCGGCGGACGGGCCCCAGAGCACGCCCGGACCCACCAGCTCGCAAGACCCCAACAGCTCCGGCGGGTCGGGCACCCCCTGACGGGCCGGGCCGCACGCGATGCAGATCAACAAGCCGCAGGCCCTGGGCCTGTCCACCCGCCCGATCGAGTACCGGGGCCGGCGCGCGCTGTGCATCAGCGCGCTGCTGCATGTGCCGCTGGAACAGGGCGCGCACGGCCGGCTGTGGGGCGAGCAGTCGATGTGGGACTTTCTGGCCGAGGAAATGGCGGAGCCCCTGGTCGACGAGGGCGTGGCCAAGCTCACCGCCGAATTCCTGGTGCACGGCCGGGCCTGCCCGCCGTCGGCGCCGGCGACAGGCTGCGCGGTGCGCGTGCGCGTGGGGCCGGTGAGCAAGACGCTGGTGGTGATGGGCGACCGGCACTGGGAGGGCGAACGCGCCAGCGCGCCGCAGCCCTACACGCAGATGCCGATCGGCTGGGAGCGCGCCTACGGCGGTGCCGATTTCGCGGCCAACCCGGCAGGCATCGGCCGGGCCGCCGTGCAGGGCGTGCGCCCGCTGCCCAATGTGGAATGGCCGCACGCACCGCTGCACCATCCCGACCAGGTGGCGGAGCCGGCCGGCTTCGGCCGCCTCGATCCGATGCACCCGGCGCGTGCCGCCTGGCGCGGCACCTACGGACCGGAGTACATGCGCGAGCACGCGCCCGGCTTTGCGCCCGACACCGACTGGCGCTTCTTCAACGTGGCCCCCGCCGACCAGTGGTTTGCCGAACCGCTGCGCGGCGACGAAGAGCTCGAGTTCGTCCACCTGCATCCCGAGCACCCCACGCTCACCGGGCGCCTGCCCGGCCTGCGCGCGCGCGTGTTCGCCGCCTACGCGATGGGTGCGGGGCAGGACGACGCGCTGCGCGAAGTGCCGATGCGCCTGACCACCGTGTGGTGCTTCCCGCATGCGCAGCGGCTGGTGCTGGTCTTCCACGGCCTGGCGGAGATGGCCAGCGACGACGGCAGCGACATCCGCGGCATGACCTGCGGCGTGGAGCGCATCACCGAAGCACCGCGCCCCGATGCGCACTACCTGCACGTGATCGCGCAGCGCGCCGATCCGCGCCTGGGCCTGGTCCACAGCCTGCGCGACAGCGACCTGCTGCCCGAGGGCCTGGACATCACCGATCCGCATGCCGAGGCCGCGCGCGCGCCCTTCGCCAGCGATGGCGTGCAGGCGCAGGCCCAGTACCGGCGCGCCGAACTCGATGTGGCCATGGCCCGCGAACAGCTGCGCGGGCTCGGCAAGGACCCCGACGCGCTGGGCGTGACGATGCCGCCGCGCGAGCCCGTGCCCAAGCCCGACGAGCTGGCCGAGGTGCTGCAGCGGCAGATCGAAGCCTCCGAGCTGCAGCAGCTGCATGCACTCAACGACGTGCTCGCGCACATGGAGCAGGCCATCGCGATGGCGCGCGAGCGCGGCGTCGACCTGGCGCAGTTGCAGCACCGCGGACCGCCCACCTACCGCGCCGAGCAGGACCTGAAGCAGCTCGAACAGACCGCGCGGCACGAGAAACGCGACTTCCGGCCCGAGGTGGTCTACGGCCCGCTGCTGCAGAAAGAGGGCGCCGACTCGCTGGGCTACCTGCAGGCGGCGCACCAGCAGCCGCCGGTCGATCGCATGGCGCCCGATGCGGCCGCGGCGTTGCGCGACGAGATCCGGCGGGCGGCGGCATCGGGCTTTCGCGCCTTCCGCGGCATGGACCTCACCGGCGCCGACCTGCATGGGCTGGACCTGCGCGGCGCGGACTTCACCGGCGCCTGGCTCGAAAGCGCCGACCTGCGCCAGGCCAACCTCTCGGGCGCCAACTTTTCATATGCGGTGCTGGCGCATGCCGAGCTGAGCGGCGCCATCGCCATCGGCGCCAACTTCGAGGGTGCCAACCTGGGCGCGAGCCGCCTGGACGGCTGCGTGCTGGACGACGCCGACCTGCGCACCGCCGTGCTCGAGCGCTGCCAGCTGGAAGGCGCACGCGGCGCGCGCGCGCAGCTGGGCGGCACCTCGTTGCTGGACGCGGCCTGGGGCCGTTGCGACTGGAGCGAGGCGCAGGCCGGCGGGCAGGTGTTCTATCGCGCGGACCTGCGCACCGTCGTCTTCACGGGCGCGACGCTGGCCGGCGCCAGCTTCGTCGAGTGCGACCTGCGCGGTGTCGATCTGCGCGGCGCCGACCTCGCGGGCGCCAACTTCGTCGACTGCCCATTGCAGGGCGCGCGCTGGACGCAGGCGCGCGCCGCCGGCGTGGTCGTCACGCCCGCGTGCGACATGACGGGCGCGGACCTCGGCCATGCCGACCTCGCGCATGCCAACTTTGGCGGCGTGGCGCTGGCCGACGCCAGCTTTGCCGGCGCTGTGGCCGACGGCGCCAACTTCACCGGCGCGCGCATGCCCGGCAGCGACTGGCGCCTGGCCTCGGCGCGCGGTGCGCTGCTGCGCAAGGCCGTGCTGCGCGGGGCGCGGATGTCCGGCGCCGACCTGCGCGACGCCATGCTCCAGCATGCCGACCTGCGCGGCGCCGACCTGCGGCGCAGCAACCTGTTCCAGGCCGACCTCTCGCGCGTGCGCCTGGACGGCGACGTGCGGCTGGACGACGCGCTGCTCACACGCACCCGCACCTGGCCGCGGCTGAGCGCCGCCGAACAGGCGCAGCCCGTGCCATGACGCCCGAAGTCCTGGCCATGGCCGCCGCCATCGGCGAGCCCATCGAGTCGCTGGATCTGCAGGGCGGCCACTTCGCGCGCGCCGCGCTGGCCGGCGCGCTGTTCAGCAAGGTCGACCTGCGCCGGGCCGACCTGCGCGGCGCCGACCTGCACGAGGCGGTGTTCGACCAGTGCGACCTGCGCGGCACGCTGCTGGGCACGGCCGATCTGCGGCGGGCCACCTTCAACCAGTGCCAGCTCACGCACGCCGACCTGGGCGAGGCACGGCTGCATGCCGCCACCCTGAACGAGTGCGAGGTGTCGCACGCGCGGCTGGCCGGCGCCGATGCGTCCATGCTCGTGGCCAACCGCAGCAAGTTCGCCCACGCCAGCTTGCAGGACGCGAGCCTGGACAACGCCACCTTCAACCAGTGCAGCCTGTTCGATGCCAGCGCGGAGCGCGTCAACTGGCGCCAGGCGACGCTGATGGAATGCGACGTGCGTCACCTGAACTGGAGCGGCGGCAACTTCGAGCGCACGGTGTTCGTCAAGACCCCGCTGGCGGGGCAGGACTTTCGCGGCCAGTCGCTGCGCGGCTGCCAGTTCGCCGGGGTCGACCTGCAGGGCGCCGACTTCACCGACGCCCGCCTGCCGCAGTGCAGCTTCCAGGGCGCGCTGCTGGGCGGTGCGCGGCTGGCCGGCGTGCAGGCGCCGCGCGCCATCTTCTGCGAGGCGCAGGCCGCCGGCGTCGATTTCTCGGGCGCCGACCTCACGCAGGCGCTGTTCACCGGCGCGTTGCTCGAAGGCAGCGTGTTCGCACGCGCCCGCCTGCACCAGGTGCATTTCGCCGGTGCGCGCATGGCACGCGCGCAGTGGCAGAACGCGGTGCTCGACCACGCCGACCTCAGCCACGCCGACCTGCGCGGCTGCGACATGGCGGGCGCCTCGCTGCTGCGCACCCAGCTGCACGGCGCGCTCACCGAAGGCGCGCGCATCGACGACCACGCCCGCGCGCTGACGCAAGACCCGCAGCGCGCCGAGGCCGAGCGCTGGCGTGCCGTCGCCGCCGCCTGACCCCATCCGCACATCCTGGAGAGCCCCATGAGCAAGACCCGAACCCCCGGCAGAAGCCCCAGCCAGCGCAGCCCGCACAGCCAGAGCCAACCGGTCTGCGCGCCGGTGGTCGACCCCACCGTCGCCATCGCCGGCGCCTGCCAGGGCGGCCTCGTCACCGCCGTCGGGCCCGATGCCACCGTGCGTGTGCGCGTCGGCCTGCGGGGCGAGGTGCAGGCGCGGCGTGCGGCCAGCTGCCTGCTGGTGCCGGCCGTCGGCGACACCGTGGCCTGCCTGCGCACCGGCCCGTCGGAGCTGTGGGTGCTGGCGGTGCTGCAGCGCGACGCGGCGCAGCCGGCCGTGCTGCGGTGCGACGGCGCCCTGCACCTGGAGGCCGCGCGGCTGCAGCTCGATGCCGATCAGCTCGAGCTGCGCGGGCGTCGCACCCACCTGGTGGCCGACGAGGTGGAGGTGGCCGCGCGGCAGTTCCGGCTGTGCGCGGGCACCATCAAGTTCGTCGGTTCGGTGCTCTCGAGCGTGATGGACCGCGTCACCCACTTCAGCCGCCACTACCTGCGCACCACGCAGGGCACCGACCGCGTGCAGGCCATGCACATCGACCACGAGGCGCAGCAGCTGATGCAGCTCAAGGCCGAGCATGTGATGGTCAACGGCGGCAAGCTGGTCAAGACGCGCGGCGCGCAGATCCACTTCGGTTGAGGAGACGTCCCATGTTCGCCAACTGCCAGCTCATGGGCACCGACATGGCCTTCCCCGACGTCTGCATGACGCCGGCCGCGCCGTCGCCGTTGCCCATTCCGTACCCGAACATCGCGATGGGCGCGATGGCCATTCCCAACTGCCCCACGATCCTCATCATGGGCGGCCCGGCGCACAACCTGGGCACCACGATCCCGATGAGCAATGGCGACAACCCCGGGGTGCTGCTGGGCGTGGCCTCCGGCACCGTGATGGGGCCGTGCCGCCATCTCACGGGTGCGTTCACCGTGCTGTTCCAGGGCATGCCCGCCACGCGCCTGACCAGCAACTCGCTGCAGAACAGCACCAACTGCCCGGGCGTGCGCGCGGTGCCGAGCCAGTCGCTCGTGCTGCTGCTGGCGCCGTGAGGCCGCGACGGCGCGCATGCGGCATACCTCTTAAGGCGAGATTGCCAACCGGCCCCACGGAATGAATACTCCTTGCGAGATTGCACGGGCGCAGCCGCCATCGGGGGCCGATTCATGATCCATATCGCTGTCATCACCCGGCAAGGCATGCCGGCCGGACCGTCCATCGCCGCGGACTTCGGACCCGGCGGCGGCACCATCGGCCGCGCCGACACCAACGCGCTGGTGCTCGACGACCCCGACCGCACCGTCTCGCGCGTGCACGCGCAGGTGCTGTGCCGCGACGGGCAGTACTTCATCGTCGACCGCGGCAGCAACGCGATGCAATGCAATGGCGTGTCGCTGGGCGCGGGCAAGGAAGCGGCGCTGACCGACGGTGCGCGCCTCGTCATCGGCAGCTTCGAACTGTCGGTGCGTGTGATGGCTGCTGCGGCGGCACCCCGCGCGCCGGTCATCCCCAACACCGTGATGTCGGCGCCGGCCGCCGCGCCCGCCGCCAGCAGCGACGATCCGTTCGCCGACCTGCTTGCGGGGCTGGGGTCGCCGGCCGTTCCCGCGCCGGCGCCTGCAGCCCGCGCCGCAGCGCCCGCCGAGTCGCTGCTCTTCCCCGACCCGATGGCCAGCGGCTCGCGCAACGCGCAGGCCGACCAGGTCGACCCGTTCGCGAACCTGCTGGGCCCCACGCCGTCGGCCACACCCTCTGCGGGGCTCGGCGCGCTCGACGATTTTTCCGACCTGGGCGCACCGCCCGCGCACGGCAAGGCCGCGAGTATCGACGACCTCTTCGGCGGTTCGCCGGGCGCCGGCGGCATCGGCGGCGATCCGCTCGCGCTGTCGCCGCTGGCCGATCCGCTGCTGCAGCCCAACACCGCATCGGACGCCGACCCGCTGGCCGCCTTGCAGCGCGCCGCGCCCGCCACGCCGGTGCCGCGTTCCGATCATTTGCCGATCGACCAGTTCGGCTTCGAGCCGCCGAAGGCCATCACGCCACCACCGCCGCCGCCGCCCCCTGCGCCTGCGCCCGCGCCCGCGCCCGCGCCCGTGGCCCCGCTTGCGAAGTTCGACGACGTGACCGGCCAACCGATCCGCATCAGCGGGCCCGAGAACGCCGGCCGCGTCGCCGAGCCGCCGCCCCCTCCGCCACCACCGCCGCCCGTGCACGTCGCGCCGCCGCCGCCGGCACCCGCAGCAGCCACGTCCACGCGCGCTGCCTCCGACGACGAGCTGCTCGCCGCCTTCCTGCGCGGCCTGGCCAGCACGCACCAGCCGCCCGAGATGCTCACGCCCGGGCTCATGGAGCGCATCGGCTCGATGCTGCGCACCGCCACCGAGGGCACGCTGCAGCTGCTGCTCACGCGCCAGGAGTTCAAGCGCGAGGTGCGCGCCGAGGTCACGATGATCGCGTCGCAGGCCAACAACCCGCTCAAGTTCTCGCCCACGGTCGAGGTCGCGCTGGCGCACCTGCTGGGCCCCGGCGTGCGCGGCTTCATGCCGCCCGAGGCCGCGATGCGCGACGCCTTCGACGACCTGCGCGCGCACCAGTTCGGCGTGATGGTGGGCATGCGCGCGGCGCTGGCCCATGTCATCGGACGCTTCGAGCCGGCCGAGCTCGAGAAGAAGATCAGCGCCAAGACCGCGCTCGACGCGCTCTTTGCCGCCAACCGCAAGGCCAAGCTCTGGGACCAGTTCGTGGCGCTGTACGGCGGCATCGCGAGCGAGGCCGAGGACGACTTCCACAGCCTCTTCGGCAAGGCCTTCCTCGCGGCCTACGAAGAGCAGATG
Source organism: Variovorax sp. BGA-UO-ETr-C22 (assembly GCF_059567965.1). NCBI lineage: Bacteria > Pseudomonadati > Pseudomonadota > Betaproteobacteria > Burkholderiales > Comamonadaceae > Variovorax > Variovorax sp. BGA-UO-ETr-C22. Next base: position 667,660 of record NZ_JCAQPA010000009.1, read on the forward strand.
GCGCGCCTGAAGTCCGACACCTGAGAAGACAACCAGAACAACCCCCAGCACTCGCGAGGCACCCCGCTTGGAAATCGAAATCGTCACGCTCTCCCGGCAGGGCGGGCGCACCTACAACGAGGACGTGCACGGCCACTGGCACGACGAGCGCTATGTCGCCTGCCTGGTGGCCGACGGCGCGGGCGGCCACGGCGGCGGCGACGTGGCGGCGGCCACGGTGCGCGCCAGCGTGCTCGGCGGCTTCTCGGGGGCGCCCTCGCTGGACGAGGCCGCGCTGCGCGCGCTGATCGAGCGCGCCAACCTGGACGTGGTGGCGCGCCAGGCCGAAGGCGGCAAGCTCGCCGGCATGCGCTCCACGGTGGTGTTCGCGGTGATCGACCTGGAGCGCGAGGTGCTGGCCTGGGTGCACAGCGGCGACAGCCGCGCCTACCTGTTCCGCGGCGGCGCCATCGTGGCGCGCACCACCGACCACAGCCTGGTGCAGCAGATGGTGGCGGGCGGCATGCTCGACGAGGAGGGCGCGCGCCTGCATCCGCAGCGCAACATGCTGCTGTCGGCACTGGGCTCGATCGAGGAGGCGCCCGACATCGCGGTGTCCGACCGCATGCGCCTCTTGCCCGGCGACGTGCTGCTCTTGTGCAGCGACGGCGTGTGGGAGCCGCTGGGCGACGAGTGCCTGGTCGACACGCTGCACGCCTCGCGCACGCCCAGCCAGTGGACCGAGCTGCTCGACGCGCAGATCAAGGCCAACGCCAAGCCGGGCCACGACAACTACACGGCGCTCACGCTGTGGGTGATCGAGGACGCCGACGACGACCTGACGCGGCTGCTGCCCGAGAACGTCGCATCCACGGACCCCTGAAGCAAAACAAGACGCCCATCCATCGGACGGGCGTCTTGCGTGGGGCTGTTGAGGCGTTCAGCTGTACTTGCTGGCCTTCTTCTTGACTTTCTTCAGCGCGCTGCGCAGCAACGCGGGCATGTCTTCCCGGTTCGGCAGGTTGCTGTAGTTGTCGATGTTCTGCTCTTCGCAGCTGTTGGCACAGCCGTTGTTCAGCAGGTCGAGCGCGTAGCGCGTCTTGCTGATCGTGCTGGACGCACCGGGCTCGCGGAAGGGATCGAAGATGCCGTCCGGCAGGACCTTGCGCCCGCGTGCGATCGCCTGTTCCTGGAAGTGCGTGATGTGCTTCTGCGTGACCGGCCCGTAGTAGCCGTCCACCACGATCACCTCGGTCGCGCCGGGGGGCGGGTCGAAGTCGTGGTTGAAGCCGAGCAGCTCGTAGTAGAAGATCTTGAACAGGGCCTGCACGAGCATCACGTCTTCACGCGTGTTGGAGCCGATCCGTCCGACCGACCAATCGGAGTTGTAGGTCGTGTGCAGCTTGCCGCTGGTACCGATGAGTGTGGTGCTGAATGCCATGGCATTGCTCCGGTGAGGACACGGGCAGGGACCGGCCCCGGCACCGTGCGGTGCCTGGGGCGGACGGGGCTGGCGGGTCCGTCGCCCGTCAGCGGGTTTCGGTGGTGGCCACGTTCCAGCCGAACTTCACCTCGCCGCCGCCGGCGCCCTTGTCGTCCTGGCCCTTGTAGGCGAACTCGATGTCCTTGAAGCTGCAGGACACCTGCTCGTGCACGTCGCCGCCCTGTGCGCCGCCGGGGCCCACGCTGGAGATGAAGACTTCCTTGAGCGTGACCTTCAGGTACTCCTGCTGGCCTTCGCCCGACTTGCGGCAGGTCATGACCATGTCCTTGAAGTGCTTGCCGCTCACGCAGTTCTTGGCGAGCACGGGCGATGCCTTGTCGTAGACGTGCGTGAAGTTGAATTCACCCGGCGTGGCCTTGCCCTTGCCCGAACCGCCGCCCGATCCCGCGCCCGATGCGTTGCTCACGTTCCAGGACCACGACGAAATCTCGATCTCGTCCTTGTGGTCCTTGTGAGAAGACTCGCCCTTGACGCCGTCGAGCTTGATGTGAAAGTCAGATGACATGTTCCTACTCCTTGGAACCCGATTGCATTCGGGCGGTTGATGATCGAAACGAAAAAAATGGCTGCCGGCGGTGGGAGAAAAGTTCCGATGCCCGGCAGCTACTCATAGAACGAAACGGAACCCGGAATTCAAGAAGAATCCGCAGATTTTTTTCAACCGGCTCCCTTGGCCGTCGGCAGCTTGGACACCAGCCGCAGCGAGACCGTGAGGCCTTCGAGCTGGTAGTGCGGGCGCAGGAAGAACTTGGACGTGTAGTAGCCCGGGTTGCCCTCGACTTCCTCCACGATCACCTCGGCGGCGGCCAGCGGCTTCTGGGCCTTGGTGGTTTCCGAGGAGTTGGCGGGGTCGCCGTCCACGTAGTTCATGATCCATTTGTTGAGCCAGCGCTGCATGTCCTCGCGCTCCTTGAAGCTGCCGACCTTGTCGCGCACGATGCACTTCAGGTAGTGCGCAAAGCGGTTGCAGGCAAAGAGATAGGGCAGGCGCGCCGCCAGGTTGGCGTTGGCCGTGGCGTCGGGGTCGTCGTACTCGGCCGGCTTGTTCAGCGACTGGGCGCCGATGAAGGCCGCGAAGTCGGAGTTCTTGCGGTGGATCATCGACAGCAGGCCGGCTTTCGAGAGCTCGGCTTCGCGCCGGTCGCTGATGGCGATCTCGGTGGGGCACTTCTGGTCCACGCCGCCGTCGTCGCTGGGGAAGGTGTGCAGCGGCAGGTTTTCTACCGCGCCGCCCGACTCGATGCCGCGGATGCGCGAACCCCAGCCGTACAGCTTGTACGAGCGGTTGATGTTGGTCGCCATCGCATACGCGGCGTTGGCCCAGGCGTACTTGCTGTGGTCGGCGCCGGCGGTGTCTTCCTCGAAGTCGAACTCTTCCACCGGGTTGGTGTTGGCGCCGTAGGGCGTGCGCGCCAGGAAGCGCGGCATGCACATGCCCAGGTACTTGGAGTCGTCCGACTCGCGCAGCGAGCGCCAGCCGGCGTACTCGGGCGTGGAGAAGATCTTGGTCAGGTCGCGCGGGTTGGCCAGCTCCTGCCACGACTCCATCTGCATGAGGTTGGGGCTCGCGCCGGTGATGAAGGGCGCGTGGGCCGAGGCAGCGATCTTGGCCATCTCGCCGAGCATCTCGACGTCGGGCGGGCTCTGGTCGAAGTGGTAGTCGCCCACCAGCGCGCCGAAGGGCTCGCCGCCGAACTGGCCGTACTCTTCCTCGTAGATCTTCTTGAACATCGGGCTCTGGTCCCAGGCCGCGCCCTTGAACTTCTTGAGGTTCTTGGCCAGCTCCTGCTTGGAGATGTCCATCACCCGGATCTTCAGGTTCTCGTCGGTCTCGGTGTTGTTCACCATGTAGTGCAGGCCGCGCCACGCACTCTCGAGCTTCTGGTAGTCGGGGTGGTGGATGATCTTGTTCACCTGGTCGGTGAGCTTGGCGTCGATCGCGGCGATCATGGCCTGGATCGACTTGGTCACGTCCTTGCCGATGACGGTGCTGTTGCTCAGCGCCTGCTGCGCCAGCGTGAGCACGGCGGCTTCGACGGCGCTCTTGGCTTCGTCGCTGCGCGGCTTGAATTCTTTCTGCAGCAGCGACGAAAAGTCGCTTCCCGCGTACGCAACGTCTTTCAGTGCGCTCTGCTCGAGTGCGTCGGCCATGATGGTTTCTCCTCGTGTACCGGTGTGTGTCTGTCAGGAATCGGGGATGAGGCTCAGGCGGCGGCTTCGCCGTCCCCGGGCTTCTTGCTGGCGGCCAGCGTCTGCAGCAGGGCCGGGTCTTCGAGCACCTTGGCCAGCAGGTCTTCGGCGCCGCCCTTGCCGTCCATGTAGGTCACGAGGTTCGACAGCTGCGTGCGCGCTTCGAGCAGCTTGTTCAGCGCGCCCACCTTGCGGGCCACGGCCGCGGGCGAGAAGTCGTCCATGCTGTCGAAGGTGAGCTCGACCTTCAGGTCGCCCTCGCCGGTGAGCGAGTTCTCCACCGCGAAGGCGGCGCGCGGCTTCATGGCCTTCATGCGGGCGTCGAAGTTGTCGACGTCGAACTCGAGGAACTTGCGGTCGACCACGGGCGCGAGCGGGTCGGCGGGCTTGCCCGACAGGTCGGCCAGCACGCCCATCACGAAGGGCAGCTGGATCTTTTTCTCGGCGCCGTAGAGCTCCACGTCGTATTCGATCTGGACCCGGGGCGCGCGGTTGCGTGCGATGAATTTCTGACTGCTCTTGGCCATGGCGATGCTCCTTGCGGGAATGAAAGGGGACGGGTGGAAACGGCGGCGGTCATTCGGACTGGCGTTTGCCCGTCACGGTCTCGATGGTGTCCATCGCGTTGGGCGCGAGGTTGGCCATGATGTCCAGGAAGCTCACGCCGATGAGCTTCTTGGCGCGTTCGATCAGGAGCGGCGCGGGGTTGCCGGGCTCGGCCTGTTCGAGGTAGCGGATGACGCGGTCGAGCATCTGCACCGCGTCCTGGCGGTTCTGGATCTCGCCGCGCGGCGCGGCCGGGCGGGCTGCGTTGCCGGCCGGGGCGTCGCTGTCGGCGGTTGCACCCTCGTCGGTAGATGCTTCCGGTGCGCCGGCGGCCGCCGTGCAGGCCTTGGCGACCGCGCGCGACACGGTGCGCAGCGTGCCCAGGTCCACCGCATCGGTGCGGCCGGTGCGCTCGCCCAGCAGCTTCTGCAGGCGATCGAGCAGCGCGGGCAGGCCGATGGCGGCCTGCAGCTGTTCGGGGTGCGCGGCGTGCAGGGCCTCGAGCCCGCCATGCACCTGCGCGGGCGAATACGACGCTTCGCCGCCGACGGCATTGAGCACGCCGTGCGCAATGGCGATGTCGCGCACGCGGATCGGGCCCACGCCCGGCGCGTTGCCCACCGAGGCGTCGTACAGGTCGCGCGGCACCATGCTGTCGTCGCTCAAGGGCGCGAGCGCGTTCAGGCGCATCGTGGGGTCGTTGTCGTCGTCCGCATCCAGCTTTGGATGTATGCCGTCCCAGAAGGTGTCGAGCAGCGAGGTGAGCAATTGCAGGCCCGCCGTGAAGCCGGCCACGCCCTGCAGGCGCGTCGCGGCGCGCAGCAGCAGCACGGCGGCGCGCACGTCCTTGCTGCGGCGCAGCTGCGCATCGGCGCGCTCGGCCACGTCGCGCCAGTCGGGTTCGACGGCGGGGATCACGGTGTCGCCGAACTGCTGCTCGGCCTTGCCCTGCGCCGCAGTCGTGAGGGCCATGAAGTCCGCGTCGTACTCCAGGTCGTCCCCGCAAGGCGAGGCCTCGCCGATGGGCGTGAGCAGTGCGTCGACGAGTTGGGGAGTCAGCATGTTGCCTGTTCGAGTTCGCTGGTGATAATCAAAGATGCGTCAGGACCGGTCAATGCAACGAAGGGAATAGCATGCGCACGCTGGGTACACACCATTCGTCCTATGAGGGCCTCCTTGCTGTCGCATCGCGACGCCGTATCGCAGCCCTTGGCCTTGCTGCAGCGGGTCTTCTGATGGCGGGCTGCGCGAGCAAACCGGTGGTCACGCCGGTGTCGATCACGCTCACGGCCGGCGCCGATGCCAACCCCGACGCGCGCGGCCGCGCCTCGCCGCTCACGGTGCGCGTCTACGCGCTCAAGACGCCGGGGCCCTTCGAAGGCGCCGACTTCTTCTCGCTGTTCGAGAAAGACCAGGCCACGCTCGGCGCCGAACTGGTGCAGCGCGAAGAAATGCTGCTGCGCCCCGGCGAGAGCAAGAAGCTCGACCTCACGCTGCCGGCCGATGCCAAGGCGATCGGCGTGATGGCCGCGTTCCGCGACCTCGACCGCGCGCGCTGGCGCGAGGTGCGCGCGGTCACCCCGGGCCAGGCGCAGGTGCTCAACGTGACCTTCGGCGCGCGCCAGATCCGCGTGGACGCCGCCAAGTAGCACCGGCCGCACAGGGGCGGCCCTCAGTGCAGCTGCGCCGGCACCGTGGGCGCAAAGCGCCCCGGCCGCACCAGCGGCTGGTCCGCCGGCAGGAAGCGGCCGAACAGGTCGTTCACGAACGCGGCGCCCGTGCCGTTCTCCGACGCCGTCGCCGTGAGGTACAGCCCGCGCCAGCGCGGCGCGCGCACCCCTTTGCCGTGCCCCTCGAACAGCCCCTGCGCCACCTGCCGCAAGGCCGGCTGCAAGGTGCGCACGCTCTCCACGAAGCCATGCAGCGCGAGCCGCCCCGCGGGACCCGGCTGCTCGCGCAGCAGGGCCATGCGCAGGCCGTGCAGCTGCGCCACGAGCGGATCGAACAGCGCATCGAGCCGGTCGGCGGCGCGCGCTGCGTGCGCCGCGAACGGGTGCTCCACGCGGTGGCCGAGCGCTTGCGCGAGCACCTCGGGCGGCAGCGCGGCGCGCAGCGTGGCGTAGCCCTTCAGGCCTTCGAGGCCCGTCACGACGAGGTAGACCGGCAGCTGCAGGCGCAGCGTGTCGCTGGCTTCGTCGAGCAGGCGGCGCATGTTCGCGGTGGCGCGCTTGCGCAGGGCCGGGTCGCCGTACAGCAGGTCGCCGGCCGCCACGCACACCACCACGCCGTGCAGCGGCAGGCGTTCGCGTCGCTCGGCAAGCGCCAGCAGCGACTGCAGCCAGAGCCCGCGCGCGGGCGCCGTGCCGGCCTGGTCGCCGATGGCGTCGGGATGCAGCTCGATGGCCGTCAGCGCGCCGGTGGTCCACCAGCGCCACCAGGGCGTGCCGGGTGTCTCGTTCGGCGGCGGCGCCACGCACTCGGCGCGGGCGGCCGAGAGCAGCCCCGGCAGCCCGGTGGCCGGACCGCCGATGAAGAGGAACCACGGCGCCGTCGCGCGCGTGCGCGGCGCCTGCCGCAGCGAGGTGCGCGCCTGCGCCATGGCCTCCTTCAGCGCATCGACGGCGGCGTGGTCGGCGGGCGCGCCGAGAGCGTCGACGCGCCGCAGCAGGCCTCGTCGCCGCGCGCCGCGGCCGGCGTCGCGCACGGCGGCGTACAGCAGCGCCAGGCCGGCGAGGCAGACCGCGAGCAGCGGCCAGAAGAGGTGCACGGGTGACAGCGTGTCGAACATGGTGGGGAAGGGCGAGGTCAGCGCGCCACGGTTTCGAGGGAGATGAAGTCGGCGATCAGCCGCTCGCTGTTCCTGCTGGCCGCCAGCGCCTCGCGCAGGCGCAGCAGGTAGGCCGAGGCCATCTCGTACGGCGGGCGGTCGGAGGTTTCGCTGAACGGCATCGGCGCCGACAGCACGGTGATCAGCACGTTGCCGAAGGGCGGGCTCACGAGCCAGCTCGAGGGAATGTCGGACCCGAGTTCCAGCGACTCGCCCGCGCGCAGCCGCGTCGGGGCCGGCCCGGTGTTCAGGTGCATCACGGAACCGTCGGCGGTGTAGTAGTCGACCCAGATGTAGCTCTCGTGGCGCGGCGCCACCACCTGCACGCGCACCGCGTCGCCCTCGCGCAGCCGGCCGTCGCGCGCGGACGGCGCACTCACGCTCAGCCCGTGGTTCTTCTGGCGGTTGCGAGCCTGCGAGGGCTTGAGGATGGCGAACACCTCGCAGTGCGGCCATACGCGCAGCCCGATGTCGAACTGCGGCGCGCGCACGCCGGGAATGGCCGCGACGTCCTCCGCCACTTTCAGCAGGTCGTCGCGCTGCGAGACGAAGCCGGTCACGCGCGGGCGGCCGTCGGGGTCGATCGAGGCCTCGAGGTCGGCGCAGGCGTAGCTGGCGAGTTGCCGGTCGATGCGCTGCGTGAGCGCCGTGCCGGCGGCCGGCGGCCCCACCAGCCAATGCCACAGCAGGAAGAGCGCAGGCACGAGCACGGCCAGCGCGGTGCCGGTGCGCAGCACGGTGCGGTCGCGCCGCCGCATGTCGGCCGGGCCGCGCGGGTCGGGCACGCCGTAGGGCTGCGGCGTGATGTGGTCCTGCGCGAGGCTGCCGAGTTCGAGCGGCGGCGGCTGCAGCTGCCGGCCGTGCAGGTCCTTCAGCTTGCCGAGCTCGCCTTCGTCGCCCGACTCGAAGTAGTACTGGCCCTTGAAACCGTGCGCCAGCGCGTGCCAGTAGACCTCGCGCACCGCGTGGTCCTGCGCGCCGAGGGCCGAGAGGTGGTGGAAGAACTCGCTGTGGGCGTTGTTGGAGTTGAACAGCTGCACCTGCAGCGGCGCGGCGCCGTCCACGGCGTCGGGGTGGCGCGCCAGGATTTCGTCGAGCCACGCGACCATGGCAAAGGCGGCCGACTCGATCTGCGTGGCGGTGGCGCCGGCCACGTCGGCGTCGGCGCGTGCGATGTCCAGCAGGCGCAGGGCCTCGCGCTGGGCGTCGCCGTGGGTGAGGGTGGGGCGGCCGGCCGCGATCGATGCGTCCAGGCCAAGACCGAAGGCAATGAAGGGCGAGAAGCAGTCGAGCAGGCGGGCCATGAGGGATGCCCGCTTCTCAAGCGTGCATTGCGAAGCATGCCTTGCACCGGCGTCTGCAGCGATCGCACATGCCCATGTCCCCGGTCGTTGGAGTGGGCGTTCATTTTTTCAACGGGCCCACGGGGCCGCCATACCGCTTGGGGTCTATGCCGTTGGTGGGGCGCGGCGGCCTTGCTGGACGGAGCAATCGCCGTTATCTTCGCAGTCGCAGAAGAATCCAATGCACATTGACGTTGGGACACTGGGGTATGCCATGAAAATTCTGATCGCCGACGACCACCGGCTCGTCATCGAGGCGGTCAAAGCCAAGTTGTCGGAGCTGGGAGCTGGCATCGAGTTCGTCCTGGCGCTGAGCGTCGACGAACTGCTTGCCGGCGCGACCGACGATCTCGACCTGGCCCTGATCGACCTCAACATGCCCGGCGCGGACGGGCAGGCCCACATCGACGAAATCCGGCGACGACACCCGGCCGTGCCCGTGATCGTGCTGTCGGGCTACGAAGACCCGTCCATCATGCGCAGCGCGCTCGAACGCGGCGTGCTCGGTTTCATTCCCAAGGCCTACTCGCCCGACGTCATGCTGTCGGCGGTGCGCCTGGTGCTGGCGGGCGGCGTGTACGTGCCGCCGATGATGCTCACGGCGCTGCCGCCGGGCATCGTGGCCGGCGTGTCGCCCTCGTCGGCCGCGGCGGGCGAGCCCTTTGCGCGCGGCGGTGGCGGCAACGGCGGCGGTACCCAGACGCTCGAACACCTGCGCAGCGTGCTCACCGAGCGGCAGGTCGAGGTGCTGCAGCTGCTGTCGCAAGGCAAGCCGAACAAGCTGATCGGGCGCAGCCTGGGCATCAGCGAAGGCACGGTGAAGATCCACCTGGCCGCCATCTTCCGCGCGCTCAACGTGCGCAACCGCACCGAGGCGGTGGTGGCGGCGCAGGCGCTGACGGAAGCGCAGCAGGCCTGAAGAAAGACGCGCCTCAGTCGGCGAGCGCCGATGCCGGGCGGCGCATGAAGCCGCGCGCGGGCACGATCCATTCGACGATCTGATCCGTTTCGGGCGCGGGCGTCGTTGCGTCGTCCGTGAACAGCATGCGCTCCTCGGCCAGCAGGAAGCGCTGTGCGCCCAGCACCTGGAGCGTGGCGCCGCCGAGGTCCAGGGATTGCGGCGCAGCGTCCGCCGACAACACCCACCGCACCGGCCCGGGCGCCGCCGCCCGCAGCGCAGCCTCGTGCGCCGCATCGCCGGGCACGCGGTTGATCAGGGCCCAGCCTTCGGTGCCGCCGATGAGAAAACTGTTGAGGCCGCTCTCGTGCACGACGCGCAGCACGCGTGCGGACAGCGGCGTGACCAGGCCCGCTTCGAGCGCATAGCGACCGCCGCCCTGGCCGTCGGGATCGAGGTGTCCGATCTCGTCGTAGGCGGGCTCTTCCATGTTCACCGGGCGGCGGCCCTTGGGACCGTCGGCCAGGCGCGGCATGGTCAGCGGGATGCGGCGCAGCGCGCGCGCATGGGCCATGAAGTCGTCGACGCGGGCGAAGGTGGCCAGGTGCTCGAGCACGCGCCGCGTCACGTTCAGCAGCTTGAGGCCGCGTTCGGGGCTGACCGCGTCGGCGGGCTTGAGCCATAGGTGTTCGACAGTCTCGCGGCCGTCGGGGCGCACGTCCTGGCCGGCGGGCATCGCGGCCGAGAAGAAGCGCGTGTCGAAGCGGCGCGGCATGCCGGGCGGGGTCAGCCAGTGGCTGAAGTACGCGATGCGGTCGACGGCAAGGCACCAGCCGCGCTCGGCGCACAGGGCGAGCAGGGCGTCGGTGCTGCGCTCGGCGGCGGCGCGCATCGCGTCGAGTTCGCCCGACGTGAGCGAGAGCAGCTCGACCGGCCGGCCCTGCGCATCGTTCGCGAGCAGCAGCCCGGCTTCTTCGAAGCATTCGCGGATCGCCGCTGCGTGGAAGTCGAGCCCGCCTTCGGGCAGGCCCAGCCGCGCGCTCGCGGCGGCGTCGTCCAGGCCCGCGCACAGCGGGTGCAGCAGGCGGTCGTGCGCATCGACCATGCCACCCGGGAAGACGCTGGCGCCGCTGTTCTGGTCGTTGGCCTTCTCGGCCCGGCGCAGCATCAGCACCTCGAGGCCTTCGGGGCCGTCGCGCAGGACGACGAGCGTGGCGGCGGTGCGGATGGGGCGAGGGGCGGAGGGCGGGGGCGTCGTGGGGGTCATGGGCGCCTATTTTGCGGCCGGGGGACAATGCGTGCCTCGCGCATCCACCACCCACTTCGCTCCCGGGAGCCGCCTGTTTTGGACACTCTTCGCACCGATCTCTCCCGCTTCGACGCCGCCATCGTCGACCTCGACGGCACCATGGTCGACACGCTCGGTGACTTTGCCGAGGCCCTGAACCGCATGCTGCGCGACCTCGAGTTGCCGCCCGTGGCGTCCGCCGCCATCGAGCGCATGGTGGGCAAGGGCTCGGAGCACCTGATCCTGTCGGCGCTGGCGCACGTGGGTGCACCGGCCCCGGCGGCGCTGTTCGATCGCGCGTGGGAGCGCTACCAGCACCACTACCTCGAGATCAACGGCCGGTATTCGTCCGCCTACCCCGGCGTGGTCGAGGGCCTGAAGGCGCTGCGCGCGCGCGGGCTGCGGCTGGCCTGCCTCACGAACAAGCCGACCTCCTTCGCCAAGCCGCTGCTGGCCGCGAAGGGGCTCGACGGCTTCTTCGAGCAGGTGTTCGGCGGCGATGCCTTCGAGCGCAAGAAGCCTGACCCGCTGCCGCTGCTGAAGACCTGCGAGGCGCTGGGCACGGTGCCTGCGCGCACGCTGATGGTGGGCGATTCGAGCAACGACGCGCGTGCCGCGCGCGCCGCCGGCTGCCCCGTGGTGCTCGTGACCTACGGCTACAACCACGGCGAGCCGGTGCGCGGCGTGGATGCGGACGGGTTCGTGGAATCGCTGGCCGACCTCGCGGCGGCCTGACGGGCTGACTGCCCCTTACTGCTTTCCGAGCAGCGCGTCCTTCAGCTTCCAGTCGGCCGGGTTCGGGCCGAGCCAGATGCGCATCAGCGCATTGAAGAACGCCACTTCCTTCACCGGGTCGGGCTGCGGCACGCCGCGCACCGTGATCAGCGTGCCCGTGCCGGGCACCCAGTCGATGGTGAAGGTGTCGCCGGCCTTGAGCTGCTTCTGGTCCGCGAACATCTGGCCCATGCGCAGCAGCCCGGGGATCAGGTTGACCATTTCGCTCTTGGGCGAGTTGTCTTCCACGCCCTTCACGAAGAGCTTGCCGAGCTCGTTGGCGTCGATGTCGCGCAGCATCGTGATCGCCACGCGCTTGGGCCCCGGCACGGCCAGCGCCTCTTCGGTGGTCGAGGCCTTCTTGCCCAGGTACAGGCCGGCCGTGTAGACCTTGATGATGGTCTTGTAGCGGATGCCCGCGCCATTGAGCACCAGCGGGGCGCCGCGCAGGTCCATCTGGTCGTCGAGCTTGACGCCCGCCACCTCGACCTGCGCCGCGAAGGCGCTGCCGCAGAGCGCGGCCGAGAGGACAGCGAGCGCCGCGAGGCGGGAGAACACGGCCGGGAGCAGGGGTGCGAGCAAGTGAGTCTCCTTGAATTTGCGAACGGTCGTGCGAATGTATCTTTTCGTTTTATCCCGCAGGCTCCGGGGGAACCCTGAAGCCTGCGGTTGCACAAGGCCTGGTTTTCGTGGGCTAAACTCGGCACTCCATGTTCGTTCATCACATCATTCAAACAGGTGAAGGCAGCCGGGGAGCCTGGCCCTGGCGTCGCCATACATCGCTGACTGTTTGATTGCGCGGCGCACGCCGTGCGCCCGCGGTTCCGAGCCGGCACGCATGCCGGCACCGGGCCACTCTCGTGAATGACCTTGCCACCGGCCAAAGGAGCGTCGGCAGGCAACTGGAGAACGATCCGTGATCACCGAACTTGAATTCAAGAGCCTCAGCGCCCAGGGCTACAACCGCATCCCGCTGATGGCCGAGGCCTTTGCCGACCTCGAAACGCCCCTTTCCCTCTATCTGAAACTCGCCCATTCGCAGGGCGGCGGCAAGCACAGCTTCCTGCTCGAATCGGTGGTGGGCGGCGAGCGCTTCGGGCGCTACAGCTTCATCGGCCTGCCGGCGCGCACCTTGCTGCGTGCCTCGGGCTTTGGCGACGAGGCCGTCACCGAAGTCGTGACCGACGGCCAGGTCGTCGAGACCGCCAAGGGCAATCCGCTGGACTTCGTGGCCGACTACCAGAAGCGCTTCAAGGTCGCGCTGCGGCCCGGCCTGCCACGCTTCTGTGGCGGCCTGGCCGGCTACTTCGGCTACGACACCGTGCGCCACATCGAGCGCAAGCTCGAAAAAAGCTGCCCGCCCGACGCGCTCGGTTGCCCAGACATCCTGCTGCTGCAGTGCGAAGAACTCGCGGTCATCGACAACCTGTCGGGCAAGCTCTACCTCATCGTCTACGCCGACCCGAAGCAGCCCGAGGCCTACGCCGTGGGCAAGCGCCGCCTGCGCGAGCTGAAGGACAAGCTCAAGTACTCGGTGAGCGCGCCCGTCGTGAAGCCCACGCAGGCGCATCCGCCCGAGCGCAGCTTCGCCAAGGCCGACTACCTTGCGGCCGTGGAGCGCGCCAAGGAGATGATCGCCGCCGGCGACTTCATGCAGGTGCAGGTGGGCCAGCGCATCAGCAAGCGTTACACCGAATCGCCGCTGTCGCTGTACCGCGCGCTGCGTTCGCTGAACCCGTCGCCCTACATGTACTACTACAACCTGGGCGACTTCCACGTGGTGGGCGCCTCGCCCGAGATCCTGGTGCGCCAGGAGAACACGGGCGACGGCGAGCAGAAGATCACCATCCGCCCGCTGGCCGGCACGCGCCCGCGCGGCGCGTCGATCGAGCTCGACAAGGCGGCCGAGGTGGAGCTCATCAACGACCCGAAGGAGCGCGCCGAGCACGTGATGCTGATCGACCTGGCGCGCAACGACATCGGCCGCATCGCCAAGACCGGCACTGTGAAGGTGACCGAGGCCTTCGCGGTGGAGCGCTACAGCCACGTGATGCACATCGTGAGCAACGTCGAAGGCACGCTGAAGGACGGCATGACCGCCATCGACGTGCTCAAGGCCACGTTCCCCGCCGGCACGCTGACCGGCGCGCCCAAGGTGCATGCGATGGAACTCATCGACCAGCTGGAGCCCACCAAGCGCGGCCTGTACGGCGGCGCCTGCGGCTACATCAGCTACGCGGGCGACATGGACGTGGCCATCGCGATCCGCACCGGCATCGTGAAGGACCAGATGCTGCACGTGCAGGCCGCGGCCGGCGTGGTCGCCGACTCGGTGCCCGAGCTGGAGTGGAAAGAAACAGAAGCCAAGGCGCGCGCACTGCTGCGTGCCGCCGAACTGGTCGAGGAAGGCCTGGAATGAGCAACGCACCCGATATTCAGAACGACTTCTCGCACGAGATCATCGGCGCCGCCGTCGAGGTGCAACGCGTGCTCGGCACGGGGCTCGACGAAGGGGCCTATGCCGCAGCGCTGGCCATCGAACTCGCCGAGCGCGAGATCGGCTTCACGCGCGACGTGGCGCTGTCGGCCAGCTACAAGGGCCGGTCGCTCGGCGAGGTGTACCGCGCGGGCTTCGTGATCGAGCAGTCGGTCATCGTCGAACTCAAGGCGGTCGATGTGCTGACCGACCTGCACCGCGCGCAGGTGCTGGCCGCATTGCGCCTGTCGGGCCTGAAGCTGGGCCTGCTGATCAACTTCAACGTGTTCCCCGTCGTGAAGGGCGTGCACCGGATTGTGAGCAAGCCATGAAACTGCTGATGATCGACAACTACGATTCGTTCACCTACAACATCGTCCAGTACTTCGGCGAGCTGGGGGCGGACGTGCAGGTGCACCGCAATGACGAGATCACCGTCGAGCAGATTGGCGCGCTGATCGCCTCGGGCGTGACGCGGCTGGTGGTGTCGCCGGGTCCATGTTCGCCGGCCGAGGCGGGCGTGTCGGTGGCGGCCATCGAGGCCTTCGCGGGCAAGCTGCCCATCCTGGGCGTGTGCCTGGGCCACCAGGCGATCGGCGCAGCCTTCGGCGGCAAGATCGTGCGCGCGCAGCAGCTCATGCACGGCAAGACCAGCGAGATCACGACCACGCAAGAGGGCGTGTTCGCGGGGCTGCCGCAGAAGTTCATCGTCAACCGGTACCACTCGCTTTCGATCGAGCGCGAGAGCTGCCCGAAAGAACTGGCTGTCACCGCGTGGACCGACGACGGCGAGATCATGGGTGTGCGGCACACCGGCTTTGCGCACGACGTGCGCATCGAAGGCGTGCAGTTCCATCCTGAATCGATCCTCACCGAGCACGGCCACGCCATGCTCAAGAACTTTCTGGACTGACCCACCATGACCGAACGCACTCCCATCGTCGACCTGCGCAGCGACACCGTCACGCAGCCCACGCCCGCGATGCGCGAGGCCATGGCGGCAGCGCCGCTGGGCGACGACGTCTTCGGCACCGACCCGAGCGTCAATGCGCTGCAGGAGAAGATCGCCGCGCTGCTGGGCTTCGAGGCGGCGCTGTTCGTGCCCACCGGCACGCAGAGCAACCTGTGCGCGATCCTGTCGCACTGCGGCCGCGGCGACGAGTACATCGTCGGCCAGCAGGCGCACGCCTACCGCTGGGAAGGCGGCGGCGCCGCGGTGTTCGGCAGCGTGCAGCCGCAGCCGCTGGACCACGCGCCCGACGGCACGTTGCCGCTGGCGCAGATCGAGACCGCCATCAAGCCCGACGACGCGCACTTTGCGCGCACGAAGCTGCTGGCGCTGGAGAACACGCTGGGCGGCAAGCTGCTGCCCTTCGAGTACGTGCAGGCCGCGACCGACCTGGCGAAAAGCAAGGGGCTGCAGCGGCACCTGGATGGCGCGCGGCTCTTCAATGCCGCCACCGCACAGGCCGCGCTGAACAAGCGCAGCGACATCCGCGCCGAAGCCCGCCGCATCGCGCAGTGCTTCGACAGCGTGTCGGTGTGCTTCAGCAAGGGCCTGGGCGCACCCATCGGCTCGACGCTGGTCGGTTCGCGCGAGTTCATCGCGCGCGCCCACCGCATCCGCAAGATGGCGGGCGGCGGCATGCGGCAGGCCGGCCTGCTGGCGGCCGCGGCCTCGCATGCGCTCGACCACCACATCGACCGCCTGGCCGACGACCATGCACTGGCGCAGCGCCTCGCACAGGGGCTCGAGGGCATCGAGGGTCTGAAGGTCGAGGCGCCGCACACGAACATCGTGTTCGTCGATCTCACGGGGGCGGCGCAGGCGCGTTCTTCGGAGCTGCTCGCCAGCCTCAACCAGCAGGGCATCCTTGCGACCGGGCTGTACCGCCTGCGCTTCGTGACGCACCTGGATGTCGATGCCGCGGGCGTCGACCGCGCCGTCGCGGCGATCCGCGGCTTCTTCAAGGCTTGAGGCCTGCCGATACGCACACACCGAGGAGACCCTTCATGATCACCCCCCAGGAAGCGCTGCAGCGCACCATCGAACACCGCGAAGTCTTCCACGACGAGATGCTGCACATCGTGCGGCTCATCATGAGCGGCGAGTGTTCGCCCGTGATGATGGCCGCGCTGATCACCGGCCTGCGCGTGAAGAAGGAAACCATCGGCGAGATCACCGCCGCCGCGCAGGTGATGCGCGAGGTGTCGACCAAGGTGCCCGTGGCCGACACCACGAACCTTGTCGATATCGTCGGCACCGGCGGCGACGGCTCGCACACCTTCAACATCTCGACCTGCTCGATGTTCGTGGCGGCCGCGGCCGGCGCCAAGGTGAGCAAGCATGGCGGGCGCAGCGTGTCGAGCAAGTCGGGCAGTGCCGACGTGCTGGAGTCGCTGGGCGTCAACATCAACCTCAAGCCCGAACAGATCGCGCAGTGCATCGCGCAGGTCGGCATCGGCTTCATGTTCGCGCCGAACCACCACCCCGCGATGAAGAACGTCGCGCCGGTGCGCAAGGAGCTCGGCATCAAGACGATCTTCAACATCCTCGGCCCGCTGACCAACCCGGCCGGCGCACCGAACATCCTGATGGGCGTGTTTCACCCCGACCTCGTGGGTATCCAGGTGCGTGCGCTGCAACGCCTCGGCGCCGAGCATGCGCTGGTGGTCTACGGCCGCGACGGCATGGACGAGATCTCGTTGGGCGCTGCCACCATGATCGGCGAGCTCAAGGACGGCGAGATCCGCGAGTACGAACTGCACCCCGAAGACTTCGGCTTCCAGATGGCGAGCAACCGTTCGCTGCGCGTCGAGACGCCCGAGCAGTCGAAGGCCATGCTGATCGGCGTGCTGGACAACCAGGCCGGCCCGGCGCTGGACATCGTGCTCCTCAACGCGGGCGCGGCGCTGTACGCGGCCAACGTGGTCGATTCGGTGCCGGCGGGCGTGGAGCGTGCGCGCCAGGCCATCGCATCCGGTGCGGCGAAGGCCAAGCTCACTGAGCTGGTCAAGGCCTCCACCTCCTTCTGAGAATCAGGCCGTCGTGCCACCGAAAGCAGAGCAAGCCATGTCAGACATTCTCGACAAGATCGTCGCCGTCAAACGCCAGGAAGTCGCCGCTGCACTGAAACGTGCCCCGCTCGAGGCCGTGCGCTTCGACGCCGAAAGCCGCGTGCTCACGCGCGACTTCGAAGCCGCCTTGCGCGCCAAGATTGCGGCCGGCCAGGCGGCGGTGATCGCCGAGGTCAAGAAGGCCAGCCCGAGCAAAGGCGTGCTGCGCGAAGACTTCATTCCGGCCGACATCGCGCAAAGCTATGCCGAGGGCGACGGCGTGGTGAGCGCGGCCTGCCTCTCGGTGCTGACCGACAAGCAGTTCTTCCAGGGCGGCGTCGACTACCTGAAGCAGGCGCGCGCCTCGTGCGACCTGCCGGTGCTGCGCAAGGACTTCATCGTCGACGCCTACCAGGTGTACGAGTCGCGCGCGATGGGTGCTGACGCCATCCTCCTGATCGCTGCCTGCCTCGACGACGCGCAGATGAAGGACTACGAGGCCATCGCGCGCGGGCTGGGCATGGCGGTGCTGGTCGAGGTGCACGACGCGGGCGAACTCGATCGTGCGCTGAAGCTCAAGACGCCGCTCATCGGCGTCAACAACCGCAACCTGCGCAACTTCGAGGTGTCGATCCAGGCCACCATCGATCTGCTGCCCAGGCTGCCGGCGGACCGCCTGCCGGTGACCGAATCGGGCATCGCCACGCGCGAGGACGTCGCCACGCTGCGCGCCGCGGGCGTCAACGCCTTCCTCGTCGGCGAAGCCTTCATGCGCGCCAAGGAACCCGGCGAGGCACTCGCCGCATTGTTCAAATGACGCGGCCGGACCAGCTGTCGAGCAGCGATCCTGCCGACTGGCCGGTGGCGCCGGGCTGGCAGCCACTGGTCGACGATTTCTTCGCCAGCGCGGTCGGGCAGAAGCTGCAGGGTTTCCTGCGCGAGCGCCTCGACGCCGGGGCGGTGATCTTTCCGCCGCAGCCGCTGCGAGCGCTGGAACTCACGCCGCCGGAAGACGTGCGCGTGGTGATCCTGGGCCAGGACCCGTACCACGGGCGCGGGCAGGCCGAGGGGCTGGCCTTCTCGGTGGCGTCGGGCGTGGCCCTGCCGCCGTCGCTGCGCAACATCTTCAAGGAACTCCAGCGCGATCTGGGCACGCCGCCGCCGGCGTTTCCGAACCCGGGCGGCAGTCTTGTGAAATGGGCGACGCACGGCGTGCTGCTGCTCAACACCTGTCTGACGGTCGAAGAAGCTCAGCCGGCCAGCCACGCAGGCCGCGGCTGGGAAGTGCTGACCGACGCCGTGATTCGCCATGTGGCGCAGGGCGAACGACCTGTTGTTTTTATGCTATGGGGCTCGCACGCGCAAAGTAAGCGTGCGTTGATCGACGTTGGGCGCCATAAGGTGCTGATGTCGAATCATCCCTCGCCGCTTTCTGCGCTCCGGCCGCCGGTTCCGTTCATCGGCTGCGGTCATTTTGGCCAAGCCCGTGCATGGCGTGAGGCGCAGCAGTCGGGAGGCTCCGAACTTCGCTCATAATCAGAGGCTTCACACCTCGAGCAGGTTTCCACGCTTCATCTTTTGCTGGGAAACCTGTGTAGTCACAAAATCGTGCTATATTTCGAGGTTCGCCGGAGAGGTGGCCGAGTGGTTAATGGCAGCAGACTGTAAATCTGCCCTCTTACGAGTACGCTGGTTCGAATCCAGCCCTCTCCACCAGCGATGAATTTGGTTTCTAAGAGCGATTGGATCTAGCGCTTTGGGTGCCTTGAAGTGCCCCCGATGCGGGAGTAGTTCAATGGTAGAACCCCAGCCTTCCAAGCTGATGACGCGGGTTCGATTCCCGTCTCCCGCTCCAGAGACCCGGTTCGGCGCCGGAAGCGATTTGGTTAGAACAAAAGCCCTTTTGGCTCAGTGGTAGAGCACTCCCTTGGTAAGGGAGAGGTCGCGGGTCCGATTCCCGCAAAGGGCACCAGTTTTCTGGGGTTGCAACGACAGGCTTGCGACCCATCTGCATGCGTTGAAATCGTTTTTTTCGGAGTCGAAAAATGGCAAAAGGTAAATTCACCCGCACCAAGCCGCACGTGAACGTGGGCACGATCGGTCACGTTGACCACGGCAAGACCACGCTGACGGCTGCGATCGCCACCGTGCTGTCGGCCAAGTTCGGCGGCGAAGCCAAGGCTTACGACCAGATCGACGCAGCGCCTGAAGAAAAGGCCCGCGGCATCACGNCCAACACACGGGACATGCTCTTTCAAGGATTGAAAAATGGCAAAAGGTAAATTCACCCGCACCAAGCCGCACGTGAACGTGGGCACGATCGGTCACGTTGACCACGGCAAGACCACGCTGACGGCTGCGATCGCCACCGTGCTGTCGGCCAAGTTCGGCGGCGAAGCCAAGGCTTACGACCAGATCGACGCAGCGCCTGAAGAAAAGGCCCGCGGCATCACGATCAACACCGCGCACGTCGAGTACGAAACGGCCAACCGCCACTACGCACACGTGGACTGCCCCGGCCACGCCGACTACGTGAAGAACATGATCACCGGCGCTGCCCAGATGGACGGCGCCATCCTGGTGTGCTCGGCCGCTGACGGCCCGATGCCCCAGACCCGTGAACACATCCTGCTGGCTCGCCAGGTGGGTGTGGGCTACATCATCGTGTTCCTGAACAAGTGCGACATGGTCGACGACAAGGAACTGCTCGAGCTGGTCGAAATGGAAGTTCGCGAACTCCTCGACAAGTACGAATTCCCCGGCGACGACACCCCCATCATCCACGGCTCGGCCAAGCTCGCCCTGGAAGGCGACAAGGGTGACCTGGGCGAAGGCGCCATCATGAAGCTGGCAGAAGCCCTGGACACGTACATCCCCACGCCTGAGCGCGCTGTGGACGGCACGTTCCTGATGCCCGTGGAAGACGTGTTCTCGATCTCGGGTCGCGGCACCGTGGTGACCGGCGCCGTCGAGCGCGGCGTGATCAAGGTCGGCGAAGAAATCGAAATCGTCGGTATCCGCCCCACCGTCAAGACCACCTGCACCGGCGTGGAAATGTTCCGCAAGCTGCTGGACCAAGGTCAAGCTGGCGACAACGTCGGCGTGCTGCTGCGCGGCACGAAGCGCGAAGAAGTCGAACGCGGCCAAGTGCTGTGCAAGCCCGGCTCGATCAAGCCGCACGTGCACTTCACCGCCGAGGTGTATGTCCTGTCCAAGGACGAAGGCGGCCGTCACACGCCGTTCTTCAACAACTACCGTCCGCAGTTCTACTTCCGTACGACGGACGTGACCGGCGCGATCGAGCTGCCCGCGGACAAGGAAATGGTCATGCCCGGCGNCACGAAGCGCGAAGAAGTCGAACGCGGCCAAGTGCTGTGCAAGCCCGGCTCGATCAAGCCGCACGTGCACTTCACCGCCGAGGTGTATGTCCTGTCCAAGGACGAAGGCGGCCGTCACACGCCGTTCTTCAACAACTACCGTCCGCAGTTCTACTTCCGCACGACGGACGTGACCGGCGCGATCGAGCTGCCCGCGGACAAGGAAATGGTCATGCCTGGCGACAACGTCAGCATCACCGTGAAGCTGATCAACCCGATCGCGATGGAAGAGGGCCTGCGCTTCGCCATCCGTGAAGGCGGCCGTACCGTGGGTTCGGGCGTCGTGGCCAAGATCCTCGACATCTAAGCCGGACGCAAAGGAATCACTATGGCTACCAAGCAAAAGATCCGCATCCGCCTGAAGGCATTCGACTACAAGCTGATCGACCAGTCGGCCGCTGAAATCGTGGACACCGCCAAGCGCACCGGCGCGATCGTCAAGGGCCCCGTGCCCCTGCCGACCCGCATGAAGCGTTTCGACATCCTGCGTTCGCCGCACGTCAACAAGACGTCGCGCGACCAGCTGGAAATCCGCACGCACCAGCGCCTGATGGACATCGTCGATCCCACCGACAAGACCGTGGACGCGCTGATGAAGCTCGACCTGCCGGCCGGCGTCGACGTCGAGATCAAGCTGCAGTAATTCGACCTCGCGTCGCATTCCGAGCACAGCCTGCCTGCAGAAATGCAGGCGGGCTTTTTTGTGCTTCACGTTTGTTTCTCAAGTGTGGCATCCTCGCGCACCGGCCTGCGGGACGCAGTGCGCCGGGGCTGAAACGAGGGCAGCACACGTGATGAGCCAGAAGTTCTCTTTTGCATTCGGTGCGGCGTGCATCGCGGCGGCATTGCTGGCAGGTTGCGGTGGGGGAGGTGGTGGTGGCGGAGGCGGCGGTGGGTTTCCCATCGGCCTGCCGATCGTGCTGAACCCGGTCGCCCTGAGCGGGAAAGCCACTTACGACTCGGTGCCGAACAACAGCGGGCCCCTCCTGTACGCGAACACCACGGCCAAGCCCGTGCGCGGCGCCACGGTGGAAGTGCTCGATGCCACCACATCGGCGCAGCTCGCGTTGACCACCACGGATGACGGTGGCAATTACGCGGTCTCGGTGCCGGCGAACACGAACATCACCGTGCGCGTCCGGGCCCAGCTGACCCGGACCGGTCCGGGCGCGACCTGGGATGTCACGGTGCGCGACAACACCCGCAGCGATGCGCTGTACTCGATGCAGTCGGCGAGCTTTTCTTCGGGAAGCGTGGCATTGACGCGCGACCTGCGTGCGGACAGTGGCTGGGATGGTTCGCGCTACAGCGGGACGCGGGTCGCAGCGCCGTTCGCCGTGCTCGACACGGTCTACACCTCCATGCAGAAGGTGCTGTCGGTGGCGCCGGCTTCGGCGTTTCCTGTGCTGAAGGTTTTCTGGAGTGCCGACAACGCGCCGTCCACGTCGATCAACCTCGCGACAGGGCAAATCGGCACGACCTTCTTCTTCAACAACGGAAGCAGCGGTCGGCAGATCTATGTGCTGGGCAAGGAGAACGTCGACACCGACGAGTTCGACGCACCGGTGATCGCGCATGAGTGGGGGCACTATTACCAGTCGGCGTTCAGCCGCGACGATTCGATGGGGGGCGAGCATGACGGAACGGATCGTCTCGACCGGCGGCTCGCTTTTTCCGAAGGCTGGGGCAATGCATGGTCGGGCATCGCCCTGAACCGGAGCAACTACGTGGACTCGACGGGTGCGCAGCAGGGCGACGGTGGGCGCCTGGATCTGTCCGCCGGGCCCCCGACCGGCAACCCGGGCTGGTTCCGCGAACTGTCGGTCCAGGCCATCCTGTGGAACCTCAACCGGCAAGCCGGCTTCAAGCCCATCCACGACACCTTGACTGGCTTCCAGTTCCGAAGCGGCGCGCCGGTCACGTCCATCCACGCGTTCGCCGCGGCGTTCAATGCGACGTCGCCTGGCAACGCCTCGGCGCTGAACAGCCTGTTGGCTGGGCAGGGCATCACCTCCAGCGATGCATTCGGCACGGGCGAATCGAACGACGGCGGGGTGCCAAGAGCGCTGCCGATGTACGGAGCCTTGACGGTTGGTCCGGCGCCGAGCAGTGCCTGCGTCTCCAATGCGGCGGGTACCGGCAACAAGCACGGCAGCATTGCCTACCTGCGCTTCACCGCGCCGGCGAACCGGGACTACCAGGTCACGGTCGGGGGCGCCACGCTGCCGGACTTCGACGTCTTCCGGGGCGGAGAGATCGCCCGGTCGGGTAATCGGGTCAGCCTGAGTGCGGGTGAGTACGTTCTGGCAGTGCGGGATGCCGCAATGACGAGCTCCTCTGCTTCGCCGCTGTGCCTCAGCGTGCTTGTTCAATAGGAAGGGAAGGCTCGCGATGATCCTGAACACTCGCCTCTCTTTGGCTGCCGCGTTGGCGGCGGGACTTGCACTGTCCGCGCTCCCCGTGCCCGCCCTGGCCGACGGCATGCCGCCGGCGCGCACCACTGCGAAGCTGTCGGCTGCAACCTCGAAGGATGCGGCCACCCCCTGGGTGACCGCATCGAGAAAACCCAATGACTCCGGCGTCAAGCTGCAGTACCGGCTGGGCGGTGCGCCTCAGGCCGGCAAGCCGACTGTCGTCGTTCTGCAGTTCGACGGCGTCAGCGACCCCGCGGGCGCCAGCGTGACGCTGACGGTCGATGCGGGCCTGACGCTGTCCGGCAGCGCGTCGCTGAGCCTGCCGCCGGGACAGCGCTCCGACACTTCCGTCACGGTGGTCAGCCAGGGGGAGGGTCTGGCCTACCTGAATGTGTTCATCAAGCAGGCTGGTCGGACCAGTGCCATTTCCATCCCGATCCAGACCGGCGCGGCGGCGCCCGCCATGAAGGCCAATGGCGAGATCAAGTCGCTGCCAGGCGGCGACAACATCATCTCGCTGCCCGCGAAATAGGCCCGAAAGCCAGCCGAAACGGGGCCGGAACCCCCTGAATCCGGCCCGAAAAGGGCCACTTGCGCCCCGGTTCGACTGCGGGCTATAATCTCTGGCTCTGCCCTTGTTGCGTCCGTTCGGTCGCCGTTCTGGCGGAGATTTATCAACCTTCTCTCGCAGGCCGGGAAACCAGCCAAACGCTGTCGCCAATTGAAGTGGCAGCGGCGAAGGAAGTCTTCCATTTTTGGAGAAAACAAATGAGTCTGAGCAACTCCCTCGGGTTGCTGGGCCGCAAGGTGGGGATGATGCGTCTCTTCACCGATGACGGGGACGCAGTTCCTGTCACGGTGGTGGATGTGTCCAACAACCGTGTGACCCAGATCAAGTCCCAAGAGACCGATGGCTACGTCGCCCTGCAGGTGACGTTCGGTTCGCGCAAAGCATCGCGCGTGACCAAGCCCCAAGCCGGCCACCTCGCCAAGGCAGGTGTCGAAGCTGGTGAAATCATCCAGGAATTCCGCGTCACCGCCGATACCGCAGGTCAGCACAAGGCTGGCGGCGTGATCGCGGCGAGCAGCGTGTTCTCCGTGGGCCAGAAGGTGGACGTGCAAGGCACGACCATCGGCAAGGGCTACGCCGGCACGATCAAGCGTCACAACATGAGCTCGCAGCGCGCGTCGCACGGTAACAGCCGTTCGCACAATGTGCCCGGCTCGATCGGCATGGCACAAGACCCCGGTCGCGTGTTCCCCGGCAAGCGCATGACGGGCCACCTCGGCGACGTCACCCGCACGACGCAAAACCTCGACGTGTTCCGCATCGACGAAGCACGTCAGCTGCTGCTCATCAAGGGCGCGATCCCGGGTTCGAAGGGTGGCTTCGTCACCGTGCGTCCCGCCATCAAGGCCAAGCCGCAAGCGGCTGAAGGAGCGAAGTAATGCAACTCGAACTCCTGAACGAACAAGGCCAGGCCGCGTCGAAGTACGACGCCCCCGAGACCGTGTTCGGCCGTGACTACAACGAAGACCTGGTCCACCAGATCGTCGTTGCATTCCAGGCCAACGCCCGTCAAGGCACGCGCGCCCAGAAGGACCGCGAACAGGTCAAGCACTCGACCAAGAAGCCTTTCAAGCAAAAGGGAACGGGCCGCGCCCGCGCCGGTATGACGTCCTCGCCCCTGTGGCGCGGAGGCGGCCGGATCTTCCCGAACATGCCTGACGAAAACTTCTCGCAGAAGATCAACAAGAAGATGTACCGCGCCGGCATGGCCTCCATCTTCTCGCAGCTCGCTCGCGAAGGCCGTCTGGCCGTGGTCGATTCGCTGACCGTGGATTCGCCCAAGACGAAGCCGCTGGCAGCCCGTTTCAAGGCAATGAATCTCGAGTCCGTGCTCGTGATCGCCGAAGAAGTCGACGAAAACCTGTACCTTGCCTCGCGCAATCTGGTCAACATCCTCGTGGTCGAACCCCGTTACGCCGATCCGGTGTCGCTGGTTCACTACAAGAAGGTGTTGGTCACCAAGGGTGCCGTCGACAAGCTCAAGGAGATGTTCGCATGAGCCGCGTGAACCCCACCCCTGCACAACGTAAGTTCGACGAAGGCCGTCTCATGAACGTGCTGGTCGCACCGATCGTGTCCGAAAAGGCCACGATGGTCGGCGAGAAGTCGAACGCTGTCACTTTCAAGGTGCTGCAAGACGCCACCAAGCCCGAGATCAAGGCCGCTGTTGAACTGATGTTCAAGGTCGAAGTCCAGGGCGTGTCGGTGCTCAACACCAAGGGCAAGACCAAGCGCTTTGGCAAGTCCATCGGCCGCCGCGACAACGTGCGCAAGGCTTATGTGACGCTGAAGGCCGGTCAAGAGCTCAACCTCGTCGGGGAAGGCGCTTAATCATGGCCGTCATCAAGATGAAACCCACTTCGCCGGGCCAACGCGGCGCGGTGAAGATTTCGCGTGACCACCTGCACAAGGGTGCGCCTCACGCAGCCCTGCTGGAACCCCAGTTCCAGAAGGCCGGCCGTAACAACAACGGTCACATCACGATCCGCCATCGTGGCGGTGGTGCCAAGCACCACTACCGCATTGTCGACTTCGTGCGCAACAAGGACGGCATCCCGGCCAAGGTCGAACGCATCGAGTACGACCCGAACCGCACCGCCCACATCGCTCTGGTCTGCTACGCCGACGGCGAGCGCCGCTACATCATCGCCCCGCGCGGTCTGGAAGCTGGTGCAACCCTGATGTCGGGCGCCGAAGCCCCGATCCGCGCCGGCAACACCCTGCCGATCCGCAACATCCCCGTGGGTTCGACGATCCACTGCATCGAACTGCAACCCGGCAAGGGCGCGCAGATCGCACGTTCGGCCGGTACCTCGGCCACGCTGCTGGCCCGTGAAGGCGTCTACGCCCAGGTCCGCATGCGTTCGGGCGAAGTCCGTCGCATTCACATCGAATGCCGCGCGACCATCGGTGAAGTGGCCAACGAAGAACACAGCCTGCGCCAGCTCGGCAAGGCCGGTGTGAAGCGTCACATGGGTATTCGCCCGACCGTTCGCGGCGTGGTGATGAACCCGGTCGACCACCCGCACGGTGGTGGCGAAGGCAAGACTGGCGAAGGCCGCCATCCTGTCGACCCGTGGGGCAACCTGACCAAGGGCTATCGCACCCGTAACAACAAGCGCACGCAGGTCTTCATCGTGTCGCGTCGCAAGAAGTAAGGGATAGCCAATGACTCGCTCTCTCAAAAAGGGTCCTTTCGTCGACCACCACCTCGTGGCCAAGGCCGACAAGGCCGTGACGAACAAGGACAAGAAGCCGATCAAGACCTGGTCGCGCCGCTCGATGGTTCTGCCCGAGTTCATCGGTCTGACCATCGCTGTGCACAACGGCAAGCAACACGTGCCCGTGTACATCACCGACCAGATGGTCGGCCACAAGCTCGGCGAATTTGCGCTCACGCGCACGTTCAAGGGGCACCCCGCGGACAAAAAAGTCCAGAAGAAGTAAGGAACGACCATGTCTGAAACACGTGCAGTCCTCCGCGGTGTCCGCCTGTCGGTCGACAAGGGCCGTCTGGTCGCGGACCTGATCCGCGGCAAGAAGGTCGATCAAGCGCTCAACGTTCTGCAATTCACGCAGAAGAAGGCCGCTGTGATCATCAAGAAGGTGCTCGAGTCGGCGATTGCCAACGCCGAGCACAACGACGGTGCCGACATCGACGAGCTGAAGGTCAAGACCATCTACGTCGAGCAAGGTGCAACGCTCAAGCGCTTCACGGCGCGCGCCAAGGGTCGCGGCAATCGCATCAGCAAGCCCACGTGCCATGTGTACGTGACGGTTGGCAACTAAGAAGGCCTGGAAGAAATATGGGACAGAAAATCCACCCAACCGGGTTCCGCCTTGCGGTCACCCGTAACTGGTCCAGCCGTTGGTACGCAAGCGACCGCGATTTCGCGGGCATGCTGGCCGAAGACATCAAGGTTCGCGAATACCTGAAGAAGAAGCTGAAGAACGCTTCGGTGTCGCGCGTCATGATCGAGCGTCCCGCCAAGAACGCACGCATCACGATCTACTCGGCTCGTCCGGGCGTCGTGATCGGCAAGAAGGGCGAAGACATCGAGAACCTCAAGCGCGAACTGGGCAAGCAGCTCGGCGTGCCGGTTGCGGTCAACATCGAAGAAGTGCGCAAGCCCGAAATCGATGCGCAGCTGATCGCCGACAGCATCACGCAGCAGCTCGAAAAGCGGATCATGTTCCGCCGCGCCATGAAGCGCGCCATGCAGAACGCCATGCGTCTGGGTGCCCTGGGCATCAAGATCATGTCGGCTGGCCGCCTGAACGGCATCGAAATCGCACGTACCGAGTGGTACCGCGAAGGCCGCGTGCCGCTTCACACCCTGCGCGCCGACATCGACTACGGCACCTCGGAAGCCAAGACCACCTACGGCGTCATCGGCGTCAAGGTCTGGGTCTACAAGGGCGACACGCTGGGTCGTAACGACCTGCCGGCCGTCGAAACGCCGCGTCCGGACGAAGAGCGCCGCCCGCGTGGTCCCCGCCGTGATGGTCGCCCTGGCGACCGTCCGGGTGGCGACCGTCGTGGTCCCGGCCCCCGTGCCGGTGCCCGTGGTCCGATCGGTGGCAACACCGCTCCGGCCGATGGCAGCGACAAGCCCGCAGAAGCAACCGGCGGTGCCGGTGCAGACTCGAAACCCGCCGTTAAGCGCGTCCGCAAAGCCGCGCCCGCTGCAGCAGCGGACGGTGCCAAGACCGAGTAATCGGTCGCTCCCGGGCACGCAAGTGCCTGGGGCCCTCACGGAGTAACAAAACATGCTGCAACCTGCACGCAGAAAGTTCCGCAAGGAACAAAAGGGCCGCAACACCGGCATCGCAACCACGGGTAACTCGGTTGCGTTCGGTGACTTCGGTCTCAAATGCACCGACCGCGGTCGCCTCACGGCGCGCCAGATCGAAGCCGCTCGTCGCGCGATCTCGCGTCACGTGAAGCGTGGTGGCCGTATCTGGATCCGCGTGTTCCCGGACAAGCCGATCTCTACCAAGCCCGCTGAAGTGCGGATGGGTAACGGTAAGGGCAACCCCGAGTACTACGTCGCTGAAATCCAGCCTGGCAAGATCGTGTTCGAGATCGTCGGCGTGCCCGAAGAACTCGCCCGCGAAGCGTTCCGCCTGGCCGCCGCCAAGCTTCCGCTGCGCACGACGTTCGTCGCTCGCCAGCTCGGCGCCTGAGAGGAGAACATCCATGGCAACACGTAAGAAGAAAGAAACCGCGGCTTCGGCCAAGGTGACGAAGGCCGCAACCCTGCGCACGAAGGACGTCGCAGGCCTGCAAGCCGAAATCAAGGATCTGCAGAAGGCCCACTTCGGCCTGCGCATGCAGAAGGCCACGCAACAGCTGTCGAACACCACGACGCTGCGCGTGACGCGTCGCGACATCGCTCGCGCCAAGACCATTCTTGCTCAGAAAGAGCAAGAGACCCAAGCCGCCAAGTAAGGAGTGAACATGACGGAAGCTAAAAAATCCCTCAAGCGCACCTTGATCGGCAAGGTGGTCAGCGACAAGCGTGCCAAGACCGTGACCGTGCTGGTCGAGCGCCGTGTGAAGCACGAGCTCTACGGCAAGATCGTGGCCAAGACGAGCAAGTACCACGCCCATGACGAAAAGGGCGAGTACCACCTCGGCGACACCATCGAGATCACGGAAAGCCGTCCGATCTCGAAGACCAAGAACTGGGTCGTGACCCGTCTGGTCGAGAAGGCCGTCCTGGTCTGATCAGGCACTCGGTCGCCCTCGAGGCAACCCATCCGGAAACGGCCCACAATGTGGGCCGTTTTTCTTTTTCAGGAGCAATTCACATGATCAAAGTCGGCGACACCCTTCCTTCGGCCACCCTGCAGGAATATTCCGAAGTGGAGGGCGAGGGCTGCAGCATCGGCCCGAACCCGGTCGACGTGACCAAGGCCACGGCGGGCAAGACCATCGCGCTGTTCGCACTGCCGGGCGCCTTCACGCCCACCTGCTCGGCCAAGCATGTGCCGGGCTACGTGCAGCACTTCGACGACTTCAAGGCCGCCGGCGTGGACGAGATCTGGTGCGTGAGCGTGAACGACGCCTTCGTGATGGGCGCCTGGGCGCGCGACCAGAAGACCGGCGCCAAGGTGCGCATGCTGGCCGACGGCAGTGCGGACTTCGCAAAAGCCACCGGCCTCACGCTGGACCTGACCGGCCGCGGCATGGGCCTGCGCAGCAACCGCTATTCGATGCTCGTGAAGGACGGCAAGGTCGCGACGCTGAACGTCGAAGGCCCGGGCAAGTTCGAAGTGAGCGACGCCGACACGCTGCTGGCGCAAGCCCGCGGCTGAGCCCGGTCTAGAGATCTACTTTGAGGTAGTGAGCCCCGGCGACGGGGTTGTGATAGTAGGGCGGCACCTCCGCGAAGCCCAGGTCTTCGTAGAGGGCGCGCGCCGACTCCATGTCGTCGAGGGTGTCGAGCAGCACGCAGGCATAGCCTGCGCTGCGCGCCGCATCGAGGATGGCCTCGGCCAGCTGCCGGCCGAGCCCGAGCCCCCGGAACCCGGGGCGCACATACAACCGTTTCATTTCCGCCGCGTTCGCGTAGTCCGTGGTGTCGAGCGGGCGCAGCGCGCAGCAGCCCGCCACGTGGGCGAGCGTGCCGTCGGCGCGCTTCAGCGTGGGCGCGGCGCGGCCGGCGTCTTCGTTCACATGGGCGGGATCGACCAGCGCCAGCAGCAAGGTGCCGCGCGGCTCGGCGTACTCGCCGGGGAGTCCGGCCAGCTCGCCGTCGAAGTCCTGGAAGTCGAGGTCGATGGCCAGCGAGCCCGCGTAGTCGCGGAAGATGGCGCGCACGGCGTCGACTTCATGCGGTTCGTCGGGCGTGAGCAGCACCACCGCCGGCGTGTCCGACAGTGGTAACGGGCGGGAGACGGAAAAGCCGCTCATACGCGCAACGACGCCACCCAGAACGCCACGCCCGCGCACAGCGCGAACAGCACCAGCGCCAGCGTGCGCGACACCGCATCGTCGCGGCTTGGGGCCACGCCGTTGCCATTGCCGTTCCCGTTGGAGGCCGCGCCCGCGACCACCAGCTTGTCGCCCGACAGCATCGGCCCGACCAGCCGGTGCCGCTTGACCAGCACATAGAACAGCACCGCCAGCACATGCAGGCTCACCAGGGCGATCACGATCCACTTGCCCTGCGCCTTGTGCCAGCCCGTCGCCAGGCTCACCATGGCGCCCGACACAAAACGTGTCAGCGGCCCGGAGGCGGAAATCTCGTCGTCGGCCATCAGCCCGGTGGCGACCTGCAGGATCAACAGCGCCAGCACCGCGAACACCGACAGCGCGCCCAGCGGCGTGTGGCCGATCAGGTGGTCGGGGTGCGACTTGCCGCGCAGGTAGGCGATGACCGAGCCCGGCGCATAGATGAAGGCCGCGAAGCGCGACCAGCGCCCGCCCACGACCCCCCAGATCAGCCGGAACAGCAGCAGCGCCAGCACGGTGTAGCCGAGGCGGAAATGCCATTCCATGATGCCGTTCAGGCCCGTCACGATCAGGCCGATCACGGCGAAGGCGAGCGCCCAGTGAAAGAGGCGGGTCGGCAGGTCCCAGACGCGTGTGCGGGCCACCGAGAGGGTGTCGGTCATCGAAAAAGGCGCCGGGGCGCGAGGCTGCGGAAGGCGCAGATTAGCAAAGTCCGGCCCGGTCGTTCCACCGGGTTGTTGCTATGCGCCCGACACGGGCAGCCCCTACACTGCCTGCAGCACCGCGTTCGACGGTGCCCAAAACCCCCACACAAGGACCCACGATGACCCGTTTTGCTTCGTTCGCCCTTGCAGCCGCCTGCGCTGCGATGTCCCTGCCCGCCGCGGCACAGTTCGCCAAGCCCGAAGATGCCATCAAGTACCGCCAGAGCGCGCTGTTCGTGATGGCCCAGCACTTCGGCCGCCTCGGTGCCATGGCCAACGGCCGGGCGCCCTACGACGCTGCCGCCGCTGCCGCCAACGCCGAGATCGTCGCTGACATGGCCAAGCTGCCCTGGGCCGGCTTCGGCGCCGGCACCGAGGGCGGCAAGGCCAAGCCCGAAGTCTGGAAGGAAGCCGCCAAGTTCAAGGAACACCAGGACAAGGTGATCGCCGAGACCGGCAAGCTCGTCGTCGCCGCCAAGGCCGGCAACATCGACGCGCTCAAGGCCCAGTTCGGCCCGACCGGCGCGAGCTGCAAGGCCTGCCACGACAGCTTCCGCAACCAGTAAGCCGAGGGCTTTCGCCACGAAAAAGGCGCTCCTCGGAGCGCCTTTTGCTTTTCTGGGGCCGAAGGTCAGGCCTCGGCCAGGAGTTTTTCGATCAGCTTGTGCAGCTCGGCAAAGTCGGGCTCGCCCACGTAGCGCTTCACGATCTCGCCCTTCTTGTTGACGATGAAGGTGGTTGGCGTGAGCTTCACGTCGCCCCAGGCCTGCGCCACGCTGCCGGTGTTGTCGATCGCCACCTTGAACGGCAGCTTGCGGGTTTCGGCGAAGTTGACGACGTAGCTCGGCGGGTCGTAGCTCATGGCCACCGCCAGCGTGTCGTAGCCCTTGGCCTTGTACTTGTCGTAGGTCGAGATCACCTTGGGCATCTCGGCCACGCAGGTCACACAGCTGGTGGCCCAGAAGTTGACCAGCGTGACCTTGCCCTTCAGGTCGGCCGTGCTCTTGGTGGTGCCGTCGAGCAGCACGAAGGTCGAGGCCGGAGCGGCCGTGCTGCCCGAACCGAGGTACACGCCCACGCCGGCGGCCAGGGCGATCACGACGGCGGCGGCAGCGATGTATTTTTTCATGGGCACCTGAAGGAGAGAGGCGGCGCGATTTTAGTTCCGCGTGCCGGAACGCGTCGGCGCACGCGCTTCATTCCCCGAAGGCCGCTCGATAATCGTCCTCCGATGCCCTCGCTTCCTTTCCCCTCCTGGCCCGTGCTGGCCCTGGCCGCCGCGCTGGCCGCCGCGCTGGGCGCCTGCAGCCCCACCTTCAACTGGCGCGAAGTGCCGATCGCCGACGCCGGCCTGGTCGCGCTGCTGCCCTGCAAGGCCGACCGCGCCCAGCGCGCGGTGCCGCTGGGTGCCGAGTCGGTGCAGGTCGACATGACCGGCTGCGAAGCCGGCGGCGCGACCTTCGCCGTGGCCCATGCCGCCGCCACCAGCCCGGCGCAGGCCGAGGCCTGGCTCACGGCCTGGCGCACGGCCACGCACGGCCAGCTGGGCGTCGCGCAGGTGATCCAGGGGCCGGCCACCTTGCCGCGCGCCACGGCCGTTCCCGCACCGTGGCGGCTCGACGGGCAATCGGCGCAGCAGGGCGTGGCGCCGGTCCAGGTGCTCTGGTTCGCGCAGTCGCAGAAAGACGGCAGCGTGTCGCTCTACCAGGCCACCGTGCTCGGCCGGTCGTCCTCGCCCGAGGCGACCAAGACCTTCTTCGAGGGCCTGCGCCTGCCATGAGCAGGGGCCGGCCGACAGGCCGCGATGCGCGGGCCAGCTATCGTTTTCATAGCTGTTGCCGCGGCGCAAACCGACACACCGGCCACGCGCCCGCCATGGCCGCTTTCCCCGGCTGCCGCGTTGTGTCCTCGATGCCTCTACTTCCTTTGGGCGCCCCCGCATAATCGACGCGTCGTCCTCCGAGCCGCATGAACAGCATCCTCATCATTGCCCACTCCCCGTTCGCACAGGCGCTGCGGCAGTGCGCGCTGCATGTGTTCCCCGACTGCGAACAGGCCGTCGTGGCCCTCGACGTGCTGCCCAACGTGTCGCCCGAGGAAACGCTGGCCGCCGCGCGCATCACGCTCGCGCAGCAGTTGCATGCCCCGCGCTCGCAGGTGCTGGTGCTGGCCGACGTGTTCGGCGCCACGCCCTGCAACGTCGCGCAGAAGCTGGTGGACGGCGTGCGCTCGCGGCTCGTGGCCGGTGTCAACCTGCCGATGCTGCTGCGCGCCGTCACCTACCGCCACGAACCGCTCGACACCCTGGTGCAGCGGGCCCTGGCGGGCGGCACCGCCGGCGTGATGCAGGTGGCAGTGGCGGCTCCCCAGAACCAGGCGAAAAGAAAGCACAGTGATCAAGAAATCCGTGACCATCAGCAATAAGCTGGGCCTGCACGCACGCGCGTCGGCCAAGCTGACCAAGCTCGCCGGCAGCTTCCCCTGCGAGGTGTGGCTGTCGCGCGGCGACCGCCGCATCAACGCCAAGAGCATCATGGGCGTCATGATGCTGGCCGCCGGCCTCGGCGTGACCGTCGAGCTCGAGACCAACGGCCCGCAGGAGGACGAAGCCATGAACGCCATCGTCCAACTGATGGACGACAAATTCGGCGAAGGCGAATAAGGACCCGCGCATGACCTTCGCAGTCCACGGTCTCCCGGTCGCCCGTGGCATTGCCATCGGCCGCGCGGTGCTGGTCGTGTCCAGCCGCATCGACGTGGCGCACTACTTCATCAAGCCCGAAGAGATCGAGACCGAGATCGACCGCGTGCGCACCGCGCGCAACGCGGTGGCCGACGAGCTCACCAAGCTGCAGGCCAGCGTGGCGCAGATGGGCCCGAACGACGCGCCGCACGAACTCGCGGCGCTGCTCGAGGTGCACCAGATGCTGCTGCAGGACGACGTGCTCAGCGGCGGCGTGAAGCACTGGATCAGCGAGCGGCTGTACAACGCCGAATGGGCGCTGACCACGCAGCTCGAGATCATCGCGCGCCAGTTCGACGAGATGGAGGACCCGTACCTGCGCGAGCGCAAGGCCGACCTCGAACAGGTGGTCGAGCGCATGCTGCATCGCATGAAGGGCACGGCCGCCGTGCTCGCGCCGAGCCCGCCGCGGCGCAAGCGCGCCGCCGCCGCGCACGACGACGAAGACGACGACCCCACCGCGGGCGACGGCTTCGACGTGCCGCTGGTGCTCATCGCGCACGACCTCTCGCCGGCCGACATGCTGCAGTTCAAGAAGAGCGTGTTCGCGGGCTTCGTGACCGACGTGGGCGGGCGCACCTCGCACACCGCCATCGTCGCGCGCAGCATGGACATCCCGGCCATCGTCGGCGCGCGCTCCGCGAGCCAGCTGGTGCGCCAGGACGACTGGGTCATCATTGACGGCGAGGCCGGCGTGATGATCGTCGACCCGTCGCCGATCATCCTGGCCGAGTACGGCTTCAAGCAGCGCCAGGGCGACCTCGAGCGCGGGCGGCTCGCGCGGCTGCGCCACAAGCCCGCCGTCACGCTCGACGGCCAGCGCGTCGACCTGCTGGCCAACATCGAGATGCCCGAGGACACGGCCGGCGCCGTCAAGGCCGGCGCCGTGGGCGTGGGCCTCTTTCGCAGCGAATTCCTCTTCATGGGCCGCGAGAACTCGGCGCGCCAGACGCGCCTGCCCGACGAAGAAGAGCAGTACCAGGCCTACAAGCGCGCGGTCGAGGGCATGCAGGGCATGCCCGTCACCATCCGCACCATCGACGTGGGTGCCGACAAGCCGCTGGACGGCAAGTCGGGCAGCAAGCAGGAGCACCTGAACCCCGCGCTCGGCCTGCGCGCCATCCGCTGGAGCCTGGCCGATCCGGCGATGTTCCTCACGCAGCTGCGCGCCATCCTGCGCGCGGCGGCGCACGGCGAGATCCACCTGCTCATTCCGATGCTCGCGCACGCCAGCGAGATCCGCCAGACGCTGTCGCTCATCGACTTCGCGCGCGCCGAACTCGACAACCGCGGCGCGGTGTACGGCCCGGTCAAGCTCGGTGCCATGATCGAGATCCCGGCCGCCGCGCTCACGCTCAAGACCTTCCTGAAGCACTTCGACTTCCTCTCGATCGGCACCAACGACCTGATCCAGTACACGCTGGCCATCGACCGCGCCGACGAGGCCGTCGCCCACCTGTACGACCCCGCGCACCCCGCGGTGCTCAAGCTCGTGGCCGACACCATCACCGAGTGCCGCCGCCAGGGCAAGGGCGTGTCGGTGTGCGGCGAGATGGCCGGTGACGTCGCCTTCACGCGCCTGCTGCTGGGCCTGGGCCTGCGCAGCTTCTCCATGCACCCCTCGCGCATCCTGGCCGTGAAGCAGGAAGTGCTGCGCGCCGACACCGGCAAGCTCGAGCCCTGGGCGCAGGGCGTGCTCGACGCGGACGATCCCGCGGCCGCACTCGCGGGCTGAGCCCGCGCTTTCGCATACCTTTGTCTTCGTGATGCACCGTGAAAACGGTGGGTTGCGGGCCGAGTGAAACAAACCGAAATACGGCGATACGGGCGTGAAAGGACTCGCCGCGCCTTGACGCGCACCATCAGGTCTCCTCTTCCAACCCCTGAAAGAAAGGCCTGCATCATGATCGTCAAGTCGTCCTTCTCCCTCGCCCAGCTCATCGCTGTCGGTTCCTTCGCCATGCTCGCCGCCGCCGGCGCCAAGGCTGAAAGCTACGAGGGCGTGCACGCGCCCGTGTCGGCCATGAGCCGCGCCGATGTCAACGCCGAAGCCGTGCGTGCCGCCGCCGCCCCCGACCAGAACGTCGTGCGCGGTTCGCGCGGCCCCGAGACCGTGGCCGTGTCGACCGACCGCGCCCGCGTCATCGCCGAAGCCGTGCGCACCGCCGCCGCCCCCGACCAGAACGTGACCTCCGGCTCGCGCGTGAACAGCAAGGTCATCTCGACGATGCAGAACCCCGTCGACGCGCGTGCCGCCGCCGCGCGCGACAGCGGCAACCGTCTCTGAGCCGACGATGCGGCGCCCCGGGCGGCGCCGCCGTCGCCTCGTCCATCACTGAAGCAGCCCCGCGCAGGGGCGCATGAAGGAGCACCTCCATGAAGCACTGGATCAAACGCACCCTGTTCGGATTCGCCGGCCTGGCCGTCGTCGCCGGCAGCATCGCCGGCTGTGCCGGCCATCGCCACGGCTGGGGCGGCGACAGCGCCGAGTTCCGCGCCAAGATGGTCGAGCGCGTCGGCAGCAAGCTCGAACTCGACGCCGCGCAGAAGCAGAAGCTCACCGTGCTGGCCGAGAAGCTGCAGGCGCAGCGCCAGGCGATGCGCGGTGCGGGCGGATCGGGCGATCCGCGCTCGCAGTTCAAGGCGCTGTTCGCGGGCAACGCGCTCGACCAGGCCGGCGCCGCGCGCCTGGTCGAAGAGAAGACCGCCGTGGTGCGCACCGGCAGCCCCGAGGTCATCGCCGCCGCGGCCGACTTCTTCGACCACCTGAACCCCGCCCAGCAACAGAAGGTGCGTGACTTCATGGAGCGCGGCGGCCGCCGCTGGTCGCGCCATGGCTGAAATGGGCTCGCCCCCGGGCTGGGGGCGCTTCGTGTCGCTGCATCGACCTGCTCTGCAGGAGCCGCAGCACCACGTGGGTTCCGTGGTGTCCCGCGAACCCGAAGCCCCGGCCATGGACGGCGTGCGCACCGTGCTGCGCTTCGAAGGCGCGGTGGTGCTCGCGGTGGCGCTGGTCGGCTATGCCCAGTTCGGCATGGGCTGGGGCGTGTTCGCGCTCTGGCTGTTCGCGCCCGACCTCTCGCTGCTCGGCTACCTCGCGGGGCCGCGTGTCGGCGCGGCGCTGTACAACGCGGCGCATGCGCTGATCGGACCCGTGCTGCTGCTGGCGCTGGGCGTGTTCGCGGCGCAGCCGTGGGCGGTGGCCGGCGGGCTGATCTGGCTGGCCCGCGTCGGGCTCGACCATGCGCTGGGCTTCGGCCTGAAGTACGCGACGGGCTTTGCGTCCACCCACCTCGGCCGCATCGGCCGCGCCGATCCATGGTGAGTGCCGTGGCCCGTTCGCGTCCCCTGATGCGCCCCGCGCTCGCGCGCACCGTGATGCTGGGCGAGGCGTTCACGCTCGCCGCCGCCTCGGCGGTGCACGGTGGCTGGCTCGGGGCCGGCCACGCGCATCCGCAGGCGCGCACCGCCGAGGCCGTGATCGCCACCGTGCTGGTGCTCGCGGCGCTCGAAACCTGGCGCCGCCCCGCGCATGCCCGCGCGGCGGCGATCGCCGGACAGGGCTTTGCCCTGCTGGGCACGCTGGTCGGTCTTGGCACCATCGTCGCAGGCATCGGCCCGCGCACGGTGCCCGACGTGGTCTACCACGTGCTTTTGCTCGCCGGTCTCAGCGCCGGCCTGGTCTGGACGGTGCGATGCCGGCCGGATTGATTGCAAGCCTTGCCATTCGCGCTCTCTTTGCCAGGAGGCACAATCCCGCCATGCCGCGCATCCTGCTGATCGACGACGACGAACACCTCGCCGCGCCGCTGACCACCTACTTCGCACGCTTCGGCTGCACGCTCGACAGCGCCAAGCGCCCGAGCGAGGGCATCGCCAAGCTGCGTGCGGGGCACTACGACGCGGCCATCCTCGACGTCATGCTGCCCGAGATGGACGGCTTCGAACTGTGCCGCGAGATCCGCAAGGAAAGCGACATCCCCATCGTGATGCTCACCGCGCGCGGCGAGGTGATGGACCGCGTGGTCGGCCTCGAACTCGGCGCCGACGACTACGTGCCCAAGCCCTTCGAGCCGCGCGAACTGGTGGCGCGCGTGCAGACCATCCTGCGCCGTCAGCGCAGCGCGCCGGCGGCCGCCGCCGCCAACGCCCAGCTGCGCGTGTTCGACGGCCTCTCGATCGACCTCGACCGGCGCCAGGTGTTGCGCCACGGCGAGCGCGTGGAGCTCACCGGCACCGAGTTCGATCTGCTCGCGCTGCTGGCCGGCGAGCCCGGCAAGGTGTTCAGCCGCGACGACATCCTCAACCGGCTGCGCGGCCACGAGGCCGAGCTCTTCACGCGCGCGGTCGACATCGTGGTGAGCCGGCTGCGCAAGAAGCTCGAGCCGCTCGACTGCATCAAGACGCTGCGCAACGCCGGCTACGCGTTGGCGGTGGCGCCGGGCGAGCCGTCTTCATGAGATTTCCCCGCAGGCGCGCAGGCGCCGTGCCCGCCGACAACGAAGGCCTGTGCCCCGGCAAGGAGCGCCGCCGGCACTGGCACGCGCGCATGCACGCGCACATGCAGCAGCGCTGGCGCAGCTCGGTGCGCGTGCGCATCGTGATGATGTTCGTGGTGCTCGCGCTCGTGATGGCGGCGGTGTTCGTGGGCGGCATGAAGCGGTCGTTCTCCAGCACCTGGGCCGAGGCCGCGCAGCCGATGCTGATGGACTACGCCGACCGCCTCGTTGCCGAACTCGGCACGCCGCCCGACACGGTGCGCGCGCAGGCGCTGGTCGACCGGCTGCCGATCACCATCCGCATCACCGGGCCCACCGTGAACTGGGAGTCGAACCCCGGCAACGACCTGCACGCGCGCGGCGGCTGGTTCTACGACCGCGACCGCGAGGAGTCGATGTTCTCCACCGAGCGCTGGTTCGTGCGCCCCACGGCCGACGGGCACAAGGTCATCTTCGGCTGGGCGCCCCGGCTGTGGCAGCTCGCGCCGCGCGCGGCGGGCTGGACCACGCTGTGCGTGCTGCTGCTGCTCGTGGTGGTGGCCTACGCACTGGTGAGCCGGCTGCTGCGTCCGCTCATCGACATCCGCGAGGGCGCGCAGCGCTTCGGCCGTGGCGAGTTCGCGCAGCCCATTCCGATCCGCCGCAACGACGACCTGGGCGACCTCGCGCAGCGCGTCAACACCATGGCCAGCGACATCCAGGCCATGCTCGATGCCAAGCGCGGCCTGCTGCTGGCGCTGAGCCACGAGCTGCGCTCGCCGCTCACGCGGGCCCGGCTCAACGCCGAGCTGCTGCCCGCCACGCCCGAAGGCGAGGCCGAGCGCGAGGCGCTGCTGCGCGACCTCAACGAGATGCGCGACCTGATCAGCGACCTGCTCGAAAGCGAACGCCTCGCGAGCCCGCATGCCGCGTTGCAGCGCGAGCCGGTCGACCTGGCTGCGCTGGTGCGCGAGATCGTGGCCGAGATGCCCGGCGCACAAGCGGTGCAACTCGACCTCGCGGACGGCCTGGCGCCGCAGCCCGTCGACCGCATGCGCGTGCGCCTGATGGTGCGCAACCTGCTGGACAACGCGCTGCGCTACAGCGCCGGCGCACCGCAGCCGCCGACCGTGAGCTTGCGCGCGCCGGCCGACGGCGGTGCCGAGCTGGAGGTGCGCGACTTCGGTCCCGGCGTGGACGACGCGCAGCTCGAACGCCTGACCGAGCCCTTCTACCGCACCGACGGCGCGCGGGCGCGCGCCACCGGCGGTGTCGGCCTCGGCATGTACCTGTGCCGGCTCATCGCCGAAGCCCACGGTGGCCGGCTCACGGTGCGCAACGCGCACCCCGGCCTGCAGATCAGCGTGCGTTTCGGCTGAGGCGCGTGGCCGCCGATTCGGCGGACCAGCCGCCGCCGAGCGCGTGGTACAGCGCCACGCTGGCCTGCAAGCGCGCCTGCAGCAACTGCGCGCGCGCATCCTGCGCGGCGAACAGCGTGCGTTGCGCATCGAGCAGCGTGAGCAGCGTCTCGGCACCCGCGCGGTAGCGCGACTCGGCGAGCGTGCGCGCGCGCTCGGCCTGTGCCAGTTCCTCGTCCTGCGCGGCGCGCTGCGTGTCGAGCGCGGCCACGGCGTCGAGCGCGGTCAGCGCGTCGGTGAAGGCGGCCACGGTGGCGGCGCGGTAGGTCGCGAGCAACTCTTCGCGCCGTGCGGCCGACAGGTCGCGCGCCGCGGCGCGCCGGCCGCCGTCGAAGACCGGCGCCGCGAGCGCCGCCGCCAGGCTGTACACCGGGTGATCGAACAGCGTGCCGAAGCGCGGCCCCGCCGCCGAAAGGCCGGCGCTCAGCGTGAGCGTGGGGAACATCGCCGCGCGCGCCGCCGCCACGTCCGCATCGGCCGCGGCCAGTGCGGCCTCGGTGCGTGCGATGTCGGGCCGGCGCGCGAGCAGGTCGGCCGGCAGGCTGGCGTCGACCGCGGGCAGCGAGAGCTGCTGCAGGCTGGTGGCCGTGATCCGCACCTCGCTGCCGGCCTGGCCGAGCCAGCGCGCCATGCGGATGTCGGCCGCGCGCGACTGCTGGTGCAGCGTGGCGGCCGTGCGCCGCTGCGACGCGACGATGCCGCGCTGCTGCGCAAGCTCGAGCGGCGAGGCCGCGCCCGCGCGCGCACGGGCCTCGACCAGCTGCAGCAGCCGTTCGGCATCGTCCAGGCTGCGACGCGCGATGGCCGTGCGCTCGCGCAGGCCCAGCGCTTCGAGCCAGGCCGCGCCCGCGCCTGCGCGCAGTGCGAGCCGCACCGCATCGCGGTCGAAGGCGCTGGCCTGCCGCGAGGCGCCGGCGCTGTCGCGCTGTGCGCGCAGGCGGCCCCACAGGTCGACCTCGTAGCGCGCATCGAGCCCGAGCGCGCGCCGGTTGCCGCTCACGTTCGCATCGCCGCCGAGCCGGCCCTGGCGCTGCACATCGGCGGTGGCTGAAAGTTCAGGCCAGGCCGAGGCGCCGGTGATGCGCTCCTGCGCCTCGGCCTGGCGCAGGCGGGCTTCGGCGGCATCGCCGTCGGGGTTGCCGGCATCGACCGCGGCGACGAAGGCCGGCAGCTCGGTGCTGCCGAAACCGCCCCACCACGGGTCTGCGACGGGGGTGGCGGTGGCAGGCGCATCGGCCGATGGCGTCGCGCAGCCCGCGAGCAGCAGCGCCGCCAGGGCCAGCGTGGCGGGAGAGAAGAAAAGGCGCGTCATGGCAGTCGTCATTCGGAAGACAGGGCCGCGACCGGGTCGAGCGCGGCGGCCTTGCGGGCCGGCATGAAGCCGAACACCAGGCCGGTGAGCACGGCGCAGCCGAAGGCGCCTGCGATGGCCGTGAGGGAAAAGATCACCGGCACGCTCCACACGATGAGCGCGGCGCCCACGAGCAGCCCGCCCGCCACGCCCGCGATGCCGCCGGTCACCGTGACCAGCACCGCCTCGACCAGGAACTGCCGCAGGATGTCGCGCTGGCGTGCGCCCGTGGCCATGCGGATGCCGATCTCGCGCGTGCGCTCGCGCACGGTCATGAGCATCACGTTCATCACGCCGATGCCGCCGACCACCAGCGACACCGCCGCGATCAGCCCGAGCATCACCGTCATGGTGCGCTGGGTTTGCGCGCGCGCCTTGATCGACTCGGTCTGGTTGAACACCTGCACGTCGCGCACGTGGCGCTGCGCGGCCAGCACCTCGACGATCTCGGCCGCCGTCTCGGAGGCC
This sequence comes from Variovorax sp. BGA-UO-ETr-C22, assembly GCF_059567965.1. Lineage (NCBI taxonomy): Bacteria > Pseudomonadati > Pseudomonadota > Betaproteobacteria > Burkholderiales > Comamonadaceae > Variovorax > Variovorax sp. BGA-UO-ETr-C22. The sequence continues at coordinate 708,526 of NZ_JCAQPA010000009.1, forward strand.
TTGTCGACGTCGTGCACGGCCACCGCCACCCAGGTCGGATGGTTGCTGCCGTACAGCCGCGCGGCGGCGGTGGAGAAGGGCACGATCACGCGCTCGTCCTCGCTGGCCTGGCCGCCGCCCGCGCCCTTGGCGGCGAGCACGCCCAGCACGTCGAAGGGCACGTTGTCCAGCAGGATGCGCTGGCCCACCGGGTCGGTGCCGTCGGCGAACAGCGCGGCCTGCACGCGCTCGCCGATCACCGCGACCTTGGCCAGGCTCTGCTCGTCGCTCTCGTCGAAGAAGATGCCGCGCGCGGTCGGCCACTTCAGCGCCTGTTCGAAGTCGGTGGTGGCGCCGCCGCCCTCGGTGCGGTGGTCCACGTTGCCGCGCCGCGCGACCACGAAGCCCTCGATGTAGGGCATGGCCACGCGCACGTTGGGCAGCCGGCGGATGGTGTCGACGTCGGCCAGCGTGAGCTTGCCGCCGCGCCCGCGCGCGCTGTCGGGAATGGCGGCCACGTACATCTTGTCGGCGCCGAACAGCGAGATCTGCTTCATCACCGCCTCCTGCGAGCCGGTGCCGACCGCGAGCATCACGATGACCGAGGCCACGCCGATCACGATGCCCAGCAATGTCAGGCCAGTGCGAAAGCGGTGGATCCACATCACGCGCCAGGCCGCGCGCAGCGCCTCGTGCAGTTCGGAGAGCAGGGCGCGCGGGGTGTCGGCGGCGTCGGCTGTGTGCGTGGGCGAGGGCAGCGGAAGTGGCTCTGGTGGCGCTTCGACGGGCGCGCGCCCGCTGTCCGACACGATGCTGCCGTCGCGGATCTCGATCACGCGGCGCGCGCGCTGCGCCACCTCGCGGTCGTGCGTGATGAGGATCACGGTGTGGCCGGCGGCGGCCATCTCGTCGAGCAGCGCCATCACCTCTTCGCCGCTGCGCGAGTCGAGCGCGCCCGTGGGCTCGTCGGCCAGCACGATGCGCCCGCCGTTCATGAGCGCGCGCGCGATCGACACGCGCTGCTGCTGGCCGCCCGAGAGCTGGTGCGGCCGGTGGCCCAGCCGCTCGCCCAGGCCCAGGCGCGTGAGCAGCCCGCGTGCGCGCGAGGCGCGCTCGGCAGGCGCCGCGCCGGCGTAGATGGCGGGCATCTCGACGTTCTCCTGCGCCGACTCGGTGGAGATCAGGTGGTAGCCCTGGAACACGAAGCCGAAGGCCTCGCGCCGCAGCCGCGCGAGCGCGTCGGCGTCCATGCCGGCCACGTCCTGGCCGGCGAACAGGTAGCGCCCGCCGGTCGGGCGGTCGAGGCAGCCGAGCAGGTGCATCAGCGTCGACTTGCCCGAGCCCGAACTGCCGACGATGGCGACGAACTCGCCCGCATGCAGCTCCAGCGTGATGCCGCGCAGCACCTCGACGGCCGGCGCGCCGTCGTGGCCGCCGTAGGACTTGCGCAGGTCGTGCAGCGCGATCAGCGGGGTCGTCTTCGTCTCGGCCGCACTCACAGCTGGAACTTCCGCGTGCCGCCGCCGGCCGCGCGCTCGCCGGTGATGAGGCGCTCGCCCTCGGCCAGGCCTTCGAGCACCTCGCCCGAGAGCCGGTCGCGCACGCCGATGCGCACCTCGCGCGGCGCGGGCTGGCCGTCGGGGCCGAGCACGCGCGCGGTGAAGTGCCCGGCCTGGCCCTTCACGGCCGTGAGCGCGGGCAGCGGCGCCACCACCACGTTGCGCGCCGAGGCGGCGACGAAGCTCACCTGTGCGGTCATCTGCGGCATGAGCTCGCCGTCGGCGTTGTCCACGTCGAACAGCACCGTGTAAAGCACGACCTTGCTGGCGGCCGGCGCCTGCGGCGCGTCGCCACCGCTCTTGCCCGCGGGCACGGGCGGCGAGGGCAGCACCTGGCGCACCGTGCCTTCCCAGCGGCGGCGGTCGGCGCCGAGCGTGGTGAAGTACACGGCCATGTCGCGCTTCACGCGGCGCACGTCGGCTTCCGAGACCTCGGTCCACACCGTCATGCTCGACAGGTCGGCCACGCGCAGGATGTCGGGCGTCTGGTAGGTGGCGTTGAGCGTCTGGCCTTCGCGCGCCTGCACCGAGACCACGCTGCCGGCCATCGGCGCGTAGATGCGCGTGTAGCCCAGGCGGGCTTCATCGGCCTTCAGCGTGGCCTGGGTCTGGGCGATCTGGGCTTCGAGGTGCGCGATCTTCGCGGCGGCCGAGGCCAGCGTGGCTTCGGCGGTCTGCACGTCTTCGGCGCGCGTGGCGCCCTCGGCGGCCATCTGCTGCTGGCGGGCGAACTGCTGGCGCGCCAGCCGGTGCTGCGCATGCTGGTCGGCCAGTTGCGCGCGCAGCCCCGCGAGCGAGGCGCGGCCGGCGTCCACTGTGGCCTGCTGCACGCTGGGGTCGATCTCCACCGTCAGCTGGCCCTTCTTCACCGGGTCGCCGGGCTGCACGTGCAGCCGCAGGATCTGGCCCGACACCTGCGCGCCCACGTCCACATAACGGCGCGGCTGCAGCGTGCCGATGGCGGTCACGCTGCTTTCGATGTCGCCGCGGCGCAGCACGGCGGTGTCCCAGCCGGGGTCGCGCGGACTCGCCCAAACGTAGGCCACCGCGGCGGCGGCCAGGGCCAGGGCCGCGAAGGCGGCGATGCGCAGGCGTGTGCCGGCGCGCGAACGGGAAGCGGGCGCCGTCACCGGGCGCCCTTGCGGAAGAAAACGAGGGTCATGCTGCTAAGACGTGCGGGACGCGGAAACGGGTAGCCCGCGCGGTGCCTCATGCGGAATGAGACGTTTCGGGGGACAGGACAAACTTTACAAATCTATAATGAGAATAACTCTCAATTGCGTCGCTACCCGCGATGCCCCTTCACACCATGTCCCATCCGGAAGTCCGGCAGCTGTACGTCGACCACCAGGGCTGGCTGCGCAGCTGGTTGCTGGGCCGCCTGCGCTGCGGCTTCACCGCGGCCGATCTCACGCACGACACCTTTCTCAACCTCATCGAGCTGCCGCAACAGCCGGTGCTGCGCCAGCCGCGTGCCTTCCTGCAGGTGGTGGCCAGCCGGTTGATGATCAACCGCTTTCGCCGCATGCAGGTCGAGGCCGAGGTGCTGCGCACCGTGGCGCTGATGGCCGAGGACGCCTGCGCGCCGAGCGCCGAGGACAAGGCCTGCGCGCGCGAACTGCTGGGCCAGGTGCTCGCGCTGCTGGCGACCGAGCTCGACGTGAAGAGCCGCACCGCCTTCCTGATGGCGCGCGTCGAAGGCCGCTCGTACCGTGAGATTGCCGCCGAACTGGGTGTGTCGGAGACGCGCGTGAAGCAGTTCCTCGCGAAGGTGCTGGCGCATTGCCACGGCCGCATGGCCGCGGCCGTGCCCGAGACGGAAAGCGCCGACGCCCCGGCCCATGCCTGACGCGGCAGCCGAGCGCCTGCGCGAGGAGGCGGCGCTGTGGGCCGTGACCCTCGCCGACGACAGCGTGGACGACGCCACGCGCGCCGCCTGCGCGGCGTGGTGCGCGCTCGACGAGCGCCATGCGCGGCTCCTGGCCGAGATGCGCCGCATGTGGGAGGCGGTGACGCCCGACACGCCTGCGCCGCAACCTGCGAGGCGCGGCCTGTCGCGCCAGGCATTGGGCGCGCTCGTGCTGCTGCCCTGCCTGCTCGTGGCGGGCGCCGCGATGCCGTGGCAGGCCTGGCTGGCGGATGAACGCACCGGCACCGGCGAGATCCGCCACCTCACGCTCGAGGACGGCAGCCGTGTCGCGCTGAACAGCGACTCGGCCATCGACATCGATTTGTCGGGCAGCGTGCGCCGCGTGCAGCTGCTGCGCGGCGAGGTCTTCGTCGAGGTCGCGCACGGCGACAAGCCTTTTGCCGTGGTCGACCGCGACGGCAGCGCGCAGGCGCTGGGCACGCGCTATGCCGTGCGGCGCGAGGCGGACGACACGCTCGTCACCGTCACCGAATCGCGCGTGCGCGTGCAGCCGCTCGAGGGCGGCGACGACCGCTGGGTCGACGTGCAGGCGGGGCAGCAGGTGCGCTTCGACCGCCGCGGCGTCACCACCGACACCGTGCCCGCCGCGCCCGGCGGCCTGGCCTGGCCGCAGGGCCGGCTGGTGTTCGACGACGCGCCGGTAGTCGAGGTGCTGCGCCAGCTCGGCCGGCACCGGCCCGGCCTGCTGGTGGCCGACGACGAGGCCCTGGGCGCGCTGCGCTTCACCGGCGTGCTGCCGATCCAGCAAAGCGACGCCGCGCTCGCGCTGCTCGCCAGCGCGCTGCCGAGCTTGCGCGTGTCGACGCTGTCGCCGTGGCTGGTGCGGGTGACCACCACGGCGCCGCCGTGACCGGGCGGTCGAACTTTTTTCCGCGCACACCGCTACCCGTTTCCCGTGCCCGCTTGTCATAGGTGGTGAAAAGAGATTCACCACACCATGACAGGACCCGCAGACCCGACCGAGACCGCGCAGCGCTGGCATCGCCTGCGCCGTGCCTTCGCGCTGGCGAGCCTGGTGCTGCTCACCGCGCCGGCTGCCGCGCAAGCGCCCGCCGCCGATGCGGCCTTCGAGTGGCACCAGCCCGCGCAGCCGCTGAGCAGCGCGCTGACCGCGCTCGCCGTGCGCACGGGGCTGCTGCTCGGCGTCGATGCCGAGGTCGTGCGCGGCAAGCGTGCGCCCGCGCTGCAGGGCCGCTACACGGCGCGCGAGGCGCTGCTGCAGCTGCTCGAAGGCAGCGGCCTCGAAGCGGTGCGCGGTGCTTCGGGCGGCTACGCGCTGCGCGTCGCGGCGCAGCGCCCGCCGGGTCCGAAACCGCAGGCCGAAGCGCCCGCTGCGGGCGGCGCGCTCAGCGAGGTCACGGTCACCGGCGGGCGCGACACCGGCACCGTCACCGAAGGCACCGGCTCCTACACCACCGACGGCGGGATCGGCACCGCGACGCGGCTCGAACTCAGCCTGCGCGAAACGCCGCAATCGGTCAGCGTGCTCACGCGCGACCGCATCGACGACCAGGGCCTGGGCCAGATCAGCGACGTGCTGCGCCAGGCGCCCGGCCTGAGCTTCGTGCAGAGCGGCAACGCCGGCACCGACGCCAACGCTGTCTATGCGCGCGGCTTCGAGGTCGAGAACTACCAGGTCGACGGCATCCCGCAGGCCGGCACCTGGCTGCTGCAGACCGGTGACCTGGCCTTCTACGACCGCGTCGAGGTGGTGCGCGGCGCCACCGGCCTGCTCAATGGCGTGGGCACGCCGGCGGCCACCGTCAACCTCGTGCGCAAGCGCCCCGGCAACGCGTGGCAGGCCAGCGCCTCGTTCAGCGCAGGCACCTGGAATCGGCAGCGCGCCGAGCTCGACATCGGCGGGCCCGTCACCGCCGACGGCCGCGTGCGCGCGCGCGTGGTCGCGGCTGTACAAGACGGCGATTCGTGGATCGAGCGCCACCACGAAAAGAAGCGCCTGTTCTACGGCATCGTCGAAGCCGACCTCGCGCGCACAACGCGCCTGAGCGCCGGCTTCGAGCTGCAGCGTCACGACAACGACGGCGTGGCGCGCGCCGGCCTGCCTCTGTACTTCAGTGACGGCAGCGAGGCCAGCTACGGCCGCTCGCGCAGCGCCGCCGCGCGCTGGGCCCATTCGTACCAGGACCAGCGCCAGTACTTCGCCGCGCTCGACCACCGCTTCGACAACGGCTGGGCCGTGCACGCCGCCTTCAACCGCTCGCGCCGCGCCTACGACGACGTCATCGGCTACGCGCTGCGCGGCTACATGGACCGCGCGACCGGTGCGGGGCTCGGCCTGTGGACGAACCGCTGGAACGCGGTGCCGGTGCAGAACGCATTCGACCTGTACGCCAGCGGCCCCTTCGAACTCCTCGGCCGGCGCCATGAGCTGGTGCTGGGCTACAACGCCTCGCGCACGCACAGCGACGCGCCGCTGTACGCGGGCTGGAACGTGGCGGGCTTCGATCCGTGGATCGCGAACTTCAACACCTGGACCGGTGACCTGCCCGCCCAGCCGCACCAGCCCGTGACCGGCCGCCAGGAAACCGCCACGCGCCAGTCGGGCGCCTATGCCACGGTGCGGCTGCGGCCCACCGATGCGCTCTCTGTCATCGTCGGCGCGCGCGCGAGCGACTGGAAGGACGTGACGCGCACCGTCCCCCTGCAGCGCGCCGCCACCCTCACCACGCGCAGCGAGAAGGGCGTCGTCACGCCGTACGCGGGCGTGGTGGTCGATCTCGACAAGCACTGGTCGGCCTACGCCAGCTACACCAGCATCTTCAAGCCGCAGGCCAGCAAGGACCGCAGCGGCACCTACCTCGACCCGCTCGAAGGGCACGCCTACGAGGCGGGCGTGAAGGGCGCCTTCCACAACGACCGGCTCAACCTCAGCGCCGCCGTGTTCCAGGTGAAGCAGGACAACCTCGCCGTGCGCCTGGACAACGAATTCGCGCCCGACGGCTCGGCCGCCTACCGCGCCGCCAAGGGCACGACCACGCGCGGCTACGAGTTCGAAGTGGCCGGCGAGCTGCTGCCCGGCTGGCAGGTCGGCGGCGGCTTTGCGCACAGCGTGGCACGCGACGCGGCCGGCCAGCGGCTGAACACGCAGGTGCCGAAGAACCTGCTGAAGCTCTTCACCAGCTACCGCATCGCCGGCATCGGCAACGGCCTCACGGTGGGCGGCGGCCTGAACTGGCAGAGCGACACCTACAGCACGGGCCTGGGCCCCTCGGGCCACGCGCGCTTCACGCAGCAGGCCTACACCACGCTCGACCTCATGGCGCGCTACCCGATCAACAAGCACCTCGCCGTGTCGGTGGCGCTGAACAACGTCTTCGACACGCGCTACCGCACCAGCACCAGCAGCAGCTTCTACGGCGCCCCGCGCCACCTGCTCGTGACCTTGCGCGGCACCTACTGACGCACCGCGTTTTTTCTCCGCAGCCAGGTCGCTGCCGGTCCCTTCGCGGCCGGGTGCGTCGCTAGCCATCTCCTGCCAACGGGCGTTGCCGATCTCACGGGTCGGGCCGCCCCCTTTCTTCATGCCATGAACCAGCATTCGTTTTCACGCGCCCGCTTCCGGCGGTCTCCCGTGGCCCTCGTCGCCCTGCTTTGCTGCGGCGTCGTCAGCGCGCAGCAGCAACAGCCCGCCGCCAGCGGCGCGGCGCTGTCCGAGGTCACCGTCTCGGGCGACCGCAGCGGCCGCACCGAGGGCAGCCGCTCCTACACCGTCGAGCAGGCCTCCACCGCGACCCGCATGGACCTGTCGATCCGCGAGACGCCGCAGTCGGTGACCGTGATCACGCGCGAGCGCATGGACGACCTGGGCAGCGCCCGCATCGACGACGTGCTGGGCCAGACCACCGGCATCATGGTCGGGCAGGCCGACAGCGAGCGCGTGAACTACTCGGCGCGCGGCTTCTCGATCAACAACTTCCAGATCGACGGCATGCCGCGCGGCCCGAATTCGCCGCTGTCCGACACCGTGCTGTACGACCGCATCGAGGTCATCCGCGGCGCCACGGGCCTCATGGGCGGCACGGGCGACCCGTCGGCCACCATCAACTCGGTGCGCAAGCGCCCCACGCGCGAGTTCCAGGGCAGCGCCTCGCTCAGCTACGGGCGCTGGAACCACAAGCGCGCCGAGGTCGACCTGTCGGTGCCGCTCACGGCCGACGGCCGCATCCGCGCGCGCACCGCGCTGGCCTGGCAGGACCGCGACTCGTACATGGACCTGTACCACGAGCGCAAGACCGTGGGCATGGTGATCGTCGAGGCCGACCTCACGCGCTCCACCTTGCTCACCGCCGGCATCGACTTCCAGGACAACAAGCCCTCGGGCGCGACCTGGGGCGCCATTCCGTACTGGAACCACGACGGCACGCTCGCCAACCTGCCGCGCAACACCAGCCTGAGCGCGCCGTGGAGCACCTGGGCCAACAAGCAGCACACGGCCTTCGTCTCGCTGCAGCACCGCTTCGACAACGACTGGAAGGTGCACCTGGGCTATGCGCGCACCACCAGCACCAACAACACCACCGTGGCCAACGGCGGCGCGGGCTACCCCAACCGCTTCACCGGCCAGGGCATGAAGCTGTGGAGCGGCGTGTGGGGCGAGGGCGAGTACGTCAACGACAACTTCGACCTGTACGCCACCGGCCCCTTCAGCCTGTTCGGGCGGCGCCACACCTTCATCGCCGGATGGAACGGCGGCAACCAGACCTACACCTCGCAGGGCGGCACGCCGGTGATCCCGTACCCCGAGGCCATTCCCGACTACCGCACGTGGACCGGCAACATCCCGCGCCCGATCTTCCTGGCCGACGGCTCGAAGACCGTGGGCTTCACGCAGCTCAACGGCGGCTACGTGGCGGGTCGCTTCAGCCTCACCGACCCGCTGAACGTGATCGTCGGCGCGCGCGTGAGCAACTACCGCAGCTACACGCACGCCTACAACACGGCGCTGCAGTACACGCGCACCACGGGCAAGTCGGAGTCGAAGGACGAGGTCACGCCGTATGTCGGCGTGGTCTACGACCTGGACAAGCAGCACTCGCTGTATGCGAGCTACACCACGCTGTTCCGTCCGCAGACCTCGAAGGACCGCAACGACCAGTACCTCACGCCCGAGACCGGCACCAGCGCCGAGCTGGGGGTGAAGGGCGAGTACTTCGGCGGTGCGCTCAATGCATCGGCCGCCGTGTTCCAGGTCAAGAAGAAGAACCTGGCCGAGCTCGACCGCAGCGTGCCCGCGGGCTTTCGCCTGCCCGACGGCGGCCAGGCCTACGTGGCCAGCGGCGACGGCGTGACGGCTCGCGGCCTCGAGTTCGACGTGTCGGGCCAGATCACGCCCGATTGGAACGTGGCCGCCGGCTACACGTACCTCGATGCCAAGACCGCCAAGGGCGCGCGTGCCGTGCCCAACCAGCCCAGGCACCTGCTGCGCCTGTCGACCGCCTACCGCTTCAGTGGCGCCTGGCGCGGCCTGAAGGTCGGCGGCGACATGACGGCGCAAAGCGGCATCTACGGCGAGTCGTGGTATGGGCAGCCGCCGCTGTTCAGCATGAAGGACCCGCTGCCGCGCATCTCGCAGAAGGCGTACGCGGTCTTCAGCCTCATGGCCAGCTACGAGATCAACAAGAACGTCACGGCGCAGCTGAACATCCGCAACGTCTTCGACAAGAAGTACTACCGCAACGTGGGCTTCTACGACAGCGTGTTCTGGGGCGAGCCGCGCAACGTGAGCCTGACCCTGCGCGCCAAGTTCTGAACAAGCCGTCTTCCATTCCGTCTCAACCATGCCATCACTACCTGGAGCATCGACCATGAAGAAACCCCTGTTCTCCCTTGCCACCCTCGCGGCGGCCGCGTTCGTTTTCTCGGGCGCCGCGCACGCCCACTTCGTCTGGCTCGAGCCCGCCGCGGGCGGCGAGGCCAAGGCCTACTTCGGCGAATGGGCCGACGACCTGCGCGAGACCGAGGCCGGTCACCTGAAGCTGGTCAGCGCGCCGCGCGGCATCGCCGCCGACGGCAAGCAGACGCCGGCCACGCGCCATGCCGACCACTTCGTGGTCAAGGCCGACGCCAGCGGCGACGCGCGCCTCGTGGGTGCCTACGTCAGCGACAAGGGCGTGGCGAGCCTCTACCAGGCGCGCACCGGCCGCACCGAGACCGTCGCGCGCCACACGCTCGAGCTCGTGCCGCAGGCCGCCAACAGCAACAGCTTCACGCTGCTGCTGGCGGGCAAGCCGCTGCCCAAGGCCGAGGTGGTCGTGTTCGGCCCGCCCAAGTGGGAGAAGAAGTTCACCACCGACGACGCCGGCCAAGTCACGTTGCAGACGCCCTGGCCCGGCCAGTACGTGGTCGAGGTGAACCACACCGACAAGGACGGCAAGGGCAGCTGGGACGGCAAGCCCTACACGCAGACGCGCCACGTCGCCACGCTGAGCTTCGTCGTCCGGTGAGGGCGGGGCTTCCGGCGCGGGGGTGCTGCCCATGAGCACCTTCGCGCTGGTGTGCGCCCTGTTCGCGTCGGCGCTCGGCGGCTTCGTCACGCTGAGCCTGGCGATGGACCGTCACTACGAAGACGCCCACGGGCGCGGCCGCACGCCGGGCCCGTCGCGGCCCTGGCAGCAGCTGGGCGGTGCGGCGCTGCTGGGGCTGTCGCTGGTCGCCGCGCTGCGCCTGCGCGGGCCGGCCATGGGCTGGGTGCTGTGGCTGGGCGCGCTCACGGCCGCCGCGCTCGTGGTGGTCGGCCTCGTGAGCTACCGGCCCGGCTGGGCGCGGCGCGTCGGCGCCGTGGCCTCCGTGCTGGGCGTCGCCACGGCGGCGGCGTACGGGCTGCTCCTGCTTCCATAGCAGGGTGCCCGGAGGGCGCGCGCGGGCTGTCGCCTGCGCTACGCGCGGGGTCGGGGCCCGCGACTACGATGCGGCTGCGTCGCCGATGCCCGGCACATTCACCCATCAAGGAGACACCATGAGCAGCGCCCTCACCAACCACCAGGTCCGTCTTGCCAAGCGCCCCGAGGGCACGGCCACGCGCGAGCACTGGCGCTTCAGCACCGAGCCCGTGGCCCAGCCCGACGAGGGCGGCGTGCTCGTCAAGACGCTGTCGCTGTCGCTCGACCCCGCCATGCGCGGCTGGCTCAACGACGCCAAGAGCTACATCCCGCCCGTGGCCATCGACGAGGTGATGCGCGCCGGCGGCATCGGCCGCGTGGTGGCCTCCAAGAACCCGCAGTTCGCCGTGGGCGACACCGTGTACGGCACGCTCGGCGTGCAGGAATACATGCTGATCCCGCAGGACCAGATCAAGCGCAACGGCCTCGTGAAGGTCGACCTGCGCGTGGGCACCATCACCCAGTGGCTCAACGTGCTGGGCATGCCCGGCATGACCGGCTACTTCGGCCTGATGGACGTGGGCATGCCCCAGGCAGGCGAAACGGTGGTCGTCTCGGGCGCGGCCGGTGCCGTGGGCCAGACCGTGGGCCAGCTGGCCAAGATCAAGGGCTGCCGCGTGGTCGGCATCGCCGGCGGCGCCGCCAAGTGCGACTGGGTGGTGAAAGAGCTGGGCTTCGACGCCTGCATCGACTACAAGGCCGGCGCGGGCGCCGTGCGCGAAGGCCTCAAGACCCACTGCCCGAAGGGCGTGGACATCTACTTCGACAACGTCGGCGGCGACATCCTGGACGCGGTGCTGGCACGCCTGGCGCGCAAGGCCCGCGTGATCATCTGCGGCGCCATCAGCCAGTACAACAACGCCAACAGCATGCCGGCCGCCGGCCCGAAGAACTACCTGAGCCTGCTCGTGAACCGCGCGCGCATGGAAGGCATCGTGGTGTTCGACTACGCCGACCGTTACCCGATCGCCATCGCCGAGATGGCCGGCTACCTGAAGGACGGCCGCATGAAGAGCAAGGAAGACATCGTGAAGGGCCTCGACACCTTCCCCGAGTCGCTGAACAAGCTGTTCGCGGGAGAGAACTTCGGCAAGCTGGTGCTGCAGGTCGCCGAGGAATAACCAAAGGGGCGCCGCGGCGCCCCGAACCTCAATCGTCGGTGGGCCGCATCGGAATGTCGCCCATCGCATCGTCCTCGCGCAGCCCGCGCGCGGCCTTCAGCAGTTCGATCGAGAGGCCGTCGCCGTGGCCGGCGAAGCCCTGGGCGATGCCTTCGAGCACGGTCGACAGGTGGGTGTCGCCGTCGGTGCGGGCGTCCATGCTGATGTTCAGGACCCGCGCCGCCATCTGCCGGTAGGTGACGGCGCCCGCGCCCTCCAGCGCGGCCACCAGGTCGAGGTACAGCGCCAGGTTCATGTCGAACACCAGCTTGGGCGTGATCTCGAAATCCTCGGTCTTGTTGTTCTTCTGATCCATGGGGGTGACTCCTTTTTCCTGAGCCTCCACTCTAGCCACAAAAAACGACAAGCTCTGTCGGGCATCGCCCTGATTTGTCTCATTTCGCACGCGTGCCCATCACGGCGGCCGAGATGATCAGCGCCGCCGCCAGCGCGATGCTGGCCGTGAGCGCCCGGCCGGTCACGGCCAGCAGCAGCGCGGTGGAGGCCAGCGGCGTGAGGTAGCTCAGGATGCCGATCTGCCGCGCGTCGCCGCGCTTGAGCGCCATGTCCCACACGAAGAAGGCCGCGCCCAAGGGGCCCAGGCCGCACAGCGCGACCAGCAGCCAGTCCTTGGCCGACAGCGCCACCGACGGCTCCAGCAGCGCATGGCAGGCCAGCGAGAGCGCGCCCGACACCAGCCCGAAGAGACCAATGGCCGAGGTCGGGAAGGGCGTGACGCGCTGCGTCCACAGCGAGTAGCTGGCCCAGATGAAGGCCGAGCCGGCCGCCGGCAGGAAGCCCCAGTACGTGGCGGGCGCGCCGGAAAGCGCCGCACTGCCGCCGCGCGCGCCGAGGATCGCGATGGCCGCGCCCGCAAAGCCCAGCAGCGCCGCCACCACATGCAGCGGGCGCAGCGACACGCCCGGCAGCAGCACCGGCGCCAGCACCACCATCAGCAGCGGCCAGAGGTAGTTCACGAGGTTGGCCTCGACCGGCGGCGCATGCCGCAGCGCGATGAACAGCAAGAAGTGAAAGCCGAAGAGCCCGTACACCCCGAGCGCCAGCGTGCGCGGCGGCACGCGCCAGGCGCGGCGGTCGCGCAGCACCAGCGGCCAGCTCGGCACGCTGCCGACGATCAGCGCCAGCCCGGTCAAGAGGAAGGGCGGCAGGTGCGACAGCGCGGTGCCGAAGGTGGCGAGCGTGGCCCACAGCGCGATGGCGAGCAGGGCGTAGAAGGTGGCGGGCATGGACGCCGAGGCTACGCGCCGCGCTCGTCGCGGGCCGACGGTGCGTCGTCGCGCAACGACGGTGTCAGCGGCGCAGCGCGGCCGTGAGCGCCGACGGCGACCGGTAGCTCGTGCGGCGCGCCGTCTCGGCCACGCTCAGGCCTTCGAGCCGCAGTTCGCGCGCATGGGCCAGCCGCAGCGTGCGCAGCCAGAGCATCGCGCTCTGGCCCTGTTCCTCGCGGCAGCGCTGCGCGAACTGGCTGGGGCTCAGGCAGGCGACCTCGGCCAGGTCGGCCACGCCCAGCGGCCGGTGCCAGTTCGCCTGCGCCCAGGCCGCGAGGGCCGGCCAGTCGATGCGGCGGCGGCGCGTGTCGGCGACCGAGGGCGCGGCGCCCCAGGCCTCGAGCAGCAGCGCCGGGCCGTGCTGCAGGGCGAGCGCCGCGTGCTGCGGCTGCTGCAGGCAGTGCGCGAGGTAGCGGGCCAGCGCGTGCAGCCGGGGCGCATCGGCCGGCGGCTGTTCGACGCAGCGTGCCCACGGGGCGTGCGGCGTGTCGAGCACCAGGCAGACGCTGCCGCCGCGCCGGGCCTCGAAGTCGTGCCGGTCGCCGGGTGCGACCACCTGGGCCTGGCCCGTGCCGATGCCCGAGCCGCGGCCTTCGACTTCGATCTCGAGCACGCCGTCGAGCCCGAGCAGCACCTGGAAGTGGTCGTGCGCGTGGCTGCCGCGCGATGGCGTGTAGTCGCGCAGCGAGAGGACGGGGGCGGGCGTGTGCATGGCGGGAGCGATTGTCCGCGCCGCCCCGCCGCCTGTCATCACCCCAGCCGCAGCAGCAGCGCCGAGGCCGCGCACACCAGCAGGAAGGGAATGCTGATGCGGTGGAACTCGCGCAGCCCGTGCGGCAGCTTGGCCAGCCGCAGCGCGATGAGGTTGGCCAGCGAGCCCAGCACGCAGCCGAAGCCGCCCACGCTCACGCCGGCCGCCAGCGCGGGCAGGTCGTGCACGTAGCGGTCGAGCAGGATCGCCGCCGGCACGTTGCTGATGACCTGCGAGGCCGCAATGGCCGCCAGGTAGGCGCGCCAGCCCTCGCCGATGGGCCAGTGGCCCAGCAGCGCCGCGATGGCGGGCAGCTCGGCGGCCTGGCGCAGGTCGACGAACATCAGCGCGATGATGGCCAGCAAGGCCCAGTCGATGCCGCGCAGCACGCGCGGGTAGGTGAGCAGCAGCACGCCGAACACCGCGCCCAGGCCGGGCAGCAGCCAGTGGCGGTCGAGCGCGACCACGAAGCCGACGAACAGCACGCCGGCCAGCGCCAGCAGGCGCGGCTGCACGGGCGCGGCCTCGGTCTCCTCGCGCAGCGCGATGGGCGTGCGCGGCACCAGCCACCACACGGCCACGAAGAGCCAGAACAGCATGATCGCCACGGTCGGGCCCATCATGGCCATGAAGCCGAAGAAGCTCTCGCCCGAGCGGTGCCACAGGTACAGGTTCTGCGGGTTGCCGATGGGTGTGAGCGCCGAGCCCGCGTTGACGGCCAGCGCCTGCAGCACCACCAGCCGCGCCAGCGGCAGGTGGGCCTGCACGGCCAGCACGCGCGTGAGCGGCACCAGCAGGAACAGGCTCACGTCGTTGGTCACCAGCGCCGACAGCAGCGCGGCCGTGGCCGTGAGCGCCATCGCCAGGCCGCGCTGGCTGTGCGTGTGGGCCAGCAGGCGCCGCGCGGCGGCCTGCAGCATGCCGCTCTTCTCCACGCCCTGCGTGATGGCGAGCAGGCCCGCCAGCGCGCCCACGGTCTGCCAGTCGACCAGCCGCAGCCAGTCCATCGGCGCGCGCGGGCGCACGAAGGCGAACACGACCGCGACGGCCACGAGCACCCACAGCAGGCCGTTGCCGCCGCCGTGTTCGGGCGGGGCGGTGTCGGTGCTTGTGGCGCTCACTCAGGCACTCAGGTCGCGCAGCTCGCGCTTGAGCACCTTGCCGATCGCGCTGCGCGGCAGCTCGTCGATGAAGCGCAGGCGCGCCAGCCGCTGGGTCTTGCCGACCTGGGCGTTGGCCCACTGCAGCAGCGCCTCTTCGGTGGTGGCGTCGCCCTCGCGGCGCACCACGAAGGCCACGGGCGTCTCGCCCCATTGCTCGGACGGCACGCCGACCACCGCCACGTCGGCCACCGCCGCATGGCCGCGCAGCACGCCTTCGAGGTCGCTCGGGTAGATGTTGAAACCGCCGCTGATGATCATGTCCTTCTTGCGGTCGAACAGCGTGAGGAAGCCGTCGGCGTCGAAGCGGCCCACGTCGCCGGTGCGGATGAAGCGCTTGCCGGTGGCGTCGAACCATTCGGCCTCGCGCGTCTTCGCGGGCTGGCGGTGGTAGCCGGTCATCATGCCGGCCGAATGGCCCACCACCTCGCCGGCCACCTCGGTGTCGCCGCGCGGCAGCTCGTTGCCCTCCTCGTCGATCAGGCGGATGTCGCTGCCCGGCGCGGGCTGGCCCACGGTGTGCAGCTTGGTCGGGTTCAGGTGCGCCTCCAGGATGCAGGTGCCGCCGCCTTCGGTCATGCCGTAGAACTCGACCAGCCCGCCCGGCCAGCGCTTGAGCACGTCGGCCTTGAGCGCCGCGTTGAAGGGCGCGCTGGTGCTGAATTTGTGGCGGAAGGTCGACAGGTCGTGCGCGTCGAAGCGCGGGTGCGCCATCAGCCGCTGGTACTGCACCGGCACGAGCATGGTGTGCGTCACGCGGTGCTGCACGGCCAGCTGCAGGTAGCCCAGCGCGTCGAACTTGGGCATCAGCACCACGCAGCCGCCAAAGGCGAGGGTGGGGAAGAACACCACCAGCGTGGTGTTGGAGTACAGCGGCGTCGACAGCAGCGTGACCGTCTCGGGCCCGTACTCGTACTTGGCGCCGCGCTGGATGTGCGACCAGCGCATGCCGTGGCCCTGCACGATGCCCTTGGGCTCGCCGGTGGTGCCCGACGAATAGATGATGTTGAAGGCCCAGTCGGGCTGCACCTCGACGGGTTCCGGCTTCGCGCCGGGCGCCGCGAGCCAGTCGTCGAGCGCGCGGCCGACATCGGCGCCGTCGAGCGCGATGTGCGGCAGGCCCGTGGCCTGCGCGGCGCCCACCACCTCGGCGGCCGAGGCGTCGGTGAACAGCAGGCGCGCGTCGGCGTCGGTGATCATGCGCGCCAGGCTGGCGGGCGCCGAGCCGGGGGCCAGCGGGGCCACCGCCACGCCGGCGCGCAGCGCGCCCAGGAACACGGCGGCATAGGGCACCGACGAGGCGGCGCAGACCGCGATGGCGTCGCCGGCGCGCAGGCCGTCGCGCTGCAGGGCGGCGGCGATGCGGTCCATGAGCGCATCGAGCGCGCGGTAGTCCAGCGTCTGCTGGGTATCGGCCAGCGCGGGGCGCTCGGGGGTGTGCTGGGCGTGGAGGCGGACCAGGTCGGCAAGGGTGCCGAAGTCGCGCGCGGCGGCGTCCTGGAGGGCGGGGTGCAAGTTCAAGGTCGATCCTTCGTCTGGGGCCAGACGGCAGGATAGCGAAGAAGCCCGCCGCGGGGTGTGCCGCCGGCGACGAAACCCCGTTCAATCCCCTGTGTCGTCGCCCTGCTGCGCCACCTCGAACAGCGCGCGGATCAGCGGCCGGTCCTTGCGCACCGCCAGGCAGCACAGCGAGTAGCTGATCGACAGCTCGTCGTCGTCGATCTCCACCATCTTCAGGCCGGGCAGCGGAATGCACTCGATCTGCGTCACGAAGCCCACGCCCATGCCGTTGGCCACGGCGTGCAGGATGGCCTCGCGGCTGTTGATCTCCATCACGCAATTCATCTGTACGCCCTGCTGCGCGCAGGCGCGCTCCACGCGGTGGCGCGTCTTGGAGCCGGGCTCGCGCAGGATCACCGGCTCGCCCGCGATGTCCCGCGTGGCGATGGTGCGCTTCTTGGCCCACGGGTGCTTCGCGGGCACCACGGCCACGATGCGCTCCACGCGGTAAGGCACCTGGTGCAGGCCTTCGATCTCGGGCGGCTCCACGAGGATGCCCACGTCGATGTCGAAGTCCTGCAGCCCGCCGAGCGTCGAGGCTTCGGAGCCGATCGACACCGTCAGGTCGAGCCCGGCGTGGCTGCGCTTGAAGCTGCGCGCCAGCTCCAGCGCGATGGGCGGCGACACCGCGCCCACGCGCACCAGCCCCGTGCGCAGCTTGTGAGCGCGCTGCAGGAACTGCATCGCCTCTTCCTCCTGCCCGAACAGGCCCTGCGTGATCGCATACAGCTGCTCGCCCGCGGCCGTGAGCCGCACGGTGCGTCCGCTGCGCAGGAACAGCTCGACGTTGAAGCGCTCTTCCAGCGCCTTGACCTGGTCGGTCACGGTGGGCTGGCCGATGTGCAGGTAGCGCGCGGCCGTGGTGAAGCCGCCGGTCTTGGCGACGGCGTGGAAGCAGCGGATCCACTTGTAGTACTGGTGAAACATGGGGCGATCGTGAGGGGCGTGCGCCGAGCCTCCCTCAGATGCGGCGCTGGCGCCTATGCAGGCTTTCCCGAAGGCATCCATCGGTTTTGGACGGGTTGCACGCGCGAAATGCGATTGGACGCCCCGGCACGCCGCTTCGACACTGCGGCCCAGACAGAAACCGGAGACAAAAAACATGCCCCACGCCTACCGCAACCCCGTGTCCATTCATTCCGGGCGAGGCAGCCTCGCACGGCTGCCCTCGCTCCTGGCGGGGCGCCGCGTCGCCCTCGTCACCTTCCCCGAGGCCCGCGGCCTCGGCCTGGTCGATCGCCTGCAGGCGCTGCTGGGCGACGCGCTCGTCACCGTGATCGACGACGTGCGCCCCAACCCCGACGTCGCCCACCTGCGCGACCTGTACAACACCTTCTGGCAGTCGGACGCGCCCTGCGACGCCATCGTGGCGGTCGGCGGCGGCAGCGCCATCGACACGGCCAAGGCCCTGATGGTGGGCACGGCCAACGGGCAGTTCGACGAACTCGTTGCGCTGCTGGCCACCGGCAAGCCCTTCGTGCCCGCCAGCGTCAAGCCGCTGATCGCCGTGCCGACCACCGCCGGCACCGGCAGCGAGGTGACGCCCTGGGCCACCATCTGGGACGCCGACAACCAGAAGAAGTACTCGCTGCACCTGGACGCCACCTGGCCCGAGGCCGCCATCGTCGACCCCGAGCTCATGCTCTCGGTGCCCGCGGGCACCACGGTGTCGACGGGGCTCGATGCGCTGTCGCACGCACTCGAAGCGATCTGGAACGTGAACGCCAACCCGGTCTCCGACACCTTCGCCGTCTCGGCTGTGCGCGACATCTTCGACTGCCTGCCGGCGCTGCTCAAAGACCTGGGCAACCTCGACCTGCGCGAGCGCATGGCATTGGCCGCGCTGAAGGCCGGCATGGCGTTTTCCAACACCAAGACGGCGCTGGCGCACTCCATCTCCTACGAGATGACGCTGCGCCACGGCCTGGCCCACGGCATCGCCTGCTCGTTCACGCTGCCTCTCGTGCTGGAAAAAGCGTGGGCCCGCTCGCCCGACCGCGACCGGACACTGCAGCTGCTGTTCGGCACCGACCTGGCGACCGCCACGCAGCGACTGCGGGCTTTTCTGCAGGGGCTTGGCGTGAAGACCGAGTTTGCCGACTATGGCGTGGCGGACAGCGAAGCGGCGGCCATGATCGCGCGCGCCATGGACGGGGCGCGCGGCAAGAACTTCATCGGCGCGGCGGCGTTGGCCTGACGGACAGGGACTGCGCAGCGAGACAAGTCAGCAAGAAAAGACAGACAGCCATATGCCGGCCATCGAGCCGGCCCCACGGGCCCCACGCCCGTCAAGACAAGGAGACATACCATGCAAGCGGCCAATCCCATCCTGCAGGCGGGCACCTACGCACGCCCCCTCGACAATTCGTTCCGCAAGGCGCAGTGGCGGATGCTGCTGGCGGCCATGTTCTGCTACTTCTTCTTCTATACGGGGCGGCAGACCTTCGGCTTCGCCATCCCCGGCATTCAGAAGGAGTTCGGCCTCTCCAAGGAAATGCTGGGCTGGGCCTCGACCTCGCTGCTGTGGTGCTATGCCGTCGGGCAGGCCATCAACGGTAACCTGGGCGACAAGTTCGGCGGGCGCCGCGTGATGACCGCCGGCGCCATCCTTTCGTGCGCCGCCAACTGGGTTGTGAGCTTCGCGGTCGGCTTCAAGAGCCTGGCGATCCCGTGGGGCATCAACGGCTACTTCCAGGCCCTGGGCTGGGCGCCGGGCAGCCGGCTGCTGTCGAACTGGTGGGGCGCGGGCGAACGCGGCAAGGTCTACGGCTTCTACGTGTTCGCCGCCGGCTGCGCCTCGGTGCTGTCGTTCGTGACCTCGATCATCGTCGTCAACGTGCTGCACCTGGACTGGCGCTGGATCTTCCGGCTCCCCGTGCTGCTGATGCTGGTGGGCGGCATTGCCTTCTACCTGATCGCCCGTGAGCGGCCGGAAGACCTGGGCTTCAAGTCGCCCGACACCGGCGTGGCCAACAACAACCCGCAGGAAGCCGAGAAGGCCGGCGTGGCCGACGGCGAACCGCAAGAGAGTTCGTGGTCGCGCTACAAGGCCGTGCTCAGCAACCCCAAGCTGATGATCGCCGCGCTGGCCATCGGCTTCCAGAACGCCGCGCGCTACGGCCTCATCGTCTGGGTGCCGGTGCACTTCCTGGGCAAGGACTGGGCCAAGGCCGCCGACGGCATGATCGACCCGGCCTGGATCTCGGTGGCGCTGCCCGTGGGCATGGCCTTCGGCGCACTCACCAACGGCTGGATCTCCGACAAGGTGTTCGGCTCCAAGCGCTACAAGGCCATCGTGCTGTACATGCTGCTGGGCGCCATCGCCTCGATGGGCATGTACCTGCTGCCCACCAGCATCCTCGGCCTGGGGCTGCTGTTCCTGGCGGGCTTCTTCGTCTACGGCCCGGCCTCGTCGTTCTGGGCCCTGTGCCCCGACCTCGTGGGCGCCAAGCGCGCCGGCACCGCCACCGGTGTCATGAACTTCTTCTCGTACCTGCTGGCCGGCCTGGGCGAACCGCTGATCGGCCGGATGCTGGACCACTCGGGCAGCACCTCGGTGGTGTTCCCCATCGTCGCGGCCAGCTGCCTCATCAGTGCCTTCATTGCGCTGTTCATCCGCCGCTGAAGCCCGCGCACCGACACACCCAACTTGCCAAGGAGCATCTCTTCATGAAATCCGATCGACTCGAAGTGAACGGCCGCAGCTACCGCTGGATGGTCCGCCCGGTCGTCGTCGTCTGCGTCGACGGCTGCGAGCCCGCGTACCTCGACGCGGCCATTGCGGCCGGCGTGGCACCGTACCTCGAGGCCATGCGCAAGGGCGGCGCCGATCTGCTCGCCGATTGCGTCGTGCCCTCGTTCACCAACCCCAACAACCTGTCGATCGTGACCGGTGCGCCGCCTGCGGTGCACGGCATCTGCGGCAACTACTTCTTCGACCGAGAGCTGGGCCAGGAAGTGATGATGAACGACCCCAAGTACCTGCGCGCCGGCACCGTGCTCGCGGCCTTTGCCGACGCCGGCGCCAAGCTCGCGGTGGTCACGGCCAAGGACAAGCTGCGCAAGCTGCTGGGCCACAAGATGAAGGGCATCTGTTTCTCGTCCGAGAAGTCGGA
This sequence comes from Variovorax sp. BGA-UO-ETr-C22, assembly GCF_059567965.1. Classification (NCBI taxonomy): domain Bacteria; kingdom Pseudomonadati; phylum Pseudomonadota; class Betaproteobacteria; order Burkholderiales; family Comamonadaceae; genus Variovorax; species Variovorax sp. BGA-UO-ETr-C22. Next base: position 728,928 of record NZ_JCAQPA010000009.1, read on the forward strand.
CCAGGTGACGATGGAAGAGAACGGCATCGACAACGTGCTCGACATGGTCGGCATGCCGGTGCCTTCGGTCTACAGCGCAGAGCTGTCGGAGTTCGTGTTCGCCGCCGGCGTGAAGCTGATGGAATCGCAGCGTCCCGACCTCATGTACCTGTCGACCACCGACTACGTGCAGCACAAGGCCGCCCCGGGAAGCCCCGCAGCGAATGCCTTCTACAAGATGATGGACGGCTACCTCGCGCAACTCGATGCGCTGGGCGCCACCATCGTGCTCACGGCCGACCACGGCATGAACGACAAGCATGGCGCCGACGGTTCGCCCAACGTGATCTACCTGCAGGACGTGCTCGACGGCTGGTACGGCCCGGACCGCGCGCGCGTGATCCTGCCGATCACCGATCCGTACGTGGTGCACCACGGCGCGCTCGGCTCGTTTGCCACCGTGTATGTGCCGAGCGAGGACGAGGTGCCCGGCTGGATCGACCGCATCCAGCGCATCCCCGGCATGCAGCTCGTGCTCTCGCGCAAGGAGGCCGCGCAGCGCTTCGAGCTGCCGCCCGACCGCATCGGCGACATCGTGGTGGTGAGCGAGCAAAGCACCGTCATCGGCACCTCGGCCACGCGCCACGACCTCACGGCGCTCGAAGTGCCGCTGCGCTCGCACGGTGGTGTGTCCGAGCAGAAGGTGCCCCTGATCTGCAATCGCCCCGTCGCGGGCGTGGCGAGCACGCGCCGGCTGCGCAACTTCGACGCGCTCGACCTCGCACTGAACCACGCCCAAGGCCCCGTGGCCGCCGCCTGAACTTATTTGACGGAGCATTCCATGAGCAAGTCTGACCACGCCGCCCTGAAGCCCGGCACCGTGTACCGCGAAGCCCTGCGCATCGCCGGCGAGAAAGTCCACCGCGACCGCACCATCGAGGTCACCTACCCGTACACCGGCGAGGTGATCGCCACCGTGCCCAAGGCCACGCTGGACGACGTGCGCCATGCCCTGCGCATCGCCCGCGACTACAAGCCCACGCTCACGCGCTACGAGCGCTACAAGATCCTCATGCGCGCCGGCGAGATCATCGCTTCGCGCCTGGATGAGATGTCGCGCACCATCACGCTCGAATCGGGCCTGTCGCGCAAGGACTCGCTGTACGAAGTGGGCCGGGCCTCCGACGTGCTGCTGTTCGCCGCCAACCAGGCGCTGGTGGACGACGGCCAGGTGTTCTCCTGCGACCTCACGCACCACGGCAAGAGCCGCAAGGTCTACACGATGCGCGAGCCGCTCCTGGGCGCCATCACCGCCATCACGCCGTTCAACCATCCGCTGAACCAGGTGATCCACAAGGTGGCGCCGGCCATTGCGACCAACAACCGCATCGTGCTCAAACCCAGCGAGAAGACGCCGCTCACGGCCTTCTTGCTGGCCGACATCCTGTACGAGGCAGGCTTGCCACCGCAAATGCTGTCGGTGCTCACGGGCGACCCCAAGGAAATTGCCGACGAGCTGCTGACCAACGCCGATGTCGACCTCGTCACCTTCACGGGCGGCGTGCCCATCGGCAAGTACATCGCGGGCAAGGCCACTTACAAGCGCCAGATCCTGGAGCTGGGCGGCAACGACCCGATCATCGTGATGGAAGACGCGGACATCGAGGAGGCGGCCACGCTGGCTGCCAACGGGTCGTACAAGAACTCGGGGCAGCGCTGCACGGCCGTGAAGCGCATGCTGGTGCATGAGGCCGTGGCCGATCGCTTTGTCGAGCTGCTGGTGCAGAAGACCAAGGCCCTGAAGTACGGCGACCCGATGGACCCGGACACCGACATGGGCACCGTGATCGACGAAGCGGCTGCCAAGCAGTTCGAAGCCGTCGTCAACGAAGCCATCGCAGCCGGTGCCAAGCTGCTGTACGGCAACGAACGTCGCGGCGCGCTGTACTCGCCCACCGTGCTCGATCACGTCGACCCCGAGATGACCGTCGCCAAGCACGAGACCTTCGGCCCCGTGTCGCCCGTGATCCGCTTCAGGAACATCGACGAGGCGATCCGCATCTCCAACGGCACGGCCTACGGCCTGTCGTCCTCGATCTGCACGAACCGGCTGGACTACATCACGCGCTTCATCCGCGAGTTGAACGTGGGCAGCGTCAATGTGCGCGAAGTGCCGGGTTACCGCCTGGAGCTCACGCCCTTCGGCGGCATCAAGGACTCGGGCCTGGGCTACAAGGAAGGCGTGCTTGAGGCGATGAAGAGCTTCACCAACACCAAGACCTACTCGCTGCCATGGTGAGCGGCGCGGCGCACGAGGCGCATGGCGCGTCGCGCGCCATGCGTGAGACCCCGCCGCCGATGGCATTGGCCGTGGCGGCCAAGTGGCTGTCGCGCTACAGCCGCGCGCCCGTGCCTTCGTCCAAGGTGACCGACGCGGAAAGCGGGACCGCCGGCGATGGGGACCGCAACGCCGCACGCTGGATCGCCTGACCCGCCAGCACGCGCGCTTGCGCATCGGCCACGAGGATGTCGTCCAGGTTCTCGTGCGCGGACGAGGGCGCGTGCTGAAGGCAGTCCTCCACCACGCAGGCGATGTCGGTGTAGCGCAGGCGCCCGTTCAGGAACGCATCGACCGCCGCTTCGTTCGCCGCATTGAGCGTCACACTGGCCGCGCACCCCTTGCGCAGCACCTCCAGCGCCAGGCGCAGGCAGGGAAAGCGTTTCAGCTCGGGCGCGGCGAAGCTCAGGTGGGCGAGCTGCAGGAAGTCCAGCGGCGCCACGCCCGAGTCGATGCGCTCGGGCCAGGCCAGCGCGTGCGCGATCGGCGTGCGCATGTCGGGGCGGCCCAGCTGCGCCAGCACCGACTGGTCGGCATAGGCCACCATCGAATGGATCACGCTCTGCGGATGGATCACCACCTCGATGCGCTCGGGCGGCATCGCGAACAGCCAGCGCGCCTCGATGGTCTCGAGGCCCTTGTTCATCATCGTCGCGGAGTCGACCGAGATCTTGCGGCCCATGCGCCAGGTGGGATGCGCGCAGGCCTCGTCGGGCGTGACGCGGTCCAGCGCCTCCAGCGGGCGGTGCAGGAACGGCCCGCCCGACGCGGTGAGTACCAGCCGCTGCACGCCCGCGCCGCCGGCCGGTGCGCCCGCCAGGCACTGGAAGATCGCGTTGTGCTCGCTGTCCAGCGGCAGCAGCGTGGCGCCGTGCGCGGCCACCGCGCGCATGAACAGCGCGCCGGACATCACGAGCGCCTCCTTGTTCGCCAGCAGGATCTTCTTGCCCGCGCGCGCCGCCGCCAGCGACGACAGCAACCCCGCCGCACCGACGATGGCCGCCACCACCGTGTCGCAGCCCGCCGACTGCGCGACCTCGCACAGCGCCTGCGGGCCGTGCATGACCTCGGTGCGCAGGCCGGCGGCGCGCAGCCGCGCCTGCAACTGCATGGCGCCTGGCGCATCGCCGACCACCGCGACCTCGGGGCGAAAAGCGACGCAGTGCGTGAAGAGCTTGTCGAAGTTGCGGTGCGCCGTCAGCGCATGCACCGTGAAGCGGTCGGGGTGGCGCGCCACGAGGTCGAGCGTGCTGTCGCCGATCGAGCCGGTGGCACCGAGCAGGGTGAGGCGTTGCGTGGCCATGGCGGTGCCTTCAGACGGCAGCGATCGGCACGACGCGCTCGCGCGAAGACGGCTTCATCCACGCACCGAGCCGCTCACTCGCCTCGGCATCGGCGCCGTAGCGCGCGGCCACGTAGGTCTCGACCAGCCGCGTGAAGTCGTCGGCGATGTGCTCGCCCTTGAGCGTCAGCGCGCGTTCGCCGTCGATGTACACCGGCGCCACCGGCTGCTCGCCCGATCCCGGCAGCGAGATGCCCAGGTGCGCGAGCCGGCTCTCGCCGGGGCCGTTGACCACGCAGCCCATCACGGCCACGTGCATGTCTTCCACGCCCGGAAAGCGCAGGCGCCAGGCCGGCGCCTGCGCGTGCAGCCAGCCTTCGATCTGGCTGGCCAGCGACTGGAAGAAGGTGCTCGTGGTGCGCCCGCAGCCGGGGCAGGCCGTCACGCTGGGCGTGAAGGCGCGCAGGCCCATCGACTGCAGGATCTGCTGCGCCACCAGCACCTCGCGCGTGCGGTCGCCGTTCGGCTCGGGCGTGAGCGACACGCGGATCGTGTCGCCGATGCCCTGCTGCAGCAGCACGCCCATCGCGGTGGCCGAGGCCACGATGCCCTTGGAGCCCATGCCAGCCTCGGTCAGGCCCAGGTGCAGCGGGTAGTCGCAGCGCGCGGCGAGTTCGCGGTACACCGCGATCAGGTCCTGCCCCTGGCTCACCTTGGCCGACAGCACGATGCGATCGGGCGGCAGGCCGACGTCTTCGGCGCGCGCGGCGTTCTCCAGCGCCGAGACGATGAGCGCCTGGCGCATCACCTCGTCGGCCGGCTGCGGCTGCGCCGCCTGCCCATTGGCGTCCATCAGACGCGCCAGCAGCGCGGGGTCGAGGCTGCCCCAGTTCACGCCGATGCGCACCGGCTTGCCGTGGCGGCAGGCGATCTCGATGAGCTGGCAGAACTGCGCGTCGCGCTTGTCGCCCCGCCCGACGTTGCCGGGGTTGATGCGGTACTTGGCCAGCGCCTGCGCGCAGTCGGGGTACTGCGCGAGCAGGCGGTGGCCGTTGAAGTGGAAGTCGCCCACCAGCGGCACGTGCACCTGCTGGCGCGCGAGCGCATCGCGGATCGGCGCCACCTGCGCGGCGGCCTCTTCGTTGTTGACCGTGAGGCGCACCAGCTCGGCCCCCGCGCGCGCGAGCGCGGCGACCTGCGCCACGGTGGCGGCCGCGTCGGCGGTGTCGGTGTTGGTCATGGCCTGCACGGCCACGGGCGCGTCGCCGCCGATGCGCACGGTGCCGACGCGCACCTGCCGCGAGAGGCGGCGTGCGACGGGCGGTTTCATGGCGTGGCCTTGCCGACGCGCGTTGATGATCCGGGCATGGTCGAGGCTCCTTGGTCCATCGTGGCGGCACCCTGGCGCTACGGGCGGTCGAGCACGACGTGGCGCGAGCGCGTCCAGTCCCAGCCGTTGCCGCGGCTGTCCACGTAGCGGTCGTTCTCCAGGATCCAGCGCAGGTTGCCGGCGCACATCAGGCCGAAGCTGTCCAGGTACAGGCCGAAGCGATCGGCGTCGGGGCGATGGGCGTAGCGGCGGCGCAGCAGCTCGCAGGCGTCGACGCGCGTGCGGTCGGCCTCGCGGATGCGCTGGCAGAGGATGTCCGCGGCCTCCTGCGGGCTGTGGCCGTGCGCCATGCGCAGGCTTTCCATCGCGTTGAGGGTCACGCCCACGGCATGCTCCTTGTGATGGGAGAGCAGGTCGTTGACCAGCGCGACGTGCTCGTTGGTGGCCAGGATGGCGCGCTGCAGGTCGGCGTCCTGCGCCAGCAGCTCGGTCAGGTCCAGGTCGTAGATGAACTCGGAGACCGGGAAGTAGGGCAGCAGCCCCGTGTTGGGATGGCGCAGTGCAAGAAACTCGTCGTACGGCAGCACCTTGCCTTCGGCCACCAGCCCGGCCTCCACTTCCACGCTGTCGAACCAGGCCTTCCACTCCAGGCAATAGCGGCGGTAGACCTGCGGCGACATGGACTGCCTGAGCCGGCCGAAGATGTCCGCGGCCGCGCGTGCCAGCGGGTGGCCCTCCAGCAGCGCGACGTCGCCGTCGCCGCACACCGCGTGCCGGCCCAGCGGCATGTCGTCGATGGCCAGGATGAGGCCCGTCACGCACGAGGTCAGGAAGATGCGGTCGGCCGAGCCGATCGGAAACAGCAGGCAATCCCACATCGGAAGGTGCAGGCGCAGGAATTTCAGCCGCGTCGCTTCGTCCGGAAACGGCAGGAACTCGCGGCCCCAGGCGGCATTGCGCTCGTCGATCACCGGGTAGTCGGTGTGGATCTTCGGGGGCACGCTGCAGAACATCTTCGGGATATGGAAGCTCACTTCGGGAAAGACGATGCGGTCGGGGTAGTTCATGGTGGGGTTCCGGTGGTCTTGGGGTGGGCCGTGGGTCAGGAAACAGGCGCGAGGGGCTCTGCCGATGCACCGGCTGCGCCCGCACCCGAGGCCGCCGACGAGACCGGCGGCACCGGGCGGATGGGAAAGACGCGCTTGTCGGTGGACGACGGCGGATAGAACCGGGCAGACCAGCGCCGGAACTCCGCAATCCCGCGATCGCCCCGGAGCAACTTGGGACGGCCGAGGAAGGCGCGGGCGTTCCAGATCGGAAAGTCGATCTGGGCAAAGCTGGCCAGCCAGCGCTTGGCCACCGGACCCAGCAGCGCATAGGCGGCCCGTCGCAGCGGCCGGGGCAGGCGTTCGAAGAGCGCGAGCTCAAAGGTGTCGATCCAGCTCATGGTCCATTCCATGGGCGCGGTGGGCGTGGAGTACAGCATCGTGATCACGCGAAAACCGATGCGGGACATCTCGCTTTCCGCCTGCACATGGCCCATGCCGAACTGTCGCATGCGCATGCGCATCGGCTGCCCGTGCCAGCGCGCGGTCAGCAGCGTTTCCATCCAGCAGTCGCCCACCTCGTAGGTCGCGGCGGTGTCCGTCAGTCCGTGGAGCCAGCCGAAATGCACCTGGTCGACGCTGTTCTCGCCAGTGTCCTGGGGATAGCCGCGCATCTCGTGGCTGCTGTGCTGCGGCGGCGATGCGAACGCGCTCAGGTCGCGCTCGGGCACCTCCCAGTTCGGCGGCCGGTTCTCGTGGTCCGCCCACACCATCACCGCGCCGTTGACTTCCTTCGTGTAGCGCAGCGTGAGCGATGCATCGGGAGGCGTGGTGCCCTGCCCGGTGCGCACGCAGCCGCCCTCGGGGCTGAACGCCAGGCCATGGAACGGGCAGACCAGTTCCTCGCCCTGCACCTTGCCTCCCACGCCGAGGTGGGCCCCCAGGTGCGGACAGTAGGGGTCGATGGCGCAGGCGCGCCCCGCGGCCGTCCGGTACAGCACCAGGTCCTGGCCCATGAAGGGCACGGTGCGCACGGTGCCCGGTGGGAGGTCCCGGCTGAAGCAGACCGAGAACCAGCCGTTGGGGTAGGGCAGCGGTGCGCGTGTTTCACCCACGGTGCTGCGCCTGTTCGATGGCATGCCGCCGGATGCAGGCGGGGCGACGTCGCTGGCCGTGGCCTGGGGGAGGGCTGCAGTTCTCGTCATCATCTTCTCCGTTGACGGTGGGCGTGCGCGGGCGCGGCGATGCGCGCACCCGGCGTCATGGCGTGGCCACCTCGGCGGCGGCGGCCTCCGCGGCGAGTTCGGCCGGCAGCCGGAACACCACGTGCTCCTCGCGTCCGGGCAGCGTCAGCAGTTCCACCTCGGCCAGCCGGCGCAGCGCGGCCACCACGTCCTGCACCATGGTCTCGGGCGCCGAGGCGCCGGCGGTGACGCCCACCGCGCCGGCGTCGCGCACCCAGTCGGGCTTGAGCTCGCTGCCCTGCGCGATGAGGTAGCTGCGCACGCCGGCCTGCGCCGCGATCTCGCGCAGGCGCTGCGAGTTGGAACTGTTCTGCGCGCCGACCACCAGCACCACGTCGACCTGCTGGCTCAGTTCGCGCACGGCCGTCTGCCGGTTCTGCGTGGCGTAGCAGATGTCGCGCGTGTCGGGGCCGACGATCTGCGGAAAGCGCCGCTGCAGCGCGTCGATGATGCCGCGCGTGTCGTCCACCGACAGCGTGGTCTGCGTGATGTAGGCCAGCGGCGCGTCGGCATCGAGCACCAGCGCGTCCACGTCGGCCTCGGTCTGCACCAGCGTGACCGGCGCCGGAATCTGCCCCAGCGTGCCCGTCACCTCGGGGTGCCCGGCGTGGCCGATGAGGATCAGCGCATAGCCCTTGGCAGCATAGCGGCGCCCCTGCTCGTGCACCTTGGTGACCAGCGGGCAGGTGGCATCGATCGCGCGCAGGCCGCGCACGCGGGCTTCTGTTTCCACCGCGCGGCTCACGCCGTGCGCGCTGAAGATCGCGACCGCGTCGGTGGGCACCTCGGCGAGTTCTTCGACGAACACCGCGCCCTGCGCCTTCAGGCCGTCGACGACGTGCTTGTTGTGGACGATCTCGTGGCGCACGTACACCGGTGTGCCGTGGCGCCGCAGCGCGTGCTCCACCGTGTCGATGGCCCGCACGACGCCGGCGCAGAAGCCTCGGGGCTGGGCAAGGATGACGCGCATGGTGGGAGCTCCTGGTGGGGGTGGTTCATCGTTCCGCCGACGCTCTCAGGACCGGCTCGGTGTCCGCGTCGCCGGGCGGGGTGGCGGGATAGAACTGCGCGGACCAGCGGCGGAAGGCGGCGATGGAGCGGTCGCCCGCCATGAGGGCGGGGCGCTTGAGGAAGGCGCGGGTGCGCCAGAACGGCATGTCCTCGCTGGAGAACGAGATCAGCCAGCGATGCGCCATGGGGTTGAGCACGCGGTAGGCGAGCTTTCTGGCGGGCGAGGGCCAACCGTCGAACCGCGCGACGCTGGGGATGTCGATCCAGCGGAAGGTCCAGCGCAGCGGTGCGATGGGCGTGGCATAGACCAGCGTCGTGACCCGCAGGCCGAACTCCGGCATCTCGTTTTCCGCCCGGGTGTGCCCGAGGCCGAAGTTGGTCAGGCGCATGTTCAGCCGCTTGCCCTTCCAGCGCGCGCTGATCGAGACGGTGAGCGTGTGCTGCTCCATCTCGTGCGTCATCGCGGCCTCGGTGAGGCCGTGAAGCGATCCGAAATGGATCATGTCCACGCTGTTCTCTCCCACGGCGTCGCCGTAGCCGTCGAGTTCCCTCTGTCCGTACTGCGGGTAGATGCGGTCGTCGAGGTCGAGGCTCGGAAAGTCCCATTCGGGCGGGATGTCCTCGCTGTGGCGCCACACCATGACCACGCCGTTCGCTTCCTTGGCGTAGCGGCTCGTCAGCGCTGTGCGCGGCGGGGTCTGGCCCGGGCAGGCGCGCACGCACGCGCCATCGGGACCGAACACCAGGCCGTGGAACGCGCAGGTCAGGTGCTCGCCGTCGATCGTGCCGCCGTGCCCGAGGTGGGCGCCCAGGTGCGGGCAGTACGGCTCGATGACGCGAAGCAGGCCCGACGCCGTGCGGTAGACGACCAGGTCCTGTCCCATGAACGGGACGGTGATCAATGCGCCCGGCCTGACTTCGTGGCTGAAGCACACGGCGAACCATCCGTTGGTGTAGGGCAGCGGCATGCGCGTGTCGCCCGAGGCGCTGCGCGTGTGCAGCAGCGGCTTGCGGGCACTCACGAGCCGCGGGGCGTGCTCGCCGGCGTGGGGGCCGGTCATGAGGCGGGTCGAGGGTTCAGTCATGGCCGAGGCTCCTTGTTCGAAGGCGGGGGGACGCACCTGTGCGCGGGCGGCTCAGTGCGCGCGCTGGATGACCAGGTCGGCCAGCTGGCCGAGACGCCGGGCCCCGGGCCCGAGCGGTGCAAGCGCGGCGTGGGCGCGTTCGCGCAGTTCGCCGGCCAGCGCGCGCGAGGCCGCCAGGCCGAGCATCGACACGCAGGTCGGCTTGTCGTCGTCGGCGTCCTTGCCGGCGGTCTTGCCCAGCGTGGCCGTGTCGGCGGTCGCGTCGAGGATGTCGTCGACCACCTGAAAGGCCAGGCCGATGGCGTTGCTGTAGTCGTCGAGCGCGCGGTACAGCGCGGCGTTGGCCGGCGTGTCGGCCAGGCCGCACAGCGCGCCCATGCGCACGGCCGCACGGATCAGTGCGCCGGTCTTCATGCGGTGCATCTGTTCGAGCGCCGGCTGGCTCAGCGACCGGCCCGCGCTTTGCAGGTCGATGGCCTGGCCGCCCACGAGGTGGCGAGAGCCGGCGGCCTGCGCCAGCTCGCGCACCAGCGCGATGCGACGCTCGGCCGGCAGCGGCAGTTCGCTCAGCGTGAAGAAGGCCTGCGCCTGCAGCGCGTCGCCCACGAGGATCGCGGTGGCTTCGTCGTAGGCCACATGCACGGTGGGCTTGCCGCGGCGCAGGTCGTCGTCGTCCATCGCGGGCAGGTCGTCGTGCACGAGCGAGTAGACGTGGACCATCTCGATGGCGGCGCCCGTGGCGTCGAGCGCATCGGGCGGCGCTTCGGCGAGGGCGCCCGCCGCCTGGCACAACAAGGGGCGGATGCGCTTGCCGCCGCCGAGCGCGGCATAGCGCAATGCCTCGTGCAGGCGCGTGGGCCGGGTGTCGGGCGGCGGCAGGTGCAGGTCGAGGGCCGTTTCGATGCGGCGGGTGGTGCCCTGCATCCACGCGTCGAAGGCACCGGCGGGTTCGATGCCGGTGCGCGAGACCGCGCGTGCCTCGTCCTGCCACGGAGCTTCTTGGTTCACTCAGGTCTTCCCGGGGTGGGGTCGGGTCGGTGCGCGGGACTCAGGTCCGCCGCGCAATGAAGCTGAACGACGAGGCTTTGTCCTTGAGCAGCGCGTCCGAGAAGCTCACGGCGATGTCGCGCAGCTCGGTGAACGTGGCGGTCTTGCTGGTCGGGTGGTGCGCGTCCAGGTTGTCCTTGACCAGCCCGTACCAGCGGATCACCTCCGCATTCGAGGGCAGCACGCGCTGGTCGAGCACCGCGAAGCCGTGGCGCTCGAGCACCTGCTTCACGCCGTCGGGCGTCTTGCGGTAGCCCGACGCGGCGCGGTCGACCTTGTCCGGGATGTGCGACTTGTAGGTCGCCAGGTCCACCTTGTAGAGGCTTTCCGAAATGATGACAGTGCCGCCCGTGCGCATGCGCGCCGACAGCGAGGCCATGGCCTGCTCCAGCACCTCGGGCGTGAAGTGGATCAGGCTGCCGCGCAGGATGGCCAGGTCGTAGGGCACCTGCGGATCGGGCAGCTCGCCGATGTCCTTGGCGTTGCATTGGTACAGCCGCACGCGGTCGGCCAGGCCTTCGTGCGCGATGAGCTCGCGCGCGCATTCCAGTTGCGGGCGGCTCACGTTCACGCCGTCGATGCGCGCGCACTGCGGGTAGCGCTGCGCAATGAACTTCAGCACCGGGCCCCAGCCGCAGCCGATGTCGATCGCGCGGCGCACGGTGGCCGGCGAGAGGTCGGCGCCGGCCTGCTCGGCGAGTTCGAACTGGTGCTCCATGTGGCGCCGGCCGGAGGCGTCGAGCGGGAGGTCGTGCGGGTCCATCTTGTCGTCGAACACGCCGTACTGGTACCAGAGCTCGTTGCCGATCGCCTTGCGCCACTGGTCGGGCGTGTCGGCATAGACCTGCTCGATCTTGTCCTGGTAGTGGTCGAGGCTGCGGCTGTGGATGACGTCGATGCCGACGGCTTGCGCGGATGCTTGCATGGTGTGGGCGCTCCTTGTGGGGGATTCAGACGCGTCGCGCGATGACGCTGTAGGTCGAGAACTTGTCCTTGATCAGCGCGACCGAGAGGCTGACCGCCATGACGCGCAGCTCTTCCAGCGGCGGCGGGATGGTGTCCGGCGTGAAGTTCTTCTCGATGTTTTCCTTCACGTCGGTGAACCAGCGCGCCACGTCGATGTTGCGCGGGAGCACGCGCATGTCTTCGACGATGAAGCCGCTCTCTTCGAGCACGCGGCGGAAGTAGGCCGGCGTCTTGCGGTGCTTGCAGGCGAGGCGGTCAACCTCGTCCTCGATGTCGGAGCGGTAGTTGTCCAGCGGGATGTTGTAGAGGTTGTCGGAGATGACGACCTTGGCGCCCGGGCGCATGCGCGCGGCGACCTGCTTCATCGAGCGTTCGTACAGGTCGTTGGGAAAGTGCGAGATGACGCCGCGGATCGTTACCAGGTCGTAGGGCGTGTCGGGGTTGGGCAGCAGGGCGACGTCCTGCGCGTCGCACAGGTACAGGTTCACGCGGTCGCTCAGGTGCTGCTGGGCGTGGTACCGAGCGCAGTGCGCGAGCTGCGTCTCGCTGATGTTGATGCCGTCGAGCTGGCGGCATTGCGGAAAGTGCTCCGCGAGGTAGCGCAGGCCGAAGCCCCAGCCGCAGCCCACGTCGAGGATGCGCCGAATGGGGAAGGGCGGGGGCTGGTCCAGGCCCGCGATTTCCATCTGCTGGTCGAAGTAGCGCAGGCCCGATTCGTTGAGCGAGATCGGCGGCACCGAGCGCGGGTCGTCGTAGACGCCGAACTGGAACATCAGGTCCTCGCCGATGGCCTTGCGCCAGTCCTCGGGGTCGTCCTGGTAGGTGTACTCGACCTTGGCGTGGTACGGGTTGGCCTCGGCACCCCGGATCACTTGAAGCGAAGGCGGGGCGGGCGCGTCGATGCGGCGTGCGGTGGCTGTGCTCATCGGGTTCTCCTGTGGCTGGCGGTCACGGTGGGTTTCAGGAAACGAGGCTCATGCGAGCCGTGCGGAACGCGGGGGCGTTGGCATCGAAGAACGCCTGGATCGACTGCACCAGTCCGTCGGCATCCAGGCCGTGGGCCGCAAGCAATCGGGCGCAGTCGCCGTGCTCGACGAACTGGTCGGGCAGGCCCAGTTGCAGCGACGGAATCAGCACGCCCTGCGCGGCCAGTGATTCGAGGCAGGCGGCGCCGGCGCCGCCCATCACGCAGCCTTCCTCGACGGTCACGAGCACGTCGTGCGTCTCGGCGAGCGAGAGCACCAGGTCAGCGTCGAGCGGCTTGACGAAGCGCATGTTGGCCACCGTGGCGTCGAGCCGCTCGGCGGCGGCCAGGCTGGGCGCGACCATGGTGCCGAAGGCCAGGATGGCGATGCGCGCGCCCATGGGCTGCGTCGACTCGCGCCGCACCTGGCCGCGGCCGATGTGCAGCGGCTGCAGCGCGCGCACGGGCAGCGCGCCGGGCCCGCCGCCGCGCGGGTAGCGCACGGCGGCGGGGCCGTCGTGGCGCAGGGCGGTGTGCAGCATCTGGCGGCACTCGTCCTCGTCGGACGCGGCCATCACGACCATGTTCGGAATGCAGCGCAGGTAGGCGACGTCGAAGGCACCCATGTGCGTCGCGCCGTCGGCGCCGACGATGCCGGCGCGGTCGACCGCGAACACGACCGGCAGGTTCTGCAGCGCCACGTCGTGGATCAGCTGGTCGTAGGCGCGCTGCAGGAAGGTCGAGTAGATGGCGACCACCGGCCGCATCCCCGCCGCCGCGAGGCCCGCGGCGAAGGTCACGGCGTGCTGCTCGGCGATGCCGACGTCGAAGTAGCGCTCGGGAAAGCGGCGCTCGAAGTCCATCAGCGCCGAGCCCTCGCGCATGGCCGGCGTGATGGCGACCACGCGCGCATCGGCCTCGGCCTCGTCGCAGAGCCAGTCGCTGAAGACCTGGGCGTAGGTCGGCCTGGCGGGGGCGGCTGCCGGGGCGGTCTTGATGCCGGCGGCGGGGTCGAACTTGCCGGGGCCGTGGTACAGGACCGGGTCCTGCTCGGCCGGGCGGTAGCCGTGGCCCTTCTGCGTGACGATGTGCAGCAGCTGCGGGCCCGGCTGGGCCTGCAGCTTCTGCAGGGCCGGGATCAATGCGCCCAGGTCGTGGCCGTCGATGGGGCCGGTGTAGTGGAAGCCGAATTGCTCGAACAGGGTGGCGGGCGACAGGCCGAGCTCCGAGGGCTCGCAGGGGGCCAGCGCCGGGCGCATGGCGCGCAATCTTTGCCGGCTGGCTTCATTGGCGCTGGCATAGGCGCGTTCCGAAATCAATCCGCCCAGATAAAGGCGCAGCATGCCGACGGGTGGCGAAATCGACATGTCGTTGTCGTTCAATATCACCAATAAGCGGCCGCAGGCCTGCGTATTGTTCATGGCCTCGAAGGCCATGCCGGCGCTCAAGGCCCCGTCGCCAATCACCGCGATGGCGTGGTCGGTCGAATTGGAAATGCGGGCGGCCTGTGCAAATCCCAGGGCGGCGGAAATGGACGTGCTGGAATGCGCGGTGCCGAAATGATCGTGCTCGGATTCGGCGCGCCTGGGAAATCCGGAAATACCGCCGAATTGGCGCAAGGTGGGCATGGCCTGGCGCCGGCCGGTCAGGATCTTGTGGGCGTAGCTTTGGTGGCCCACGTCCCAGATGATGCGGTCGCGCGGGGTGTCGAACACGTAGTGCAGGGCGACCGTCAGCTCGACCGTGCCCAGGTTGGAGGCGAAGTGGCCGCCCGTGCGGGACACGCTGTCGACGATGAAGGATCGCAATTCATCCGCAAGGCCCGGCAATTGCGCAATGCCGAGCTGGCGCAGCGAATGGGGCGAATCGATGGCTTCGAGCAGGGCATGCATTCCGGTTTCTCCGTGAGATGGAAACGCGCGGGCCGTGGCGACTGAATTCTTTATGCGATGCGGTACTGGCTAATTTCGGACAAAACAATGCCTTGGAAATTGACGGTTCAATTTCCTTGTCAAAGCCTCCGAGGGAACCTGAAAGCGCGTCGGCTCCGGGTTTTTAATTCCGGGTCGGGCGAAATCAGGAGGTCAGCGTATGGGATGGATTTGGCACGCGCAAGCGAATGCGGCTGCAAATTTTTTGATACCCCGGGTTATTTACCCCCGAGGTCTTAATCAGTTTTTTGGATGGCGCGGCGCGCGCGCACGACCGCCGCGGCCGTTCGAAAACGGCCGTGGTGCGAGGTCAGGGGGGAGAGGAGGGAGGGGCGCCGACGCCCGCGCATGGCGGGCGCTCGGGCGATGCCGTCAGACGCCGGCGGCGTGCGCCTGCTGGTCGGCGTGGTAGCTGGAGCGCACCATCGCGCCCACGGCCGCGTGGCTGAAGCCCATCTTGTAGGCCTCTTCCTCGAACATCTTGAAGGTGTCGGGGTGCACGTAGCGGCGCACCGGCAGGTGCGAGCCCGACGGCGACAGGTACTGGCCGATGGTCAGCATGTCGATGTCGTGGGCGCGCATGTCGCGCATCACCTGCAGGATCTCTTCGTCGGTTTCGCCCAGGCCGACCATGATGCCGCTCTTGGTCGGCACGTTGGGGTGCAGCGCCTTGAACTTCTTCAGCAGGTTCAGGCTGAACTGGTAGTCGCTGCCCGGGCGCGCTTCCTTGTACAGGCGCGGCGCGGTTTCCAGGTTGTGGTTCATCACGTCGGGCGGCGCGGCCTTGAGGATTTCCAGCGCGCGGTCGTCGCGGCCGCGGAAGTCGGGCACCAGGATTTCGATCTGCGTCATCGGCGAGAGCTCGCGGATGTTGCTGATGCAGTCGACGAAGTGCTGGCTGCCGCCGTCGCGCAGGTCGTCGCGGTCGACGCTGGTGATCACCACGTACTTCAGGCGCAGCTTGGCGATGGTCTTGGCCAGGTTGAGCGGCTCGTCTTTGTCCAGCGGGTCGGGGCGGCCGTGGCCCACGTCGCAGAACGGGCAGCGGCGCGTGCACTTGTCGCCCATGATCATGAAGGTGGCCGTGCCGTTGCCGAAGCACTCGCCGATGTTCGGGCACGAGGCTTCTTCGCAGACCGTGTGCAGGTTGCTTTCGCGCAGGATCTGCTTGATCTCGTAGAAGCGCGTGGTGGGGCTGCCGGCCTTGACGCGGATCCACTCGGGCTTCTTGAGCACTTCGCCGGTCTGCACCACCTTGACGGGGATGCGCGAGAGCTTGGCCGCGGCCTTCTGCTTGGCCAGCGGGTTGTAGGTTTCGGCGCTCTGGGCGTCGCGGACGACTTCGGTGGTGCTCATTGGTGTGTCAAGGAGCCAGGAAAGCCCCGAGCTTTTGGCTCAGCACTTTGGCGGCTTCTTCCCATGTGGTTTGGACGCCGATTGTAGAAAGGTCGACCGTTTGCAGCCCCGCGTAGCCGCAAGGGTTGATGCGCGAGAAGGGTTCGAGGTCCATCGCGACATTGAGCGACACACCGTGGTAAGTGGCGTGGCGGCTCACCTTGATGCCCAGCGCGGCGATCTTGCCCAGGCCCCGGAACGGGTCGGCGCCGGGCATCGGGCCGGTGAGGGCGGCGTGCGAGAACGGGTCGTCCAGGCGCACGTAGATGCCCGGCGCGCCCGCCACGCGGTGGCCCGTCACGCCGAAGTGGGCGAGCGTGCGCAGCACCGATTCCTCGATGCGGTAGACGTATTCCTTGACGTAGTAGCCCGCGCGCCGCAGGTCGATGAGCGGGTAGGCCACCACCTGGCCCGGGCCGTGGAAGGTGACCTGCCCGCCCCGGTCGGTCTGCACGACCGGGATCGGGCCGGGGGCCAGGATGTGGTCAGTCTTGCCCGCCAGCCCCTGCGTGAACACGGGGTCGTGCTCGCAGATCCAGAGCGCGTCGGGCGTCTCGGGCGTGCGCTCCTGCGTGAAGCGCTGCATCGCCGCATAGGTGGCGAGGTAGTCGGCCCGGCCGAGCCACTGCGCTTCGAGGGGCGTCAAAGAACGACTTTCACCATCGGGTGCGCGGACAGGGCGCGGTAGAGGTCGTCGAGCTGCTCGCGGCTGGTGGCGGTGACGGTGATGGTCACGCCCAGGTAGTTGCCGGCCTTGCTGTCGCGCAGCTCGACCGTGGTGGCGTCGAAGGCCGGGTCGAAGCGCTCGGCGATCTGCGTGATCGCGTGCACGAAGCCGTCGACCTTCGCGCCCATCACCTTGATGGGGAACTGCGAGGGGTACTCGATCAGCGATTCCTTGCGCGGATCGGGGATCGATGCGGTGTCGGTAGGGGGCGTTGTGTCGGTCATGCGGTGGCTCCTGGCGCGTCGGCGTTGCGTTGCTTGGCCTGTTGGTAGGCGGCATACAAGCTCTGGTAGATGGGGCCGGGATGGCCATTGCCAATGGCCTGGCCATCGAGTGTGACGACGGGCAACACTTCCTTGGTGGCCGAGGACAGCAGCAGCTCGTCGGCGCCGAACACCTCGTCGCGCGACACGCGCCGCAGCGCGAAGGGAATGCCGCTGTCCCGGCACAGGCGCTCGAGCAGGCCATAGCGGATGCCGGTCAGCACGAGGTTGTCCTTGGGCGGGCCGATGAGCGTGCCGTCCTTCACGATCCACACGTTGCTCGACGAGGCCTCGCTGAGCCAGTCGCCGCGGAACATCACGGTCTCGGTGGCGCCGGCCTCGACGCTGATCTGCCGCGCGAGCACCGCGCCCAGCAGGCTGGTGCTCTTGATGTGGGCCTTCTGCCAGCGGAAGTCGTCGGCGGTGACGCAGGCCACGCCCTTGGCGCGCACCGCATCGGCCACGGGCGGCAGGGGGTTCACCATCGCGAACACGGTGGGGCGCAGGCCGCGCACCATGACGTGGTCGCGCGGCGCCACGCCGCGCGAGACCTGGAAGTAGATCGCCTGCGGCGCCTTGCCCTGCGGCGCGGCGAGCTGCATTGCAATGGCGCGCCATTCGTCGCGGGTGTAGGGGTTGTCGATCTGCAACTCGGCCAGCGAACGCTCGAGGCGCGCGATGTGTTCATCGAAGCAGAAGGGCACGCCGAAGTAGACGGGGATCACTTCGTAGATGCCGTCGCCGAAGATGAAGCCGCGGTCGAGGACGCTGATCTTCGCGTCGCGCAGGGGGGTGAATTCGCCGTTGAGAAAACACGGCGTGTCGGGCAGTGCCGAGGTGATGTCTTGCATCCGCAAATTATGGGCGGACGCCACACTCGGTGCAGAACTGTCGACGAAGTGTCACGTTATGGCGGGACCCCGCTAGGTTTTACTTATAATCAATGGCTTTGTAAAATTCTCCGGGGACAAACACGGGGTGCATTCGAATGACAACCAACGCCCCTGTCCCTGAGGTTGACGCCGAAGAATCCGATTTCAAGCCACTCACGGCCGAAGAGGCCCAGAAGTTGCGCGAGCAAAACCCCGAGCTGTCACCCTGGTGGGTGATCGCAGCCCAAGTGGCTGCAGGCGTGGTGGTAGCTTGCCTGGCGTGGATCTGGACGGCGCGATCCGAGGCTGCAATCTCGGCGTTTTACGGAGCCATGACAGTAGCGATCCCCGCGGCCTTGTTTGTCCGCGGTGTCCGGCGCAAACCGGGCATGCCGTCGCAGGCTGTCATGTTGAGGTTTTTTGTGTGGGAGATGATCAAGATCGCGCTGACCGTTGCCTTGCTGGCCGCGGCGCCGTGGCTGATCGGGGGGCTCGTCTGGCTGGCCATGGTGGCTGGCGTGGTGGTCGCCATGAAGATGTACTGGGTGGCACTGTTGGTGCGGCCCAAATTTTTGAACCGGATTTGACTGTTTTGGAAGAGAGACGCTGAAAGATGGCCGCCGAAGGACACGCCCCGACCGCGAGTGAATACATCGTTCACCACCTCCAGCACTGGCAAGTCGACTGGAGCCTCAAGCCCGTCGTTCAATCCGCCATTGTTGACTTCAACGTCATCAACCTCGACTCGGTGCTCTACGCGCTGATCATCGGCGCATTGGGCTGCTTCGTGCTGTGGCTGGCTGCCCGCAAGGCAACGCCCGGCGTGCCCGGCCGTTTCCAGGCGGCGGTCGAGATCCTGGTCGAGATGGTCGACAACCAGGCCAAGGCCAACGTGCACAACGCCGCGAGCCGCAAGTTCATCGCCCCGCTGGCGCTCACCGTGTTCGTCTGGATCTTCCTGCTGAACGCGATGGACATGCTGCCGGTCGACCTGCTGCCGGCCATCTGGACCCAGGTCTACTCGGCCCTGGGCCACGATCCGCACCACGCCTACATGCGTGCCGTGCCGACCGCCGACCTCTCGACCACGCTCGGTCTTTCGACTTCCGTGCTGCTCCTGTGCCTCTTCTACAGCGTCAAGGTCAAGGGCCTGGGCGGCTGGGGCCACGAGCTGATCACCGCGCCCTTCGGTGCCCACCCTCTGCTGTGGCCCGTCAACCTGCTGATGCAGGTCATCGAGTACCTGGCCAAGACGGTCTCGCACGGCATGCGGTTGTTCGGCAACATGTATGCGGGCGAGCTCGTCTTCATGCTCATCGCCCTCATGGGCGGTGCCATGGCGGCCTCGTTCTCCGGTGTGTTGCTGCCCATCGGGCACATCATTGCCGGCACTGTCTGGGCGATCTTCCACATCCTGGTGATCACGCTGCAGGCTTTCATCTTCATGATGCTGACCCTGATCTATCTGGGCCAGGCGCATGAGGCGCATTGAGTTTCCCTTTTTCTTTTCGTTTGCTTTAAATCTGTTCTAAGGAGTCATCATGGAAAACATTCTCGGTCTCGTCGCTCTCGCTTGTGGTCTGATCGTCGGTCTCGGCGCCATCGGTGCTTCCATCGGCATCGCGCTGATGGGTGGCAAGTTCCTGGAATCGTCGGCCCGTCAACCTGAGCTCATGAACGACCTGCAGACCAAGATGTTCATCTTGGCTGGTCTGATCGACGCGGCTTTCCTGATCGGCGTGGCCATCGCCCTGCTGTTCGCCTTCGCCAACCCGTTCGCCGCGACCCTGCTGGCCAACCTGCCCAAGTAAGCCGGTTCAACGCCACTCCAGAAAGGTGTTGCCGTGAGTATCAACGCGACCCTGTTCGTTCAGGCCATCGTCTTCTTGCTGCTGGTGCTGTTCACGATGAAATTCGTGTGGCCGCCCATCGCGAAGGCTTTGGATGAACGCGCACAAAAGATCGCTGCGGGCCTGGCGGCCGCCGAGAAGGCCAAGGCTGAACTCGCTTCCGCCAACCAGCGCGTCGAGCAGGAACTGGTTCAGTCTCGCAACGAGACCACCAGCCGCCTGGCCGATGCCGAGCGCCGCGCCCAGCAGATCATCGAAGAGGCCAAGGGCCGTGCAACGGTGGAGGCCAACAAGATCGTGGCCGACGCGCACGCCGAAGCCGAACAGCAGTCCGTGCGTGCCCGTGAAGCCCTGCGTGAGCAGGTTGCTGCGCTGGCCGTCAAGGGTGCCGAGCAGATTCTCCGCAAGGAAGTCAACGCCGGTGTCCACGCCGACCTGCTCCAGCGCCTGAAGACCGAGCTCTGAGGACGATATGGCCGAACTTGCGACCATTGCCCGCCCCTACGCGGACGCGCTCTTCGGGGCTACTTCGAGCGACCTCGAAGGCACGGCCGGATGGATCGGCCAGCTGGCCGCCATCACTGCCGATCCGCAGCTCCTGCAGTTCGCTGCCGACCCGAAGGTGTCGCCGGAACAGATCTTCGATCTGATCTCCGGTCTGCTGCCGCAAGCCTTGCCGGACACCGGCAAGAACTTCCTGCGCACGGTGATCGACAACGGCCGGCTTGCTGCATTGCCTGAAGTCGCGGCCCAGTACCGCGAGCTCAAGAACGCCAAGGGCGGCACGGCCGACGCGGTGATCTACAGCGCCTTCCCGATCGACGCGGCGAGCCTCGCCGAGGTCGCCGTGGCACTGCAGCGCCGTTTCGGTCGCCCGCTGAACACGCGTGTGGAATCCGATCCTTCGCTGATCGGCGGCATCCGTGTGGTGGTGGGGGACGAAGTCCTCGACACCTCCGTCAAGGCGCGTCTCGAACAAATGAAAGCAGCGCTCACCGCCTGAGGCGGCGAGCCGCGGTTGGCCCTATTTATTGAAAGAAGGAAAGAGTCATGCAACTCAATCCCGCAGAAATTTCCGAACTGATCAAGAGCCGCATCGAAGGCCTTGGCGTCAGCGCCGACATCCGCAACCAGGGCACCGTGGTCTCGGTGACCGACGGCATCGTGCGCGTGCACGGCCTGTCGGACGCGATGCAAGGCGAAATGCTGGAGTTCCCGCCCACGGCTGACGGCACGCCGTCGTTCGGCCTGGCGCTGAACCTCGAGCGCGACTCGGTCGGCGCCGTGATTCTGGGCGAGTACGAGCACATCTCCGAAGGCGACACCGTCAAGTGCACGGGCCGCATCCTGGAAGTGCCCGTGGGCCCCGAGCTCATCGGCCGCGTGGTGAACGCACTGGGCCAGCCGATCGACGGCAAGGGTCCGATCAACGCCAAGATGACCGACGTGATCGAAAAGGTTGCACCTGGCGTGATCGCACGGAAGTCCGTCGACCAGCCGATGCAGACCGGCCTGAAGTCGATCGACTCCATGGTGCCCGTCGGCCGTGGCCAGCGCGAGCTGATCATCGGTGACCGCCAGACCGGCAAGACGGCAGTGGCGATCGACGCGATCATCAACCAGAAGGGTCAGAACATGACCTGCGTCTACGTTGCGATCGGCCAGAAGGCTTCGTCGATCAAGAACGTGGTGCGCTCGCTGGAACAAGCCGGCGCGATGGACTACACCATCGTGGTGGCCGCATCGGCCTCCGAATCGGCTGCCATGCAGTACGTGTCGGCCTACTCGGGCTGCACGATGGGCGAGTACTTCCGCGACCGCGGCCAGGACGCCCTGATCGTCTATGACGACCTGTCCAAGCAAGCCGTGGCCTACCGTCAGGTGTCGCTGCTGCTGCGCCGCCCGCCAGGCCGCGAAGCCTACCCCGGCGACGTGTTCTATCTCCACAGCCGTCTGCTCGAGCGCGCAGCCCGCGTGAACGCCGACTACGTCGAAGCCTTCACCAAGGGTGAAGTCAAGGGCAAGACCGGTTCGCTGACGGCCCTGCCGATCATCGAAACGCAAGCCGGCGACGTGTCCGCCTTCGTTCCGACCAACGTGATCTCGATCACCGACGGCCAGATCTTCCTGGAAACCAGCCTGTTCAACGCCGGCATCCGTCCCGCCATCAACGCCGGTATCTCGGTGTCGCGCGTGGGCTCGTCGGCGCAGACCAACCTGATCAAGAACCAGTCGGGCGGTATCCGTACCGACCTGGCCCAGTACCGTGAACTGGCCGCGTTCGCGCAGTTCGCTTCCGACCTGGACGAAGCGACCCGCAAGCAACTCGACCGCGGTGCGCGCGTGACGGAACTGCTCAAGCAGACCCAGTACAGCCCGCTGCCGATCTCGCTGATGAATGCCACGCTGTTCGCAGTGAACAAGGGCTTCATGGACGACATCGACGTCAAGAAGGTGCTCCCGTTCGAACACGGCTTCCACCAGCTGCTGAAGACGAGCCACGCCGCCCTGCTCGAAACCATGGAAAAGCATGGTGCCAAGTGGGACGTCAAGCCGGCCAAGCCGGACGACAGCGCGGAAAAGCAGGCCTTCAAGAAGGTGTGCCAGGACGCCGAAGCCGAACTGCTGGCAGCAGCCACCTCGTTCAAGAAGTCGTTCGCCTGAGCGACCTTTTGACCGACGCAAGAAGGAGCTCATATGGCAGCTGGTAAGGAAATCCGCGGCAAGATCAAATCGGTGGAGAACACCAAGAAGATCACCAAGGCCATGGAAATGGTCTCGGTTTCCAAGATGCGCAAGGCGCAAGAGCGCATGCGTGCCGCACGCCCCTACAGCGAGAAGATCCGCAACATCGCGGCGAACCTTGGCAAGGCGAATCCCGAGTACACGCACGCCTTCATGAAGAAGAACGACGCCAAGGCGATCGGCTTCATCATCGTGACGAGCGACAAGGGCCTGTGCGGTGGCTTGAACACCAACCTGCTGCGCGCCGTGACGGCCAAGCTGCGCGAAGCGCAGTCGGCCGGCGTGGCGATCGAGTCGGTCGCCATCGGCAGCAAGGGCCTGGGCTTCCTGAACCGCATCGGTGCCCGCGTGGTGGCGCACGTCACCCACCTGGGTGACACGCCGCATCTGGACAAGCTCATCGGCCCGGTCAAGACGCTGCTGGACGCTTACGCGGAAGGCAAGCTCTCGGCCGTGTACCTGTGCTACACGAAGTTCATCAACACGATCAAGCAGGAGCCGCTCGTCGAGCAGCTGCTGCCGCTGGCCGCGGACTCGCTGCAAGTCGAGGAAGGCCAGCACTCGTGGGACTACATCTACGAGCCCGATGCGCAAAGCGTGATCGACGAGCTGCTGGTCCGCTATGTCGAGTCGCTGGTCTACCAGGGCGTGGCAGAAAACATGGCGTCCGAGCATTCGGCGCGGATGGTGGCCATGAAGGCTGCCACCGACAACGCAGGCAACGTGATCAGCGAGCTGAAGCTGGTCTACAACAAGACCCGCCAGGCCGGCATCACCAAGGAGCTCTCGGAAATCGTTTCGGGCGCTGCGGCGGCCGCCGGTGTCTGAGCCCTTCGGACCTCAACAGATTTAAATTTTTATCGGAGCAGACATGGCTCAAGCAGAAGCAGTTCAAGGCAAGATCGTTCAGTGTATTGGCGCTGTGGTCGACGTGGAATTCCCGCGCGACAAGATGCCCAAGATCTACGACGCCCTCAAGTTCGAAGGCAGCGCACTGACGCTCGAAGTCCAGCAGCAGCTCGGCGACGGCGTGGTCCGCACGATTGCGCTGGGTTCTTCCGACGGCCTGCGCCGCGGCCTGATCGTGACCAACACGCAAGCCCCCATCACCGTGCCCGTGGGCAAGGCGACGCTGGGCCGCATCATGGACGTGCTGGGCGCGCCCATCGACGAGCGTGGTCCGGTCGACCAGACGCTGACCGCCTCCATCCACCGCAAGGCTCCCGCGTACGACGAACTGTCGCCCTCGCAAGACCTGCTGGAAACCGGCATCAAGGTGATCGACCTGGTGTGCCCGTTCGCCAAGGGCGGCAAGGTGGGCCTGTTCGGTGGTGCCGGCGTGGGCAAGACCGTGAACATGATGGAACTCATCAACAACATCGCCAAGGCTCACTCGGGTCTGTCGGTGTTCGCCGGTGTGGGTGAACGTACCCGTGAAGGCAACGACTTCTATCACGAGATGGCCGACTCCGGCGTCGTGAACCTCGAGAAGCTCGAAGACTCCAAGGTCGCCATGGTCTACGGCCAGATGAACGAGCCCCCGGGCAACCGTCTGCGCGTGGCCCTGACCGGCCTGACCATCGCCGAGTCGTTCCGCGACGAAGGCCGCGACGTGCTGTTCTTCGTGGACAACATCTACCGCTACACGCTGGCCGGTACCGAAGTGTCGGCACTGCTGGGCCGCATGCCTTCCGCCGTGGGCTACCAGCCGACGCTGGCCGAGGAAATGGGCCGCCTGCAAGAGCGCATCACGTCGACCAAGGTCGGCTCGATCACCTCGATCCAGGCCGTGTACGTCCCTGCCGACGACTTGACCGACCCGTCGCCTGCCACGACCTTCGCCCACCTGGACTCGACCGTGGTGCTGTCGCGTGACATCGCTTCGCTGGGTATCTACCCCGCCGTGGATCCGCTGGACTCGACCTCGCGCCAGCTCGACCCGAACGTGGTCGGCGAAGAGCACTACAACGTGGCCCGCGCCGTGCAAGGCACGCTGCAGCGCTACAAGGAACTGCGCGACATCATCGCGATTCTGGGCATGGACGAACTGGCTCCCGACGACAAGCTCGCCGTGGCCCGCGCCCGCAAGATCCAGCGTTTCCTGTCGCAGCCGTTCCACGTGGCCGAAGTGTTCACGGGTTCGCCGGGCAAGTACGTGCCGCTGTCGGAAACCATCCGCGGCTTCAAGATGATCGTGAACGGCGAAGCCGACCACCTGCCGGAACAAGCGTTCTACATGGTCGGCACCATCGACGAAGCGTTCGAAAAAGCCAAGAAGGTCGCCTAAGGCGGCATGGGAACTCAGATGGCAAACACCATTCACGTCGACGTGGTCAGCGCGGAAGAGTCGATCTTCTCGGGCGAAGCCAAGTTCGTCGCGCTGCCCGGTGAAGCCGGTGAGCTCGGCATCTATCCGCGTCACACACCGCTGATCACGCGCATCCGCCCCGGCGCCGTGCGCATCGAGACGGCCGACGGCGGCGAAGAGTTCGTCTTCGTGGCCGGTGGCATCCTCGAAGTGCAGCCCGACGCCGTCACCGTGCTGTCCGACACCGCGATCCGCGGCAAGGACCTCGACGACGAGAAGGCCAACAAGGCCAAGGCGGCCGCCGAGGAAGCGCTGAAGAACGCGAAGAGCGACATCGATATCGCGATGGCGCAGTCGGAACTGGCCGTGATGGCTGCGCAGATCGCTGCGCTGCGCAAGTACCGCCAAAAGAAGTAATCGATGCCGCTGCCTTCGGGCAGAAGCAAAGAAAAAAGCCGCCTCCGGGCGGCTTTTTTTCGTCCCTCCTCGCCAGGACGAAGGTGCGTTCGATCTGAAATAGGTCGAAGTTCAGCCTTGCCCGGCTGAAGATGCCCTCCTAGTATTCGCCTTCGCCCGGCGACCGGTGCTTTTTGACCGGCGCCTTTCCCACAAGAAGAGCGGAGACAACACGCGTGGCACCCTGGAGCGGCATCACGACCGACGAAATGCGGTTGCTGGAATCGACCTTCTGGTCGGCCGGCGGCTCTCGCCATGCCATGGCCGAGCAGCTGGGCTTCTCCAAGAGCAAGGCCAACGCGCTCATCGCCGGCCTGGTCGACCAGGGCCTGCTGGCCGAGGCCGGCCTGCAGCGCTCCTCGGGCGGTCGCCGCGCCGAAAACCTCCAGCTCAATGCCGAACTCGGCGTGCTCGTCGGCATCGACATCGGCGCCACCAGCCTCGATGTCGCGGTGCTGCGCCCCGACCTCACGGTGCTCGCCCAGCACGAGGAAGCGGCCGACGTGCGCGAAGGCCCGGCCGTGGTGCTGGCCCGCGTGCGCGTGCTCATGCGCGAACTGCTGGCCCGCTGCGGGCAGGGCCCGCGGAACGTCCTGGGCATCGGCATCGGCGTGCCCGGCCCCGTCAACTTCGAGATCGGTCAGCTCGTGAACCCGCCGCTCATGCCGGCCTGGGACAGCTTCTCGATCCGCGACTACCTGCGCGAGGACTATGCGGCGCCGGTGTTCGTCGACAACGACGTCAACCTGATGGCGCTCGGCGAGCTGTGGCGGCTGCGGCGCTCTCTCTCCAATTTCCTCGTGATCAAGATCGGCACCGGCATCGGCTGCGGCATCGTCTGCCACGGCGAGGTGTACCGCGGCGCGGCCGGCTCGGCTGGCGACGTGGGCCACATCTGCGTCGACCAGGAAGGCCCGCGCTGCCATTGCGGCAACCTGGGCTGCGTCGAGGCGATGGCGGCGGGCCCTGCGATCACGCGCATGGCGATGCAGGCGGCCGAAGCCGGTGAAAGCGCGACGCTCGCCGAATGCCTGCGCACGCGCGGGCGCATCGATGCCTTCGACGTGGGCCAGGCCAGCCGCGGCGGCGACCCGGCGGCCAACGCCATCATCCAGCGCGCGGGCAGCCTGATCGGGCAGATGCTCGCGTCGGTCGTCAACTTCTTCAATCCCTCGCACGTGTTCATCGGCGGCGGCATCACGCGCATCGGGCCGTTGTTTCTCGCGGCCGTGCGCCAGAGCGTCTACCAGCGCTCGCTGGCGCTGTCGACGCGGCACCTCGAGATCCAGTACACGCCGCTGGGCACGCAGGGCGGCCTCGTCGGTGCTGGCGTGCTGGCGATGCAGGAAACGCTCAAGGCCCGCGGGGTGGCGCCATGACGAACGCCGTGGCAACCAAGGGCAGCGTGGCCGTCGAGTTCGACGGCGTGGTGAAGGCCTTCGGCCCCGTGCAGGTGCTGCACGGCGTGAGCTTTGCGCTCGCGCCGGGGCGCGTGTACGGCCTGCTCGGCGAGAACGGCGCGGGCAAGTCCACGCTCATGAAGATCCTGTCGGGCTACGAGTCGCTGACCGGCGGCACCTTGCGCGTCAACGGCCAGCCGCAAAGCTTCACGAGCTCGCGCGATGCCGAAGCGCTGGGCATCGTGCTGATCCACCAGGAGTTCAACCTCGCCGAAGACCTCAGCGTGGCGCAGAACATCTTCCTGGGCCACGAAAAGAAGAAGGGCTGGCTGCTCGACGACGCCGCGATGGAGCGCGATGCTGCCGCCGCGCTCGCCGCCGTCGGCCTGGCCATCGACCCGCGCACCAAGGTGCGCCGCCTCATCGTCGCCGAGAAGCAGCTCGTCGAGATCGCGAAGGCCATCGCCCGTCGCGCGCGCCTGCTCGTCATGGACGAGCCCACCGCCACGCTCACGCCCGGCGAGACCGAGCGCCTGTTCAAGCTCATCGCGCAACTGCGTGCCGACGGCGTGACCATCGTCTACATCTCGCACAAGCTCGACGAGGTGGAGCAGGTCACCGACGAGGTGATCGTGATGCGCGACGGCCGCTTCGTGGCGCGCGCACCGACGCCCGATGTCTCGCGCCAGCAGATGGCCAATCTCATGGTGGGCCGTGAACTCGCCGACCTGTACCCGCCGCGCGACCTCGTCGTGGCGGCCGATGCGCCCGCCCTGCGCGTGCGCAATTTCAGCGTGCCCGGCTGGGCGCAGGACGCGAGCTTCGAGGTGCGCCCCGGCGAGATCCTCGGCTTCGCGGGCCTCGTCGGCGCGGGCCGCACCGAGCTGTTCGAAGGCCTGCTCGGGCTGCGCCCCGCCAGCGGCACGGTCGAAATGCGCGGCGAGCCCGTGCCGCACGGCAAGGGCTGGCGCAACCCCCGCGATGCCGCGAAACACGGCCTCACCTACCTCAGCGAAGACCGCAAGGGCAAGGGCCTGCACGTGCACTTCGGCCTGCGCCAGAACCTCACGCTGATGGCGCTGGAGCGCTACGCCCAGCCCTGGCTGAAGCCCGACGCGGAACGCGTGGCGCTCGGCGAGGCGGTGAAGGACTACGGCATCCGCACCGGCTCGCTCGACGTGCGGGCCTCGTCGCTGTCGGGCGGCAACCAGCAGAAGCTCGCGCTCGCCAAGGTGCTGCAGCCACAGCCCAAGGTGGTGGTGCTCGACGAGCCCACGCGCGGCGTGGACATCGGCGCCAAGCGCGACATCTATTTCCTGATCCAGCGACTCGCCCGCGAAGGCCTCGCGGTGATCGTCGTCTCGTCCGAGCTGATGGAACTGATCGGCCTGTGCCACCGCGTCGCGGTGATGCGCGCGGGCCGGCTCGTTGCCACGCTGGACGCGACCCACCTGACTGAAGAGGAGCTCATCGCTCATGCCACCGGAACCGCAGACACCCACGCAGCCTGACGCCGCTCAGCAGCCGCAGCAGCAACACCGCAGCGAAGGCACGCCGCGCTGGACCGAGCGCCTGCACGGCCTCGGCCCGGTCATCGGCCTCGTGCTGCTGTGCATCGCGGGCACGCTGCTCAACGGCGACTTCGCCACCGTCGACAACGCGATGAACGTGCTCACGCGCACCGCCTTCATCGGCATCATCGCGGTGGGCATGTGCTTCGTGATCATCTCGGGCGGCATCGACCTGTCGGTGGGCTCGATGGCCGCGCTCATCGCGGGCAGCGTGATCATGTTCATCAACTGGGCCGGGCCCGCCTCGGGCTCCCCGCTGATGGCGGTGATGATGGGCGCGGTGCTCGCCGTGGTGCTGGGCGCGCTGTTCGGCCTGGCGCACGGCCTGCTCATCACCAAGGGACGCATCGAGCCCTTCATCGTGACGCTGGGCACGCTGGGCATCTTCCGCGCGTACCTCACGTACTTTGCCGACGGCGGCGCGCTCACGCTCGACAACGAGCTGTCGGACCTTTACGCGCCGGTCTACTACGCGAGCCTCGCGGGCATCCCCGTGCCGGTGTGGGTGTTCGTGATCGTCGCAGTCATCGGCGGCGTCATCCTGAATCGCACGGCCTACGGACGCTACGTGCAGGCCATCGGTTCCAACGAGCAGGTGGCGCGCTACGCCGCCGTGGACGTCGATCGCGTGAAGATCCTCACCTACGTGCTGCTCGGCGTGTGCGTGGGCATTGCCACGCTGTTGTACGTGCCGCGCCTGGGCTCGGCCTCGCCGACCACCGGCCTGTTGTGGGAGCTCGAAGCCATTGCCGCGGTGATCGTCGGCGGCACCGCATTGAAGGGCGGCGCGGGCAGCATCACCGGCACGGTGGTGGGCGCGATCCTGCTCTCGGTCATCAGCAACATCCTGAACCTCACCAGCATCATCAGCGTGTACCTCAACGCAGCCGTCCAGGGCTTCGTGATCATCGTCGTCGCGTTCCTGCAGCGCGGACGCCGCTAGTTTTTCGTTGTTCGTTCCGTTCCCGTTCCACCACCCAAGAGGAGACATCCAGCATGACGACTTTCACCCGACGCCTCGCGCTCACGGCGGTTGCCACCGCAGCGTTCGCCGCCAGCCTGCCCGCGCTTGCCGCGGACAAGGTCAACCTCGGCGTGTCGATTCCCGCGGCCACGCACAGCTTCATGGGCGGCATCAACTACTGGGCCAACCAGGCGAAGAAGGACCTCGAGAAGCAGCACAAGGACCTGAAGATCACGATCAAGACCGCAGCCAACGCGCCCGAGCAGGCCAACCAGCTGCAGGACCTGTCGACGGTCACCAAGATCAACGCGCTCGTCGTGTTTCCGTTCGAATCGGCGGCGCTTACCAAGCCGGTCGCGCAGGTCAAGGCCAAGGGCGCGTACGTCACCGTGGTCGACCGCGGCCTGACCGACACCAGCGCGCAGGATGCGTACGTGGCCGGCGACAACACGGCCTTCGGCAAGATCCCGGCCGAGTACATCGTCAAGCAGCTCGGCGGCAAGGGCAATGTGGTGGCTCTGCGCGGCATCGCGACCACGCTCGACAACGAGCGCATGGACGCCTTCAACGCCGTGCTCAAGGGCAGCCCCGACATCAAGCTGCTCGACGCCAAGTACGCCAACTGGAACCGCGACGACGCCTTCAAGGTCACGCAGGACTACCTCACGCGCTTCAAGCAGATCGACGCCATCTGGGCCGCCGACGACGACATGGCCGTGGGCGTGCTCAAGGCCATCTCGCAGGCCAAGCGCGACGACATCAAGATCGTGTTCGGCGGCGCCGGCGCCAAGGACATGGTCAAGACCATCATGGACGGCAAGGACAAGCGCATCACGGCCGACGTGAGCTACTCGCCCAAGTTCATCTACGACGCGATCAAGCTCACGGCCGAGGCGCGCCTGAAGGGCGAGAAGCTGCCGGCGACCACGATCATTCCGTCGGTGCTGATCACCAAAGAGAACGCCAAGGATTTCTACCACCCGAACTCGCCGTTCTAAGGTGACCGAGATCGCTTCACGTCCCCTGCGCTGCGCCATGGTCGGCGGCGGTCGCGACGCCTTCATCGGCGCCGTGCACCGCAAGGCCATGGCGCTCGACGGCCAGATCGCGCTGGTCGCCGGCGCGCTGTCGTCGAGCCCGGACAAGGCGCGCGCCTCGGGCCGCGACCTGGGCCTGGCCGACGACCGCAACCACGGCGACTGGCAGGCGCTGCTGGCCGACGAGCTGAAGCGCCCGGCCGATGAGCGCATCGACTTCGTCTCGATCGTCACGCCCAACCACGTGCACTACCCGGTGGCGCAGGCCTTCGCGGAGGCGGGCTTCCACGTGGTGTGCGACAAGCCGCTGGTGCACACGCGCGCGCAGGCCGACGCGCTGGTCGCCACCGTGGCCCGGCAGGGCACGGTGTTCGGCGTGACCTACAACTACACCGGCTACCCGATGGTGCGGCAGGCACGCGAGATGGTGCGCTCGGGCGAGATCGGCGAGGTCCGCAAGATCGTCGTCGAATACAACCAGGGCTGGCTCGCCAGCCACGTGGAAGCCGCGGGCGGCAACAAGCAGGCCGACTGGCGCACCGACCCCGCGCGCAGCGGCGCGGCCGGTGCCATCGGCGACATCGGCTCACACGCCGAGAACCTCGTGGCCACCGTCACCGGCCTGGAGATCGAGAGCCTGTGCGCCGACCTCGGCGCGCTGGTGCCGGGCCGCCTGCTCGACGACGACGGCAGCCTGCTGCTGCGCTTCCAGGGCGGCGCGCGCGGCGTGCTGGTGGCCTCGCAGATCAACACCGGGCTGGAGAACGACCTGCGCCTGCGCGTCTCCGGCACGCTGGGCACGCTCGAATGGCGCCAGGAACAGCCGAGCCAGCTCGTGCACCTGCCGCACGACGGACCCCGGCGCGTGCTCACGCGCGGTGCGCCCTGGCTGTGCGAGTCGGCGCGGCGCGCGAGCCGCCTGCCGGCCGGCCATCCCGAAGGCTTCATCGAAGCTTTTGCGAACGTCTACGCGGGCGTGGCGGCGGACATCCGCGCGCGGCTCGCGGGGCAGGTGGCCGATCCGCTGGCGGCGGACTATCCGTGCGTGGAAGACGGGGCGCGCGGCGTGCGCTTCATCGAGCGCACGGTGGCGTCGGCTGGAAGCGAATTAAAGTGGACGCCCTGGTAGCCGCGCACGGGCCTCGTTGAAACGAGGCGAGGCCGCGGCACCGGCGGCCGCCATGACGCATTCCTCCTCTTCTTCTTTCGACGCCCCTTCGCCTCAGCCTTCATGGCCGCGCGCCCTCTGGCAGCGCTGCCGGACGCTGTGGCTGCTCAAGCTGGCCGGCAACACCGTCGCCACGCTGGGTTTCTTCCCGCTGTATTTCTGGGTCATGCACCACGCCGGGCCGGCGTGGGTGCTGCCGCTCACGGCCGTCGACCGGCTGATCGCGTTCTGGCCGGCGATGCTGCCGGTGTACCTCACGCTGTGGGCCTACATCGCGCTGCCGGTGCTGCTGGCCAGGGACCGGCGCGAGCTGAACACCATCGCCATCGGCTGCGCGGTGATGACGGCGATCGCATTGGCCGTGTTCTGGTGGATGCCCACGGCGATTCCGAACTTCGCGATCGATGCCGCACCGGGTTCGTCGCTGCACTTTCTCAAGACCTTCGATGCGGCGGGCAATGCCTTTCCGTCATTGCATGTGTCGTTCTCGGTCTTCGCCTGCATCGTGCTGGCGCGGCAGCTGCGCGAGGCCGGTGCGCCGGGCTGGCTGCGGCTGCTCAACCTCGCGTGGGCGGTGGCCATCGTGTACTCGACGATGGCCGTGCGCCAGCATGTGCTGATCGATGTGCTGGGCGGCCTCGGGCTCGGCCTGGCGATGGGCTTCGCGTTGCGCGAGCGCCCATCGGCGGCTTTGGCGCCGGTCGCGGCTTAGACCGATCGCGGTATTCCGCCGCGCGGGCGCCGACGGTACAAAGCGGCATCGCCGTCCACCGAGCCCGCCATGACCTGTCGCCTGTTCTCCCTCGCTGCCGCCGCCTGTCTTCTCGCCGGACCCGCGCTGGCCATCGACTACCCGGCGCGCAAGCCGGGCCTGTGGGAAATCCAGACCGGCGAGGGCGGCGCGGCCACGGCGAAGGCGCCGGGCCAGACGATCCAGCAATGCATCGACGCGGCCACCGACAAGGCGATGCGCGAGATGGGCCAGGGCATGGGCAAGGACATGTGCTCCAAGCAGGACCTGCGCCTCGAAGGCGTGAAGCTGGTCATCGACTCGGTCTGCAAGATCGGCCCGACCACCGCGACCTCGCGCGCCGTGATGAGCGGCGACTTCAGCAGCGCCTACCGCGTCGAAAGCAAGTCGACCTACAGCCCGCCGCTCATGGGCCGCACCGAAGGCACGAGCGTCGTCGACGCCAAGTGGGTCGGCCCCTGCAAGCCGGGCCAGAAGCCGGGCGACATGGTCATGGGCAACGGCATGAAGATGAACATGCTCGACGCGATGGCGAAGATGCCGCCGCGCAAGTGAGCGCGGCCGGTTGTGGGATCAGCCCACGCCGTTCGCCTTGACCCAGCGCACGATGTCGGCCGCGCCCATCGCGCCGGCCTGCCGCGCGACCTCGCGCCCGCCCTTGAACAGCGCCAGCGTCGGGATGCTGCGGATGTTGAAGCGCGCGCCCAGCGCCTGCACCGCCTCGGTGTCGACCTTGGCCAGCCGCACCTGCGGCTCGAGCTGGGCCGCCGCCTGTTCGTAGGCCGGCGCCATCTGGCGGCAGGGGCCGCACCAGGGCGCCCAGAAATCGACCAGCACCGGTATCTCGTTGCGCGCGATGTGGCGATCGAAGGTGGCCACGTCGGGCAGTGCGGTGGAGTGGCCGGTGAACAGCGGGCGGTGGCAGCTGCCGCAGTCGGGCGCGCTGCCCAGTTGCGCCGTGCGCACGCGGTTGGTCGTGTGGCAGTGCGGGCAGACGATGTGCAGCGATTCGGATTCGGTCATGCCCGAAAAATAGGGGCCGGGTGCGCGGATTGCAAGGCACGGGCGCCGAGGGCGCCGCGCCTCAGAGCACCACGGGCGCGTCGGGCAGCTCGTTGGTGTCGGGCTGGTCGTCGGCCAGCGGGAAGTGGGCCATCAGCAGCGCCGACACCTCTTCCAGCGCCAGCGTGATGCCGTCTTCGAAGCGGCCTTCGCGGAAGGCCACGGCCATGCGCTGCGTCATGGCGGCCCATTCGGCGGAGCCCACATGGGCGTCGATGCCGCGGTCGGCCACGATCTCGATCGCGTGCTCGGCCAGCAGCAGGTAGATCAGCACGCCGTTGTTGTGCGCGGTGTCCCACACGCGCAGCTTGCCGAACAGCGTCACGGCGCGCTCCCGGGGCGGTGCGTGGCGCCACAGGTAGGACATCGGCAGGCCGGCCTCGACGCAGATGCGGATCTCGCCGCTGTGGCGCCGCTCGCTCGCGGCCACGCGGCCGGCCAGGCGCTGCATCGCGTCGGCCGGCAGCACGCGGCGCACCGCGGCTTCGTCGGTCCAGCGATGCCGCCAGATGCGGCCCAGCTTCGAGAAGAGCGTGGGGTCTGCAGTTGCCATGAGGTTCACCAGTCTCCCGACGCGCCGCCGCCGCCAAAATTGCCACCGCCGCCGGAGCTGAATCCGCCGCCACCACCTCCGCCGCCGCTGCTCCAGCCGCCGCCACCTCCGCCGCTGCTCCAGCCACCTCCACCGCCGCCGCCTCGGCCGCCGCGACCGGGGCCGAAGCCGGCAAGGCCCGAGAACAGCGAGACCATGAGCGCGATCAGCCCGGCGATCACCGCGATCACGGTGCTGGTCGTGAGAAAGAACGCGACCACGCCGATGCCGCCGCCCATGGCGACCGAGCCCATCGTCTTGCCCAGGATGGCGCGCGCGATCGGGGCGCCGACGAAGACGCCGACGAACAGGAAGATCGCGAGGTTCTCCCAGTCGAAGCCGTCGTTGCTGCTGCCGCTCTGGTTGTTGCGCGAGGGCTCTGGCAACGGCTCGCCGTCGACCAGACCGATGAGCCGGTCCACCGCCGCGTTCAGGCCGCCCGCGAAGTCGTTGTTGCGAAAGCGCGGCTTCATCTCCTCGTCGATGATGCGCACCGCCGCGAGGTCGGGCACCGCGCCTTCGAGCGTCTTGGCCGTGGCGATGCGCATCTTGCGATCGTCCTTGGCAACGATGACCAGGAGGCCGTCGCCCACGCCCTTGCGGCCGATCTTCCAGGTGTCGCCCACGCGCTGCGCGTAGCTCGCGATGTCTTCGGGCGCCGTGCTCGGCACCATCAGCACCACGATCTGCGAGCCCTTGCGCTGCTCGAAGGCCGCGAGCTTGGTTTCCAGGCCCGAGCGCTGTGCGGCGTCGAGCGTGCCGGTCTGGTCGATCACGCGCGCCGTGAGCGTGGGGATCGGCAGCAGGCCCTGCGCCAGCGCGGGCAGGCCAACCCATGCAAGGGCCGCGATGAAGATCGCTGCCAGTGCGCGGCGGATCAGGGCTGCGGCCATCGGCGCCGCTTCTTACTTCTTGGGGGTGCTGAAGTCGACGGTCGGAGGCGTCGAGATCTGGGCTTCGTTCTGCACCGAGAAATTCGCCTTCGGCTTGTAGCTGAAGACCATGGCCGTGAGGTTGGTCGGGAAGCTGCGCGCGAGCACGTTGTACTCCTGCACGCTCTCGATGTAGCGGTTGCGCGCCACGGTGATGCGGTTCTCGGTGCCCTCGAGCGTCACGCGCAGGTCGCGGAAGGCCTGGTTGGCCTTGAGGTCGGGGTAGCGCTCGGCCACCACCATGAGCCGCGATAGCGCCGACGACAGCTCGCCCTGCGCCTGCTGGAACTTGTTGAAGGCCTCGGGGTTGTTGAGCGTCTCGGGCGTCACCTGGATCGAGGTGGCCTTGGCGCGCGCCTCGATCACCTTGGTGAGCGTGTCCTGCTCGAAGCTGGCTTCGCCCTTCACGGTGGCGACGATGTTCGGCACGAGGTCGGCACGCCGCTGGTACTGGTTGAGGACCTCGCTCCAGGCCGACTTGCTGGCCTCGTCGAGGGACTGGAACTGGTTGTAGCCGCATCCGCTGAGGGACAGGACGGCCGCGAGAATCAGGAACCAGCGCTTCATCATCATTTGCATTACCTCCGCAGAAGGAGGCCGAAGTTAGCATAGATGGGGTCATGGCCCTCGATCCCCTCCACGCCCTGCAGGCTGCGAACCGCGCGGTCCCGCCCGCTGCCGCGCCGCCCACCGGCACGCTGCTGATCGCGGGTGCGACCGGCGCGCTCGGCCAGGAACTGCTGCACCGGCTCGCGGGCCGCCACCGCTTCCAGCGCACGCGCGTGCTGGCGCGCGAGCCCATGCACGACGGGCTGCCCGGCGTCGAGACGGTTCAGTGCCCGGCGCTGCCGATCGCGCAGTGGCCGCTGGTGGCGGCCGACGTGGCGGTGGTCGCCTTCGATCCGCCGCGCCTGTACCACGGCCGCGAGCGCGCGCTGTGGCACCCCGAGCCCGCCGACCTGCCCGAGCTGGCGCGCTGGCTGCGCGCCAGCGGCGTGCGCACGCTGGCCATCGTGCAGCCGCACGACCGAGGCCGGCTGCCCGAGGCGCTCAAGCGCGGGCTGGCCAGCCTCGACGAGCAGGCCGTGGTCGCCTGCGGCTTCGAGCGCGTGATCCTGCTGCGCTCGGCGCGCAAGCCGGCCGACGTGCGCCTGGCCAACCTGGGCGAGCGGCTGGCGGCCTGGATGCTGTCGATCATGCGGTTCATGGTGCCGGCCAACGAGCAGCCGGTGCGCGCGCCCAAGATGGCCGAGCTGGTCGACCTGGCGCTGCGCGTGGCGCCGCCCGGCGTGCACGTGGCCGCGCCCGAGATGGTGTGGCAGGCCGCGCAGGGCGCCACCGAGGCGGCGGCGCGCGCGTGGCTGATTCCCGCGTCCGCGCCCGAAGCACCCACGGCCGGGTCGCCTGCTGCCACATGGCCGTGACATGGGCAGGGCAAAATCCGGCCTACCCCCTTCGCTCTCGCCCCTCACCGCCATGCCCAAGACCCCTTTCCGCGCCGCCGCGGCCATCGGCGGCACTGCCGACGATGTCGAGGCCGCCTTCTACGAAGCGCTGCAACGCGGCGATGTCGATGCGCTGATGGCCTGCTGGGCCGACGAGGACGAGGTGTTCTGCGTCCACCCGGGCGGCCCGCGGCTGGTGGGCGCAGTGGCGATCCGCGCGGCCTTCGAGCAGATGTTCGCCAACGGCGCCATCCATGCGACGCCGGCGCGCGTGCGCAAGATCGAGTCGCTGGCGAGCGCCGTGCACAACGTGCTCGAGCGCATCGAGGTGCTCACGGCCGAGGGGCCGCGCCATGCCTTCGTGCTGGCCACCAACGTGTATCACAAGACCGCGCAGGGCTGGCGCATGGTGGCGCACCACGCGAGCCCGGGCAGCGCGCGCGAGCCGGACGACGCGAACGATCCGCCGCAGGTCCTGCACTGAGTCCTGCTTCGAGCGATGGCCTCTCCCTTTCCTTCTTCCTCTTTCTCACCGGATTCCGCGTCGCCCGTTGCATACGACGCAATGGGCTACGACGCCCCGCGCTGGCTGCCCGGCGGCAACCTGCAGACCATCTGGGCCGCGCTGTGCGCGCGCCGCTTCGACGGGCCCGCGCCGGTGTACCGCCGCGAGCGCTGGACCGCGCCGGACGGCGACTTCATCGATGTCGACTTCATCGATGCGCCGCAGCCCGGCCCCCGGCCGCTGCTGGTGCTGTTCCACGGGCTCGAGGGCTCCTCGCGCAGTCACTACGCCGAGGCCTTCGCGGCTTTCGCTGCGTCGCGCGGCATGGCCTTCGCGGTGCCGCACTTTCGCGGCTGCAGCGGCGAGCTGAACCTCGCGCCGCGCGCCTACCACTCGGGCGACCACGAGGAGATCGACTGGATCCTGCGGCGCATGCACGCGCAGCACGTGGTGCAGGGCGGCGGCGGGCCGGTGCTGGCGGCCGGCGTCTCGCTGGGCGGCAATGCGCTGCTGCGTTGGGCCTGCGAGGCGGGCGAGAGCGCGCGGGCCTCGGTCGACGCGGTGGCGTCGGTGTGCGCGCCGCTCGACCTGGCGGCGGGCGGCGAGGCGATCGGGCGCGGCTTCAACCGGCTGGTCTACACGCGCATGTTCCTCGCCACCATGAAGCCCAAGGCGCTGGCCAAGCTGGCGCAGTTCCCGGGCCTGTTCGACCGCGACCGGTTGATGGCCGCGCGCGATCTCTACGACTTCGACGACGTGTTCACGGCCCCGCTGCACGGCTTTCGCAACACCGACGACTACTGGGCGCGCGGTTCGTCCAAGCCGCTGCTGGGCGCGATCCGCGTGCCCGCGCTGGTGGTGAACGCGCGCAACGATCCCTTCATTCCGGCCCGCAGCCTGCCGGGGCCGAACGAGGTCGGGTCGCACGTCACGCTGTGGCAGCCCGCGGGCGGCGGCCACGTGGGCTTTCCGCTCGGCCTGCCGCCGGGGCACGTGGGCGGAATGCCCGAGCGCGTGGGAGGGTGGCTGGCGCACCACCTCTCGTCGACGCAGGCGCAAAATACGGCCCATGGATGAGATCGTCAAACAGGCATTGGCCAAGTGGCCGAACGTGCCGCACTGCTACGGCTGGCTCGGCCTGGACGCGCGCGGCAACTGGTACATGCGCGACGACCGCACGCAGGCGCAGGGCCCGTTTCGCAGCGCCAAGGGCTCGATGCTGCGGCACGACAAGCTGATCGACTTCATCCACCGCAACTACGAGCACGACGCCGACGGCCAGTGGTTCTTCCAGAACGGGCCGCAGCGCGTGTATGTCGAGCTGGAGGCGGCGCCGCTGGTGTGGCGCGTGGCGCAGCAGGGCGCGGGCGCCTTCACGGTCACGGCCCACACGGGCGCGCCGGCCGAGGTGTCGGGCTGCCTGCTCGACGAAGAAGGCCGGCTCTATCTCGTGGCGCCGGCGGGGCTGGGGTTGGTGCACACGCAGGACGTGGGCATCGCCGCCGAGGCCGTGGAGCAGGGCGTCTGGACGCCGGAGCCGGTGCGCGCGGCCGACCTGCCGGGGCGCTTCGGCCATGTGCTGAGCCCAGCAGAGCGCCATGCAGGTGTGGCTGCATAGCTACTGAAAAGATAGCAACCCGGATCGTCCGGGCGTAAAAAAACCGGCCTGAGAGCCGGTTTTTTCATGGGCGCGAGGCGCCGTCGATCGCTTACTTGGCAGGCGCGCTGGCCGCAGCCGACGCACCTTCGGCCGGCGCGGCGGCCGCTGCCGGACGGTCCGGCACCGGGAACTTGGCGCCGCCGGCGTTGGCCAGGTACACCACGGCACGGCCGATTTCGATGTCTTCGAAGTCGCCGCCGCCCTGGGCGGGCATGGCGCCCTTGCCCTTGAGCGCGTGCTCGAGCAGCGTTGCGTAGCCCTGGCCGATGCGCGGGCCCCAGGCTGCGGCGTCGTTCAGGTGCGGGGCGCCGGGGATGCCGGGGGCGCCGTGGCAGGCCACGCACTGGGCCTTGAACACGGCGTCGCCAGCGGCCAGCGGCCGGTTGGCGTCACGGATCTCGATGGAGCCGACCTTCTTGAGGCGCTCGGCCACTTCACGGTCGCGCGATTCCTTGGTCACGCCGTAGAGCGCCATGTTGTCGCCCTCCGCGGTACCGGCGGGCTTGGTGCCCGAGACCACATAGGACACGAGGCCCACGATGATCAGGATCGGAATGATGAAAGAGAAAAATACCGCGAGCAGCAGTTGCTTCGGGTTCTTGATCGGGCCGGTATGGGCTTCTTCTGTGGCCTGGTTGTGCGGGTCTGCGCTCATGGCGTCCTCAATAACGGGGGGCTCGTCGGGGGCTTTTTCTAACCAACCGGCGATTATAGAGAGGCCCTTTGCCCGCGCGGGCAATTGACCTCTCCATATCGGACGCGCAGGTGTCTCAACCGTTGTTGCGTGTGGCCCAGCCGCCACCCAGCGTCTTGTACAGCGTGACCTGGTTCTGCAGCTGCAGCAGGCGCGTGGCCACCGCCGATTGCTGCGCCGTGAACAGCGAACGCTGTGCGTCGAGCAGGTCGAGCGCGCTGGCGATGCCGTTGCGATAGCGCAGGTCGGACAGCTTGTAGCGCACCGCCTCGGCGTCGGCTTGCGCGGTCTGCGCACGCGCCTGCTCGCCCAGCGTGGCGCGGCCCGCGAGCGCGTCGGCCACTTCGCGGAACGCGGTCTGCACCGACTTCTCGTACTGCGCCACCGCGATCTCGCGCCCGGCCTTGGCCGAGTTGAGCCCCGCGATGTTGCGGCCCGCATCGAAGATCGGCAGCGTGACCGTGGGCGCGAAGCTCCAGGCCTTGGTGCCGCGATCGAACAGGTTCGAGAACTCGCTGCTCGCGGTGCCGATCGAGCTCGTGAGCGACACGCGCGGGAAGAAGTTCGCACGCGCCGCGCCGATGTTGGCGTTGGCCGCGATCAGCTGCTGCTCGGCCGCGCGGATGTCGGGCCGCTCGGTCAGCAGGTCGGAGGGCAGGCCGGCCGGCACGTCGGGCATCGGGCGGATGCCCGCGAGTCCCTTGGTGCCACCGGCGGTGGCCTCGGCCGGCACCGGCGCGCCCAGCAGCAGGGCGAGCGCATTCTCGTCCTGCAGGCGGGCACGCTGCTGCTGCGCATAGGCGGCGCGCGCGGTCTCGGCCTGCGAGTTCGCGGCCTGGAAGTCGATCTCGGACGACACGCCGTTGTCGAAGCGCAGCTTGGTCAGGCGCACCGACTCGTCGCGCGTGACCATGGTCTGGCGCGTGATCTCGAGCAGCTCGTCGTCGGCCAGCAGTGTGAGCCAGCCGCTGGCCACGGCCGCGATCAGGCTGATCTGCGCGGCCTTGCGCGACTCTTCGGTGGCCAGGTACTGCGACAGCGCCTGGTCCTTCAGCGCGCGGATGCGGCCGAAGAAGTCGAGCTCCCACGCGGTGAAGCCGAAGTTGACGGCGTACTGCGAGGCCACGCTGCCCTGGCTGGGATCGATCGCCTGGTAGGCGTTGGGGCTCGAGCGCGAGCCCGTGCCCGTGAGGCCGAGCGCCGGG
Organism: Variovorax sp. BGA-UO-ETr-C22; assembly: GCF_059567965.1. Taxonomy (NCBI): domain Bacteria; kingdom Pseudomonadati; phylum Pseudomonadota; class Betaproteobacteria; order Burkholderiales; family Comamonadaceae; genus Variovorax; species Variovorax sp. BGA-UO-ETr-C22. Next base: position 768,753 of record NZ_JCAQPA010000009.1, read on the forward strand.
AACAGCGCCGAGCGTTCGATCTGGAACTGCGCACGCGCCTGCTCGATGTTGAGCACCGACACGCGCAGGTCGCGGTTGTTCGCCAGCGCCGTCTGGATCAGGCCCGCCAGGCGCGGGTCGGTGAAGAAGTCCTGCCAGGGCAGGGCGGCCGCAGCGGGGCCCGACGGCTGCGCCGGGTCGCCCGGGTAGGTCGTCGGCACCGGCGCCGCGGGGCGCTCGTAGGTCGGGATCAGCGAGCAGCCTGCCAGCAGCATCGCGGCGGCCAGCACGGTGGGGATCAGAGGTTTCTTAGTCATGGTGTGTGGTATCTCCCGTGATGCCGGCCGCTGCCGCATGCCGCTTGTCGGCCTCGTGCTGGCGCGCGCTGCCCTTGAACAGCGTGCGCACCACCACGAAGAACACCGGCACGAAGATCACGGCCAGGACCGTGCCGGTCACCATGCCGCCGAGCACGCCGGTGCCGATGGCACGCTGGCTCGCCGAGCCTGCGCCCGAAGCCAGGACCAGCGGCAGCACGCCCAGGCCGAAGGCCAGCGAGGTCATGATGATGGGACGGAACCGCAGGTGCGCGGCCTCGAGCGCGGCCTCGACCACGCCGCGGCCCTGCGCCTGCAGGTCTTTCGCGAACTCGATGATCAGAATCGCGTTCTTCGCGGACAAGCCGATGATGGTGATCAGGCCCACCTGGAAGTACACGTCGTTGGAATAGGCGCGCAGCATCGTCGCCACCAGCACGCCCAGCACGCCCAGCGGCACCACCAGGATCACCGACAGCGGGATCGACCAGCTCTCGTACAGCGCGGCCAGGCAGAGGAACACCGCCAGGATCGCGAAGCCGTACAGGATCATGGCCTGCGAGCCGGCGAGCTTTTCTTCACGCGACTGGCCGGTCCACTCGAAGCCGAAGCCTTGCGGCAGCTGGCCGGCGAGCTTTTCCATCTCGGCCATGGCCGCGCCCGTGCTCTGGCCCGGCGCCGCGTCACCGCTGATGCGGATGGCGGGGTAGCCGTTGTAGCGCACGGTCTGCGTGGCGCCCGAGACCCACTTGGTGGTCGCGAAAGCCGACAGCGGCACCGGTTGGCCCTTGGTGTTGACGGCGTTCAGGCGCAGCAGGTCGTCCGGCTGCATCCGTGCCGGCGCATCGGCCTGCACCACCACGCGCTGCAGGCGGCCGCGGTTCGGGAAGTCGTTGATGTAGCTCGAACCCAGTGAGGTCGACAGCGCACTGTTGATCGCGTCGAAGCTCACGCCCAGGGCGTTGGCCTTGTCGCGGTCGATGTCGATCTCCAGCTGCGGCGCGTCTTCCAGGCCGTCAGGGCGCACCTGCGCGAGGATCTTGCTCTGCGAGGCCATGCCCAGCAGCTGGTTGCGCGCGTTGATCAGCGCCTCGTGGCCCGCGCCCGCGCGGTCTTGCAAGCGGAAGCTGAAGCCGCTGGCGTTGCCCAGCTCGGGAATCGGCGGCGGGCTCAGCGGGTAGATGAAGGCGTCGCGGATGCCCGACAGCGCACCGAAGGCACGGCCGGCCAGCGCGCTGGCCGAGTTGGCCGGGTCCTTGCGTTCTTCCCAGTCCTTCAGCGTCACGAAGGCGAGGCCTGCGTTCTGGCCCTGGCCGGAGAAGCTGAAGCCCATCACGCTCACGATGCTCTGCACTTCAGGCTGCTTCAGGATGAAGCCTTCGACCTGTTGCATCACCGACAGCGAACGCTCTTGCGTCGCGCCCGGGGGCAGTTGCACGTTCACGATGATGTTGCCCTGGTCTTCCTCGGGCAGGAACGAGCTCGGCAGGTGCGTGTAGAAGTACGCGACGGCGCCGATGATCGCGGCGTAGATCACGAGGTAGCGTGCGGCGCGGCGCAGGATGCGCGCGACCACGCCTTCGTAGCCTTTGGCCGTGCGCGAGAAGCCGCGGTTGAACCAGCCGAAGAAGCCGCGCTTCTCATGGTGGTGGCCGGCTTCCACCGGCTTGAGCAGCGTGGCGCACAGCGCCGGCGTGAGCGACAGCGCCATGAAGGCCGAGAAGCCGATCGAGGCCACCATCACCGCCGAGAACTGGCGGTAGATGTTGCCGGTCGAGCCCGCGAAGAAGGCCAGCGGCACGAACACCGAGATCAGCACCACGGTCACGCCGATGATGGCGCCCGAGATCTGCTGCATTGCCTTGCGCGTGGCGTCGAGCGGCGACAGCCCCTCTTCGCTCATGATGCGCTCGACGTTCTCCACCACCACGATGGCGTCGTCCACCACGATACCGATCACCAGCACCATGCCGAACATGGTGAGCACGTTGATCGAGAAGCCCAAGGCGAGCAGCGTGGCGAAGGTGCCCAGCAGTGCAATGGGCACCACGATCGTCGGGATGATCGTGTAGCGCCAGTTCTGCAGGAACAGGAACATCACCAGGAACACCAGCGCGATGGCCTCGAACAGCGTCTTCACCACTTCGGAGATCGAGATCTGCACGAAGCGCGAGCTGTCATAAGGAATGTCCCACTTCACGCCCTTGGGGAAGTAGCGCTCCAGCTCGGCCATCTTGGCGCGCACGGCCTTGGCCGACTTCAGCGCGTTGCCGGTGGGCGTGGGCTGCACGCCGATACCGACCGCGGGCACGCCGTTCAGGCGCGCGGAGGTGGCGTAGTTCTGGCCGCCGAGTTCGACGCGCGCCACGTCTTTGAGGCGCACGGTCGAGCCGTCGGTGTTGGCGCGCAGCACGATGTTCTGGAACTGCTCGACGCTGTTGAGCTGGCCGTTCACCGTGACCGTGGCGGAGATCGCCTGGCCGGGGATGTTCGGCAGGTCGCCGAGCGTGCCCGACGCCACCTGGGCGTTCTGTGCGCGGATCGCGGCATTGACGTCGTTGGCCGACAGGTTGAAGCCTTGCAGCTTCGCCGGGTCGATCCAGATGCGCATCGCGTTCTCGGAGCCGAACAGCTGGGCCTGGCCCACGCCGTCGATCCGCTGCAGTTCCGGCACGATGTTGCGCGCGGCATAGTCACCGAGCGCCACCGGGTCGAAGTCGGGGTTGTCCGAGGACAGCATCGCGAACAGCAGGAAGTTGTTGCGCGACTTGTCGACGCGCACGCCCTGCTGCGTCACGGCCGAGGGCAGCCGCGGCGTGGCGCGCGAGAGTCGGTTCTGCACGTCCACCTGCGCGAGGTCTTCGTTGGTGCCGGCCTCGAAGCTGATGGTGATGGCGCCGGTGCCGTCGGCCTGGGCCACCGATTCCATGTAGATCAGTCCGGGCGAGCCGTTCATCTCGCGCTCGATCACGGACAGCACGCTGTCCTCGAGGGTCTGCGCGGAGGCACCGGGGTACGCGACGTTGATCACGATGGCCGGCGGGGCCACCGGCGGGTACTGCGAGATCGGCAACTGCGTGATGGCGACGCCGCCCACCACGATGATGAACAGTGCGATCACCCACGCGAAGATAGGTCGGTCGATAAAGAATTTGGCCATGCGAGGCGCTCCTGATTACTTCTTGTCAGCCGGGGCCGAAGCCGGGCTGGCGGCGGGTGCCGCTGCGGCAGCGGACGCTGCCGGTGCCGCGGGTGCAGCCGCGCCGTTGGGCGTCGGCTTTTGCCAAGGCACCGCCTTCACGGGCGTGCCGGGCGGCATCATCTGCAGGCGCTGGAAGCCGTCGACCATCACCTGTTCGCCGGCCTTCAGGCCGTCGAGCACCACCCACTGGTTGTCCTTGGCGGCGCTGATCTTCACGGTGCGCTGGCTCAGCTTGCCGTCGGCGCTGACCACCGTCACGTGGTCGCCCTGCTGGGTGCGCGTGACGGCCTGTTGCGGCACCGTGATCGCGTTCGTCACCTGGGCCTGCTCGAGCTTCACGCGCACGTACAGGCCGGGCAGCAGCTCGCCCTTGGGGTTCGGGATCTCGGCGCGCAGCGTGACCTGGCCCGTGGTCGGGTCGACCGTGAGGTCGGAGAACAGCAGCTTGCCGTCCTGCCCGTAGTCGGTGCCGTCTTCGAGCACCACGCGGATGCTCGCGGCTTCTTCGCCGCTCGCACGCTTGTACTGGCCGGCGGCCACGGCGCGGCGCAGCTTGAGCACGTCGGAGGCCGACTGCGTGAAGTTCACGTACAGCGGGTTGATCTGCTGCACCACGGCCAGCTCGGTGGCGTCGCCCTGGCCGACCAGTGCGCCTTCGGTGACCAGCGCGCGGCCGATGCGGCCCGCGATGGGCGAGGTGACATCGGCGTAGCCCTGGTTGATCTTGGCGGTCTGCAGCAGCGCGCGGTTGGCGGCCACGTCGGCGTCGGCCGTCTTGGCGGAGGCCACGGCCGTCGCGTATTCCTGCTTGCTCACGGCGTTGGCCTCGACCAGCGGCTTGTAGCGGTCGGCCAGCGCCTTGGCCTGCACGGCGTTGGCTTCGGCGCGCGCCAGTGCGGCCTGGGCGTTCTGCGTGGCGGCCACCAGCGGTGCGGGGTCGATGCGGAACAGCAGCTGGCCGGCCTTCACGTCGCTGCCTTCGCGGAACTCGCGCTTGAGCAGGATGCCCGGCGTGCGGGCGCGCACCTGGGCGATGCGCGAGGCTTCCAGGCGGCCGGGCAGCTCGGTCACGAGGCCCACGTCGGTGGGCTTGACCGTCACCACGCCGACTTCAGGCGCCGGACGGGCGCCACCGCCACCGCCGCCCGGACCGGCCGGGGCCTCGCCCTTGCCGCAGGCGGCCAGGAACAGGAGGGAGACGAGGGCCACGGTCGCGAGACGCGGCGAAAACGACAAGGACGGTTGACGCGAGACATGCAGAAGAGGCATGTGATTCCTTTGATGCGAAGACGGGAGATGGCGCGTTTGCGGGAGAGATCCGTAAACCAGCACGGGCAGGTGGGCCATCCGAGAAGCGCGCTAGTTTACATACATTCATGGATGTATAGTGACAGCCATGCAATGGCCCCACGATACGCAAAGGGCGTTCGCTTTACAAATCAGGAGACTTGGTGGCACGTCGTACGAAGGAAGAAGCACTGGCGACGCGGAATCGATTGCTCGATGCCGCGGAGTTGCTGTTTCAGGCGCAAGGTGTTTCGCAGACCACGCTGCAGCAGATCGCGCAGCAGGCCGGCGCGACCCGGGGCGCCATCTACTGGCACTTCAAGGACAAGGCCGATCTGTTCAACGCCATGATGGAGCGCGTGATCCTGCCGCTGGAGACGCCGCCCAAGAGCGACATCCCCGGCGATGACCCGCTGGTCGAGATCGAGGAAGGCCTGATCCACGCGCTGACGCTCATGGTCGCCGACCCGCAGGTGCGGCGCGTGTTCGACATCGCGACCCACAAGGTCGAGTACACGCATGACATGGCCTCGGTGCAGCAGCGCCACCTGGACGCGCGCAACGCCTGCGTGGTCGATTTCGAAAAGGCCCTGCGACTGGCCGCGCGGCGCGCCCGCATCCGGCTGCCGTTGCCGGGTGCGGTCGCGGCGCAGGGCATGCACGCCCTGATGGGCGGGCTGATCCAGAACTGGCTGCTCGATCCCACGGCCTTCGACCTCGTGTCGACCGGGCGGCGCACCTTCCGCGTCTACCTGGCCGGGCTCGGTTTCTCGCGCACGCCGGCCGGTGGCGTCCCGACGGCGCACGACGCGGAAACCACCGCGGCCTGATAGGCCATAATGTGTGGCTCCGGTGCATTCCGGAGCACCCCTCTCGCTGTATTTCAACGGATAGAATTCGGCCCTCCGAAGGCTGAGATCCAGGTTCGATTCCTGGCGGCGGGACCACCTTCAAGACCGGAAATTCCGCAAGGGCTTCCGGTTTTTTCACTTCTTCCCCGACCCGGCGCGGTCTTGCAAGACAAGGCCGATCCGGAGATCCGCGCGACCGGGCCGTGACACGCCGTTGCACCCTGTCACCCGGACGCACGCATGTAAAAATTCCCCGCATGATGGAGCTCTCCGAACTGGACGAAACCAGCCTCGCAGCACACGCCGCCGAATGGCGTCGGCGCGCGCTGCGCGGCGAGAAACAGGCCCGCGGCATCGCACATGCCCTGGAGGCTGAGATGCGCCGCCGCTTCGGCGATTCGATTCCGCCGAGCCAGAGCGCCGACCTGGACACCCGCCCCCTGGCCCTGCGCCAGCCGCCACGCCCGTGGTGGAAGTTCTGGTGAGCCGGCCGCGCGCCTTCGCCGCCTGATCTGACATCCCTCGCAGCCGGTCATCGGTTGCAGCGCCCCGCCGGCCCTGACACCATGGCCGCATGGCATACCAACTTCATTACTGGCCCACGATCCAGGGCCGCGGCGAATTCGTGCGGCTCGCACTCGAAGCGGCGGGCGCCGACTACGTCGATGTTGCGCGGCTGCCCGCCTCGCAAGGCGGTGGCGAATCCGCGCTGGGCCGACGGCTCGGCGACCCCGACAATCCGCGCGCCGCGTTCGCACCGCCGTTCCTGGTCGACGGCGACATCGTGGTCGGCCAGACTGCCGCGATCCTGCTGTACCTCGGCCCCAAGCTCGGGCTGGCCGGCATCGGCGAATCCGACGGGCTGTGGACCCACCAGCTGCAGCTCACCATCGCCGACGCGGTGGCCGAGGCGCACGACACCCATCACCCGATCTCGACCGGCGACTACTACGAAGACCAGCGCGACGCGGCCCTTCAGCGTGCGCGTGCCTTCCGCGAAGCGCGCATCCCGAAGTTCCTGAACTGGTTCGAGCAGGTGCTGCAGCGCAACCCTTCGGGCGACCTGCACCTGGTCGGCGACGTGCTGACCTATGCCGACCTGTCGCTGTTCCAGCTGGTGGAGGGGCTGCAGTACGCCTTTCCGAAAGCCGCTGCGCGGGCGCTGGCCGATACGCCCGCGGTCGTGAAGCTGCACGCCAACATCCGGCGACGCCAGCGCGTGCACGACTATCTGCTGAGCCCGCGCCGCATCGCGTTCAACGAGGACGGGATCTTTCGGCGCTATGCCGAACTGGACGGCTGAGGCTAGTCGTCGCCAGCTTCGTTGCGGATGCGCAGCGCCAGCTCGTACAGCGTGTTGCGCGGCGCACCGCTGATCTCGGCGGCCAGCTTCACGGCCGTCTTCACCGGCAGTTCCGCCAGCAGCAGACGCAGCACGCGCTCGCCTTCTGCACCGCCGTCGCCGCTCACCGCCACGGGGTGCAGCACCAATGCGAACTCGCCGCGCGTGCGGTCGCGGTCGGCGCCGAACCAGTCGGGCAACGCGCTGGCGGCCACGGTGGCGATCTCTTCGAACTGCTTGGTGAGCTCGCGGCCCACGGTGATGCGGCGCTCGCCCAGCACGGCGAGTGCGCGCGCCAGGGTTTCGATGCGGTGCGGCGCTTCGAGCAACACCACGGCGCGCGGCTCCTGCGCGAGGGCCTGCACGGCGGTGTCGCGCTCGCCGGCCTTGCTCGGCAGGAAGCCCGCGAACACGAAGGCGCTGCTGTTGTGCGCGTTGCTCTCGCCGCCGTCGGCCACCAGCCCCGCCGCGCTCACGAGCGTGACGACGCTGCTGGCGCCCGGCAGCGGCAGCACGCGCTGGCCGGCCGCGCGCACGGCGGCGGCCAGGCGCGCGCCGGGGTCGCTCACGCCGGGCGTGCCTGCGTCGCTCACGTAGGCGATGCGCTCGCCCTGCACGAGTCGCGCGACCACGGCCTGCGCGGCTTCGGCCTCGTTGTGCTGGTGCACCGCGAGCAGTTGCGCGCCGGGGCGGTCGATGCCGTAGGCGCGCAGCAGGCTCTGCGTGTGGCGCGTGTCCTCGCAGGCGACGGCGTCCACCAGCTGCAGCACATGCAGCGCGCGCAGCGTGATGTCGGCCAGGTTGCCGATCGGCGTGGCGACGACGTACAGCGTGCCCTGCGGATAATGCTGCGCGCCCGCGGCGTCGAGCGCGGCCGGCAGGGCCGCGCCGAAGGAAGCAGGGGCGAGTGAAGCCAAGAGGTTTCTCCGTAGGGCAGCGAAAACAAGAAAACAGGGCAGGGAGCCATGACGACAAGCACCACGACGACGAAGCATCGCGGCGATGCGGCGGAAGACGCCGCGCTCGACCACCTGCGCCAGGCCGGCCTCGTGCCGGTCGCGCGCAATTATCGGACGCCGGGGCGCGGCGGCGGCGAGGTCGACCTGATCATGCGCGATCCGCGCGATGGCACGCTGGTGTTCGTCGAGGTGCGACAGCGCAGCGCGGGCTCGCATGGCGGCGCGGGCGGCAGCATCACGGCGGGCAAGCAGCAGCGCATCGTGCTGGCTGCGCGGCACTATCTGGGCCGGTTGCGGTCGCTGCCGCCGTGTCGTTTCGACGTGGTGCTGATCGAGGAGAAAATCACGTGGTTGAAAGCCGCCTTCGATGCCGGCTGACGCACTCGCCAGGGAACTGAAGCCTTCCTGAAGGCTCCACCACTCAAACGTCTTGTTTCACGACCCCCAGTTATCATCGCGCCCCATGCTCGAGCAACGGATTCAGCAGCACTTCATTGACAGTGCCGACCTCAAATACCAGACCGGCCCGGTCCTCAGCAAACCCATCTCTCAAGCGATGCAGGCCCTGCTGGCCTGCGTGACCAGCGGCGGCAAGGTGCTGGCCTGCGGGGCCGGCGTGTCGGGCCTGCTGGCCGCGCAGTTCGCGTCGAACTTCGTGGGCCGCTTCGAACGCGAGCGGCCCGAGCTGGGTGCCATCGCGCTGCCCGGCGACACCACCGACCCGGCGGCCGACAGCCCGCAGGCCGCCGATGCCGACCGCTTCGCGCGCCAGGTGCGCGCGCTTGGCCAGGCCGGCGACGTGCTGCTGGTGCTCAGCGCCAGCGGGCAGTCGTCCGCGGTGCTGGCTGCCGTGCTTTCCGCGCATGAGCGCGACATGACGGTGGTGGCGCTGCTCGGCAACGCCGCCACGGGGCTGGCCACCGCGGCGCCCGGCGTCGGCGGCACCGGCGGCGCCATCGGCCGCGCGCTGCGCGAAACCGATGTACAGATCAGCGTGCCGCACGAGCGTGCGGCGCGCATTCACGAAATCCACCTGCTCGCGCTGCATTGCCTGTGCGACGGCGTGGATGCCCAGTTACTCGGAGAACAGGAAGTTTCCTCATGACCATGACGACCCTGACCAAGGCCTCGACCCAACGTTTCGCCCTGGCGCTCACCCTGGGCGCCGCCCTGGTGGCCGGACTGTCCGCCTGTGTGCCGCTCGTCGTGGGCGGCGCCGCGGTGGTGGGCGTGGGCATGGTGGCGACCGACCGCCGCAGCTCGGGCGCCCAGCTCGACGACCAGGGCATCGAGCTGCGTGCCGCGGCCCGCGTGCGCGACATCGCCAACGACAACATGTACGTGAGCGTCACCAGCTTCAACCGCCAGGTGCTGCTGACCGGCGCCGTCGGCAACGACGCCGACCGCCGCCGCGTCGAGGACGAGGTGAGCCGCGTGGTCAACGTGCGCTCGGTGGTGAACGAACTCACCATCGGCGCCCCGAGCACCTTCCAGGACCGCTCGAACGACCTGTACATCACCGGCAAGGTGAAGGCCTCGCTGCTCGACGCCAAGGACATCTTCGCCAACTCCTTCAAGGTCGTGACCGAGCGCAGCACGGTCTACCTGATGGGCATCGCCACGCGCCGCGAGACCGACCGCGCCACCGAGATCACGCGCGGCGTGACGGGCGTGGCGAAGGTCGTGCGCGTGGTCGAGGTGGTGAGCGAGGCCGACCTGGCCGCGAGCCAGGCGGCCAACCAGTCCGCCGCGCAGCGCGGCGGCACGGGCCCCGCACCGGTGAGCAATGCGACGCCATCGACGCCGGGTGCTTCCTCCTCGGGTTCGCGTGTGCCGCTGCCGCCGATGGAGCCGCTGCCCGCGCCGGCCGGTGGGGCGACGACCTCGCCGGTCCGCTGAAACCAAAAAGCCCGCTTCCGCGGGCTTTTTTCATTTGAGCCTGATGATGAGGCTGGAGGTGTCCCAGCGCCTGCCGCCGGCCTGCTGCACGTCGGCATAGAACTGGTCGACCAGCGCCGTCACCGGCACGCGCGCGCCGTTGCGCTTGGCTTCGTCGAGCACCAGGCCCAGGTCCTTGCGCATCCAGTCGACGGCAAAGCCGAAGTCGAACTTGCCCTCGATCATGGTCTTGCCGCGGTTGTCCATCTGCCAGCTCTGGGCCGCGCCTTTCCCGATGACGCCGAGCACGGCTTCCATGTCCAGGCCGGCGCGCTGGCCGAAGGCGATGGCTTCCGACAGGCCCTGCACCAGCCCCGCGATGGCGATCTGGTTCACCATCTTCGCGAGCTGGCCCGCGCCGCTGTCGCCCAGCAGCGTGACGGCGCGCGCGAAGGCCATGGCCACCGGCTTGATGCGCTCGAACACGGCCGCGTCGCCGCCGCACATCACGGTGAGCGCGCCGTTCTGCGCACCCGCCTGGCCGCCCGACACGGGCGCGTCGATGAAGTGCAGGCCGCGCACGAGCGCCGCCTTCGACAGCTCGCGCGCCACGTCGGCCGAGGCCGTGGTGTGGTCCACGAGCACGGCGCCGGGCTTCATGCCGGCCAGCGCGCCGTCGTCGCCCAGCACCACCGAGCGCAGGTCGTCGTCGTTGCCGACGCAGCAGAACACGATGTCCGCGCCAGCCGCGGCTTCGCGCGGCGTGGGGGCGTGGCGGCCGGGCGCGCCGAACTCGGCGACCCAGGCCTGCGACTTGGCGGGCGTGCGGTTGTAGACCGTGACCGTGTGGCCGGCCTTGGCCAGGTGCCCGGCCATGGGCCCGCCCATGACGCCGAGGCCGAGAAAGGCCACCGTCTGGGCGGGAACGGATTCGTAGGTGCGGGGGTTGATGCTGCTCATGGCCGACAGCTTAAAGCCAAAGAAAGAAACAAGGCCGGCGCGCCTCGCGGTGCACCGGCGGGGCGACCTCAGACGATCGCGAAGTGCTCGGTGCCGGCCGCCAGGTCGGTGCTGCGCGCGCGCTGGCTGTTGAGCTTGATCTGCAGGCGCAGGTCGTTGGCCGAATCGGCGTTGCGGATCGCCTCTTCGAAGTTGATCGCGTTGCCCTCGAACAGGTCGAACAGCGCCTGGTCGAAGGTCTGCATGCCCAGGTTGCGGCTCTTCTTCATGATCTCCTTGATCTCGCCCACCTCGCCCTTGAAGATCAGGTCGGAGATCAGCGGCGTGTTCAGCAGGATCTCGACGGCGGCCACGCGGCCCTGGCCGTCTTCGGTGGGCACCAGCCGCTGCGAGACCAGCGAGCGCAGGTTCAGCGACAGGTCCATCAGGAGCTGCGCGCGGCGCTCTTCGGGGAAGAAGTTGATGATGCGGTCCAGGGCCTGGTTGGCGCTGTTGGCGTGCAGCGTGGCCATGCACAGGTGGCCGGTTTCGGCGAAGGCCACGGCGTGCTCCATGGTTTCGCGGTCGCGGATTTCGCCCATGAGGATCACGTCGGGCGCCTGGCGCAGCGTGTTCTTCAGCGCGGCTTCCCAGCTGTCGGTGTCGATGCCCACTTCGCGCTGCGTCACCACGCAGTTCTTGTGCGGATGCACGAACTCGACCGGGTCTTCCACCGTGACGATGTGGCCGTAGGAGTTCTCGTTGCGCCAGTCGATCATCGCGGCCAGCGTGGTCGACTTGCCCGAGCCCGTGGCGCCCACCAGGATGGTGAGGCCGCGCTTGGTCATCGCCACGTCCTTGAGCACCTGCGGCATGCCCAGCCCGTCGATGGTCGGCAGCTTGGCGGGAATGGTCCGCAGCACCATGCCGACCTTGCCCTGCTGCACGAACGCGTTGACGCGAAAGCGCCCGATGCCCGTCGGCGAGATCGCGAAGTTGCACTCCTTGGTGCGCTCGAACTCGGCCGTCTGGCGGTCGTTCATGATCGAGCGCGTGAGCGCCAGCGTGTGCTGCGCGCCCAGCGCCTGCTGCGAGACCTTGGTGACCTTGCCGTCGACCTTGATGGCGGGCGGGAAGTCGGCGGTGATGAACAGGTCGCTGCCGTTGCGGCTCACCATGAGCTTGAGCAGGTCGTTGATGAACTGGCTGGCTTGATCGCGTTCCATGATGTCTGTGCTCCGAAGGACTGTAGGGATCAGCCGGGGAAATTCTCGGGAATCTTCGCTTTGCCGCGCGCTTCGGCGGCAGAGATCGTATTGCGGCGCACCAGCTCCGTCAGGTTCTGGTCGAGCGTCTGCATGCCCGAGCCCTGGCCGGTCTGGATGGTGGAGTACATCTGCGCGACCTTGGCCTCGCGGATCAGGTTGCGGATGGCCGGCGTGCCCAGCATGATCTCGTGCGCCGCCACGCGGCCCTGGCCGTCCTTGGTCTTGCACAGCGTCTGCGAGATCACGGCCTGCAAAGACTCCGACAGCATCGCGCGGATCATTTCTTTTTCTTCGCCCGGGAACACGTCGATGATCCGGTCGATGGTCTTGGCGGCTGACGAGGTGTGCAGCGTGCCGAACACCAGGTGGCCGGTTTCGGCCGCGGTCATCGCCAGGCGAATGGTTTCGAGGTCGCGCAACTCGCCCACCAGGATGGCGTCCGGGTCTTCGCGCAGGGCGGAGCGCAGCGCGTTGGCAAACGACAGCGTCATCGGCCCCACTTCGCGCTGGTTGATCAGGCACTTCTTCGATTCGTGCACGAACTCGATCGGGTCTTCCACCGTGAGGATGTGGCCGTACTCGTTCTCGTTGAGGTAGTTCACCATCGCCGCCAGCGTGGTCGACTTGCCCGAGCCCGTGGGGCCCGTCACCAGCACGAGGCCGCGCGGCTTGAGCGCGAGTTCGCCGAAAATCTTCGGCGCGTTGAGCTGCTCGAGCGTGAGGATCTTTGAGGGAATGGTCCGGAACACCGCGGCCGCGCCGCGTGCCTGGTTGAAGGCGTTCACGCGGAAGCGCGCGAGGCCGTCGATCTCGAACGAGAAGTCGACCTCCAGGAACTCTTCGTAGTGCTTGCGGTGCGTGTCGCTCATGATGTCGTACACCATGGCATGCACGGCCTTGTGGTCCAGCGCATCGACGTTGATGCGGCGCACGTCGCCGTTCACGCGGATCATCGGCGGCAGGCCGGCCGAAAGGTGCAGGTCGGAGGCTTTGTTCTTGACGCTGAACGCCAGCAGTTGGGTGATGTCCACGGGGCTCCTCGGGCAGGCTTTAGTGACGTTTTGATACGAATTCGGAAGATTATGACGATGATTGGCGACGACCTCCAGCAAGTAAGGGCCCGGATCGACAAGGCCTGTGCAGACGCCGGGCGCGACCCGTCGGCGGTGCGCCTGCTGGCGGTGTCCAAGACCTTCGGGCCGGAGGCCGTGCGCGAGGCGCACGCGGCGGGTCAGGCGGCGTTCGGCGAGAACTACGTGCAGGAGGGCCTGGACAAGATCGCCGCGCTGGCCGACCTGCGCGCGGGACTCGAATGGCACTGCATCGGCCCTCTGCAGAGCAACAAGACGCGGCCCGTGGCCGAGCAGTTCGACTGGGTCCACAGCATCGACCGCCTGAAGATCGCCGAGCGCCTGTCGGCCCAGCGGCCGGCCCATCTGCCGCCGCTGCAGGTGTGCCTGCAGGTCAACGTGGACGGCGGCGCGAACAAGTCCGGCGTGCCGCCGGAAGAGGCCTTGGCGCTCGCGCACGCTGTGGCGGCCTTGCCACAGCTGACGCTGCGCGGGCTCATGGCGATCCCCGAACCGGCGCCCGATTTCGCGGCGCAGCGCGAACTGTGCCTGCGCGCCCATGCGGTGTTCGAGGCGATCCGCGCGGCGGGCATCGCGCTGGACACGCTGTCGCTGGGCATGAGCGGCGACCTCGAGGCGGCGGTCAGCGCCGGCAGCACGATGGTGCGGGTCGGCACGGCGATCTTCGGCGGGCGGGTGCGCAAGCCCGCCTGAAACGACAGGCCCTAACGCAGGAAGAACAGCAGGCTCATCGTCAGCCCCGTGGCGACGATGCCCGCGCGCAGCCAGGCCGGCGGCAGGCGCCGCGCGCCCCGGGCGCCGAGGTAGCCGCCGAGCAGCGCGGCGCCCGCCATGATCGCGGCCTCGCGCCAGGCGATCAGGCCGCCCCAGGCATAGAGGGCGACCGCGATCAGCGTGAGCAGCGCCGAGACCTGGTTCTTGAGCCCGTTGGCCGCCAGCAGGCGGGTCTGGCCGAGCAAGCCGAACAGTGCCAGCAGCAGGATGCCCAGCCCGCCGTTGAAGTAGCCGCCGTAGACAGTGACGGCGAGCACCGAGACCATCGCGACCGTCGGCCGGTGCGCGCCCGACTGTCGAGACGCCGTGAGGCGCGGTGCCAGCACGAACAGCAAGGTGGCGAGCAGCAGCAGCCAGGGCACGACGCGGCGGAAGGTGGCATCGGGCGTCAGCAGGAGCAGCAGCGCGCCGGTACTGCCGCCGATCAGCGAAAGCACCACGAGCGTCCGCATGGACAGCCCGGGCGGCGGTTGGGTGTCGCCGCGCAAGCCCCAGGCCGCCGACAGGTAGCCGGGCAGCAGCGCGAGCGTGCCCGTGGCGTTGGCGCTGACGGCTGGCACGCCGGCGAACACCAGGGCCGGCAGCGTCAGGAAGCTGCCGCCCCCGGCCACTGCGTTCAGGGCGCCCGCCACGAAGGCTGCGGCGATCAACGTCGCATCGACAAGCATCGCGCGACCCTCAGGCGAAGCGGCAGGCTTCTTCGAACGCGAGCCTCGGGTGGCGGTCGAACAGCTGGGCAGGGTCGCCGTGGCCGAGGTTGCACAGGAAATTCGTGCGTACCGACGTGCCATGCCAGAACGCTGCGTCCATGCCTGCGGCATCGAAGCCCGACATCGGCCCGCAATCCAGCCCGATGGCGCGTGCCGCGAGCATGAAGTAGCCCGCCTGCAGGCTCGCGTTGCGAAAGGCCGTGCGCAGCGCGTGCGCCTCCTTGTCGGGCCCGGTGAAGTCGTCCTGCATCGCGGGCCGGTGCGGAAAGAGGCGCGGCAGCTCGCGGTAGAAGGCCGTGTCGAAACCGAGGATCGCGGTGACGGGCGCCGTCATCGTCTTCTCGACATTGCCGGGTGAGAGCAGGGGCCGCAGGCGTTCGCGACCCCCGTCGGTGCGCACGAAGACCACGCGCATCGGCGAGCAGTTGGCCGAGGTCGGCCCCCATTTCACGAGCTCGTGAATCTGGCGCAGCTGCGCTTCGCTGACCGGTCGGGGCAGCCAGCCGTTGTGCGAACGGGCCTGGCGGAAAAGGGTGTCGAGAGCGCTGTCAGAAATCATGGGGAAGGTGTGTCGTCGAAAGACCGCATCAGGCGGAGTGCCGCGGTCGCGATGGCGCCGTCGGCTTGCGTCAGCGCGTCGAGGATCGAGAAGTGATCGTGGCCGGGGCAGTCGATGTGGCCGGCGTGCACGTCGTGCCACTGGCGCCGGATGATCCCGCATTGTTCGTGAAAGCCGGCGTTCTCCTCGCTGCCCAGCGCGGTGAGCAGGGGTGCGGCAGAGACCGGTCGCAACAGGGCTGGGCTCAGGACTGCTGCGCTGTGCGGCGTGAAGCGCGTGGCCTCCATCACCGACGGCACGTCGAGCAGCGGGCGCAGGTCGTACAACGCGCTGATGCAGACGGCGGCTTTCACTTCGGGTTCGGTGGCCAGCAGCATCGCTGCCAGGTGCCCGCCGGCCGAATGGCCGCAGGCGAACAGGCGTCCGGGCGGTGCGTCCCACTGCGCGTGGTGCGCGGCGAGCCAGGCTGCCGCGCTGCGCATCTGCGCGACGATGGTCTCCACGCTCACTGCGGGGCACAGCGCGTAGTTGACCACCGCCACCGCGTAGCCCGCGGCGGTGAAGGGCGGTGCAACCAGCGAGGCGTCGCTCTTGTCGAGCGAGCGCCAGTAGCCGCCATGGATGTACATCAGCGTGCCGCGCGGGCGGCCCTCGGGCAGGAACAGGTCGAGGCGCTCGGCCGCGTGCGGCCCGCAGGCGATGTCGAGCCGCGCGCGGGCGCGCTCGCGCACCGCGGCGGACGCGCGTGCCCAGCCGTCGAAGATGTCCTGGTAGTGCGGGACGGCCAGGCGCGCGTTGTAGCGGCGCTCGCCGTCGCCGGCTGCGGGGTTCGGCGGCATGGCGGGTTACGCGCTGGCGCCGATGCGCTCGACCACGGCCCGCAGGTCGGCGCGCACCTTCTCGGGCAGCGCGGCGACGGGTGGGCGCGTCGGCCCGGCGCTGCGGCCCGCGAGCGTCATCGCTTCCTTGATGACGACCGGGAACGAGCCCCAGGCCCAGGCCGCGCGCAGCGGCGCGAAGATGTTCGACACGCGCAGCGCCTCGTCGTGGCGGCCGGCGCGCAGCGCGTCGTACATGCGCACCATGAGCTCGGGGAACACGTTGGCGGCGGGCGAGATGGTGCCCTGCGCGCCGTGGAACATCATCGACAGCGCGATGGTGTCGCGGCCCGAGAACAGCAGCGCGGGGCGCGGTGCGGTCAGCAGGTACTCGATGGACTGCGTGAGGTCGCCGCCCGAGTCCTTCATGCCCACGATGTTGTCGGCCGCCTGCATGCAGCGCGCGAGCGTGGCGGGCAGCACGTTGACGGCGGTGCGCGGCGGGTTGTTGTAGAGCATCACCGGCAGCTTCGTCGCGCGCGCCACGGCGGTGTAGTGGGCGACCAGCTCGTCCTGCGTGGGCTGCACGAAGTACGGCGTGATCACCAGCGCCAGGTCGGCGCCCAGGGCTTCGGCGGCCTGCGTGAGCGCGATGGCGTCGCGCGTGGTAGCGCCGCCGGTGCCGGCATACAACGGCACGCGGCCGTCGATGGCGCGCATCGACAGCTCCAGCAGGCGGATGTGCTCGTCGCGCTCCAGGGCGAAGAACTCGCCCTGGCTGCCGGCGACGGAAATGCCGTGCACGCCGGCGCGGATGTAGCTGTCGATCAGCTCGCCGACGCGGGCTTCGTCGAGCCGGTGGTCGGCGGTGAAAGGCGTGGCCATGGCGGGCACCACGCCGTGGAATTTCGAGAGGTTCAAGGCAGAGAGCTCCGGAAGAAGAACGAAGAGGGGCGACGGGCGGCGTCAGTCGACGCCCATCAGGTGGCCCAGCTGCACCACGTAGTGGCCGAAGGCGGCCGCTTCCTTGGTGGTGCGCGGGTCGCGTGGGCGCGGCAGGTCGATGCGGATGTCCTCGACGATGCGTCCCGGCCGCTCGGACATCACGAGCACGCGGTCCGAGAGAAAGACGGCCTCCGAGATGCTGTGGGTGATGAGGATCACCGTCTGGCGCATCTCCTGCCACAGGCGCAGCAGCTCGACGTTGAGCTGGTCGCGCGTGAGCGCGTCGAGCGCGCCGAAGGGCTCATCGAGCAGCAGCACCTGGGGCCGCATCACGAGGATCTGCCCCAGCGCCGCGCGCTGGCGCATGCCGCCCGAGAGTTCGTGCGGGTAGTTGCGGCGGAACTTCTCCAGCTTGAGGATCGGCAGCAGCGCTTCCACGCGTTCGTCGATGTCCTTCTTCGGCAGCTTGCGCACCTCGGCCGCGAGGCGGATGTTGGCTTCCACGGTTTCCCACGGCAGCATGTTGTGGGTCTGGAACACCACGCCCACGTCGTCGGACATCCGCGTCTGCAGGTGGCCGAGCACGCGCACCTCACCGCCCGCGTCGGGCTGGATCAGCCCGGCCACGATGCGCAGCAGGGTGCTCTTGCCGCAGCCGCTCGGCCCGAGGATCGAGACGAACTCGCCGCGCTGCACCGTGAAGTCGACCTGCTCCAGCGCGCGCACGCTGTGGCGCGCGTCGAAGGTCTTGGCGACGCGGCTGACGCCGATCGCTGTGTCGATGGCTCCGGGGGCGCGCACCGTCGCCTCGCCGGTGGCCACGGTCCCAGGCTTCACTTGCGGGCCCCCACCCAGCCGCCTTCGGAGATGTCGAAGACCACGCCGTCGAGGTCGCGGAATTTCATCTCGTAGTACAGGCTCTTCTTGTCGTGCGGCAGGTCCATGAAGAAGGTGCCGCCGTTGTCCTCGATGGCCTTGCGCTGCGCGTCCAGGTCGTCGACCCAGAAGCCGAAGTGATGCGTGCCGATCCAGTCCTTGCCCTTTTCAAGGCCTGCCGCCTCGTCGGTCTTGTAGTTCAGCAGCGCCAGGCAGATGGTGCCGTCCGTGAGGTACACGCCGTCGGCGATGGGCGAGTGCGTGGGTTCGACGATGGTGAGGTCGAAGACCTCGCTGTAGAACTTGGCCGCCTTCTGGGGATCGGGAACGGCAAGGGCGATGTGACGCAGTTTGGCCATGGGGATGTCTCCTGAGTTGAAATCTTTGAAAGGACGAAAGAGAAAGAGGGGTGAAGGCTCAGAGCCCGCGCCACCAGACGCGTTGGGCGGCCAGCTCGACCAGCAGGTACAGCAGGCCGGCGACCACCGAGATCACCACCAGCGCGGCGAACAGGTAGTCGGTGCGCGCGTTGGCGTTGGCCTCCAGGATGAGGTGGCCGAGCCCGCGCTCGGAGCCGACGAACTCGCCCACGATCGCGCCGATCACGGCCAGCGGCATGGCCGAGCGCAGCCCGTCCATGATCGACGGCAGCGCCGAGGGCACGTAGAGGCGTCGGAAGGTGGTCCAGGACGAGGCGCGGATGGCGCGGAAGTGCTCCACCAGGTGCGCCGGCGTGCCCGCCAGCCCGCCCATGGTGGCGATCACCACCGGGAAGAAGGCGAAGAGAAAGGCCATCAGCACCTTCGAGGTGTCGCCGTAGCCGAACCAGATCACCATGAGCGGCGCCAGCGCGATCTTGGGCAGGCCCTGGAACACCACGATGAGCGGGTACAGCGCGCGCCGCACCACCGGGATGGCGTGGATCGCGAGACCGAGCAGCACGCCGCCGATGGCCGCGAGCGCGAAGCCGGCCAGCACCTCCTGCGTCGTGACCCACGACTGCACGAGCAGCGCCATGCGGTTCGTCCACAGGCTGTCGAGCACCTGCGACAGCGGCGGCAGCAGGTAGCGCTTGATGCCGAACACGTCGACCGACTTTTCCCACAGCAGGCCCAGTGCGAGGAACAGCAGGGCGGGGTCGGTGAAGCGGCGCCACGATTCGGCGCGCGAGGAAGGGGCGGGGTGCATGTGTCTTGTCTCCGGGTCTTTTTATGTGTCGTGTCTTGTCTTGTCTTGTCTTGTCTTGTCTTGTCTTGTCTTGTCTTGTCTTGTCGTGCCGTGCCGTGCCGTGCCGTGCCGTGCGGCGCGTTCAGCGCTTGGGGTCGTCGCTGCCTTCGTCCCGGGCCGTGCGCGGGCCCCACTCGGGCGGCGGCACCACGAACCGGTCGAAGTGCCACTGGTCGAAGGCCGCGAGGTCGTTCTTCCAGACGCGGGGCGTGTAGGGTTGCGCGGGCGTGATCTGCACCATCTCCGCGTAGAACTCGCAGTAGTTGCCGTCGGGGTCCTTGAACACGAGGAACAGGTTCTCGCCGGGCCCGTGCTTGCCGATACCGCGCACGATGTCGATGCCCTGCGCCTGCAGGTAGCGCGCGGCGTCCTCGATCTCGGCCAGCGAGCCGAGCTGGTAGGCGAAGTGCTCCAGCCCGGGCCGCCCCGGCGTGTAGGTGGCCGCATGCTGCGGATCGCCGGGCGCAATCTGCGCCAGCGCCAGGTCGTGGTGGTCGTTCCCGCAGCGCAAGAAGGCCATCTGGTCCTCGATGTGGTCGGACACTTCCAGCCCGACGATCTCGGTGTAGAAGCGCACGGAGGCCTTGAGGTCGCGCACGTTGAGCACGACGTGCCCGAGGCGCTGGGGACGGGGGCGTTGAACCATCGGTGTTGCTCCCGCGCTCATGGTGCGAGCAGGTCGTTGCTGTACGCGTCCTGCGGCTTCACCTTGCCGCCCAGGCCGAAGGCCTTGTCGACGAACTGCACGGTGGCGCGCATGCGGTCATCGCGCAGGTGGCCCAGCCCCTTGGCCTTGGCTGCCGGGTCGACCAGCAGGTCGTTCATGTCCTTGATCTGCGCCAGCGCCACGGCGCGGTCGGTGGTGGGAAACATCTTCACCATGAGATCGGCCGCCTGCTCGGGGTTGGCCATGGCGAACTCGTAGCCGCGGTACGAGGCGCGCAGGAACTTCTTCACCACCTCGGGGCGCTTGCGGATCAGGTCTTCGCTGGCCGCGAAGCCGCTGCCGTAGGCGTCCAGGCCGAAGTCGCTGTACTCGATCCAGCCGAGCGTCACGCCCGCGGCCTGGGCCTGCTTCTGCGTGACGGCGCGGTTGCTCCCACGCCAGCACTCGGCCAGGTCGACCTTGCCTTCGATCAGCGAGGCGTCGACCACGGCGGGGTCCATGCGCAGCAGGCGGATGCTGTCCTTGGGCTGGCGGTTCAGCTCCAGCCAGGCGGGCACGACGTTGTGCACCGGCGAGGCCGAGCCGCCACCCAGGCGCAGGCCCTTCATGTCGGCCGGCGTCTTCGGCTGGTGGCGCTTGGTGTCGAAGCAGATGCCCGCGGGCCAGCGCGTGTTGATGGCGCCGATCATGCGGATCTTGCCGCCGTTGGCGCGGTTGAGCACGAGGCTGATCGGGTCGACGTAGCCGAACTCGAACTGGCCCTGGTCGAGCTCATTGGCGGTGCGGTTGCCGCCGTAGCCGCGCACGATGGCGGTGTCCAGGCCCAGCTCGCGGAAGTAGCCCTGCGCCTGCGCGACGATCACGCCCACCGAGCTGCCCTGCGGCAGCCAGGCCATGTTGTAGGTGACCTTCTCCTGGGCGGCGGCGGGCGCCGCGGGCAGCAGCAGCGCGCTGCAACAGGCGATGCCGGTCAGCGCGCGCGCGAGTGCGGCCAATCCTCTGCGGGTGGGTTGCATGTCTTTGTCTCCATACCTTGTTGTTCGTGATTCGAAAGAACGGGGCCGTGGCCCCGCCGTGCGGACGCTCAGAGGCGCTCTGCCTGCACCTGGTTGGACAGCCGTCCGATGCCTTCGATGCTCGCCACCAGCCGGTCGCCTGCGTTCAGGTAGATACCCCGACCCATGCCCACGCCGGTGGGCGTGCCGGTGGCGATCACGTCGCCGGGTTCGAGCGTGACGATGGTCGAGAGGTAGGCGATCTGCTCGCGCACCGTCCAGATCATGTTGGCCGTGCTGTCCTGTTGCATGGGCTCGTCGTTCACGTCCAGGCGCATCTGCACGGCCTGCGGGTCGGGGATCTGCCAGGCGGGCACCAGCCACGGGCCGATGGGCGCGAAGGTGTCGTGGCACTTGCCCTGGAACCAGTCGTGCTTGAACGGGTAGTCGCCGCGGATGTTGAGGTCGCGCGCCGAGATGTCGTTGACGATCGTGTAGCAGGCCACGGCGTCGAGCGCGTCCTCGACCGAGATGCGGCGGCAGCGCTTGCCGATCACGGCGGCGAGTTCGACCTCCCAGTCGAGCTTGCTGGTTTCGGGCGGCATCTGGATCGTCTCGCCGTTGCCGATCACCGTGTTCGAGAGCTTCAGGAACATGTACGGCTTGCTCTGCGACTTGGCCGCCAGCACGGTGCCCATTTCGTTGGCGTGCGAGGCGTAGTTCGAGGCGGCGCAGAAGATGCGGCTCGGCACGAAGGGCGCAGCCACGGCCGCGGTGCCGTCGGCCACCGGCCGGATCGCGCCCGAGGCGGCGAGCGCGGCGGCGATGGGCGTGGCGTCGCGCAGCCAGGCCTGGGCGTTCGCCCAGTCGCGCAGCATGGCTTCGACGCCCTGCGTCACCCAGGCCTCGGGCAGCGGCGGCAGGCCGGCCGCGCGGGCCGCCTCCAGGTCGTACAGCTGGTCGTCCAGCACCAGGGCGGGGGCAAGCCCGCCGGCACGGCGGTAGGTGGCGAGCGCGATCCAGGACATTCGATTGACTCCTCTTTTGTAGGTGGGTTGGAATCCGCGACAGGTGTTTTGCATTCAGTGTCTGCGAATTGTGTGCAATTTTATGTTTTGGTGTTCACGAACGTCAAGGGTTTGTCGCGGCATGCCTGAAACGGACGTGCGGACGCATGCCGCGGCCGGCCTGCGCCGGGAGCGGCGGGCCGGGGCGGGCAGCGGAAACGGGAGGGAGGGAGAGGGCGCGGCAGCCGCGTCAGGCGGCGGCGCTGGAAGACGGGGTGCGGGAGGCGCTGCCGTCGAAGTGCTGCAGCACGTTCATCGCCGAGTTGGCCGCATGGCTGTGCATGGCGGCGGCGGCGGCGTCACCGTCGTGCGCCAGCAGGGCGGCAACGAGGGCGTCGTGCTCGACATGGGAATGCTGCAGGCGGTTTTCCGTCGTGAAGAAGCCTTGCGAGCGGAAGGGCGCGAGGCGCTGCCGCAGGCTCAGTGCGAGGTCCTGCAGCGTCTTGTTGCGGGCGCCGGCGTAGATCAGCGCGTGGAATTCCTCGTTCAGCGCGGCGTACGCTTTCGCGTCGCCCTCGGCCGCGGCGCGTCCGGCTTGCTGATGAACGAACTCGATGCGCTTGCGCTCCGACGGCGCGGCGCGCAGCGCGCACAGCTTGGCGCACAGGGCTTCCAGTTCGCCGGAGGCTTCGAAGAGGCCGTCCAGATCGGCGGGCGCCATCGTCGCCACCGAGAAGCCGCGGCGCGGCAGGTGCTCGATCAGCCGGGTCGAGGCCAGCTGCCGCAGCGCATCGCGCACCGGGCTGCGCGAGACGCCGAAGCGCGTCGCGATCGTCTGTTCGTCCAGGCGCTCGCCGGGCTGGAAACGGCGCAGCACGATTTCCTCGGCCAGGCGGTCCGAGATGGTCTGGGACAGCGTTTTTCCAGGCTCGTTTTCCATGGTTTGCTTCTTCGGGGGCGTGCCGCCCACGTGGCGTGGGACGACATATTGTCGACAAAATTTAATTGTCGCATGCAATAACGCCGACCCAAACGCCTCAGGCGGGCGTGCGCCTCAGACCCCGAGCGGCAGGCGCGCGCTGCTCTTCACCTCTTCCATCACCGCATACGTGCGCGTCTCGCGCACCCCGGGCAGTTGCCACAGCACGGTGCCGGCGAACTCGCGGTAGGCGGCCATGTCGGCCATGCGGGTCTTGAGGAGGTAGTCGAAGCCGCCGGCGACCATGTGGCATTCCATGATCTCGTCGCGCACCTGCACGGCGGCCTTGAACTGGTCGAAGACGTTGGCGGTGGTGCGGTCGAGCAGGACCTCGACGAACACGGTGAAGCCGCGCCCCAGCTTGTAGGGGTCGAGCCGGGCTTCGTAGCCCAGGATGAAGCCGTCGCGCGTGAGGCGCTGCACGCGCGCCAGCACGGCGGTGGGGGACAGCGCGACCGCCTCTGCCAGCTTGAGGTTGGTGATGCGGCCGTCTTCCTGAAGGATCTTCAGCAGGCGCAGATCGATGCGGTCGAGATCGAGCATTCGAAGATTATCCGGCTCACACATCGATCGGCTGCAAGAAATGCGGCCTACTTGGGCAGGCCATAGGAGATAGAACCAAGGAAATGCCGTTGAGCTACCCTTTCGCAGTTCCTTGGACTACCGGAAACCGTGGTTTCTCTGTTCAGCGCACCGTGGTCGCGGCCGGTGCGGCGGCCTGGCGGCCCGAGAGCTGGTCGACCAGCGCGCCGTAGGCCGGGCCTTCGCGCAGCTTGGTGTAGGCGGCCTGGGCTTCGCGGTAGCCGGGGCGCGACGTGTCGGCGCCGGCTTCACCCGACTGCTGGGCGGCCAGGCCGGAGCGGATCCACAGCTGGGTGTCGGCGGCCACGGCGGCGCGGCTGTTGGCCGAGACCACGACCGGCTCCTGGCCCATGTTCTCGTTGTAGCCCTGGGTGGGCGCGGTCTTCAGCCACTGCTGGGCGTCGGCCGTCACGGCGGCGCGCGTCGTCGACGACGCGAAGGGCGCGGGACGCGGGTCGCCTTCGGCGTAGTTGCCGGCAAAGCTCGGCGCGGCGGCCAGGCCCAGCAGGGCGGCGACGGCGGCGGTGTTCAGAAGGCGGGTGGTGGCAGACAGCTTCATGTTCGTTCACTCCTTGAGGTGGTTGCTTGGTTGGTGAGAGCGACTGTACGAAGCGCATCCACGCGACCGATAACGTCTGGATGACGGTTTTGTCATGTGCGTATCCACCTGCATCGGGCCGCGCCGAGAGGGACCGCAAGGGGCCTTCCAACTTCTCTTGCATAACCGCCATCGCGGCATGCATAAGCCATGGCGCGCGGCCCTCAGTCGGCATATCGTTGCGCCCATCTATTCCAACCAAGGGAATCTTCCATGAACGAGAAACTCTCCTTCGTCAATCCGACGGCCAACAGCCCCTGGGGCACCTACCTGTCGCAGGTCGATCGCGTCGTGCCGTACCTCGGCCCGCTGGCGCGCTGGGTCGAAACCCTCAAGCGCCCCAAGCGCGCGCTGATCGTCGACGTGCCGATCGAGATGGACAACGGCACCATCGCCCACTTCGAGGGCTACCGCGTGCAGCACAACATGAGCCGCGGCCCGGGCAAGGGCGGCGTGCGCTTCCACCCCGACGTCACGCTCGAAGAAGTGATGGCGCTGTCGGCCTGGATGACCATCAAGACCGCCGCCGTCAACCTGCCGTACGGCGGTGCCAAGGGCGGCATCCGCGTCGACCCGAAGAAGCTGTCGCTGCAAGAGCTCGAGAAAGTCACGCGCCGCTACACCAGCGAGATCGGCATCATCATCGGCCCGCACACCGACATCCCCGCGCCCGACGTGAACACCAACGCGCAGATCATGGCGTGGATGATGGACACCTACTCGATGAACGTCGGCGGCACCGCCACCGGCGTGGTCACCGGCAAGCCGCTGCACCTGGGCGGATCGCTGGGCCGCGTGAAGGCCACCGGCCGCGGCGTGTTCGTCACCGGCCGCGAAGCGGCCCGCCGCCTGGGCATGGACCTGCGCGGCGCGCGCATCGCGGTGCAGGGCTTCGGCAACGTGGGCTCGGTCGCGGCCGAACTCTTCGTCGAAGCAGGCGCCAAGATCGTCGCGGTGCAGGACCACACCGGCACCATCGTGAACACCAACGGCCTCGATCTGACCCAGCTGGTGCCCATCTCGCGCACCGACGGCGTGGTCGGCTTCAAGGCCGGCGGCGACATCGTGCCGAACGAAGACTTCTGGGACGTGACCTGCGACATCCTGATCCCGGCCGCCCTCGAAGGTCAGCTCACGGCCGAACGCGCCAAGAAGACCACCGCCAAGCTGGTGCTCGAAGGCGCCAACGGCCCGACGGTGCCCGAGGCGGACGACATCCTGGCCGAGCGCGGCGTGCTGGTCGTGCCCGACGTGATCTGCAACGCCGGCGGCGTGACGGTTTCGTACTTCGAATGGGTGCAGGACTTCTCGTCCTTCTTCTGGGACGAGGACGAGATCAACGTGCGCCTCGATCGCATCATGATGAACGCGCTCAACCAGATCTGGGACACGGCCGACAAGCACAAGATCCCGCTGCGCACCGCCACCTACGCGGTCGCCTGCGAGCGCATCCTGATGGCACGCCAGGAACGCGGTCTGTACCCCTGAAGTCGGCGCTGGGGCTTTCAGGGCCTTTCGGGAACCCCCGGCCCGCCGGGGGCTCGAAGCGAAGCCGCCGGTTGGTTAGCATCCGGTGTCCTTCCCGCCCTGCCATGCCCCCCACCTCTTCTGCTGCCTTCTTCTCTTCGCCGGCCCGCGTGCCGGCGTTTCTGTTCCCGAGCCTGCTGTCGGCCCTGTTGCTGGCCGGCTGCGGCAGCTTCGGCACTGGGCAGGCCTACGAGCCCGAAGACTTCGACTCCACCACCACCCACACGCGCAACTACGCCGCCAGCGAGGCGCAGACCTGCGAGGCGGCGCGCCGTGCGCTGCTGAGCCAGGGCTACATGGTCACGGCCGCCAACGCCGACCTCGTGACCGCGCGCAAGAGCTTCCAGCCCGCGGCCGAAACGCACGTCGAGGTCGAGTTCCGCGTGGTCTGCGCGCGCGAAGGGGGCGTCGGCCGCAGCACAGTGGCCTTCGCGACCGCGCTGCAAGACCGCTACGGCCTGAAGAAGGGCAGCAACTCGGCCAGCCTGGGCGTGGGCGCCATCGGCTCGCTCTCGCTGCCCTTCGGCGGCAGCAACGAAGCGATGGTCAAGGTGGCGAGCCAGACGCTCACCGACGAGCGTTTCTACGACCGCTTCTTCACTCTGGTCGAGCGCTTCCTGCAGGGCGGCGGCCCCGACATGCCGGCCGATGCTGAGGACGCACCGAAGCCCGCCACGCGCCCCGCCGCCACCACCTTCCCGGTGGCGCCGTCGCCCAACCGCGGCTGACCAGGCTTCGCGCTCAGCGCACCAGCGTCGACTTGCCGAACAGGCTCTCGATCAGCTCCACCGCCACCTCGGCCGTCTGGTTGCGCACGTCGAGCGCGGGGTTGAGTTCCACCACGTCGACCGAGCCGAGCCGGCCCGTGTCGGCGATCATTTCCATGCACAGCTGCATCTCGCGGTAGGTCGGCCCGCCGCGCACGCCCGTGCCCACGCCGGGTGCGTCGGCCGGGTCGAGGCAATCGAGGTCGAAGCTCACGTGCAGGTGGGTGTCTTCGTCCACGTCCTGCAGCGCCTCGGTCATGGTGGTGCGCATGCCGTTCTCGTCGATGTGGCGCATGTCGAACACGTGCAGTCCCAGCGTGCGGATCGCTTCCTTCTCGTCGGCGTCGACGCTGCGGATGCCGATGAAGCGGATGGCGTCGTGCGCCAGCGCCGCGGGCTCGCCGCTCCAGCCCGTGAGGTCCGCCGGCCCGTGGCCCAGCAGGCACGACACCGGCATGCCGTGCAGGTTGCCGCTGGGGCTCGTGGTCTCGGTGTTGACATCGGAGTGCGCATCCAGCCACAGCACGCGCAGCTTCTTGCCGCGTTTTCGCGCATGCCAGGCCACGGCGCTGATGGAGCCGATCGCCAGGCAGTGGTCGCCGCCCAGCATCACCGGCACGTGGCCGGCGCCCAGCGCGGTGTCGACGGCGGCGTAGACCGAGCGGTTCCATGCGATCACCTCGGTGAGGTGGCGCAGCCCGTTGGCCGGCGGCGCCCATGGCGTGGCCGGGCCCGCGAGGTTGCCGCGGTCGAGCACCGTGAAGCCCTGGCCCGCCAGCGCCTCGGCCAGGCCGGCCACGCGCAGCGCGTCCGGGCCCATGCCCGCGCCGCGCACGCTGGCGCCGATGTCGGTCGGCGCGCCGATCAGCTCGAGGGTGGTGGCGGCGGTGCTGCTGCTGTTGCTCATGTCGGTCTCCCGATGTGGTGCCAGAGGTAGGCGTAGCCGAGCGCATCCATGAAGGCGGACGCCTTGTTGTCCGCGGCGGCGCTGTGGCCGCCTTCCATGTTCTCGTAGAAGCTGCTGTCGTGCCCCTGCGCGAGCAGCTTCGCGTGCATCTTGCGCGCATGCACGGGCCCCACGCGGTCGTCGCGCGTGGAGGTGGTGAAAAGGGCGGGCGGGTAGGGCGTGCCGGCCTTGGCGTTCTCGTAGGGCGAGAAGGTCTGGATGAACTCCCACTCGTCGGGCAGTTCCGGGTCGCCGTACTCCGCGATCCACGAGGCGCCGGCCGACAGCTGCGTGTAGCGCTTCATGTCGAGCAGCGCCACCTCGCTCACGATGGCGCCGTACAGCTGCGGGTACAGCGTGAGCATGTTGCCCATGAGCAGGCCGCCGTTGCTGCCGCCCATGGCGCCCAGGTGCGCGGGCGAGGTGATGCCGCGCGCGAACAGGTCCTGCGACACGGCCGCGAAGTCTTCGCAGGTGCGCAGCCGGTTCTCCTGCAGCGCGGCCTGGTGCCAGCGCGGGCCGTACTCGCCGCCGCCGCGGATGTTCGCCACCACGTACACGCCGCCGCGTTCGAGCCAGGCACGGCCGATGCCGCCGCTGTAGCTCGGCTCCAGCGAGATCTCGAAGCCGCCGTAGGCGTACTGCAGCGTGGGGTTCGTGCCGTCGGCCACCAGGTCTTTCGCAGCGATCTCGAAGTAGGGCACGCGCGTGCCGTCCGCCGAGGTCGCGAAATGCTGGCTCACGCGAAAGCGCGAGGCGTCGAAGAAGCCGGGGCTGTGCTTCAGCGGCTGCGGCTCGCCCTGGCCGAGGGTGCCGATGTACAGCGTGGTCGGCTGCAGGAAGCCGCTCACGGTCAGGAAGTAGTCGTCGCTCTCGGTCTCGTCGATGCCGCCGGCCGCCACGCACGAGAGCGCGGGCGCGCCGCCCAGGCTGTCGCGCGCCCAGTCGCCCAGGCCGTCCGCGGGCGGCGTGAGCACCTCCAGCCGGTTCACCACGTCGTGCATCACGTTGAGGATGAGGTGGTGGCGCGTCCACGAGTAGTCGTCGAGCGCGGTGGTGTCGTCGGGCTCGAACAGCAGCGTGAGCTCGCGCGCGCCGGCCATGTAGTCGTCGAAGCGCGCCGCCAGCAGCGAGCCGGCGGTGTAGGTGCGGCCGGCCACGCTCCAGTCTTCGCGCGGCTCGATCAGCAGCCACTCGCGCGTGACGCCGGTGTTGGCGTCGTCGGGCACGTCGATCTTGGCGAGCGTGCCGTCGGGCGCGCGCAGCCAGGTCTCGCTGTCGTAGAAGTCGATCTGGCGCGAGACGAAGTCGCGCTCGAAGCCGGGCGTGTGGTCGCTCCAGGCGCTCACCGACATGTCTTCGTGCGCGCCTTCGTACACGGTGATGGCCTCGGCCAGCGGCGTGCCGCGTTGCCACTCTTTCACCAGGCGCGGGTAGCTCGAGCTGGTCATGGAGCCGGGGCCGAAATCGGTGCCCACGTACAGGTGGTCGATGTCTTTCCAGGTGACGTGGTTCTTCGCCTCGGGCAGCGCGAAGCCGCCTTCGACGAACGCCAGGTTCACCAGGTCGAACTCGCGCACCACGTCGGCATCGGCGCCGCCGCGCGACAGCGAGATGAGGCAGCGCTCGTACGCCGGCTCCAGGCAGTCGGCGCCGTGCCAGACCCAGTTCTCGCCGTCCTGCGCGGCCAGCGCGTCGAGGTCGAGCACGGTCTCCCACGCGGGCTCGGGCGTGCGGTATTCATCGAGCGTGGTGCGGCGCCACAGGCCCTTGGGGTGCGCCTTGTCGCGCCAGAAGTTGTAGTACAGCGCACCGATCTTGCTGACCATCGGAATGCGCGCGTCCGAGTCGAGCACCTCGAGCAGGCCCTGCTCGATCGCCTCGAAGGCCGGCGACTGCGCATAGGTGTGAACGGCGCGTGCATTCTGCTGGCGAGCCCAGTCCAGAGCGGCTTCGCCGTCGATGTCTTCGAGCCAGAGATGGGGGTCTTCGTTGTGCGCAGAGGTCATGCGGCACAGTGTACGAAGCCCCCGTGAATGCGGCGGCCTGTGAGCAGTTGTTGCTGCATGCGAGGCGCGTCGATTTTTTCATTACATGTGGATGCGCGCCCCGGCCATCCTTGGGGCAAACCCCTGTCCCGGGCGTGCCTTCCCCCGGTGGAAACACTGAAGAAGCGAAGGCCCACGAACGCGATGCCCACGGTATCCTGCCGGACGGCGCATGCCCCAACGAGGAGAACCACACATGAAACACCTGAGCGGTCTTGATGCCACCTTCCTGCACCTGGAGACCCCCGAGATGCCGATGCACGTGGGGTCGCTCAACGTGCTGGACCTGCCCAAGGGCTACAAGGGCGACTTTTACGAAGACGCCAAGGCCTTCATGGCCAGCCGCATCCACCTGGCCGACGTGTTCACGCGCAAGCTCGCGCTGATGCCCTTCGACATGACCAATCCGGTGTGGGTCGAGGACGACGACATCGACCTCGACTACCACGTGCGCCACATCACGCTGCCCAAGCCCGGCACCAACCGCCAGCTGCAGCAGTACGTGGCACGGCTGCACTCCACGCTCATGGACCGCAGCCGGCCGATGTGGGAGTTCTTCATCATCGACGGCCTCAAGAGCGGCCAGGTGGCGCTGTACACCAAGGTGCACCACGCGGGCATCGACGGGCAGGCCGGCGTCGAGCTGGGCAAGGCCATCTTCGACCTCGAGGCCACCGGCCGCGTGATCAAGCCGCCGCGTGCGCGCCCGCGCAGCAACGGCTACCAGCTGGGCATGGCCGAGCTCGCCACGGCGGCGCTGCGCAACACGGCGCAGCAGTACGTGAAGCTCTTCAAGATGGCGCCGGCCATCGCGCGCGCCATCGGCGGCCTGGCCCAGCCCGACGAGAAGGCGGCCGACAAGGCGGCCGCCACCGCGCCGAAGAAGTTCAACCTCTTCGCGCCGCGCACCTCGCTGAACGTGTCGATCACCAACCAGCGCACCTTCGCCGGGCGCACCATCTCGCTGGCCGAGACCAAGTACATCGCCAAGCACTTCGGCGTGTCGCTCAACGACGTGGTGCTGGCCACCGTGGCCGGCGCGCTGCGCCACTACCTGGCCGACAACAACGAGCTGCCGGCCAAGCCGCTGGTGGCCGGCGTGCCGGTGAGCCTGCGCGAGGCGGGCGACCAGACGGCCAACAACCAGGCCAGCATGATCCTCGTGAGCCTGGCCACCGACATCACCGATCCGCTGCAGCGGCTGAAGGCGATCAACGCCTCGTCGAATTCCTCGAAGTCGACGATGAACCGCTTCAAGGCCGTGATCCTGGACGACTTCCCGACCTTCGCCGCGCCCTGGCTGGTGTCGGGCATCGCGTCGATGGTGGGGCGCTCGGGCATCGTCAATCTGCTGCCGCCGGCGGCCAACGTGGCGGTCTCGAACGTGGCGGGCGCGCCGTTCCCGATGTACTTCGCGGGGGCGCTGGTCACCTGCTACTACCCGGTGTCGATCGCCAGCCATGGCACCGCGCTCAACGTCACCGTGCAAAGCTACAACGGCCGCATGGACTACGGCCTGATCGCCTGCCGCCGCGCCGTGCCCGACATCACCGAGATCGGCGACTACCTGCTGGCCGAGCACAAGTTGCTGATGGAACTGACACAGAAGCACCCGGCCGTCTCCGGCGCACCGGCGACACCGCCCAAGCCCGTGGCCGCCCCCGCGCCGGAAGCGGACGAAGAGGCCCAGGCCGCTGCACCGGCCCGCAAGCCGGCCGCGCGCAAGAAGGCGCCGGTGAAGGCCGTCGCCGCCAAGAAGACGGCGCAGAAGGCCCCTGCCAAGGCCGCGCCGGTCAAGGCGGCAGCGAAGAAAGCCCCTGCGAAGAAGGCTGCGGCAAAGAAGGCCGCACCCCGGCCCGCGGCCCGCAAGGCCGCCGCATCGCCGCGCGCCGCTGCGGCATGATCGACAGGGCCGGCCCGGCCTGGACAAAAAATTGGGGCAGTTGGACTAGTTTTCCGACCGTTCTAGTTTTCCAGGCCTAGGCCCTGCGGAAGATGATTGGCCCATCGCGATTCCCCGCGAGCCAATCAACTTCAAGGAAATCTCACATGTCCACGCAAACCAACATCGCTTCCGCCGCCATCCACGTCGTCGGCCAGTACAACGACGCCGGCAAGACCCTGGTCGGTGCCTACCGCACCGGCGTGCAACGCCTGCTGGGCGGTGCCGCTTCGCGCTACAGCGAGTTCCTGGGCAACCGCCAGATCCCGCTGGTCAGCGAGCAGATCAAGGCCAACCTGATCGGCGCGCAAGAAAAGGTGCATGGTTTCCTGGCCAACCGCCTGGACATCGACACCAGCCGCATCGTGAACGTGATGGACCGCGTCGCCGCCGGCACCACCAGCGGCATCGAAACCGTCGCCAACCGCGTCGCCCAGATCGAATCGCCCGCTGCCACCACCGTGCTGAACGCCCTGTCGGCCGTGAACCAGCCCTTCGCCACCGTGTCGGTGCAAATCGCTGACCGCATCGTCGCCGGCACCAAGCAGATCGAAGCCCGTGTGAGCGGCACCGAAGAAGCCGCCCCCGTGCGCACCGTGAAGGCCAAGGTCGCTGCGGCCAAGAAGCCGGTTCGCCGCGCTGCCCGCAAGGCGGCCTGATCCCGGGGCGCTGACCGCGCCCTTTTCATTTCTACCGCCCCTGGAGCACCACCGCATGGCGACCCGTCCCGATGACACTGCAAAGTTGAAGAAGAGGGCGGCGCCTGCCAAGAAGGCTCCGGCGGCCAAGAAGAAGGCCGCGCCCCGCAAGGCGGCGCCGGCTGCGAAAGCACCGCCCGCAGACACTGCGGTCGGCACCAACAAGGCCGAAGCGCTGCTGCGCGCCGGCCTCAAGGCGCTGGACAGCGTGCGCAACGATGTCGCCAAGCGCCAGGCCAACGTGATCGAAGGCCTGCTCGGCATCGGGCACGGCAAGGCCGACGTGGCCGGTGCCAAGGCGGCGCTGACGCGCGGCTTTCCCAGCCTGGACACCTTCGGCATCCGCAAGTTCGAGGACGTGTTCGACCAGCGTGTCGCCACCGCCCTGCAACGCCTGGGCATGCCCAGCGCCGACGAGGTGCAGGCCCTGCGCGACGAGGTGGCGCAGTTACGCGAACGCCTCGCGAAACTCGAGAAACCGTCCAGTTCAGGCAGCGCCGGCGGCAAGCGCTGAGCGGCACGCAACGCACGCAACACGCCGCTTGTGGCCAGCTCCAACACCACGCGCGATCGCATCCTGCAGACCAGCCTTGCGCTGTTCAACGCGGAAGGTCTTCCGGCCGTGTCCACGCACAAGATCGCGGCCGAGCTCGGCATGAGCCCGGGCAACCTGCACTACCACTTCAAGGCCAAGCAGCTGATCGTCGAATGGCTGTTCCGGCGCTTCGAGCAGCGGCTCGAGGTGCTCAACGGCTCGTCGGCTTCCATCACCGCCATCGACGACCTGTGGCTGGCGCTGCACCTGCGCTTCGAGGCCATCGACGAATACCGTTTCATCTACCGCGACATGGCCTTCCTGGCCAGCGAATACCCGGCCCTGGGACAGCGCGCCCAGGCCATGACCGCGCAGAACCTGCTGGCGGCCCAGGCGCTGTGCGAAGGGCTGGTGGCTTCGGGCGTGATCGAGACCAGCGCCGAGCAGGCGCGCATCCTGGCGCTGCAGATGGTCTTCACCACCACCTGCTGGCTCTCGTTCGAGCGGCTCGTGCCGGGGCGCGACGCGCTGGCGCAAGCCGACCCCGGTTTGGCGGCTTTCTACACACTCACGCTGGTTTCTCCGTATGTTTCCAGCGAATCGAGGGCTTATCTTGATTACCTGAGGGGCAAATACCTCGGATAAATGAAGTCGTCGTCTGACGGGGCATGCAACTTCGCACCCCCATCGTCGTCCTACAGAAGAAAGAACAGAAAGGAAGCCGCCATCATGACCACCGCCACCCACGAACCCATCGCACCGCCGTCGCGTCTGCTCTTGCTGGCCGAAGCGCGCGCCCTCTGGGAAACCGGCGCCGGCCTCGCCATGTGGCCGTTGCTGCAGCTCGCGCCACGCGGCGACGGGCACCCCGTGCTCGTGCTGCCGGGCCTGGTGGCCAGCGACGTGTCCACGCTGCTGCTGCGCCGCTACCTGTGCAGCCGCGGCTACGACGCCCACGGCTGGGGCCAGGGCCGCAACCTGGGCCCGCGCGCCGGCGTCGAGGACGGCATGGTCGACCTGCTCAAGACCCTGGCCGACAAGAGCGGCCAGAAGGTCAGCGTGATCGGCTGGAGCCTGGGCGGCGTCTACGCGCGGCTCTTGGCCTCGGCGCAGAAGGACCTCATCCGCAACGTCATCACGCTCGGCAGTCCGTTCTCGGGCAGCCCGCGCGCCACCAACGCCTGGCGCGTGTACGAGGGCGTGAGCGGCCAGAGCTCGCACGACCCGCGCCGCATGAAGTTCGTCGAACCCACGCCGCCCGTGCCCACGACCTCGATCTTCAGCCGCACCGACGGTGTCGTGGCCTGGCGCTGCAGCCTCGAGAAGACCGGCCCGCAGTCCGAGAACATCGAGGTGGTGGCGAGCCACTTGGGGCTCGGCGCGCACCCGGCCGTGCTCTATGCGGTGGCCGACCGGCTGGCGCAGCCCGAGGGCGAGTGGAAGCCGTTCAACCGCGGCATGCTCGGGCCGCTGGTGTACCCGGACCCGGACCGCAACGTCTGAGCTTAGGCGATCACCTCCAAATAAAAAAGACCGGCGAATGCCGGTCTTCTTCTTTGGGGCTCCAGACTGGGCTCTTCAGGCCCCGGCCCACACGTCGAGCACGTAGCGCCGCTCGGCAATCATCCTGTCCATCCACGCCGCGCTGTCCTGCCCATGCTCGCGCGCGAGGTCGCTGAGCGTGCGACGCACGTCGGGCTCCATGCGCGAGCCGTCGCCGCACACGTACACCACGGCGCCCGCTTCGAGCAGCTTCCACACGGCAGCGCCCTGTTCGCGGATCAGGTCCTGCACGTAGACCTTGCGGTCGCCGGCGCGCGAGAAGGCCGTGTGCAGCTTCATCAGGCCGCGGTGCGACCAGGCCTGCAGCTCTTCGGCGTAGATGAAGTCCTGCTCGGGATGGCGGCAGCCGAAGAACAGCATCGCCTCGCCCAGCGCCTCGCCGCGCTCGACCTGCGCCGCGCGCGCCTGCAGGAAGCCGCGAAACGGCGCCAGGCCGGTGCCCGGGCCGATCATGATGAGCGGCCGGTTGGCGTCCTCCGGCAGCCGGAAGCCCTCGGCCGTGGTCTCGCGGATCACGCCGTGCACCGTGTCGCCGGCCTCGGCGCGCGCCAGGAAGTTGGAGCACACGCCCTCGAAGGTGCCGTTGCCCGACAGCGCGGGCGCGCTCACCACGCCCACCGTCACGCTGCAGCGCCCCGGCGTCATCGTCGGCGACGAGGAGATCGAGTAGTAGCGCGGCGACAGCGGCGACAGCATTTCCAGGAACACCGCGAACGGCACCTGGCAGGCGCGGTGCTCTTCGAGCAGCTCCAGCAGCGACTTGCGCTTGTGCAGCACCTCGGCCTTGTACGCGGCCTGCGAGGCTTCGTCGCTGCCCGACAGCGCCTGCAGCTTCGGCTTGGTGAAGGGGCACTCGGTGTGCGCGGCGAGCGTGGCGATCTGCTTGCGCGTGGCCACGTCCTGCAGCTCGACGTAGTCGCCCAGCAGGCGATCTACCGCGATCACCTGGTCCACCGGCAGCGCGGCCTTGCGGCCGGGCACGGCCGAGAGGCGCACGTGCGCCGAGCGGTCGAAGCCGAAGCGGGCCATCGCGCGCTCGACCTGCGCGGGGCTGTTGCGCGGCACCACGCTCAGGTGGTCGCCGGGCACGTAGTTCACGCCCTCGGGCAGCATCAGCTCGACGTGGCGCGTGGAGCGTCCGGCCTCGCCGTTGGAGCCGGCGCTTTGCAGTTCGCGGTTCTCGATCACGCGCAGCGGCACGGCGCCCAGCGCATCGACCAGCGCGTTCTTCTGCGGCGGCGGCAGCTCTTCGAGCGTGTACAGCGGCTCGGCCTCGGCCGGCGTGTCGGCGCCGTTCTTGATGTCGAAGGTCTTCACCAGCGCGGGCCACAGCGCGTCGCTCCAGTCCTGGAAGGCACCGTCCATGTCCTCGCGCGCATCGCCTTCGCCGCGCTCGTGCACGCGGTCGGCGCCCAAGGCTTCGAGCCGTTCGTCGATGCGGCGCGGCACCGCCTGGTAGGTGGCGGCCCAGTCGGTGTTGCCGCAGCCGAAGACGCTGAAGCGCACGCCGTTGAGCGAGTCGTCGGCCTTGTCGAGCCAGCGGTGGAACTCCGCCGCGTTGTCGGGCGCCACGCCGTTGTACGAGGCGCAGACGATGGCCACCGCGCCGTTGGCCGGCAGCCGCTCGGCGTAGTCGTCGAGCGAGGCCAGCTGGGTCGAGAAGCCGCGCAGCTCGCCGGCCTCGGCCAGCTGGCGCGCCAGGTCTTCGGCGGTGCCGAGGTTGGAGCCCTGCAGCACCAGCAGCGAGGTGCCGTGGCGCGCCGCCTGCGGCTTGCGCGCGGCGGGCTTGGCCGGCGTGTCGGGCGTGGCCGCCGCCTCCACGGTGCCGCGCGGGCGCGAGGCCGGGTCGCGCAGCAGCGCCTTGATCTTGAAGTTCTCGGGCTTGATCGTCAGCGCTTCCTTGATCTTGAGCTTGTAGCCCGTGTGATCGACGAGGTTGAAGCGCTGCAGGATCATGCCCAGCGTGAGCACCGCCTCCTGCAGGGCGAACTGCCGCCCGATGCAGGCGCGCTGGCCGTTGCCGAAGGGCTTGAAGGCGTTCACGGGCCGCTCGCGCTCGGCTTCGCGGCTGAAGTGGTCGGGGTTGAACTGGTCGGCGTCCTCGCCCCAAATGCCCTTGTCACGGTGCAGCGCCAGCGCATGCATGATGACCATGTTGTTCTTCTTGATCGTGTACTGGCCGCCGATCTTCGTGTCTTCCTTCGCGCGCATCGAGATCGCGGGTGCGGTCGGGTACAGGCGCAGCGACTCCTTCAGCACCTGCATCACGTACTGCAGCCGGTTGACCTGCGCGTAGGTGGGCTTTTGCGTGGTGTCGCCGCCGAACACGCTGTCGACCTCGGCCTGCGCCTTGGCCATCGCCTCGGGGTTGTTCAGCAGGAAGTAGATGGCGAACGACAGCAGGCCGCTGGTGGTCTCGTGGCCCGCGATGAGGAATTCGATGCACTCGTCGCGGATCATCTTGTCGGTGAGCTTCTCGCCGCTCTTCTTGTCCACGCCCGCGATCATGTAGCTCAGGAGGTCGGGCTTGGTGGCGATGTCGGCACCGCTCGCGCGCCGCTCCTCGATGATGTCTTCCACCATCTTGTGCATGTAGCGGATGTCCTTGCGCTGCTGTGCCAGCTCCTTCTTGAGCATCAGCTCCTCGAGCGGAATGCCGCGCCGGTTCTGCACTGTCTCCAGCGTGCGCACCATCGCATCGACGAAAGGATGGAAGCCCTCGCGGTAGAACGAGTTGAAGCGGTAGCCGAAGCCGCACAGGCCGATGGTGTCGAGTGTGAGCGCGGTCATGTCGCGCACCACGTCCACCTCTTCATCGAAATTGAGGCGCTCCCACTTGGTGACCAGCTGCCCTGCGATGTCCAGCATCATCGGGTGGTAGGCCTGCATCGCGCGCTGGCTGAAGTTGGCCAAGAGGATGTTGTGCGGCTTCGACCACGTCTCCTCGTGCGTGTCGGACGTGAACAGGCCGTGGGACGCGGCGCGCAACCGGCGCAGCGCGCCGCGCGTGCTCTTGTCGAAGCGCGGCTCTTCGCACAGCTCGTCGACCAGCGCGGGCGACGACACCACGATCACCGGCATGCCCGGCATGTCGAGCCAGTAGATGCCGCCGAGGTCCTGCGCGATCTTCCACATGTCGAGCACCGGCGAGTCGGAGCCGATGGACAGCAGATTGCCGACGAAGGGTTTCTTCGCCGGATGGGGGATCGGATGGAGCGAGTTCTTTCCTGCCATGGTGTACCTTGTTGTGCCTTCGGTATGGACCCGCTTCGGATGTCCGGGATGCGAATCCGGAGTATCCCGATGGCACAGGGGGTGGGCAGGACGGGGTTTCCCTAGGAAACAATGACGCGGCGCAGGGGGCGATCACGCTGTCAGCGTGATCGCTATTCACAGTGGCCTAGGCAGGTCCCCCGAAAGAACTCAGTCAGGGTCGGACCATCTTGCAGTCGGTGCCTTGCGCCAGCTCGTTCCCGGTATAGACCGCATCGGTGCGGAAGCCGTAGTTGGTGCCTTCCCAGCCTGTCTTCACCGCCTTGCCGTCCACCGGCGCGATGGTGTTCACCACCTGCGGCAGCAGCAGCTGGTGGTCTTCGCCGCGCATGCGCACCGGGCCCACCACCGAGTCGAAGCTCAGGTCTTCGAGGGCGCGCGCCACCTTCACCGTGTCGGCGCTGCCGGCCTTGGCGATAG
Organism: Variovorax sp. BGA-UO-ETr-C22; assembly: GCF_059567965.1. NCBI lineage: Bacteria > Pseudomonadati > Pseudomonadota > Betaproteobacteria > Burkholderiales > Comamonadaceae > Variovorax > Variovorax sp. BGA-UO-ETr-C22. The sequence continues at coordinate 806,322 of NZ_JCAQPA010000009.1, forward strand.
CCGCGGCCAGCAGGCGCGGCGTCAGGTCGATGCGCGGCGCGAGGAAGTCCTTGCCCGTCTTGGCCTTGTAGGCCTTGGCCAGCGCGTCGACCTTCGGCGTGTCGGCCTGGCCCGGGTGCCATTCGGCCACCCAGGTGAGCTGCCCCGTCTTGGCCTGCGACACGGCGGTGACGGTGCCCGGCACCGAGCCCGCGCTGTGGTTGAAGTAGCGCAGGTTGTAGCCCGCGTCGCCCGCCGCCTTCTGCAGCAGCGTCATGTCCTGGCCCCAGTTGCCGGTGATGACCGAGTCGGCGCCGCTTTGCTTGATGTTGGCGATGTAGGGCGCGAAGTCTTTCACGCGACCGATGGGGTGCAGTGTCTCGCCGACGAACTGGATGTCGGGGCGCGCCAGGCCCACCAGCTGGCGGCCGTAGCTGGCCCATTGCTTGCCGTGGGCATAGTCCTGGTTCAGCAGGTAGACCTTCTTCACATCCGGCGTCTTCTTGATGTAGTTGGCCAGCGCCTTCATCTTCATCGCCGTGTTGGCCTCGGTCTGGAAGTGCCAGAAGCTGCAGCCCTTGCCGGTCATCTCGGGGTCGATCGAGGAGTGGTTCAGCACGATCAGTTCCTTGCCCGGGTTGCGCTGGTTCCAGCGCGCCACGGCCAGCACCAGCGCTGTCACCACCGACGAGCCCGAGCCGCCCGTGACGATCGCCTTGGCGCCCTGGTCGATGGCCGCCTGCAGCGCGCTCTGGCTTTCCTGCGCCGAGAGTTTGCTGTCGAACTGCAGCAGCTGCAGCTTCATGCCGCCGAGCACGCCGCCCTTGGCGTTGATGTCCTCGATGGCGTACTGCGTGTGCATGAGCATCAACTCGCCCACGTTGGCGAACGGCCCCGACAACGGATCGATGTAGGCGATCTTGTAGGTCGGCTGCGGGGCCTGCGCCTGTGCCGCGGTGCCGGCGATGGCAAACAAGGAGGCAAGGGCGATCCGCGCCAGGGGCGCATGCGTGAGCTTCATGGGTGTCTCCGGAGGGTGTGTGAAAGACGGAATCAGTGCGTTGCGCGCAGCCCGATCACGCGGCTGGCCAGCTTCGTGAGCTGCGCCACCACCTCGTCGGGCGAGAGGCGTCCGTTGGGGCGGTACCAGCTGTAGAGAAAGCCCGGCAGGCTGCAGGCTGCGAGCGCGGTGATCTTGGTCTCGTCGAAGTCGAGGTCGCCGTCGCGCCGGGCTTCTTCGAGCAGCGGGCACAGCAGGTCGTAGAAGTGGTGCGCGAGCTTCTTCTGCGCTTCGAGGTATTCGGGGCGGTACACCTGCGGCTCGCGGTACGCGAAGAAGGCCACCGGGTGGTGCGCGATGGTGGCGCGGATCAGCCGCTCGATGCCTTCCATCACCTTCTCGCTCGCGCGGCGCGGGTCGGCGGCGGCGAAGTCGAGCGCGGTGAAGCAATCGACCGCGGGGCGCCACGACAGCGTCTCGAAGATCTCCTGCTTGTCGCGGAAGTAGTAGTACACGAAGGGCTTGGTCACGCCCAGCTCGCGCACGATCTGCGCCATGGTCGTGTTGGCGTAGCCCTGCGCGGCAAACAGCTGCGCCGCCGCCTGCAGGATGCGCTCGCGCTGCAGATCGGTGCCCTGCGTGGCCGCGCGCTGGCGGCCCGTGCCCTGCGGCAGGTGCGGCTGCGCCGCCAGCGCCGTGTGCGTGGCAGAGGGTTTGTTCGGTGTCGCGGAAGTTATACCCATGGGTAGGATTGTTCGTGCACCATGCCGCATTGGCAAGCGCCGGCCATGCGCAGGCGGCTATCGATAACCCTGAGAAAGTGACGCCATGGAGACAACGCCCGCCACCCCGCAACGCTTGAAGGAACTGCCGCCGCGCGTGCAGCAGCCCCTGCACGCCTACCTGCGCGACCACGCACGCACGCGCGGCGACGCCACCGCCTGCCTCTGGTACGGCCAGGCCCTGAGCTGGGCCGAGCTCGATCGCGCGAGCGACGCCTTCGCCGCGCGCCTGCAGGCCCTGGGCGTGGTCAAGGGCGAACCCGTGGTGCTGTTCCTCAACAACTGCCCGCAGTACCTGGTGGCGCACTTCGGCATCCAGAAGATCGGCGCCATCGTCTGCCCGAGCGGGCCGCTCAACAAGGAGCACGAGCTGGCCTACCAGGTCAACGACCTGAAGGCGCGCGTGATCGTCGCGGCCGCGCCGCTGGTGCCGGTGGTGCGCAAGGTGCAGGCCGAGAGCGCACTCGCGCATGTGTTCGTGGTGCACTACGCCGACCTGCTGCCCGCCGAGCCCACGCTCGACCTGCCGGCCGAACTGGCCGCCGAGCGCACGGCCGAACGCACCGTGCCCGAAGGCTGCGAAGACTTCCTTGCCGTGATGCGCAGCGGCGCCGCGCCGCAGCCCGTCGCCATCGACATGGACGACATCGCGCTCATGACCTACACCTCGGGCACCACCGGCCTGCCCAAGGGCGCGATGCTCAGCTACGGCAACGCGCTCTTCAAGACGCGCGCCGCGGCCGACTGCAACGGCGTGGGGCCGGACGACGTGCTGCTGTCGATCGCGCCGCTGTACCACATCGCCGGCATGCTCATGGGCGTCAACGTGCCCGTGCTCAGCGGCGCCGCCTCGGTGCTGATGCACCGCTTCGATCCGCGCGCCGTGCTGCAGGCCATTGCCGCCTACAAGGTGAGCTGGTGGTACAGCATCGCGCCGATGAACGTGGCCTGCATGCAGGTGCCCGACATCGCCGGCTTCGACCTGTCGAGCCTGAAGATGAACCCCGTGACCAGCTTCGGCATCGCCTTCACCGAACCGCTGGCCGCGCAGTGGCGTTCGCACGCCAACCACTGCAGCTCGTTCGAGGCCGCCTACGGCCTGAGCGAAACCCACACCTGCGACACCTACACGCCGCACGTGGCGCCGCGCTGGGGCACGCAGGGCGTGCCGGTGCCGGGGGTGACCATCCGCATCATCGACACCGAGACGCAGGTCGACATGCCCACGGGCGAGGTCGGCGAGATCGTGCTCACCAGCGCCGGCTCGTTCAAGGGCTACTGGAACAAGCCCGAAGCCACGGCCGCCACCTTGCGCAACGGCTGGGTGCACACGGGCGACATGGGCAAGCTCGACGCCGACGGCTACCTCACCTTCATCGGCCGCTTCAAGGAAATGATCAAGGTCTCGGGCTACAGCGTGTTCCCCGAAGAGGTCGAGACCATCCTCATCAAGCACCCGGCGGTGGCGCAGGCGGCCGTCATTGCGCAGCCCGACCCCGAGAAGGGCGAGGTCGTGAAGGCCTTCATCGTGCGCAAGCCCGGCACTGCGCTCGAGGCCGACGCGCTCGTGGCCTGGGCGCGCGAGAACATGGCGAGCTACAAGGCGCCGCGCGCCGTGAGCTTCATCGATGCATTGCCGACCACCGGCGCAGGCAAGGTGCTGCGCCGCCTGCTCAAAGACAAGACCTGAAAGGCTTCCTCGCGTGTTTTCCAAAGTTCTGATTGCCAACCGCGGCGAGATCGCCGTGCGCCTGGTGCGCGCGTTGCGCGACCTGGGCATCGCCAGCGTGGCGGTGCATGCGCGCGACGATGCCGCTGCGCTGCATGTGCAGCTGGCCGATGTGGCGGTGGCGCTCGATGCGACCGGGCCCTCGGCCTACCTCGACGTGGCCGCGTTGATCGCGGTGGCGAAGGCGCAAGGCTGCGATGCGGTGCATCCCGGCTACGGCTTCCTCAGCGAGCGTGCCGACTTCGCACAGGCCTGCGCCGACGCGGGCCTGGTCTTCATCGGCCCCACGCCCGGGCAGCTGGGCCTGTTCGGCGACAAGGCCCGCGCCCGCGAACTGGCCGCGCAGTGCGACGTGCCCGTGATGCCCGGCAGCGCCGGCGCGGTGACGCTCGCGCAGGCCCAGGCCTTCTTCGCCGAGCAGCACGCGCAGGGCGCGGGTGTGATGGTCAAGGCCATCGGCGGCGGCGGTGGGCGCGGCATGCGCGCGGTGCTGAACGCCGAAGAGTTGCCCGAGGCGCATGCGCGCTGCATGTCCGAGGCCAAGGCGGCGTTCGGCATCGAGGGCGTGTACGTCGAGCGCCTGATGCGCAACGCGCGGCACATCGAGGTGCAGGTGCTCGGCGACGGCAGCGCCGTGGCCAGCCTCGGCGAGCGCGAGTGCACGCTGCAGCGCCGCTTCCAGAAGCTGGTGGAAATCGCGCCCAGCCCCTCGCTGCCCGAGCCGCTGCGCGCGCAGGTCACGCAGGCCGCGCTGCGCATGGCCAAGGCCGTGGGCTATCGCGGCCTCGGCACCTTTGAATTCCTGGTCGATGCCGCGTCGACCACCCTGCCTTTCGTCTTCATCGAAGCGAACCCGCGCCTGCAGGTCGAGCACACGGTGACCGAGGCGGTGACGGGGCTGGACCTCGTGCAGCTGCAGATCGCCGTCGCCTCGGGCGACACGCTGGACGCGCTCGGCGTGGAGGCCGGCCGCACGGCGCCGCAGCGCGGCTTCGCGGTGCAGTGGCGCATCAACGCCGAGACGCTCGACGCGCAAGGCAACGCGCGCCCCGCGGGCGGCACGCTCGCGCGCTTCGACCTGCCGGCCGGCCCCGGCGTGCGCGTCGACACGCACGGCTATGCGGGCCTGGCGCCTTCGCCGCACTACGACACGCTCTTGGCCAAGCTCATCGTGCATTCGCCGTCGCCGCGTTTCGCGGACGCGCTGCGTCGTTCGCTGCGCGCGCTCGATGAATGCCACATCGACGGCATCGCCACCAACCTGCCGCTGCTGTGCGCCATTGCCGCGCGGCCCGAGTTCGCGACGCAGGCGGTGCACACGCGTTTCGTGGAAGCGCACCTGGGCGATCTGCTCGCTGACGCGAAGGCATTTGAAAAGCACACGAAGAAGGTGACCGCGCCCGCCGCCGCGAGCGCACCGGCGCCGGACGAAGACGACGACGACGGCCTCACCGTCAAGGCGCCGATGCCCGCGAAGCTGGTGCAGTTCGAGGTCGCGGTGGGCGACGTGCTGCCCGCCGGCGCGCAGCTGGGCGTGCTCGAGGCCATGAAGATGGAGCACCTGCTGCACGCCCCCGTGGCCGGCCGCGTGCTGGCGCTGCTGGCTGCGCCCGGCGACTACCTCGTCGAAGGCCAGTCGCTGGTGCGGCTGGAGGCCGTCGATGCGCAGGGCGTCCAGGCGCAGGCGCGTGTCGCGCACGATCTCGACGCGATCCGTCCCGACCTGCAGAAGGTCATCGACCGCCATGCGCCCACGCTCGATGCGAACCGCAAGGCGGCCGTCGACAAGCGGCACGCGCAGGGCGGGCGCACCGCGCGCGAGAACATCGCCGACCTGTGCGACATGGCCGGCGACCCGGGCAACTTCATCGAATACGGCGCGCTCGCCATCGCCGCGCAGACGCGCCGCCGCTCGCTCGAAGACCTCATCGCCAACACGCCGGCCGACGGCATGGTGACGGGCCTGGGCAGCGTCAACGCGAAGCAGTTCGGGTCCGAGAAATCGCGCTGCGCCGTGCTCGCGTACGACTACACCGTGCTGGCCGGCACGCAGGGCATGCGCAACCACCACAAGACCGACCGGCTGCTCGCGGTGGCACACCAGCTCAAGCTGCCGGTGGTGCTGTTCGCCGAGGGCGGGGGCGGGCGGCCGGGCGACACCGACATGCCGATCGTCGCGGGCCTGAACAACCACACCTTCAGCCAGTTCGCGGCGCTGTCGGGCAAGGTGCCGGTCGTCGGCATCGTGCACGGGCGCTGCTTCGCGGGCAACGCGGCGCTGCTGGGCTGCGCCGACGTGATCATTGCCACCAAGGGCAGCAACATCGGCATGAGCGGCCCCGCCATGATCGAAGGCGGCGGCCTGGGCACCTTCGCGCCCGAGCAGATCGGGCCGAGCAGCGTGCAGTCGCGCAACGGCGTGATCGACATCCTGGTGGAAGACGAAGCTGCAGCAGTCGCTGCGGCCAAGCAGTACCTGTCGTACTTCCAGGGCCCGGTGAGCGACTGGCAGTGCGCCGATCCGCGCACGCTGCGTCATGTGGTGCCCGAGAATCGCCTGCGCGTGTACGACGTGCGCGCCGCGATGCGCGGCGTGGCCGACACCGGCTCGCTGCTCGAGCTGCGCGCGGGCTTCGGCGCGGGCATCGTCACGGCGCTGGCGCGCATCGAGGGCAAGCCGGTCGGCCTGATGGCGAACAACCCGCACCACCTGGGCGGCGCGATCGACGTGGAGGCGGCCGACAAATCCGCACGCTTCATGCAACTGTGCAATGCCCACGGGTTACCGATCGTGTCGTTGTGCGACACGCCCGGCTTCATGGTCGGGCCCGAGGTCGAGGCGCAGGCGCAGGTGCGTCACGTGTGCCGCATGTTCATGGTGGCTTCGCATTTGCGCGTGCCTTTCTTCGCGGTGGTGCTGCGCAAGGGCTACGGCCTGGGTGCGCAGGCCATGACCGCCGGCGGCTTCGATGCGCCCGTGTTCACCGTGGCCTGGCCCACCGGCGAGTTCGGCGCGATGGGCCTCGAAGGCGCGGTGCGGCTGGGCTTTCGCAAGGAGCTCGCGGCCGTGCCCGAGGGCGCCGAGCGCGACGCGCTCTTCAAGCAACTGGTGGCGCAGCAGTACGCGAACGGCGAAGCGATCCACATGGCGCAGACGCTGGAGATCGATGCGGTGATCGACCCGGCCGACACGCGCACCTGGCTGGTGCGCGGCCTGGCCTCGGCCACGCGGCCGGCCGAGGCGGTCTCGGCGTACGTCGACACTTGGTAACTTTAGGTTAGACCTCGTCACTGGCGCGGGCAAGGCGGCTCCGTACACTGGGCCGCTTTTGCACGCATGAAGCTTCCTGCCCGCTGGCGCGTCCGTCTGCGCGACGCCGCCTTTTCCCCTGCACACTGGATGGCCGTTCTCGGCCTTGCGGCGTTGCTCGTGGGCGTGCAGGCGGTGTGGGCCGAGAAGGTCGAGCAGGCGGCACGCCAGCCGGCCGAAGCGCGCTGGGTGGCGAGCTGGGCCGTGGCGGTGCTCGACTTCGCCGAGCTGGACGCGAACCCCGCCACGGCCGCCATCGGCGGGCCGGGCGACCATGTGTTCCGCGGCCAGACCTTGCGCCAGATGATGCGCCCGACGATCGACGGCGAGCGCATCCGCGTGCGGGTGTCGAACCGCTTCGGCAAGACGCCGCTGCGCATCGCCGCGGCCACCGTGGCACTGGGCACGGGCGGCGACGCCATCTCGCCGGCCTCGTTGCGCACGCTGCGTTTCGGCGGCCGCGCCACCGTCACCGTGGCGCCGGGCGCGGAAGCATGGAGCGACGGCGTGGCGCTGAACGTTGCGGCGGGCCAGGCCGTGGCCGTGAGTCTTTTTCTCGACCGCGCGACACCGTTCGCCACGATGTACCTGCTGTCCAGCGACACGGGCTGGCTGGCGCAAGGCAACGCCGTCTCGGCGCCCCGGCTGTCGAAGGCGGTGGCGCTGCCGATGAGCCACATCGTGACCGGGCTCGACGTGCTCACCGCCAAGCCGGTGCGCACCGTGGTGGCCTTCGGCGATTCGATCACCGCGGGCGGTGGCGAGTCGGGCGACGGTTCGTACCCCGACATGCTCGCCACGCGGCTGCGCGACAGCCCGCAGGCCGCGCACGCGGTGTCGGTGATCAACGCCGGCATCGGCGGCAACCGGCTGCTGGTGAACGGCATCGGCCCCGACGGCCTGTCGCGCTTTGCGCGCGACGCGCTGGGCCAGAGCGGCGTGACGCACGTCATCGTGCTGCTGGGCACCAACGACATCGGCCGCGCCATCTTCGCGGGCATCCCCGGCCTGAAGGTGCCGCCGCACGACGTGCCCACGGCCGAGCGTGTCACCGAGGGCCTGGGGCAGCTCGTCAAGCAGGCGCGCGCCAAGGGCGTGAAGGTGCTGCTGGGCACCGTGCCGCCCTTCGGCAACACGATCTACGGCACCGACGCCAACGAGGCCATGCGCGAGGCCGTGAACCGCTGGGTGCGCAGCCGCCAGGACGTGGACGGCGTGATCGACTTCGATGCCGTGCTGCGCGACCCGGCCGCGCCGCGTCAGCTGAATCCGACATTCGACAGCGGCGATCACCTGCATCCCAACCGCGCCGGCCACGCGGCCATGGCCGCGGCCATCGACCTGCGCGAATTGCAGGAGTAAAGCGCGTCCGCGGCAGCGAAACAGCTCTACACAAGATTTCGCGCAGCGCTTACAGGCGCTTCACACGGTCCCGGCAGCATGAAGGCTCCTCCAACAACCATGGGGCTTTCTCATGAAAACACTCGCAGTCGCTCTTTCCATCGGTGCCGCTTCGCTGCTGTCGGTGGGCGCCCTGGCCGTTCCCACGGCCGCGCAGGCGCAGGCGGTGATCACCATCCAGGGGCCGCCGCCCCCGCCGCGCTACGAGCGCATGCCGCCGCCGCGTCGCGGCTATGTGTGGTCGCCGGGCCACTATGAGTGGCGCGGCGGTCGCCATGTGTGGGTGCGCGGCATGTACGTGCGCGCCCGCCCGGGCTATGCCTACCGCGCGCCGGAATGGCGCGAGAACAATGGCCGCTGGGAATACAACCGCGGCCGCTGGGACCGCGACGGCGACGGCGTGCCGAACCGCCAGGACCGGCGTCCGGACAACCCGTATCGCAATTGATCGATAGAGAGCGCGCGGCGCGCGCCCGGGGCTAGCGGATGCTCACCAGCTCGAGCACTTCGCTGACCTGGAACGCGCCGCCGCTCGCACCGCCGCGTGTCTGCACTTCGAAGCGGACGACGCGGCCCAGCTCCGGCGAGAACCACACGCTGGCGCGGTAGGTCCCGTACTGGTTGCCACTCCAGGCGCCCGCGTTCGCGAAGCGCTGGGTGTGGCCGCGGTAGTCGATCTTCACCACCTTCATCTCGCGGCCGTTGACCGGCAGCATGGCGGCGTCGTCCACCACGTGGGCGCGCAGGTCCATCTTGATGCGCGTGCCGCCCATGGTGGCGTCGTATTCCGTGGCCCAGGCGGCGTCTTGTTCCAGGGTCGGCCGGGCCCAGCCGCCCGGCGGCATGACGCTGTCGAACTCGCCGGCCACGGCCGTCGTGACGCCGATCACCCCGCCGCCCGGCTTCTCGATCCAGCCGCCGTTGTTGAAGCTGAGGCGGTCGTCACTGGTGGTGGCCGTGTCCGCGCGGTAGATCACCTTGCGGTAGGTGTTGGTGAGGCGGTCGTGCAGCTGGTACTCCACGAGGCTCGGGCGCTGCAGCGACACGCTGGCCGGCGCGGGCTGCGAGGCCAGGCGCTCGATGGCCCGCTGGCCGCGCGTCGGCAGTTCCGCGATCCATGCGGCCGGCATGGCGAGGGTGGCCGGGGCCGATCCGGCGACGAGCCCCACGAGGCGGCCTTGCGCATCGAACAGGCCGGCACCGGCCAGGCCCGCCTCGGTCGGCGTGGCCAGTTGCAGCGACTCGAGCGCGCCCGCGGCGTTGCGGCGCACGCCGCCGAGCATGGAGATGCCGAGCGTGAGTTCGCGCCCGCGCGGCGATCCGATGACGTATAGCGGCATCCCGACCTGCAACGCCCCCGCGGGCACGACGCCCAGCGTCGGCGACACGAGGTTCGCGATGCGCAGTTGGCACAGGTCGCGTTCGACGTCCGGGTGCTCCAGCACGGCGCCGTAGCTCACGTTGTCGCGGCGCAGCGCCACGGCGCTGGCCTTGGCCAGCAGCTTGCAGCTGGTGACGGCCGTGCCCGGGCCGGTGGCGACCGCGCTGCCGGTGGCCAGGACCTTGCCCTGGGCGTCGCTGGCCTGCACCACCCAGACGCTGGGCGAGACGCGCGCGAACAGCGCGTCGGGCGCCAGCGGGGCACTGCCGGCGCGGGCGTCCTGGGCAAAAGTGGCGGGCGCTGCCAGAGCGGCAGCAAGGGCGAAAAGCGGGAGCTGCAGGCGCATCTGGGAGCGGCGATGGAGTGGGTTAGCGGAACACGACCGTGCGGTGGCCGTTCAGCAGCACGCGGTGCTCGCTGTGCCACTTCACGGCGCGGGCCAGCACCTGGCTTTCGGTGTCGCGGCCACGGGCCGTGAGGTCTTCGACCGTGTCGGTGTGGTCGGCGCGGGCCACGTCCTGCTCGATGATCGGGCCTTCGTCGAGGTCGGCCGTCACGTAGTGGGCGGTGGCGCCGATCAGCTTCACGCCGCGGTCGTGCGCCTGGTAGTAGGGCTTGGCGCCCTTGAAGCTGGGCAGGAACGAGTGGTGGATGTTGATCGCGCGGCCGGCCAGGCTCTTGCACAGGTCGTTGCTCAAAATCTGCATGTAGCGCGCGAGCACCACGAGTTCGGCGCCTTCGGCCTCGATGATCTCCAGCTGCTTGGCCTCGGCCTGCGCCTTGGTCGCGGCCGTCACGGGGATGTGATGGAAGGGCACGTTGTAGCTGGCGGCCAGCTGGTAGAAGTCGCGGTGGTTCGAGATGATGGCGCGCACGTCGATCGACAGCAGGCCGCTCTTCCAGCGGAACAGCAGGTCGTTCAGGCAGTGGCCTTCCTTGCTGACCAGGATCACGGTCTTCATCGGGTCGGCGGCGGCGTGCAGCTGCAGGCTCATGCCGAAACCGGTGGCGAAGGCCTTCAGCTCCTCGCGCAGCACGGCTTCGCTGTGGTCACCGCAGGCGAAGCGCACGCGCATGAAGAACAGGCCGGTGCCATGGTCGTTGTATTGGGCGGCCTCTTCGATGTTGGCGCCGCGCTCGAGCAGGAAGCCCGACACGGCGTGCACGATGCCCGTCCGGTCGGGACAGGAGAGGTTCAGGATGTAGGCAGGCGTAGTGGTCGTCATCAGGGGCAGGATTGTGGCAGGGGTGCCAGAATCGCGATTTTCCCTCCCCACATAACCGCAGGAGCGAGACATGGCCTTCCAGGACTTCAACATGGACAACCAGTGGTTGCCCTTCACGCCCAACCGCCATTTCAAGAAGGACCCGCGGGTGTTCGTGGCGGCCGACGGCATGACGTTCACCACGCACGACGGCAAGAAGGTGGTCGACGGCATCTCCTCGCTGTGGTGCGTGGGCGCGGGCCACAACCGCAAGCCGATCAACGAGGCGATCAAGAAGCAGCTGGACACGCTGGACTACGCCACCGCCTTCCAGGTCAGCAACGACAAGGCCTTCAAGGCGGCCGAGATGATCGCCGCGCTGGCCCCGGGCGACCTGAACAAGGTGCTGTTCTGCAACTCGGGCTCCGAGGCCGCCGACACCTCGATGAAGGTGGCGCTGGCCTACCACCGCGCGCGCGGCGAGGGCCACCGCAACGTGTTCATCGGCCGCGAGAAGGGCTACCACGGCGTGGGCTTCGGCGGCATGTCGGTGGGCGGCATCCCGGGCAACCGCAAGGTGTTCGGCTCGGCCTTTTTGCCGCGCGTGGACCACATGCGCTTCATCCACGACCCGGTGAACCATGCCTACATCCACAACGCGGAGCCGGTGTGGACCGAAGACCCGCTGGTCGAACTCGAAACCCGCATCCTGCCGCTGCACGACCCGAGCAACGTGGCCGCGATCATCGTGGAGCCGGTGGCGGGCTCGGCCGGCTGGTACCTGCCGCCGCAGGGCTACCTGAAGCGCCTGCGTGAGATCTGCGACAAGCACGGCATCCTCTTGATCTTCGACGAGGTCATCACCGGCTTCGGGCGCATGGGCACCAACTTCGCGTCGGACTATTTCGGCGTGGTGCCCGACATGTTGAACTTCGCCAAGTGCGTGACCAACGGCGTGATTCCGCTGGGCGGCGTGATCTGCCGCGACAAGCTCTACGACGCGATGATGAAGACCGACGCGCCCGAGCACGTGGTCGAGTTCTTCCACGGCTACACCTACTCGGGCCACCCGGTGGCCTGCGCCGCCGCCATTGCCACGCTCGACCTGTTCAAGGAAGAAAACCTGTTCGCCCGCGCCGGCGAAATGGGCAAGGTGCTGGGCGATGCCTTCCACAGCACCTTCAAGGGCCTGCCGAACGTGGTGGGCATCCGCAGCCTGGGCCTGGCGGCGGCCGTGGAGCTCGCGCCCATCGCCGGGTCGCCGGGCAAGCGCGCCTACGAGGTCTTCCTCGACTGCTTCCACAAGGGCGCGCTGGTGCGGCCCGCGGGCGACGTGCTGGTGATCGCGCCGCCCTACATCGTCGAGAAGCAGCACATCGACACGCTGGTCAACACGCTGGCGGACTCGATCAAGAAGTTCGCTTGAGCACGCCCGCGCAGTAGTCCACTGGCGGCAGCGCCGGCGTGCGCCAGGTGGCGTCGTAGGCGTCGGTGTCGTCCTCGGCCGGGCCGCCGGCCTGCAGGTGGACGGTCTTCACCGACACGTCGGTCGGCAGGTGCTGCGGCACGCCCAGCACCTTGGTGACGTGGCCCGCGCCGGCGATCAGCAGCACCGTCTTGCCCGGCTGCCGGGCCTTCACCAGCGCCTGCGCCATGGCGCGGTCGCGCCCGACCTGGATGCGCGTCATGGGGCCGATCTGCGATTCGGGCAGCAGCTTGCAGTGGCCCTCGCGCACGGCCTCCTGCTGCGCGGCGTAGGCCTCTCCGTTGAGCTGCACGTCGAGCGAGACGTCGGCCATCGCGTCCTTCATGCGCGCACGCGGCAGGTTGGCGCCGATCACCGGCACGCCGGCGCGCACGGCCGTCATCACCGTGGGGCCGTAGCGCGTCCAGGGCCAGGCCTTGTCGTTCCAGCCGAGGGCGGTCTGCACTTGCGCGTCGGTCGCGGTGGTGGGCAGGCGGGCGCTGCTGCGGCCGTCCTCGGCCATCTCGAGCGCCAGCGCGGCGAGCTGGCCACGTTCGGCCAGGGCCTGCACGGTCTCGCGTTCGAGGACGTGGTGTTCGGGGGCGTCGTGCTGTTCGCCGAGCAGCAGCGCATCGGCCGGCAGCAGGGCCGCCACGCGGCGCGCGACGGGCGCCTCGGCGGACAGCGCGGCGCAGCCGGCAAGCAGGGCGGCGGCGACCAGGGGCGCGAGGAACCGGGAAGCGCGGGAAGGGCGAGAAGGCATCCCGCCATACTATGCCCGGCGCCCTGCACCGGGCTGTCGTCCTTTTCCGCTGCTTTCTCTGCCCGTGTCCTTTCGTTTTCCCCTTCGCGTGCTGGCCACGCTGCTGCTGGCGCTGGCCGCCGCACTCGCCTGTGTCGCCCTGCACACCCCGCTGCCCTGGATGATCGGCCCGCTGTTCGCGGTGTCGCTGGCCTCGATCGCGGGCCAGCCGACCGCGAGCCACACGCCGCTGCGCAACCTGGGACAGTGGGTCATCGGCACCGCGCTGGGCCTGTATTTCACGCCGCAGGTGGTGACGCTGGTGGCCGGCGTGTGGTGGGCGATTCTGCTGGCCATCGGCTGGGCGCTGCTGCTGGGCTGGGGGTTCGGGCGCTGGCTGCACCGCGTGCATGCGGCGCGCATGCCGCATGTGCCGGCGAAATCCATGAGAGCCACGACTTACTTCGCAGGCGCCATCGGCGGCGCTTCGGAGATGACGCTGCTGGCCGAATCGGCCGGCGCGCGCACCGACCTGGTGGCCGCCGCGCACAGCCTGCGGCTGATGGTGGTGACGGTGACGATCCCGTTCGCGATGCAGTGGAGCGGGCTGCACGGCCTGGAGATCAACCCGCCCGGCGTGCGCGAGGTGAACCCGGCCGGGCTGGCCCTGCTGGCGCTGGCCACCGGCGCGGGCGGGCTTGTGATGCGGGCGCTGGGCCGCACCAACCCGTGGTTCATGGGGCCGCTGCTGGTGGCCATGGGCTTCACGGTGGCGGGGCAATCGCTGTCGGCGGTACCGACCTGGCTGTCGAACACCGCGCAGCTGGTGATTGCCGTGAGCCTGGGCGTGCGCTTCAGCCGCGAGTTTCTGCACACGGCGCCGCGCTGGCTCGGCTCGGTGGCGCTGGGCACGGTCGGCATGCTGGTGCTGTGCGCCGGCGCGGCCTGGCTGCTGGCCAGGGCGACCGGGCTGCACCCGGCCACGATGATCCTGGGCACCTCGCCCGGCGGCATCGCCGAGATGTCGATCACGGCCAAGGTGCTGCAGCTGGGCGTGCCGGTGGTCACGGCCTTCCAGGTGTGCCGGCTGGTGGCGGTGCTGCTGATCGTGGGGCCGATGTACCGCTGGACCGAGCGCTGACGGCGCAGTACACCGCCAAAGAAAAAGCGCCCCGCGGGGCGCTTTTTTCGTTCGGGCGAGGCAGGCCGCTCAGTGCACCAGCACCGGCGTGTGCGCCAGCTCGGCGTAGCCCTCGAGCGTGTCCTCGACCTCTTCCTGCGTGGGCGTGTTGAGCTGCCAGGCGGCGATCTGCTGCTGGAACAGTTCAGCCCAGGAGCCGTCGAGGTACACCTCCTTGCCAGAGCGCTTGTCCACGATCTCGAAGCCGTGGCGTTCCAGCACGGGGCCGTTGGGCGTCGTGCTGGGCTCGTCGCCGTCGTTCGGCTGCACGTGCACGACGACGAAGGACTCGGAGTCGTAAAGCATGTTCATGGCGGGCCCTGTGAGGATGTCGATGGCGTTCATGAGGGTTAGATAGCAATCAACGCGCCAGTTTCAAGAACAGTTGTCGTCGCGCCGTTGATATGTGAGCCTTTTTGCCTCAATTGGCGGGCGCCTGGGGTAGGGGTTTGCGCAATTGGGCGTCAGCAAAATCACCATTTGCCTCGGTTTGCCGGATGCGCACGGGCAGATAGCCGTACTGCGGCGCCAGCCAGAGCTCCAATTTGCGGTCGAAATCCTTGCGGGGCGTGCGGGTGAGCTTGCGCGTGGTGAAGTCGCCCGCCGGCAGGCTCAGCTGCTCCTCGTCGCCGACCTCGAAGACCCAGACATCGCCGTCGCGCACGCCCACCGTCTGTACCGAGATCCGGGTGCCGGCTGGGTAGCGCGCCGGGCTGGCCGCCAGCAGGCCGCCCAGCTGCATCATCACGCTCATGCGGTCCTGCGCGCCCGGCTGCAGGGGCACGGGGGGGGCGTTGTTGCTGAAGATGATCTGCCCCTGGTCGCGCGCGAAATGCGAGGCCACCTCGGCCTTGCGGCTTTCCGAATAGCGCTCGGGTTCCAGGCCCGAGGGGCCGATCTTGCCGGTGCTGTGCCAGTTCAGCAGGGTGAAAAACACCGCCTTGAGCGTGAGCCGCCCGTCGTAGCGGCTGCCGTCCTGCAGCCAGACCAGCTCGCCGAACACGCCGCGCTGCGGCGAGGCGCCTTTCTGGCCCGTGGCCTCGAAATCGAGCGTGACCGAGCCCGGAATCCGCAGCGCCTGGGTGCCGGCGATGGTGCCCGAGGCGCCGCTGCCGGCCGTGGTCGTGCCGCCCTGCGTGCCACCGGCCGTGGTGCCGGTGGCGGCGGCCGGGGCGCTGGCCGGTGCCTCGGGGACGGTTGCTCCTGAATCTGTAGCGGCTTGCGCGGTCTGGTCGGGCGTTTCGGGGGGCGGCGTCTGGGCCGGCGCGTCCGGCACGGGGGCCGGGGCCGGCTTGGGCCGGGGCACCGACGCCTCGCGCGGACGCCGGGGCTTGGCCGGTGGCGGCGGCTTGGCCGCGACCGGCGCGGCGGCCGGTGCCGCGGGGGCCTCCGCCGCGGGCGGCGCGATCACGATCGTGCGCGTGATGAACTTGCTGGCCAGCGGCGAGGGCTCCGGCCCGATGGCCATCGGCGCCAGCCCGAGCAGCAGCAGGTGCGCCAGCGCCACCGCCAGCGTCAGCCCCGCGAGCGCGCGCCAGGACGGGCGCCCGGGCAGGCCCAGGGACAGCGGTGGGGGCGCGACGTGCGTCGACATGGGTGTGTGGAGTGGGCTGCGGTGCCGAGGTTCACGAAGTCCACTCGGTACACTGCCGCCCGTTCAACCAGTTTAGTGGGCGCGGCGCCGCGCCCTTTTTCTTGCTCACGCCCGCACCATGAAACTCGCCACCCTGAAGGACGGCTCGCGCGACGGCCAGTTGGTCGTCGTCTCGCGCGACCTCACGCTCGCCCACTACGCCACCGGCATTGCGAGCCGCTTGCAGCAGGTGCTGGACGACTGGGGCTTCATGAGCCCGCAGCTGCAGGACCTGTACGACGCCCTCAACCACGGCCGCGCGCGCCACGCCTTTCCCTTCGACCCCGCCCAGTGCATGGCGCCGCTGCCGCGCGCCTACCAGTGGGCCGATGGTTCGGCCTACCTGAACCACGTCGAGCTCGTGCGCCAGGCGCGCAACGCCGAGGTGCCCGAGAGCTTCTACACCGACCCCCTCATGTACCAGGGCGGCAGCGACGACTTCCTGGGCCCGGTCGACGACGTGATCGTGCCCAGCGAGGCCATGGGCATCGACTTCGAGGCCGAGATCGCCGTCGTCACCGGCGACGTGAAGATGGGGTCCACGCCCGAGCAGGCGCTGGACGGCATCCGCCTCGTGATGCTGGCCAACGACGTGAGCCTGCGCAACCTCATCCCGGCCGAACTGGCCAAGGGCTTCGGCTTCTTCCAGAGCAAGCCCGCCACCGCCTTCAGCCCCGTGGCCGTCACGCTGGACGAGCTCGGCGAGGCCTGGCAGGACGGGCGCGTGCACCTGGCGCTGCAAAGCAGCTGGAACGGCCGCAAGGTCGGCCTGTGCGACGCCGGCCCCGAGATGACCTTCCACTTCGGCCAGCTCATCGCCCACATCGCCAAGACCCGCAACGTGCGCGCCGGCAGCATCGTCGGCAGCGGCACCGTGAGCAACAAGGGTGTCGAGAAGAACGGCCGCATGGAATGGCCCAAGGGCTACTCGTGCATCGCCGAGAAGCGCTGCATCGAGACCATCCAGGACGGCGCGCCCGCCACCGACTTCATGAAGTTCGGCGACACCATCCGCATCGAGATGAAGGGCTTGGACGGGCGCTCGCTGTTCGGCGCGATCGACCAGGAGATCGTGTCGACGGCGGGGCGGCCGGTGGAGGCGCCGGTGTCGCTCACCAAGCCGCAGGCCGGAACCGACACCGGCACCGCGCCGGCACCCGCCGCCGGCGACTGAGACCCTGTCGGGGTTTCTCCCCGTTCGGCTGGCCGGAAGCCCCCGTTCCGCAAAGCCCAACCCTGTGCGGCGGGCGCTGCCTAGGATGCAGCGATCCGTTCACTGCAAGGAGACAGGTCCATGGGCATGCCGAAGCTGGCGGGGCGCGCGCTGTGCGCATGGGGGGTGATGGGCATGGCGCTGGCCGGGCAGGCCGCCGCCCAGAAGCTCAGCGACGACAAGGTGCGCGTGGGCGTGCTGTCGGACATGTCGGGCCTGTATGCCGACACCGCCGGGCGCGGCTCCGTCGAGGCCGCGCGCATGGCCATCGAGGACTTCGGCGGGAAGGTGCTCGGACGGCCCATCGAACTGGTCTCGGGCGACCACCAGAACAAGGCCGACATCGGCGCCTCGCTGGCGCGCACCTGGTACGACCGCGACGGCGTCGACGCCATCTTCGACATGAACAACTCGGCCGTCGCGCTGTCGGTGGTCAACCTGGCGCGCGAGCGGCAGAAGCTGTCGATCAACACCGGCGGCGCCTCGGTGGCGCTCACCAACGAAGCCTGCGCGCCGACCTCGGTCCACTACACCTACGACACCTACGCGCTGGCCAACGGCGCCGCGCAGGGCGTGAGCCGCCAGGGCGGCAAGACCTGGTTCCTGCTCGGCGTGGACTACGCCTTCGGCAAGGCCATGGCCGCCAACATGACCGAGTTCGTCGGCGAGCTGCAGGGCAAGGTGATCGGCAGCGTGTTCCACCCGCTCAACGCCAGCGACTTCTCGTCGTACGTGCTGCAGGCGCAGGCCTCGGGGGCCGACACCATCGCGCTGGCCAACGCCACCAGCGACACGGTCAATGCCGTCAAGGCGGCGCGGCAGTTCGGCGTGTCGCCCAAGCAGCGCGTGGTGCCGATGCTGATGTTCATCAACGACGTGCATGCGCTGGGCCTGGCGCAGGCGCAGGGCATGACCTTCGCCACCGGCTTCTACTGGGACCGCACGCCCGAGTCGCGGGCCTGGGCGCGCCGCTACTTCGAGCGCATGAAGAAGATGCCCTCGATGATCCAGGCCGGCGCCTACTCGGCGGTCACGCACTACCTGAAGGCCGTGCAGGCCGCGGGCACCGACGACGGCGCCACGGTGGCCGCGAAGATGAAGGCGATGCCGGTGAACGACTTCTTCGCGCAGGGCGGCACGATCCGCGCCGACGGCCGCATGGTGCACGACATGTACCTGGTGAGCGTGAAGAAGCCTGCCGAGTCGAAGTACCCGTGGGACTACTACACGGTGCTGTCCACGATCCCCGGCGACAAGGCCTTCCAGCCCTTGTCCAAGAGCAAGTGCCCGCTGGTTGCCGCAGCGAAGTCCTGATCGCCTGACCGAACCCAAGGAGACCCCATGAAAGTCCGTGCCGCCGTCCTGCAGCGCCTCGGCGCCCCCGCGCCCTATGCCCAGAGCCGACCGCTCGAGATCGAGGAGGTCGAGCTGGCGCCGCCCGGCCCCGGCGAGGTGCTGGTGCGCATCGCGGCCGCGGGGCTGTGCCACTCGGACCTGTCGATCCTCAACGGCGACCGGCCGCGCCGCACGCCCATCGTGCTGGGCCACGAGGCGGCCGGCGTGGTCGAGGCGCTGGGCGAGGGCGTGACCGACCTGGCGCCGGGCGACCACGTGATCCTGGTGTTCGTGCCGAGCTGCGGCCATTGCGCGCCGTGCGCCGAGGGCCGGCCCGCGCTGTGCGAGCCGGGCGGCGCGGCCAACGTGGCGGGCACGCTGCTGGGCGGCGCGCGGCGGTTGTCGTACCGCGGCGAGCCGATGGACCACTTCGTGGGCGTATCGGCCTTTGCCGAGTACGCGACGGTGTCGCGCCGCTCGCTGCACAAGATCGACCGCGAGCTGCCGCTGGAGATCGCCGCCATGTTCGGCTGCGCGGTGGTGACGGGCGTCGGGGCCGTGGTCAACACCTCGCAGGTGCGGCCGGGCCAGACCGTGGCCGTGGTGGGGCTCGGCGGCGTGGGGCTGGCCGCGCTCATGGGCGCGCTGGCGGCGGGCGCCGCGCGCGTGATCGCGGTCGACCTGGCGCAGGACAAGCTCGATTTCGCCCTCGCGCTGGGCGCCACCGACAGCGTCAACGCCAGCGACCCCGACGCGGCCAAGCGGCTGCGCGACATGACCGAGGGCGGCGTCGACCATGCGCTTGAGATGGTGGGTTCGGCCAAGGCGCTGGAGTTCGCCTACAAGGTCACGCGCCGCGGCGGCACCACCGTGACCGTGGGCCTGCCCGCCGCCATCCAGACGCTGAACACGCCGGTCTGGCACCTCGTGGCCGAGGAACGCACGCTCAAGGGCAGCTACCTCGGCAGCTGCGTGCCGCGGCGCGACCTGGGGCGCTTCATCGCGCTGTACCGCCAGGGCAAGCTGCCCGTGGACCGGCTGCTCACCGGGCGCCTGAAGCTCGAGGAGATCAACGAGGGCTTCGACCGCCTGCAGCGCGGCGAGGCCATCCGGCAGATCGTCACGATGCCGTGACGGCCGCAGGCATCGCGCCCCGCAGCAACTCCTTCTGCGTCCGAATCCCCAACCGCCGGAACGCCCGGTACTGATGCGTGCGCACCGTGCTGAGCTCCACGCCCAGCACGCGCGCCGTTTCCTTCGCCGTGCGGCCCGCCATCAGGTGGCCGATCACCTCGCGCTCGCGCAGGCTCAGCGTCAACAGCCGCGAGGCGAGGGTGGGCGCGGCCGCCTCGTGCACGGCCGCCGCGCTGCGGCTGTGGGCGCTGGCGGCGTCGGCCAGCAGGGTGGCGTGGGCGGCGATGACGCCGAAGTCGGTCTCGCCGAACTCGGGCTGCGCCAGGCTGCGGTAGAAGCTCACGGCCACGCGCTGGCCGCTCGGGCGCAGCAGCAGCACCGAGCTGCGCTCGCGGATGCCCACGTCGCCGTAGCAGGCGGCGCGGTAGGCGGGGTCGGCCACCTCGTCGCCGTGCTGGTGGCCCATCCACAACTGGGCGCGCTTCGGCAGCTTGCGCGCGGCCAGCCAGGCCATGTGGGGGTCGAGCCGGTCGAAGCGCTGCGCCACGTAGCGCTCGGCGGTGCGCTCGGCCGTGTGGCCGTAGCTGCTGGCGGCCGACACGGTCTCGATGCGGCCGGTGGCGTCGACGCCGAACACGGTGCAGAAAGTGACGGGCATCACGCGGTGCATCGCCGCCAGGCAGCTGGCCGCCAGGTGCGGCGTGCCGATGCCCGCCAGCACGTCGCCGACGACGGCCGCCGACAGTTGGGCCTCGGCGGCGGGGTGGAGGCGCCAGCGTTTCATGGGTTTCGAAGGGAGATCAGGGTAAATACCTCCTACTAAGTTATGACATTGGCGCGGGCGGTGCATCGGGACAATCCCGTTCCATGACCACCACCCGTACCGCCGACGCCGCCACCGGCCCCGTGCCGCCGCCAGCCTGCGCGACCGCGCTGCCGCCCTCGGTCGGCGCCTTCCACTACACGCGCTTCGCGCCCCGGCTGCCGACGCTCGGCGCCGACGGCATGGAGCTCGGCCGCCACCCCGTCGTGATCGCGGGCGGCGGCCCGGTGGGCATGGCGCTCGCGCTGGGGCTCGCCAACCACGGCGTGCGCTGCGTGGTGCTCGAAGCCGACGACACGGTCTGCGTGGGCAGCCGGGCGGCCTGCATCTCGCGCCGCAGCCTGGAGATCGTCGAGCGCCTGGGTGCGCTGCCGGCGTTCATGGGCAAGGGGCTGCCGTGGAGCGTGGGGCGCAGCTTCTACAAGACGGCCGAGGTGTTCCGCTTCGAGATGCCGCAGGCCGCGCAGCAGAAGCTGCCGCCGATGATCAACCTGGAGCAGTACTACATCGAGCAGTACCTGCTGGACGAGATCGAGCGCCGCAATGCCGCGACGCCGGGGCTCGTCGACATCCGCTGGGGCACCGAGCTCACCGCGCTCGCGCAGGACGAGGACGGCGAGGGCGTGACGCTCGACGTGCGCAACGCCGAGGGCGCCTACCGCCTGCGTGGCCAGTGGATCGCGGCCTGCGACGGCGGCCAGAGCTTCGTGCGCAAGTCGCTCGGGCTGGCGCTGGAAGGCACGGGCTACGAAGGCCGCTACGTGATCATCGACATCGAGCTGCACAGCGACCACCCGACCGAGCGCCGCGCCTGGTTCGACCCGCCGTGGAACCCCGGCTCGACCGTGCTGATGCATCGCCAGCCCGACGACATCTGGCGCATCGACTACCAGCTGCGCGCCGGCCAGAGCACCGAAGACGCGCTGCAGCCCGCGGCGGTGGCCGAGTTCGTGCAGCGCCACCTCGACGCCATCGGCGAAGGCCACCTGCCGTGGAAGACGGTGTGGACCTCGGTCTACCGCGCCGGCGCGATGACGCTCGACAGTTACCGCCACGGCCGCGTCGTGTTCGCGGGCAACGCGGCGCATGCGATGCCGATCTTCGGCGTGCGCGGGCTCAACTCGGGCTTCGACGACGCCGACAACCTGGCCTGGAAACTGGCCTTCGTGGCCCAGGGCCTGTCGGGCCCGGCGCTGCTGGATTCGTACTCGCAGGAGCGCATCGCGGCCTTCCACATCAACGCCGAGAGCGCGATGCGCAGCACCGAGTTCATGTCGCCGCCCTCGCGCGGCTTCGACCTGCTGCGCGAAGCGGCGCTGTCGCTGTCGGAGGCCCATCGCGGCATCGCGCAGCTCATCAACCCGCGCCAGACGCAGGCCGTGCGTTACGACGGCTCGGCGCTGTCGAGCACGGGCGATGCGCTGCCGGCCGGTCCGTTGCCGGGCGAGGCGATGCCCGAGCAGCCGCTCGCGCAAGGCCATCTCACCGACTGGATCGGCCCGGTGTTCACGCTGCTGGTGCTGCAGCCGGGCCTGGCGCCGCTGCCCGACGCCGACATCGCGCAGGCCCGGCAAGGCGCCTTGCCTTTCGCGGTGTGCACCATCGGCAGCTTGGGCAACAGCGACGGCACCGACGCGCAGGCGTCCCCCACCGTCTTCGCCGCGCTAGGCGCCGGCGATGGCGCCGTCTACCTGCTGCGCCCCGACGGCCACGTGGCCGCGCGCTGGCACCGGCTGCCGGCCGGTGCGCTGCCCGCCGCGCTGGCGCGCGCGGCCGTCGCCACTTCACAGGACATTCCCGCATGACCACCCCCGCCCCTTCGCTTCATCCCGACGCCCGCGACCGCCTGTACGCCGAGTGCGCGCGCGCCATCACCGAGGCCGGCGCCGAGCGCGAATCGCTGTTCCTCGCGCGGCTCGCGCTGCTGCTGTTCGAGCAGGTCGGCGACGAGTCGCGCTGCCGCGCCGCGCTGGCCGACGCGTTGCGCGCGCTGCCCGTACCATCGCTGTCCGCTTCCGAACAACAACATGGAGATTGATCTCATGGATCGCCGCACCCTTCTCGCCACGCTCGCCTCCGGCGCCGCCGTGGCCGCAGCCCCCTTCGCCCACGCACAGGACTACCCCGCACAGCTCATCAAGTGGGTCGTGCCGTACCCCGCGGGCGGCGGCACCGACGTGATCGCGCGCGTGCTGGCCGAGGCCATGCGCCAGACGCTGGGCCAGCAGATCGTGGTCGACAACCGCCCCGGCGCGTCGACCAACATCGGCGCCGACCTGGTCGCTAAGAGCAAGCCCGACGGCTACACGGTGCTGTCGGCCGACAACGCCGTGCTGGCCTTCAACGAGCACCTGTTCAGCAAGCTGCCCTTCAGCCCCGAGAAAGACTTCACCTACATCGGCGCCATCGGCAAGTTCCCGCTCGCGCTGGTCGTGCACCCGGACTTCCCGGCCAAGACCTTCAAGGAGTTCCTGGCCTACGTGAAGGCCAACCCCGGCAAGGTCAACTACGCCTCGCCCGGCAACGGCTCGCCGCACCACCTGGCGATGGAAATGTTCAAGGCGCGCACCGGCACCTTCATCACCCACATCCCGTACCGCGGCGCGGCGCCGGCCATGGCCGACGTGATGGGCGGCCAGGTGCCGTGCATGTTCCTGGACCTGGCCTCGGGCCTGCCGATCATGCAGGGCAACAAGGTGCGCGTGCTGGCCATCGGCTCGGGCGCGCGCAGCAAGCGCCTGCCCGACGTGCCGACGCTGGCCGAAGTGGGCGTGCCCAACACCGAGGTGTTCGCGTTCCAGGGCATCCTCGGCCCGGCCGGCCTGCCCGCCGCCGTGGTGAACAAGCTCAACAGCGACCTGAACAAGGCCTTCAGCACGCCGGCCGTGCAAAAGCGCTTCGACGACTTCGGCATGGAAGCGATGCCCGGCACGCCGGCGCAGTTCGCGGCGCTGTCGCGCGCGGAGTCGAAGCGCTGGGGTCCGATCATCAAGCAGGCCGGCATCAAGCTGGACTGATGCCGCCCAGAGGCGTTCGTCCTAGCGGGCGAACGCTTTTCGCGAGCCGTCTTCGAAGACTTCGTCGTCGCGCTGCAGCTCGCCGTTCTCGTCCCAGCTGCGTTCGCGCGTCACGCGGCCCTTGTCGTCGAAGCTCGACTCGGCCAGCAGCTCGCCTTTTTCATTGAAGCGCTGGTGCGTGCCCACGGGCACCTGCCGACTGCGCCCCGGCGCGAGGTAGCGGCCCTGCGCGGCGCGCTGGCCGCTGTCGTAGAACTCGGTCACGTCGACCATGCGCTCGCTGCCGGCGCCGCTGTAGACGGCTTTGCTGCGCGGCTGGCCGTTGAGGTGGTAGCTGTCGTCGCTCAGGGGTTCGCCCGCGGCGTTCCAGCGCTGGTCGCGCACCAGCGAGCCGCGGTCGGAAAACTCCTGCTCGCGCTGGCGGATCGACGAGCGCCCGACCAGCAGCCACACGGTTTCGCGCCGCTTCACGCCCTCGGACGAAAAACTGCGCTCCACGCGCCGGTTGCCGGTGGTCTCGTCGACCACCGAGGGCTTGCCGTTGTCGTAGAACTCCTGCGTGCGCACGCGCTTGCCGGCCTGGTACGACAGCCGCGAGCGCAGCGTGCCGCGTGCGTCGAACAGGTCGACGTTCGACGGCCCACCCGTGAAGCCGCACAGCTTGGCATCGTCGGCCACCGGCGCCAGCACCGGCGCCTCGGCGCAGCGCAGCATCGACATCTGGCCGCGCTCGGTGAACTCGACCATGGCGCGCTCGGTGCCGCGGTCGGGGTAGAAGGTGGCGCGCCGCAGTTGGCCGCCGGGGTAGAAGCTGCGCACCAGGCCGCGCTCCTGGCCGTCGTCGTACATGGCGTCGCGCAGCACCTGGCCGCCGGGCGCGAGCTCGCGCGCGCGGCCGTGCATGTTGCCCTTGGCGTTGATGGTGTGCTCGCGCGCGAGCTTGCCTTTTTCGTAGAAGCGCACCAGGCCCATGAAGACGCCGTTCTGCACCTGCTGCTCGCGCTGGAGCTCGCCGGTGCCGCGGTCCTTGCAGCGCATCAGGCCGGTCTTGCCGGCGGTGCTGTTGCCGTCGGCGGGGCTCACGCGCTGGCCGTTGAGCTCGCACTCCTGCTGCGCATGGACCGTCGGGGTACCCAGCAGCGCGGCCAATGCGATCGCGGCCGGGCCGAGGAGGGACGCGGCCGCCCGAGGCGCCCGAAGAGCGGGAACGGGCGGGCGCAGGGTCACTTGTCGTAGAGCGTGTCGAGCGAGCGGAAGCCCTTGGCCTCGATCGGGTTGCCGAAGGGGTCGCAGAAGAACATCGTCCACTGCTCGCCCGGCTGGCCTTCGAAGCGCACCTGCGGCTTCAGAACGAAGTCGGTGCCGGCGGCCTCGAGGCGCCCGGCCAGCGCCTGCCAGTCGGGCAGCGCGAGCACGATGCCGAAGTGCGGCATGGGCACCATCGCGTCGCCGACGCGGCCGGTGCGGGTGGTGGCGAAGGGTTCGCCCCGGTGCAGCGAGATCTGGTGGCCGAAGAAGTCGAAGTCGACCCAGGTGTCGGTGCTGCGGCCTTCGGCGCAGCCCAGCACGTCGCCGTAGAAGCGGCGGGCGCCGTCCAGGTCGCGCACGTGGAAGGCAAGGTGAAAGATGCTTTGCATGGTTTTGGATTATGGGCAGCGGTGCTGTGAGAATGCCGGACTTTCTTTCAATCATGGAGCTCGCCTTGCGGATACTCCGAGCCCTCGTCGCACCGCTGCGCTTGCTGTCGCGCGGCACCGACCGGCCGGCGCCCCAGCGCCTTCTTGCACGTCTGACCCGCCAGGCCTTCGCGGCCGTCGGTGGTTGTTTCATCGCGGTGGCCGCACATGCCGCTGCCTGCCCGCCCTCGGCCATCGCCAGCCTGGAGAAGCCCGGCATCGGCCTGCGCAACGGCATCGACCGCGGCCTGCTGTGGCGCATCGAGCGCGACGGCCGCACCTCCTGGCTCTACGGCACCCTGCACCTGGGGCGCGGCGAATGGGTGCGCCCCGGGCCCACCGTGCAGAAGGCGCTGGCGCAGAGCGACACGCTCGCGCTCGAGCTCGACTCGCGCGACGACGCCACGGTGCGCGCCCTGAGCCAGCCGGCCGACCCGGCCGCGGTGGCGCGCGTGCTCAGCGGCGAACGCGCCCGCCGGCTCGAGCGCCAGAACGCCGAGGCCTGCGTGCCGCCGGGCTCGACCGCCAGGCTGCCGCCCATCCTGCAGGTCACGGCGCTGACCGCGTTGGCGGCGCGCGCCGACGGCCTGTATGCGGAGTTCGGCGTCGACGAGACGCTGGCCGTCTCGGCCCGCAACAGCAACAAGCCGATCGTCGCGCTCGAGAACGCCGCCGACCAACTGCGCTGGCTCACCGGCGGCTCCGAAGCTGAAGAGGCCGAGCAGATCGACGCCATGCTCGACGAGCTCGAATCGGGCCGGCTGCGCGGCCAGCTCAAGACGCTGGCCGATGTCTGGGCGCGCAGCGACGCGGCCCGGCTGGCGCGCTACGCCGAGTGGTGCGAGTGCCTGAACACGCCGGCCGAGCAGCGCCTCATGAAGCGCCTGCTCGACGATCGCAACCCCGGGCTGGCCGACGGCATCGAGCGCCTGCATGCGGGCGGGCGCAGCGCCTTCGCCGCGGTCGGCGCGCTGCACATGGTCGGCGCGCAGGGCCTGCCCACGCTGATGGCGGCGCGCGGCTTTCGCGTGACGCCGGTGCTCACCGAGGCGCAGGCGCAGCAGGCGCTGCCGATGCCGGCGCTCGCCGCGCCCGAGCCGCCGGCCCGCAAGGCGGTGCGCGGTGGCAAGAACGTCAAGGGGCAGAAGGCGGCCAAGGGCACGGGCCAGAAGGCCGCTGCGAAGGGCGGGGCCAAGCCGGCGTCCAAGGCCGCTGCTGCGCCCAAGGGCAAGGTCGCACCCCGTGCCGCCCCCAAGGCCACCAACAGCAAAGTGCGCCGATAATCGCGACCGCCATGCACACGTTGCGCCCCCACCCCCGCTTGATCGGCCGCCTCGGCCGGTGGGTGCTGCTGTGGTTCGTGCTGTCGCTGGGCGTGGCGGTGGCGTCGCCGGTGGTGCATCCGCAGGCGATGGAACTGGTGTGTTCCGGCGCCGGCACCATCAAGGTGGTGGTGCACACCGAAGACGGCGTGCAGGACATGGGCGCCACGCACATGGACTGCCCCCTGTGCGCGCTGACCGGTGCGCCGCCCCCGCCGCCCGTGGCGGCCGCGTTCGATGCGCCCCTGCCGCTGGGGCGCGTGCTTCAACCCATTCCCGCCGCGCGCCATGCCGCGGCCACGGCCGCGCCGCTGCCGGCCCGTGGGCCTCCGCGTTCCGCCTGAGCGATCAGCAACAGCGCTGTCTGTCGGTGCACCCCGGGTGCGCGCAGGCAGTCCCTTTGGCTTGAAGTTCGTGGAGCCGGTTCCCCATGAAGCAGCACTCCCGCGCCCTGGCGATCGCCATGGCATTTCCTTTCAGCGCGCCGGTGTGGGCGCAGCAGCAAACGCCGCCGGACGTTGATCCGCCGGAGGCCGGCGCCGCGGCCGCCCCGGGGCGCACGCTGGGTACCGTCACCATCAGCGGCGGCCGGCCGACCTCGCTGCCGACGCAGATCCCCACCACCATCGAAGGCGTGACCGCCGAGCAGATCGCCGAGACGGTCAACGCGACCGACGCTGAAGACGCGCTCAAGTACCTGCCGAGCCTGCTGGTGCGCAAGCGCTACATCGGCGACTTCAACCACGCGGTGCTGGCCACCCGCGCCTCGGGCACGGGCAACAGCGCGCGCGCGATGGTCTACGCCGACGGCATCATGCTGTCGAACCCGCTGGGCAACGGCGCCACCTTCGCGCCGCGCTGGGGCATGGTGTCGCCCGACGAGATCGAGCGCGTCGACGTGCTCTACGGCCCGTTCTCGGCCGCCTACCCGGGCAACTCGGTGGGCGCCGTGGTCGACTACGTGACGCGCATGCCCACGCAGCTCGAGGCGCACGTCAAGCTCAGCGGCTTCACCTCGAACTTCGACCTGTACAACAGCCATTCGTCGCCGGGCGGCCAGCAGCTGGACCTGTCGCTGGGCAGCCGCAGCGGCGACTGGTCGTGGTGGCTCGGCGCCTCGCGCACCCACAGCAAGGGGCAGTCGCTGTCGTTCGCCAACCGGCTCGTGAGCGCCGGCACGGTAGGCAGCGCGGGCACGCCCGTCACGGGCGCGGTGCTCGGGCTGAACCCGTCGAACCAGCCGTGGTGGCTGCTGGGCGGCATCACCGCCTACGACACCACCCAGGAGCAGGCCAAGCTCAAGCTGGCCTACGACTTCTCGCCCACGGTGCGCGCCACCTACACGCTGGGCGCCTGGCACAACACCACGCACGGCAGCACCGACACCTACCTGCGCGACGCGCTCGGCCAGCCGGTGTACGGCGGGCGCGTGAACCTCGGCGGACGCACCTACAACCTCGACGCACCGGCGGCGGCGTTCGCGCCGACCGAGACGGCGCTCACGCACTACATGCACGGCCTCTCGGTGAAGAGCCACACCGGCGGCGTGTTCGACTGGGAGGTGGCGGCGAGCCTGTTCGACTACGCAAAGGACACCTCGCGCACGCCGACCACGGCGCTGCCGGGCGCCTTCTACGGCGGCCCCGGCCGCACCACCGACATGGGCGGCACCGGCTGGCACACCTTCAAGGCCGCGGGCACCTGGCGGCCCACCGGCTCGGCCGAAGGCGTGGGCGCGCACGTGGTCGACTTCGGCGTCCAGCAGGACACCGCGCGGCTGCGCAGCGCCATCGGCAACACGCGCGACTGGATCGGCGGGCCGGCCGTGTCGCCGTTCTCCGCCTTCAACGGCAACACGCGGCTGCGCTCGCTCTACGTGCAGGACACCTGGCGCTTCGCGAAAGACTGGAAGACCACGCTGGGCCTGCGCCATGAGCGCTGGGAGGCCTACGGCGGCCAGCTCGGCAACGCGGCGCGGCTGCTCGACTTCGCGCCGCGCAAGAACAGCTTTGTCTCGCCCAAGGCCGCGCTCGCCTGGCAGGCCACGCCCGACTGGCACTTCAAGGCCTCGGTCGGCCGCGCCGTGCGCATGCCCACCGTGAGCGAGCTCTACCAGGGCTCGATCGAGGGCAACCGCATCGTCAACACCAACCCCGAACTGCGCCCCGAGCGCTCGTGGACCGCCGAGCTGAGCGCCGAGCGCGACCTCAAGCGCTGGGGCGTCGACGGCGTGCTGCGCACCACGCTGTTCTTCGAGCACACGAAGGACGCGCTGTACACCCAGGCGCTCACCAACCTCGTGAGCACGGTGCAGAACGTCGACGCCATCCGCACGCGCGGGCTGGAGGTGGCGATCAACACGGTCGACGCGGGCATCCAGGGGCTGGACCTGGGCGGCAGCCTCACGCTGACCGATTCGAAGATCACCGCCAACCGCGGCTTCCCGGCCAGCGTGGGGCGCGACCAGCCGCGCGTGCCCAAGGTGCGCGCCTCGCTGCTCGCCACCTACCGGCCCGATGCGAAGTGGAGCTACACCGTCGGCGCGCGCTACAGCGGCCGGCAGTACGGCACGCTCGACAACAGCGACCCGAACGGCATGGCCTTCATGGGCTTCTCGAAGTTCTTCGTGGTCGATGCGCGCATCCGCTACCGCATCGACCGCCAGTGGAGCGCCGCCGTCGGCATCGACAACCTGAACAACCGCACCTACTGGGCCTTCCACCCGTACCCGCAACGCACCTTCGTGGCCGAACTCAAGTTCGACCTTTGACCCTCACTTTTTCCTATTCAAGGACACCCGCCATGACGAAGCTTTCGACCCCTACGTTCCACACCCTCGCCGCCTGCGCTCTGCTAGCCGGTGCCGGCGCCGCCGGCGCCCACGTGAGCCTGCCCCCGGGCGGCGCCACCGTCGGCAGCGAGTACAACGCCGCCTTCCGCGTCGGCCACGCCTGCGAAGGCGCCAAGGCCACCACCGGCCTCGCGGTGCGCCTGCCCAAGGGCTTCGTGCTCACCGACGCCCAGGCGCGCAAGGGCTGGAAGCTCGACGCGCCCAAGGCCGGCAGCGCCGAAGGTGAAGTGCGCTGGACGGCAGAGACGCCGCAGAACGCGCTGCCCGGCAGCGAGCGCGGCGAGTTCGTGCTGCGCGGCAAGGTGCCCGCCACGCCGGGCCCGCTGTGGTTCAAGGTGCGCCAGGACTGCGACGTCGGCAGCGTCGACTGGGCCGAAGTGCCCGCCGCGGGCAGCACCACGGCCGGCCTGAAGAAGCCCGCAGCCAAGCTCGACGTGGTGGCGCAGGGCGTGGCCACGGTCGACGTGCGCGACGCGTGGGTGCGCCAGTCGGTGCCGGGCCAGAGCGGCACGGGCGCCTTCATGAAGCTCACCGCGCCCACGGGCACGAAGCTGGTCGGCATCTCGACGCCCGCCGCCGGCGTGGCCGAGGTGCACGAGATGAAGATGGAAGGCGACACCATGCGCATGCGCGAACTCGCGGGCGGCCTCGAGCTGCCGGCCGGCAAGACCGTCGAGCTCAAGCCCGGCGGCTACCACGTGATGCTGATGGACCTGAAGGGCGCCATGACCAAGGGCGCGACCGTGCCCATGACCCTGAAGTTCGAGGACGCCAAGGGCGCGAAGACGACGCTGGAGCTGAAGCTGCCGGTCGGTGCGCCGGAAGGCGCCGCTGCTGCTGCCGCGCCCGCGGCGGGCGGTGCGCACCAGCACAAGCACTGACCCCGGCGGGGTCTGGCCGGACCGTCAGAGCAACTGGTCCGGCGCCAGCGGCCCGAACAGTCGCAGCAGGAAGCGCAGCGTGGCGCTCGCGTCGGGCTCGGTGTCCGTGTCCTGCAGGCCGCTGCCTTCGGGCGCATGCCACACCAGCGTGCCCTGCGCGAGTTCGACATGCCAGGCGCGCTCGCGCATGCCGCGCTCGATCTGCTCGGCCGCCATGCGCGAAAGTTCGCCGCTGCGGATCAGCAGCGCGATCTCGGTGTTCTGCAGCTGCGAGCGCAGGTCGAGGTTCATCGAGCCGACCACCAGCAACCGGCCGTCCATCACCAGCACCTTGGAGTGCAGCATCGCGCGCGATTCGCCGCTGACGCTGCCCGCGCCGCTGCCGCCCGAGGAGCCGAACACATTGCCGAAGTCGGCCTGCTCGCTGCGCAGCTCGTAGAGCTCCACGCCGGCGGCGAGCAGCGCCTTGCGGTGGCGCGCATAGCCGACGTGGGCGATGGGCGCGTCGTTCGAGGCCAGTGAATTCGTCAGCACCCGGATGCGCACGCCCCGCGCGCGCGCCGCGGCAAAGGCCTGCTGCATGTCGGGGCCGGGCACGAAGTAGGGCGAGATGATCAGCAGGTCGGTGCGCGCCTGGCCGATCAGGTGCAGCAGGCCTTCGACCACCGTGTCGCCGCTGGAGGCCAGGTCGGCCAGCGCGGTGGCGCTGCGCGAGGGCAGCTCGGGCCGGCTCACCACGAGGTCGGGGTTGCGCACCGCGCCGGGGCCGCTGTCGGCCGGGATCTTGCCGGGTGCGTCGGCCAGCATCAGGGCCGGGGCCCAGACGAAGGCGGCGCTGCGCAGGTCCAGCGGCTTCTCGTCCCAGGCGCGGGCCCGCTGCTCGGCCGTGGGGCCGGCGCCGGGGCGCGGCTCGCCGTCCGGGGGCTTGGGCTGGTTGCGCGCTTCGGCCGCTTCGTCGCTGAGTTCCTGGTCGATGCGGCGCGCGCGGTCGCGGATGCGCTGGAATTCCTCGCGCGAGACCAGCGACTGCACGGGGTAGGCGCGTTCGTTGTTCCAGTAGCTGTCGAAGCTGCGCGAGAGGTCCTGCACGATCGGGCCGGCCGCCAGCACGTCGACGTCGACGAAGTTGCCGGTGATGGCATTGCCGAAGTAGGCGTCGCCCAGGTTGCGCCCGCCCGTCACGCCCATCACGTTGTCGGCCAGGAACAGCTTGTTGTGCATGCGCTGCTGGATGCGCGAGACCTCGCCGATGGCGTTGAGCATGCGGTTGAAGCCTGTGCCGCGCGAACCCGCGAGCGGGTTGAACAGCCGCATCTCGATGTTCGGGATGAAGGCCAGGCCGAGCACCAGCGCGTCGCGGCCGATGGTGTGGAAGTCGTCCAGCAGGATGCGCACCCGCACGCCGCGCTCGGCCGCCGCGCGCAGCCCGCGCACCAGCCGGCCGGTGCTGGCGTCGGCGTGGATGGCGTAGTACTGCAGGTCCAGCGTCTTCTGCGCGTTCTCGATCAGCGCCAGCCGGCTGCCGTAGGCGGCCTGCGGGCCGCCCAGCAGCAGGAAACCGGAGTCGAAGCGCGCCTTGTCGGCGTTGCGGCGCTCCCGCAGCAAGGTCCCCAGCGCCGTGCCGTCGGGCGAGGCGAGCGCGGTCGAGACGGGGCGGTCCACCTCCTTCGGCAGCTGCGCGCAGGCGCCGAGCACCAGGAGGGCCAGCAGCGCGACGCTGCGGCGGACCAACGCGTGGAAGGAAGAAGAAGGCATGCGGCGGGGTCTTTCCGGGGGCTTGGGAAGGCGGTGCCGCATGTATAGCCGAGTTGGCGCCCGCCGTGGGTGGGACGGGCGGCCAATCGGCGCAGGAAGACGGCGCTCAGCGCCCGGCGCCGAGTTCTTCCTGGCGCTCCAGTGCGGCGAGCAGTTCGTCGTCGATCTTGGCGTGGCGCTCGCTCAGCTCGACCGCGC
Source organism: Variovorax sp. BGA-UO-ETr-C22 (assembly GCF_059567965.1). Lineage (NCBI taxonomy): Bacteria > Pseudomonadati > Pseudomonadota > Betaproteobacteria > Burkholderiales > Comamonadaceae > Variovorax > Variovorax sp. BGA-UO-ETr-C22. The sequence goes on from NZ_JCAQPA010000009.1 coordinate 838,334, forward strand.
GCGAGGCGTCGCTCGCGTAGATGGCACCGCCGTCGAGCTCGAGCATCTCGCTGATGCGCTTCTGCTCGGCTTCGAGGGCTTCGATCTGCGCAGGCAGGGCTTCGAGTTCGCGCTGCTCCTTGTATGAGAGCTTCTTGCGGGGCCCGCCCGTGGGGGCGGCGGCGGGTGCCGCCGCGGGGGCCGGGGCCGGTGCGGCGGCAGGGGCCGGCGGTGCCGACGCGAGGCGCTGCTCGGCGATCTCTCGCGCACGCTTCGACTGGATCAGCCAGTCTTCCACGCTGCCCTCGTACTCGCGCCAGCGGCCGTCGCCCTCGAAGGCGATCGTGCTGGTCACCACGTTGTCGAGGAAGGTGCGGTCGTGGCTCACGAGGAACACGGTGCCGTCGTAGTCCTGCAGCAGGCCTTCGAGCAGCTCGAGCGTGTCGATGTCCAGGTCGTTGGTCGGCTCGTCGAGCACCAGCACGTTGGCCGGGCGCGCGAACAGGCGCGCCAGCAGCAGGCGGTTGCGTTCGCCGCCGCTGAGCGAGCGCACGGGGGAGTTGGCGCGCGCGGGCGAGAACAGGAAGTCCGACAGGTAGCTCTTGACGTGCTTCTTCTGGCTGCCGATTTCGATCCACTCGCTGCCGGGGCTGATGAAGTCTTCCAGCGTGGCGTCGAGGTCGAGCTTGTCGCGCATCTGGTCGAAGTACGCCACCTGCTGGTTGGTGCCGCGACGGATCTTGCCGCTGTCGGGCTCGAGCTCGCCCAGGATCAGCTTGAGCAGCGTCGTCTTGCCGGCGCCGTTCGGGCCCAGCAGGCCGATCTTGTCGCCGCGCAGGATGGTGCCGCTGAAACCGCGGATCACGGTCTTCTCGCCGAAGGACTTGGTGGCGTCGGTGAGTTCGGCCACGATCTTGCCGCTGGACTGGCCCGAGGCCACATCCATGTTGACGCTGCCCTGCACCTCGCGGCGCGCGGCGCGGCTGGCGCGCAGCTCCTGCAGCCGGGTGATGCGGCTCTGGCTGCGCGTGCGGCGGGCTTCGACGCCCTTGCGGATCCAGATCTCTTCCTGCGCCAGCAGCTTGTCGGCCTTGGCGCTGATGATCGCCTCTTGCGCGAGTTGCTCTTCCTTCTGGACGAGGTACTGCTCGAAGTTGCCCGGGTAGGAACCCAGCTTGCCCCGGTCGAGCTCCACGATGCGGGTGGCGACGCGGTTCAGGAAGCTGCGGTCGTGGGTGATGGTGACGACGCTGCCCTTGAAGTCGATCAGCAGCTGTTCCAGCCACTCGATGGAGTCGAGGTCCAGGTGGTTGGTCGGTTCATCCAATAGAAGGACGTCCGGCGCGGCCACCAGGGCCTGGGCCAGCGCGACCCGCTTGCGCGTGCCGCCCGAGAGCGAGCCGACGCGCGCGTTGCGATCGAGGTGGAGGCGGTGCAGCGTTTCTTCGACGCGCTGCTCCCAGTTCCAGGCGTCGTAGGCTTCGATCTTGGACTGCAGGGCGTCCAGGTCGAGCCCGTCCGCGCCGGAGAGGTACAGGTCGCGGATGGCGATGACTTCGCCCAGGCCCTGGCTGGCGGCGGTGAACACGTCCGCATCCATGTCCAGCGCGGGTTCCTGCGCCACGTAGGCCACGCGCAGGTTCTGCTGCAGCTGCAGCGTGCCGTCGTCTGGCTTTTCCAGCCCGCCCAGTATCTTGAGCATCGACGACTTGCCGGCGCCGTTGCGGCCGATCAGGCCGATGCGTTCCGATTCGAGAAGAGAGAAGTCCGCATGATCCAGCAGCGGGACGTGACCGAACGCGAGCTGCGCGTCGAGGAGTGTGATGAGTGCCATGTGGCACGGATTATCGGAGGGGCGGGTGACGGCGCTTGGCGGCTGGGGAAGAAGGCTTCTTTGTGACTCTCTATATAGAAGGGACTGGAGTCCCCTGGGAGAGACGCCGGCAGTCAGGGAAGAGGCGTGAAGCGGGCGGCGAGCGGGGCGGCAAAGGTCTTCTTCAAGTTTCTTTCGGCTTGGCTTGCTCGAGCCGAAATCTGTCATATACTCGTGGGCTTCGCTGCTGAATACCTCTGGTGTTTGAAGCGACCGGTGCTCTCAGGGGCGCTGGTTGTGAGTGGTGAAGAAAGTCTTCGAAAGTTGACGCGGTTTGAAAAAACAGTGCATAATCGAA